>CAVXOS010000016.1:0-173115 GCA_963763465.1 uncultured Gaiellaceae bacterium | reverse complement strand
TGCACGAGCCCGAACTGCTCGTCAGTGCCGGTCACCATCGCGAGGATCACGTCGCGACCGTGGAGGATGTGGAACGACTCCTCCCAGCAGATCTTCTTCATGATCCGCGCGTATGGCGCATACGAGCACTTGAGGAGCGCCTTCTGCGAGACGATTGCGGCGGCGTCCACGAGCCACGCGATCACGCCGACGTCGCCCCACGTCTTCGTCGGGTAGTGGAAGACGTTGTGGAACTTCGCCTTGCCCGAAACGAGGTCGTCGAGGCAAGCGCTGCGCGGCTTGCCGAGGTCCTCGACCGAACAGCGGTAGATGAGCTGCGCGTGCCCGACCTCGTCCTGGATCTTCGCGGTGAGCGCAAGCTTCCGCTGCAGCGTGGGCGCGCGAAGGATCCAGTCGCGCTCTGGAAGCACGCCCATCAACTCGGAGTTGCCGTGCATCTCGATGAACTTGACGAGCCGGGCGCGGTACTCGTCCGGCATCCAGTCTCCGGTTTCGACCTGCCCGCCGGACTGGACGTAGTCGAGGAACTCCTGCGTGCGCGTGTCCACGATGGTGGCCTCCCCTACCGAACGGTCGTTAGCATCGAGTGTAATGGCTACGAGACGGGAAGCGCTGACCCGGGAAGCCGCGCGGCTCTTCGCTGAACGGGGCTTCCACGGCACGTCGATGGACGCGCTCGCGCAGGGTTTCGGTGTGCAGAGGGGTCGCTCTACTCGCTGATCGGGTCCAAGCAGGAGCTCCTCTACGAGGCGATGCGCAAGGGCGCCCCGCGCCTTCCACGCTGCTCTCGACGCCGTGCCCGAGGACGCAGCGGCCATCGAGCGGGTGCGATCGGCGCTGCGCGGTCATCTGCGCGTCGTCTCCGAGCAGCTCGACGTCGCCACCGTGTTCATCCGCGAGTGGCGCTATCTCGAGGGCGATCACCGCGAGGAGATCGTCTCGGAGCGGCGGCGCTACGAAGAGCGGTGGCGCGCGCTCTTTCGTGAAGGCGTCGAGTCGGGAGACCTCCGCACCGACCTCGACTCGGGCGCGGCGACGCTGCTCGTCCTCTCGGCCGCGAACTGGGCGTACACCTGGCTCGAGCCCGGTCGGGACACCGACGAGCTCGCGGATCGCTTCCTCGCGATCGTCGTCGACGGCATTCGCGGCTACGCGACGCCCCGGTGAGAGCGCTCTTGATCGTCAATCCGTTTGCGTCGGGTGTGGACGAGCATCGGCTCGCCGCCGTGCAGGCGTCGCTGCCGGGGGGGACCGAGACCCGCCTCACGACCGCGCCCGGCGAGGCGACCCAGATCGCTCGAGAGGCCGGCGATGCAACGGCGATCTACGTCCTCGGCGGTGACGGCACGTACAACGAGGTGCTCAACGGCGTCGAGGCCGACGTCCCGCTCGGCTTCCTTCCCGGGGGCGGCACGAGCGTGCTCCCGCGGGCGCTCGGACTGCCTCGAAACCCGGTCAAGGCCGCGCAGCAAGTCTCTCGGGGCACGACCCGGCGGATCGGCCTCGGGCGGGTGAACGGCCGCCGCTTCGGCTTCAACGCGGGGCTCGGCTTCGATGCGGAGCTCGTCCGCAAGGTCGACCAGATCGGACGCACCCCCGAGGGAAGGCGGCCGGGTGAGGTCGCGTTCGTCGGGGTGCGCGCGAGCGTGCTCTGGGCGCGAAACGCGCGCTTCGACGAGCAGCTCGAGGTCGAGGGAGCCGGACGCGCCGCCTTCGTGCTGGTGGCGAACTGCTCGCCGTACACCTTCGCCGGCGCCAGGGCGCTGGACCTCGTTCCCGGCGCGGACTTCGACGCGGGTCTCGCGTACCTCGCTCCCGTCAACCTGCGAGCTCGAGACCTGCCGAGCGTGCCCTGATCCGCGGCGTTCGAGGCTCGGGCCTGCAGGAGGGAAAGGCGTTCTCCGCTCGCGACATCGATCAGGCCGTCGTCGTTCGCTGCGACCAGCCGCTCCCGCTGCAGGTGGACGGCGAGGACGCGGGAGACGTGGCAGGAAGCGGTGTACGACGCCGAGCACGACGCCGTGACCGTTCTCGTCTGAAGCCGGGAAGCGCGCCTACAATCCGCCCGGATGAGCCGCGTGCTCCCCGCCGAAGGCGACCTGCGCCGCGTCATCGGTGACGGTGCAGCCGTTCCGGACGGCGAGGTCGACGGCCTGTCGCACGACGACCTGCTCACGCTGTACCGCAACCTCGTCCTGCTGCGGACGTACGACGAGCGCTCGGTGATCTACCACCGGCAGGGCCGCATCGGCACGTACGCGATCTTCTGGAACCACGAGGCGATGCAGGCGGGCTCGGTGTTCGCGCTCGAGGATCGCGACTGGATCTTCCCGAGCTACCGCGAGTCGGCCATCGGGCTGCTGCGCGGGATTCCCGCCGCGACGATCCTGAGCTGGTGGCGCGGGCACCCGACGGGCTGGTGGAGCCCCGTGGAGCACAACGTCGCGTCGATCTGCGTTCCGATCGGGACGCACGTCCCGCACGCGGTCGGCTACGCCTGGGGCGCGCGGTTGAAAGGCGAGGACCGGGTCGCGATCACGTACTTCGGCGACGGCGCCACATCGAAGGGTGACGTCCACGAGGGCACAACGTTCGCGGGGATCCAGCACGCCGCCGGTGATCCTCGTCTGCAACAACAACCACTACGCGATCACGCGCCGCTCATGCAGAGCAGACGGCCGTGCAGACGCGTCGCCGACGCGGCGATCGGCTACGGAATCCCGAGCGTCTCGGTCGACGGACCGACATACTGGCCGTGTACGCGGCGACTGCGAGACGCCGCGTCGCGCGTGCTCGGGCAGGTGACGGCCCGACGCTTCATCGAAGCCATCGTCGTGCCGGCGACACCCCACTCACCGGACGACGACGATCGATCTACATCGGCCCGAGAGCGATCGGAGGCCGCGCGTCGTCAGGACCCGAGTGCGTGGGGCGCTTCGAGCGACTACCTGCGGCGCATCGGGGCTGCTCTCCGAGGACGATGGCGGCAGTCACGTCCGAAGCCCGTGCGGCCGTCGTCGACGCCGGAATGGCGGCGCCGAGGCTGCGCCGACGCCCGATCCGGCTCTCGTGTTCGACCACGTCTAGCGCGACCACCGCGTCGCCGATCCGCGCGCCCGATCTCACCGAGCTCGGCGGCTGCTCGGTGACTGAGCTCCGTCCTCGTCGAGGCGGTGACCGACGTGCTCGCCGACGAGATGGCGGCGGATCCGTACGTCATCGTGCTGGGCGAAGACGTCGGGCCGCTACGGCGGCGTCTTTCGCGCCACCGCCGGCCTGCAGGAGCAGTTCGGTGAATCGCGCGTCACGACACGCCGCTCGCCGAGGCGGGGATCCTCGGCACGGCCGTCGGCTTGTGCATGGCAGGTTGGCGCCCGGTCGTCGAGATGCAGTACGACGCCTTCAGCTATCCGGCGCTCGACCAGCTGATCAACCACGTCGGCCGCTATCGCTGGAGGACGCGCGGGACGATGTCGTTCCCGCTCACGATTCGCATGCCGTACGGGGGCGGCGTGCGTGCGCCTGAGCTGCACGACGACTCGCCGGAGACGTACTACGTCCACACGCCGGGCGTGAAGGTCGCGATCCCGTCGAGCCCAGCCGACGCGAAGGGGCTGCTCGCGGCGGCGATCCGCGATCCCGATCCAGTCGTCCGTCCTGAAGCCGAAGCTCCACTACCGCACCTCCAAGGAGGCCGTTCCCGAGGGAGAGCACGTCGTCGCGCTGGGCGAGTCGCGGATCGCGCGCGAGGGCTCCGACCTCACGATCGTCGCGTACGGGGCGATGGTGCACGTCGCGCTCGCGTCCGCCGAGGCGCTCGGCGACGAGGCGTCCTGCGAGGTGCTCGACCTCCGCTCGCTCAAGCCGCTCGACGAGGACGGCCTGCTCGCCTCGGTCGCGCGAACGGGCCGCGTCGTCGTCGTGCAGGAGGCGCCGCGGGTGTGCGGCTTCGCCGCCGAGGTCGCGGCCGTCCTCGCGGAGAGGGCGATCTTCGACCTGCGCGGGCCGGTAGTGCGCGTGACCGGATACGACGTTCCGTATCCGTACTGGCAGATCGAGGATGCGTACATGCCGTCGGTCGGTCGGGTCGTCGATGCGGTGCGCGGGTTCTCGCCGCCTAGGTTCGACCCGTGACCAGGACGTGAACGAGGCCAAAGGAATTCACGCGCGGCTCGCGCACGACGCGCTCCGCTAGACGACAATCAGACGCGATGTCCACGTGGGTCGTCCAGGTCATGATGGTCGGTCGGGATCTTCGCGCTCGTCTGCGGGGTGCTTGCGGCGGCGTGGATGCGCGGCAGGCTGGGCGTCGCGGCGATCGCGCTCTTCACCCTCGCCGTCGTCACCTGGGCAGCCGCGTTTGCGGCGATCGCGACGGAGTTTCACGGCGCCAACTCGTTCGCGACGTGCGACAGCGAGTGCAGCACCGTCCACTACGCCTGGGCCATCGCATTCATCGCGCCGCCGCTCCTCATCGCGCTCGCGGCGCTCGCGATGCTCGTGTCGCGCGGTAGCCGGTGGCGTGCGCGACGGCGGCCGCGCACGAGAATCACGGCTGACGATGGCGAGCGCGTTCACGCTTCCCGACCTGGGAGAGGGCCTGACCGAGGGCGAGGTCGCGCGCTGGCTCGTCGCCGAAGGGCAGGAGATCGCGGAGGACGACCCGCTAGTCGAGATCCAGACCGACAAGGCGACCGTCGAGATCCCGTCGCCGTACGGCGGGACGGTGCTGAAGATCCTCGTCGCCGAGGGCGAGATCGCTCCCGTCGGGGCCGAGCTCGTCGTCATCGGCGCCGCCGGCGAGAGCCCGGCGACGTCGTTTCGACAACGTCGCCTGACGCAGCGACGCGAGCCGCGACCCTGACGACGGCTTCCGTGGAGCGAGTCCAGGCCACGCCCGTCGTTCGGCGAATCGCGCAGGAGCTCGGCGTCGATCTCGCCGCCGTGGCAGGGACGGGGCCGGGTGGACGAGTTACCGAGGACGACGTTCGCGCCGCCGCCGACGGCGGAGAGGGACGCCGCGAGCCTCTACGCGGAGTCCGTCGCGTGATCGCCGGAGCACATGGCGCGCGCTCATCGTGAAGTGCCTCCCGTGACCTGGGTCGAGGAATGCGACTTCGAGGACGTGCCTCTCGACCGGCTCCTCCCGATCGTCGTGAAGGCGTGCGCCGACTCGCTCATCGAGTTCCCCGAGCTCAACGCACGCTTCGACGGCGACGCGATCGTGCTCCTCGACCGCTACGACATCGGCGTCGCGGTGCAGACCGAGGAAGGGCTCGTCGTCCCGGTGCTGCGCGCCGCCGACGGGAAGACGATCGACGCTCTCGCCACCGAGATCGCGGAGCTCGCCGAGCGCGCCCGCGCAGGGTCGCTGGGCGCGGAGGAGCTGCGCAACTCGACGTTCACGGTGTCGAGCGCCGGCAAGCTCGCCGGCCTCTTCCAGACCCCAATCGTCAACTACCCCGAGGTCGCGATCCTGAGCATCGGCCGCATTGCGCCGCGGCCGGTGGTGCGCGACGGCGAGGTCGTCGTCCGGCGCACCGGCACGCTCGCGCTCACCTTCGACCATCGCGTCGTCGACGGCGCGCGTGCGGCGGCGTTCGGGCTGGCCGTCATCTCCCGGATCGAAGGCTCGCGCTAGGCCTGCCTCTCTACACTGCGCCCCGTGGGAAGCTGGTACACGATCGGGCTCTGTCTCGGCCTCGGGCTCGGCCTCTCGGTGGCGATCACGGGGATTCTCGGCACGAACGTGCTCGGGATCGGCGCGGCCGCGGTCGTCGGAGCCGTTCTCGGGGGCGCGATCGGCCTCGTGGTCGCCGGCACCCCGGAGACGATTGCCGGCGCGGTCGGCGGTGTTCTCGGCGCTCTGTCGGCCGCAGCCGTGGTGGTCGGCGCCCTTCGGCGCGGCGCGACGCGGTTCGGCGTCGGCGCGTACATGGGAGCGCTCGGAGTGCTCATCTGCCTGATCGCGCTGATCCCCGTCGCCGGCTACGTGCTCGCCGTGGCGTTGCCGATCCTGGCCGCTCGCATGCGCGGGCGGCAAGCGGCGCGGTTCGCGGGGCTGCGAACGCTCGCGAAGTGACCGCGTCCGTCGACGCCGCCGGCGCGCGCGCGGAGATGGTCGAGCGGCAACTGCGCCGGCGCGGCATCACGGACGAGCGCGTCCTCGAGGCGATGGCTCGCGTCCCGCGTGAGCGTTTCGTCCCGGAGAGCCTGAGCGCGCACGCGTACGACGACGGCGCGCTCCCGATCGGACACGACCAGACGATCTCGCAGCCGTTCGTGGTCGCGACGATCTGCGTCCTCCTCGGCCTGCACGGCAGCGAGCGCGTGCTCGACGTCGGGACCGGGTCGGGCTACCAGGCAGCCGTGCTCGCCGAGCTCGCTGCGGAGGTGCTCACGATCGAGCGCATCCCCGAGCTCGCCGACAGGGCGCGCGCGACCCTCGCCGACATCGGGTACAGGAACGTCGAGGTCATCGTGGGCGACGGCTCGCTCGGTGCGCGGGAGCGCGCTCCGTTCGACGCGATCGCCGTCGCGGCGGCCGCTCCGACGGTCCCTCGGGCGCTCTTCGACCAGCTCGCCGAAGGCGGCCGTCTCGTCGTCCCGCGCGGCTCGCGGTTGGGGCAGGAGCTCGTTCTCGTCACGCGGGCTCCCGACGGCTCGAGCGAGCGCACGTCGATCCCCTGTCGCTTCGTCCCGCTCGTGGGCGACGAAGGGTTTGGGGAGAACTGATCGTATGGGGGACGGTGACGATTCCTTGCCCGACTACCCTGCGATGACCGTGGAGTCCTCGTCCGCCCAGATCGACGCCGGTTTCTCGCCTGCGCGCGTCCGTGCAGGCATGCGCAAGCGCTCCAACTGGGAGCAGCTGCTCAAGTTCTGCGTGGTCGGCGCCAGCGGGTACGCCGTCAACCTCGCGGTCTTCACGTTCCTGGTCACCGGGTTCGGGATGCACTACCTCCCTGCCGCCGCGCTCTCGTTCCTGGTCGCGGTCACGAACAACTACGTGTGGAACCGTCTCTGGACGTTCCGCGCCCAGCGAGGCAGCGTCGCCTATCAGGGCATGCGTTTCGTCGTCGTCTCGGGTCTCGCCCTCGGCGCGAATCTGCTGATCCTCGAGCTGCTGGTCTCGGCGACGGATCAGCCCGTGCTCTCGCAGGCGATCGCCATCGTGCTCGTCACGCCGGTGAACTTCGTCGGCAATAAGCTCTGGTCGTTCGGACCTCGAAGCTAATCGCGCTGGCCGCGCTCGCGGCTCTCACGCTCGCCCTTCCCTCGACCGGAGCCGCGCGGCCGAGCGACGACCGCCTGGCGCGCCTGACCGAGGACAGGGCCGTCGAGCTCGCGCTCGACCATCCGAAGATCGCGCGCTGGCTCGACCGCTACCCGCCCGATCCCACGACGTCCGGCGACTATCGCGAGGACTCGGGCACGTGGATCGTGAAGGCCTGGTCGGGCGAGGCGGGCCAGGTCGCTCAGGCCGTCGTCGAGGACTCGACGGGAACCGTCACCGAGGCGTGGACGGGCCCGCAGGTCGCCTGGAAGATGGCGCGCGGTCGCGAGGGCGCGTTCGGCGGGAAGACGCTCCTGAAGCCGTACGTCTGGCTCGCGTTCTGCCTCGTCTTCCTGCTCGGGCTCGCCGATCTGCGCCGGCCGCTCTCGACCGGGAACCTCGACCTGCTCGCGCTTCTCGGATTCACGGTCTCGCTCGCGTTCTTCGACCGCGGAGAGATCTTCCGCAGCGTCCCGCTGGTCTATCCGGTGCTCGCGTACCTCCTCGCCCGTGGGCTCTGGGTCGGCTTCGGACGGCGCTCGGGGGTGCTGACATCGGTCTGGCCGACGTGGGTGCTCGCCGCCGCAGCGGTCTTCCTCCTCGGCTTTCGCATCGGGCTCAACCTCGAGGCGCCTCGCGGCGTGATCGACGTCGGCCTCGCGGGCGTCGTCGGCGCCGACCGGATCCTCGACGGCGAGGCGCCGTACGGGAACATGCCGCAGCGCGGCACGCTCGAGCCGTGCGGCCCGAAGGACGCAGAGGGGCAGGTACGCGAGCGCATCCAGACGAACGGGCGCTGCGAGGCGGCGATCGAGCGCGGCGATACCTACGGCCCGGTCTCGTACCTCGCCTACGTGCCCGCCGTCGGCGTCTTCGGCTGGAGCGGGAAGTGGGACTCCTTACCCGCCGCGCACACGACCTCGATCGCGTTCGACCTGCTCGCGGTCGTCGCTCTCCTGCTGGTCGGGCTGCGCTTCGGCGGCCGGCGGCTCGCCGTCCTGCTTGCGTTCGCGTGGGCCGCCTATCCGTTCACGGCCTACATGCTCGACGCGAACACGAACGATGCGATCATGCCCGCGCTCCTCCTGCTCGGGTTCTGGCTCGTCACCTCGGACTGGGCGCGCGGCGCGTCGGTCGCGCTCGCCGGCTGGACGAAGTTCGGCGCGCTGCTCGTCGCGCCTTTGTGGGCGACGTACCCGACCTACGAGCTGCGACGCGTGCTCCGCTTCGCGGCGGCGTTCGTCGTCGCGACGGTGCTCGCCTTCGCGGTTCTCCTGCTCGAGCCGTCCTTGTGGGAAGCGCTGCGCACGTTCTGGGACCGGACGTTCGGGTTCCAGTCCGGACGTGACTCACCGTTCTCGATCTGGGGCTGGGGCCAGTACCACGCCCGGGGAATCCCGGACCTCGGCTTCCTGCAACCGGTCGTGGCGGCGCTTGCCGTCGCGCTCGCGGCGCTACTGGCGTTCGTCCCGCGCAGGAAGGGCCCGATCGAGCTGGCCGCGCTCACCGCCGCCGTCCTCATCGCGTTCGAGCTCACGCTGACCCACTGGTTCTACCTCTACCTGCCGTGGGTCGTTCCGTTCGTGTTCCTGTGGCTGCTCCTGCCGGAGCCCGAGCCTCAGGAGACCCGGACGCGGACGGCCTCGATCGACGAGGCCTTGCCGGTCTCGGCGTCGCACTCCACGAGCGCGCCCTCGATGCGAACCCCGCCCTGAGCGGTCTCGAACCGGACGGGAAGCCCGGTTCGCATCCGCCGGATCGCGAGATCGGCCTCGACGCCGATCACCGAGTCGTGCGGGCCCGTCATGCCGGCATCGGTGATGAACGCTGTCCCCTTCGGCAGGACGGTCGCGTCGGACGTCTGCACGTGCGTGTGCGTGCCCACGACCGCGGTGACGCGACCGTCGAGCCAGCGCGCCAGCGCAGCCTTCTCGCTCGTCGCTTCCGCGTGCACGTCCACGAGCACGACGGGCGTCTCGCGCCGCGCCTCCTCGACGAGCTCGTCGATCAGCTCGAACATCGACGTCGCCGGGTGGAGGAAGAGCGAGCCGAGAACGTTGATCACCCCGAGCTTCCGGCCGCTCGCCGTCGAGACGACGGTGGCACCGCGCCCGGGAGTGTTGCGCGAGGTGTTCGCCGGCCGTACGACGCGATCGGACGACTCGAGGTACGCGCCGATCTCGCTGCGGCGGAACGCGTGGTTCCCGAGAGTGATCGCGTCGACGCCCAGCCCGAGGATCTGGTCGGCGAGCCGCGGCGTGATGCCGATGCCGTCCGCCGCGTTCTCGCCGTTCACGACGCAGGCATCGACTTCGAGCTCCGAGCGCAGCCCGCCGAGACGCTCCTCGAGGGCCTTGCGGCCGGGAGCGCCGACCACGTCGGCGATGAAGAGGATGCGCAAGCCGCGGGACTTTACGGAACGCCGAGCGTCGCCGACGGAAAGACCTGGATCGAGACGTTGTTGCCGCCGTCGGCCGCGTACCGCTTCAGGGCCTGTCGCTCGAAACGGCTGATGTCGGTCACGGTCCCGAGCTTCGAGGAGCCGGCGGCGACGTTCGCGCCGATCGTCAGCGACGGGTCGGGCCGCACGTTCTGGATCGAGACGACGAGCGACGGCGCAGACGAGGGCCGCAGCTCGATCTCGGACCCGACCGTGCGCCCGGAGACGACCTGGTCGCGAAGCGCGACGACGGTCCCGTCGACGGGCGAGTAGACGTCGGTTCCGGCGACGGCGCCGACGTCGAGCGTGCGCAGCGGTCCTCCGGAGAGCTGGTACCACGCGAGGCCGCTCCGCTCCGCCCCCGTGATGCGTCGCCACAGCCGCGCCACGAGCCCTTCGTTGATCTGCGGGCCGACGGGCTTCAGGACGAGGGCCCCGTCCTCGCTTCCGTGGAAGCCGGTCGCCGTCACGCCGCCCTGCGCGACGGGCGACTGGACGCGGAGGTTCCCGACCGTTGCGAGCACATGCGCGTCCGGCGGCGCGGACGTGACCGGCGCCGGCGCGGGCCGGCTGACAGCGGGCGTCGCGCTCTGGTTGTCGAACGCGGTCAGCCCGAGCGTCACGACCGCGAGCACCGCGATCACCGCTCCGACCGCGATTCGCCTTGCCCGAGCCTGCGCCCGCCGGCGGTCGGCGCGAAGCCGCGCACCGTGACGGGAGCGAGGGGTCTCCATTGCACGGACCGTAGCAAGGTCTCCGTCGGGCGCTCTCCCAGGCTCAACTGTACGATCCGCGCGATGGCCGGCTCCGGCCCGACGATCCAGATCCCACGGTGGATCCAGCTGGTCGTCCTCCCCGTGGCGCTCCTCCTCGCGTTCCTGCTCGCGTCGACGCTCGGCCACGTCCTCTTCCTCTTCCTGACCGCCAGCGTGATCGCGTTCACGCTCAATCCGCTCGTGCGCGACCTCACGCGCCTCAGGGTGCCGCGCGCGCCGTCCGTCTTCATCGTGTTCGGGATCTTCCTCGCCGTCGTCTCGGCGCTCCTGATCGCGATCGGGGCGGTCGCCTTCGAGCAGGCACGCCATGCCGCGGACCGCATCGACGAGTACGTCACCGAGGACGTCCGCGGCGGCAACCAGACCGCCGCCGAGCTGGACATCGACCGTCTGCAGGCCTGGCTCGACGATCACGGGCTCGAGCAGGTCCAGGTGCGCGAGCAGGTGAACGACTGGCTGGACGGGCTGAGCGCGGGCGAGGTGTCCGGCTACGCGCAGGACGCGATCTCGTTCGCCCAGGGGGCGGCGTTCTCGTTCGTCGTCCTGCTCTTCTCGGTGATCCTCATCGTGGTCATCGCCATCTACATGCTCCTCGACATGCAGCGGCTCGAGCGCACCATCGACGAGCGCTTTCCCCCGCACGGCGGCGTGCCGCTCACCCAGCGGATCGAGAGCGCGCTCTGGGGATACCTCAAGGGGCAGGCGATCCTCTCCACGGTCATCGGGACGAGCGCCGGGGTCGGGATGTACGTCCTCGGCGTCACCGGCCTCGTCGAAGGCGCCGAGCAGTACGCGTTGCTCTTCGGCCTGTGGACGGCCTTCGTCGAGGTGATCCCGTATATCGGCCCGTGGCTGTCGGCCGTGCCGCCGGCGCTGTACGCGCTCTTCGCCGATCCGCCGTGGGCGGTCCTCTGGGTCGGGATCCTCTTCCTCTTCATCTACCAGGTGGAGGGGCACATCGTCGTGCCGAACGTGATGGCGAACGCGCTGCGCCTGCATCCGCTGCTCGTGATCTTCGGACTGCTCGCAGGCGGCGAGCTCTACGGGATCGCCGGAGTCCTCGTCGCGCTTCCGACCATGGCGGGCGGCCGCGCGATCTGGGAGTTCTTCCGCGAGCGGGTTCGCCTCGAGAGCTGGGACGACGGCGGTCCGGAGGTGCCGGTGGAGGTCGAGCTCGAGCCGCCGAAGGCCGCCAGCGGATCGCGGTAGCGTCTGCTCAGTGTGGGAGACGATCACGGCGGCCGCCGCGGCCGAGAGCGCTCTGTGGGCGGACGCGCTCCGGCCGGAGCGCGAGCAGCGGCGCGAGCCGGTCTTCTCGCCGCTCGCTCCCCCCGAGCATGCGCTCGGGCTGGAGACGATCTACGAGGGCTATCTCGTCCACTACGGCCGCTCGCGATTGTTCGCTCCCGCTGACAGCGACACCGCGCTCTTGCTCGGCGACTACCTCTATGCACACGGGCTGGTGCGCGTCGCCGACACCGGCGATGTCGCCGCCGTCGCCGATCTCGCCGAGCTGATCTCGCTGTGCGCGCAAGCCCGTGCGGAAGGCCGCGACGGAGATGGGCAGGTTTGGGCAGGGACGGCTTCGGGGCTTGGTGTCGGCGGGCTCGAACTCGCGCGTCGCGCGCTCCGCGAGCGCGGCGACGCGAGCGTGCTCGATGCGGCTGCGCGCCACGCAGCCGGCGACGCTGCGGTCGACGCGGCGCTCGCTGCGCATGCCCGATTCGTCGGGTAGCATCGCCGCGATGCTGGCCACGTTCCTCCACCTTCTCGCCCAGGCACCGGTCGAGCAGGCACAGGAGAAGACGGCGGCGGAAGAGGGCCGCGACATCATCCTCATGATGCTTCTGGTCGGCGTGATCTTCGTCGGCTTCGCGCTCATCGCCGACCTGTGGAACTGGCGCTCGCGCAAGCGCCACAACGCGCGCCACTAGACCCGGAGGCGCCGTAGCCGCATGATTCGGGCCGCGATGCGGCCCGAACTTCCAACCGGCACGGTGACTTTCCTGTTCACCGACGTCGAGGGGTCGACGAAGCTGTTGCACGAGCTCGGTGTCGAGGCCTATGCGGAGGCCCTGGCAGAGCATCGGCGTGTCATCCGGGAGGCATGTGCCGCCGAAGGTGGCGTCGAGGTCGACACGCAGGGAGACGCCTTCTTCTTCGCGTTCGCGTCTGCGCCTGGCGCACTCGACGCCGCTTCCTCCTTCAGCGAGAAGCTCGCCTCCGGCCCGATCAGTGTGCGCGTCGGACTGCACACGGGTACACCCCTCCTCGCCGATGAGGGCTACGTGGGGGACGACGTCCACTTCGCCGCTCGCGTCGCGTCTTCGGGTCACGGTGGCCAGGTTGTCCTCTCCAAGGCAACCGCCACAGTCGTCGATGGTGAGCTCGTGGACTTGGGAGAGCATCGCCTGAAGGACATCCCCGAGGCGGTCTCGATCTTCCAGCTCGGCGAGGGGAGCTTCCCTCCACTCAAGACGATTTCCAACACGAACCTGCCGCGCCCGGCGAGCTCCTTCGTGGGCAGGAACGCCGAGCTCGAGGAGGTCGTGTCACGGCTCGAAGCGGGAGCCCGCCTCGTCACGCTCACCGGCCCTGGTGGCACCGGCAAGACCCGGCTCGCCCTGGAAGCGGCGCTGACGCTCGTCCCCGAGTACAAGGCAGGCGTCTTCTGGGTCGGGCTCGCCTCGCTGCGCGATTCAACCCTCGTGACCGAGACGATCGCGCAGACGCTCGGCGCCAAGGACGGTCTCGCCTCGCATATCGCCGATCGCGAGCTGCTGCTCTTGCTGGACAACTTCGAGCAGGTGATCGAGGCAGCGGCCGAGCTCGGCGCTCTTCTCTCTGCCTGTCCCAATCTCACGCTCCTCGTCACCTCGCGCGAGCTCCTGCGGATCTCCGGCGAGGTCGAATACGCGGTTCCTCCGCTCGCCGAACCCGAAGCTGTCGCTCTCTTCTGCGAGCGCTCGCAGCTCGAGCCCTCAGAGGAGACCGCAGTGCTGTGTGCCCGCCTGGACTCGCTCCCGCTGGCCGTCGAGCTCGCTGCCGCGCGCACGACGGCACTCACACCGGCTCAGATCCTCGAGCGTCTTTCTTCACGGCTCGACCTCCTGAAGGGCGGCCGCGACGCCGATCCGCGCCAGCAGACCCTGAGAGCGACGATCGAGTGGTCGCACGAGCTCCTCTCACCTGCAGAGCAGGAGCTCTTCGCCCGCCTGTCAATCTTCCAAGGCGGCTGTGCTTTGGACGCCGCAGAAGACGTCGCCGACGCCGAGCTCGACACCCTGCAGTCCCTCGTCGAGAAGAGTCTGGTGCGCTTCACGAACGAGCGCTACTGGATGCTCGAGACGATCAGGGAGTACGCGCGTGATCAGCTCCGCGCGTCGTCGTCGCTCTCCTGCGACGTTGCCGGCCGGCACGCGCGCTGGTACCGCGACCTTTCCGAGGAGTACGAGCCGGAGCTAATGGGGCGTCAGGGGGCTCGATGGATCGGTCGGCTCGAGACTGAGCTCGCAAACATCAGAGCGGCGATCGAGTGGGGGATTGCGAACGACCCGATCGTCGCGTTCGCGATCGTCGTGAACACCTCGTACTTTCTGAACCAGACCGGGCGCACGCATGAGCACGCGCGACTGCTCGAGTCGACGTGGTTGGACGACGTGCCCGTCGAGCTCCGAAAGCGAGGGCTCAAGGCGAGGGTCGGCGCAGCGCTCGAGGTCAATGACGTCGAGTCCATGCGCATCTTCTCGGAACAACGGCTCGAGCTCGCGCGCCAGACCGGCGACGCCGTGCAGGAGAGCGCCGCGCTGAACATGCTCGCGACGAGCGCGTTCCTCGGAGGCGACTTCGAAGCAGCGCGGCGCCGGTACGAGGAAGCCCTCGAGGTGGCGCGAACCACCGGCGACGACGAGGTCGTGTCCGGGTCGCTGGCGAACTTCGGCAAGTTCGAGCGCGACAACGGCAACGTTGCTCGGTCGCGCGAGCTGCTCGAGGAGAGCCTCGCGGTCAGCAGGGCTGTTGCAAATGAGATCGACGTGGCTTGGGCCGTCAAGGAGCTGGCGCAGACCGCGATCGCCGAGGGAGACGTCGCCGGCGCAAAGGGCTACTTGGAAGAGGGCTACGAGATCGCAGTGCCGCTCGGCCTGAGCCTCCTGCTCGGAGACCTCGTCTTGACCGTCGCGCTACTCGCAGCTCGGACCGAGCGGGCGCGTGACGGCGCCGCGCTCTTCGGCGCCGTCGATGCGCACGACGAGCGGATGGGCTTTGAGCACACTCCGGAGCTCACGTGGTGGTGGTCTCTGCGCGACGAGCTCGTGTCCGCTCTCGGCGAGGCCGAGTTCGAGGCGCTGGCCGTGGAGGGACGCGCTCTGGAGCTCGACTCGGCAGTAGCTCGGGCGTGTGCGCTTCTCGCAACAGCCGAATGACACAGGATCTGCGCCGCTGGGCCGCCGGCTCGCAGATGACGCTGGACGACGCAGTCGACTCCGCGCTCTCGTCCATAGACTGACTCGGCCGTGCCGACGCCACCGCGAGATCTCCGTGAGTGGATCGCGCTCCTCGAGCGCGAGGGCGAGCTGCGGCGGATCTCCGTCGAGGTCGACCCCGACCTCGAGATCACGGAGATCACGGATCGCGTCGTCAAATCCGGCGGGCCGGCGCTGCTGTTCGAGAACCCCAAAGGCTCGCAGCATCCGCTCTTCATCAATCAGTTCGGCACCGAAAAGCGCATTTGCATGGCGCTCGGGGTCGAGAGGCTCGACGATGCTGCCTCGAAGCTCGGTGACATCCTCGACATGCAGCCTCCGGAGGGGCTTCGCGAGAAGGTTCGGGGCCTCTTAAGCTCAAGTCGGTCGCGGACTCGCGACCGAAGACCGTGTCGAAGGCGCCGTGTCAGGAGGTCTTCTACGAGGGGGCCGACGTCGACCTCGGGCGGTTGCCGATCCAGCGCTGTTGGCCGGGCGACCCGGCCCCGTTCATCACCTTGCCTGCCGTCATCACGAAGGACCCGCAGACGGGCGCGCGGAACGTCGGCATGTACAGGATGCAGGTGATCGACCGCGCCTCGACCTTCATGCACTGGCAGATGCACAAGGACGGCCGCGCCGATCTCCTCGCGGCCGAGGACGGGCGGATTCCCGTCGCAGTCGCGATCGGGCTCGATCCGGTGACTGCCTACTCCGCCAGCGCTCCGCTCCCGAAGCACCTCGACGAGCTGATGCTCGCCGGCTTCCTCCGCGGTGAGCCGGTCGAGCTCGTGAAGTGCAAGACGGTCGACCTCGAGGTGCCCGCGAACGCGGAGATCGTCCTCGAGGGGCACGTCTCCAAGGACGACGTCGGGATCGAGGGCCCGTTCGGTGACCACACCGGCTACTACTCCCACGCTGAGCCCTTCCCGATCTTCCGCCTCTCGGCGATCACCATGCGACGCGACGCGATCTACTCGTCGATCGTCGTCGGGCAAGCCTCCCGCCGAGGACGCCTGGCTCGGGAAGGCGACCGAGCGGATCTTCCTGCCGGCCGTACGCATGACGCTTCCAGAGATCGTCGACTACGACCTGCCGGTCGCGGGCGCGTTCCACAACTGTGTGATCGTCTCGATTCGCAAGACGTTCCCAGGCCATGCGCAGAAGGTCATGCACGCGCTCTGGGGCCTCGGGATGCTCTCGCTCTCGAAGTCGATCGTCGTCGTCGACGCAGGCGTGGACGTGCACGACTACGCCGACGTCTTCTTCCGCGTCACGGCGAACGTCGATCCGAAGCGCGACATCCTCATCACCGAGGGGCCGCTCGACCACCTCGACCACGCACCCGGACGGCAGTTCTACGGCGGCAAGCTCGGCATCGATGCCACCCACAAGCTTCCCGAGGAGGACGCGCGGCCGTGGCCCGAGGAGATCGTGATGAGCCCCGAGGTGCGCGAGCTCGTGACCCGTCGCTGGGTGGAGTACGGACTTAGCGCCAGCCTGGAATCCGACTAGCGCGGATTCCAGGCGCGCGTTCCTGAAGGCGTCCGCTTCGCGGCCGCTGCGTTTGTGTCGACTCGGCCGCGGCATTCGGCGCGTTGTCCTGACGCCCATCCTTCGCAACGTGCAGAATCCCCGCGTCGCGACAGACGGCACGTCGTTGACACACGGGACCGTCGGGAGATTGAATCCAGCGCAGGGCGCGAGTTGAGCGACACGAACAACGACACCCCCCACGCACCTGGGCCGAGCCTCTGGCCGATCGCCTTCGCGATCGGGGTGGCGTGCCTGCTCGTCGGGTTGATCATCAGCTGGATCGTCGCCGCCATCGGCGTCGTCATCGCCGTCGTGTTCGGGATCCTCTGGGCGCGTGAGGTCACGCGCGACGTGCGCGACGAGGTGCCGGTCATCGAGCCAGAGACACGAGCCGTCGCCGACGAGCCGGTCGTTGTCGCCGACGCGCCTCCCGCGCCGCTCCCCGCCTACACGCGCTCGCGATTCCTCGAGGCCTCGACGCTCGGTCTCGGCGCGGCCATCGGCGCCGTGGTCACGCTGCCGGTGCTCGGCTTCACGGTCCTGCCGTCCTTCACCAACCTCGGCGAGACCGAGGCCGACCTCGGCCCGATCGAGAACTTCCCGGAGGGGACCTTCGTGATCGCCACGTATCTCTCCCAGGTCGAGCAGGGAGAGGTGAGCCGGCGCACGTCGTTCGTCCGGTACAACGGCATGATCGAGAATCCGGCCAGCAAGGGCCGCCTCGAGCCGAGCTTCACGATCCTGTACAGCCGTTGCGTCCACCTCGGCTGCCCGGTCCAGCCGAACGGGCCGATCGACGAGGAGGCGACGAAGAAGGTCAAGGGCGTCGAGCTCAGGCCCGTGCTCGCGCAGTCGTTCGGCTGCCCGTGCCACGGCGGGCTGTACGACGCCGAGGGCAACCGCCGCGCCGGCCCGCCCGTGCGCTCGCTCGACCGCCAGGAGTACTCGATCCGCAACGGGCATCTCGTGCTCGGCCCCAACTACGCCGTGGGCAACGTGTCGGGCACCGGGGCGAACGCGGCGATCGCGCGCTATCCATGGTCGGTCCCGGGCACCCATGTCGACGGCATCGAGGCGTGGCTCTACCCGATCGTCCCGAGCCAGGTGACGGGGTAGGCCGCGTGGCCGTCAAGTCGAAGAGGCAGCAGATGGTCGACCTGGCGGTCCTCGCCCCGCTCGACTGGGTCGACGAGCGCACCGGTGCGGTGCGCGGCACGAAGTGGTTCCTCTTCCGCAACGTTCCGCGAGACATCAGCTGGCTGCAGACGCTCGGCTCCGCCGCTCTTACGGCTTTCATCGTGCAGGCACTGACGGGCGGGATCCTCGCGATGTACTACGAGCCGTCGTCCTCGATCGACCCGGTGACGGGCAAGCCGGTCGCGTACTCGACCATCGAGTCGATCACGAGCGAGCTCACGCTCGGCTGGCTCGTCCGCGGCATGCATCGCTGGGGCGCGAGCGTCTTCATCATCCTGCTCTTCCTGCACATGGGCCGCGTGTTCCTGTTCGGCGCGTACAAGTACCCGCGCGAGCTCACCTGGATCACGGGCGTGCTGATCCTCGCGACGGGGATGCTCATGGGCTTCACCGGCTACCTGCTGCCCTGGGACCAGACCGCGTACTGGGCGTCCGCGGTCGGGATCAACCTGAACGGGACGGCGCCGTTCGCCGGCCCCTGGCTCGCGCAGTTCCTCGCCGGGGGGCCCGAGATAGGCACCGAGACGCTGCCGAAGTTCTACGCCATGCACATGCTCCTGATACCCGGGCTGCTCATCCCGCTGATCGGGATTCACATCTACCTCGTCACACGGCTCGGCGTCTCCTCGCCGCCCTGGTCGGGCGAGGCCGCCGGTCGCGAGCGTCCTCCGGTGCAGCCGAAGGGCGCGCGCGCGGGCCTCGTGCGTGGCGCGGGAGGCGGTGACTGATGGCCCGCGACCTCGGCGAGCTCAACCGGGAGGACTTCGCCCGCTACAAGGACGACACGAAGAAGGAAGGAAAGCCGTTCTTCCCGCGGGCGATCTACCACGACACGGTGATGTCGCTCATCGTCGTGTGCGTGATCGTGGCGCTCGCCGCGATCTGGTACTTCGACGCGGACGGCGTGAAGCCGGGGATCCTGGGGCCGTGGTACACGGAGCCCGCCGATCCGGGGACGACCAATTTCATCCCGCGGCCCGACTGGTACTTCTACTTCCTCTTCTACCTCCTGCGCATCTTCAAGTGGCCGGAGACCGTCTTCATCGCCACGGTCGGCATCCCGACGATCGGCCTGGTGCTCCTCCTCGGGCTCCCCTTCTACGACCGGCGGCGCGAGCGGCGCCCGCTGCACCGCCCCGTCGCGATGGTCGCCGCCGTTCTGACCGTGCTGTCGATGGCCACCCTCACGTGGAAGGGCGCGACGGCGAAGGAGGCGCTCGGCTCGGAGCTCATCCTGCTCGTCCCGTCGTGGGCCGAGCAGCAGGGATTCACCGGGAACAAGGAGGCCGAAGCCGGCGCGAAGCTCTTCGCGCAGTCGGGCTGCCTCAACTGCCACACGTACCTCGGTCAGGGAAACGGGATCCTCGGCGCGCCGAATCTCTCCGCGATCGGGGCGGCCAATGACGCCGAATACTTCGTGCAGTACCTGACGAACCCGGCGGCGTTCGGCAACCAGGTCATGGGCTCGTACGCCTACCTCGGAGCCGACAACCTCGCGTCGCTCGGCGCGTTCCTTGCCGCTTCCGATGGCCCTGATTCCGGTTAGCGCCGGACCCATATCCCGCTAGCGCGGGCTCTGGGTCGCGCGAAGACCCCTGAAGGCGTCCGCCGCGCGGCCGCGGGCGTCTCTTGCATCGACCACGGCGGTAGCCTTGCCGCGTGCGTGTCTTCCTCGGCGTGACCGGTGCCTCCGGTGCTCCCTACGCGGAGCGACTCCTGCGCGCGCTCGCGGAGGCAGGCTGCGAGATCGGCCTCTGCGCGTCCCGCTCGGGGATCGAGGTGCTCGCGACCGAGCTGTATCGCGATCCCTCGCTCGCGCGGGAGGAGGTGCTGGAGCGCTTCGTCGGGGCTGCTTCGGACCGGGTCAGCGTGTACGGGGAGAACGACTTTCGAAGCCCGTACGCGAGCGGGTCCGCACGGGTCGACGCGTACGTCGTCTGCCCGTGCTCGATGGCCACGGTCGGCACGCTCGCCTCGGGCGCCATGCAGAACCTCATCCACCGCGCCGCGTCGGTCGCGCTCAAGGAACGGCGCACCCTCGTGCTCGTGCCGCGGGAGACGCCGCTCTCGTCCATCCACCTGCGCGGGCTCGCGACCCTGAACGACGCCGGTGCGGTGATCCTGTTCGCCGCGCCGGGCTTCTACCACGGCGCCGACACCATCGACGATCTCGTGGACTTCGTCGTCGCGCGCTGCCTCGACCAGATCGGCATCGACAATGCCCTCGTCGAGCGCTGGGGCCAGCCCGCATGACCTACGAGACCGGACGGCTCGAGCCGGAGACGGTGCGCGGGATGTTCGATCGCATCGCTCCCGTCTACGACGTGATGAACCGCGTGATGACGGCCGGCCTCGATCGACGGTGGCGCAAGCTCGCGGTGAACGCGGTCGTGTGGCCGGGAGATCGCGTGCTCGACGCCTGCTGCGGCACGGGTGATCTCGCGGTCGAGGCCGAGCGGCGAGGCGGCCGTGTCGTCGCGCTCGACTTCTCGCCGAAGATGCTCGAGCGGGCACGCAAGAAGTCGGGCGCGATCGAGTGGGTGGAAGGCGACGCGCTCGCGCTCCCGTTCGCGGACGGCGACTTCGACGCTGCGACGGTGGGCTTCGGCGTGCGCAACCTCGCCGATCTCGAAGGCGGCCTGAAGGAGCTCGCGCGCGTCCTGCGTCCGGGCGGGAAGCTCGCGGTTCTCGAGATCACGCGGCCCCGGGGCATCCTCCGGCCGTTCTTCCGCCTCTGGTTCGACGTGCTCGTGCCGTTCGCGGGCCGCGTGCTCCCGGGCGGTGAGGCCTACACGTACCTGCCGGCGAGCGTTCGGCGCTTCCCCGGCCCGGACGATCTCTCCTCCCTCTTCGAGCGCGCCGGCTTCGAGAACGTGAGCTACCGCCTCCTCGGCGGCGGGATCGTCGCCCTGCACGTGGGAACCCGACCGTGACCACCGCTCGCCTTCGGCTTCCGGTCGGGGAAGCCATGTTTCCCCCGCGTGCCCCCTTCTTCTTGAAGTCGTGGGGAACCTCCCGGTTCCCCACACCCCTCCCCGGTCATGAGCCGAGGGCCGGCTCATGACCGCGCTCGAGGTGGTGCGCGCGGCGCCGGGTCTCGACGACTACCTGGCCGAGGTCGAGACGGAGCTGGGACGTGTCGTCGAGCGCTACCCCGGGCTCGTCGCCGAGGTCGGCGCCGGCGCGCTCGCGGCCGGCGGCAAGCGCCTGAGGCCGGCGCTCGCGTTTCTCTCCTCGTCACCTCACGGGCCGGCGCCACTCGCTGCCGGAGTCGCGGTCGAGCTCGTGCACATGGCCACGCTCGTTCACGACGACCTGATCGACGGGGCCGCGGTCCGTCGCGGTCGCGCGGCGGCCTGGAGCGAGCACGGCGAGCAGGCGGCGAAGGCGGCGGGCGACTACCTGTTCGCCCGGGCGTTCTCGGTGCTCGCGGCGACTGGCGATCCGAACGCCGTCGCGGTGCTCGCCGACGCAGCGCTCGCGCTCGCTCGCGGCGAGGCGATGCAGCGCCGGCAGCGACACGATCCCGACACGACGATCGAGGACTACCTCGAGCGCTGCGCGCTCAAGACGGGGAAGCTCTTCGAGGCCGCCTGCGTGCTCGGCGGGGGGAGCGGGGAGTACGGGCGGCTGCTCGGGGTCGCGTTCCAGATCGCCGACGACGTTCTCGACTGCACCGGCGAGA
Source organism: uncultured Gaiellaceae bacterium (assembly GCA_963763465.1). Taxonomy (GTDB): domain Bacteria; phylum Actinomycetota; class Thermoleophilia; order Gaiellales; family Gaiellaceae; genus GMQP-bins7. The sequence goes on along the minus strand of CAVXOS010000016.1, from coordinate 151,742 downwards.
CGATCGAGACGGGAAAGGTGCCGGGCACCGACCTCCGGGACGGCACGCCCACGCTGCCACTCCTGCTTGCCGCCCGAGAGGACCCGCTCGTCCGCGAGGCGCTCGCAGGCGGCCCGAACGAGGGAGCGCTCGTCCGTGTCGCGGCCAGTGGCGCGCTCGACCGGTCTCGCGAGCTGGCCCTCCACTACGCTTCGGAGGCCAGGTCTTGCCTCGACGACGCGCCGCGTCGGGACGAGCTCGAGGCGCTGACGTGGGCTGTCGTGGAGAGGAGGAGCTGATCGCGGTTCTCGAGCTACGGACGCTGGAGCCGATCCGGGAGAAGATCGAGGCCGGGGAGCGCCTCGATTTCGACGACGGCGTCGCGATCCTCGAGTCGGACGATCTCCTCGAGCTCGGCGCGCTCGCCGACCTCGCGCGCCGTCGGCGTGGCGGCACGGACGAGGTCTTCTTCGTCCAGAACCTGTATCTGAACCAGACGAACGTCTGCCGCGTGAAGTGCAAGTTCTGCGCGTTCGCGGCGACGCGGAAGCAGGAGCACGCCTACACCTTCACGAGCGAGGAGCTCGTCGAGGACGTACTCGCCCAGCGCGAAATCACCGGTTTCACCGAGATCCACATGGTCAACGGCGAGAACCCGCACGTCGACTTCGCCTTCTACCGCGACACGATCGCGGCACTCTCGGACGCGCTGCCCGACGTGCACCTCAAGTGCTACACAGCCTCCGAGATCCACCACATGACGACGCTCTCGGGCCTCACGCACGAGGAGGTCCTGCGCGAGCTCCAGGCGGCCGGGCTGGGCTCGCTGCCGGGCGGTGGCGCGGAGGTGTTCGCGGATCGCGTCCGGCGGCTCGTCGCGCCGGGCAAGGAGTCACCCGAGATCTGGTTCCACGTCCATGACACCGCGCACCGCCTGGGGATCCCGACGCACTGCACGATGTTGTACGGACATGTGGAGACGTACGAGGAACGCGTCGACCACATCCTCCGGCTCCGCGACCAGCAGGACCGCTCGGGCGGGTTCCTCGCGTTCATCCCGCTCGCCTTCCACCCCGAGAACACGGTCTTCGAGCGGCGCGGCTGGCGGCACACGACCGGCTCCGACGATCTCAAGATGCTGGCGTTCTCGCGGCTGATGCTCGACAACGTCCCGAACATCAAGGCCTACTGGATCATGATGGGCATGCCGCTCGCGGCCGTCGCGCTCCACTTCGGGGCGAACGACGTGCAGGGGACGGTCGTGCGCGAGCAGATCTTCCACGCGGCAGGCGCGCGCACCGAGACCGAGCAGAAGATCGACGAGCTCGTGCGCTTCGTGCGCGACGCCGGCCGCGTCCCCGTGCAGCGCGACACGCTGTACAACGAGCTGCGGCGGTGGTGAGTGAGTCGCGAGGGCGCCGGTGACAAGAGGCTCGAGCAGCCGCCCGCAGCCGGCACACCCATCTGGGTGTGGGTCATCTACGGCTTCGGCATCCTGGCTGCGGCCATCTTCGTCTTCTCGGCGCTGTTCACGTTCGGCGCGCTCTACCTGTCCGACACGGGAAGCGGGTTCTCCTGGCGCGCGTCGATCCCGGCCGTCGTCCTCTGGAGCGCTCTCATCCTCGCCGCGGTGATCACCTGGGTCGTGCGCAGGAGGCAGCGGCGATGAGGCTCGGGCGCATCTCGTACGTGAACATGGCGCCCGTCTTCTACGGCCTCGAGGCCGACGTCGAGGAGGTCTCGGGAGTCCCGACCGAGCTCAGCCGCATGCTGCTCGACGGCGAGATCGACATCGCGCCCATCCCGTCGATCGAGTACGCGCGCAACGCCGATCGCCTGCGGATCCTGCCGCGCGTGTGCGTCTCCTCGGAGGGCGCGGTCGACTCGATCCAGCTCGTGACGCGGATGCCGTTCGGCCAGGTCCGCTCGGTCGCCGTCACGCCGGAGAGCGCAACCTCGGTCGTGCTCACGCGCATCCTCCTGCCCAAGGCCGAGATCGTGCCGCTCGGGATGGACGCGGACGCCAAGCTGCTCATCGGCGACGCGGCGCTTCGGAGCGCCTTCGAGGACCCGACGCCTCACTTCGACCTCGGCAAGCTCTGGCTCGAGCGGACGGGGCTTCCGATGGTGTTCGCCGTGTGGGCGGCCCCAGAGCCGGTCGTGGAGGGGCTCATCGAGCTCGAGCACGCGCTCGTCGCGTCCGTGCGGCTGGCGCGATCCGAGCCGGAACGGCTCGCGCAGCAGGCCAGCGAGGCCTACGGCTACCCGCCGGGCTTCCTCGCCCGCTACTTCGAGAAGCTCCGCTACAGCTTCGGCCCGCGCGATCGCGCCGGCCTCTACACCTTCCTCGAGATGGCACGCGACGCCGGCGAGCTCGCGCACGTCCCCGAGCTGCGCTTCGTGCGCGAGGAGGTCCCCGCGTGACCGTCACCGCCGAGCCCGTCCCGTCCGTCGACGAGGTGCTCGAGAAGGCGCTCGACGGCGAGCGGATCACGGACGAGGACGCGATCGCGCTGCTGCGCACGCGCGACCTCGTCGCCGTCGGCCGGGTCGCGAACGAGATCCGCAGCCGCATGACCGACCCGTCGAAGGTCACCTTCATCATCGATCGGAATCTCAACTACACGAACCTGTGCGTCACCGACTGCGACTTCTGCGCGTTCTATCGCCGGCCGGGCGACGTGCGCGAGGGCTACCTCCTGCCGAAGCCGGTGATCTACAAGAAGATCGAGGAGACGCTCGCGATCGGCGGCACCGGCCTGCTCATGCAGGGCGGCCACCATCCCGACCTCGGCATCGACTACTACGAGGACCTGTTCCGCTCGATCAAGGCGCGCTACAAGATCCACCTGCACGCGCTCTCGCCGCCGGAGATCCAGCACATCGCGAGGCGCTCCAAGCTCACGATCCCCGACACGCTGACGCGGCTGCGCGATGCCGGCCTCGACTCGATCCCCGGAGGCGGCGCCGAGGTCCTCGTCGACCGCGTCCGCCGGATCATCGCGCCGAAGAAGACGAAGTCGGACGAGTGGCTCGACGTCATGCGCCAGGCGCACCGCCTCGGCATGTCGACGACGGCGACGATGATGTACGGCCACGTCGAGACGCTCGCGGAGCGCGTCGAGCACATGCGCAGGATCCGCGAGCTCCAGGACGAGACGCGCGGCTTCCGGGCCTTCATCTCGTGGACGTTCCAGCGCGACGGGAACCGGATGGACGACATGGTGTCGGACGAGGACATGCCGACGTCCTTCGACTATCTCCTCACGCAGGCCGTCTCGCGCATCTACCTCGACAACGTCCCGCACATCCAGTCGTCGTGGGTGACGCAGGGCATGAAGATCGGCCAGGTCGCTCTCGGCTTCGGCGCCGACGACATGGGCTCGGTGATGATCGAGGAGAACGTCGTCTCGGCGGCGGGCACGACGCATCGCACGACGACGGACGAGCTCGTGCACCTCATCAAGGCGCTGGGGAAGACCCCGGTGCAGCGCGACACGCTGTACCGCGAGGTCAAGGTCTTCGAGTAGCTCCTTCTCGGACGCTGTTCGGATCGTGTAAGACCCTGCAAAGACGCATTTCGCGTTCGGCTACCCTCGTCGAGCCGTGCTCCGCCTCGCGCTTCTCGCCGCGCTCGTCGCGTCCCTTGGCCTGGGGTTCGCCGTCGAGTCGGCCTCTGCTCAGCCGACGCCGCTCTTCCCCGGCGCGACGTACGAGCGGAGCGTCGAGTTCACCCCGCACGGGCCGGTCGCGATCCATGTCGTTCGCGGCCCGCGCCCGGTCGGCCTCTATCGCCTGAGGCCGGTTCTCTCGAACGACTCCGTCGTCGCCCGCGAGAGCGTCTCGGCGATGGAGAAGCGGCTGTCCGCGACAGCGACGTCGGTCGGCGTCAACGGCGACTACTTCGCGCCTGCGGACGGTCGTCCGAGCGGGATCTTCCTGCGCGACGGCGTGCTCGCCACACCGCCCAACTCGTCGCGATCGAGCGCCGGGATCACCCTCGACGGGCTCCTCGACGTGCGACGGGTCAGCTTTCGGGGAACGTGGCGAGGCACCGGTCAGCGCCGCGCCCTGAACTTCCTGAACAAGGCGCCGGGGACGAACGGAATCTCGCTGTTCACCTCCGACTGGGGGCCTGCCACTCCGCGGGTCGCCGGAGCCTTCGCCGCCGTGCTCGGGCCATTCCCATCGGCCACGCCGAACACCGACCTCGCCGTCCCGGTCACCGCGACGGCGACCTCGGCCTCGGTTCGGATCGAGCCGGGAACGGCCGTTCTCGTGGCGCGCGGCAACGCGGCCGCGAAGCTGAAGGCCGAAGCACTTCAGGGGAGCGTCGTGACGGTACGGCTGATCCTGCAGCCCGACTGGTCGGTCGTCTCCGACGCCATCGGCGGCGGGCCTACCCTCGTGCGCGACGGGACACCCGTCTACCGGTCGAACGAAGGGTTCACGACGTCACAGCTGGCGCCCCGCGGGCCGCGCACGGCCGTCGGGCAGCGCCCGGACGGCGGGATCATCCTCCTCACGACCGACGGCCGTCAGCGCGGCTTCTCCGTCGGGATGACGAACTTCGAGCTCGCGCAGGCGCTCGTCCGTTTCGGCGCAGTCCGTGGGATGGCGCTCGACGGCGGCGGCTCGTCGACACTGGCGTTCGAGGGGACCGTGCTGAGCTCACCGTCGGACGGGAAGGAGCGTGCCGTCTCGACGGCGCTCATGCTCCAGTACTACGGGGTGTACGCACCGCCGCCACTCGTCGACGTCGTGTCGCCCAACGGCGACGGCGTCGCCGAGACGCAGAAGCTGTCCTACAAGATCGTTCGACCCTCGAGCGTGGCGGCGACGCTCACCGCGCCGGACGGCACCGTCGCATGGCAGGAGTCGGGTGAGCGCGACCCGGGGAACTACGGAGTGACGTTTCCGCCGGCGGCGCCACCTCCACCTGAAGGGCAGCCGGCTCCGCCGCCGACCGCGGCCACTCCGCCGGCCGAGGGCCGCTGGACGCTCACCGTGTCCGCGACCGACAATCAGGGGCTCTCGTCCACGACGACCCGGCGGTTCGCCGTCAACTCGACGCTCGCGGCCCTTCGCGTCGCGCCCGCGCTGGTCGTGGTCCGAAAGGCCGGCGGGAAGGCCGAGCTCCGCTGGTCGCAGGCGCGCGCGGCTCGCGTGAAGGTGTCCATCGAGACGCCCGAGGGGATCGTCGTGCGCACCGTCTCGAGCGGGCCGCTCCAGCCGGGCCAGCAGACGGTGGCGTGGGACGGCCTCGCCGGCAACCGCAAGCCGGTCGCCGGAGGGCGTTACGTGGCGCGCGTCACGGCGACGAACGAGCTGGGCGTCGTCTCGTTGACGCAGCCGCTGGCGGTTCGCCGGGCCAAGGGCTAGCCAGCACCGCCAGTACAGTCCGCCCGTGGTCATCGCCTCCGTCCTCAGCGGGCTCTCCGACGCCATCACGTCCGCCATCGGCGACTACGGGCTCTACGCGATCTTCCTCTTGATGCTCATCGACGCCGTGCTCCCGGCCGCCAGCGAGCTCGTCATGGTCTATGGCGGGGCGCTCGCCGCAGGCGCCTTCGCTGGCCAGGACGTGACGCTCTTCGGGCGCACGGTCGACGAGGGGCTGCCGGCCTACGTCGCCGTCGCGCTCGCAGGGACGATCGGCTACACCGTCGGCGCGATCGGCGGCTGGGCGATCGGGCTCTACGGCGGGCGTCCCTACCTCGAGCGGCACGGGCGCTGGCTGCATCTGAGCAAGGAGAAGCTCGATCGCGCGGAGCGCTGGTTCGAGCGCTGGGAGGACTGGGCCGTCTTCCTGGGGCGGCTGACGCCGGTCGTCCGCTCGTTCGTCTCCGTTCCAGCCGGCGTGTTCGAGGTGCCGTTCGTCCGCTACACGCTGCTGACCCTCCTCGGGTCCGCGATCTGGTGCTTCTCCTTCGCAGGCGCCGGCTACCTCGCAGGGTCGGCCTGGGAGGACGTCCACCACGCGTTCGGCTACGTCGAGTACGTCATCGCGGCCGCGATCGTCGTCGGCGTGGCGTGGTTCGGCTGGCGGTACGTGAAGAAGCGCCGTCGACGGCTCGCCGAGGAGTCCTCCGCGGGCTGAGGAACGTGAATCCGGAGCTACACTCGCGCGCGTGAACCAGCAGATCCCACTCATCGACGTGAAGGCGCAGTACGCGCCGCTGATCCCGGAGCTCGAAGAACGATTCTCGGCCGTGCTCGCGTCGGGCAGGTTCATCTTCGGGCCGGAGGTGGAGGCGTTCGAGCAGGAGGCCGCTGCGTTCCTGGGCGTGCCGCACGCCATCGGAGTCGCCAACGGCACCGACGCGCTCGTCATCGCGCTGGAGGCGCTCGGGATCGGTCGCGGCGACGAGGTCGTCTGCCCGTCCTTCACGTTCTACGCGACGGCGGAGGCGATCGCCCGTGTCGGCGCGACTCCGGTCTTCGCCGACATCGACCCGGTGACGCTGAACCTCGACCCGGAGGACGTCGCAGCGCGGATCACGCCGCGCACCAGGGCGATCATGCCCGTGCATCTCTTCGGCCGCCCGGCTCAGCTCGCCGATCTCGCGGCGCTCGGCCTGCCGCTCGTCGAGGACGCGGCGCAGGCGTTCGGCGCCGACGGCGTCGCGCGGACGGGGATCTGCTCCACGTTCAGCTTCTTCCCGACGAAGAACCTCTTCGCCCTCGGGGACGGCGGGCTCGTGACGTGCCTCGACGAGGGCGTCGCCGAGCGCGTCCGGATGCTCCGCTTCCACGGCTCGCGCGACAAGACGACCTTCGAGCTGGTCGGAACGAACTCGCGGCTGGATGCCGTCCAGGCGGCGATGCTGCGCGTCTTCCTGCCGCGCCTGGCGGGCTGGAACGCCGCTCGACGTGAGGCCGCCGCTAGATATGCGGAGCTCGGGCTCGGCGAGCTGGTCGACCTGCCCGCGGACGAGCCGGGTCACGTGTACCACCTGTACGTCGTCCGTTCGTCGCGACGGGTCGAGATCGCGCAGGCACTCGGCGAGGCGGGGATCGCGTGCGCCTCGTACTACGTGACACCGACGCACCTGCAGCCCGCGATGGGCTATCTCGGAGTCCCCGAGGGCTCGCTGCCCGAGACCGAGCGCGCGGCAGCCGAGAACCTCGCTCTGCCGATGTGGGGGGGCATCGACCGAGAGCAACAGGAGCGCGTGGTCGAGGCGGTTCGCTCGGTCGCCGGCGTTCCGGCGTAGTCATGCGCTCTCCGGTCAACCGGCACCGTCTATGGCAGGTCGCGGTCGATGCCGCGCTGATCGCCGCCGCGTGGGTGCTCTCGTGGTACGTCCGCTTCGACGGCGACTGGCCCGTGTACTACGACCGCTACCTGGAGTGGGACGTCGTCGTCCTCGTGGTCGGGATCATGCTCCCGGTCTTCATCGCCTTCGGCTTCTACAACCGCTGGTGGCGCTACGTCTCGACGCAGGACATGTGGGGAGTGCTGCGCGGCGGAGCGGTCGCCGTGGTCGCCGCCTTCGTCGTCTTCGCGATCCTCGACTTCCATCCCGCGTCGGTCCCGCGTGGCATCTGGATCATCGACCTGCTCCTGCTGCTCGCCTTCGTCATGGGCGTGCGCCTGCTCGCGCGGACGATCATCGAGCGACCGTCCACGGGCTCGCTCGTGGCGCGTGGCAAGGAAGTGCTCATCGTCGGCGCCGGTGACGCGGCCCAGCTGATCCTCCGGGAGATGCTGCGCAACCCGTCGCTCGGCTACACGCCCATCGGGCTCGTGGACGACGACCCGCGCAAGAAGAACCTCCGGCTCCACGGCATTCGCGTCCTCGGCACCACGGACGAGCTCCCTGCGCTCCTGCGAGGCCGGCGCCCGGACGAGCTGCTCATCGCGATTCCCTCCGCCTCGGGCGACGTGCGCGAGCGGATCGTCGCGATGGCGCGCGCGGAAGCCGTGCCGGTGAACACGCTGCCGGCCCTGCACGAGCTCATCGCCGGAGACTTCGATCTCGCCCGCCAGATCAGGCCTGTCGAGGTGGAGGATCTGCTCGGGCGCGAGCCCGTTGACGCGGATCTGCAGTCGATCGCGGGCTATCTCGCCGGGGAGGTCGTTCTCGTGACCGGCGCAGGCGGCTCCATCGGCTCCGAGCTCTGCCGCCAGATCGCGCGCATGAGCCCCACGCGGCTCGTTCTCGTGGACAACGGCGAGCCGGGCCTGTTCGAGATCGAGCGCGAGCTCGTCGACGAGCGCGAGTTCCATGCGACTGCGGCCGTGCTCGCGGACGCGGGCAACGGGACCAAGATGCGCCAGGTGTTCGAGAAGTACCGGCCGGCTGTCGTGTTCCATGCGGCCGCGTACAAGCACGTCCCGCTGATGGAGGCCAATCCGCTCGAGGCGGTGCGCAACAACACGCTCGCGCACACGCACCGTCGCGGACATCGCGGTCGAGTTCGGCGCGAAGCGCTTCGTGCTCGTCTCGACGGACAAGGCCGTGAACGCGAAGACGGTCATGGGCCAGTCGAAGGCGCTGTGCGAGTGGATCGTGGAGTCGTGGGGCCTCCGCGACGACACGCCGACGAGGTTCTGCGGCGTGCGCTTCGGCAACGTGCTCGGCTCGTCCGGCAGCGTGATTCCCATCTTCCGCAAGCAGATCGCCCGCGGCGGGCCGGTCACGGTCACGCATGCGGAGATGACGCGCTACTTCATGACGATCCCGGAGGCCGTCCAGCTGATCATCCAGGCCGGCGCGATCGGCGGCCGCGGCCAGGTCTACGTGCTCGACATGGGCGAGCCGGTCAAGATCACGGATCTCGCGGAGACGATGATCCGGCTTTCCGGCAAGGAGCCCGGCGTGGACGTCGCGATCGAGTTCGTCGGCGCGAGGCCGGGCGAGAAGCTGCACGAGGAGCTCTGGTCGGAGACCGAGCTCGTGTCACCCTCGAAGCACCAGGCGATCATGCTCGTGACGCGGCCGCCGATCGACGCCTCCTGGCTCGAGGAGGAGCTCGACGAGCTCGGCCGCCTCGTCGAGGCAGGCGAGACGCTCGAGCTCATCGGCCGTCTCAACAAGCTCGTCGACGCGCCTCGTCGAAACGGCACCCCGGAGCGGTGCGGGCGCCGCCGAGGCGACGCCCGCTTCCGAGATCGTCTAGCCGCCCGGATTACGCGCCCGGGATCCTGATCGCGAGGAGCTGGCCTCCTTCGCGCTTGAACGTCCAGTCCGGCCCGGCTGGTGCGACCACGTCCGGTCCGGGTGCCGTCTCGATCCAGAGCGTGTGGGCCTGGACGTCGAGCAGGAACCAGCCCGGCCCCCAGATCGACGACGCGTCGACCACGCCGCTGGACTCCCACGACCCGATGCTCCCGGGTTTCGAGGGGTTGAGATTCGACGAGGCCGACGCCGCCGACTGGTCGACCGTCGCGGCGACCGACTTCGTGCCGCTCGCGAAGCTGTACCGCCAGAGCCGCGCGTTCGTCGCCCTCGCGTCGGTCGAACCGGCCGGGAACGTGTTCGCGGTGCTCGGGTCTTCCTGCACCATGAGGCTGTTCACGGTCGTCTCGACGTTGTCGGGCTGATGGATCGAGCCATGTGCCTCCGCAGGCGTCGTCGCGGAGCCGGCGGTCGCCGACGTGTCGCCGTCGATGAGGATCGAGAGCCTCGCGTGCGTCTCGTCCGAGAACGCCAGCTTCCAGATGCGCCCGTTGGTCGACTTCCCCGGAGCCGGCGCGCCGGTCTGCGCACGACCGGAGTCCGCGAGGTAGACGACCTTGGACATGCCGGGCCGCTTGTCGTAGGCGATGTCCTCGATGCGCACGAAGCGGAACACGTTCTTGCCGTACGAGTTGTTCGCCGCGTTACCCCACTGGTCGAGCACCCACTGCGGTCCATCCGGGATTCCCGATCCCTGCGGCGGCGGGAGCATTCCCGGGAAGTCGGTCGAGCGGAGCTCGGTGCCGTCGGCCTTCTTGCCGGTCGCGATCAGCTTGGGCACCTTGACGAACTCGCCCGAGACCTCGGTCGTGTCGCCCGGGGCGAAGTCGTAGTAGTCCTTGTACGACGGGTTGTCGGAGACGAACGCCCAGAGATCGCCCTGGTCGGCCCAGATCGCGTCCGTGTCGGGCGCGATGTAGCTGTAGACCTGCGACCACGCCCGTGTGTCGTACGTGAGGCTCTGCGGAGCGGCCGTGGTCGTCACCGGCGTTGTGAAGAACGTGTCGTCGCCGGAGAGCACGACCAGGTCGTCGAAGCCGGGGATCGCCACGTCGTTCTCATGGTTGTGCCGACCCATCCCGTAGATCGTCTTGTGCTTGCCGGTCTTCGGGTCGTTGGCGACGACGACGCCGATCTGCTCGGCCCCGGGCGTGCCCGCGGCGATCGGCTTGTCCCATGCCGTCCCCGAGCGGTACACCCAGTCCTGACCTTCCTCGTTCGTGAAGAAGATGTCGCGGTCGAAGCCTTCCTTTGCCGTCGCGAGGTAGTTCGAGCAGAAACGCTGGTAGTTCTCGCTCGAGTCGATCGCATAGCGACCGGAGAGGACGCCCATGCTGTGCTGGTTGAGCGCGAGCTGGCTCACCTGCGAGTTCAGGAAGTCGTTCTGCGAGTTCGTGGCGGTCGGCGCCGCCGCGGTGTAGGGGAATGCGACGGTCGACGTCTCGTGGTTGACGAGGAGGTCGACACGCCCGTTCCCGCGAGCTTGCAGCGAGATCCCGTCGGGGATCGACTCGAATCGGTAGCCCCCGGGCATCGTCTCTCCGACGGTGATGATCGGGACGACGTCCGACCCGCAGCTCGGGCACTCGAGCATCGCCGCCTGCGACGTCTTGAATCCTGCGTCGTTGTCGCCGGCGAACGCCGCCGTGGCGCCTGCCACCGAGATCGCCGCCACCGCACATGCGAGCAGGGCAATCCGCCTTCGCTTCGTCATTCTCCCCTCCCTTGGCTGGAACACGGGGACCCTAACCCCTTTCGCCCAATTCCTAACCCTCGAGCGCCGAGAGCATCAGGTCGAGAAGAAGCGCGGGCTCGCGGGTCGTCGCGTCGTCCCGCACGGGTTTTCGCTCGAGCTGGAGATCGTTCGCGGAAGCGAGCACGCTCAGGCGCCCGGCACGTACGAGCATCTCGTCGACGGCGCCGAGCTCCCCGGCAAACGTCGTGCACGCGGGCACCCCGAGCGCGACTGCCTCGCGGTTCATCGTCCCGCCCGCCGAGACGACGAGGTCCGACAGCGCGACGAGGCTCTGGGCGTCGATCGCGTGTCGGGGACGAGGAGCGAGGGGAGCCCGCGTCCTCGGATAGCCGCGCGCTGCTCCGGCGTTCGCGGCAGCACGACTGCCTGGGTCGCCGGGTCGGTCCCGAGGCGCTCGAGCACGCTGTCGAGGAGCGGATTGCCGTGCCGGTGGTAGAGCGAGACGTCGGGCGGCGTTCGTACGACGACCAGCACGCGCTCGCGATCGATTCGGAGATCGTCCAGCACGGACGTGTCCGGCGTGAAGCCATGCAGGTAGTACTCCTCCTTCAGCCCCGGGTAGCGATGCACCTTCTTCGTTCGCGCTCCGAGGCTGTCGAGGCGGGACTGTGGGATCGCCTCGGGGACGACGACACGCGTCGCGGCGCGGCAGCCGAGGCCGTGCTGCGTCCGCGCGAACTCGTAGTCGAAGGCGTACGAGGATGGGATTCCGAGCGAGCGCGCGACCATCGGCAGCTCGTGCGACGCGTGCGAGAGCGCGACGTCGAAGCCGCGCCCGCGCGCGTAGCGCCGGAGCGCCCGGAGCCGACCGGCCAGCGAGCGCGCCTTCCCGGCGGCGCCGGCGCCGCCGTGCCCCGGGCCGACCGTCTCGTGCGCGATCCCGTGGAGCGACAGCAGCTCGACCGTCTGGGCGAACTCGCGCGTGGTGACGTCCACGTCGTGCCCGCGCGCGCGCAGAAGGTCGACGAGCGGGCGGAAGAACGGGACCTGTGGCGAGTTCGAGACGTCGATCCAGACGCGCACCCGCCGACCGTAGCAGACGGGTCTGCCCCAGGCAGACTGTCTTGACTACTTCATGTAGACAAAACGAGCTGCGCGAGGCAGACTACGGCCATGGTCGAGCCGAATCCGTTTCGTATCGCCGGCGAGCTGCGCCCGGACGAGATGGTCGACCGTGACCACCACGCGAGGCGCCTCCTGTCCCTGGGCGCGGGTGGTCATGCGGCGCGGCTCGTCGCCCCGAGACGGTATGGAAAGACGAGCCTGCTCCGTCGCGTCCTGCTCGAGGCGGCCGACACCGGCTGGGCGACCGCGCTCGTCGACCTCGAGGGCGTGCTGTCGCTCTCGAGCGTCGTCGTCCGCATCGAGCGCGCATACGACCGGTCGCTGAAGGGCTCGATCCGCCGTACCGTCGACGCGCTCTTCCGGTCGTGGAAGGTGGGCCTATCGCTCGGCGCCGGAGGGTTCACGGCGTCGCTGCAGTCGAACCCGCGGATCGACGTGGAGAGCGTTCTCCTGCGCCTCCTGGATCTCCCGGCGAAGGTGCACGAGCGCACCGGAGCGCGCAGCTTCGTCGCCTTCGACGAGTTCCAGGACCTGCTTCGAGTGGACGGCGCGGACGGGATGCTCCGAAGCGTGATCCAGCACCAGTCGGCGGTGGCCACGTACGTCTTCGCCGGCTCGGCCCCGACCCTCATGGAGAAGCTGTTCGAGGATCCGTCGCGGCCCCTGCTCGAGCACGCCGTCCCCGTCGAGCTCGGGCCGCTTCCCGACGACGTGACCGCCACGTATCTGGAGGACCGGTTCCGCCGAACCGGCCGGGAGATCGGAAACGCCCTCGATCCGCTCATAGCGTTCGCCCGAGGTCACCCGCAACGGACGATGCTTCTCGCACACGAGCTGTGGGAGCTGGTGCCGAGAGGCTCGGTCGCGGACGAGACGGCCTTCGTCGACGCGCGGGAGCGCGCGCTCGCCCTTACGGAGGCCGCGCTGCGCGCGCGGTGGGAGTCGCTGTCCGTGAACGAGCAGCGGGTGAGCGTCGCGCTGGCGATCCCGTCACGCAGCCTGTACTCGGAGGAGACCCTCCAGGTCCTCGGCCTCCGCAAGGGAAGCGTCGACCGGGCGCTCTCCGGCCTGGTCGGCAAGGCGGAGGCGCGGGTGACCGGCGGGCGCGCCGAGCTGACAGATCCGCTTCTCGAGCACTGGCTCGGCGAGCGCGGCCTGTTCTAGCGCGCGGATAAGGTTCGCTTATGGACACGCGCCAGCTCGCAGCGTTCTGCGCTGTGGTGGAGCGTCGCAGCTTCTCGCAGGCGGCGGAGCGCCTCGGCGTGACACAGCCCGCCGTCTCACTGCAGGTGCGGACGCTCGAGAAGCGCCTGGGAGCGCAGCTGCTCGACCGCTCCGGCCGGCGGGTCGAGCCGACGGAGGCGGGCTGGCGCCTGTACCGGGGAGCGCAGCGCATGCTGGCTCTCGAGAGTCAGCTCGTCGCCGACGTGGCTGCCACCGGCGAGGGCGACCTGGCGGGCGATCTCGTGCTCGGCGCGTCCACGGGGCCGGCTGCCGTCGCCGTCCCGGTCGCGCTCGCCGAGTTCCAGCGTCAGAGCCCCGACGTTCGCGTCTTCCTCACCGTCTCGGACACGCACTCGATCGTGGAGCGAGTCGCCGCGCGCGAGCTCGAGCTCGGCATCGTGGGCGCGGCACGCCGGCATCGGGGTGTTCGCTTCGAGCCGTTCTTCGCCGATCAGGTCATTCTCGCCTGCCCGCCCGGCCACGCCTTCGCGAACCGCACCGTGACGCTCGAGGAGCTGCGCGGCGAGCGGCTCATCCTGATGCAGGAAGGCGCGGGAGTCCGGCAGATCGTGGAAGACGCGCTCCGTCGTCAGGGTGTCAGACTGCGTGATCTCGACGTGCGGCTGGAGCTCGGCCTGCAGGAGTCCGTGCGGCGAGCCGTCGAGGCCGGGTACGGAGTGACGTTCATCTCGCGCACCGCGGTCGAGGCCGAGCTCGCAGCGGGCCGGCTCGCAGAAGCCCGCGTCGAAGGTCTCGACGCGACGCGCGAGATCTCGCTCGCATCGGCGACCGGACGCGCGCGCACACGGGTAGCGGACGCGTTCGTGACGTTCGCGCGCGAGCTGCTGGCCTCGTGATCGTCCGCTGGGGTCTCGACGCTCTCGCGCCGTTGCTCGAGGAGCTCGGGCTCGAGCGGCCTCTCCTCGTGACGAGCGCGCGCTTCGCCGAGCTCGAGGCTCCGGTGACCGATCGCTTCACGGGCGTGCGGCGGCACGTGCCACTCGAGGTGGTCGCGGCGGCGACCGACGCTGCGTCGCGGGCAGACGGCCTCGTCGCGGTCGGCGGCGGGAGCGCGATCGACACGTCCAAGGCGGTGTCGGCGGCAACGGGCTTGCCCGTGGTCGCGGTGCCGACGACGTACTCCGGGTCGGAGTGGACGCCCTACTTCGGGATGCGCGACGAGGCACGCCGCGCGAAGACGGGCGGGTCGGGCGCCAGCACTGTCGCCATCGTCTACGAGCCGGCGCTCACGCTCGGCCTCCCGCGCGAGGAGTCGGTCGGCTCGGCGCTGAACGCGCTCGCGCACTGCGCCGAGGCGCTGTACGCGGGGCCGTGCGAGGACGCTTCGGCCGGAGCCGAGCTGATCGCGCGCTGGCTTCCGTCCGTCGTTGCGAACGGAAGAGATCTCGACGCGAGAACCATGCTGCTCGAGGGCGCCATGCACGCCGGCTCGGCCCTCGCGGAGCGCGGGCTCTTCCTCGCTCACGCGATGGCGCAGGCCCTCGGCGGCCGGTACGGGGCCTCGCACGGCGCGCTGAACGCGCTCTGCCTCGCGCCGGCGCTGCGGTTCAACGAGCCGGTCGTTCCCGACGCGATCGCGGCTCTCGCACTGGCGATGCGCGCGGCGGACGCACCGGCGCGGGTGGAAGAGCTCGCCCGGCTCGGTGGCTTCGAGCGACTCCGCGACCTCGGGATACCCGAGGACGAGCTCGGCGACGCCGCCGTCGAGACCGCCGGGCGGCCCGCCGCGCGCTCGAATCCACGGCCCGCGTCGCCGGCGGACATCGAAGCGCTGTTCCGGTCGATCTGGTGAGCCGTTGACGAATCGGCCTCGCAGGCGGACGATGTAGGCATGGCCGTCGAGTACGCCGGGATCCTCGCCGCCGTCACCTTGCTGGCGGTCACGTTGACGGGTGCCTACGGCAAGAACGTCTCCGCCGTCTTCGAGTCGAGCGGCGTGGGGATCACCGCGGCGGCCAAGGCGGCCAAGGCGCAGAAGGTCGCTCCGGCCGGAGCGAAGGCCGCGTACAAGCGCTCTCCGTACGTGAAGCCGGCCTTGAAGTACCTCTACGCGCTCGGCTGGGTCGGCGGGACGAAGAGCCCCGGGGCGTGCGGCCTCACCCTCCTCGGGCCAGGGGCGGCGAAAGACGAGGCCGCGCGCCAGATGCGCTCGAACCCGAAGCTCCTCGCGCAGCTCAGGAAGCGCGCGATCAGCGTCTCGGCGGCCGCGAACGCGGTCACCAAGGGCGTCGTCTCGGCATGTGCCTGAACTCGCGCAGAGGGTCCGTTGCGACCCGGCCGCGAAGCGGCCGGCTTTAGGGATCCTCGCGCGGCCGGAAACTCGGCGCTAGCCGAATTCCGGTCTTGCGCCTAGTCAGCTGTCGGTCGGCGGCCGCTCACGAGCCGGCGCAGGCTGACGATCCCGAGGATCGTCTCGCCGTCGACGACGGGCAGGTGCCGGAAGCCCTTGTCGATCATGATCTTCGACGCCTCCTCGAAGGTCATGTCCGACGATGCCGTGATCGGGCCCTCCGTCATCCACTGACGCACGCGGGCGTCGCTGGTGTGGACGCGGGCCGCCATCGCGCGAAGCATGTCGCGCTCGGTGAGAATGCCGATGAGCCGGCCGAAGTCCTTCACCACGACCGCGCCGACGTTCCGCGCGCTCATCTGCTCCGCGACCTCGCCGAGCGTGTCCTCGGGAGCGACGGTGATGAATGTCGGCTTGACGATCTCGCCCAGGGTTGCCATTGAGCGGGGGAGTCTAACCCTCGCGTCGTCCGGCCGGTACCTGATAACAATCCGTAATGACAGACATAAGAATGTCCGCTAGGATCCGGCGCATGCGCGCCAGCCGCCAGTTCGACGTGCTCGTGATCGGGAGCGGCGCGGCCGGCCTCGCGGCGGCCGTCTCGGCGTCGAGCTCGGGGGCTCGTGTCGGCATCGCGACGAAGACGACGCTGCAGGCGTGCAACTCCGCCAAGGCGCAGGGCGGGATCCAGGCGCCGTTCGGCGAGGACGACTCGCCCGAGACCCACGCCGAGGACGTCCTCCGCAGCTCGCACGGGACCGCAGATCCGAAGCTCGTCGAGATCCTGACGAGCGAAGCGCGCTCGGCGATCCACTGGCTCGAGGAGCTCGGGGTCGGGTTCACGCGCTCGAACGGCGGCTTTCGGCTCGCGCGCTGCGGCGGGGCGAGCAGGGAGCGGCTGCTTCAGGTCGGCGATCGGACCGGGCACGCGATCACGAAGGCGCTTCGCGAGACCTTTCAAGCGGGCTCAGGCGACGAGCTTCCCCAGCACAAGCTGATGGAGCTCGGGCCGTCGCAGAACGGGTGGGTCGCGAGCTTCGTGACGCGGGACGGCACGGCCGAGATCGACGCGCGGGCCATCGTGCTCGCGGCCGGCGGGCGGTGCTTCGCGGTCGCCGAGACACAGGGCGAGCTCTCCACGAATCATCCGAACGCGACCGGCGAGGTCACCCGGACCGCGATGAGCGCCGGCGCGGGGGCGCGCGATCTCGACGCGCTCCAGTACCACCCGAACGGCGGCGCCTGGCCGGCCACGATGCAGGGCTACTCCATCCCGGAGACGACGCGCGCGTACGGCGCCGTGCTGCGGAACGCCGACGGCGAGGAGTTCACGGACTCCCTGGGCCCGCGCGACGCGGTCTCCGCCGCGATCGTCGCCGAGGTCGAGCAGGGAAGAGGCGTCCTCACGCCCGACGGGCGGCCGGCGGTCTGGCTGGATACGACCAAGATCGCGCCCGAGGACGCGGCGATCTCGCTTCCCTACATGCTTCGTCGCTACCGCGCCGCGGGGATCGATCCGCTCGCCGAGCCGATCTACACGTATCCCGTCCTCCACTATCAGAACGGCGGGCTCGTGATCGACGAGCACGCGGAGACGACGCTCGAGGGGGTCTTCGCCTGCGGTGAGATCGCAGGCGGCACGCACGGAAGGAATCGCATGATGGGAAACTCACTGCTCGAGTGCGTCGTCTTCGGGCGCCGCGCCGGCAAGGCCGCGGCGGAGAGGGCGCGCTCGTGACCACGATCGCGACCGATCTCGACGCCGCCGTCACCGACGCCGCGGCGCACCTCTACGTCTGGGCGCTCAAGGACATCCCGCAGGACCTCCGCGATGCGCTCGCCGACGCAGCCGGCCGCGAGACCTCGGTGACCGGGCAGCGCGTGCTGCAGACGATCCTCCGCAACGTCACCGTCGCCGAGACCGAGAAGAACCTCGTCTGCCAGGACACCGGGATCGCCGTCTACTACTGCAAGGTCGGCGAGCACTTCCCGCTGCACCCGGCGCGGATCTACGCGGCGCTCAAGGAGGGCACGGAGCGCGCGACGGTCGAGCACCCGCTGCGCTCGAACACCGTCCACACGCTGACGCGCGAGAACACGGGGCCGAACGTCGGCTACCGCGTGCCGATCGTCCACTGGGACTTCGTCCCCGACTGGGACGGCCTCGACGTGAAGTGCGTCCCGAAGGGCTCGGGCTCCGAGAACATGAGCTTCCTCAAGATGTGCGTCCCCGCCGACGGCGTGACCGGCATCAAGAAGTTCGTGCTCGAGTCGATCGTCGGCGCGGGTGGGAAGCCGTGCCCGCCCGGAATCGTCGGCGTCGGCATCGGCGGCTCGGCCGACTACGCGATGCACCTCGCGAAGGAGGCGATCGCGCGGCCCGTCGGCACTCACAACCCGGATCCGCTCGTCGCGCAGCTCGAGGGGGAGCTCAAGGATCTCCTGAACGAGACCGGCGTCGGACCGATGGGCCTCGGCGGTGACGTGACCGTGCTCTCCGTTCACGTCGAGCACGCCGACACGCACATGACCCTCAATCCGGTCGCCGTGAACTACCAGTGCTGGGCGGCACGGCGCGCCTCGGCGCACGTCTCCGCCGACGGGGCCATCGGATACGAGCGGGACGCCTGATGGCCACGCACGAGGTCACCTTCCCGGTCACCGACCCCGCCGAGATCCTGAAGCTGCGCGCCGGCGACGAGGTCGTCGTTCAGGGGCACATCATCGGGATCCGCGACCGCACGCAGATCCGGATCTTCGACCAGGGCATCGAGCCGCCGATGGATCTCTCCGGCGCGTTTCTCCTCCATACGGCGCCGAACGTGCGCAAGCTCGGGCCCGGCCGCTACGAGAAGCTCTGCATCGGAACGACGACGAGCGCGCGCATGGTGCGCTTCACGGAGGGGCTCGGCGCGCAGTACGGCGTCCGCGCCATCTGCGGGAAAGGCGGCTTCCCGGACGAGGCGATCGAGCCGATGGAGCGCCTCGGGATGGTCTACTTCGCCATCGTCGGCGGCGCCGCGGCGCTCGAGACCACGCAGATCGAGGAGATCGAGGAGGTGGCCTGGGAGGAGCTCATGCCCGAGTGCCTCTGGCTCTTCCGGGTGAAGGACTTCGGCCCGCTCACGGTCGGAATCGACGCCCATGGCGGCTCGCTCTATCGCGACGTTCAGGATCGCGCCCATCGAAAGCTGGAGGAGATCTATGAACGCCTCTAACGAGCACTCGTTCCTCGACATCCCGGCGCGCGAGGGCAAGCCGCGCGAGCGCGGCCTCACGCACGTCATGGACAAGGGCCTGAACCTGCGCGAGATCGAGGGCCTCTTCGACACCGCGGGCGAGTACGTGGACATCGTGAAGCTCGGCTGGGGCACGAGCTACGTCACGAACAACCTCGAGAAGAAGATCGCGCTCTACCGCTCCTTCTCGACGCCCGTCGTCTGCGGCGGCACGCTCTTCGAGGCCGTCTACGGCCAGTCGAAGCTGGACGAGTTCAAGCGCTGGCTCGAGCACTTCCGCTTCTCGCACGTGGAGATCTCGGACGGCACGCTCGAGATCCCGCGCGAGCAGAAGCTCGAGCTGATCGCCGACTTCTCACGCGACTTCGTCGTCCTCTCCGAGGTCGGCTCGAAGGACTCCGAGGTGAACATCGCCCCATACCTCTGGGTGCAGTGGATCCGGGAGGAGCTCGACGCCGGCTCCTGGAAGGTCATCGCCGAGGGCCGCGAGGGCGGCACCGCCGGCATCTACCGCCCGACGGGAGAGCTGCGCACGGGCCTCGTCGACGAGATCGAGCACTCGATCTCGTTCCACGACCTCATCTGGGAGGCGCCGACGAAGTCGTCGCAGGCCTGGTTCGTCCGTCACTTCGGGCCCGAGGTGAACCTCGGCAACATCCCGCCCGACGAGGTGATCGCGCTCGAGACGCTCCGCCTCGGGCTTCGAGCCGACACGTTGAAGGAGGTGCTGCTTGGCCGTCCCAGCGCTGAGCCGGCCGCAACTCCCTGATCTCGACTTCGAGGCCATGACGGCCGAGGAGCTGATCTCGTGGACGCACCAGTTCTTCTGGCCGCGCGTCTGCCTCACGTGCTCGTGGCAGAAGCAGTCGTCCGTGCTCGTGCACATGGTCGCCGAGCTGGGGCTGCGCATGGACACGGTCGAGCTCGACACGCACCTGTTCTTCCGCGAGTCGTACGACACGCGCGACGCCCTCGTCGACCGCTACCAGCTGAAGCTCATCCAGCCCTCGATCCCGACGGTCGCCGAGCAGCATCGCGCCGAGGGGCCGAACCTCTGGGAGCGCGACCCCGACCGCTGCTGTCACATCCGCAAGGTCGAGCCGCTCGTCCAGGCGCTGCAGCCGTACGACGCCTGGATCTCGGGGATCCGCCGCGACCAGTCGCCGAGCCGCGTCGACACGCCGAAAATCCAGTGGTCCGAGCGCTATCAGGTCTTCAAGATCCACCCGCTGGCCGACTGGGACGAGAAGCGCGTGTGGGCCTACATCAACGTCAACGAGATACCCTCCAACCCGCTGCACGATGCGGGGTACCGCTCGATCGGCTGCATTCCGTGCACCCGCCCGACGTCCCCGGACGAGGAGGAGCGCGCCGGCCGCTGGGCCGGCTCGGACAAGCTCGAGTGCGGCATCCACGAGTCGACGACGATCGAAAGGACGACATGAGTCAGCACATCTACGCGCACGAACACCCCGAGTCCGAGACCGACCGAGGCGGTGGCTTCACCCTCTGGTTCACCGGTCTCTCCGGCTCGGGCAAGACGACGATCGCGCATCACGTCGGCCCGGAGATGGACCGCCGCGGCCTCGTGGTCGAGTACCTCGACGGCGATACGGTGCGGACGCACCTCTCGAAAGGCCTCGGTTTCTCGAAAGAGGATCGCGACGCACATGTCGAGCGCCTCGGCTGGGTGGCGTCGCGCGTTACGCGACACGGCGGCGCCGTCATCGTCGCGGCCATCTCGCCCTACGAGCAGGCACGGGCGAATGCTCGCGCCCTCGTCGAGGAGCACGGCCCGTTCATCGAGATCCACGTCCGCACGTCGCTCGACGAGTGCGCGCGTCGCGACGTGAACGGGCTCTATGCGAAGGCGTTCGCCGGTGAGATCAAGGGCTTCACCGGAGTCGACGATCCCTACGAGGAGCCGGCCAAGCCGGAGATCGTGGTCGACACCGAGGGCCTGGAGCCAGAGGAGTCGGCGGCTCGGGTCATCGCTGCGCTCGAGCAGCTCGGTCTCGTGCCTGCCAGGGTGACGGCGTGAACGCCGTCACGACCGACAGGCTCATCGCGCCCCATGGCGGAACGCTCGTCGATCGCACGGGCGACGCGCCTGCGGACCTCGATTCGCTCGAGGTCGTGACGCTCACCTCGCGCGAGCTCTCCGATCTCGACATGCTCGCCTCCGGGGCGCTCTCCCCGCTCGAGGGCTTCATGGGCAAGGCCGACTACGGCCGAGTCGTCGAGGAGATGCACCTCGCGAGCGGGCTTCCGTGGGCGTTGCCCGTCTGTCTCGCCGTCGATTCGGCGCCGAGCGGAGATCGCGTCGCGCTCGCCGACGAGAGCGGTCGTGCCCTCGCGGTCCTCGAGATCGAGGAGACCTACGAGTACGACCGCGAGCACGAAGCCGAGCACTGCTTCCGCACGACCGACGACGCGCACCCCGGCGTCGCGCGGCTGTACGCGCAGAAGCCGCTCTACCTCGCCGGCCGCGTCACGGTGTTCGAACGTGCCGGCGCGGAGTTCCCGGAGCTCGCGCGGGACCCGGCCGAGACGCGCCGCATCTTCGCGGAGCGAGGATGGAAACGCGTCGTGGGCTTCCAGACGCGAAACCCCATCCACCGCGCGCACGAGTACCTCACGAAGGTCGCGCTCGAGACCGTCGACGGCCTGCTCGTGCATCCGCTCGTGGGAGACACCAAGTCGGACGACGTGCCGGTGGACGTTCGCGTCGACTGCTACCGGACACTGCTCGACGGGTACTACCCGGAGGACCGCGTGCTCCTCTCGGCGTTCCCGGCGGCGATGCGCTACGCCGGCCCGCGCGAGGCGGTGTGGCACGCGATCTGCCGCAAGAACTACGGCTGCTCGCACTTCATCGTCGGCCGCGACCACGCGGGAGTCGGCGACTACTACGGCACGTACGACGCGCAGCTCATCTTCGACGAGTTCGCGCCGCACGAGCTCGACCTCGAGCCGATGTTCTTCGAGCACACCTTCTGGTGCAACGTCTGCGGCTCGATGGCGAGCACGAAGTCGTGCCCGCACGGGCCGGAGGATCGCGTGTTCCTCTCCGGAACGAAGGTGCGTGAGATGCTCGGCGAAGGTGATGTTCCTCCCGTGGAGTTCACGCGGCCCGAGGTCGCGAAGGTGCTCATCGACGCATACCGGTCGTGAGGGGCGAGGCTTGCCTCGCCCTCGGGGTGGCCAACGGTTAGGGGCGAGGCGAGCCTCGCCCCAACGCTTGCCGGGGTGACCGCATGACCTGGCAGCTGACGGTCGCCGGGCTCTTCACGGGTCTTCTCGTGGGGATGACGGGGATGGGGGGAGGCTCCCTCATGACGCCCATCCTCGTCTTCCTCTTCGGCATCCCCCCGTCGACGGCCATCGGCACCGACATCGCGCACGGGGCGGTGTTCAAGAGCGTCGGGGCCGTGCAGCACCGCCGGATGGGAAACGTCCGCGCGCGGCTCGCCGGCTGGATGCTGATCGGCTCGATCCCGGCATCCCTCGCGGGCGTCTGGCTGAACGTGCAGCTGACGGAGCGCTACGGCGACGAGGCCAAGTCGGTGATGGGGCAGGTGCTCGGCGCCGCCCTGCTCTTCGGCGCCGTCGGCTTGATCGCGAAGAGCGTCGTCCAGCCGGGCGGGGCCGCGGGCGACCCGGACTGGGAGCTGACGAGACGAGACAAGGTCGCCGCGATCGTGATCGGGCTCCTCGGTGGATTCATCGTCGGGCTGACGTCGGTCGGCAGCGGCGTCTTCTTCGGCCTGACGCTGCTCGTCGTCTTCCCGCTTCGCGCGCACAAGGTCGTCGGGACCGACATCTTCCACGCCGCGATCCTCCTCTACGTCGCGGGCGCCGCTCACTGGGCGGCGGGGAACATCGACTTCGGGATCCTGTTCTGGCTCCTGATCGGCTCGATCCCCGGCGTGCTCATCGGAGGTCGGCTGACGCTGTCGATCCCCGAGCAACGACTTCGGCTTCTGCTCGCGGGTGTTCTCGGCCTCGCCGGGATCAAGCTCGTGAACGTTCCCTTCGCGGGCACGATCGTGGTCGTCGTGCTCTCGGCCGGCGCTGTGGCGCTCCTCGTCTGGCTCGCACGCCACAGCTGGATTCGCTTCGTGCGGGATCGTGGCGCAACCGCCGCCCCGTCCCCTGCTGCCTCGTCCCCTACGGAGTAGCGGCCGCGAAGCGGACGCCTTCAGGGATCTTCGCGCGACCGGAATCTGCGCTCGCAGATTCCGGTCTTGCGCCGAGCAGGCAGCGCGGTAGCATCGCGCGGCGATGCGTACGGTCTGGGTGAGCTTCGACACGATCGGCCGCGACTGCCTCGAGGCTGCCGCCGACGTCGGCGCCGAGATCGTGGGCGTGGTCACCCTGCCAGGCCCGATCGACCCGAACCGCTCCGGCCAGTGCGCCTTCGACGACGTCGCGGTGCGCCTCGGTGCCGTGCTGCACGAGACACGAGACATCAACGCGGACGAGACGCTCGCGGTCGTCGGGGAGCTCGAGCCGGAGCTCGTGTTCGTCGTCGGCTGGTCACAGCTCGTGCGGGATCGGTTCATCGCGCTCGCGCGCGAGGGCGTCTTCGGAATGCATCCGACGCTGCTGCCCCGCCATCGAGGGCGCGCGCCGATCCCCTGGGCGATCCTCACCGGGCTTGCCCGCACCGGGGTGACGCTGTTCGAGATCGTCGACCCGACGGCGGACTCGGGAGCCATCGTGGGGCAGCGCGAGGTCGAGATCTCTCCCGACGAGACGGCAACGACGCTCTTTGCGCGCATCGCCGAAGCACACGTCGAGCTGACGCGGGAGCTGGTGCCGCAGCTCCTGGCGCGGAGGGCTCCCCGGATCCCGCAGGATCCCGGTCGTGCGAGCTCGTGGCCGAAGCGCAGCCCCGCCGACGGGATCATCGACTGGGAGACGCGCGCCCCGTACCTGTACGACTGGGTCCGTGCGCAGACGCGTCCCTATCCCGGCGCGTTCACGTTCCTCGGGGACGTGAAGGTGATCGTCTGGGGCGCGCGTGCCGTTTCGCTCGCCGACGCGGCTCCCGCCGGGACGATCGTCGACGTCCTCGACGAGGGGCCGGTCGTCGCGTGCGGCGAGGGTGGCCTCCTGCTCGAAGAGGTCCAGACCGATGCCGCCGAGCTCGCGGTCGGAGCTCGACTCGGATGACCCGCGTCCTCGTGCTCGCGGCGCATCCCGACGACGAGGTGCTCGGGATGGGAGGGACCATCGCCGCTCACGTCGACCGCGGGGACGAGGTGCGCATCGTCGTCGTGACCGACGGCTCCTCGACGCAGTACCCGGACGACGCCGAGATCCGGGCGCGCAAGGAGGGCGAGGCGCTGCGTGCCGCCGCCGAGCTCGGGGTGACGGACTACGTGCACCTCGACCTTCCGGACATGCGCCTCGACACGCTGCCGCACGTCGAGGTGAACGCGGTCGTCGAGTCGCACACGACCGACTTCGCGCCGGAGCTGGTCTACACGCCTCATCCTGACGTGAACCGCGATCATCGCGTCCTCTTCGACTCGGTCGCCGTCGCCACGCGACCCGTTCCCGGCTGCACGGTCCGACGTCTCCTGACCTACGCGCCGACATCGAGCAGCGAGTGGACGCCGGCTCCGCTGAACTGGTTCGTGCCGAACTGGTTCGTCGAGGTGACCGGGACGATCGAGCGAAAGGTGGCCGCGTTCGCCCACTACGAGACGGAGCGGCGCGAGTATCCGCATCCGCGCAGCGAGCGCGCGATCCGGGCGGCAGCCGAGTTCTACGGCGCGAGCTGCGGCTGCGCGCACGCGGAGCCGTTCGTTCTCGTGCGCGGGCTCGAGCCGCTGTAGCCGCCCCTCGTGTCGCGGTGGCCACAGCTCCTCCTCGTCCTTGCGCTGCTCGGCGCAACGGGAGCCGCGTTCGCCGTGACGGAGCGGTTGAAGCTCGAGCGCAGCCCGATCACGGGCACGCAGGTCGATCAGGTCTTCTCGCCGGTATGCGAGTGCGCGCGCGACGTGGCGGTGATCTCGTTCATCCTGCGCCGGCGCGAGACCGTGACGCTCGACATGCTGAACAAGAACGGCCGCTCGATTCGCACGGTCGTCCGGAAGCGGCGCGAGCCCGCAGGCCGGATCTCGTACACGTGGGACGGGCGCGACAACCTCGGCCGCGTCGTTCCCGAGGGGATCTACCGGCCGCGCGTGCAGCTCGAGCGCAACGGGAGGACGATCGTGCTCCCGAACCCCATGCGGGTCGACACGACGGCTCCGCGCATAACGCTCGTCGGCGTGTTCCCCCGGGTGTTCTCTCCCGACTCCGACGGCAACCGAGACCGAGTGACGGCGACGTACCGCAGCGACGAGCGTGCGCGGGCGGCGATGCTCGTCGACGGGCGCCAGCGCGTGCAGAGCAAGTTTCGGCACCTGGAGGGCAAGCTCGTCTGGTTCGGCCGGATCAACGGCCGCGTCGTCCCGACGGGGGTGTACGAGATCCGTCTGCGCGCGGTCGACCGCGCAGGGAATCGCTCGCAGCGCACGCGCGCGGTGCCCGTTCGCGTCCGCTTCGTCGAGCTCTCGCGCGAGCGGATCCAGGCGGTCGCAGGGAAGAGGTTCTCGGTGCGCGTGCGCACCGACGCCGACTCCTACAGGTGGCTGTTCGCGGGACGGCGCGGGATCGGAACGCGTCAGGTGCTCGTCCTCCGCGCCCCCGACGAGCCGGGCTCGTACGCGCTCTACGTCACCGTCGACGGTCGTGCGGCCCGCGCAGCCGTCGACGTGACCGCACCCGAGTGAGTTGCTGCGTCGCCGCTCAGCGCGACGCCCTAGGAGCGTCGCGTCCGCGAACGGCGATGAGACGTCCGTTCAGCGAGAAGAAGTACGTCCGCTCGGTCGCGATGCCCGGTGAGTATCGGCCGAGCGACAGCCGCCACGCGATCGCGCCGTCGGAGACGCGCAGGGCGTAGGTCCGCTTCTCGAGCGTCGAGAAGAAGACGTACGGGCCGATGACGACCGGGGCGCCGAGGATCCGCCCGTCCACCTCGGTGCTCCAGAGCTCGGCGCCGCTCGTCGCGCGGAAGGCGCGCAGTCGTCCGTCGAATCCTCCGGCGAAGACCCTGCCTTCGGCGACCGCGGGAGTCGTGTAGCCGAGACCGCCCACCCCGGCCGTCCAGACGATCCTCCCGCTGGAGGTGTCGAGGGCCGCGACCTTGCCCGAGCGCGCGACCGAGTAGAGACGCTCGCCGTCACTGGATGGGCTTGCGTAGAAGCTCTCGTACCGGAAGGCGTCGCGCTTCAGGTACGTCGTCCAGCGTTCCGCGCCCGTCCGCCGGTCGAGGCAGACGAACGACCCGGCGTACGTCGTGACGCACACCTTTCCGCCGAAGACCGACGGGCTCGAGTTGATGCGCCCGCCGGTCTGGTACGCCCACACGACCTTCCCGCTGTCCGAGCGCACCGCGAACACGCGCCCGTCGTGCGAGCCGAAGTACGCGATGCCGTCGACCGCGACCGGCGAGGACTCGACCTTCCCCGCAGTGCGCACCTGCCAGAGCTGCTTGCCGGAATTGCGGCTCAGCGCCGTGACGGTTCCGTCCTGCGATGCGACGAGGACGCGCGGGCCGTCGATCGCAGGGCTCGAGGGAAGCGTCCCTCCCACCCGATGTGTCCACTTCACGCGACCGGTCGCGGCGTCGAGCGCGAACGTCGTCCCGGAAAAGCCATTGACGAAGAGATCGCCCTCGCAGTAGACCGGCGGGTACTCGATGTAGCTGTGCAGCCCGCGCGCCCACGTGAACCTGCGCGCGGGGAGACCGAGCGCCGCGTCCGGTCGCGCCAGCGAGCGGCGCGGGTCGCCGCCGAACGTGCGCCAGCAGTGCCGGTCACTCGCCGGCTCGGGGGGCGGCTTGGGCGTTGGCGTGGTCGGTGCCGTGTCGACGCCGACGACCGTTACGCCCTCGAGATCCGTGTCGAGCGAGCCCGACGGGCGGCCCTGAGTCGTGAGCGCGACGCCGATCGCGAGCCCGAACAACGCGAGCACGAGCACGGTGGCCGCAGCGAGGATCCAGGCGAAGGCTTTCGGCATGACGGAGCGGCGGCTGACGCCGGCAGCGAGTCAGTGTGCCACCAGGCCCGGATCCGCCGGCGCGGCAGCGGTATCCATTGCCGTCTGCCGGGTCCGGGCGCGCGCCAGCGCCGCCGCCGTCAGCCCGAACACGCCCCACGTGAGCGGGTCCTCGAAGAAGCCGGCGTACAGGAGCGAGTGCACGAACAGCACGAGCAGCACTGCCGCAAGGCCGATTCCGAGCGTTCGATCGGCGCGGGTGACGAGGACGAGCGCCCAGCACACGGCAGTGAGCATCCAGAGGTACAGCGCGAAGCCCACGACCCCGAGGTCGGCGAGCACGGTCAGCGGCGTCGTGTGCGAGGCGCTGCGCTTCGAGGTCCGCCGGCCGATCGCGTCGGCGCTCGCCCGCGGCTGCCCGCCGATGCCCACGCCCGCGAGCGGCCTGAGCCTGAAGGCGTCGAAGGTGATCGAGACGAGCCGCGAGCGCCCGCTCGTGACGTCACGCGCCGAGCGCCCCTCGCTGGCCGTCGCCGCGAACGCTCCGGCTGCGAGCGTCGCCGCGACGGCGCAGGCGACCAGGACGATGCGGAAGCGCTTGTCTCCCGTGACGAACGCGACCGCCGCCGTCGCCGCGAAGAGTGCGATGAAGCTCGACTGCGAGTACGAGAAGAAGAGCCCGGCGAAGAGGAACGCGATCACGCCCGTGAGCACGGCCGACTCGGCGATGCGATCCCGCCGTCCGAGCACGATGACGAGGAGCACGACGATCGGAACCACGAGATAGCGCCCGTACAGGCTCGGGTCCTTGAAAAGCGAGGTGACGCGGAAGAACGTCGTGTACGCGTTCGCGACCTCGAGGCTCGGCGCGAAGAACAGCGTTCGCGTGTGCGCCTGCCACAGGCCGATCGCGGCGAACAGGGAGCCGAGCGCGACCAGGGTGACCGCGAGTGCCCGCGGGAGCCAGGCGGTGAACGGCGAGCGGCAGACGATGCCGAGGCCGGCGACGAACGGAAAGATGAAGAACGCGAGCTCGATGCCGGCTTCGCGCTCGTCCCACGTCCACAGGAACGAGATCGAGGCGAACGTGACGAAGGCGGCGATCGGGAGAGCGAGCAGGAACGGCGGCGCGGGCGGATGGTCTCCCCGGAGCATGCGGACGGCGAGCGCGACGGCTGTCGCCGCGAGGACGACGTAGAGCGGGAGCAGGAGGAACGCGTCCTGATCGCCGAGCGTGACCGGAAGCCGGAAGGGCGCGGCTGCGAGGAGCACGACGGGCGTCGCCCCCGGGTAGCGGACGAGTGGCACGGCGCCGAGGCACACGACGACGACGCCGATTGCGAGCGCGGCCAGCGCTCGTGGCTCCTCGATCAGCACCTCGAGATCGCCCCTGCCCACGAGCGACACGGCGAGGCCGACGGTGGCGGCTCCCAGGAGCGCGAGCCCCACGATCGCGAAGAAACGGCCCCGCGGGACGAGCGTCAGGACGGCGCCGAGCGCGCCCACGAGCGCAGCGACCTGAGCGGCGTCGGTGTGCTCCACGACGCGGAACGTTACGTCCCTCGGCTTCTAGGCGACGCCGTATCCGAGCCGTCGCTCGGTGTCGGCGACCAGCGGCAGGATCCGCTCGATCGCGTCGCGGTTCTGGTCGCGCCACTTGCCCGGGCGCGGCTCCGTGAGGGCCGTTGCCGCAGGGGCCTGCGCGAGCTCGCTTGCGTAGGCCCGGGCCTGCTCCCCGAACCGTGCTCCGAGCTCGCCGCAGATGCGCTCGAGCTCGTCGACCGGCGCGCCGACGAGGTCCTCGTAGGAGACGTCGACCCAGCGGGATCGCGGCAGGTCTCGTCGCGCCTCGAGGACGGCGTCGTTGCACGCCGTGTACTGGCGGGCGCAGATCTCCTCGAGCGGCGCGGCGACGAGCTCGCGCCAGCCGGGGACGAGAACGAAGCTCCACCGATCCCCGCTCAGAGCCCCGAGCCCGGTCAGCCGCTCGGGAAGGCGGTACTTGACGAACCGCGGCCGTGCCCTCCAGGCCTCCATCAGCGAACTCACGTTGTCAGCCGCTCGCCGTCGGAGGAAGACGAACGATGCGTCCGGGAAGAGAGCATCGAGGTACGGGACGCGTAGGCAGCTCTCCGGCGTCTTGTCGACGAAGCGCGAACCGCGCGTCCAGAGGCGCGTCGCGGCGTAGACGTACGCGCGCTCGCGCGTCGTGATGTCCGCCGCGATCAGCGCGTCCGAATCCCAGCCGCGCTCGCGCGGGTGGTGGAACTCGTCCCAGAGGATGTGACCCTCGCTCTGGACCGAGCGCAGGCCGGGGCAGCGCAGCAGCGCCTGCAGCAGCAGCGTCGTCCCGGACCGCGGGCAACCGAGCACGAGGATCGGGCGCTCGGGTGGGTCGAACGCGGGGAGCACGCGCGAGAGCGGTCGCGCGACGCGGGGGACGCTGCGCCGGACCCGCCAGATGCGGCGGCGAACGCCGAACAGCCGGGTCGTCCTCACAGCGGCGATCGTAGTGCGCTCGGGCTCCGGTCCCGGCGAGTGATTGAATGGCGCGGTGATCGAGGCCTGGAAGAAGGCGCTCGTGCTCGCTCCGCACACCGACGACGGCGAGCTCGGCTGCGGCGGGACGATGGCGCGGCTCGTCGACGGCGGCTGCGAGGTGCGCTACGTCGCGTTCTCGATCGCGACGCGCTCGCTTCCGCCGGGCTTCGAGCCGGACACGCTCGCGCGCGAGGTGCGCGAGGCGACGGGCGAGCTCGGCATCAAGGAGGAGCACCTCACCGTCCACGACTTCGACGTGCGGACGTTCCCCGAGCGCCGGCAGGACATCCTCGAGCTCCTCGTCGCCCTGTGGGAGGAGTGGAAGCCGGACGTCGTCTTCCAGCCGTCGCATCACGACGTCCATCAGGATCACCAGACGATCGCGCAGGAGGGGCTACGCGCCTTCAAGCGCACGACGATCCTCGGCTACGAGGTCCCCTGGAACAACTTCGACTTCTCGTACGGCGCGTACATCGCGCTCGAGAAGCGGCACATCGAGCGCAAGGTCGCCGCGCTCGCGCGGTATGCCTCGCAGCAGCACCGGCGCTACGCCGATCCCGAGTACATCTGGAATCTCGCACGCGTCCACGGCGTCAACGTGAACCGCGAGTACGCGGAGTGCTTCCAGGTCTACCGGATCGTCGCCTAGAGCTCAGCGCGCGAGGCGGAGGCGACCGCCGATCGCGCGTCGCTCGGCCGGCAGGTAGAAGCCGAGCGGGAGCAGCGCGAGCGGATAGAGCAGGGCGAGAAGAGCGGCAACGGGAAGCCCGCCACCGGCCAGCTTCCCGATCGCGACCAGCGCGATGCCCGTCCCCGCCGCCGTGACGACGCGTCGCCACTGGTAGGCGACCGGGTAGATGCGCTGCGACCACCACACCATCCCGACGAACATCACTCGCATAGGCGGCGATCGTCGCGATGGCAGCCCCCATCATCCCGTACGGCGGGATCAGGATCAGGTTGAGACCGATGTTCACGGCGGCGGCCGCCCCGGTCACGACCCAGTTGAACTGCGTCCGCTTCGGCGCGACCGACGCCGATCGCGACCACGATGTAGCCGGCGAACGCGACGGCGGAGAACGCCAGCGGGCCGACCACGCGCGACGACTCCTCGAACGCGGGAGCCGCGATCCACTGCACGATCCACGGAGAGAGCAGGGCCAGCGCGGTCGCGACCCACGTGGTGACGAGCGTCACGTAGGTGAGGACGTACGCGTACGTGCGCCGGGCCTCTCCGTCGTCCTCGATCGAGTACGCGAACGCGGGCCATGCGAGCCTGAACGCGGTGAGCATCAAAACCATCGCCGAGGCGATGCGGACGCCGACCGAGTAGAGCCCGACCTCGCTGCGTGTCGGCGAGCTTCGCGAGGAAGATGCGGTCGGAGAAGTTCGTCACCCACAGGAAGAGCGCACTCGGAACGAGCGGCAGCCCGAACCTGTTCATCTGGCGTAGCAGCTTCCGGTCGAACTCGAGACCGAGCTGCTCACGGCGGTAGAACACGAGCACGGAGTAGACGGCGAGCGTTCCCGTGAAGTTCCCGACGATGACGCCGATCGGGCCCTTGTCGAGCGCGACGACGAGAATCAGCGTCGCTCCGACCGTGACGAGGATGTTCGCGACGCTCGCCGACACGAAGGCGACCGAGCGTTCCTCGACGCGGAAGAGGTTGGTGAGCTGCGCCCAGTTCATCCCAGCCCAGAGACCGACGAATGAGGCGGCGACGAGCTTCGCAGTCCTTGGTGGTCCCGAAGAGGAACTGCGAGAGCTCGCCCGCGAACGCGACGCCGACGACGAGTCCGAGCGTCGCCATGGCCATGATGAACCAGAAGGACGTGCGGAGGACGCGACGCCGGGCTGCCGGTTCGTTCGAGTCGAAGTAGAAGCGGAAGAAAGCGCTCCCGATTCCGGCGCTGAGAGCGATGCCGACGACGGTGGTGAGGGCGATCAGTGTCTCCACCACGCCGTAGTCCGAGGGCGAGAGATAGCGCGTGTAGAGCGGCAGGAGGAGGACGGCGAGGATGCGCGAGACGAGCCCGCCGAGCCCGTAGATCGCCGAGTGCTTGCCGAGCCGCTTGAGCTCTGCGCCGAGCGCCATCAGAGGCGAGCGTAGAGAGCGAGCAGGCGGTCGGCGACGCGCTCGAGGTCGTGCACCTGCTCGACGTACGCGCGTGACTCGGCGCCGATCCGCTTGCGCTCGGACGCGGAGGCCACGAGCGGCTCGAGCCGTGCGCGCAGGTTCTCGCTCGTCGCGCTCACGATCGGCACGCGCGTGCCGAGCTCCTTCTCGGTTCGCGTGACTGCCTCCTCGTGCAGGAACGTGACGACCGGCTTCCCGAGCGCCATGCACTCGATCGCGAAGAGCCCGTACCAGCCTGCGTTCAGCTGATCCACGACGATGTCGGCCTCGCGGTAGCGCTCGAACGCCTCGTCGTGATGGAGGCCCTCGACGAGCAGCAGGTCGGCGTCGAGCCCCTCGCAGGCGGCGATGACCTCCTCCGTTCCCTTGCGCCGGCGCGACGACGGCGCGTGCAGGATGACGGGCCGCGCGCGGTCGGTCGGCGGCGCGGGCTCGATCGCCGACACGTCGATCCCGGGCGGGATCATCTCGGCCTCGGGAACCCAGCGGATCGCGTCGTACGAGCCGACGACCTCGGCTCCGGCCCTCTTGCCGAACGCGAGCTCCTGCGGCGACTTCCCGCGGATGTCCGAGCCGAGGTAGTGCATGACGGACTTCTTGCGCAGAGCCGCGAGGATCGGGAACTGCACCGAGCGCGGCACGAGCGTGAGGCCGAAGTAGAAGTGGAAGACGTCCGTCCGTGGGACGAGCCGCGCGAGCGCCGACCACTGCGTGAGCTGCCTCCGGACGAGCCCGCCGTGCCGGTCGAGCGAGACGTCGGCCTCGGAGTGGAGCTTGTAGCGGTTGAAGACGACGAGCTGGGCGTCGACTCCGCGGCGACGGAGCGCCTGCACGTTGGCCCAAGGCACGCCCGCCGTGTTCACCGGGCAGTGGACGACGCGTAACGGCTCAGCCAAGTTCGATGCCGTCGTCGGCCAGCTGCTCCAGACGGCGCGCTTTCTCGGCGTTCAGCATCGATCGCATCGTGAGTCCCATCGTCGCCCCCTCGTAGACCCAGATCTCCGGGTGCACGAGGATCTGGAGCCACGGGAAGCCACCGCCGCGCAGCTCCTCGTGCGGACAGCCGGAGCGCCAGTGCTGGTTCGAGTCCGAGCGGTACGTCGGTGGGTCGAAGTACGGCTCGGCGTACACGTTCGTCGCGCCCGGGATCGTTCTCGACATGTACTCGGCGGTCGGGTTGTGCCACGAGACGACCGGATCGAAGCGCTCGTCCAGCTCGACGTTGGGATACACGGCGTGCAGGCCGACCGCGTGGCCGAGCTCCCGGAGCCGCGCGATCGCGGAGACGCCCTCGCTCGAGGCGAGGTTGTAGAAGACCGACTCGGTCATGAGGAGATAGGTCGTCCGCGCTCCGTGCTCCGCCTCGAGCTCGGCCATCCGCAGCGCGGCGTCGAGCGAGAGGTCGATGTCGTGCCGGAGGAACACGTGACCGCGCTCGGGGCTCTCGTCGAAGGTCGTGAAGCGGTACCCGCCCTTCTTCGCCGCCTCGAGGATCTCGGCGTAGTGCGTCAGGTCGAAGGAGCAGCTCAACGCGCGACCTCCACGTGGAGTCGGGTGGCGGCGCTCTCCGCCCGTCGCAGCGCCTCCTCGGACGTGTCGGCGATCGCGATCACGTAGCCACGGCGATCGCCGTCACGGCGGACGGGGCGGATGGTCTCGCCGATCTGGAGATACGTGTCCGCCTGCACGACGCCCTCCGAGGCGAGCACGGCGTCGAGCTCTCCGATGCGCGTCACGCGTCCCGTCGGGAGCGGGCCGGGCTCCGCGGTGAAGAAGCGAATCGCCAGGGGCTGCGCGAAGCGCGGCAGCGAGACATCGTCGGGCACGTACTCGCCGAGTGCCTGCAGCAATGCGACCTCGACGAGATCGACGCCGACGGCGTGACGCACGAGATCGGCCATCTGGCCGCCGGGAATCCGCGCGGCGACCTCGACGACGGCGACGCCGCCGTCGGGAGAGGCGATGAGCTGCGGGAACGCGATTGCGTCCGTGAGGCCGAGCGCGCGCACCGACTCGACGGCGACCTGCCCGGCGACGCGCAGCTGCTCGGGCGGGATCGACGGCGGATAGACGTGGATCCAGCCGACGCCGAAGCCGATCCCGGGAGGACGAAGGCGGTCGCTCAGCGTGATCAACGAAGGCTCGCCGACCCGCGCGATCACGATGCCGTTCAGCTCGACGCCGTCGACGAACTCCTCGAGGAGCGCCTCGTCGGTCGGCGACTCGGCGATCGCCTCGGCGAGGTCGCGCTCGATGTCCTCGCGCGTCTCGACGCGAAAGACGGCGCGCTGGCCGCCGGAGTCGACGGGCTTCAGGACTGCCGGGAAGGTGACCTGGTCGAGCGCGCCGTCGATATCCGCGATCGACCGCAGGCTCGCGTAGGGAGGTTGTGGAAGGCCGGCGGCGCCGAGCGCGTCACGCATCGCGCGCTTGTGCGTCAGGAGGTGGGCCGTCTGCGTCCCGATGCCGGGAAGCCCGAGCTCCTCGGCGACGGCCGCGACGACGGGCACGGCACGATCGGCGGAGATCGTGAGCACGCCGTCGACGCCGATCCGTCGCGCGACCTCGACGACGGCCGCGACGTCGCTGAAGTCGACGACCTCTGCGACGTCGGCCGACGTGAGCCCGGGGGCGTCGGCATTGCGATCGACGGCTGCGACGCGCAGGCCGCGCGAGCGGGCCTGCTCGATCGCGCGGCGCTGGTGGCGCCCGGCGCCGACGAAGAGGACGGTCTTCACGGCCGCCGATGGTAACGAGGCTGGTCGTTAGCTCGTACGCCGCCCGGAGGCACGAGCCAGGGCGAGATGCGCTGCCAGCGGCCGATCTGACAGCCGTCGGTCCGGGTGAAGGTCGACCACACGCGCTTCCCGTCGACCACGCCGACGACTCGCGCCTTCTGCGGCCCGCCGTAGATCTCGGTGCAGACGACGTTGCTCGGGAGTGGTGCGAAGAGCTTCGTCCCGCCGGCGGCGAGTCGTGCGCACGCGCGCGCGGGGCGGGCCAGCGTCCCGCGTGCCGGATCGCAGCGCAGCGTCCAGGTCACGCTCGACGAGGCGTTCGCGGAGTCTTCCCAGTACGTGATCCGAAGCGACGTGCTCGGCAGACGTGGCACCGGATGCCGCCGCGACCGCGATCAGCCAGGTCGAAGCGAGAACCGCGGCCAGTGCTCGCACGAGATCCAGGGTACTCCTCCGGTGCGCGTCGGCGGAGAGGCGTCTCCAGCCGCGGCTAGTGTCCGCGCGTGCAGCGCCGGACCGGCCGAATCGCCCTGATCGCGCTCGCGAGCGCGGCCGCGCGCCGTCGTGATCGTCCTGGCGGCGAAGGTCGGCGCGCATCTGTACTACGACCCGGCGTTGTGGGCGCTCGCGGGCTGGGTCATACCGCCGGACCTGGGGATCTTCCTCAACGCGGGTGACGCGGTCCTCGACGGGCGCACGCCCTATCAGGACGTCGACGCGATCGGGAACTACCTCGGCTACGTGCTATCCGCCGCTCCTGGCCTTCGTCGTCGTCCCGCTCTCGATCCTGCCCGCGTCGGTCGCCGCGAGCATCTGGGCGCTGCTGACGTTCGCATGCGTCGCCTGGTCGCTGTGGCTGCTCGGGGTCAGGGACTGGCGCTGCTACCCGGTCGCGCTTCTGTGGCCGTTCACGCGCGAGGCGGTCGAGTACGGGGCGATCGGCCCGCTCCTGCTGCTCATCGTCGCCTTTCTCTGGCGCTATCGCGACTCGACGTGGGGAGCGGCGACTGCGACCGCGAGCGCCGTTGCGGCCAAGCTCTTCCTGTGGCCGCTCGCGCTGTGGCTCGCGTTCACGGGCAGGATCCGGACGGCAGGCCTCTCGATCGCCGTCACCCTCGTGCTCGTGCTCGTTCCGTGGGTCGCGATCGGCTTCGCCGGACTGAGGCAGTACCCGGCGCTGCTCCAGGAGGTCGCGGATCAGCAGGACTACCGCTCGTACAGCGTCATCGCGCTCGTCCGCTCGCTCGGCGGCTCGTCGGAGCTCGCGAAGGCTCTCTCGCTGCTGCTGGGAGCTGCGCTGCTCGCGCTCGCCTTCCGCGCGGCGCGCAACCACGGCAACGTCGCTGCGCGACCGCGATCGCATCGCGCTCGGCTACGTGCTCGCGGCCTCGCTCGTCCTCACACCGGTCGTCTGGCCCCACTACCTCGTCCTGCTCCTCGCCCCGCTCGCGCTGGCGCGACCACGACTGTCGGCGCTCGTGGCTGCTCGTGCTCGCCGCGACGGTCCTGTACGCGTTCGACTGGTACCGGGCGTCACCGGAAGGCGAGTGGCGACCGGTGGTCGTCATCACGGTGCTCGTCGCGATCGTCTTCGTCGGGTCGCTTCGGCCGAGCGGGCCGAAATCGGTCGCGAAGTAGACTCGCCCGCGTGGCTCTGACGGGTAAGCGGGTCGTCGTCACGGGCGGCGCGGGCTTCATCGGCACGACGCTCGCGCGGCGCCTCGTCGACGAGAACGAGATCGTCGCGGTCGACAATCTGCACCGCGACACGCTCGGCGGCACGACGCTCGGCGACCATCCGAACTTCAGCTTCGTGCAGGGCGACGTGCTCGACGCCGACCGGCTCTCGGAGGTTCTCGCGGGCGCGACGCACGTCGTCCACTGCGCCGGCATCGCCGGCGTGGACACGGTTCTCGAGAGCCCCGTCCGCACGATGCGGGTCAACGTGATCGGGACCTACAACGTCCTCGAGGCCGCGCTGCGGACGCGGGACACGCTCGAACGGCTCGTCGACTTCTCCACGAGCGAGGTGTTCGGCCAGCACGCCTTCAACGTGCACGAGGCGCACGTGACGACGATCGGCTCGGTCGGCGAGGCGCGCTGGACCTACGCCGTATCGAAGCTCGCCGGCGAGCACATGGCCCACGCGTACCACTCGGAGCTCGGCCTGCCGACGACCTCGGTGCGGCCGTTCAACGTGTTCGGGCCGGGTCAGATCGGCGGCGGCGCGATCCGCGCGTTCATCGAAGCCGCCCTCGCGGGACGCGACCTCGCGATCCACGGGGACGGCTCGCAGATCCGCGCGTGGTGCTACGTCGACGACATGGTCGACGGCGCGCTCCTCGCCCTCGAGCATTCGAACGCCGTCGGCGAGAGCTTCAACATCGGCAACGCGCGCTCGGCGGTGACGATCCACGATCTCGCTCAGCGCGTGAAGCGTCTGACCGGCTGCCCCGGTGAGATCGTCTTCCAGCCGCTCCACTACACGGACGTCGAGCTCCGCATTCCCAACATCGACAAGGCGCGCGAGCTGCTCGGCTTCGAGGCGAAGGTCGACCTCGACGAGGGGCTCGAGCGGACGATCGCGTGGTACCGCGAGAGATCGGACAGATGACCGATCCGATCCGGCTGGCGCGGCCGGACGTTGGGGACGCCGAGCTCGCCGCGTTGGCAGAGGTCGTGGGCACGGGTCAGCTCACGATGGGGCCGAAGGTCGAGGAGTTCGAAGCCGCGCGTCGCGAGCGCCGTCGGCACCGCGCACGCAGCCGCGGTTTCTTCCGGGAACCGCTGCTCTGCACCTCGCGCTGCTCGCTCTCGAGATCGGCCCGGGCGACGAGGTGATCGTCCCTGCCTACACCTTTCCGGCGACGGCGAACGCCGTCGAGCTGTGCGGCGCACGCGCCGTTCTCGTCGACGTCGATCCCGACACCTTCAATCTCGATGTCGCCGCGGTGGCGGCTGCCGTCACAGCGCGGACGCGGGCGGTCATGGCAGTCCATCTCTTCGGGAGACCCGTCGAGTGGGAGGCGCTGCAGACCGCCGTGCCCCAGGAAGTCGTGCTCATCGAGGACGCCGCCGGCGCGCTCGGCGCGAGCTATCGCGGCACTCCGTGCGGCGCGACTCGGCGTCGCAGCGTGCCTCTCGTTCCATCCACGCAAGATCGTGACGACCGGGGAGGGAGGCGCGGTCACGACGGACGAGGCCGATCTCGACGCCTCCGTCAGACGGCTCCGTCATCACGGCTGGGCGACGCTCGGCGACATGCCGAGCCCGGGCTTCAACTACCGCCTGCCCGACCTCCTCTGCGCGATCGGCATCCCGCAGCTCGCGCGGCTCGAGGAGCTCCTGTCGGCGCGCGAGCGCGTCGCGGGCTGGTACACGGAGCGCCTCGAGCACCTCGTGCTCACGCCGTCGGCGGCCGAGGGAGACCGTCACGGCTGGCAGGCGTACGTCGTCCAGCTCGATCGCCGCGACGAGGCGCTCACCGCGCTTCGTGCTGCCGGCATCGAGGCGCAGATCGGGACGTGGGCGCTGCACCACCTCGCGCCGTATCGCGCTCAGGGCGACTTCCCGGGCGCCGACCGCGCGTTCGTCCGAGCTCTGGCGCTCCCGTTCGCGACGACGACGACCGAGGAGGAGGTCGAACGCGTCGTGAAGGTCTTGACCTCCATGTGAGTGAGTGCTAACTTACAAACTATGGCTCAGACGACGACCACGAGACAGACCGCCGACGAGCGCCGCGTCGCCGTCCTCGCGGCGGCGAACGTCGAGTTCGCGCTTCGGGGTCTCCACGGAGCGTCGACCGACACGATCGCCCGCAATGCAGGGATCTCGCAGCCCTACCTGTTCCGCCTGTTCGGCTCCAAGAAGGAGCTCTTCATCGCGGTCATCGAGGGCTGCTTCGCGCGCACGCTCGAGTCGTTCCGCGGCGCGGCCGCCGGCACGTCCGGCGCGGACGCGCTGCAGGCGATAGCGCGGACGTACGCGGATTCCGTCGAGGAAGACCGCACCATGCTGCAGGGACAGCTCCAGTCGTACGCGGCCTCGGTCGAGGACCCCGACATCCGGGAGGCGACGGCGCGCGGCTACGGCCGGCTCGTCGACTTCGTCGAGACGGTGTCCGGCGCGGACCGCGTGACCATCGCGCGGTTCTTCGCCAAGGGAATGCTCATGAACGTCCTGGCGGCCATGCAGTACTCGATCGCGAACGACGACAACGATCCCTGGGTCGTCCGCCTGGCCGAGGGCTGCAAGGACGACGGAGCCTGACGGCCTCTCTTTTTTTCTCTGATAGTTGAGTAATCAGTCACTAGATCACCACCGACAAAACACAAGGAGGTCACGATGAGAACGGGGACGCGCACGCTGTGGACGTTCGCCGTCACGTCGATCGCTCTCTTCATGGTCGTGCTCGACAACCTCGTCGTCTCGACCGCAC
Organism: uncultured Gaiellaceae bacterium; assembly: GCA_963763465.1. GTDB lineage: Bacteria > Actinomycetota > Thermoleophilia > Gaiellales > Gaiellaceae > GMQP-bins7. The sequence continues at coordinate 113,073 of CAVXOS010000016.1, read as the reverse complement.
TACCCGTGATTCGCGTGGATCTCGGCGCGACGATCGAGCAGCTCGAATGGACCGTCAACGCCTACACGCTCACGTTCGCCGTCTTCGTGCTCACCGGAGCCGCGCTCGGCGACCGCTTCGGTCGCAAGCGCATGTTCCTCATCGGGGTCGGCATGTTCACCGCGGCGTCGGCAGCGGCCGCGCTGGCGCCGTCGGCCGAGTGGCTCATCGCTGCCCGCTCGGTGCAGGGGCTCGGCGCCGCGATCGTCACGCCGCTCACGCTGACCATCCTCAGCGCGGCGGTCGCTCGTGAGAAACGCGGTCTCGCGCTCGGTGCGTGGTCGGGCATCGCAGGCCTCGCGGTCGCGATGGGGCCTCTCGTGGGCGGCGCCGTCGTCGACGGGATCTCGTGGCAGTGGATCTTCTGGTTGAACGTCCCCGTCGGGATCGTCCTGCTCCCGCTCGCGTTGATGCTTCGCGAGAGCAAAGGGCCTGACAAGGCGCTCGACATCCCCGGCCTCGCATTGGCCAGTGGCGGCCTGCTGGGGATCGTGTGGGGCCTGATTCACGGGAACGGCGACGGCTGGACGAGCCCGTCGATCGTCGGCGCGCTGACCGTCGGCGCCCTCCTGCTCGCGGCCTTCGTCGCCTGGGAGCTCCGGACGCCGCAGCCGATGCTCCCGATGCGGTTCTTCCGCAGTCGCGCGTTCGCCGCCGCCAACGGGGCGTCCCTGCTCATGTACTTCGGGATGTTCGGCTCGATCTTCCTGCTGAGCCAGTTCTTCCAGACCGCGCAGGGCTACTCGCCCCTCGAGGCGGGCCTGCGCATCCTGCCGTGGACGCTCATGCCGATGTTCGTCGCTCCCGTGGCAGGCGCGCTCTCCGATCGCATCGGCGGCAGGCCGCTGATGGCGACGGGGCTCGCGCTGCAGGCGCTGGGGCTCGCCTGGATCGCGTCGGTGTCCTCGGCGACCGTCGCGTACGCGTCGCTCGTCGGGCCGTTCATCGTGTCCGGCATCGGGATGGCGCTCTTCTTCGCCCCCGTCGCCAACGTCGTCCTGTCCGCCGTCCGTCCGGCCGAGGAGGGCAAGGCCTCGGGAACGAACAACTCGATCCGCGAGGTCGGCGGCGTCCTCGGAGTCGCCGTGCTGGCCTCGATCTTCGCCCGCTACGGAGGCTACGAGTCCCCGCAGACCTTCAACGACGGACTGGTGCCCGCGCTCTGGGTCGGGGCGGCGGTGCTCGCGACGGGCTCGGTCGTCTCGCTGCTGATCCCGCGGAAGCGCGGGTCGGAGGTTGCTCCGGCCGTCGAGCCGGACGGCGAGCTCGTCCCGGAGCTCGAGGCGGCGTAGACCGGCTAAACAGTGTCGGGGTCGGACGCGTGGAGTCTGACCCCGGGAAACGGTGTCGGGGTCAGACCCGTGGGGTCTGACCCCGACCAATCTCGTTGGTACCGTCGCCGCGTGACGCACGCGGCGCTACGAGTGCATGACGCGTAGAGCACGGCGGGTCGGGACGCTCGTCCTGACGGCCTTCGCGATCGCGTATCTCGTCTGGAAGGTCGACCTCGGGACGACGCTCGACGTCCTGAGGGACGCGAACCTCGCCTGGTTCGCGCTCTCGGTGACGATCATGGTCGCGACGGTGCCGGTGCTCGCTCTGCGCTGGGGGTGGCTCCTCGCCGCGCACGCGATCCACGAGCGGGTGCCCTGGCTCACCCGTGCCTACTTCGTCGCGTACACCGCGGGCCAGGTGCTTCCGACGTCGCTCGGCGGCGATGCGGTGCGCGTGGTCGAGACCACCAGGCGGCATCCCGGGAGAGCAACGGTCGTGACCGGGACGGTGCTGCTCGAGCGCGGTCTCGGCGGCGCGGCCACCGTCGCGCTCGGCGGCATCGGCTTCCTGCTCTCGATCGGTCAGTACGACGTGAGCGCCTACCTCTGGCTCGAGGGCGCCTTCGTGCTCGGGACGCTCGTGCTCGGCTTCCTCTTCTTCGCGCGCTCGGCCCGTCCGCTGCTGCGACGGGCGCAGTCCCTGCTCGCCCGCTTCCGGCTGGAGCGGCCGTTGCGCCACTTCTACGAGGGCATCCATCACTACCGAGGGCGTCCCGCGCTGCTCGCGAAGGTGCTCGCCGTGACCTTCGCCGTGCAGACGGTGCGGATCCTGGCGATCTGGGCGGCCGCGAAGGCGGTCGGCATCGATCTCGACCCGCGGATCTACTACGTCTTCGGGCCGCTGCTCTTCCTCGTCATGCTCGTCCCGTTCACGCTGAACGGGCTCGCAGTGCGGGAGGCGTTCTTCGTGAGCTTCCTCGGGAGCGTGGGGGTCGGCGCGAGCCAGGCGTTCGCAGCCGGTTTCCTCTACTTCCTCGTCACGCTGCTGCTCGCGTTCCCCGGCGCGCTGATCATGCTCCGCGACGGCATTCGCGGAGGCGCGCCGGCCGAGATCGAGCATGGCTGACGCGGCGCGCGTGGCCGCCGTCGTCGTGACCTACGACGCGCTCCCCTGGATCGAGCAGTGCCTCGCGTCGGTGCGCGGGGTCGAGACCGTCGTCGTCGACAACGGGTCGAGCGACGGCACCGTCGGCGTCGTGCGCGAGCGGTTTCCGGACGTCCGTGTGATCGAGGCCGAGAACCGCGGGCTCGGCGCAGGCTGGAACATCGGGATTCGCGAGACCTCGAGCGCGTACGTGTTGCTGCTCAACGCCGATGCGTGGCTCGTCGAGGGGGCTCTCGAGCGGCTCGTGGAGTTCGCGGAGTCGCGGCCGCGAGCGGCCGTCGTCGGGCCGCGGCTCCTGAACCTCGACGGGACGCTCCAGCGCTCGGTGCGCGGCTTCCCCACGGTGTGGCGGCTCGCGACCGAGTACTTCTTCCTCCGCAAGCTCGCACCCGGGTCGAGGGCGCTCAACGCGTTCTACGCCGGCGGGTTCGGCCACGACGAGCCCCGTGACGTCGAGGTCGTCATGGGAGCGTGCATGCTGCTGCGGCGTGAGGCGATCGAGCAGGTGGGTGACTGCGACGAGGACTACTTCCTGTTCAGCGAGGAGACGGACTGGTGCTACCGGTTCCGCGAGGCCGGCTGGCAGGTCGCCTTCTTCCCCGGCGCCGAGTGCGTGCACGTGCGTGGCGCCTCTCACAGCGGGCGCCTCTACCGAGAGGGCCTCCGCGGCCATCTCCTCTTCCTCTCGAAGCACCGCGGCTCGAACGTGGCCGAGCGCGCGCGGCGGTTGCTGCTCGTCTCCATGCGGCTGCGTGGCCTCCTGTTTCGCGGGGATCGCGGCCGCGTCTATCGCGACGGAGCGGCGTGGCTCGCTTCCGGCGACGTGACCGAGCTCGTCGCGCACCGGCCGTGATCGTCCTCTATCTCAAGCTCGCGTTCGCCACCGCCGTTGTGCTGGCGCCCGGCTGGTTGCTGGCGCGCACGCTCGGTGCCCGAAGCGTCTCGGCGACGCTTGCCTGGGCGCTGGCCGCGATGTTCGGGGCGCTCGCCGTCACGTTCGCTCTCGGCTCGACGCTGACCCTGACGCTCGTTCTCCTCGCCGTGGTCGTGCTGGCCGCCGTCGCCGTACGGATCGGGCGCGGGTGGCGACCCTGCGACACGGTGCCGGGCCGGGCCTGGGCGTTCTTCTGGGGCGCGGTGGTCGGGCTCGTGATCTGGGTGGCCGCGCCGACGGTTCAGGGCGACGGACTGTTCCACCTCGCCCGCGCACGGAAGCTCCTGAGCCTCGATGCCCTCTCCCTCGACCGGGTGTCGGAGTTCGCGAACGGGAGCCTCCACCCCGGCTACGCCTTCCCGCTCTGGCACGGCTTCATCGCGCTGATCGCAAAGATCGCGGGCGAGGATCCCGAGCGCGTCGTCGTGCACCTTCCGTCGCTCCTCGCCCCGCTCGCGGTCGTCGTCGCGTTCGAAGCAGGCTGGGCGCTCTTCCGCCGGACGTGGGCGGCAGGTGTCACGGCCGGTGCGCAGGTCGCGATGATCTGCTTCGCCCCCGGTCTCGGCGGCGCGTACGTGTTCCTCTCGCTTCCGGCCACGGCGGCGCGCCAGCTGTTGGTGCCGGCCGCGCTCGCACTGGCGTTCGAGTCGGTGCGCTCGCCATCCGCCGGGCTGGTCGCCTCGACGGCCGCGGCGGGCCTGGCTCTGGCCGTCGTCCATCCGACGTACGCGATCTTCCTCTGGATCCCGTTCGTCGGCTTCATCGCGACGCGCGCCCTATGGGAGCGGAAGGACCTGCGCAGCGGGGCGCTCGCGCTCGCCGCGCTCGTCGTCCCTGCCGCGCTCTTCCTGCTCTGGCTTCGTCCGATCGTGAACGACACGCGCTCGGTGTCGCCCGACGCCGACGAGCTCCGGCGCGCGTTCGAGCAGTACCGGGGCCAGCTCGTCGTCCACTCCGACACGTCGTACAACCTCGCGCCCGAGGTGTTCACTCGAGCCGGTGCGGTCGCCATCGCGGCGCTCCTTTTCATCCCGCTCGCCGGGCTCGCGGCGCGGCGCCGGTGGGCCGCGTACGTCGTCGGCGGCTCGCTCGCGGTCTTCGCCGTGATGCTCTTGCCGATCCTCTTCACGTCGCTCGCCGACCTCGTCTCGATCTCGCAGGCGCGCCGGGCAGCGGGTTTTCTTCCGTTCGCGTTCGCGTTCGCAGGTGGCTTCGGCGTGCTCGCGCGGCTCGTCGGTCCGTTGCTGATCCCGCTCGCCCTGGGCGCCGGGATGTTCCTCCAGATCGTCTATCCGGGCGATTTCGACTACGTCCTGAGAGATCCGGGCCCCGCGTGGATCGCATGGCTCTCCGTCGCGGGGGCCGTCGCGGCACTCGTCGTCGGGCTCGTGCGGCGACGACCGGCGCTCGAGACCGGCGCCGCGCTCGCGGCGTCGGCATTCCTCGTCCCCGTCATCGCCGGGGGGCTCCTCGACTGGCGGCCTCCACCGCCGCCGGCGATCGCGACGCTCTCCTCCGGGCTCGTGGACGCCGTGCGTGACGAGGTCGATCCCGGATCGATCGTCTTCTCCGATCCCGAGACGAGCTTCCGGCTCGCCGCCTTCGCGCCGGTCTACGTGGGCTCGGCGCCCCCGGGCCATGTCGCGGACACCGAGGAGAACCGGCCGTACCAGCGAGCGCGAGCGGCCCGTCGCTTCCTTCGAACGGGCGACCTCTCGATCCCGCGACGCGCCCGCGCCGAGTACGTCATCGTCGATGGCCTGCGCTCGGATCTCGAGCTGGACCTGCCGGTCGTCTACCGCGACGACCGGTTCACGCTCTACCGGCTCTAGCCGAGCTCGCCCCAGCCGCCGCCGCCCGGAGTCTCGATCCGGAGCAGGTCGCCCGACTCGAGATCGAGGTTCGCGATCGCCGGGAGCTCAACGCCGTTCAGGAAGCTCCGCCCCGGGAGGCCATCCTCGCCGCCGTGCGCTCCGCGCGGCGCGAGCGCTCGTCGTTGCGTGATCAGCGAGAGCCGGCACGATTGGAGGGCTCGAAGCTCGCGAACCACGCCGTCTCCGCCGCGCCGTCGACCCGCGCCGCCCGATCCGAGACGGAGCTCGTAGCGCTCGACACGGAGCGGATACGAGAGCTCGAGCGCCTCGGCCGGCGTGTTGAAGGTGTTCGACATCGCGACGTGGACGCCGGACGGGCCGTCCGCATCGGGGCACGCTCCCTGGCCACCGCCGATCGTCTCGTAGTAGGTGAAGCGGTCGTTTCCGAAGACGACGTTGTTCATCGTCCCCTGACCCTGGGCAGGCACCGGTAGCGCCTGCGCGAACGCCTCGAACACGACGTCGGTGATCCGGCTCGAGGTCTCCGTGTTGCCCGCTGCCACCGCGGCCGGGGATCGGGCGTTGACGAGGCACCCCGCAGGCGCACGCACGGTGACGGGCGCGAACGCGCCGCCGGAGGCAGGCAGGCCGGGCGCGGTGAGGCAGCGCACGACGTAGAAGCACGCCGAGCGCGTCACGGCGAGCGGGCAGTTGAGGTTCCCGTCGTACTGCGGGGCCGTTCCCTCGAAATCGATGTCGATCGAGTCGCCCGTGATCGTCACGGCGGCACGGATCTCGAGCAGCCCGTCGGGAGTCTCGAGCGCGTCGACGCCCTCGAAGCGGCCGTCCGGCAGATCGCGGATCGCGGCACGCACGACGCGCTCGGAGTACGCGAGGAGCTCGTCCATCGCCGCCGTGACGCGCTCGTGCCCGCGACGTGCGCAGAGCTCCGCGATCCGGCCCTCGGCGAGGCGGTGGGCCGCGAGCTGGGCGCGGAGGTCACCACGGCGCTCGTCCGGGTTGCGCATCCGCGACACGAGCGACTCCAGCGTCGGAGGATCCAGGCGCGTGGGCGGAATGACCACGCCCTCCTCGTCCAGCGTGCGCGAGCGCGGCGGGAGGCTCCCCGGCTCCGAGCCGCCGACATCCGCGTGGTGGGCGCGCGTCACGGCGAAGCCGAGCTCGGTGCGCGTGACGATCGTGAGGTCCGGCAGGTGCGTGCCGCCCGCGTACGGGTCGTTGAGGATCCAGGGCTCGCCGGGCGCGGGATCGCGCGCCAGCACGGCAGCGACCGCCTCGGGCATCGCACCGAGGTGCACCGGGATGTGCTCGGCCTGCGTGATCATGCGACCGCGCTCGTCGAACAGTGCCGTCGAGCAGTCCCGGCGCTCCTTGATGTTCGCCGAGAAAGCGGAGCGAATGAGCACCGCCCCCATCTCCTCGGCGATCGCCCGGAGCGACGCACCGATGACCTGCAGCTCGATGTCGATCAACTCGACCTCCGCAGGACGAGCGTGCCATGCGAGTCCGTCCCGCCCGCCCAGCCGGACGGAACCCAGGCCGTCGCGCCGTCGAGCTCGAGCACCTGCGGCCCGTGCGCGGTCAGCACCGGGCCTCTGACGCCGATGCGCGGCGCCGGTGTCACCTCGGCGGTACGCACCGCCACGAGCTCGATCGCGCGCTCGCGATCCGCGTATCCGTAGCGCGCCTCGTGCGCGGCGTGGAAACGCTCGGCGAGCCTCGGGCCGAGCGGCACGGCCAGCTCGAACGACTGCCCGGCATAGCGCAGGTCGGCCTCTCCGACGTCGGGAAGCTCGCCGGCGTCGGCGAGCGGGCAGACGTACGTCCGCACCGCGTCGCGCCGCTCGTCGGCGGCGACGAGCCCGAGCGCGGAGAGGACGCCGGCGGCGGCGGGAACCAGAACGGTGGTCATTCCCAGCTCGGCGGCGAGCGCGCACGCGTGCAGCGGCCCCGCACCTCCGAAGGCGACCAGCGCGAAGTCGCGCGGGTCGAGGCCCTGCTCGACCGAGACGACGCGCAGCGCGCGCACCATCTCCGCGTCGACGACGTCGACCACGCCCGCCGCGTCGATCCCCGTGAGCGCCCGCTCGGCGGCGGCGGCATCGAGCTCGATCCCGCCCGGGAGCGTCGTGGGGAGGCGACCGAGCAGCAGATTGGCGTCGGTGACGGTCGCGCGGGCGCCGCCGCGTCCGTAGCAGGCCGGCCCCGGCTCGGCTCGCGCGCTCTCCGGCCCGACGCGCAACGCGCCGCCTTCGTCGAGCCACACGATGGACCCTCCGCCTGCGCCGACCGTGTGCACGGCGAGGGTGGGCAGCCGCACGGGCAAGCCGTCCACGAGGCGCTCGTGCTCTCGGCGCGCCTCGCCGTCGACGATCGCGCAGACGTCGGTCGAGGTCCCGCCCATGTCGAACGAGAGCGCGTTTGGAAAGCCGGCGAGTGCGGCGATCCTCGCTGCGCCCACGACTCCCGCGGCCGGCCCGGACAGCAGCGCGAACGCGGCATGCGCCGCGGCCTCGTCCAGGGTCGCCACACCGCCGGACGAGCGCATGACGAGCGGCGACCGAAGACCTGCCGCCGCGCAGGCCTCGTCGAGGCCGCCGAGATAGCGCGCGAGCACCGGGCCGAGGTAGGCATCGATCGCCGTCGTCGACGCGCGCTCGTACTCGCGGAACTCCGGCGCCACCTCGTGGGAGGCGACGACGTGAGAGTCGGGGTAGCGTCGGCGGAGCTCGTCCGCCACGGCCTGCTCGGGGCCGCTGTCGCCGAACGAGAAGAGCAGCGACACGGCGATCGCCTCGGCGTCGATGGCCGGCAGCGTGTCGAGGTCGAGCGGGACGAGCTCGCCGTCGCGGGCCGGTTCGACCACGGACGCCGACGCAGCGATCCAGCGGCACGAGCGGCGACGGGTGCTCGGCGCAGGGCCGATAGAGATGCGCTCGGGTCTGTCGGCGGAGATGCAGGACGTGCTCGAAGCCCTCGTTCGTGACGAGAGCCGTGCGCGCCCCGCGACGCTCGAGCAGCGCGTTGGTCGCGATCGTGGTGCCGTGGGTGAAGCGATCGACGGCGGCCGCCCCGACGGCGAGCGCGGCTGCGACGACCGAGTCCTGCTGGCGCCCGGCAGTGGGCACCTTCGCGGTCCGGATCTCGCCGTCGGAGACGAGCACCGCGTCCGTGAACGTCCCGCCGACGTCGATCCCGAGCGCGCGCATCGCGTCATTCTCGATCACGGCGCGGAGTAGGATCTCACCGCCGTGCACCGCCTCGTCTGTCTCGGGCTCAGTCATCGCACCGCTCCGGTCGAGCTGCGCGAGCGCATCGGCGCACTCGGGCTCGGCGCCGAGCGCTGTCCGGCGGTGCTCGAGCATGCCGTGCTCCACACGTGCTACCGCGTGGAGCTGTACGCGCGGCTGACGACTGGCGTCGAGCAGGCGCGCGACGAGCTCGTCGACGCGCTCTCGACGGCGCACGGCGTATCGCGCGAGCTCCTGCTCGACCATCTCTACGTCCACGACGGCGAGGACGTGGCGCGTCACCTGTGCCGCGTCGCCGCGGGGCTCGACTCGCTCGTGCTCGGCGAAGCCGAGATTCTCGGGCAGGTGGGCGAGGCATGCCGGCTGGCGGGTGAGCGCGGGACGGTCGGCCCCTGCCTGACGGTTCTCTTCCGCAGCGCCATCCTGGCGGCGCGGCGAGCGCGCTCGGAGACGGCGATCGGGGCGAACCCGGCAACGGCGAGCTCGATGGCGCTCGCGCTCGCCGACGGCGCTCTCGGCGGCATCGCCGATGCGCGCGTGCTCGTGATCGGCGCCGGGCGCATCGGGCTGCAGACGCTCGAGGCAGCACGGGGCCGCGGGGTACGACACCTCGTGGTCGCCAACCGGACGCGGTCCCACGCCGAGGAGGTCGCCGATCGTTTCGATGCCGAGGCGCGCGATCTCGACGACCTCGCCGACGTGCTCGCATGGGCCGACGTCGCGGTCGCGGCGACCGCTTCCGAGGGGCATGTCGTCGCGGGGGAGACGGTGCGCGCCGCGATGGCGCGCCGAGCCGAGCGGCCGCTAGTCATCGTCGATCTCGCGGTGCCTGCCGACGTCGAGCGCCAGGCCGGCGAGGTCCCGGGCGTCCGCCTCTTCGACGTCGACGATCTGCGGGCAGGGCTCGACGAGGCGATGTCGGCGCGGCTTCGCGAGGTGCCGAAGGTCGAGGAGATCATCGAGGCGGAGGTCGAGGCCTTCGGCCGCCGGTACCGGGAGCTGGAGGTCGAGCCGCTCCTCTCCGAGCTGCGCAAGCAGGCGGAGTCGATCCGAGTGCGGGAAGTCGAGCGGGCCCTGGCCGACCTCGGAGACGTGGACGGCGACGTCGTCGAGCGCGTCGAGCTGCTCTCGCGCTCGCTCGTGAAGAAGCTCCTCCACGACCCGACCGTGCGAGCGCGCGAGCGCGCAGGAGCCGGTGAGGCGGACGAGGTCGCGGAGGCCGTTCGCGACCTGTTCGGCATCTCCGCCCCGACGGACCGGTGAACGCTCCGCCGCTTCCGGCGGCGGTGACACTCGGCACGCGCGCTTCGTCGCTCGCGCGTGCCCAGACCGAGCTCGTGGCCGCGCAGCTCGCGGCGGCCAGCCCCGGCCTCGTGTGCGAGACGCGCGTGATCTCGACGGCAGGTGATCGGACGCAGGCCAGCGGCGAGCCGCTGCCCGAGATCGGCGGGAAGGGCCTCTTCACGGTCGAGCTCGAGCGGGCGCTCCTGGACGGTGAGATCGACGTCGCGATCCACTCGCTGAAGGACCTTCCGACCGAGGACGCTCCGGGGGTCCTGGTCGGCGCCGTCACGGCGCGCGAGGACGCTCGCGACTGCCTCGTGGCCCGCGCCGGCGGATCGCTCGCGGAGCTCCCGCCCGGCGCGGTCGTCGGCACGAGCAGCCTGCGCCGGGCCGCGCAGCTCGCGGCCTCTCGTCCCGATCTCGAGGTCCGCTCGATACGCGGCAACGTCGACACGCGCATCCGCAAGGTCGGCAGAGGGCGAGTTCGACGCGGTGGTGCTCGCCGCCGCGGGGGTGCGACGGCTCGGTCTGGAAGGGGTCGTCACGGAGTGGCTGCTCGAGGAGACGATGCTCCCGGCGCCGGGCCAGGGTGCGCTCGCGGTGCAGTGCCGAGCCGACGACGATCCGGTGCGCGCGCTTCTCTCGGCGCTCGACGACCCGGCCGCGCGGGCCACCACGACGGCCGAGCGTGCGTTCCTCGCCGGGCTCGGCGGAGGCTGCGCTGCTCCGGTCGCGGCGCTCGCGCTGGCGCTCGCGACCCCTCGGGTGCGTCTCCAGGGCCTGGTCGCGTCGGTCGATGGACGTGAGGTGGTGCGCGTTCGAGGCGACGGCGAGCCGTTGGACGTCGGTCGGCGGCTCGCAGAGGAAGCACTTTCCGCGGGCGCGGACCGCATACTGGCGGCCATCCGTGATTAACCAGCCCCTCTACGGACGACGAATCGTCATCACGCGCCCCGAGGCAAAGCCGCTCGCCGCCGAGCTCGAGCGCCTCGGAGCCGAGGTGACGATCGTTCCGCTCATCGAGATCCACCCGTCCGAAGGCCGAGCGCTCGAGGACGCCGTCGAGACCATGTCCAGCTACGACTGGATCGTCCTCACGAGCGTGAACGGTGTGGCCGCCGTCGCTTCGGGGCTGAGCGGCCTCACTGGCACCACACGGGTAGCGGCAGTCGGGCCGGTGACGGCCGAGGCGATTCGCGAGCACGGCGTCGAGCCGGCATTCGTCGCGTCGCGCGCGTCGGACGACATCGCCGGCGGGCTCGGCTCGGTGGAAGGCATGCGCCTGCTCCTTCCGCAGGCGGACATCGCCGACCCACGGCTAGCGGAGGAGCTTCGCGGGCAGGGCGCGGAGGTGGACGTCGTCGTCGCGTACCGCACCGTGCTCGTCGAGCCGCCGATGTGGGGGATCCTCCCGATGCGGATCGCCGATGCGGTCGTTCTCGCGAGCGGGTCGGCTTGCCGCAGCCTCGCGGCCGCGGGTGGCGCGGGGGGTGGCGCGATGCTCGTCTGCATCGGCCCGAAAACGGCCAAGGTCGCGCGCGAGGTCGGCCTCGAGGTCGGTCTCGTCGCCGACGAGACGACCTCCGACGGCATCATTCAGGCGCTCGTGGCCCGATTCGGGGACTCCGCATGACGTCCTTCCACTCGGACCCGCTCGAGGCCTTGCGCCTCGGGCCGGGGCCTCGTCGCCCGCGCCGCCTGCGGCGCACCGCCGCGCTCCGCGACCTCGTCCGCGAGACGACGCTCGAGCCGGACGACCTCGTTCAGCCGCTCTTCGTCGTTGCCGGGGCCGACGTGCGTCGGCAGGTGCCCTCCATGCCCGGCGTCGATCAGCTCTCGGTCGACCAGCTCGGGGACGAGGCGCGCGAGCTCGCCGCGCTCGGCGTCAAGGCCGTGCTCCTGTTCGGGATCCCGGGCTCGAAGGACCCGCAGGGTCTCGAGAGCCACGCCGACGACGGTGTCGTCCAGCGGGCGATCGCGGCGATCAAGGCCGCGCGGCCGGACCTCGTGGTGATGACCGACGTCTGTCTGTGCGAGTACACCGATCACGGCCACTGCGGCCTGCTCGATGCGGACGGCTGCGTGCTGAACGACGAGACGCTGGAGGTGCTCGGGCGGATCGCGATCTCACACGGTGAGGCCGGCGCCGACGTCGTCGCCCCGAGCGGGATGATCGACGGCATGGTCGGCGCCATTCGCGGAGCCCTTGATGGCGAGAGCCTGCAGGGCGTCGCGATCCTCTCGTACGCGGTCAAGTACGCGTCCGCCTTCTACGGCCCGTTCCGCGAGGCCGTGGACGGCGCCCCTGCTTTCGGCGATCGCCGCTCCCAGCAGATGGATCCGGGCAACGCGCGCGAGGCTCTCCGGGAGGTCGCTCTCGACGTCGAGGAGGGCGCGGATGCGCTCATGGTCAAGCCGGCGCTCGGCTACCTCGACGTCGTGCGGTCGGTTCGCGACCGCTTCGGAGAGCTCCCGCTGGCCGCCTACAACGTGAGCGGCGAGTACGCGATGGTGAAGGCGGCCGCGGCGAACGGCTGGCTCGACGAGCGAGCCGTGGCGCTCGAGGTGCTCACCGGGATCCGCCGGGCCGGCGCCGACCTGGTCGTCACGTACCACGCGAAGGACGCCGCGGCGTGGCTTCAGAGCGGTCGGTGAAGGCTCGGGTCGACGATCGGCCCGAGGAGACCGAGCCCGGCAGCGCGGACGTCGCGGAGCACGGTCGCTCCGCCGACGGCCGGACGACCTCGCTCGACCGGCGGCTGTACATGCAGCTCCACGCGTACGGGGGCGCGCGCGACACGCCGGCGCTGATCGCCGCGCTCGAGGGCGAAGGTGTCACGGGGACGCTGTACGAGGACGTGAACGATCCGACGGGCGTCGCTCTGCTGACGCTCAGCGAGTCCCCGGAGGCGTTCGTGTCGCAGTACCGGGCGTTCCTCCAGTCGGAGCCGTTCGGCGGGCTCGAGCCGAGGCCGGACCTCACCATGCTCGGCCGCACGTACGCGATCGGATACGAGGAGGACCTCGAGGAGACGCTCGTCGAGCGCCCGCGCCGGCGTGTCCTCGATCCCGCGCTCCCGTGGGCGATCTGGTACCCGCTGCGCCGGGCCGGATCGTTCGAGCAGCTTTCGAAGCGCGAGCAGGACACGATCCTCATGGAGCACGGAGGCATCGGGATGGCCTTCGGCCGCGCGGGGCTCGGCTTCGACATCAGGCTCGCCTGTCATGGCCTCGACCGTGACGACAACGACTTCGTCGTCGGCCTGCTCGGGCCGGAGCTCCACCCCCTCTCGATCATCGTGCAGCGCATGCGCAAGACGAAGCAGACGTCTCTCCATCTCGAGCGTCTCGGGCCGTTCTTCGTCGGGAGAGTGGCGTGGCAGAGCAGTCTCTGACGACGTCCGCGGACGCCGCCGTGGAGGTCGCCGAGCCGTCGTCCGTCTTCCTGCGCGCCTGCCGACGTCTGCCTGTCGAGCGAACTCCCGTCTGGCTGCTGCGTCAGGCGGGTCGGTATCAGCCCGAGTACCGGGCGATTCGCGAGCGCCACTCCATGCTCGACGTGATTCGCACCCCGGAGCTCGCGGCCGAGGTGACGCTGCTCCCGATCGGCTCGTTCGGTCTCGACGCGGCGATCGTGTTCTCGGACATCCTCCCGCCGCTCGTCGGCATGGGCCTCGACCTCGACTTCGTGCAGGGCGACGGGCCGCGGATCGGCAATCCGGTCTCGGCTCCGCGCGACGTCGACCTGCTCGGAACGCCGCCGGCGGAGGAGACGATGACCGGGACGCTGGAGGCGATCCGCATCGTCCGGCGCGAGCTCGAGGCCCGGGACGTCCCCGTCATCGGCTTCGCCGGCGCCCCGTTCACACTCGCGAGCTACGCGATCGAAGGCGGGACCTCGAAGGACTTCACGAAGACGAAGGCGTTCATGCTCTCCGAGCCCGCCGCGTGGAAGCGCCTGCTCGGGAAGCTCGTCACCGTGCAGGCCGACTACCTGCTCGCGCAGGCGGCAGCCGGCGCGCAGGCGTTGCAGGTCTTCGACTCGTGGGCGGGTCGCGCGCTCGGGCGAGAGGACTACCTGCGCTACGTGGCGCCACACAACCGCGAGCTCTTCGCGAAGGTCGCCGCTGCCGGTGTGCCGGTGATCAACTTCTCGCTGGGCGTGAGCGCGTACCTGTCGGAAGCTGCTGGGTGCGGCGGGGACGTTGTCGGCCTCGACTGGTCGCTCCCGCTCGACGAGGCCTGGGAGCGTGTCGGCTTCGACCGGCCCGTACAGGGAAATCTCGATCCGGCAGCGCTGCTGGCGCCATGGCGGGAGCTGCGGTTCCGTATCGACGACGTGCTCGAGCGGGCCGCCGGCCGTCCTGGGCATGTCTTCAACGTGGGTCACGGCCTGACGCCGCGGACGCCCGTCGACAACGTGCGGCGCCTGGTCGAGCACGTGCGGGAGCAGACGTCCGCGTGAGCGTTCGGCTTCCGATCGGCGTGCTCGTGATGGCGTACGGCGGCCCGGCGTCGCTCGACGAGATCCCCGGCTACCTCGCGGACATACGCCACGGGCGCCCGACGCCGCGAGCGGTTCTCGAGGAGATCACCGAGAACTACCGTGCGATCGGCGGAAGCTCGCCGCTCCTCGGCGTCACCCGGCGCCAGGTCGACTGCGCTGCAAGCCGCGCTCGGAGATGGCTACCGCTGCTACCTCGGCATGCGCCACTGGTCGCCGTGGATCGAGGACGTCGTCGGCGAGATGGCCGAGGACGGAGTGACGAACGCTGTGAGCCTCGTCCTCGCGCCGCACTTCAGCGCCATGTCCGTCGCGCGCTACCAGCAGAAGGTCGCCGACGGGCTCGACCTCTACCGGGCACGGATCGCACTTCGAGCACGTGCCGAGCTACCACGACGCTCCCGGTCTCGTGGAGGCGTTTTCCGCGCGCGTGCAGGACGGCCTCTCGCGCTGGCCGGAGGGCGAGCGCGAGCGGGTGCACGTCGTGTTCAGCGCGCACAGCCTGCCGCAGCGCGTGCTCGCGTCCGGCGACCCCTACGGCGACCAGTGCGACGAGACGGCCCGGCTCGTCGCCGCTCGCGCCGGACTGCTCCGACGAGCGCTGGTCGTGGGCGTACCAGTCCGCCGGTCGCACCCCGGAGCCGTGGGCCGGTCCCGATCTCGGCGAGCACCTGGCCGAGCTCGCGTCGCAGGGCGTCCGCGATGTCGTCTCGTCCCGGTCGGGTTCGTCTCCGACCACGTGGAGATCCTCTTCGACATCGACCACAAGGCGGCTGCGGTCGCGGCCGAGCTCGGGATGCGGCTCGAGCGCCCTCCGGCGCTGAACGACGACCCCGTGTTCATCGCGGCGCTCGCGCAGATCGTTCGCGACCGCGCAGCACCGTGGTCGGAGGGAGCGCAGGCCGCGTGAGGGTCGCGGTCGTCGGCGGCGGGATCGCGGGACTGGCGGCGGCCCGCCGGCTCGAGGCGGCGGCTCCCGACGTCGACGTCGTCCTGGTCGAGCGCGACGAGGTGCTCGGCGGGAAGATCCGCACCGAACGCGTCGGCGGGTTCGTGATCGAGGACGCGCCGGACAGCTTCCTGTCGCGCAAGGAGCGCGGCGTGGGTCTGTGCGAGGAGCTCGGCCTCGAGCGACGAGCTGATCGGACGCAAGCCCGAGAACCACCGCTCGTTCGTCCGGCGCGGTCGCGATCTCCATCCGCTTCCGGAAGGGCTGACCGGGATGATCCCGACGAATCTCGCCGCGCTCGAACGCAGCGCCCTGCTCTCGGCAGAGGGTAAGGCGCGCTTCGCGGCGGAGCCGGACGTGCCGGCGGCGTCCGGGGGACGAGGACGAGTCCGTCGCCTCGTTCGTGACGCGCCGCTTCGGCCGCGAGGCCTACGACGGGCTCGTCGAGCCGTTGCTGACGGGGATCTACGGCGGTGACGGCGAGCTGCTGTCGCTGCGGGCGACGTTCCCCCAGCTCCGTGCGCTGGAGCTCGAGCACGGAAGCCTGCTTCGCTCGCTCCCCGCGTCGGTGCCGGCGCCGGTGGCGGGGGATCGTCCGCCGTTCGTCTCGCTTCGCGGCGGGCTGGATACGCTCGTGTCGGCCCTCGTTGCGCGGCTCGGGCGCACGAGGGTGCTCCTCGGCCGGCCGGTCGCACGCGTGTCGGCTCGCGCGGGCGGCTACGAGGTCGAGCTGGACGGCGGTGAGTCCGTTCGCGCCGACGGGATCGTGGTCGCGACGCCTGCCTTCGCGACCGCCGCCATCGTGGAGGAGCTCGACGAGGAACTTGCAACCCTCCATGCCGAGATCCCCTACGCATCGTCGGTGGTCGTCACGCTGGCGTTCTCCGCGCAGGACGTGAGCAGCGCTCGACGGCTACGGGTACGTGATCCCGCGCTCGGAGAGCCGCGACGTGCTCGCGTGCACGTGGACCTCGCAGAAGTGGGAGGCGCGTGCGCCCGACGGCGTCGTCCTCGTCAGGATCTACGCCGGACGCTTCGGCGGCCGCGACGTGACGCTCGATTCCGACGACGAGCTCGTGGCGCTCGCGCTCGAGGAGCTGGCGCTCGTCGGCGTGGTGGCCGAGCCGGCATTGATCCGCGTTCGACGCTGGCCGCTCGGAATGCCGCAGTACGTCCTCGGCCATCTGGAGCGACTGGAACGGATCGACGGCGCCCTCGCCCAGCATCCGGGCCTCGCGGTCGCCGGAGCGGCGTACCGCGGGGTCGGCATCCCGGACTGCATCCGGTCGGGCGAGGCGGCCGCGGAG
The DNA here is from genome assembly GCA_963763465.1 of uncultured Gaiellaceae bacterium. Taxonomy (GTDB): domain Bacteria; phylum Actinomycetota; class Thermoleophilia; order Gaiellales; family Gaiellaceae; genus GMQP-bins7. The sequence goes on along the minus strand of CAVXOS010000016.1, from coordinate 96,531 downwards.
TCGGTCGTGCGCGCCCTCGCCGGAGCGAGCGTGTGAACCGCGAGGGGTCCGAGCGGCTCTTCGCGGAGGCGACGGGCCTGATGCCGGGCGGAGTCAGCTCGCCCGTTCGCGCGTTCCGCGCCGTCGGCGGCTCGCCGCTCTTCATCGAGCGCGGCGAAGGCCCGTATCTCGTCGACGTCGACGGCAACCGCTACCTCGACTACGTCCTCTCCTGGGGGCCGCTCGTCCTCGGCCATGCGCACCCGCGCGTCGTCGGCGCGCTCGAGAAGGCGTTGCGCAAGGGGACGAGCTTCGGCGCGCCCGGCCCGCTCGAGCTCGAGCTCGCACGGCTCATTCGAGAGTCCATGCCGAGCCTCGAGCTCGTTCGCTTCGTCAGCTCCGGGACCGAGGCGACGATGAGCGCGCTGCGCGTCGCGCGGGCGTTCACGAGCCGGGCGAAGATCGTCAAGTTCGTCGGGTGCTACCACGGCCACGCCGATCTGCTCCTCGTGCAGGCGGGCTCGGGTGTCGCGACGCTCGGGCTCCCGGACTCTCCGGGAGTCACGGCCGGCGCCGTCGCGGACACCCTCACGGCGCCGTACAACGACCTCGAAGCGGTCGAGAGGCTCTTCGCCGGGCACGACGACATCGCGGCGGTGATCGTCGAGCCGGTCGCCGGGAACATGGGCCTCGTCCTTCCCGAGCCGGGGTTCCTCCAGGGACTGCGCGACGTCACGGACGAGCACGGCGCCCTGCTCGTCTTCGACGAGGTGATGACCGGGTTCCGCGTGCATCCGGGCGGGGCGCAGGCGCTCTACGGCGTCACGCCCGACCTGACCACGCTCGGGAAGGTGATCGGAGGCGGTCTCCCCGTGGGGGCGTACGGCGGGCGCCGCGAGATCATGGAGCTCGTCGCTCCGGCCGGCCCCGTGTACCAGGCGGGGACGCTGTCGGGGAACCCGCTCGCGATGACCGCAGGGATCGAGACCCTGCGCGCGCTTGCCGAGCCAGGGGTCTGGGAGGGGCTGGAGCGCGCCGGCGCGCGGCTCGACGAGGGTTTCTCGGCCCTCGGCCGCGGGACCCGGTTCGTGCGTGTCGGAACGATGTTCGGCATGTTCTTCTCGGACGAGCCCGTCACGAGCTGGGACACGGCTGAACGGGCCGATACCAACCGCTTCGCCGCGTACCACCGCGCGATGCTCGAGCGCGGCGTCTATCTCGCGCCGTCGCAGTTCGAAGCCGGCTTCCTGTCGACCGCTCATGGCGACGCCGAGATCGACGTGACGGTCGCGGCGGCACGCGAGGCCGTCTCAGGGGTCTGACACGGTGTCTGACCCCGCGTCTGACCCCTTGGTGTGCGAATTGGACATGTCCGGATCCGGCCGCGCCGGTATCTGAGCCACGGGTCTACGCTTCGCGGCCGTGAAGGTCCTGCTCGTGACGATGTACTTCCCGCCGGCGGGCGGCGGCGGCGTCCAGCGATCGCTCAAGCTCGCGCAGTACCTGCCCGCGCTCGGTGTCGAGACGCACGTGCTCGCGCCCGACGACCCGAAGTGGGTGCACCGCGATCCCGAGCTGCGCGTGCCGACGCAGGCCTGGATCCACCGCGCGCGCTACATCGGCCCGCGCGGGCGCAAGCCGGCGGAGGAGCTTCGTGCCACCGACGGGCTCGAGCGCGCGCTCGATCCAGGCGCAGGTCACCGCGCGTCGCCTGCTCGTGCCCGACGCGAGCGTGACCTGGAATCTCACGGCCATCCCGGCGGCGATCCGGATCGCGAAGCGGGAGGGCATCGACGTCGTGATCACGACCTCCCCGCCGGGCTCGGTGCACTTCGTCGGCGCGGCGGTTCAGCGCGCGTCGGGAACCCGCTGGATCGCCGATCTCCGCGATCCGCTCGTCGCGAACCAGCACCGGCGCGACGACACGGCCGCGGCGCGCGCGCGCCAGGCCGCGAACGAGCAGGTCGCGCGCCTCGTCGCGCGCAACGCGGACGCGGTCACGTGCGTCTCGGAGGCGATCGCGGACGAGGTTCGAGGGCTCGGTGCACGGGGCCCCGTCCGCGTGATCGCGAACGGCTGCGACTTCGACGACTTCGCCGGGCTCGAGTACGAGCCGGCGCCGCGCTTTCGCATCACGCACACGGGCAGCTTCTTCGGGAAGCGCGATCCCAGGCCGTTCCTGCAGGCATTCCACGACGCCGGACTGGACGCCGTCGCGCGCTTCGTCGGCGACTTCCGCTCCTCCGACCGCGAGTGGGCCGAGGCGCTCGGCCTCGGCGATCGGCTCGAGATCGTCGACTACCTCCCGCGGGCCGACTCGCTCCGGCTCCAGCGCGACTCCGAGGCCTTGCTCCTCCTCGTGCCGGATGCAGGTGGGCGAGGGAAGGGTGTCCTCTCCGGGAAGGTGTTCGAGTACATCGCAGCGGGACGGCCCATCCTCGCCGTCGTGCCGCCCGACGGCGCCGCTGCCGACCTGGTTCGCGAGACGGGCTCGGGCGTGGTGGTCGCGCCCGACGACGTCGATGGGATCCGAGCGGCGCTGGTCGAGCTCCACGCGCGGTTTACCAACGGCGGGCTCCCGTCGGTCGAGCTCGCAACGAGAGACGAAGAGCGGTTGTCACGCCGCGCCCGCGTCGAGGAGATGGCCGCCCTCATCGAAGAGCTCGCATGACGAGTCACGCGCTTCCCGTCCAGCATGCCGACACGCGCGAGCGCGTTCTCGCGCAGCCAGTGCTCGAGGGCCTCTTCCTCATGACGATCTTCACGGTGACCTTCCACAAGCTGCAGTGGGAGCTCGCCGGCTCGCTGACGCTCTCGGACGTCCTGACGTCGGTCTTCCTCGTCCTCTTCGCGTGGGACCGCGTCGAGCACAGCGACGGGCGCTTCACGCGCACGGCGGCCGTCGCGTTCGCCTTCTTCGCGGCCTTCGCGCTCCTCTATCTCGCGGGCTTCTACAGCCTCGACACCGCGCAGGCGCTCGCGCAGTGGGCCAAGGGCATGGTCAAGTTCATCCTCCACTTCGGATTCCTCGTCACGGGCGTCGCGCTGCTCGCCCGTCGCGGGATGCGGTTCTACTGGATCGCGCTCGCCGCGTTTCTCGCGGGCATCGGGCTGAACGCCGTCTACGGAGTCGTCCAGCTCGCCCTTGCCGAAGGCGGGATCAACCTCGACGAAGTGCTCATCCAGCCGATCACATCCCGCCAGACCGGAATCAACGTGTTCGGTGCGGTCGGCGGTACGCAGGAGGTGTTCCGGCCGAACGCCCTCACGGGCGACCCGAATCACCTCGGGATCGAGCTCGTCATTCCGTTGCTCGTTCTGACGCCGCTGTACCTCCGGCTGGAGGCGGGACATCGGTTGAAGACGCCGCTCGCGATCTCGCTGGCGTTCCTCCTCGTCGTCGAGCTCGCGACGCTCTCGCGAAGCGCGCTGCTCGGCCTCGCGTGCGGTGCGCTCGTGCTCGCGCTGCCGTACCGCCGCCACCTGCGCCGCCCGGCGCTCCTCGTGCCGCTTGCAGCTGTCGCCGTCCTCGTCGCGACGCGTCGTCGTCGTGCGTCTCGACTTCTTCCTCACCGTGCTCCGCGCGCGCACGAGCACGAGCCGCGGCGCCGCGTCGCCTCACTTCGCCGTGTACTCGTTCGTCCCCGACATCCTCTCGAGTCACCCGTTCCTCGGGCTCGGCCTGAACAACTTCGCGGTCTACTACGAGTTCGTGACCGGGCGGCCGGACTTCGGGCCGCACTCCTTCTACGTCGCGACGATCGTCGAGACCGGCGTCGTCGGCTTCGCGCTCTTTGCCGTGTTCGTCGTCTGGATCTTCCGGCAGCTGGGCGCCGCGCGCCGGATCGGGAGAGCGCTCTCCGCCGTCGGCGATCCGCTCGCGGCGCGCGTCCGTCCGCTGGCGTGGGGGATGACCGCAGCGCTGGTCGCCACGCTCGTGGCCAACGTCTTCTACCTGACGATGACCTTCTACTACTTCTACGTGTTCGCGACGCTCGCGGTCGCCCTGCCGGCAGTGGCCGTCGGCGCGCGGCGCGAATGAAGGTCGCCGTCCTCACGACGTCGTACCCGCGCGGGCCGGACGACGTCGCCGGTGCCTTCGTGCGCGACGCGGTGCTCGCGCTTCGGTCGGCGGGCGTCGACCTCGAGGTCGTCTCTCCCGCGTCGTTCCGCCACTTCGGGCTCGCGTACGGGGACGGGATCGTCGGAAATCTGCGGCGCAGGCCCTGGAAGGTCGTAGTGCTCCCGGCGTTCCTGGCCTCGTACTCGCTCGCCGCGCGTCGCGCTGCCCGGAGTGCGGATCTCGTTCACGCGCACTGGCTTCCCTCGGCCCTGCCGGCGCTGAAGACCCGGAAGCCGTTCGTACTGCAGCTCTGGGGGACGGACGTCGAGCTCGCGTCTCGCGCCGAATGGTTGGCGCGCCTGCTCGTTCGGCGCGCTCGCATCGTGGTCTGCCCCTCGGAGGCGCTCGCCGCGCGTGCACGCGAGCTCGGCGCACGAGACGTGCGTGTCGTCCCGAGCGGCGTCGCGATACCCGAGGGGGTGGGCGAGCCGGACGATCCCCCGCACGTCCTCTTCGTCGGACGGCTGTCGGAGGAGAAGGGGATCCTCGAGTTTCTCGCGGCGACGAAAGGCATCCCTCGCGTCGTCGTCGGAGACGGCCCGCTGCGCGATCGTGTTCCCGAAGCCGTCGGCTTCGTCCCGCCGCGAGAGCTCGGCGCGTACTACGAGCGCGCGGCGGTCGTCGTCTGCCCATCGCGGCGCGAGGGCTACGGCGTCGCCGCGCGAGAGGCCATGGCTCACGGACGCCCCGTGGTCGCGACCGCCGTGGGCGGCCTCCTCGATGCGGTCGAAGACGGCGTGACGGGCTTGCTCGTGCCGCCGCGCGATCCCCTCGCGCTGCGCTCCGCCGTCGAACGGCTCCTCGCCGACGACGATCTGGGACGGCGGCTCGGATCCTCCGCTCGAGAGGCGGCTCGACAGCGCTTCTCCCGGGAGGCCGCGACCGAGGCCACGATTCGGGTGTACCGGGACGCGGTGTCGTGACTGGGAGCATCCGTGGCTCCTCCTCGGCGCGGTGGGCCGAGCGCGGCCTCTCACGGGCTCTGGCGCTGGTCGACACGGCGTGGGGGACCGCGACGGTCGTCGTCGCGGCGCTCGCGGTGTGGTGGATCCAGGCCATCGCGATGCCGCTGGCTCGAGGGCGCGACTTCGGCACGTACGTCGGTGGGTACGTCGAGCTGTTCCAGCGCCATCCGATCGACCTCGGCTACGTCCTCGGTCGCACCCCGATCGCGCCGCTCGTGACCGGCGGGCTGCTCGACCTTGCGGGCGGAGCCCTCGCGGAGCCGGCGATGTCTCTGCTCTACGCGCTCTCGGTCACTGCCTGGTTCCTTGCCGCCCGCTCGTTCGGCGCGGTTCCCGCAGTCGTGACGACGCTCGTCCTGCTGCTCTATCCCGGCTACGGGATCCTCTTCCACGAGCTCGCGTCCGACTCCGTCTTCGCGGCGGCGTTCGCGGGCTGGTCGCTCCTCGTCGTCCGGGCGGTCCTCGTGCCGACGCCCGCGCGGTTCGCGCTCGTCGGCGCCGGAGTCGCGGGGCTCGTGCTCGTGCGCCCCGGCAACCAGGCGCTGCTGCTGCTCGCCGTCCTCCCGCTCGTCGTACCCGCTCCATGGCGCACGAGGCTCCTCGCGGTGGCAGCCTTCACCGTGTCCGCCGCCGCGCTGCTCGGGGTCTGGGCGGTGCACAACGGCGTGCTCTACGACAAGTACACCGTGGCGACCGGCGGCAACTCGAGGCTGCCGTTCGAGCGTGCGTTCCTGACGGATCGGATCGTGCGACCCGAGAACGGGCCGGCGTCGCGGAGGCTCGGCCGCCTCGTGTCGCGCCACCTGCTCTCCGAGGAGCCGTATCGCTCCTACGGCGTGGGGCTGAACGACTTCTTCGAGCGGCCCAGCCCGCGGATGATCGTCGATCTGACGTCGCTCTCGAACCGCCTGTACGGGTGGAAGAGCGACGCGCGCATTCTCCGCAGCGTCGGCATCGAGGCGGTGCGCGCTCATCCCGGCACCTACGCCCAGGGTGTCTCTACCACGGTCTGGGACCTGATGTGGCAGCCCGTCTTCCGGTCGCTGCCGTCGGGTGGAGACGCGCCGGCGCAGAGCGACGGCGCCGACAGCGTGCACTCCGCCGGCGGTGAGACCGTCGTCGTCGACGGGCGGACGCTTCCGAAGCCGACCGAGGGCGAGCGGATCCCTGCTCCGCACGAGGCAGCACCGACGACAGCGAAGGGCGGCATCTACACCGTGTGGACGTCACCGACGGAGCGTCACCTCGTCTTCGCGCGCCCACGCGACCGGGAACGGCTGGATGCGCTCCACGCCCGGATGGGTGAGCTCGCGGAGAACCTTCCCAGCAGATCCGGGACGGCCATCCTCGCGCTCCGCCTCAACCAGGCGTCGCGCTGGTTCCCGCCGCCGGTGCTCTGGCTGCTCCTCGGCGTCGCCGGTCTCGTGCTGCGCCGCCCGGAGCGCGCTCTCGCGCTCGCGGCTCCGGCGCTGGCGGGGCTCGTCGTCATCGTGCTGAGTGCGCTCGCGATCCCGTCGGTGCCGCACTATTCGGTGCCGGTCGCCCCCGCCTTCGTGCTTCTCGCCGCCGGGTCGCTCACGGGGATGCGCCGCCGCCGCTCGTAGTCACTCCCGTGCCGCGAGCGGCCGCGAGATCGGCGACCGGGGCGCTGGGTAGATTCGCCGCAGATGTCCTCAGGGCGCCTCCGAACCGTCGTTGCGATCGTCGGTGTGCCCGTCGGGGTCGTGTTCCTTTGGCTCGCGGTCCGCAACGCCGACCTCGACGCCGTGCGAGACACGCTGCGCGAGGCCGACGCCGGGCTGGTCGCCCTCGCGATCGCCGGGTTCGGGGTCGTGTACCTCTTCCAGGCGGCACGCTGGCGACGGATCGCAGCGACGCCTGCGGTCCGACTCGCTCGCTTCTACGAGATGACGGTCAGCGGCGTCGCGGTCAACAATGTCTTGCCCGGGAGACTGGGAGACTTTCTGCGGGCGCGGTGGCTCGGGCTCGACTCCGGGATGGCCGCCGGCAAGGCGTTCGGCACCGTGATCCTCGATCGCGCGTTCGACCTCGTGGTCCTCGTCGGGTTGCTCATCGTCGGGATCGCCGCGGTCGCGAGCTCGACGTGGCTCGCTCAGCTCGCCGCTGCCGGGGCCGTCGTGGTACTCGGGATCGCGGGAGTCCTGCTCTTCTCGAGGGTGTACATCGGCCGTCGCGAGCGGGATCGGCACGAGCGTGGGCTCGTGCGCAGACTGGTACGCGATACCGTCGAACGGCTCGCCGAGCCGCTCGGGCGCCGCCACCTGGTCATCTGGCTCGGGCTCAGCCTGGCGGCCTGGGCGATCTGGGCGGTGGCGGCGCTGCTCGTCGCCCGCTCGCTCGGGATCCACCTCTCCTTGCCGGAGGCGCTGTTCGTCACCGCGGTGCTCAATCTGGGCTCGGCCGTGCCGTCGTCGCCCGGTTACGTCGGGACCTACGAATGGCTCGGCGTCGCGTCTCTCGGCCTGCTCGACATCGGTCACGAGCCCGCTCTCGCCTTCACGATCCTCGTCCACGCAGCCTGGTACGTGCCCACGACCCTCTTCGGCGCGGTCGCCCTCGGGACGCGCGCCGCGATCCGGCTCCGCGACCGCCGGGCGGCGCGCCCGTCGCCGTAGGCCGCGCCTTCCGTTCCGGCTTCGCTAGTACCATCGCCACGTGCTCGAGCTGGTCGTCGACGGCAGGGTCATCGCGCGGGACGGCCCGGCCTACGTCATCGCCGAGATCGGCCACAACCACCAGGGCGACGTCGAGAAGGCGAAGGCGCTCGTGCGCGCCGCGCGCGAATGCGGCGCGGACGCGGTCAAGCTGCAGAAGCGCGACAACGCGCGCCTCTACACCCGCGCGCTCTACGACACGCCCTACGACAACGAGCACTCGTTCGGCCGGACCTACGGGGAGCACCGTGAGGCGCTCGAGCTCACGGCGGCAGAGTGGCTGGAGCTGCGCGAGTTCTCTCGCGAGGAGGGCATCACGCTCTTCGGGACGGTGTTCGACGAGCCCAGCGCGGACTTCCTGCACGAGCTCGACCTGCCGGCGTTCAAGATCGCATCGGGTGACCTGACGAACACGCCGCTGCTCCGGCATGTCGCGGCTCTCGGGCGGCCGATCTTCCTCTCGACCGGCGGCGGCACGCTGGAGGACGTCGAGCGGGCGGTGGATGCGATCCTCCCGCTGAACGCACAGCTGTGCGTCATGCAGTGCACCGCGTCGTACCCGTGCGAGGTCGAGGAGCTGAACCTCGGTGTGATCGGGACGTACCGCGAGCGGTTCGACGACCTCGTGATCGGGCTCTCGGACCACCAGAGCGGGATCGCGATGTCGCTCGTCGGCTACATGCTGGGCGCGCGTGTCATCGAGAAGCACTTCACCCTGAACCACGCCTGGAAGGGATCCGACCACGCCTTCTCGCTGATGCCCGAAGGGATGAGGCGCCTCATCCGGGACTTGCACCGCATTCCCGACGCGATCGGCGACGGCGTGAAGCGCCCGCTCGCGAGCGAGTCGCGGCCTCTCGAGAAGATGGGCAAGAAGCTCGTCGCGACCCGAGCCCTTTCGGCCGGGCACGTCCTGACGACGGACGACCTCACCGCGCGGTCCCCGGCCGACGGCGGGCTGCCGCCGTACGAGCTCGACGACCTGCTCGGGAGGCGGCTCGCGCGACCGCTCGCCGCCGAGCAGGCCGTGGCCGGCGACGACGTCGAGCCGGTCGCAGAGCCCGTCGCCGTCAACGAAGCGTGACGTCCCTCGCCGAGATTCGGCTCGTCGTCTTCGACTTCGACGGCGTCTTCTCCGACAACCGCGTGTGGACGAACGACCGTGGCGAGGAGAGTGTCGCGTGCTTTCGTGGCGACTCCGCCGGGCTCAGGCGGCTCGACGAGGTCGGCGTCGACTACTTCATCCTCACCTCGGAGACCAACGACGCCGTCCCCGCGCGTGCCCGGAAGATCCGCAGCGAGTGCATTCGGGGGATCGACGACAAGCTGCCCGTCCTGCGCGCCGAGCTCGAGCGGCGCGGTGTCCCGCTCGTCGAGACGGCGTACGTCGGGAACGACATCAACGACGCCGAGTGCCTCGCGGCGGTCGGGCTGCCCGTCGTGCCCGCCGACGCGTGGGCCGAGGTGATGCCGCTCGCGGCACTGGTGCTGACGCGGGCGGGAGGGCAGGGCTGCGTCCGCGAGCTCTGCGACGCCGTCTGGAACGCGAAGCGGGCGCTCGCCGCATGACCGCGGACCCTCTCTTCGATCTCGATGGTCGAGTCGCCATCGTGACGGGCGGCGCGGGCCAGCTCGGGCAGGCGTACGTCGTAGGGCTCGTCGAGCGCGGTATGCAGGTCGCGAGCTTCGACGTTACGAGCGACCCGGCCCCGGAAGGCGGTCATACGTACGACGTCGACGTCACCGATCGGGCTGCCGTCGAGCGCGCGGTCGACCAGGTCGTCGCGGAGCTCGGTGTCCCGCAGCTGCTGATCAACAACGCCGGCCTCGACTCACCGCCCGACGCTCCCGCCGACGAGGTGGGGCCGTTCGAGGAGTATCCCGAGGCGGCGTTCGACGCGGTGATGGACGTCAACGTCAAGGGCACGTTCCTCTGCTGCCAGGTCGTCGGCGGGCTGATGGCGCGCGAGGGACGCGGGTCGATCGTCAACGTGTCGTCGGTCTACGGGATGCTCTCTCCCGTGCAGGAGCTGTACGAGTTCCGCCGTGCGCGAGGAGAGACGTTCGTCAAGCCCGTCGCGTACTCGGTCTCGAAGTCTGCAGTCCTCAACCTCACCCGCTACCTGGCCACGTACTGGGCGAAGGACGGCGTGCGAGTGAACACGCTCACGCTCGCGGGAGTGTGGAACGACCAGCCGCAGGAGTTCCTCGACGCCTTCGCCGCGCGGTCTCCGATGGGCCGCATGCTCGACGCGCGCGAGGCGCTCGGCGCAGTGGTGTTCCTCGCCTCGGACGCGTCGTCGTACGTCACCGGCTCGAACGTCGTCGTGGACGGCGGCTGGTCGGCCTGGTGACCCCGGCCGAGATCGAGAACCTCATCGGCGGGCGAATGCTGCCGGCGCAGTCGGGCCGCCGGCTCGACAAGCTGCGGCCCGCCGACGAGACGCCGCTGTGCCGGGTCGCCCGGTCGAGCGCGCCCGACGTGGACGACGCCGTGAGGGCCGCGCGCGCGGCCCAGCCCGCGTGGGCCGAGCGAACGGCGGTCGCGCGCGGCGATGTCCTGCGCGAGCTCGCGCTCCTCCTGCGCGAGCGACGCGAGGAGGCGTCGGCGATCGTGGTCGAGGAGACGGGCAAGCCGGAGGAGCTCGCGCTCGGCGAGACGGACGCCGCCGTCGAGATGGGGCTCTTCGTCGCGGGAGAGGGCCGGCGCTCGTACGGCCGGACGACGACCGCGAGCATGGAGCACCGAACCGTGCTCACGCTGAGGCAGCCGCTCGGTGTCGCCGCGCTGATCATGAGCTTCAACACGCCCCTTCCGAACGTCGCGTGGAAGGCGTTCCCCGCGATCTTCTGCGGGAACGCCGCCGTCGTGAAGCCGTCGGAGCACGCGCCGGCATCCGCCTCGTTCTTCGCGCAGCTCGCGCTCGAGGCGGGTGTGCCCGAGGGCGTGCTCAACGTGGTGCACGGGCTCGGCGAGGAGGCGGGCGCGCCGCTCGTGGCGCACCACGACGTCGACCTCGTCAGCTTCACCGGGTCAGCCGCTACCGGGCGCGCGATCAACGAAGCGGCTTCGCGACGCCTCGTGAAGACCTGCCTCGAGCTCGGTGGCAAGAACGCGCTCGTCGTGTGCGACGACGCCGACCTCGGCGACGCCGTTCGCTGGGCGCTGGCGTCCGCGTTCTCGAACGCGGGGCAGCGCTGCGCGTCCGCCAGCCGGATCGTCGTGCAGGACGCCGTGTACGAGGAGTTCCGCGAGCGATTCGTCGCCGCTGCGGATGCGCTCGAGCCGCAACCGGTGATCGGTCGCGAGGCGATGGAGCGCATCCTCGAGACCGTGGCCGGCGCGCGGGACAACGGCGCGGAGGTGCTCACCGGCGGGCGCCGCCTCGAGCGGCCGGGCTGGTACGTCGGCCCGACGATCGTCGAGGGCGTCGGCCCCGACGCGCCGATCTCGCGCACCGAGCTCTTCGGGCCGGTGACCGTCCTTCATCGCGTGTCGAGCCTCGACGACGCGATCGCGCTCGTGAACGACTCGCCGTACGGGCTCACCTCTGCGATCCACACGGCGAGCGTGCATCGCGCGATGCGGTTCGCCGAGCGCGTGCAGGCCGGAGTCGTCGTCGTCAACGCCGGGACGCACGGCTCCGAGCCGCACATGGGCTTCGGCGGCGTCAAGGACTCGGGGACGGGCTGGCGCGAGGCAGGGATCGAGGCGCTCGACGTGTATTCCGACCTGAAGGTCGTGAACCTCGTGGTCGACCCGTCGAAGGCATGAACAACACTGCGGCAATCCTCGGTCCCGGCGCCGTCGGAGGATCGCTCGCCGTCAGGCTCGCGAACGCCGGCGTCCAGGTCATCTGCGTCGCTCACCCTGAGGCCGTCGGCCTGATCGCGCTTGCGGGTCTCGTCGTCGAGTCCCCCGAGGGGACGCTGACGGCCCGCGTCGAGGCGACCGAGCACCTCGCGAAGCCCGTCGACCTCCTGCTCGTGACCGTCAAGGCGCCGGCTCTCGAGGATGCGATCGAGCGCGTCGATCCGAGCGCGGTCTCCGACGCGAGTGGTCGTGTCGTTGCTCAACGGCCTCGAGCACATGGACGTGCTTCGCGCTCGATTCGAGGGGCGTGTTGCCGCCGGCAGCATCTCCCACTTCCAGGCCTACCGAGCCGGTCGCGTCCAGATCGTCGAGGCGACGCTTGCTCCCGTCATCACCATGGCTTCCGAGAGCCTCTCGCGCACGCGGGTGGAGCAGGCGGCCGACATGCTCCGACGTGCTCGCATCGACGTCCGCGTCGGTGAGAACGAGCGTCGAGTGCTGTGGCACAAGCTCGCCCGCATCGCCCCGCTTGCGGCCGTGACGGCGGTCTCCGGACGGCCGGTGGGCGAGCTGCGGGACGATCCGAAATGGCGCTCGAAGCTCGAGGGCGGAATCGTCGAGGCATGCGCCGTCGCCGAGGCGGACGGCGTCTCGCTGCGGCCGGCGGCCCAGTGGGCCATCATCGACGAGATGGCCGACGAGACGACGACCTCGGCGGCGCGCGACGTCGCTGCCGGGCGGGGCTCCGAGCTCGACGCGCTCCTGGGCGCCGTGCTGCGCGCCGCCGAGCGCCTCGATGTGCCGTGCCCGACTCTGACCGAGCTCGCAACCGCCGCCGGACTTCGGTGAGCGGGCACTCGGCGGTCGCGTTCGTTCCGGCTCGCTCGGGCTCGGAGCGCGTTCCGCACAAGAACGTGCGACCGCTCGCAGGACATCCCTTGCTCGCCTACGCCGTCGAGACGGCGCTCCAGAGCGGCTGCTTCGAGCGCGTCGTCGTCTCGACCGACTCGGAGGAGATCGCCGACGTCGCCCGCTGGTACGGCGCCGACGTGCCGTTTCTCCGTCCCGCCGAGTACGCGACGTCGACGTCACCCGACATCGAGTGGCTCTCGCACACGCTCGAGCACCTCGACGAGCGGTACGACCTGTTCGCGCTCGTCCGGGCGACCAATCCGTTCCGCGGCCCCGATGCCGTGCGGCGCGGTCTCGAGCAGCTCCTGGCGACGCCCGAGGCCGACTCGCTCCGCGCGGTCGAGCTCGTGAAGCAGCACCCGGGGAAGATGTGGCTCGTCTCCGTCGACGGCCGCACGATGCTCCCGCTGCTCGATCAGTCCGACCTCGACGTCGCCTGGCATGCGGGCCAGTACCAGGCCTTGCCGGAGATCCACGTCCAGAACAGCGCGCTCGAGATCGCCTGGACGCGTGTCGTTTCGGAGACGCGGACGCGCGAGGGCGAGGTGCTCGCGCCGTTCCTCACGCGCGGGCTCGAGGGCTTCAACGTCGACGACGAGGAGGACTGGGAGCGGGCGGAACGGCTCGTCGCGAGCGGGGAGGCGACGCTGCCCGAGGTCGGACGGCCACCGTATCCTCCGGCAGCGTGAAGGTCGCCTCTCTCGAGACGCTCTACTGCGATGCCGGCTGGCGCCCTTGGATCTTCCTCAAGGCGACCACGGACGACGGACTCGTCGGATGGGCCGAGATCACCGACTCACACGGCTCGCCGCGCGGACTCGCCGGCATCGTCGAGGATCTCGCGCCACTCGTGGTCGGGCGAGATCCTCGACCCGTCGAGGCGATCTACTGGGATCTCTATCGCGCCACCCGGCAGAGCCCGGGCTCGGTCATCGCGAAGGCGCTCGCCGGGATCGAGAACGCGCTCCTCGACATCAAGGCAAAGGCGCTCGGCATCCCCGTCTACGAGCTCTTCGGCGGTCCGACGCGGGAGTCGATCCCGATGTACTGGTCTCACTGCGGCACGACGCGAGCGCGCGCGTTCGAGGTGACCGGGACGCCGAAGCTCGCCTCGTACGACGACGTCGTCGCCCTCGGGCGCGAGGTGATCGAGGGCGGATACGGCGCGTTCAAGACGAACGTCGTCGTCCCCGGTGAGGAGCCGAAGGTGCTCATGCCCGGCTTCAACGAGGGCGGCGGCACGCTCCGCGCCGAGGAGATCGCGGACGCGCTCGTGCGGCTGCTCGAGGCGTTCGCCGAGGGGACCGGGGGCAACGCACGCCCGATCGTCGACCTCAACTTCAACCTCGAGCCCGAGGGCTGCGTGCGGGTCGCGAAGGCGCTCGAGCCGTTCGACCTGCTCTGGCTCGAGGTCGACCTCTTCGACCCGGCCGCGCTCGCCCACGTCCGCCACGTCGCGCCGATGCCGATCTGCTCGGGCGAGAACCTCTACTCGAGTCGTGACTTCCGGCCGTATCTCGAAGCGGGCGCGATGGACGTCGCGTCGGTCGACGTGATCTGGAACGGCTTCCACCAGGCGAAGAAGATCGCCGACCTCGCCGAGACGTTCGAGGTGAACTGCGCGCCGCACAACTACTACTCGCACCTCGCCACCTTCATCTCCGCCCAGTGGTGCGCGGCGATCCCGAATGCGCGCATCCTCGAGTACGACGTCGACGACGTGCCGTGGCGCGACGAGCTCGTGACCGCGCTGCCCGAGATCTCGGCCGGCGAGCTCCGGATCCCTTCCGGGCCGGGCTGGGGCGTCGACCTGAACGAGCACGTGCTGGCGGAGCATCCCTGGCCGGCGGCGTGAGCTCGATGCGCGGTCTCGCGAAGCGGGCGGCCTGGTCCGCCGCCGTGCGCATGGGCCTTCAGGTCTCCGACCCGGATCCGGAGAACCTCCCTCGCCTCGAGGAGTTGACCGAGTACGTCGAGGATCCGAGGCCGATCGGCGACGAGCGCCCGACGACGGCGACGGACGCGCTCCCGGATCTCACCCTCGTGCCGGACGCGCTGGGCCGCGTCGTCGACGTCGAGCGCTTTCGCGGCGCCCGCGTGCTCGAGGTCGGGCCGAAGTACGGCGTCCACGCGCGCTGGATCGACCGCGAGCTCCAGCCGTCCGAGCTCGTTTTCTCCGACTTCGAGTCGGACTCGCACCTGCACGCGAACTGGGTCGACTCGCTCACGCGGCCGCACCGCTTCGTCTACGGCGACCTCCGCAGTGCCCACGGGCTGCTCGAGCTGGAGCCGTTCGACGTCGTCTTCTTCCTCGGCGTCCTCTACCACTCGATCCACCACCTGCCGTTGCTCGGGATGCTCAACCGCGTCACCAGGCCGGGCGGGACGATGCTCTTCGAGACGACGGTCGACCCGCGGCCCGACGCGCTCGTGCGTCTCCGCTGGCCGGAGAACGGCAAGGCGAAGGGCGTCCCCACGATCCAGGCGGTCAGGCTCGAGCTCGCGTGGACCGGGTGGCGCAAGGTCACGCGGCTCACGGACTACCGACCCGGCTCGAGCGAGGCGCTCTTCCTGTGCGAGAAGACCGATGAGCTTGCCGAGGGAACGGACCTCTCGGGCGTCGTGACCCCGCACCGGCCGCGGTAGCGTCTCCGCTCATGCCGGATCTCCGCCTGGCGCCAAGGGCCGAGCTCGATCGGGTTCGGGGCGCTGACATCGCGCGCGACGAACGCCTCGGGGTCGTCGCCGACGCGTGCCGGCTCAACGCTCTCGTCGCCGTCAAGCGCGCGGGCTCGGGTCACCTCGGATCGACGTTCAGCGCGATGGACGTCGTCACGTTTCTTCTGTTCGAGGAGCTGAACACCGCGGCGATCGGGTGGGACTCCGTCGATCGCGACGTGTACTTCTCCTCGAAGGGTCACGACGTGCCCGGCCTGTACGCCGCGCTCTACGCGCTCGGCGTGATTCCGCGTGAGCGCCTGTTGCGGCTGCGCCGTCTCGGCGGGCTCGACGGCCATCCCGACATCGGCGTCCCCGGGATCGAGGCGAACTCCGGATCGCTCGGCATGGGGATCTCGAAGGGCCGGGGGATCGCGTGGGCGAAGCGCCACCTCGGCCGCGGCGGGCGGGTCGTCGTCATGGTCGGCGACGGCGAGCTGCAGGAGGGTCAGAACTACGAAGGGCTCGCGGCCGCGGCACACGAACGGCTGGCTGGTCTCACGGTCGTCGTGGACCGCAACGAACTGCAGTCGGACAAGCCGACGGACGAGATCGTCTCGCTCGGCGTGCTCGAGGATCGCTTCCGCGCGTTCGGCTGGCACGTCGCCTCCTGCGACGGGCACGACGTGCGGGGAGCTTCGCGCGGCGTTCGAGTCGTTCCGCGAGATCGGCGATCGCCCGCAGGCGCTCGTCGCCCGCACGATCAAGGGCAAGGGCGTGTCGTTCATGGAGCACCCGGTCGCGCTCCGCGAGGGAGGCGGGACGTACCGTTGGCATGCCGGAGCTCCCGACGACGAGTCGTTCGAGCGAGCGTTCGCGGAGCTGTCGGAGCGCATCTCCGAACGGCTCGCGGCCGCAGGCATCGGTGCTCTCGAGCTCGAGCCGATGGAGAACGTCGCCGCGTCGGGGCCGGGAACGCTGGAGGGCGAGCCCGAGTCGGGCGCCGGCGCGCGCCGCCCGAGAGTCACGAATGAATACGTGGTGGAGGCGTACGGCGACGAGCTCGTCCGGCTCGGAGCCGAGCGCGACGATCTCGTCGTCCTCGACGCCGACCTCGCCTCCGACTGTCGCGTGCGGGCGTTCGAGCTCGCCTATCCGGACCGCTTCGTCGAGTGCGGGATCGCCGAGCAGGACATGGTCTCGACGGCCGCGGGCCTCGCACGTCACGGCCTGCTCCCGGTCGTCAACTCGTTCGCCTCGTTTCTCGCCTCGCGCGCGAACGAGCAGATCTACAACCAGGCGAGCGAGCGGACGAAGGTCGTCTACGCCCTCCACTACGCCGGCCTGATCCCGGCGGGACCGGGCAAGTCGCACCAGTCGGTGCGCGACATCTCCCTCCTCGCGGCGCTTCCCGACCTGACCATCGTCCAGCCGGCGAGCGCCGAGGAGACGCGAGCGCTCCTTCGCTGGGCGGTCTGCGACGCGCCGGGCAACGTCGCCCTGCGGCTCGCGATCGGGCCGTCGCCACGGCGAATCGACCTCGATGGAGAGCTCCGGCTCGGACGCGGTCGTCCGCTGCGCGACGGAGCCGACGCGATGCTCCTCGCGTACGGGCCGGTCCCGCTACACGAGGCGCTCACCGCATCCGAGCTCCTGGCAGAGCGCGGTATCGGGCTCGGGGTGATGAACATGCCGTGGCTCAATCGCTTCGACGACGACTGGCTGCGCGAGCTCGATCGACACGACCTCATCTGCGTACTCGAGGACCACGCGCCGGTGGGCGGGCTCGGCGACGCGCTGCGAAGAGAGCTCGGCCGCAACGTCGCTGTGCTCGGCGTCGAGGGCTGGCCCGCTTGCGGAACGCCGTCCGAGGCGCTCGGCGCGCACGAGCTCGACGGAGCGTCGGTCGCCTCGCGGATCGAGGCGCTGCTCGGGAGCGCGTGATGACGGGCGCGACCTGGCTCGTCCTCCCCGACAAGCTAACGATCCGGCTCTTCTTCGACGCCGGCATCGTGCGCGGCCTCGAGGAGCGCCTCGGCGATCGCCTCGTCACGGTGCTCCCGAGTCCCGATGGGGGCAGCGACTGGGCGCAGCGCGTGCGAGGGGAGGTCCTCTACCGGTCGGACCTCGTGCCGATTCGCGTCGGTGACCGCGAGCGAGCCCTACGTCGAATCGACCGAGCTCTCGACCGCCAGCTCGGCTACTACCCGCTGGCGATGCGCCTCAACTACCGACACGGGTTCCACCGAGAGCGGATGGCTCCGGGGCATGCGAACTGGATGCTCGACCCGGCGCGAGACAGCCGCCTGCCGCACTGGGGCTGGGTGGAGCGCTCGATGCAGCGCTGGCACTTCAGCCCGCGTCGCTACGTGCCCCACGAGCTCCTTCGGCGCATGCGCGCCGAGTGCGGCGCGCTGGTGCTCTCGAACGTGCAGCCGCACGCCGTCGTCCCGTTCATCGTCGCCGCGAGACGTCTCGACCTGCAGATCGTCGCGCACGTGGCGAGCTGGGATCACACCGTGGGCAAGGGGGTTATCGCGCCCGACTGCGACGCCTACATCGTTCAGAACGCGGCCATGCGCGACGATCTCGCGCGCTTTCACGGCATCGGCCCGGAGCGCGTGGTGGTGAGCGGCTGGCCGCAGACCGACATCTACGCGCGGCGTCGGCCGCGGGGCGACTACGAGCGCCTTCTCGGCGCACACGGGCTCGATCCGTCGTCTCCGCTCGTCGTCGTCATGGGGAACACGCCCGCCAACACGCCGTTCGAGGACAGGCTGGTTGCGCGGATGGTCGACTGGTGGAAGGCAGCCGGGCCGCAGCGGCCGTCGCTCCTGTTTCGCCCGCATCCCCGCGATACGGAATGGCGCGAGAGGTTCCGTGCGGCGCGGGAGACCCCCGGGATCGCGGTGCAGGAGGCGAGCTACACGGACTTCGAGGAGCTCGCGACACTCCTCCAGCACTGCGATTGCGTGGTCGCGAACGCGGGGACCATTCTGCTCGACGCGCTCGTCAACGATCGTCCGGCGGTCTGCGTGCTCTACGACGAGGGCGCTCCGCCGGGCGAGAGCTTCGCGATGAAGAACGTCATCGGCGAGCACTACCGCGAGCTGGCTGAGTCGACCGCCTATCTACCGCGCGGAGTCGTTCGACGAGGTCGTGGCGCGGCATCGAGCGGGCGCTGGCGCATCCCGGCGAGCTCGCCGACGAGCGCCGCCGTGTCGCGCGCCGCGTGGTAGGGGAGGTCGACGGGCGCGCAGGCGAGCGCGTGGTCGACGCGATCACGAGGACGCACGAGCGAGGGTCGTAGGGACGGGCCTGCGTCTCTCTCCGAGGAGCCCGGCGAGGCCAAGGAGCACGAACGCCGGCGCCACCGGCAACACGAAGTGGAGGTCGGCGAAGAGACCGACGGCATTCAGGAGCACCACCGCGAACGCCGCGAGCGATAGCGCGGCCAGCAGCGGCCAGCCACGCGGGCGGCGGACGGCGACCGCGACCAGGCCGAGCAGGATCCACATCCACGGCCGCGGGAACCAGCGCGAGAGCTGGTTGAGCCGGAGGGCGAGCTGCTCGTTGCCCGTGCGGCTCGGAAGGGCGCCGAAGAGGCTGGTGACATCGCCCGTTATCTGCTCGAAGCGGGGACGGTCCCCGGGATGGTCGAACTCGAAGTGCCAATCGGAGGGCGAGGTCCACACCTGTCGAATGCTCTGGTCGGGCCGAGAGATCCACACGACCTGACCTGCCGGGACCGGCTCGCCCTCGCTGGGCTCGGGGAGCCTCCTGCCGGCGATCACGACGGTCGCCGGCTTCGAGGTCGCGGAGCCGCTCGAATCCGCCCTGGCCGGCACGACTCGGAATTGTGCTTTCGCAAGCTCGTCCCAGACCGTTCGCGCGACGCCGCGGGCATACGTGCCGGGATGTGCGCGCACTCCCTCGACGCCGGCGCTGCGGAGCACGCCGTAGTCGGTGTCCCAGCCGAAGACCTGGTCGGAGAGGAGATACAGGTCTTCGTGGACCCGGAAGCTCCCCTGCTCGAAGAGCTCGTCGAGCGTGACCTTGTACGAACGGTACGGCTCCCGGGTGAGGAGGTGCCGCTGCATCGCCAGGGCAAGCCGCCGTGACTGCTCGCCGTTCTCGGGCGAGACGATGTTGTCCGTGATGAACGCGCGGTAGAACGGGACGATCGCGTTGCCGCCGCGTGCGAGCCCCCACGAGTCGAAGCGAACGCCGTTGTGCACGGACCACGCGAGCAGTGGCAGGGCAGCGGCGAGAACGAACGCGCCGGCTCGTTCCAGCCGCACGCGTCGTGACCCGGCCAGCAGCAGCGGAACGATTCCGAAGGCGAGCAAGACGGCGTTCCCGGGCCGCACGAGGGCGAGGACGGCGACGCCGAGGCCGACGAGGGCGAAGCGCCCGGCCGACGGTGCAAACGTGGCTCTCGTGACGAGCAATGCCCAGCCGGCGAAGGCCGCCGCGAAGACGGGCTCGCTCGAAAGCTCGTGGAACATCAGGGCGTAGCCCGGGTAGACGAGGAGCGCCGCAGCGACTGCGATGGCCGCCCGCGGGCCGAAGAAGCGCGCCGCCGCAGCCCAGCAGACGACGGAGCCGGCGTACAGAACGGCCATCAGCGGCTCCGCGAGCCTCCCGTCGAAGACATCGAGGGCTGCGCCTGCCACGAGCGGAGTGATCGGAGTCCGGAAGAGCAGCGACCACGGCAGGAGGACATCACGGTCGAAGAGCTGGACGTAGGCGTAGAGGTACTCGTCGAGATCGCGGCCAGACTTGAGCGGCCAGGCGACCGCACGGACCGCGTAGGCGACGAGGCCGAGCGCGAACAATACGAAGGCACCGCGCCTGCCCGACGCGAGCGCCTCGAGACGCGCGAGGGCAGACGCGGGCCGCTGGGGCGTGTCGGTCATGAGGGACGTGTTCGACACGGACGATAGCTTCCTGTGTGATGGAGGCCTTGCGCGGAAGTCGGATCGTCTTGGTGTTGCGGGCGACGGGTTCGGACGTGCCGAGGGCGGCGCCCTCGATCTTCCTGAGACCGTTCGCGAGCAAGGTGCAAGTGTCGCGATCCCGGCACGCGACGATCGCCCTGGACGCCCGCGCCGTCGCGCGGGTCCCGGCGTGTGGGCGACCGCTCCCGTTCAATGGGGCCGAGGACGCATGCGGAGCGGACTGTCGCTCGTCGATGCGGTGCGGGCTTTGAGGGCGCTTCGTCCGGGCATCGTGGCGAGCATCAACTTGCCCAACGGCATCTGCGGCCTCGCGTGGCGTGTGTTCGGTGCGCACATTGCGATCGGTCGGCACTGCGATGTAACGAAGTCGACTCGGTTCAGCCCTACGCAGTCTTGCCGCGCGCTCCACTCGACTCCTGTCGCGGGCGCCGCGACGCTCCACGAGCGCGATGAATTCACATCGCCGAAAGCTGCCTTGCCAGGGCTACTCGCGCGTGCATTCGAGGGCGAAACGTCGTGAAGGTCGTGCTCACACTTGTTGTGCGCGACGAGGAGGAGATCCTTGAGGCGAATCTCGACTTCCATCTGGCGGCCGGGGTGGAGCTCGTGCTTGTGGCCGATCACCGCTCCGAAGACCGGACGCCCGAGATCCTCGAGTCCTACCGGCGCCGAGGCGCTGTGCGCGTCTTTCGCGAGGAGGCGGAGTTCGTCCCGCAGCAGGAGTGGCAGACGCGGATGGCGCGGCTCGCATTCTCTGACCATGGCGCCGACTGGGTGCTCCTCGGCGACGCCGACGAGTTCTGGTGGCCGCTCGGCGGCTCCCTGCCAGAGGCGTTCGCGCGCGTGCCTGGAAGGTACGGAAGCGTTCTGGGGCTCCAGCGGAACTTCGTTCCCGTGCGAGGCGAACGCGTGCCGTTCGCCGAGCGCATGGTGGCGAGCCTCGCCTCGAGCGCACCGATCAACGATCCCGCCACCCCCTTTCGTCCGGTGGCCAAGATTGCGGTGCGGGGAAGCGTCGACGTCGTCGTTGCGCACGGCGGCGGCCACAGGGTGCACGGTTTTCGGGGTGACCAGCTCGAAGCCTGGCACCCGGTCGAGATCCTTCATTTCCCGCTCCGCTCACGGGAGCAGTGTGCGCGCAAGTACGAGAAGACGTGGTCCGGCTGGCAGGCGAATCTGCGCGCAGACCTTGCGAGAGCACAGCAGACCGCTCACGACAACCGGGCTGATGCGATGTGGGAGTGGCTCGCGCTGGACGAAGTCGCAGTTCGGAAGGGGATCGCCGAGGGAAGCCTCGCCATCGACACACGCCTGCGCGACGCGCTTCGCGCGCTCGGGCTAGGGGCGGACGATGCCGTGCTCGATCGTTCTTCGAACTCCAGCCCTGTCCTCGCCCTGGCTTTCGCGGAGGCCGAGCTCGTGCGACGACAACGATGGCTCGACGGCATCCAACGTCGGGTATGCCAGCTTGAGGATCGTCGCGGTCCTAGGGTTCGCGCCCGATGAAGCTCGTCCAGACGCTCGTGGTGCGCGACGAGGCCGATATCGTCGACGACCAGCTCGCGCACCACCTGAACGCGGGGGTCGACTTCGTCATCGCGTCCGACCATCAGTCGTCCGACGGTACGACCGAGATCCTCGAGCGATACGTGCGCGACGGCTACCTGAAGCGGCTGGTGGTCCAGGGTGAGATGCGCGACGGCCCCTGGCGCACGCGTATGGCGCGCCTCGCGGCAACCGACTACGGCGCAGACTGGGTCATCAATACAGACGCGGATGAATTCTGGATGCCCAGGCGGGGCGCCCTGAAGGAGGTGCTCGCGTCGATACCGACGACGCACGGCGTCGTCTTCGCGCTCAGTCGGCACTTTGTCCCGCGTCCCGAGAACGGCGGTCGGTTCTCGGAGCGGATGGTGGTGCGCGCGTCGGCGCCGGTTGCGATCCATGACCCGACGAGCCCGTTCCGACCGCATCTCAAAGCGGCCCACCGCGCAGACCCGGACATCACGGTCGGCCATGGCGCCCACACGGTGTCGAGCCCGCGCTTGCGCCCCCTGCACCACTGGCATCCGGCCGACGTTCTCCACTTCCCGTTCAGGTCGCTTCGACAGTGGGAGCACAAGGGCGTGCGCCGCGCGCGCGGCGACAGTCGGCTCGGGCAATACGTCACCGCGCTTCACGCGAAGGAGGCCGGCCGCAGCGCGGAGCGCTACAGCGCCCTCGTCGTTGACGACGCGGAGCTCGAGTGTGGGCTCGCGGCAGGCTCTCTGCAGTTGGATACGCGGCTTCGCGACGCGCTTTTCGCGCTTGGAGTACGGCGAGATGCGGCACCGGACCCGGGCTACGACCCGAGCTACCTGTCGGACAGCGTCGGAGCGCGCGATGCTGACGTTGTTCGGCTGCGCCGACATCTCGACCGCATCACGAGCAGAGTCGGCGCCCTCGAAGGCGGTTAGCTAGGGCATCCTCGAGCGGCGCACCGCCGAGTATCTCGGCGTGCGGCATGTGGTCGCCGTTTCGTCATGTACGGCTGCACTGCAGCTGGCATTGCTCGCGCTCGAGGTCGGCCCGGGAGACGAGGTCATCAACCCCTTCACCTGGCCGGCCACGGCTACCGCGATCGAGCTCACGGGGGAGCGCCCGGTGTTCTGCAACGCCGGCTCGACGATCCGCGACAAGCGTGGCCACGCCAGAGTCGCAAGGGCCCTCGCCCAAGAACGTCGGATAGGCTCGCGCGCTGTGACGCTCGCGCTGCTGACGACCGTGCGCGGCGCCCCCGAGGCGCTCGCTGCGTTTCTCGACTTCCATCACGCCGCCGGCGTCGACGTCGTCGTCGTCGGGGGGGAGGTCGATCCCGGTGCAGTCGCGGTGCTGGAGCGCCACGAGCGTGACGGCTTCGTTCGCCGGATCTTGTCCTCGTCCCAGACCGACCTGGCGCGCTTCGCGACGGACGAGCTCGGCGTCGATTGGGTCCTTCCGGCTGCCACGGACGAGCTCTGGTGGCCGCGTGGCGAGAGCCTGAAGGACGTCCTGGCCGTGATCCCGCCTCGGTACGGCGTCGTGCAGGGACTCGTACGGGCGTTCCTCGCCGCCGATCCAAGGACCGTCAGGACATCGCTCCTGGGTCCGGACGGCTCGAGCGGTATGTCATCCAGCGGCTGCTTCGGCCCGCGTACCGGACCGGTCCCAATATGACGATCGACGCCGACGACTGGACGCTGGGCGGCCGGCGTGTCCCGCTTCGTGCCTGGTATCCGATCGAGGTGCTCGTCCTTCCGTCCGACGCTCCGGCTCTCGATCTGGTTCGGGTCGACGCCGGTCTTGCGGACGGATCACTTGCACTCGACACCCGCCTCGAAGCTGCGCTGAGCGATCCCGGTAGTGTCGACTTCGTCGTTCCAAGCATCGTCGACGACGCCTCGTACGCTGTCGAATGCGCTGCGGTGGGGGAGGTCGACCTCGTGACGTTCGATCGGCAGATCAGAGATCTCGAGCTGCGGATTGCGGAGCTCGAAGCGCGTTTTTGGCCGCGCGTCCGGCGTACGCTCAGACGTCTGGCCCGACGCTCCAGCTAGCATCGTCCCGAATGGCTGACACCGAGCTGGAGGTGCGCGAGCGCGCGCCGGCTCCCGCTGCCGAGCCGCTGCGGCCGGCGTCGCGCGCCGACCGAGTGACGACGATTCGCCCCGCGCCTCGCTGGCCGCACCTCGACGTCAGGGAGTTGTGGCAGTACCGCGAGCTGCTGGGAACGCTGGTCTGGCGAGACGTCGCGGTGCGCTACAAGCAGACGTCAATCGGCGTGACCTGGGCGATCCTGCAGCCATTCCTCACGATGGTCGTCTTCACGTTCGTCTTCGGCCGCTTCGCCAACTTCCCGTCGAAGGGCGTGCCGTATCCGATCTTCACGTACTCGGCACTCTTGCCGTGGACGTACTTCGCGGGCGCGGTGGGGCTCGCGAGCTCGAGCCTGGTGTCCAACCGTGGGCTCGTCACGAAGGTCTATTTCCCAAGGATCCTCCTACCCCTCGCAGGTGTGGCCGTGCCCATCGTGGACTTCTTCCTGGCGTTCATCGTCCTCGTCGGCATGATGGTCTGGTTCCAGGTCTGGCCGAGCCTCGCCATCGTCCTCGCGCCTGTGTTTCTAGCGATGGCATTCCTCACGGCGCTCGGCGTCTCGCTGTTCCTGACGGCCGTGAACGTCCGCTACCGCGACGTGCCGTACGCGATCCCGTTCGTAATGCAGATCTGGTTGTTTCTCTCGGGTGTTGTGTACGCGATCAATGCGCTGCCCGAGAAGTGGCAGTGGGTGCTCGCACTCAATCCGATGACCGCCGTGATCGCCGGATTCCAGTGGGGCGTCATCGGCACCGGCCCTCCGGAACTCGGCAAGACTCTCGTCAGCATGGCCGCGACCGTCGTGTTCATCGTGGTCGGGCTCTGGTACTTCCGGCGCTCCGAGCCGAGCTTCGCGGACACCATATGAGTGCTTCAATCACGACCGTCGAGCTCTCAAAGAGCTATCGAATCGGTGAGCTCCACAGCGCCTACGGAACGCTCCGCGACTCGCTCGCTGCTGCGGCTCGCCGATTCGTGCGTCGCGAGCACGGAGCTCGCTACGAGGAGATCTGGGCGCTTCGCGACGTGTCCTTCGAGGTTCCCGAGGGGCAGGTCCTCGGGATCGTCGGCAGGAACGGCGCCGGCAAGTCCACCCTGCTAAGGATCCTCACCAGGATCACGACGCCGACCTCCGGGCGGATCATGATCCGCGGCCGTGTCGGCAGTCTCCTCGAGGTTGGAACCGGATTCCATCCCGAGTTGACCGGTCGCGAGAACGTCTTCCTGAACGGCTCGGTGCTTGGGATGAAGCGCCGGGAGATCCAGAGGAAGTTCTCGGAGATCATCGAGTTCTCGGGCGTCGAGCGGTTCATCGACACGCCGGTCAAGCGCTACTCGAGCGGCATGTCCGTCCGGCTGGCATTCGCCGTAGCCGCCCATCTCGAGCCAGAGATCCTGCTCATCGACGAGGTGCTCGCCGTCGGGGACGCCGAGTTCCAGCAGAGGTGCCTCGGACGCATGGAGGACATGAGCAACTCCGGGCGGACGATCGTCTTCGTTTCGCATCAGATGCAGGCGGTGGCACAGCTGTGCGACCGGGCGATCCTCCTCGAGAAGGGCGGCGTCGTGCTCGACGGGCCGAGCGGAGACGTCGTCGCCCGCTACCTCCAGAGCATCGGCGGCTTGTCCTCGACGCGGTTCTGGCCCGACCTCGACGCGGCTCCCGGGGACGAACTCGTGCGGCTTCGATCTGTCAGAGTCGTCGATGCCGATGGCTCCGCAACGGACGCTGCGGACGTGCGTGATTCCGTCGGGATCGAGATCGCGTACACGGTCCTGCGGACTGATGGATCGGCGATCTTCCCGAAGATCAAGCTGTATGACGCGCGGCGCAACGTCATCTTCAACGCGCTCGACACGAGCACGCGCTGGCTCGAACCGGCGCCCCCCGGCGAGTATGCAACCACCGCGTGGATCCCAGGCAACCTCCTGAACGAGGGACTGATCACGGTCGACGTCGGCGTCTGCTCGATCGGCACGCTCAAGTTACACCCGCACGCGGGTGCCAGCGACGCGGTCTCGTTCCACGTCCAGGATCCCGGCGAGGGCGACACAGCGAAGGGTCGCTTCACGGGGCAGCTGCACGGGGTGGTCCGCCCGCTCCTCGAATGGACGACTCGCGAGGCCTGACCGCCCACCAGCACGGCCGACCACCTCGCTTGGGCGGTCGGTGGCGCGTGTGACGGTCGGCGACGGCATTCGAGGCAGCCGAGCCGCGGCTCTCGCCCGCCTGGCGCGCGACTTCGGTCGTCGCCTGAGCTGGCGCCTCGGCGTCCCGCGGGCGTCCGACAGAATCCTGGCAGCCGTGAATGCACGCATCGGACGGGCGCCGCCACGGGTCTCGGTGATCATTCCAACCGTCGGGCGAGACACGCTCCGCGATGCTATCGCGAGTGCGAGCTGGGCCGGCGAGGTGATCGTCGTTTTCGACGCGGCATCCGTACCTGCGGACGCTCCACAGGGGGTCGAGGTGTTCGCATGTGGCCCATCGGGCAACTGGGGGGCCGAGCAGCGCAGCGCGGGGATCGTCCGGGCGAAAGGGAGTCACCTCGCGTTCATCGACGATGACGACGTCTATACGCCCGGTGCCGTCGAGATCGTCTCACGGGCACTCGCTGCGCGACCGGGCCGAGTTCACATCTTCATGATGCGGAGCGCGAACCGTGTGTACGGCGGACACGGATGCATCCACCAGGGCGGGATCGGGACGCCGATGTTCGTGATCCCGAACGACGGCTCGACAGGGACATGGACGAAGCGGAGGGAGGGAGACTTCGACTTCATCACCTCGACGCTCGCCAGGCATCGGCGGCCGCCGCGCTTCCACGAAGAGGTCATCGCGGAGATCCGCCCCCACAAGACATGCAAGTCGTAGGAGTCTCACTCGTTCGAAACGAGGATGTGTTCGTCGAGCAGGCAATTCGAAACGTGGCTTGTTTCTGCGACCTCATCCATGTGGTCGACCACGGCTCGAACGACCGAACCTGGGAGATCGTGACGACCCTTGCATCGGAGCTCGACAATGTTGACGCCCACCGGAGCCGGAATTCGGCAGTGGCCCACCGTCTGCTCGAGCAGTACGCCGGGACGCCGACCTGGGTTTTGGGCGTCGACGGTGACGAGCTGTACGACGCGTCAGCGTTGGCTCGCCTTCGCATCGACCTCGACCGCGGAGATCACGATGCTGTGTTCAGGTTGAAGGCGCACGTGCTCAACTGCGATCTACTGGATCACGCGGCGTCCACCGCGAGCGGCTGGCTCGCACCGCCCTCCCGCCCGGTCACGAAGCTGTTCAACTTCGCAGCCGTGGAGTCGTGGACAGGAAGCCCCGATCCGCTACAGAGCGGTGATGTCGTCTTCAAGCCGGGCTACTCGTGGGAGACGCGGAAGGATCTCGCGGGCGAGACTGACTGGGAGTCGGATCCTCTCCGGCTGCTGCACGTCTGCTTCCTTCCCCGCTCGAGCCGCGACCGTGTAGATGGCTCGGCAAGGGCCAACCTCGACGAGTCCCGCGAGTACGACCGAAGTCTCTTTGGGGCGATCAAGCGCACACTGAGGCGCCCTGAGCGTTCACTGCAGCTCGAAAGGCTGGAGCAGCAAGGGCGCTCGTGGAAGCACGAGTGGTACGCACGGGGCGAGCGCGTCACCGTCGACGCGTCGCCGTTCTTGCCGCGATGACAGACGGCGTCGTGACAACCACGAGTGTCGTGCTCGCCACCTACGAGCGGGCAGACGCCCTGGAGGTCGTCCTCCGCGCGTTCCACGATCAGACTGGAGCTCACGCATTCGAGGTGATCGTGGCCGACGACGGCTCCGGCCCCGACGTAGCGGCGACAGTGGAGCGATGGCGCGGCCGTCTCGACATTCGGCACGTATGGCAGCCGAACGAAGGGTTTCGCAAGGCCCGCGCGATGAACCTGGCTGCGGTCGAGGCGCGAGGGGACTACTTGTTGTTTCTCGACGCCGACTGCGTGCCGAGGGATCGCTTCATGAACGCGATCGTCCGTGCGCGACGGCCGGGGTGGTTCCTCACGACTAAGCGCCTGTTTCTCCGCGAGAAGTTCACCTGCCGGGTACTGCGCGCAGAGGTGCCCATCTGGCGCTGGTCAGCTGCGCACTGGGTTCTCCGGGCGCCACGGGAAGTCCGTCGACCGGGATACATCGTCTCAGCCCGCGACCGCCGCCGCCCATGGCGGCCCAGCCAACCCGAGTTCGTTCCGCCGGCCGCGGCGTACTGCCTCTTCGATCTCGAGCGATCTGCGTTCGAATGGGTGAACGGCTACGAGGGCAGGTGCCTGCGGTCCGACGACGGTGAGGATCAGGATCTCGCGATCCGACTACGTCGTGCCGGCCTGCGCTGCGGCTGGCCTGGTCCGGCATCGACGGTGATCCACCTGTGGCATCCGCTTCGGGAGGACAAGCACTCAGGTCGAGCGCGGGTATATCGCGAAACGCTCGCTAGCGATCACATGCATGCCGTCGACGGCCTTCGCGAGCTTGCGGCTCAGGAGACTGCGAACCGCGTGACCGGATCCAGGTCGTCCAGCGATCCGGTGTAGCGGTAGCTCCGCTCGGTCAGCGACGCGAGCGACGCGGGCGACGAGTACGTCACGGTCGCGAGGACCCGCGGCCGCTCGGTCGCGAACCCGCCGCGGTGGAAGCCGGACGTGTTGCAGAAGACGATCGTTGCCTTCGGTGCCGTGAACGTTCGGATCCGGTCCTCAGGGATGCGCTTCTCGAGCTCGCCGTCGGGCGGGTAGTTCTCGCCGAGTGGCCGCCATGGCCACGCGTCGGCGTAACGCCCACCCGGCGCGCTGCCGGGAACGTACTCGAACGGGCCCGTGCCCTCGTCCACGTCAACGAGGTACAGGAATGCCTTCAGCAGGTGCTTGTCGTTGAAGTCGCGGTGCCAGCGCTGCGACGAGATCCGGGAGGCGTCGGCCGGCTGCGGCACCGAGTACCACAGGTCCACGTACTCGAGCTTCGACCAGAGGCCGAGGTAGCTGTTCGCGATGTCGAGCATGCGGTGAGACGTGCATGTCGCGAGCCAGGGGTCGTCGTGGGTGAGCTCGCGCCGTAGCTGTGGAGTCGCACGACGAACTCCTTCCCGGCGCGGACGCGCAGTGCTTCGCGGTCGCCGGCGAGGCTTGCCTCCGTCTCTGCCACGAAGGCACTCGCCTGCTCGTCGATCCCGCTCCACGACTCCGGATCGGGAATCAGCTGGGAAAAGGGGACGACGCAGTAGCCGTCCGTCGAGAGCTCCGAGACGATCCGACGCTGAACGTCGTCGAGCTCCGGCGCGGAGCCGGCGAAGTGCCGGCGGCTCGAGCGGTTCGAAAGAACGCGGTCGTGCAATGTGTACGTCGCGCGGATGCCCCGTTTCTCGATGGCCGTGGCGACGTGGTTGATCCTCGCGGCGAAGCGTGTCTTCGTCCGGTGCACGTTTGCCACGTTACCGAGTGGCGTGCGCGCAGCCGTTCGGAAGGAGGTCTAGGATCGCAGTCGTGGCGACCGAGGCGAAGGCGAGCGACCTCCTGCGTGCCGTCGCGGCTGCGGCCGTGCAGGACGGTGCGACGGTCGACGCCGACTCGCGCGAGCTAAGCATGGGGATCGACGGCGTGGAGCTCGTCAGGCTCACGATTCACGCTGACGCGAGAGGGACGCTCTCGCCCGTGCTCGACACAGGGACGCCGTTCTGGGACGAGCCCGTCGTCTACGCGTACGGCATCACGATCCTTCCGGGGCGGATCAAGGGCTGGGGGATGCACCGCCTGCAGAGCGACCGCTACTACGTCGCCCGCGGAAGCCTGCGTGTCGTCCTGTTCGACGGACGCGAGAACTCGCCCTCGGCCGGGAATGTGGCGCAGATCAACTTCACGGTCCGAACGCCCGGGCTGCTGAAGATCCCGCCGGGCGTCTGGCACGCAGACGAGAACTGGGGCGAGGACGAGGCGCTGATCGTTAACTTTCCGACGCGCGCCTACGACACGTCGGCGCCGGACAAGTACCGCATCGACCCTCACAGCGGCGTGATCCCGTTCGACTGGTCGACGCGAGACGGCTAGCCGCGTCCGCGAAGACGCCCTCCCAGGGCCCGTGCGGGCGGGAACCGCAGGATCCGGCGTCCGAGCTTCGTCCACCAGGGCGCTCGCGCGCGCTCGAGCTGGTGGTTGACCTCTTGGAGCTGGTCGCTGAGCTGGAGAGAGCGCAGCTTGAAGTCCTGGGCGGCGCGCCCGACCGACTCTGCGAAGAAGGCTGCGAGCTCCGCTTCGGCATCGGGTCGGAGCGCGCGCTCGAGCCACCTTTCGAGCTCTCGCAGACGGACGTCGTCGTCCACGGTGCGCCAAGCGGGGTTCGGGAAATGGATGGCCGTGAGGCGTCGTCCCGTCGCGCCCCTGACGTCGAGGAGCGAGAACACTTGGGTCCACATGTGGATGTCAGTCGGCGTCCCGGGCGGTGCGGGGCGCCAGCCGTACGGCAGCCGATCGTAGAGCGCTCGCGTATGCGCGGCCCCCGTGAGGCTAATGAAGTTGTTCCGTCCCAGCCGGATTAGCTCGCGGAACTCGGGCCGGGCGAGGTCGGCCGGTCGATAGACGAGGACGCCGCCCGGGTCGACGAGGGCCGGCATCGAATGCGCGAAGTCCGCGTGGGCCATCAGGCTCCGCATCTCGGCGACATGCCAGGGCAGCAGCAGGTCGTCGTCACTGAGGTAGCAGACGATCTCCCCGCGCGCCTCCTGTAGCACTTCGTGGCGGAGGCGCTCGCCGTGGCGCTCGCCTTTTGCACGGTCGAAGAAGCGCACACGGTCGTCCGCCGCGAACAGCTCCATTGCCCGCCTCGTGTCGTCTTGCACGCCGTCTCCCACGACGAGGACCTCGAAGGAGGCCGACCGTTGCGCGAGCGCGCTTCGGATCGCCGTGGGGAGGAACGCGGCGTGGTCGTGCGTCGGGATCAGTATCGTCGCGTCTATCGGCAACAGTCGTCGACTGTGTGGCACGGCACAGGATAGAGCGGGGGCCTGCGCTTCCCTCTAGCGTTCGTGCGCGTGGACGGGGATCGGTCGAGCCGCAGCGTGTTCGTCGCATACCGCGACTCGAAGCTTCGTCGTGCGGCGCTCCGGGCACCTCTCGGAGATCCGTCTCGGTACAGCCTGTACGGGCTCGACGAGCTCGCGCGCTCCGGATTCGTGGCCCGACACAATCTCGAGCCGGAATTCGAGCCTGGCAGTCGCGCGCGGGTCGTCGCGGGCGTCCTCGATCGGGGTCTGCGGCTCGGCGGCGGGTACTCCGGCGACTTCGCGCGGGTCGTCTCGTCGCTCGGGGAGCTGAACCGTGCGGACGTCGCGTTCTCGACGGTCGACACGGTCGGGATCCCGCTCGCGCTGCTCGGTCGGCTCGGTCGCGTGCGACCGCCGGTCGTCTACGCGGCGATCGGGCTGCCGGAGCGCCTCGCGCAGCTCCGCGGCCCACTGGCGAAACGGCTCTTCGCCGAGGCGTTTCGCCGGCTCCATACGATCGTCGCGTACGGCTGGGGCGAGGTCGACGAGCTGCGGGCGTGGCTCGACGACGCCGGCCCGCGGGTCGAGTTCGTCCCCTTCGGCGTCGACACCGACCACTTCAGTCCGGACTCGAGCGCTCAGGCCGAGGATGACGTCGTCTCGATCGGAGCCGATCCGCGACGGGACTTCACATTGCTCCTCGACCTCGCGCGCCGCCTGCACGAGCGAACGTTTCGCATCGTCGCGTCGGCGGACAATGCCCGCACGCTCGGGCCGACTCCACCGAACGTCACAGTGGACGTGGATGTGCCGTTCGGCCACATCCGTGAGCGTCTGCTGCGCGCCCGTGTGGTGGCGCTCCCCGTGCGTGAGAACACGTACTCGGGGGCGACGACGACACTGCTGCAGGCGATGGCGTGCGGAAAGCCCGCCGTCGTGACGCGAACCGCGGCGATCGCTCGCGGCTACCACCTCGAGGACGGCGCCAACTGCCGCCTCGTCGCTCCCGGCGATCTCGCCGCGCTCGAGCAGGCCGTCACGGGTGTGCTCGACGATCCCGTGCTCGCGGCAGGCCTTGGCCTGCAGGCCCGTGCGACGGTCGAGCGTCATCTGACGTGGGCGCGGTATGCGAACGCGATACGCCAGTTGCTCGTGGATGCCGCCGACGGCGCGACTGCTTCGGCATGACAGGGCGCGGCGTGATCGCACGGGCGCGCCGCGGAGCCGGCGTCGTCGCGCGCGAGATTTCGACCGAGGTCGACCGTGTCCGCTTCTCTCGGCGGGGAGCGGCGGATGTGGCGCTCTTCCACGAGTTCGCGCCACCGCCGACGGGCGGTGGGCACCAGTTCCTGCGTGCGCTCGTGTCCGAGCTCGAGCGACGCGGGCTCACGATCGAGGTGAACAGGATCTCCGCGGGAACCAGAGCCTGCCTCTTCAACTCCTTCAACTTCGACTTCCGCCGGCTCCGCCGCTTCGCCCGGGACGACGTGCGTTTCGTTCACCGCGTTGACGGTCCGATTGCGACGCTATCGCGGCTTCGACGACGGGACGGACGCGCGAATCGCGGAGATCAACCGAGAGCTCGCCGATGTGACGATCGTGCAGTCGCAGTACAGCCGCGACGCGCATCTCGCGCTCGGGATCGAGCTCGCCGACCCGCGCTTGATCTCGAATGCGGCCGATCCGTCGATCTTCCATGCGCCGGTCGAGCGCGAGCCGCTCGCTGGACGGCGCTGTACGAGTCATCGCGACGAGCTGGTCCGACAACCCGAACAAGGGCGCCGAGGTCATCGCCTGGCTCGACCGGCACCTCGACCACGACCGCTACGAGCTGACCTTTGCGGGTCGCAGCGACGAGACGTTCGAGCACGTTCGTGTCCTGGGACCGATCGCGTCGGAACCGCTTGCCGCCGAGTTGCGGCGAAGCGACGTGTACCTGGCGCCGAGCCGGAACGACCCCTGCTCGAACGCGCTGCTCGAGGCCCTCGCGAGCGGGCTCCCGGCCGTCTTCCGAGCGAGCGGAGGGCATCCGGAGCTTGTGGGCGACGCAGGCGTGGCGTTCGACGAGCCCGGGGAGGTCGTGGCAGCACTCGACCGCCTCGTCTCCGAGCTCGACGAGCGCCGTGCGGCGATCCACGTGGCACCGCTCGCCGAGGTTGCGGATCGCTACCTCGAGGTGCTTCGCGGGTGACGACGCGTTCGCTGCTGGCGCCGCTCGCGCGCGGCTACGTGGGCGCGAGGACGCGCGCGTGGCCGAGTCACTCGCGCCTCTTCGCCGTCGGCGAGCGAACGACCTGGTCCGTGGACGAGGACGCGCGACACCTCGAAGCGACCGCGCGGCGGCTCGGGTACGACGTCGCAGCCTCCAGGTGGGCACGGTTCGCGGCCGACCAGGCGGTCTTCCTCACGAGCCACTTCGAGGCTCTGCAGCCGCGCTGGATGCAGTCGACGCACCGGCTCGCCACGGCGTATCTCCACGGAAGGCCCGGGACGCCCGGGTACCCGGAGTTCGACCGCGCGTACGACACTCTCCGCTCGGCGCCGGATCGCTTCGCTCGGATCCAGGTGACGCACGAGGAGATGCGAGACCTCGTGCTCGAGGCGGGCGTCGAGCCGAGCGCGGTGCACATGATCGAGATCGGAATCGACATCGAGCACTTCGCGCCCGTCACGCCGGAGTCTCGCGCCGCCGCACGGGCCGCGCTCGACCTGCCCGCGGGCGCGTTCGTGGTCGGCTCGTTCCAGAAGGACGGCGTCGGCTGGGGTGAGGGCCTCGAGCCGAAGCTCGTGAAGGGGCCGGACGTCCTCGTCGCCGCGCTCGAGCGCGTCGCGGCCGGGATCGCCGAGCTGCACGTGCTGCTGACGGGTCCGGCGCGTGGCTACGTCCGCGGTGAGCTCGAGCGCCGCGGGATCCCGTATCACCACTGCCTCGCGCGGAGTCGAGGCGAGCTGGCGACCGCGTATCACGCTCTCGACGCCTACATGGTCGCCTCCCGTCAGGAGGGCGGGCCGAAGGGCGTGCTCGAGTCGCTCGCCGCGGGCATCCCGCTCGTCTCGACACGCGTCGGGCAGGCACCGAGCGTCGTGCGCGACGGCGAGAGCGGCCTCCTCGTCGAGGTCGACGACGTCGAGGCGATCGCGGCCGCGGTCCTGCGCCTGCACGACGATCCCGGCTTGCGGGAAGGGCTCCGTGCGCACGGACGCACCACCGCCGAGCGGTACGCGTACGAACGCCTCGACCCCGCCTGGGAACGGCTCCTCGAAGGGTTCGTCGAGCGCCGTGCCTGACCGCGCCCGGATCGCCAGGTATGCCCGTGCGGGGGCGCGCTGGTCTCGGCTGCTCACGCGGACGAGACCCTCCGCGGGCGTACGCGTGTTCTACGGGCACGATCGCGTGCCCGCGCCCGGCGAGCCCGTCGCCGGGGGAACGGCGAAGTTCCAGCGCCTGGCAACGAGGTTCCCGAATCACCCGACCGACTTCTCGCTGCTGTATCTCGGGTCGACCTGGCTCCCGCGCGACCTGCGGCCGCTCCTGCGGTACGCGCGTGGGCGGCGGATCCCGCTGATCGTCAACCAGAACGGTGTCGGCTACCCCGGCTGGGCAGGACCGGGCACCGAGGCGTTCAACCGACCGCTGCACCGGATCCTGCGGCAGGCCGATCACGTGCTCTACCAGAGCGAGTTCTGCAAGCGAGCGGCGGACGAGTGCGTGTGTGAGCCGGGCGGGTCCTGGGAGGTGCTGCACAACGCGGTCGACGTCCAGCGCTTCACTCCGTCGGCGGAGCCCCCGAGCGGCGGCCCGGTGCTGCTCCTCGGCGGCGACCAGTACCAGGCCTACCGCCTCGAGCTCGGGCTCGAGACGCTGGCAGCGCTGATACCGGCGCATCCCGATGCGCAGCTCCTCGTCACGGGGCGCCTCGCCACGCCGATCGAGCCGATCGTCGAGCGGCTCGGCCTTCGGGGTCGGGTGCACGCGCTCGGCCGCTACTCGCAGGCCGCGGCCCCCGGAATCCTGCGGCGCGCGCACATCCTCCTGCACACGAAGGTGAACGATCCCTGCCCCAGTCTCGTGATCGAGGCGATGGCCACCGGCCTGCCGGTGGTCTACGCCCGTAGCGGGGGCGTGCCCGAGCTCGTCGCCGACGAAGCCGGGATCGGGGTCGCGCATCCGGACGGCTTCGAGCGCGACGATCCGCCCGAGGCCCAGGAGCTCGCAGAAGCCGTCTCGCGTGTGCTGGCCGATCTACCCGCCTACGCCGGCGCGGCGCGGCGTCGCGCGGTCGAGAGGTTCGCGCTCACGCCCTGGCTCGACCGTCACGCCGAGATCTTCGCCCGCTTCGCGCCGCGGTAGCCGCGCACGCGCCCGCGGAAGGTCGCAAGCCGGTACCGCGCTCGATCGCCGTCGAGCCGGACGGCGGAGGCGAGCGCCCCGCCGAGCGGGCGGACGAGCATGCGCGCGACGACACGTGCCGGATAGTCGTGCTTGCGCAGCAAGTAGCCGACGCTCGCGCCGTCGCGGGCGCCGACTCGGACGTCGTCCTCCCGCACGACGTGCCGGACCACGAGTGTGGGGTCGTATGCGATGCGCGCCCCAGCCCGCACCGCGCGGATGAGGTAGTCGATCTCCTCGCCCGAGGCCCATGGCTCCGGCGAGCCGAGCCCGAGGCGCTCGTCGAACTCACCGACGTGCTCGACGAGCTCGCGCCGGAGGAAGATCGCGAACGAGATTCCGCGGTTCCAGAGGTTGTCGTCCGTGAGGATCGCCGCGTCCTGCCTCCACGAGCCCGAAGACGCCCCGCTCGCATCCTCGGCCCTGCCCGTCACACCGTCGAGGCCTGCGTCCGCAGTCAAGAGCTCGCCGACCCGGCTCAGGAGGCCCGGCGGATAGACGCAGTCGTCGTCGGGGAACGCGACGACGTCCGCGGCGACGAGCCCGAGCCCGGCGTTGCGCGCGCGTGAGAGGCCGGAGTCGGCGCGGACGTGCTCGACGGGCGGAGCGGTCCTCTCCAGGACGTCCTCGAAGCCGCTCGTCCGCGTTCTGGTCCACGACGACGACGCGCACCCGTGGATATTCCTGCGCCTCGAGCGAGTCGAGGAACCGAGCGAGCTCCTCGGTACGACCGACCGTCGCGACGACGAGGTCGAACGACGGAAGCTCCCGCGGCACGGGCCGTAGGCTACGGCACGTCCGTGCCGGTCGCGCCTCTCGTCACCGTGCTCCTCGCCGTTCACGATGGCGAGCGCTACCTGCGTGCGGCGCTCGCCAGCGCACTCGGCCAGACGTCGAGCGAGCTCGAGCTTCTCGTGGTCGACGACGCGTCGACCGATCGCACGTCCGAGCTGCTCGCGGACGTCACCGACGCGAGGCTTCGCGTCATCCGCAACGACGAGCGGCTCGGACTCGCCGGCTCGTTGAACCGCGGGCTCGACGAGGCGCGCGGCGCGTACGTCGCACGGCTCGACGCCGACGACGTCGCGCTCCCCCGCAGGCTCGAGCGGCAGCTCGCTCGCCTTCGCTCGAGCACGCGCGTCGGCGTCCTCGGGTCGGCTGTCCTCGAGATCGACGACCGCGACCGGGTCGGCCGGCTCCACCGGATGCCGTCGGGGGCCGGCGCGGTTCGCTGGGCGGCGCTGTTCGGCTCGCCGTTCTTCCATCCGTCGGTGCTCGTCGACCGGGATCTGCTCGAGCGGCACGGGCTTCGCTACGACACGAGCTTCGAGGAGAGCGAGGACTACGAGCTCTGGTCGCGCCTGCTCGACGCAGCGGACGGTGACAACCTGTCAGAGCCGCTCGTCCTCTACCGCGTGCACGCCGCGCAGGCGTCGCAACGGCGTCGCGAGCTCCAGCGGGAATGTCAGCTGCGGGTCGCCCGGCCGCGAATCGCAGGCCCTCGCGCCCGAGCTCTCGGCCGACGAAGTGGAGCTGGCGTGGCGTGTCGGCAGCGCCGCTGCGTTCGAGCCCGGCGAGCCCGAAGCGGCCGCAGACGCATATCTCGCGCTGCTTGCCGCCTTCGAACGACGGAAGGGGACGGGCGCCCGCGCACAGGCCGCCCGTGACGTCGCGCGCCTGGCGACGCATGCGGTTGCGGGATCACGTGCGCGCCTGAGCGCTCGCGCGCTGAGACTGGATCCGGGCCTGCCTACTCGCACGCTGGCGCGTCGGCGCGCCGGCCGCAGCGCGGCGGTGCGCCGTGAGGCCGAGGGTTGGTTGCGCCGCCTCTCGAACGGTCAGGGCGCTCCGATCCGCGTCGCAGCGGTCTTTCCCGAGCCGACGCCGTACCGCGCGCCGCTCCTCGATCGCGTCGCCGCGAGCACGGAGATCGATTTGACGGTGATCTACGCCGCCGGAACCGTCGCCGGCCGGACGTGGCGCGTCGAGCCGAAGCACCGAGCCGTCTTCCTGCGCGGCGTCCGTCTTCCGGGAGCCCAGCGCGTCCTGCACCACGACTACCCCGTGACGCCGGGAGTGGTCGGCGCGTTGACGGACGCGCAGCCCGAGGTCGTCGTCGTCTCGGGCTGGAGCACGTTCGCCGCCCAGGCCGCGATCGCCTGGTGCGGGATCAAGGGCATCCCGTACCTGCTCGTCGTGGAGAGCCACGACGAGGGGCCCCGCGCCGGCTGGCGGAAAACGGTGAAGGGCACCGTGGTCCCGCCGATCGTCGAGCGCGCCGCGGGCCTCCTCGTCACCGGCGCCCTCGCGCGCGACTCGATGATCGCGCGCGGCGCGCAGCCGGAGCGCGTGCGGGTCTTCGCCAACACGATCGACGTCGAGGACTTCGGCAAGCAGGCCGATCGGCTCGCCGGCCGCAGGCCGGAAGTGCGTCACACGCTCGGGGTGGAGCCCGAGGACGTCGTCGTGCTCTCGGTCGCGCGCCTCGCGCCCGAGAAGGGGCTCGACGTGCTCGTCCGCGCCGTCGCGGCCGCGGACGACCCGCGGCTGGTGCTCGTCGTCGCCGGCGAAGGCTCCGAGCGCGCGGGCCTCGTCGAGCTCGCCCGAGAGCTGTCCGCTCGACTCACGCTCGTGGGCGACGTCGACTGGCAGCGCATCGTCGAGCTCTATGTGGCCGCGGACGTCTTCGCGCTCCTCTCGGAGCGAGAGCCCTGGGCAGTGGTGGTGAACGAGGCCGCCGCGTGCGGCCTCCCGCTCGTGCTCACCGATCGAGTCGGGGCGGCGCACGATCTCCTCCGCGACGGGGAGAACGGCGCGCTCGTCGGAGCCGGCGACGTCGCTGCGGCGGCGCGGGCGCTGCGCGCGCTCGCCGCCGATCCACAGCTTCGTCGCGCCCAGGGCGCCCGCTCGCGGGAACTGGCGGGCGACTGGGGGTACGGGCCTAGCGTCGAGGGGCTCCTCGAGGCGGTACGAGAGGCCGTCGCCGATCGGAGCTAGCCTGAATCCCGTGTCCCGGCGTCGAATTCTCGTCCTGAACCAGTACTACTGG
Organism: uncultured Gaiellaceae bacterium; assembly: GCA_963763465.1. Taxonomy (GTDB): domain Bacteria; phylum Actinomycetota; class Thermoleophilia; order Gaiellales; family Gaiellaceae; genus GMQP-bins7. The sequence continues at coordinate 58,393 of CAVXOS010000016.1, read as the reverse complement.
CCCGGTGTCGAGGCGACAGCGCACCTTCTCACGGAGCTCTGCGAGGCGCTCGCGGAGGAGTACGACGTCGAGGTCGTCACGGGAGTTCTCCGCGGGCACGAGAACGAGCCCCGGGAGATCGAGCACAACGGCGTGCGCATCACGCGCGTCGCGTCGACGTCGTACGAGCGCTCGGAGCTCGGCCGCAGGGCCGTGAACTACGCCTCGTATCTCGGTTCGGCGCTACGGCACGCGCTGAGCGGGCCGGCGCCCGACCTCGTGCTCTGCATGACCGACCCGCCGATCATCGGCGACCTCGGCGTGCTGGTGGGGAAGCGCGTCGGCGCTCCCGTGCTCGTCATCAGCCAGGACGTGTTCCCGGAGATCGCGACAGAGCTCGACCGGCTCCGTAATCCGGCCGTCATCGGCGTCCTGCGAGGCCTCGTCGGCGCCTACCTGCGGCGCGCCGACCGGATCGTCGCGATCGGCGAGACGATGCGGGAGCGACTCGAGGCCAAGGGAGCGCCGACCGAGCGGCTCCGCGTGATCCCGAACTGGGTCGACACCCGCGCGCTCACGCCGCAGCCGCGGGACAACGAGTGGGCGCGAAAGCACGGCCTCGTCGGCCGGTTCGTCGTGATGCACTCGGGCAACGTCGGGCACGCCCAGGACCTCGACAGCCTCGTGCGCGCGGCGACGTTCCTGCGCGACCGAGCAGACGTGCGAATCGTGGTCGCCGGCTTCGGCGCCCGGCACGGTGAGATGGTCGCGCTCGCGGAGCGCCTCGAGGTCACCGAGACCGTTCGCTTTCTCCCGTACCAGAAGCGAGCCCGCCTGCCGCTCTCACTGTCGAGCGCGGACGTGCACGTCGTCGGTCTCGCGAAGGGCCTCGCGGGGTACGTCGTCCCGAGTCGCCTCTACGGGATCCTCTCGGCGGGCCGCCCGGTCATCGCCGCCGCGGAGGGCTCGAGCGAGACGTCCCGGCTCGTTCGCGAGATCGGGTGCGGCATCGTGATCCCGCCCGCCCGGCCGGACCTCGTCGCACGGGCGATCCGGGACGCCGCGGACGGTGTCTTCGACCTCGAGGAGATGGGGCGGCGCGGCCGCGCGTACGTGGAGGAGGAGGCGGATCGCGTGGTCGCGATGGAGCGGTATCGCGCGCTCGTGCGGGAGATGCTCGCCGCGTGATCGTGCGGGCCGTGTTCTGGGGCTCGCTCGGCGCGCTCGGCTGGACGCACGTGGGCTATCCGCTCGCGATGGGCGTGCTTGCACGGAGGCGGCCGCGGCCCGTGCGCAAGGCGGAGCAGACGCCGTCTGTTGCGCTCGTCGTCTCAGCGCACAACGAGGAGTCGGTGATCCGCCGCCGCGTCGAGAACGCTCTCGCGCTCGACTATCCGGCCGAGAATCTCGAAGTCGTCGTAGCGTCCGACGGCTCGACTGACCTCACGGACGGGATCGTCGGCGAGATCGCCGCCGAGAACCTGCGCGTGCGCCTCCTCCAGTGCCCGCGTGAGGGAAAGGTGGCGGCTCAGCACCGGGCGGTTCGCGCGACCTCGACCGACGTGCTCGCCTTCACGGACGCGAACAGCGAGTGGGAGCCGGGCGCCTTGCGCGCGCTCGTCCGCAACCTCGCCGACGATGAGGTCGGCTACGTGTGCGGGCAGCTCCGGCTCGAGAGCCCGGACGGCGCGAACATGGAGGGCGCCTACTGGCGCTACGAGATGTGGGTGCGCGAGCAGGAGTCGGCGGCGAGCTCGATCACGGCGGGCAACGGCGCGATCTACGCGGTGAAGCGCGAGGCGTACGTCGAGGACGACCCGAAGTTCGGGCACGACTTCGGCTTTCCGTACCTCATGGAGCAGGCGGGCCTCCGCGCCGTCTACGAGCCCGAGGCGGTCGCGGTCGAGAAGCCGGCTGCCGAGCCGGAGGACGAGTACGGGCGCAAGGTCCGCACCATCTCGCGCGCGCTCGGGCACATCCTCACGGGTCGCGCGTTTCGGCCGACGCGTCCGCTCTACCTCGCGCAGCTCGTCTCGCACCGGGTGCTGCGGTACTCGACGGGCATCCTGCACATCGGCCTGCTCGCCTCGAACCTCGTGCTCGTGGCGCGCGCGCCCTTCTATCGCGTGTTCCTCCTGCTCCAGCTGGCCGGGCTCGGGCTGGCGGGAGCAGGGAAGGCGCGCCTGCCCGTTCCCGGCGCGCGGCTCGCCTACTACTACTACGTCGTCACCAAGGCGACGGCCGCGGCGCTCGTGCGCTACCTGCGGTCGGGCACTCCGCAGACATGGGACAAGGCCAAGGGCACGCGATGAACCGCGCCGCCGACGTGGCGATCGCCGGGGTCGGCCTCGCCCTCACGAGCCCGCTCATCGGCCTGGCGGCGCTCGCGGCCAAGCTCGAGGATCGCGGCCCCGTGCTCTATCGCCAGACGCGCGTCGGCAAGGACGGCGAGGACTTCGAGGTGCTGAAGCTCCGCACGATGGTCGTCGGAGCCGAGCGCATGGGAGCCGGCTACGCGGTGGACCGGGGCGACCGGCGCATCACGCGCGTGGGACGCATCCTGCGGCGGACGTCGATCGACGAGCTCCCGCAGCTCTGGAACATCCTGCGGGGCGACATGAGCGTAGTCGGCCCGCGGCCGACGCTGCGCTACCAGGTCGAGCAGTACGACGAGCACCAGCGCCACCGGCTCGACATCAGGCCGGGGCTCACCGGGTGGGCGCAGGTGCATGGCCGCGCGGAGCTGCCGTGGGCGGAACGCATCGAGCTCGATGTCTGGTACGTGGAGAACCGATCGCCGCGTGTCGACCTCGAGATCCTCCTGAGGACGCCGCTCGCGCTCTTCCGCGGGACCTACCGTGGCGCGACCGGCGGCTGGCGTCCGAAGACGTAGGCCCGAGTTACGCGAGGCCCTTGGCCGCGAGCAGCGACCGGTACAGGCGGTCGACGTCATCGACGAGCCGCTCGACCGAATAGCGCTCGCGCGCGTAGGCGCGTCCCGACTCTCCGAGCGTGATGCGCAGCTCCGGGTCGAGCGCGAGCTCGGTGAGCCGTTCCGCCGCGGCTTCGGTGTCTCCCGGCTCGACGAGGAACCCGTCGACGCCGTCGCGCACCACGTCCGGCACGCCGCCGACGCGGGTCGCCACGACGGGCGTCCCGGAGGCGAGCGCCTCGATCGCGCTCACGGGCGTGCCTTCGTTGACGGACGGCAGGAGGAAGGCGTCGAAGAGGCGGTAGTAGCCCGCCACGTCCTCCTGATAGCCGACGAAGTAGGTCGAGCGGGCGATGCCGAGGTCGTGGGCGAGCTGCTCGAGCCGTTCGCGGTCGGGACCGTCGCCGACCATGCACAGCACCGCGTCGACGCCTCGCTCGCGCGTGGCGCGGACGATCTCGAGCACGGCCCCGGTGTCCTTCACCCCGGTCATGCGTCCGACCCAGCCCACGACGAACGCATCCGCGGGGATCCCGTACAGGTGGCGGTAGTCGAGGTCAGCGGTCTCGTCGCCGAGCCGTTCGTCGAGCGGGATGCCGAGCCGGATCACGGCGAACTTCTCGGTCGGCGCGATCCCGTGTGCCACGAGCTCGTCGCGCACCTCGGGGCTGACGGCCACAAGGACGTCGGAGCTGCGCGCGAGGTTGCGCTCGACCTGGCGGAAGAACGCCGTGCGGCCTCTCCCGAAATAGCCCTTCAGGACGTGCCCGTGGAACGTGTGGACGACGATGGGTGGCCGCGCGCTGCCGGCGACGAGCGCGGCGGCTCGCGCGAGCGCTCCCGCCTTCGCCGTGTGCGTGTGGAGGATGTGCGGCCGCTCCTCGCGCATGATCGCCGTCAGGCGGCGGATGGACCTGGCGTCGTGCAGCAGCGCGACCTCGCGCTGCATCTCCGGCATGCTCACGACCGTCACGCCGAGGCGCTCGGCGACGTACGCCATCGAGTCCTCTCCGCGCGCCAGGCTGCCGGCGACGAGCGTCGTGTGGTAGCCGCGCGTCTCGAGCCCGGCGGCGAGGTTGGAGACGTGGATCGCCGGCCCGCCCATGTTCAGGCGCGCGATGACGCGCAGGACGCGGATCGGCCCGGGCACGGCGCTGACCTTAGCCGGGTCGCCGCCGAGTCCTCCGAGTACGCTCTCGCGTCGTGGTCGTGCTCCTCACCTCCGTCGGCCAGCGCGTCGACATCGCGCGCGCGTTTCGTGCGGCCGGCGCGGTCACCCTCGGAGTGGACGCCGATCCGCTGGCGCCCGCGCTCTACCACTGCGACCGGCGCGTCATCGTCCCGCGGATCGCGGATCCCGGTTACGTCCACACCCTCGCGGCGTTGCGCGAGGAGCACGACGTCCGCCTGGTCGTGCCGCTGAACGATCTCGACTTCCCGGTGCTCGCGCGCGCGCGCGAGCGGCTCGCGCCAGCGCTCGTCCTCCTGCCCGACGCGGACGCCTCTGCCCGTATGTCGGACAAGCTCGAGGCGCATCACTTCTTCGTCGCCAACGGGATCCCGTCGCCCCGCAGCTGGGCGCCGGAGGCGGTGCCCCACGATGCTCGCTTCCCCGTGCTCGTCAAGGCACGTGAGGGCTTCGGCTCGCGCAACATCCATCGCGCCGCCGACGCCCACGAGCTCGCGTTCTTCCTCGCGTACACGGACGTCCCGTCGTTCGTGCAGGAGGCCTGCCTCGGCGAGGAGTTCTCGATCGACGTCTTCTCCGACATGGACGGGCGCTGCCTGAACGCGATCCCGCGCACGATGCTCCTGTCCAAGGGCGGTGAGTCGATCAAAGGCGTCTCGATCAAGGATCGCGAGCTGATCGAGCACGGAGCGCGGGTGGCGGAGCTGGTCGGCATCAAGGGCCCGGCGAACGTGCAGTGCTTCCGCGAGCCGGACGGCTCCCTTCCGATCACCGACGTCAACACCCGCTTCGGCGGCGGCTTCCCGGTCCCGCTCGCGGCCGGCGGCCGCTACCCGGAGCTCGCGCTCGCGCTCGCGCGCGGAGAGAAGCCGGAGCCGCGGCTCGGGGACTTCACCGAGGGCGTGGCGATGACCCGGTACTTCTCCGAGGTCTGCCTCGCGCCCGACGGCGACGGCATTCTCCAGCCGATCCCTCCGCTTCCTTAGCATTCCGTGGCCATGCGCTACCTGGTCACCGGCGCCGCCGGCTTCATCGGCTCACAGCTGCTGCGCGCGCTGCTCGAGCGGGGGCACGACGCGATCGGCTGGGACGCGTACACGGACTACTACGACCCGGCGCTGAAGGAGGAGAACGCACGAGGCCTTCCGGTGTCGCGGCTCGATCTCGCGGCGGACACGCTCGAGCTGGACGGCTTCGACGGCGTCTTCCATCTCGCCGGCCAGCCGGGTGTCGCGAGCTTCGGCGACGTCTTTCCCGTGTACGTGCGCCGGAACGTGATCGCGAGCCAGCGCCTGTTCGAGGCGGCTGCCGCCGCCGGCGTGCGCGTCGTGCTCGCCTCGTCGTCGTCGGTCTACGGCGACGCCGAGCGCTACCCGACCCCCGAGGACACGGTCCCGCGCCCGCTCTCGCCCTACGGGATCACGAAGCTGGCCTGCGAGCATCTCGCGGGGGCGTACGGGTCGGAGTTCGGGCTCCAGGTCGTGACCGTTCGCTACTTCACGATCTACGGCCCGCGGCAACGGCCGGACATGGCCTTCACGAAGATGGTCTCGTGCCTCGCGGAGGGGCGCGCCTTCGAGCTCTACGGCGACGGCTCGCAGTCGCGCAGCTTCACCTACGTCGACGACGCCGTCGAGGCGACGATCCGCGCCATGGAGCGCGCGTCGCGCGGCTCGGTCCTCAACGTCGGCGGCGGGAGCGAGGTCTCGATGCTCGAGGCGATCGAGATGCTGGGCAGGATCGCCGGACGCCGACTCGAGATCGTTCGCCATGCCCGACGCGAGGGCGATGCCGCCCGCACGGCCGCCGACACCACGCGCATCCGCACCGAGCTCGGCTGGGAGCCCGCCACCGCGTTCGAGGACGGCCTCGCAGCTCAGTGGCGCTGGGCCGCTGCTAGGGTCGCGGCCGCATGACGAGCCTCGACGAAGAGCAGGAGGTCGATCTCTCCTCGGCGTGGCAGCGTCTGAAGCTGCGCTGGTGGCTTCCCGTCGGCGGTCTCGTGATCGGTGCGGTCGTGGGCATCGCGCTCGCGCTCTCCGGCGGCACGGTCTGGCGGTCTCAGACGATCGTCTACCTCGGGCAGCCCTTCGCCCCGCTCGGTGGCGGCCAGATCCAGAGCCTCGCGACCAACCCGCGTACGGTCGGAGAGATCGTTCGCTCGGAGGCGGCGCTGAAGCGCGCGTCGGAGATCAGCGGCATCCCGGTCTCTCGCCTGCGCTCGTCGATCTCCACGCGCGAGCTCGTCGCCGCCGGGCAGCTGCGAGGGATCAACCCGCTCATGGAGATCACGGTGAAGGGCTCGGGCAAGAAGAAGGTCGAGCTGGCGGCCGCCGCGCTCGCCAGGCGCGTGACCCAGCGCGTCTCGGTCTACGTCACCGAGAAGGTCACGCAGCTCGAGTCCGACGTCGAGACGGCCGAGACGCAGCTCGACGAGGTCAACGGGCGGATCCGCGCGGCCCAGGCACAGCAGGCAGCCGTCCTCGTCGATCGCTCGCTGCCGCTCGATCAGCGGCTCCTGGTCACCGCCAATCTCAATTCCGTGATCACGACGGCCGACGCGAGACGAGCCGCGATCCAGGACGACCTCTCCGAGTCGCGTCAGCTCCTCAATCTCGCGGAGAACGTGGAGTCGAGCCGTGTCGTCGAGCCGGCCGCGGCGAGCAAGACGACCGCGCGGTCGAGCCGCTCGTCGCTGCTGGTCGGGGCGCTCATCGGCCTGATCCTCGGTGCGATCGCCGCGCTCGTGGCCGACCCGATCGCCGCCCGCCGGCGCGGGCCGGATCCGACCACTCCCTGATGCTCGACGGCAAGCGGGTCGCGGTCGTCGTGCCCGCGTTCGACGAGGAGCGGCTCGTCGGCGAGACGATTCGTGCGATCCCGGAGCTCGTCGACCGGATCGTCGTCGTCGACGACGCCTCGCGCGACGGCACGGCGGCTGCCGCCGAAGCCGTCGGAGACGCTCGCGTGCGGATCGTCCGCCACGAGCGAAACGCGGGTGTCGGCGCGGCCATCGCGACGGGCTACCGACGCGCCCTGGAGGAGGAGATCGACGTCACCTGCGTCATGGCCGCCGACAACCAGATGGACCCGGCAGAGCTCCCGGAGCTGGTCGGCCCGGTCGCGCGTGGCGAGGTCGAGTACGCGAAGGCCAACCGCCTCGTGTCGGGGGAAGCCTGGAAGGTCATTCCGCGCACGCGCTATCTCGGGAACGCCGTGCTCTCGCTCCTGACGAAGATCGCGTCGGGCTACTGGCACGTCGCCGACTCGCAGGCGGGGTACACGGCGCTCTCGCTGAGCGCGCTTCGGCGGCTCGACCTCGACGCGCTGTACCCGCGCTACGGGTTCCCGAACGACGTGCTCGTGCATCTCAACATCCAGAACGCGCGCGTGCGCGACGTCCCCTCGCGGCCGATCTACGACGTGGGAGAGCGCTCGGGGATCAAGCTTCGGTCGGTCGTGCCGCGGATCTCGTGGCTCCTGCTCAAGGGGTTCTGGTGGCGCATGGGGCAGAAGTACGTGATCCGCGACTTCCACCCGCTCGTGTTCTTCTACGTCTTCGGCGTGCTCATGCTCGGCGTCGGGCTCGTGCTCGGGCTCGTCGAGCTCGTGCTGCGGATCGCGGGCAACGCGATCACGCCGGCGACCATCGTCCTCGTGGCGGTCCTTCTGATCGCCGGGCTGCAGATGACGCTGTTCGCCATGTGGTTCGACATGGAGGCGAACAAGGACCTGCGCTGAGCAGCCGCAGGCGTTGTGGACCGCGTGTCGTAAGAGGAGGCGCCGGCCCGGGACCGCCGGGCTAGCATCGAGACCATGCCGACCTCACTCGTCACCGGCGGCGCCGGTTTTCTCGGCTCCCATCTCTGCGAGGCGCTCCTGCAGCGCGGCCACCGCGTGATCTGCGTCGACAACCTCGTCGTCTCCACGCTCGAGAACATCGACCACCTTCGCGACGATGCCTTCACGTTCTCGAACCACGACGTGATCCACCCGATCGAATGCGACGAGCCGGTCGACTTCGTCTACCACCTCGCCGCGCTCGCAAGCCCGATCGACTACCTGCGCATGCCGCTCCACTCGCTGAAGACCGGCTCCAACGGGACGCACCACGCGCTCGGCCTGGCGAAGTGGAAGCGCGCTCGATTCCTGCTCGCGTCCACGAGCGAGGTCTACGGCGACCCGGAGGTGCATCCGCAGCCCGAGACCTACTGGGGCAACGTGAACCCGATCGGCCCGCGGGGTGTCTACGACGAGGCGAAGCGGTACGCCGAGGCGCTGACGATGGCGTACCACCGTCAGCAGGGCGTGAACACCGCGATCGTCCGGATCTTCAACACGTACGGCCCGCGGATGCGCGCCAACGACGGTCGCGCGATCCCGACCTTCCTGCGCCAGGCGCTCGAAGGCAAGCCGGTCACCGTGTTCGGTGACGGCTCGCAGACGCGCAGCTTCTGTTACGTCGACGACCTCATTCGCGGCATCGTGCTCCTCGGCGAGTCGCGCGAGCACCTTCCCGTCAACCTCGGCAACCCCGACGAGAAGACGCTCCTCGAACTGGCCGAGACGATCCTCAGGCTCACGGGCTCGTCGAGCGAGGTCGTCTACGAGGCGCTCCCCGTCGACGACCCGCAGGTGCGCCAGCCGGACATCACGCGCGCGCAGCAGATCCTCGGGTGGGCGCCTGAGGTGGCGCTGGAGGACGGTCTGCGCAAGACGATCGCGTCGCTCGGGCACGAGTCCGCCGTCGGCTCGGCGTGACCCTGCAAGAGCGCTACGAAGAGCACCATCGCGAGCGACGGGACGAGGGCGACTTCGTCTTCGTCCCCGAGCGCATCCCGCTCCTCGTCGCCGCTGTCGGCACCGGGAGGCGCGTGCTCGACCTCGGCTGCCGTTCGGGCGCGCTGACGCGCCACTTCCTCGAAGGGAACTCGGTCGTCGGCCTCGACGTCGATGCCGTGGCGCTCGAGAAGGCCGCCGCGCTCGGGATCGAGCCCGTGCAGGCGAACGTCGAGGAGCCGCTCCCGTTCGGCGCCGCGAGCTTCGATGCCGTCGTCGCCGGCGAGCTCTTCGAGCACCTTCAGTTCCCCGACGCGCTCGTCGCGGAGATCCGGCGCGTGCTGCGACCGGGAGGGACGCTGGCCGGCTCGGTGCCGAACGCGTTCCGCCTGCAGAGCCGTCTCCGGTTCCTGCGCGGCCTCCCGCCCGAGGACGATCCGACGCACCTCCGCCTGTTCTCGCCCGACGCGCTGCGCGAGCTGCTGGCCGGGTTCGAGAGGGTCGAGCTGAGCTACGTGGGCGGACGCTACGCGCGGCTCGGCGCCAGGCTGCTGGCCCGCGACCTGGTGTTCACGGGCGTCAAGCCGTAGATCCGGAGCTGCCGAACGCCGCGCGGCGTGCGACGTCGTCGTCGTCCACCATGTGGCCGTCCCGCTCGACGTAGCCGCCCTTGCCGCCCACGACGAGCATGATCAGGTCCTCGGTCTCGCTCGCGTTCGAGACCCTGCGGGCGGTCGTCGAGTCGGCGTGGAAGAGACCGCCCGCACCGAGGATTCGCTCCTCGCCCTCGACCGTCACTCGCGCCTCGCCCGAGTGGACGAAGTAGAGCTCGTCCTGGATGTCGTGGTAGTGGTAGAAGCCCTCGTAGCCGGGCGGGTACACGGTGGCATTGACGCCGAACGCCGTCACGCCGAGCGGCTTGCGGATCTTGCGAAAGCCGTAGCCCTCGCCGAGCTCGTCGAGCGAGCCGAATGCGTATCCCATCGCTAGCTCCTTTCTCCGAGGAGGAAATCGGCCGTGCGTCGCAGGCCGTCGGCGAAGTCGACCCGCGGCTCGTAGCCGAGCAGGCGTCTCGCTTCTCCGACATCCGCCCAGGATGCGAGCACGTCGGCTTTCCGCGCCGGCTCGTAGGCCCTCTCGACGGGCTTGCCGAGCAGCGAGCCGATCGCATCCGCGAGCGCGTTGACCGTGACGGATCCACCGGTCGCGACGTTCAGTATCTCGCCGCCGACCCCGGGAGCGTCCGCCGCGAGGAGATTCGCGCCGACGACGTTGTCGACGAAGGTGAAGTCGCGGGACTGCTCGCCGTCGCCGTAGATCGTCACGGCATCGCCGTCCGCGACTGCGCGGATGAAGCGCGGGACGACGGCCGCGTACTGCGACGACGGATCCTGGCGCGGGCCGAAGACGTTGAAGTAGCGCAGCGAGACGATCTCCATCCCGTACACCCTGCTGAAGCTCGTGCAGAACCGCTCGGCGGCGAGCTTGGCGACGGCGTACGGGGAGATGGGGTCGGGCGCCTGTGTCTCGACGCGCGGGAGGCTTCCCGTGTTCCCGTAGACGGACGACGAGGACGCGTTGACGATCCTGCGCACGTCCTCGTCACGCGCAGCGAGGAGGACGTTGAGCGTGCCCTCGATGTTCACTGCGGTCGTCGTGAGCGGGTCCTGCACCGAGCGCGGCACCGACGGGAGCGCGCCCTGGTGGAAGACGACCTCCACGCCTCGGGTCGCCGCATGGACACGCTCGTACGAGCGGAGGTCGCCCTCCACGAGCTGAACGTCCTGCTCGAGCCCGGCGAGGTTCGCCCGGCTTCCGGTCGAGAAGTTGTCGAGGACGCGCACGTCGTCCCCTCGCGCGAGCAGCGCGCGGACGACGTTCGAGCCGATGAAGCCGCCGCCCCCGGTGACCAGCGCTTTCATCGCGGCTTCTCGGCGACGACGTGGAAGTTCGCGAAGAGGCTGCCTGGTCCCGGCTCACGCAGGCGCGTCGACCGCCCGTCGATGCCCATGGCGACGGTGTTGATCCCGGCGACGAGCGGGCGCGCGGCCAGGCCGAGGCCGGCGCGGCGGAATCCGAGATCGAGGTACATCGCGATGAGCATTCCGAGGCAGGCGGTCGTGCCCGAGGCCGGCGTCACCCTAACCGACGCCCAGGCCCCGTTCTCGGCGAAGAGCTTCTCGAGGCCGGCGTGGGTCCAGCGCCAGTAGTCGGTAGGAGAGGGGTGGTACGGCATCACGCCGTGCGTGGTTGCGAGCACGCGGCCACCCGGCGCGGTGACGCGGTCGAGCTCCGACACCGCCTTCGCCGGGTCGTCGCAGTGCTCGAGCACCTGGTTGCAGAGCACGACGTCGAAGGTCGCGTCCTCGACGGGGAGATCCTCGACCGGCCCCTTCAGGTCGGCCTTCGGGTTGTCGACCGGGTCCACGCCGACGTACGACGCCGCGTGCGGCGCGAAGAGCGGCTCGTACGGCCGCGCGCCGCAACCGACGTCGAGAACGCGGTAGCGGCCGATCGCGCCGTGCGCGTCGACCGCCTGCTCGCGCAGCCACCGCACGAGCGGCTCGCGCACGGCGTAGGTCGGCATCGACCTCGGGGGATCGAGTCGCGGGTCAGCCATCGGCCTCCTCGGCCGCCGCCGCACCGGCGGCCGCGAGGCCGAGGAGCAGGCACGTCGCGGCCTGGAGCGGAATCCCGGCGACGATCCCGAGCGACGACCACTCGCCCGCCAGCGTGAGGAGGGCGCAGACGACGAGCAGGCCGGCGCCCACCGCCCACGGCGTCGGAGCGCGCGCCGCGGCGCGCCAGGCGAGCGTGATCCCTGACGCTCCGACGAGGAGCAGCAGGACGAGGCCGATGAGCCCGGCGTCCGCGAGCATCTGGATGTAGAGGTTCTGGACTCCCCACTCGCGACCTTCCGCCGGGAAGGCGAGGTCGACGACGTCCGGGAAGCGCTTGCGCGCGTCGCCGACGTACGGCTCGAAGACCTCCGCTCGCGAGGAGCGCTGCCAGCCGACGCCGGCGACGGGATGGTCGGCGAAGATCCTCAGGCCGATGTAGGCGAGGACGGTGCGCTGCGAGTAGGTCTCGACACCGACCGGTGGGCTGTCGCCGCGAACCCCCACGAAACGGAGGAAATCCGCCAGCGCGTCTCCGCGAACGGCGGTCACGCCGGCCGCCACGACCGCCACGACCGCGACGAGCGCGAGTGCCTGGCGCTCGCCGGGGCGGAATCGCCGGCGGGCCGCGAGCCAGAGCGCGATGCCGCCGAGCGCGAGTCCACCCGCCGCCGCGACCGAGCCTGCGATCGACGAGGCCGAGGACACCGGCCGCCAGTGCGACCGGAAAGAGCACGCGCGCCGGCGTCTCACGTCTACGCGTCACGATCGCTGCCGTCGCGAGCCCGAGCCCGAGCGCCGCCAGCGCCGCGAGGTCGTGGTGGCCGAGGAAGGACGGCTGCCGCCAGCCGGCGTTCCACGCGCCGAAGATGTCGACGCCGAAGAACTGCAGGAGGGCGACGCCCACCGCCACTGCCGCCCAGAGAACGACGGCTCCGAGCAGGATGGTCAGGTCGCGCGCGCCCCGCACGAGCAGAGGGACCGCAACCGCGAGCAGGGCGTACTCGACGAGCTTGAGGTAGCTCACCAGGTGGTCGTCGAACGACGCATCGTCGAGCGACGCCGGCCGGAACGTCTGGAACGCGAGCCAGACGAGCAAGCCGCGCCCACGATCCAGAGCGTGCGACCGCGCGCTCAGCCGAGAAAGCCCTTCTCGGGCCGCGGCAACCGCGGCAGCCACGAGCACGACCGCGACGGCGAGATCCGAGAGGCGGATGTCGACGGTCGTCGCTCCGAGCGCGAGACCGACATCCGGTTGATAGCGCTCGTGGACGAAGAGGAACGGGATCGAGGCGGCGAGCACGAGCGCGCCGACCGACGCGCCGTCGACGAGGCTTCGGAGCCCCGACGACACACGCGTGCTGTCGAGGGCGTCGGTCGCCACCGGGCCACTATAGGGACGGTCTCCGCGGGATCGGTCCGAGCGACGGCCTCCCTACACTGACCCCCCGATGTCCTCCCGGGTTCTCCGGCGCCGGTCGGCGACGGCTGCGTGGATCTACATCGCCGCGGCATGCCTCTTCGCAGGCGGGATCGTCGCGGCGCGGGTTCTGGGTCGGGACGACTTCGGCGTGTTCGCGACCGCCCTCGTCACGGTGGGCTTCTTCCAGACGCTGCTTGATCTCACGGTCGAGGAGTCGCTTACGAAGTTCGGCTTCCGCTACGTCGCAGGCGAGGACTGGGGGCGCCTCCGACGTCTCTTCCGCCAGGCGCTGTTCCTCAAGCTCGCTGGAGGACTTCTCGCAACCGTGCTGATCGTGGCACTCGCACCGTTCGCCGATGAGCTGTTCGACGCAGACGGCGTCGAGCAGGCGCTTCTTGCGGCGGCGCTCCTTCCGCTCGTGCAAGCGTCCGAGAACGTCGGCGCGACCGTCTTGCTCCTGCACAGTCGCTACGACCTGCGGAGCGTCTACCAGGCCGGATCGTCTGCGCTCCGGCTCGTCGCCATCGTCATTGGGGTGCAGTACGGCGTCGTCGAGGCCCTCCTGGCGATCGTCCTCGCGCAGGCGATTTCGACGCTTGTCGTCTCCGCGGTCGGCCTCGTCGCGCTGCGCAGGTTCCCGACTGCGCCGCCGAAGGAGCTCGGCGAGGACGTGCGCGAGATTCGTGCCTTCGTCGCGCAGTCGAGCCTCGCGACGGGCGTCGTCTCACTCCGCACGACGCTCGTGCCCCTGATCCTCGGCGTCGTGTCAGGGACGATCCAGGTCGGGCTCTTCCGCATCGCGCAGTCGCCGCAGACCGGGCTCGCGGCTGTGAGTTCGCCGGCGCGCCTCGTCCTCCTCACCGAGCAGACGCGCGACTGGGAGAAGGGCGAGCGCGCGCGGATCCTCGCCGGGCTGCGCGCGTACTCGAAGTGGGCCGGCGCGGTCATGCTCGCGGCGGTTCCCGTGTTCTTCGTCCTCATGCCGTGGCTCATCCGCGTCGTCTTCACGGAGGACTACGAGGATGCGGCCACGGCCGCGCGGATCATTCTCGTCGCCGCCGCGATCCACTTCGTCCTGGGCTGGACGAAGTCACTGCCGGTCACGATCGGGCGGCCGCAGCTGCGGATCGTGACCCACGGCCTCGAGACGCTCGTCGCTATCCCGCTCGTCGCCGTGCTCGGCGTCGAGTGGGGAGCTACGGGGGCTGCGGTCGCCGTCCTGGTATCCACGCTCGTCTTCGCTGTCGCCTGGATCTTCGTGGTCGCTCGACTCCGAGCGGAGGTCCGCGCATCCGAGCGACCGGGCGGGACGGCGTTTCAGTCGTGAAGGTCGCCGTCGTCTCGGGGATCTGGCCGCCCGATCCCGGCGGGCCGGCGAGTCACGCCCCGGCGCTCGCCGACTTTCTCGCGGAGCGAGGTCATGCGGTGGAGGTCGTGACGACGGCTGACTCGGAGCCGGGCACTCGCCCGTATCCGGTGAAGTGGGCGGCGCGTTCCTCGCGGCTGCGGCACGTGCGCTCGGCGCTGCTCGTTCGGGCGGCGGCGCGCCGAGCCGACGTCGTCTACGCGACGAGCATGATCCGGCGAAGCGCCACGGGCGCGCGTCTCGCACGGAGGCCGCTCGTCGTGAAGCTCGTGTCGGACGAGGTCTTCGAGCGTGCGGCCCGCAGCGGGCGCTACGTCGGGACCCTCGACGAGTTCCAGCGGGTCGGAGGAGACGTCCGGCTGCGATTTCTCCGCGCGACGCGGAACGCGGCGCTGAAGGGAGCGCGGCATGTCTTCTGCCCGAGCGCCTACCTCCGCGAGGTCGCGCTCGGCTGGGGGCTCGACCCACGGCGCGTGACGGTCCTGCCCAATCCCGCGCCGGCAATCCCGGCGATGCCGACGCGCGACGAGCTTCGCGCCGAGCTGCGGCTCGACGGCGACGTGCTCGTGTTCGCCGGACGGCTCGGCCCGCAGAAGGCGGTCGGCGTCCTGCTCGACGCGCTCGAGCGGGCTGCCGGGGTGACGCTCGTGATCGCGGGCGACGGGCCCGAGCGCGCCGCCCTCGAGCAACGGGTTGCCGAGCTCGGGCTCGACGGGCGTGTGCGATTCCTGGGGAGCGTGCCGCGCGAGACGGTCCTTCGTCTCTTCCGCGCAGCGGACGCCTCCGTGCTCCCGTCCGCCTGGGAGAACTTCCCGCACACGCTCGTCGAGGCGCTGGCAGCCGGCTGTCCCGTGATCGCGACTGCCGTCGGCGGCGTGCCGGAAGTCGTGCAGGACGGCGCGAACGGGCTGCTCGTTCCGCCCGGCGATGTCGCGGTTCTCGCCGGCGCGATCGAGCGGTTCTTCGGAGATGCGGCACTGCGTGGGCGCCTTCGCGCCGCCACGGCGCCATCGGTCGACGGGTACTCCGAAGAGGGCGTCTTCGCCGCCATCGAGGCGGAGCTGCGAAAGGCAGTCGCATGAAGAAGCGCCTGCTCATGGTCGGGCGCTCGCGCTACTCGCTCCCGCTGTCTCCCTCGCTCGCGCAGAAGTTCGATGCGCTCTCGTCCGAGCTCGACGTTCGCGTCCTTGCGAGCTCGGGCGGCGGGCACGGGACGGACCCGCGGTTCCGGCTCGTGCGCCCGATCCGGCCGCGGGCGCTCGACGGAGTGACGTTCTATGCGCTTCTGCCGTTCCGTGTGGCACGTGAGCTGCGCTCGTTCCGGCCGGACGCCGTGCTCGCCCAGGGCGCGCAGGAGGCTGCGCTCTGCGGGCTCGGCCGCATGCTCGCGCGGGCTCCCACGCGCGTGATCGCCGACATCCACGGCGATCCGGCGGCCCCGGCGCGTCTCTACGGCTCGTCGTGGCGCAAGGCGCTGGCGCCGCTCGCCGACGCGCTGGCCCGCCGTGGGCTGCGCACGAGCGACGGGGTGCGGACGATCTCGGCGTACACGTCGGCGCTCGTGCGCCGGGCCGGCGCCGAGCCGACGGCCGAGTTCGCCGCGTTCATGGATCTCGAGCCGTTCGTCGAGCGCGATCCGGTGGCGTTGCCCGACAAGCCCGTTGCCCTCTTCGTCGGCGTCCTCGAGCGGTACAAGGCGGTCGACGTCCTGGCCGACGCCTGGCGCCTGGCCGCCCCGCGGGCTCCCGAAGCGTCGCTGCACGTCGTCGGGCGCGGGACGCTCCGGGCGGTGCCCGAGCGGCTCGCTGCCGATCTCCCGGCCCAGACGCGCTGGACGGAGTCGCTGTCGACAGCGGACGTCGCGCGCGCCCTCGACGAGGCGACCGTCCTCGTGCTTCCGTCCCGCTCGGAGGGTCTCGGGCGTGTCGTCGTCGAGGCGTTCTGCCGCGGCCGCGGCGTGATCGGAAGCCGCGTCGGCGGCATCCCGGACATCGTCGAGGACGGCGTAACGGGCATCCTCGTCCCGCCCGGGGACGCACCGGCTCTCGCCGACGCGATCGTGCGCGTACTGTCCGACCGCTCGCTCGCCGAGCGACTCGGCGGCGCCGCCCACGGCGCGGTGCAGCCCTGGCTCGCGACGCCCCATGAGTACGCCCGCCGCCTCCGCGAGCTCGTGGACGACGTCACCGGATAGCCCGCCTACACTCACGCGATGCGTGCGGGCCGGGCGAAGCAGCTCCTGAAGAACGGCGTCTATCGCGCGATCGGAGAGACGGTGGCCGGCGCCGGTGGTCTCGACGGGGAGGCCGAGCGGACGCTGCGCGTCCTCATGTACCACAAGGTCAACGACCTGCAGCCGAACGCGGCCACCGTGCCGACGGACGTCTTCGCGGAGCAGATCGGGCTGCTCGAACGCCTGGGCTACACGCCGGTGTCGCTCGAGCAGGTGCGCGATCACTACGTCGACGGCGCGCCACTTCCGGCCGGCGCCGTCCTCATCACCTTCGACGACGGCTACCGCGACAACCTCGAGAACGCGCTGCCGGTCCTCCAGCGGCACGGGTATCCGGCCGTGATCTTCGTCCCGATCGGATTCCTCGACGGCGACCGCCCGCTCCCGCACGAGGAGGCGTTGCGGACGCTCGGCGTCCGCAACGCGACCGTCGGCTGGGACGAGCTCGCCGCGCTCGAGGCCGGAGGCATCCGTGTCGAGTCCCACGGGATCGGGCACCGGCCCGTCTCGGAGCTCGAGCCTGCGGAGGCGGCGCGCGAGATCGCGCTCTCGAAGCTCCGGCTCGAGGAGCGGCTCGGACGTCAGGTGGACGCCTACGCGTTCGTCAAGGGCTCGCTCGCCGACTACCGCCCCGAGCACGTGAGCCTCGTGCAGCAGGCCGGCTACGCGCTCGCGTTCACCTCGGTCTCCGGCGCCAACGGCCCCGCGAGCGACCGCTACCGACTGCGTCGCTACAACGTCGAGCCCTACCCTCCCCGGACGTTCGAGCTCGTCCTCTCCGGCGCCTGCGACCTCATCTCCGTGAAGGACACCGTGCCCGGGACCTACGCTCGTCGCGCCTTCAACAAGGCGCTCGGCACGGCGAGCCGGTGAGTTTCGAGGTCGTCCGATACACGCCCGAGTGGCGCGCGTCGCTCGTCGCGCTGCTCGCCCGGGTCGGGACGACGCAGCTCTCGGACGAGGAGTTCACCTGGTGGTTCGACCGCAACCCCGGCGGCGAGGGCATCGTGTCGCTCGCCGTCGACGGCGGCGAGGTGGTCGGAGTCGCGGCGATGAGCTTCTTCAACACCCGTCTCGGAGGCGTCGAGACCCGTCTCGCGATCCCGGTGAACGTGGCCACGGACTCGCGGTATCGCGGCCAGGGTGTCTTCTCCACGATGCAGCGGCGAAACGAGGAGGCCGCCGCAGCGTCCGGCTCTCCGGTCACCGTCACGTTCCCGAACGCGCGCTCGTACCCCATATTCATCGGGAGGCTGGGCTGGATCGACCTGCCGCGGCTGCGACTGTGGGCGAAGCCGCTGCGCCTAGCGGGTGTCGTTCGCTACGCGCTTCGCCGTCCAGGCGAGCACGGCGGGATGCGCGACGTCAGCCCCGCGTCTCGTGCCCTCCACGGGCTCGACGTGCGCCCCATCGTCCGGTTCGACGCCGAGATGGATGCGCTCGGCCGGCGCGCCGCGGAGAGCTACGGCAGCCACTTCTCGCGCGACGCCGAGTACTTCAACTGGCGCTACCTCGACTCTCCGCGCGACTACCGCTGTTTCGGCGCCTACCGTGCCGACGCGCTGGCGGGCGTGGCGATCGTCGGCCATACGGTCAAGCACGGCGTCTCGGCGGGGTTTCTCGCCGACCTCGTCGCGGCGCCCGACGACGCCGAGGCGATTCGCGCTCTCGTGTCCCGGGCCGTGGCCGAGGTCGAGGGAGGCGCGGACGCGCTCGTGCTGCTGCCTCCGCCCTCGTCGCCGCAGCGGCGCGCCCTCATTCGTGCAGGCTTCGCGCCGACGAACAAGAAGCTTCGCTTCATCGGCAAGGCGCTCCATGACGGTGTCCGGATCGACGAGCGCGCCGACGCATGGCACTTCACCCTGGGCGACTTCGATTTCTTCTAGTGACGAAGGTCGTCTTCATCACGCAACAGGTCGATCCGGGCCACCCGGCGCTCGCCGCCACGGTGCCGAAGATCCGCGCGCTGGCCGAGCTCGTGGACGAGGTCGTCGTGCTCGCCGACGGCGCGGTCGAAGGCGTCCTGCCGGAGAACTGCCGCGTGCGGACCTTCCGCGCGCCGTACAAGGCGCTTCGTGGAGCGCGCTTCGCGGCCGCGTTGGCGCGTGAGCTGCCCGGGCTCCGGGGCGGCGCCGTCGTGGCGCACATGTGCCCGATCTACGCCGTTCTGGCCGCTCCACTCGTGCGGCCGCTCCGCGTCCCGCTCGTCCTCTGGTTCACGCATTGGCGCACGAGCCGTCTCCTGCGAGCCGCCGAGCGCGCGTCGACCGCGGTAACGAGCGTCGACGACCGCTCGTTTCCCTTTCAGTCCCGGAAGCTCCGTGCGATCGGCCACGGGATCGATCTCGACGAGTTTCCGTGCTCTCCGCCGCGTCGAGGCCCGGGGCTGCGCCTGCTTGCCCTCGGCCGCTACTCGACCGCGAAGGGGCTCGACGTCGCGGTCGCTGCCGTGCCGCTCGCGGGTGACGACGTGGAGCTGCACGTCCACGGCCCGACGCTCTCGGACGAGGAGCGGGCGCATCGAGCCGAGCTCGAGCAGGTCGTCTCCGAGCTGGGGCTCGAGGGACGCGTCACCATCGGGGATGCCGTTCCGCGGGCGGAGATCCCGGCGCTGCTCTCGGCCCACGATGCGCTGGTCAACAACATGCGCGCCGGGGCTCCTGACAAGGTCGTCTACGAGGCCGCCGCGGCGTGCCTGCCCGTGCTCGCCTCCAATCCGATCTTCGACGAGCTCCTCGATCCCGAGCAGCGGTTCGCGCGCTGGGACCCGGGCGCGCTCGCCGAGCGGATCCGCGCGCTCGCAGCGCTCGGCAGCGACGAGCGCGCGACCCTCGGCCACGTGCTCCGCGAGCGGGTCGCGGCAGGTCACTCCGTGCAGTCGTGGGCGCGCGGCATCGTCGAGGCGGCGGGGCTCTCGTGACAAACGGCGTCGTGCTCCACACCCAGAAAGTCGCGGGCATCTCCGGCTCGGAGGCCCATCTCCTGCAGCTGCTCCCCGACCTGCGCGAGCGCGGCTGGGATGTCCGCTTCCTCATGCTCCACGAGAACGAGCCCGGGGCATGGGAGTTCGCGGATGCGCTGCGCGAGCGCGGCGTCCCGCTCGACGACATCCGGCTGCGGGCAGACGTGGATCCGATCGCGTTCGGAGAGGTGACGGCGCACCTCGCGCGCGTTCGCCCACGGATCCTGCACACGCATCTCGTCCACGCGGACGCGTACGGACAGCTCGCCGGCTCGGTCGCGCGCGTCCCGTTCCGCTTGTCGACGAAGCACGGCTTCAACGAGTTCCGAGAGGGCCGCTGGTTCGCCTTCGCCGATCGCTCGGTGAGCTCGCTCGCGCACGTCCACATCGCCATCTCACAGGGGCTCGCGCAGTACCTCGCCGAGACGGAGGGCTTCGCCGAAGAGGACTTCGAGATCGTCCACTACGGCATCTCCGCAGACGGCCAGGCCACGGCCTACGCGGGATCCGAGCCGAGGCTCCTCTGCATCGGCCGCCTCATCCCCATCAAGGGGCACCTCGTCCTGCTGCGCGCGCTCGCCCAGGCCCGCGCTCGCGTGCCCGGCGTGGCCCTGGACATGGCCGGCCGCGGCCCGCTCGAGCCCGCGCTGAAGGCATATGCGCGCGAGCTGGGCGTCGCGGACGCCGTGCGGTTCCTCGGCTTCGTGTCGCCGGTGCAGCGGGCGATCGAGGATGCAGCAGTCGTCGTCGTGCCCTCGCTCGGGGAGGGCTTCGGGATGGTGGCGCTCGAGGCGATGGAGCGCGCGAGGCCGGTGATCGCAAGCGCGGTCGGGGGGCTCCCGGAGATCGTCGCGAGCGGCGAGACCGGCCTGGTCGTGCCCTCGGCCGACGCCGACGCGCTCGCCGACGCGATCGTCGAGCTGGCGGGCGACCTTCCCCGTGCCGCAAGGATGGGCGCGGCGGGCCGTACGAGGGCGCTCTCGGAGTTCACCCCGGAGCGCTGTGTCGAGCGCGTAGAGCAGCTCTACGCGCGCGCTCTCGAGCCTACGCCGACGTAGTGCCGCCGGCGCCGCCGTTGGACGCGCTCCCAGGCTGACGCGAGCGCGAATGCGGCGAGGAGCGCGAGGAGGAAGTCCCAGGGCGTCCTGTACCGCGCCGTTCCCGCGAAGACCATCGCCGCGAGGGTGTTGTACGCGAGCATGAGCATGGCGAGGCCGACGAAGGCGGGCGGCGCGACGAAGACGCCGGCGACGGCCAGCGCATAGAGAGCGACCATGAACGCAGGCTCGATCGTCCGGCGAGCGAGGCGCGCCGTGCCGCTCCCGCTCTCGTCCGACTCGCGCGGGGACGGGGCTCCACAGCATCCGCGTGGCCTGCAGCGCAAGGCGTCCCTTCTCGCCCGGCTGCTCGCGCCAGAAGTCGACGACCTCGCCGCGGTAGAGCCGCATCTGCGCGCACTCGTCGATGCTCGTCGGCTTCCCGGCGAGCGTGAGATCGGCGGCGAGCTCGGGCCAGGGCGGCGCCCCCGGCAGCTCCGGCACGTCGTCGATCCAGCCGCCGCGGTCGAGCACCCCGCGCGTGTTCTCGTTGTTCGCCTTCCACAGCGCGCGCGCGTCCGTGGTGATCGCGTAGCAGCCGACCTGCGCCTTGTTGCGCGCGACCCACGGCACGACCACGAGCGCGGCCATCCCGACGACGAGCGCAGCGGCGGTGACCGCGTGGCCGAACCGCGTGCGCCATGCGACGTAGAGCGCGAGCACGAGGGGGAGAAGGATGAGCCGCGCGTTGCCGAGAATCGCGATCCCGGCGACGGCTCCGGTGACCGCCGCGAGCGGGAGCGACCGGCGCTCGTGGGCGGCGAGCGCGCACAGCACGAGCACGGCCAGGACGAGCCCGTCCAGCAGCTCGCGATTCAGATGGACGTCGTGCCAGACGATGTAGGGGTGAAGCGTGGTCAGGAGCGCGGCGACGAGCCCGACTCCGGGCGAGCGCAGCCGCGAGCCGATCTCGAAGACGACGAGCGCCGTGAGCACGGCGACCACGATCTGTGCGATCCCGACGGCGAACCACGACCTCCCGAAGGGCAGGTAGATCCCAGCGAGAAACCACCCGTAGAGCGGCTGCGTGTACGCCGACGGGACGCCGGCCAGAAACCCGAACGTCCCGTGGTCGACCAGCGTCGTCGCGAAGCGGTCGCTCTTGTCGACGAATGCCTCGAGGATCGTCTCTCGCTCGTGCGCGAGCACCAGCGCGCGCGGCGCCGCGGCCACCAGCACGACGACGAGAGCGGCCGTCGATCGTCGCATCTAGTCGGCCAGGGATACTTCGACGTCGATGGGCGCCACGTCGCGGGAACGGTACGCGGTCGTGTCCTGCCACGTTGAGCGACCGCTCGACGACGCGGCGTGGGCGCGTTTCGCCGCGCTGCAGGACGAACGGCCGGCCGGATTCCCCATAGCGGCGCTCGTGCGGCCCGCCGCTGCCGAGGCGGGAGAGGACGAGCGCGTGTGGATCGGTCGCGCACTGGAGGCTGCGACGCGCGGCCCGCTCGGGCACCACACGCACTGGACGGCGCCCGACCACGCCCGCCCGAGCGGCGCCGAGGCGGGAGCTCGCGTGCTGGAGGAAGGGCAGGCGCTTCGCGTGAACGGCCTGAGCCCGACGCTCTTCTGCGGGGGCGGCTGGTACACCGACGTCGAGGTCGCGGAGGCCTGCGCCGAGCTCGGTTACGTCGACTGCACGCTCCGAGCGCACCGCCCGCCCTACCTGCCGGCCGGAGAGCGCTGGGCGTCGCTCTCGGCGCCGGCGAACGTCGAGCTTCCCTCGGGACGCACGCTCGCTGCGATCCCGACGACGCACTCGCTGGGAGACCTCGCCCGGTCTCTCGCACGCCGAGAGCTGCCGCCCGTCGTCCACGCCTACTTCCACGACACCGACCTGCTCGATCGGCGTCGACGGACGCTGCTGAGCGTCGTTCTCCGGCTCCTCGCGCAGCGCGCGCACGTCTCCGACCTCGACACGCTCGGCGCCCGGTTGCTGCCGGACGCCCCTCGTGTCGGGTGGGACGACGTGGCTCGGCTCTAAGCTTTCCGGCGTGTCGAAAGCCGCTCCGCAGGCGGAGACGTCCCATCCTGCTCCGACGCAGGGCGCCTCGGGTCGTGACGTCCGCGCCTCCCGCCTCTACCTGCTCTCGCGCGGGCCGATCCTCTCCGTCGTGCGCCGGGTGCTCTCCATCGCGGCGCTCGTGGTCCTGGACGTCATCGGCCTCGCCCTCGGGATCTACGTCGCGCTCGTCCTGCGGCAGATCGTCACCGGCAGCGGCGAGGTCCTCTGGAGCCTGCTCTGGCGCGAAGGACCGGCCGAATGGCTCAAGTTCGCCGCGCCGGTCACGGTTCTCGTCTTCGCCCAGTCCGGGCTGTACCGCCAGCGCGAGCTGAGGCCCGGCGCCGGCCGCATTCTCGCCGGCCTCATCGTCGTCGCCCTCATCGTGCTGGCCTTCGGGCTGGGCACGGGGTACGACTTCTCGACCTCGGGCCTCATCCCGACCTCCGTGGTCGCCAGCGCCGTGACGATCGGCCTTCTCCGTGCCGCGTACGAGTCGGCGTCGCTCGAGGTGATGCGCGCGGCCGGGATCAGACGGCGGGTGGTCCTCGTGGGCGCGGGCGAGAGCCTCACCCGGCTGAAGAGCTCGCTCGCCGCAGCGCGCAGCGGTCTCACGTACGAGTTCGTCGGAGTCGTCGCGCCGGAGGCCGTTCCGGGGTTCCGGCTGCTCGGATCACGCGCCGAGCTCCCGCTCGTGCTCGATCGGGTGCGGCCGGACGAGGTGATCCTCACGGAGGCCGACTTCGACGAGCGAACGGTCCTCGAGGTCGTCGAGCAGGCGCATCGCCAGGGGATCAAGGTGCGTCTCGCGCCGGATACGACCGAGCTCCTCGTTCAGCGCGGCGAGTACGTTCCGGGACAGGGGGCGCCGCTCTTCGAGCTTCGCCCGCCGGTGCTGACGGGCTGGGACTGGGCGGTGAAGCGCGGGTTCGACCTCCTCGTGAGCACCCTCGTCATCATGATCGGGCTGCCGCTGTGGCTGCTCATCGCCGCGGCCGTCAAGCTCGGCTCGCGCGGGCCGGTCTTCTACGTCGACCGCCGAGTCGGAGTCGGCGAACGCGAGTTCGGAATGCTCAAGTTCCGGACGATGGTGGCCGAGGCGGCCGCACTGCAGCCGAGGCTCGAGGCCGACAACGAGGCGGAAGGCGCGCTGTTCAAGATCCGGGACGATCCGCGTGTCACGCGCGTCGGCAGGTTCCTCCGTCGCTTCTCCCTCGACGAGATACCACAGGTCGTCAACGTGGTGAAGGGCGAGATGAGCCTCGTCGGGCCTCGGCCGCTGCCGCTGCGTGACTACCAGCTCCTGGAGGACTGGCATCGCGCGCGGTACCGCGTGCTGCCCGGGATGACGGGCCTCTGGCAGATCTCGGGCCGCTCCGGCCTCTCGTTCGACGACCTCGTGCGGCTCGACTTCACCTACCTCGAGAACTGGTCGATCTGGCTCGACGTCACGATCATCGCGAAGACCATCCCGGCCGTCATCGCGCGGCGCGGTGCGTACTGATGCGGACGCCGAAGATCCTCGCCGCCGCCTCGGCGATCGACCTCGACTTCCGCTACGGCTGCACGCCCGCGTGGTGGCAGCTGTGGAAGGGGATGTACGAGGCCGGCGTCGACCTCGTGGTGACGCCGTACCGCGGGCGCCCCGTCGAGTCGCCGTGGTGGCGGGCCGCCCCCAACCCCACGTATCGCGAGGGCGAGTCCTACCAGGCGGTCCGGGACGTGCTCGCGCGCGTGAAGGGCGACCGCTACCTGCGGCGGGCCGAGTCCAACCCCGACGACTCGGCGCTCGACAAGCTCACTCGAGAGACGATCTCGCGCTGGGTGACGCCGCGCTGGAAGAAGCACCTCGAGGCTCTCGTGGAGCAGGAGAGGCCCGACGCCGTCGTCGTCTTCACGATCCCGATGGCGCATCTTCGCGGCATCCCGGATGCCCTGCGCGAGCGCTTCGGCATACCCATCGTCTTCTACGACGGCGACGTGCCCATGAGCCTGCCCGAGTTCGGCGGCATGGACACGGGGTTCAACCCCTACCACGGTGCGGACCCGTGGGAGTACGACCTCGTGCTGTCGAACTCGGAAGGCGGGATCGGCAGGCTGCGCGAGCTGGGAGCACGCCGCGCGGAGGCCCTCTACTGGGGCGCCGATCCGGAGTTCTTCTCTCCGCAGGAGGTCGAGAAGGAGGCCGACGTCTTCTTCTACGGCTACGGCGACAAGTTCCGGCGCGACTGGATGAAGACCATGGTGGGCGAGCCGTCACGTCTCGCGCCCGAGCTCGATTTCGCGCTCGGCGGTCTCGATTTCCAGGGCGACATCGGGGAGGCGCGGACGCTGGGCGACATCCCGTTCAACCTGTTCGCCCGCGCGATCTCGGCAGCGCGCGTCAACCTCAACCTGACGCGGCGCCCGCACGCGACGGTTGCCGGCTCGTCGACCGCGCGTCCGTTCGAGCTCGCGTCCTCCGGCGCCGCGATCGTCTCCAACCCGCACGAGGGGATCGAGCGCTGGTTCGAGCCGGGCCGTGAGCTCGTGATCGTCGAGAGCGCCGAGGATGCCGTCGCCGCGTACCGCGAGCTCGTCGCCGATCCCGCCCAGGCCGAGGAGATGGGGAGACGCGCCCGCGAGCGCGTGCTCGACGAGCACACGTACGCTCATCGCGCCCGGAGGCTCCTCGAGCTCGTGGGGCTCGGGGCCGGAGTCCCCGCGTGAGCGAGGGACGGCTCGTCGCGATCGTCCCCGCCTGGAACGAGGCCGGCGCGATCGGTGGAGTCGTCGACGAGATCCGCGCCTTCGACGGGCGCATCGACGTCGTCGTCGTGGACGACGCATCGAGCGACGACACCGCGGCGGTCGCTCGCGCCCACGGCGCGACGGTGCTCGGGCTGCCGTTCAACGTCGGCATCGGCGGTGCCGTGCAGACGGGGTTCCGGTACGCACGCGACGAGGGGTACGAGGTCGCCGTTCGCCTGGACGGGGACGGCCAGCACGACGCCTCCGAGCTCGGAAAGCTCCTCGGCCCGATTCACGCGGGCGCCGCCGACTTCGTGGTCGGATCGCGCTTCGTCGACCCGGCTGGGGCGTACAGGCCGCCCTTCGCGCGGAGAATCGGGATCGGCGTCTTCGCGCGCCTCGTGTCCCTCCTCGGCGGCCAGCACGTGACCGACACGACGTCCGGCTTCGCCGCGCTCGATCGCGCGGGAATCGAGCTCTTCGCCGTCGAGTACCCGCACGACTACCCGGAGGTGGAGGCGACGCTCGTCGCGCTGCGCAGCGGGCTCCGGCTCAGGCAGGTGCAGGTCGACATGCGCGAGCGCCAGGCCGGCACGTCGTCGATCACGTTCGTCCGGTCGCTCTACTACATCGTCAAGGTCATGCTCGCGCTGCTCGTCGCCAGCCTCCGGCGCTATCCGCGGCTCGAGACCGCTCGTCGATGACCCCGATCCGCGCGTCGATCGCCGGCGCGGTCGCCTCGATCATCCTGATCCTCGTGGTCGTCGAGCTGGTGCGCGGCCGGCGTCTGAAAGAGCGCTACGCGCTCCTGTGGCTCGCGACGGGAGTCGTCCTGCTCGTCCTCTCCCTCTGGCGTGAGGGGCTGAACACGATCGCCGGCTGGCTCGGCGTCACGAGCTACCCGCCGGCCGTGCTCTTCGCGGTCGCGACGCTCTTCATCTTCCTCGTGCTCCTGCACTACTCGACGGTCATCTCGCGGCTCACCGACGAGAACGTCGATCTCGCGCAGCGGATCGCGCTGCTCGAGGAGCGCCTCAGCCGCGAACGGCCACCGGGAGGCTGAACGCGTAGACGTCCCCGGCCTCCGGGTCGTCGATCCAGTTCGTGCCGACCCCCACGCGATAGGTCGCGGTCGGCGGCGCGGACTCGTCGACGAACGAGCGGTCTCGCGTCGTCGCGATGGGCTCGCTGTTCAGCAGGCAGTACCAGGCGACGCTCGCGGAGAGGAGGCAGAGCGTGTCGTCGCCGGGGCCGTCGTGGCGGTAGACGCGATAGAACACGTCGGCGCGCCAGGGCCCGCCACTCGTCCACGTGAGGCGCCGCGAGGCGCCGTCGCGCGCGACGTCGAGCTGGACGCCGTCGTCGACCGGGCTCAGGATGTTCCCGCTCTCGAAGTCCTGCACGACGTTCTTCTGCTGCGTCTTTCCGAGCGGGGTCGAGAGCGCGATCGCGATGCCGGGGAGAAGCACGGTGGCGACGGCTGCGACGGCGATCCAGCGAGGAGCGACGGGCGTGCTCGTCGCCGGCTTCACGCGGTCGCCGAGCCTTCGCGCGAGCGTGGGCACGAGCAGCGGGATCGAGGCGAACAACAGGAGATACGCGGGCCAGGCCGGCATGAGCAGGCGCCAGAACGAGCCCGACTCGATCGTCGCCCGCTCCGAGAAGCCCTTCACGACGAGGAATGCCGCGAGCCAGCCGCCGAGCAACGCCGCGATCGCGCCACGTCGCACGCGCAGGACGGCGATGAGCCCCGCGACGGGCGCCCACTGCGCGAGGCGCGCGCTCCAGAAGAACTCGCGCACCTGGCCCATCTGCTCGCGCCAGTGCTCCACGTCGAGGTCGAGGTAGCGGTCGACCTTGAGGTCCAGCGCCAGCGGTCCCGATCCCGCCGCCAGCCTCGTCTGCTCCAGCGCGAACGCGGGAATCTCGCCGAGCCCGCGCACTTTCCAGAGCAGGAGGACGAGGAGCGCCGGCACGACGGCCGCCCCGCAGGCGAGCCCCTCGCGCCATCGCCTCGCGACGACGTACGCCAGCACGGCTCCGGCGGCCACGAGGAGGTTTGGCGGCTTCAGCGCGGCCGCCGCGCCGATGAGGACGCCCGCGAGCACGGCGTCCGTGACCCGCCCGGGCGAGAGCGAGCGCACGACGAAGAGCGCCGCGGCGAGCAGGAGCACCATCGACGGGAAGTCCGCCATTGCGGTGAGCCCGAGCGCCTGGGGCAGGAACTGCTCGGTCCAGCGCTCGTGGTAGCGACCCGTGAAGAGCGGGATCACCGCGAACGGCGCGACCACCCACAGGAGCGACGCCCAGTAGCCGAGGAGGCGACCGCCGATGCGCGACGCGATCCCGTAGACGCAGAGGAGCGCGATGGGGCCGAGGACGAGCACCTGCCCGAGGACGAGCGGAGGGAGCGCCTGGACGTACGTCGGCCCGGTCGCCCAGGTGACGGGCGCCTGCACGGCGGGCCAGAGGTAGCCGATCTCGGTCGGCGGGAGCTCGCGCTGCCCGAGGAGCCAACCCGTCGTCGTCATCCAGATCTGGTCGCCGCCCTGGAACCAGACCCAGCCGTTGTGGGCGACCGTGAGCGCGAGCGCGAGCGTGGTCGCGATCTGCGCGGCGACGAGGCCGGCGAGAACCGCGCGCGGCCGCTCGAGCAGGCGATCGATCGTCCTCCCGCCCCGGCGCGCAGCGGCGAGAGCGCTACGTCGTGCCGACACCCGCGACCGCCGTGCGGTACCACGCGACGGTGCGCTCGATCCCCTCGCGCAGCGATGTCTCCGCCTCGAACCCGAAGAGCTCCCGGGCGCGCGTCGCGTCCACGCTTCTCCTCGGCTGGCCGTTCGGCTTCGACGCGTCCCAGGTGATGCCGCCCTCGTAGCCGGTCACCTCGGCGATGAGCTCTGCGAGCTCGCGGATGGAGATCTCGCGGGCCGCGCCCAGATTCACCGGATCCGCGCCGTCGTAGCGCTCGGCCGCCAGGACGAGGCCGTCGACGCAGTCGTCGACGTAGAGGAACTCCCGCGTCGGCGAGCCGTCGCCCCACAGCACGACCTCGTCCTCCGCCTCGACCATCTTCCGGATGAGCGCCGGGATGACGTGAGACGTCTCGAGGTCGAAGTTGTCACGCGGGCCGTACAGGTTCGTGGGCAGCAGGAAGATCGCATCGAGCCCGTACTGCTCGCGGTACGCCTGCGCGCCGACGAGGACGGCCTTCTTCGCGACGCCGTACGGCGCGTTCGTCTCCTCCGGGTAGCCGTTCCAGAGCTCGTCCTCGCTGAACGGCACCGAAGCGAACTTCGGGTAGGCACAGACAGTTCCGACGATGACGAGCTTCGGCGTCGCGTGGATCCGCGCCTGCTCGAGGACGTTGGCGCCCATCGCGAGGTTCGCGAACCAGTAGCGGCCGGGATTCGCGCGGTTGGCGCCGATCCCCCCGACCTCTGCGGCGAGGTGGAAGACGAGGTCCGCCTCGGCGGCGCTGAACATCCGCGCGGTGTCGTCCATCGACGTGAGGTCGTACTCGGCGCTGCGCGCGACGACGACGTCGTGGCCGCCGGCCTCGAGGCGCTCCACGAGGTGCGAGCCGAGGAAGCCGCCCCCGCCCGTGACGAGGACGCGGCTCACGAGGTCTTGAGCGGAGCGCCGGTCGAGAGCCAGTCGACGCGGCCGAGCCAGCGCTCGCGGTTCGCCGCGTACCAGCGGATCGTCTGGAGCACGCCTTCCTCCCACGACACGCGCGGCTGCCAGCCCGTCTCGGACGTGAGCTTCTCGTGCCCGACCCGAAGCGCGAGCACCTCGCTCGAGCCCGGTCGGTGCCTCGCAGCGGTCGAGACGACCTCGCGGCCGGCCGGCCAGAAGCCCTCGGCCTCGCCGACTCGCAGGATGAGGTCGACCCAGTCGCGCATCGAGATGTTCTCGCCCTGCCCGTAGACGTACACGTCGCCCGGCGTGCCTTGCGCGGCGACCGTGAGGTGGCCACGCACGCCGTCGGTGCAGAAGCAGAAGTCGCGCAGCGGATCGAGCGCGCCGAGCTCGATCGTCTCCCGTGTGAGCGCCTGCGTGATGATCGTCCCGGTCACGTAGCGCGGGTTCTGGCGCGGGCCGTAGTTGTTGAACATCCGCGTGACGACGCCGGGCACGCCGAACGCGTCGTGGTAGTTCATCGTCAGGAAGTCGGCCGCGACCTTCGCGGTCGCGTAGATCGACTTCGGGTTGATGGGCGAGCGCTCGTGGAGGATGAGGCCGCCGTCGTCGTCGAAATCGTGATGGTCGGAGACGGCTTCGCGCACGTTCCCGTACTCCTCCGACGTGCCCGCCGTGTCGAACTTCTCGAGCTCGAGGCCGGCGTCGACGACCGCCTGCAGGAGGTTGAGCGTCCCCAGCACGTTCGCCGCGACCGTCTCGTACGGCCGGTGCCAGGACTCGCCGACGTGCGCCTGCGCGCCGAGATGGAAGACGTACGGGCGATCGGAGGCGCTCTCCTTCAGCTCGCGGACGAGGTAGTCGACCGACGTACGGTCGGTGAGGTCCGCGAAGTGCACTTTCAGCCGGTCGCGCAGGTGCCCGATGTTGTTGAGCGCGCCGCTCGACGTCGCGCGGACGAACGCGTGAACGGTCGCCCCGAGCTCCACGAGCGCGTCCGTCAGATGCGACCCCATGAACCCGTCCGCGCCGGTCACGAGGACGGTGCGACTCTCGTACGCATCCCCGAGCTCGCTGCGGAGATCCTCGAGCGCGGCGCGTGTCCAGAGGGTGTCGTTCGGCATGGTCCGTACGCTTCCGCGTCGGTGGCCAAGCGTACAGACTCGCCCGGCCTGGGCTCCCTGGCGAGTGCGGCGCTCACTGCGGCGTCGACGCTCATCGTGACGGGCTTCGCCGCCGTCGTCGGCGTCGTCATCGCGCACGAGTTCGGCCGCACCGAGGAGACGGACGGTTTCTTCGCCGCGTACGGCGTCTACATCGTCGTCGTCCTCGCGTCACAGGCGATTCGAGTGGCTGTGCTGCCCTCGCTCGCCCGAGCTCGAGAGGAGCGCCGTTTGGCAGGCGCCGTCGCCGGATTCGGCACCGCGCTCGTGGTCGTCTCGCTACCGCTCCTCGTGGTCGGAGTCGGAGGAGCGGGCGCGATCGCGGACGTGCTCACGGGCTCGGGCTCGGCTGCCGCACGCGACGTCTGCGCCGACGCGCTTCGCTGGCTCGTCCCCGCGGCGATCGCGCACCTCTTCGCCGGGCTCGCCGCGAGCGCCCTCGCCGCGCTCGACGACTACGCGACGGCCGCGCTCGGATACGCGCTCGGCAGCACCGCCGCGCTCACGATGATCCTCACCCGGGTCGACGACGACGGGCTCGCGGCGCTCTGGCGGGGCGTCGCCCTCAACGGCGCGATCTCGCTCGCCGTGCCCGTCGTCGGTCTCGCGTGGCGCGCGCTGCGCGAGCGGATGCCGGCGACGGCGGTTCGCCCGACCGGGCCGCCGCTGAGCGCCCGGCTGGGGATCTTCGCGACGGCCGCGGCCCTCCCGATCGCGCTCCAGCTCCTCTACGTGATCTGCCTCCCCTTCGCCGGGCACGTGGAGCCGGGCGCGGTGACGAGCTTCGGCTACGCGTATCTCGCCGCGGCGAGCCTCGTCTCGATCACGGCGTTCTCCATCGGCCTCGTCTCGTCCGTGCCGCTGACTCGCAGCGGCCTCGGCGAGGGCGCCGTGGCGCGGCACGTGACCTCGTCGGCATGGGTTGCGTTGACGCTGATCGGAGCGGCCGTCGGGGCCTTCGCGGTTGCCGGCGGCGCGATCATCGAGCATGTTCTCGGCGGCGCGTACGGGGGTGACATCGGCGAGGAGGTAAGCCGGCTGATCGTCGTCCTCTCGCCGTGGATGGTCGTCTCGGTCGGCGTGAACGTGTCGTTCCCGCTCGCGTTCGTCGCCGAGCGGCTTCGGGCGCTGCCCGTGATCGGGGTCGTCGCGCTCGCGGCGCAGGTCGTCTTGGCCTGGATCGGCTCGGAGCTCTTCGCGCTCGACGGCCTGGCCGTGGCTCTGGCTCTCTCCACGGGAGTCGTGCTCGTGGCGCTGCTCCGCGTGCTCGGCGCTCTCGGCGGGGGTCTGCGCGGAGTCGCGCGCGCCGCCGCCGTCGTGGCAGCGCTGACCGCGGTCGCGTACCTGCCGCCCGGGCTTCTCCTCGGCACGGTTGCGGCCGCGGTGGTCGGGATCGTCGTCTACGTCGCGCTCGTCGCGCTGTGGCGACCGCGCCGCCTCACCGAGTCGTGGGGCTACCTCAGGGCGTTGCGCTAGCGGCTGCCCGGTAGACGTCCTCGTGGCGGCGCGCGGTCTCGTCCCAGGTATAGAGCCCAGCCCGCGCGAGCCCGCGCTCGCGAAGCTCCTCCCGGCGGTCGTCGGCCTCGAGCATCGCCGCGGTCATCGCCTCGACGTCAGTAGGGTCGAAGAGAACGGCGGCCTCACCGCACACCTCCGGAATTGCGCCGGCAGTCGAGGCCGCGACCGGGCACCCGCACGCCATCGCCTCGAGCGGCGGGATCCCGAAGCCCTCGTAGAGGCTCGGGTAGACGAGGCACGCCGCTCGCCGGTACAGCGATGCCAGCTGCGAGGCGGGCACTTCACCGAGGCTCTCGACGCCCTCCGGCAGGGGCTCGAGCCGCTCGAGCCCGCCGCCGGTGAGGATCAGCCGAAGCCGCGGACGAGTCTCACGCAGCATCGCGAACGCCTCGAACAGCCGCGCATGGTTCTTGTGCGGCCACCCGCGCGCGGGGTACAGGAGGATTGGCTCGCGTTCCTCGTCACCCGGCCGGTAGACGTCGTGGTCGATCGCGAGCGGCACGACGTGCATACGCTCGACGTCGAGATCGAGAGCATCGCGTCCTCGCCCGCGGACGAACTCGCTGGTGACGATCACGGCCGCCGCGGAGCGCGCCGCTCGGTCGTACGCGAGCCGGCGAAACGAGCGCCGCGCCGGCCCGAAGAACTCCGGAAGGTCTCTGTGCTGGATGTCGTGCAGCGTCACGACGGTGGGCGCCTCGACACGCGGTGTCGGAACGGTCAGCGGATAGTGGACGACGTCGAGCGTCGACAGCTGATCGCCGACGCCTTTCGTTCGCCGGGCCTGAAGCGCCATCGTCGCGATCCTCAGCGGGCCGCGCTTTCCGACCGGCGGGTCCTTGACCTCGATCGCGGGGAGGCCTTCGGCGACGTCCCTGGCGCGTGCGGGCACGAGCACCGCGTAGTCGAGCGTCCCCACGCGGGCGAGCGAGCGAACGAGCTGACGCGCGTACGTCTCCGATCCGCCGTGGTCTCCCGGAGAGAGGGTGAGGAGGGAGAGCCCGACGCGCACGCTCTCAGCCTACTGGCCGAGTCCGGCCAATCCTATGCCCCGGCTAGAATGCCCCGATGCCGTCTGGCGACGCCAAAAACGGCGATTCTGCAGGGGTTTCGACCGGTGCCTCGGTCGACGTCGAAGAGCTCTTCCGCGCGCTTCGCGAGGAAGTGCGCCGCTCCGGAGCCGATCCCGGCGGCGGCGCTGGCGATGAGGCCGACCGCAGGGTCGCACGAGCCGAGGCCGAGCGTCTCTGGCCCGTGTCCGCCGATCGCTCGCTGAGGCTGCGTCCCGGGGTACGCGGCGGCATCGGGACGCCGGTGAAGGCGGTGCTTCGCAAGCTGATGCGCTGGTACGTGGAACCGCTTGCGTACGACCAGCGCTCGTTCAACGCCGCGACGCTGCGCCTCCTCGACGACCTCCAGGAGCAGGTCGACCGCCTCGAGGCCGAGCTGGCTCGAGCACGCGGCCACGCGGAGCATCGGTGAGCGTCGTCGCCGCGCCGGCGGGGCTCGAGCTCCTCCGGTGCCCGACCTGTCACGGACCGCTCGGTGGCGATGAGGTGCTGACGTGCTCTGCCTGCGGGCGCACCTACGACGTGATCGACCGCATCCCACGCCTTCTGGACGAGACGGTTCCCGGCGTCGCGGAGAAAGCGCGCGAGGCCGAGGGCTGGGCCGCGATGGCTCGCGATCAGGGCTGGTACGAGCCCGACGACGAGGTCGACGCCGCGCTGCCGTACCTCACGCGCGACTGCGGATGGAACGACCTCACCTGGAAGGCCAACGAGCATTCGTTCGGGCTGCTGCTCGGGTTGCTCGAGCCGGGCCAGCGGGTGCTCGAGGTCGGCGCGGCGAAGTGCTGGGGCGCCCGGCACGTGATCGACGCCGGCTGCACGTATGTGGGGACGGACATCCTCGCGGACTCCAACATCGGGCTCGGGCGCGGATCCTTCTACGAAGCCGAGGCCGGGCCCTTCCTCCGCGTGCAGGCCGACGGCGAGAGCCTGCCCTTCGCGGACGGCGCGTTCGACGTCACCTACTGCGTGGCGACCCTGCACCATGCGCTCGATCTCGGCCGCATGGTCGGCGAGATGGCGCGGGTGACGCGACGCGGCGGGCATGTCGTCGCCCTGAACGAGGGCACTCGAGCGGTCTACCGGTCGGGCGACGCCCCCGACCAGGCCGAGGAGCGGACGTACGGGATCAACGAGCACGTGCACACGCTGTACGCGTATCTCTGGGCGTTCGCCCGCGCCGGGCTCGTCGTCCGTCGCGTCGAGCAGGCCGACGGGTACGGGGAGATGGCCGGGCGCCGCATCGGCGGACGGCTCCTGCGCCTGCCGAAGGTGGGTCGCAGCGCCGCGACCTGGTTCACGCAGACCTGCTACGGCTACCAGGGCGCGAGCATCGTCGCGCGCCGCGTGCGCGGGCCCGGATGAGGATCGCCGTCTGCAGGCCGCAGGTGCCGTTCGCGCGCGGCGGGGCCGAGATCTTCACGGACTCGCTCGTCGACGAGCTGCGCGCACGCGGCCACGAGGCGGACATCGTCTCCGTTCCGTTCAAGTGGTATCCCGGCACGCGTGTTCTCACGCAGGCGTTCCTCTGGCGGATGGTCGACCTCGACGAGGTCGACGGCACGAGGATCGACATGGTGATCGCCACCAAGTTCCCGTCGTATCTCGTCCGTCATGCGAACAAGCGCGTGTGGCTCGTGCACCAGTTCCGCCAGGCCTACGAGCTCGACGGAACGCCGCTCGGCCAGTTCGGCGACTCGCCGGAGGATCGGGCGCTGCGGCGGAAGGTTCACGATCTCGACCGGGTCGCTCTGGGTGAGGCGTCGCGACTCTTCGCGATTTCGCAGAACGTCGCCGGGCGGCTCGCCGCGTCCACGGGCCTGGCCGCCGAGGTGCTGCCGCACCCGCCGCAGGAGCTCGACTACCGCTGCCAGGGGTACGGCGACTTCGTCCTCTCCGTCAACCGGCTCGATCGCGCGAAGCGGATCGACCTCCTCATCGAGGCGGCGGCGCGCGAGGACGGCTTCGAGCTCGTGATCGCGGGCGAGGGGCCGGACCGCGAGCGGCTCGAGCGGCTCGCTCGCGAGCGCGGCCTCGACGGGCGCGCTCGCTTCGCGGGCCGCGTCTCCGAGGGCGAGCTCGCGGATCTGTACGCGCGCTGCCTCGCCGTCTACTACGCGCCCGTCGACGAGGACTACGGGATGGTGCCGCTCGAGGCCTTCCTGTCGGAGAAGCCCGTGCTGACCACCACGGACGCGGGAGGGCCGCTCGAGGTCGTCTCCGACCATGCGACCGGGCTTGTCGTCGCGCCGGATGCCGCGGAGATCGCGGGGGCGCTCGGGTGGCTGCGCGACCACCGCGACGAAGCCGCGTCACTGGGTCGTGCGGGAAACGCCATCGCCCGGGAGGTCACGTGGGATCGCGCGATCGGGAGGCTCCTGTCGTGAAGCTCGCCTACTTCAGCCCGATGCCGCCCGAGCAGACCGGGATCGCCGACTACAGCGCGCTGCTCCTCCCGTCGTTACGAGCGCGAATGAACGTCGACGTGGTGCGCCGCGGGGCGAGGCGGCCTCCCCGCGGGACGGACGTCTCGCTCTACCACGTCGGGAACAATCCGGACGCTCACGCGTGGATCGTCGACGCGCTGCGCAGGGAGCCCGGCGTCGTCGTCCTCCACGACTTCGTCCTGCATCACCTGGTGTCGGGCATGACGCTGGGTCGCAGGGACCGGAACGCATACCTCGACCTGATGGAGCGCGAGCACGGCGTGGCCGGGCGACTGCTCGCGTACGGCGTGATCGACAAGCGGGTGCCGCCGCTGTGGGAGGCGCGACCTGCCGACTTTCCTCTCGCCACGTTCGTTCTCGATAACGCCACGGGTCTGATCGTCCACTCGCAGTTCGTGCGCGACCAGGCCCGCGCCGCCGGGTACGAAGGCCCGATCTGCGTCGTCCCGCATCCGGCCTGGCCCGTTCCGGCCGTCGAGCCCGAGCGCGTCGCGGCCGGCGTCGTCATCGGCTGCGTCGGCGTCGTCAACTCGAGCAAGCGGGTGCCGGAGTTGCTCCGCTCGATCGCAGCGGCCCGGCGGGAGCACCCGGACCTCGTGCTCCTCCTGGTCGGGTCGACATCGCCCGGCTTCGACCTCGATCGCAGGCTGCAACGCCTCGGTCTGGACGACGAAGGGCTCGTCCGCCACGGCTGGGTGGACGAAGCACGGCTGTGGTCGCTCATGGCGGGAAGCGACGTTCTCGTCAACCTGCGGCATCCGACGATGGGCGAGACGTCCGGCAGCGCGGTCAGGGCCCTGTCGCTCGGGAAGCCGCTCATCGTGAGCGACGTTGGCTGGTTCTCCGAGCTCCCCGGAGACGTCGCGCTGAAGGTTCCGCCCGACGACGACGAGGTGGCCACGCTCACGGCGGCGGTCGAGCTGCTCGCGTCGCGTGCGGACGTCCGCGCGGAGATGGGGGCGAACGCGGCGGCGCTCGCGCAGCGTGAGCACGACGTCGAGCGCGTTGCGGACCTGTACGTCGGCGCGCTGGAGCGAGTTGCCGGTGGCGCGGCGGTCGACGACACGGTGCTTCGAGACGTCAGTCGGGCCGCGGCGGACGTCGGGATCTCGGCGGAGACGGCCGAGGCGAACGAGATCGCCCGACGCCTCGCCGAGGTCGACCTTGGGTAGCGCTCTACGCCGAGTCCCAACCTGGGCGTGGCTCACCGCGATCGTCGCCGGCTCGGTGCTCGTCCGCGCGATCCTCGTCCGCGGCATCGTCGCTCCCTTCGTCTTCGTCGACGAGCTCATCTGGTCCGAGCTCGCGCGCGGGATCGCAGACGCGGGCAAGCCGCTGCTTCGCGATCAGCCCGATCCCGGGTACAGCGTCGTCTACCCGCTTCTGATCAGCCCCGCCTACGCGCTGTTCGACGGCCTGCCCGACGCGTACGCGGCGGTGAAGGCGGAGAACGCGCTCCTCATGTCGCTCGCGGCGGTGCCCGCATTCTTCCTCGCGCGGCGTGTGGTGGGAGACGGTCTGGCGCTGCTCGCGGCGGTACTCGCAGTTGCGGTGCCGTCGCTCGCGTACACCGGGACGGTCATGACCGAGAACGCGTTCTACCCGTTGTTCCTGGTCGTCGTGCTCGTGCTCGTCGTCGTGCTCGAGCGGCCGACGGCGCCCTGGGTGATCCTGCTGCTCGCGCTCTCCGGCGTCGCGTACGCCACGCGCGTGCAGGCGGTCGCGCTCGGGCCTGCCATCCTGCTCGCGCCGCTCGTGCTGGCGATCTTCGAGCCGCGCGGCCTGCGCTCGACGATCTCCCGGTTTCGCTGGCTGTACGGGCTCGTCGTGGGGCTCGCGCTCGCCGTCCTCGCCGGAGGTCTCGCGCTCGGGCACAGCCCGCAGGATCTGCTCGGCGCCTACTCGCCGGTCGGCGATCGCAGCTACGACGTGGGCGACGCGCTGCGCTACCTGTGGTGGCACGTCGCCGAGCTCGCGCTGTACGTCCTCGTGATCCCGCTCGCCGCGACGGTCGTGCTCGTCGGGCGGGCTCGCACGCTCGGCTCGCGCCTGCAGGGGCACCTCGCGGCGACGATCGCCCTGACCGTCTGCATCGTCCCGATGGTGGCCGTGTTCGCGTCGGAGTTCTCCGCCCGCATCGAGGAGCGAAACATGTTCTACGTGGCGCCCCTCTTCTGCATCGCCCTCCTCGCCTGGGTCGAGCTCGGTGCGCCGCGGCCACGGGTGCTCGCGACGATCGCTGCCGTGGCGTCCGCGCTCCTCGTCGTCGCCATTCCGTTCGACCGCTTCCTCACGACCTCGGCGATCACGGACACGCTGATGCTGCTGCCGCTCTGGTCGCTGCAGGATCGAATCGGCGAGAGCTGGGTGCCGATCGCAGCCGTCGGGCTCGCAGCTCTCCTGGCCGCGGCGTTCCTCTTCGTGCCCGGTCGCTACGCGCTGGTCCTCCCGCTGCTCGTTCTCGGCCTCTGGGTCGTCGCGGTCAAGCCGATCTGGTTCGGGAAGCACGGGTTCGAGCGGTTCTCGCGCGGCGCCCTGTTCCAGGGGATCCGGTCCGTCGATCGCGGCTGGATCGACCAGAAGCTTCCGAGCGGCGCTCGCGCCGCGTTTCTCTGGACCGGGCGCACCGACCGGTTCACGGTGAACCAGAACGAGTTCTTCAACAGGGCGGTCGGGCCGGTCTACTACGTCACCGATCCGACGCCCGGCGCGCTGCCCGAGACTCGCGTCCGGGTCGATCCCAGGACCGGTCGGGTCACGCTTCCCGACGGGTCTCCCGTCCGCGACCGGTACCTGCTCGCGGACTCGTCGTTCGCGCCCGACGGCACACCGCTCGCGCGTGACAAGGGTTGGGGCGTGACGCTGTGGAGCGTGCGGCCCCCGCTCGTGTCGGCCGCGCTCATCGAAGGCCTCTATCCGAACGACACCTGGTCCGGCCGGACGGTCACCTACACGCGACGGCGCTGCGCGCCGGGGCGTCTCTCCGTCGCGCTCTCCAGCGACGCGAACCTCTTCCTCTTCCCGCAGCGGGTCGTCGCGCGCTCGAACGGCCGCGTCGTCGGGCGCGTGCGGCTGAGCCCGGAGGGAAAGGCTCTCCTGAGCGTCCCCGTTCGGCCCGCGCCCGGGACCACGGACTGTCGCGTCGTCTACACGGTGACCCCGACGGCGATCCCGGCCGAGGTGACGGCCGGCGGGAACCCCGACCCGCGTGAGCTCGGCGCCCACTTCGACCGGTTCCTGTACAGGCCGCGGCGGTGAGGATCGCGTTCGACGTCAGCCCTCTGAGCCATCCGCTGCTGGGGATCGGCAACTACATGCGCGGCTCCCTCGGCGGGCTGGCCGAGGCGAGCGAGGGGCGGCACGAGATCGTCGCCTTCGCGCCGACGAGCATTCAGGGACCGCGCCGGATCCGCGCCGCGCTCGGAGGCATGGACGTCGAGGTGCGCACGTGGCCGCTGCCCTTCTCCCACGCCGTGCGCACGGCCTGGAGCGCGGTGGGGCACCCGGCTGCGGAGCGCCTGCTCGGCGACTTCGACGTCCTCCACTTCTCGGACTGGATGTACCCGCCGCAGCGCTCGGGCGTGCGCGCGACGACGATCCACGACCTCGTGCCGATACACCATCCCGAGTGGACGACCGCCAGGACGAGGTCGATGCACACTCGCAAGTACGGAAACGCCGCGGCGACGTGCGACGTCGTGCTCGTGAACTCGGCGTACACCGGACGGGACGTGACGGCGACGCTCGGCGTGCCGAGCGAGCGGATCCATGTCGCGCGTCCCGCGCCGAAGAGCGTCTTCCATGCGGACGGGCCGGCCGCGGATCTCGGCGCCCCGTACGTCCTCACGGTCGCGACCCTCGAGCCGCGGAAGAATCTGCGCGTGCTCGTCGAGGCGCACCGGCTCCTGGGCGGAGTGCCGCAGCTGGCCGTCGTCGGCGCCGAGGGCTGGGGTGAGCAGCCGCTCCTCGACGCCCCCGGCATTCACCGGCTCGGCTACGTGTCGGACGACGAGCTCGCTCGCCTCTATCGCGGCGCGGCCGTCGTCGCGTACCCGTCCCGCTTCGAGGGCTTCGGCATTCCGGTCATCGAGGCGATGGCGTGCGGCGTTCCCGTGGTCGTCGTCGTCGCACGAGTCGCTCGACGAGGCGAGCGGAGATGCTGCCGTGCGCGCGGACCCGGAGGATCCAGCAGCGCTTCGCGGCGGCGATCGAGCAGGCGATCGGCGATCGCGAGCGCTTGGTCGCCGCGGGCCTGCAACACGTCGGACGTTCTCGTGGCGCGCGGTCGGCGAGACGTTCCTGCGCGCCTACGAGGAGGCGTCGCGATGAGGGGCGACCAGGAGATCGTCGTCGTCGTTCGTCGCCAGGGCGAGCTGCTCGTCATGCGCCGCGCGCCGGAGCGCCTCGGCTACTGGAGCCTCGTCGCCGGCGGTCTCGAGCCGGACGAGTCGCCGCGCGAGGCGGCGCAGCGCGAGCTGCTCGAGGAGACCGCGCTGCAGGCCGAGGTCCGCCAGCTCCCGATCGCGCTCTCGTACTCGCTCCTCGACGATCCGCCGGCCATTCGGGCGCGGTACTCGCCCGGCATCGAGCGCGTCACCGTCCACGCGTTCGTCACGGACGCACCGGACGGCTGGGAGCCGACCCTCGACGCCGAGCACGACCTCTACCGCTGGTGCGCGCTCGAGCGAGGCGTCGAGCTCATGGCGTACGAGACCGCTCGTGACGCGCTGCGCGCCGGCGCGGCGGCGCCGTGAGAGTCGGAATCGACACGTCGCCGCTCGTGCAGACCCGCGCCGGGACGGCACGCGTCGTCCGCGGGCTGCTGGCTGCGCTGCGCGATCGACCGGGCGTCGACGTCGAGCTGCTCTCCTTCGGCGGCCCCGGGCGCGTCGTCGAGCGTCGCCCGTGACGCGCTCTGGTATCCCGTCGGCGCTCGGGCGTCGCGACTCGCTCGCTCGACGTCCTGCACTGCACGACGTTTCGCGGCCCTCTCCGCTCCCGCGTTCCGACCGTCGTGACCGTGCACGACCTCGCGATCCTGCGCGCGCCGGAAGCGTTCCCGCGCTGGCATCGGCTCTACGGGAAGGCCGGGCTGAGGCGTGTGCTGCAAGCTGCCGACGCCGTCGTCGCGGTCTCCGAGTTCACGCGTGACGAGACGATCGAGCTCGCCGGTGTCGCGCCCGAGCGGATTCGCGTCGTCCCGAACGGCATCGATCCGATCTTCACGCCCGAGGGCCCGCGTGCCGACGGCGAGTACGTGCTTGCGGTCGCCACGCTCGAGCCGCGGAAGAACCTCGGCCGTGCGGTTAGTGCCGCGCGCGAGGCCGGTGTGGAGCTTCGCGTGGTCGGCGCTCGCGGGTGGGGGGGAGTCGAAGTCGCCGGCTGGGTCGGCGAAGTTCCCGACAACGAGCTCGCGGCGCTCTATCGAGGCGCCCGCTGCGTCCTCTACCCGTCGTTGTACGAAGGATTCGGGCTTCCGGTGGTGGAGGCGATGGCCTGCGGCGCTCCGGTGGTGACGTCGATCGGCACCGCGATGGAGGAGGTGGCCGGCGGCGCGGCCGTCCTCGTCGACCCGCTCGACGTCGCGGCGATCTCGGCCGGCATCGAGCGGGCGCTGGCGCAGCGCGACGAGCTCGTCCCGGCCGGGATCGCACGAGCGCGCGAGCTCACGTGGGAGCGCGCCGCGGACTCGCTCGTCGGGCTGTGGCGAGAGCTGGCGTGAAGACCGTCGCCTTCGACGCCGACGTCCTCGGACGCCGGCGCACGGGAGACGAGACGTACGTGCTCAACCTGCTCCGCGAGCTCGGCCGGCTGGCGCTCGGGGCCGGAGTCCGGATCGTCGCCGTCACCCGCCATCCAGAGCTCGTGCCGGCGGGGATCGAGCCGTTCGAGCTGCCCGCGCGCTCGCAGGAGCTGCGCATGGCGTGGACGCTTCCGCGGGCGCTGCGCGCGCTCGGCGCGGATCTCTGCCACACGCAGCACGCCCTTCCCCTGCGCGCGCCGTGCCCGTGTGTCGTCACGGTCCACGACGTGTCGTTCGCGCGCGAGCCCGAGCTGATGGGCTGGAAGGACCGAACGGTCTTCCGTCTCGTCGTCCCGCGTGCCGTGCGCCATGCCGACCGCGTCTTCGCCGTCTCGGAGCGCACGAAGGCCGACATCGTCGAGCTCTACGGCGTCCCGCCACACCGGGTCGTCGTCACGCCGAACGGGGTCGACCCCGCCTTCTCGCCCGGCTCCGGCACGCGGGACTACATCCTCTCCGTCGGCGCCGTCCAGCCGCGCAAGAGCCAGCTCGCCGCGCTCGAGGCTGCGACTGCGGTCGGCCTCCCGCTCGTCGTCGTCGGCCCGGAGAAGGACGCCGCGCTGGCCGCGGAGCTGCGCAATCGTGGCGCCCGGCTCGAGGGCTACGTGGACATCGAGCGACTGGCCGAGCTCTACCGCGGCGCCGCCTGCCTCGTCCAGTCGAGCCGGTACGAGGGCTTCGGGCTTCCCGTCGTCGAGGCGATGGCCTCGGGGACGCCGGTCGTCGCCGTTCCCGATCCCGCTCTGCGCGAGGTCGCAGGCGACGCCGCCGTGTTCGTCGAGGTGGCCGAGCTCGCCGACGGGATCCGCACCGCCATCGCCGAGCGCGAGCGGCTCGTCGCGGCGGGGATCGAGCGAGCGCGCTCGTTCAGCTGGCGCGCGACGGCCGAGAGGACGCTCGCCGTCTACCGGGAGATACTCGGAACGTGAAGGTCTCGGCGGTCGTCGTCTCCCACGGCCACGCGGCCGAGCTCGCACGCTCGCTTCCCGCCCTCGCAGCGCAGGTCGACGAGATCCTGGTCGTCGCCAACCTCCCCGGCTCGGCGGACGGGGCCCCGGACGGCGTGCGCGTGCTCGAGAACCCGAGGCCGCTGCCGCTGGCGGCCAACGTCAATCTCGGCATCGCAGCCACGGCCGGCGAATACGTCCTCAACGTGAACCCCGACGCGATCGCCGAAGACGGAGCGGTGGCCGCGCTCCGCGCCTTCGCCGACACGAACGCGCGGTGCGGTATCGCCGGCCCGCAGATGCGCTGGCCCGACGGGAGCTGGCAGCCATCGCGCCGGAGATTCCCCACCGTCCGGGGGACGATCGTGCGCCGCACGCCGCTTCGTCGCTTCCGCCCTCCGTACGAGGCGCAGCGCGAGCACTACGCGCTCGACGAGCGGCCGACCGGGCCTGTCCAGGCCGACTGGATGCTCGGTGCGTTCCTGCTCATGCGACGGACGATGCTCGACGAGCTCGACGGCTGGGATGCGGGCTACCGCCACTACTGCGAGGACATCGACCTCTGCTACCGCGCCGCGCAGGCGGGCTGGGAGCGCTGGTACGTGCCCGACGCGGTCGTGACGCATGCGTACGCCGCGGTGATCGACGAGCGGTTCCTGTCGCGACACACGCTGTGGCACGCACGCGGCATGGCTCGCTTCGTCCGCAAGCATCCCGAGCGGCTGCTCGCGCTGTGAGCTCGAAGGAGGACCAGTACGCGCGGCAGGCGGCCGACTGGACGGAGACCGCGTACGCGGACGTCGGCGCCTACCTCGCCCACCGCGCGGAGCTGATCGCGACGCTCGGGCCGCGGCTCGGCCCGAGTGACGAGGTGC
This sequence comes from uncultured Gaiellaceae bacterium, assembly GCA_963763465.1. Classification (GTDB taxonomy): domain Bacteria; phylum Actinomycetota; class Thermoleophilia; order Gaiellales; family Gaiellaceae; genus GMQP-bins7. Next base: position 15,615 of record CAVXOS010000016.1, on the reverse strand, counting down.
TCGATCTCGCCTGCGGCGACGGCGGGCTCGGCGAGGCGCTGCTGGCTCGCGGGCTCCGCTACCGCGGCGCCGACCTCACGCAGGAGATGGTGGAGGCGGCACGCGCGCGGCTCGCCGGCCGGGCCGAGATCGACGTCGGCGACCTGAACGACTACGAGCCGCCGACCCCGGTCGCGGCGACCACCGTGTTCCGCGCGATCTACTACGCGCGGGATCGCGCGGCGTTCTTCCGGCGCGCGGCCGCGTACACCGAGACGAAGGTGGTGTTCGACCTCAACCCGCGCCAGTACCGCGTCGACGACGTGATCCGGGATCTCCGGGCGGCGGGGCTCGCGTCGGTCGAGTTGCGACCGTTCTTCGTGCCGCAGACCGTGTCGCTCCCGCGGCCGGCGCTCGCGGCCGCGAAGGCCCTCGAGCGAAGCGGTCCACTCGCTCGCCTCGCGCTCCGCCGGCGCTTCACGTACGTCGTGGCCGCGTCGCGTTAGGGGCCGAAGAGCGGCCGGAACCCGGCCTCGACGATCACCGCGCCGAGTCGACGGGCCTCGCTGCTCGACGGATCGATCTCCTTCGGCACGAACGTCGGCGCGACCGTGATCTCCATCCGCCAGGGGACGTTGGGAGGCGTGAGCGTGTCGCCGTTCGCCTTGCAGTCCCGAACGTCGAAGTGCCGTGTCTCCGTGACCCGCTCGATGCGCGGCTGCTTGTCGGGGCCGATGCCTACCGGGCCGATGCGCACGGTCGCCTTGCCCGTTTGCCGGAGGCCGGGCTTCGGGCACCAGCCGATCCGCGTCAGCTGGACGAATGCGAGGCCCGGGTTGTCGGCGGAGACGTCGTAGCGCGTGTACGAGGCGCGCGCGACGGGGTCCTCGCTCGTGCCGACCATCCATCCGTCGGTCTGGCGCCCGACGAGCGCCTCCTGCAGCTTGAGCGGCTTCCCGTCGATCCGGTAGAGGACGGCGTTCTTCCTGCGGGCGACGACCGGAGCCTGCAGCCGCACGCCGTTGACGGCCAGCGCGTACTTGGTATCCGGTGCCGGTGACAACGTGCCGTCGACGGCGTTCAGGTCAGGCGTGAGGATCGGCGCCCCGACCTTGAGCGCCGTTCCGTCGAGGCTCCACATCTTGCGAATCGACGGATTGAAGAACTCCGTCAGCTGGATGTTCGTGGGGTCGGTGATCTGCTGTCCGATGACGACGACGGACTCCCCGCCGGTCGCCTCGTCGACCCAGCGGTACGGGTGCGGAAGTCCGCGGTCGAACAACTCGGATAAGTGTCGCTCTCCTGCGGCAGCGTAGACCTGTCCGGTCAGGCTCCACGCAACCACGACGACGGCAGCGCTGGCGGCAACCGCGGCAAAGCCCACCGATCGCGGCCGCAGCAGCTTCAGCGCGACGACGACGACGAGCGCGACCACGCATGCGGCGATGAGCACGCCCTCGATCGTCCCTTCCGACCATTCCAGCTTGCGGTTCGCGAAAAGGGCGATCGAGAGCCCGTGCGCCTCGTAGTTCGGGTACTGCGCGAGATGAAGCGGTGTGCTTGCCACGATGAAGACGGTGAACACTCCCGCCGCGGCGATCGCCCACCCGCGTCCGACACCGCGTGCGACCGCCATCGCCGCCGATGCGAAGAGGATCGGGGCGAGGTAGATCACGTTTCGCTCGACGACGACGGTCGAGAACACGTTCTGGAGGTACGCGCCCTTGATCCCGGCGTACCACACGAACGCGGCGAGTGCCGCGACGCTCGTGACGACGAAGGCGGAGGTCTCCGGGGTGCGCGGCTCGTTCTTCGGGCGGGCGAGTGCCGCAATACCGAGGAGTGCGGGCAGGATTCCAATCCCGATGGAGAGGGCGCCGAGCGCCCAGACGCCGTGATCGAAGACCCGGTCCTTGAAGAAGCCGGTCGTCTCGCGCCAGCTCGTCGAGAGGTGTCCCATCAGTGCCGAGAAGCCCACTGCGAATCCGACGAGCAGGAGCGCGAAGCCGACCCAGTCCCAGGCCTGCCACGAGGAGCGCCAGCGCCTGCCGGCCTCCGAGTCCCACGCGAGCCAGAGCAGACCGAGCGCGAACACGGCGAACAGGACGGCGAGTTGCGTCCGCGTCAGTGCCGCGGCGGCCGAGGCTGCGAAGGCGGCTGCGGCGCGACCCCATGTCAGCCGCTCGAGCGACCGCGCGATGAGCCAGAGTGCGAGCGTCGCCACGGGATACGCGAGTGGCTCCTCGACGAGGAACGGAGCGTACGCGAGCGCGGGCACGGCAACCGCCGCACCGGCGGCGCCGAGCGCATACCACTTCGGCACGACCATCCGAGCCAGCCCGTACGCCGGAAAGATCGTCGCGGTCATCGCGAGGACGAGGATCAGCTTCGCCGCCGCCCACGATGCGGTCGACGATCCCAGCCACCAGACCGGGGCGAGGGCATAGGCAGCGAGCGATGCAAAGCCGCCGTACGGCACGCCTCGCCGCGCCGGCTCGCCCGTGTGCGCGATCGCGCGTGCGAGCTGCGTCAGCTCGAGCTCGTCGGTAAAGAGCGTGGGGACAGGACGACGCGACGCCTGCCACGCGTAGAGCGCGGCGAGCGCGAAGTAGAGGACGAGCAACGGCACCGCCGAGAGGAAGCGCGCGAGGAAGTCCGGGCGGGGCTCGCCGCCCGCCTGTGACCCGGCACTCACGTGCGCGCGGCCCCGACCGTCTCGGGTGCCGAGAGCTCGACGTGCCGCCGGACGAGCCGGCACGGGATGCCCGCGCTCTCGGCGGCACGCAGCACGGCGTCGAGCCGGTCCTCGGGCGCCGAGGGAATGCTCACGAGCACCTCGTCGGCCCGAGCGTTCGCGATGGCCCGCTCCGCCTCGTCCAGGCTGCCGACGACGCTGATTCCGAGGATCCGCCTGCGCCGCACGCGCGGGTTGTCGTCGAGGAAGCCCACGACGCGCGCATCGCGGCCCTCGCGCAGCTCGCGCGCGAGGCTCCGGCCCGCGCGCCCTGCGCCGACCACGAGCACGCGCCTCCGACCTCCCCGTGAGCCGAACGTCTCGGGGAGAAGCCGCAGCGCGAGTCGCGACGCGCCCACGAGGATGGTGCAGAGGATCGCGTCGATCACGAAGATCCGAACGGCGGGAAACGAGCCGATCGGGCGCAGCGCGACGAGGATCACGCTGGCAGCGAGCGCCGAGCCGAAGCAGCCGACCACGATGGGGACGACGTCACGCGCCGTCGCGTAGCGCCAGACGCGGCGGTAGACGCCGAGGGCGACGAAGAAGACGTAGCGCGACGCGAGCAGGATCGGCAGCGCCGACAGGTACACCGAGCGCTCGAAGTCCGTCCCCGTCCCGCCGACGGCGAGCGCGTAGGCGACGAGGAACGAGACGCAGATGAGCACGAAGTCCGTGAAGACCTCCACCAGCCGCCTGGGCTCGAAGATCAGCGCGCGCCAGAGCGACGGCTCCGGCCCCTCGATCCCGCGCCGCGAGCGTTCCTCGAGGTCGCTGAGGAAGCTCCCGAACTGCACGAGCAGCACGAACGTCACGAGGACGCCGATCGCGGTCAGGCGCCCGTTGTCGAGCACGTTGTACGCCAGCGCGGTCGCGCCGATCGCCGACGCCACGATCGCGAGCAGCAGCACGGCCTTCGTCTCGGACAGGCCGTAGTAGACGAGGCGGTGCGACGAGTGGTCGCGGCCGCCCTGGGTGACGGGTCGCTTCTCGACCAGTCTCGCGATCGTCACCAGCGTCGTGTCGAGGATCGGGATCGCGAGCACGAGAAGCGGCAGCAGGATCGTCGCGACCGTCGTCCCGGCCACCGTCCAGCTCGCGGCGAGCGCGAGCGACGCCAGCCCGAAGCCGATCAGCTGGCTCCCCGAGTCGCCCATGAACACCGCCGCTCCGCGCCGGGGCCGCAGGTTGAACGGCAGGAAGCCCCCGCACGCGAGGCCGAGCGAGAGCGCCAGCGCGAGCACGGTCTCGTTCTCGTGTGCCGTCAGCGCGTCGATCGCGAAGTACGCGCACGAGACGATCGCCAGCGTCGCGGCGAGACCGTCCATGTTGTCGAGCAGGTTGAACGCGTTCGTGATGCCGACGAGCCAGAGCAGGCCGATGCCCCACGCGAGGACGTCGTTCCCGACGATCTCGACGTTGAGCCCGCTCGCGAGCACGACGACGGCGGCGGTGATCTGCGCGGCGAGCTTGGCAACCGGGCTCAGGCGGTGGAGATCGTCGACGAGCCCTGCGGCGAAGACGATCGTGACGCCCGCGAGGATCCCGCCGAGCTCGTCACTCCACTCGATGACGCCCGCGGCGAGCGCCACGGCGACGCCGGCCACGAAGCCCGCGAAGATCCCGACGCCGCCGAACGTCGGCGTCGCCTCGGCGTGCCAGCGCTCCTCCGACGGGACGGCGACGAACCGCGCGCCGAGGGGCGAGCGGAGGAGGCACCAGAGGACCGCGACGGAAAGCGAGAACGCGGCGATCGCGACGATCGCATTCACAACCGGGACAGGGTAATCGAGCCACCTGCCGCCCTAGACTCTCCGCGTGTCCGTTTACGCCGACGTAATTCGCTACCGCGAGCTGTTCGGGAGCCTGTTCCGTCGCGACATCCGCGCGAAGTACCGGGGCTCATTCCTCGGGCTGGGGTGGTCGCTGCTGCACCCGCTCGTCCTCATGCTCGTCTACCTCCTCGTGTTCTCGGTGCTCTGGCGCGTCGCCGAGGTGGGGAGCGACGACTACTGGCTCTTCCTGCTGTGCGGCCTGCCGGCGTGGGTGTTCTTCGCGACCGCCTCCCAGGCGGCATCGCGGAGCCTCCTCGAGAACGCGAACCTCATCCGCAAGGTCCGCTTCCCCCGCCAGCTCGTCCCGCTCTCCATCGTCGGCACGAACCTCGTCTCGTTCGCGGTGATGCTCGGCGTCGTCGTCGCGCTGAGCCTGTGGCGCATACCCGAGGCGCGCGACACCGTCTGGCTCGCCTTCCCGCTCGGGGCGCTCTTCGCGTGCATCGTCGCCGGGTTCGCGCTCGTGGTTGCGTCCCTCAACGCGCTCTACCGCGACGTCGAGCACCTCCTGCAGGCGCTGCTGCTGCCGTGGTTCTTCCTGACGCCGATCCTGTACAGCCTCGCCGACCTTCCCGGCGTGGACGAGTACCCGGCCGCGGAGTTCTTCCTCCACTGGGTCAACTTCCTGACGCCGCCTGTCGAGGCGATGCGCTCGGTGATCTTCTACGGCGAGGCGCCCGGAGCCGCGAACACGATCTACACGGTCGTCGCTGCCGCCGTGGCGCTGGCAACCGGTGCGTACGTCTTCAGCCGCTCGGACGACCGGATCGCGACCGAAGTCTGACGACGGCCCGCCCCTCGAAGAGGCTGTCGTTCCCGTTGTAGGAGGGCAAGCCCTGGTGCATCTCCGGCTCCATCGCGTCCAGGAGTGACGGCAGCAGAAGAGGCTCTCCGAGGCGCGGATTCCGGCCGCCCCCCGCCGCCCAGGCGGCGAGTCGGCGGCGGTCGCCTCGTGACTCCGCCTCGACCGCTCCTCCCACCGCGGCGTAGCCCTCGGCGTGCGCGTCGAGCAGGAGGCGCGACCAGCCGGGCGCGGGGATCGCGCGGGGAACGAGGTGAGCGACGGCAACGGCGCCCTCGGTGACGATCGGCTCGTCCTGGGCTGCGAGGGCGGCCTCCAGCTCGTGGTCGGCTTCGCCGTGGATACGGACCCCGAGCCGCCGTTCGTCGATGCGCGGCCGGACGTCCACGGGCAGGTCGAGCGGCGTCGACCCGAGCTCCTGGAACCAGAAGCGGAACTCCTCGACGAGGTCGAACGCGAGCCGGTAGCTCCCGGGCGGCCTCGGGGCGAGCAGCGACGCCTCGAGCTCGACCGTCTCCCCGGGCGCGCACCGCATGCGGAAGGGCCGCCCGAGTGCCGTCCCACACGATCGCGTTCCCGAGCGGGTCGAGCCAGTGGTAGGCGAGCTGCACTCCCTCGCGCCCGCGCGAGCGCCACGGCGCCGATCCGGCGTTCTCGAGCCTCACCCGCGCGCGTGTCGCGACGCCTGCTCGCTGCTCCTCGATCTCGTATGCGAGCCAGCGCACCGCCAGCGGTCCAGCGGGAACGGGATGCTCTCCGACGCGTTCCATCGCCGGGCGTACTCTAGGTCGCATGCGAGTCGGCGAGATCGACGTCGAAGGCGTCGCCCGAAGCTTCCGCGTGCACGCGCGAGAGGCGCGGACGCTCAAGGATCTCGTCGTCCAGCGCGGCCAGACCGCCTCGACGGACGTGTGGGCGCTGCGCGACGTCTCGGTCGCCGTCGCGCCCGGCGAGGCCGTCGGCCTCATCGGGCGCAACGGATCGGGGAAGACGACCTTGCTGCGGCTGATCGCGGGGATCATCAAGCCGACGGCGGGCCACGTCCGGGCGGAGGGCCGTATCGGGTCGCTGCTCGAGCTCGGAGCCGGCTTCCACATGGACTTCACGGGCCGCGAGAACGTCTTCCTGAACGGCGCGATCCAGGGCCTGCCGCGCGCCGAGATCAAGCGCCGCTTCGACGAGATCGTCGCCTTCGCCGAGCTCGAGAACGCCATCGACCGGCCCGTTCGCACGTACTCGTCGGGAATGACGATGCGGCTCGGCTTCGCCATCGCAGCGTTCCTCGACGCCGACATCCTGCTCCTGGACGAGGTCTTCGCCGTGGGCGACGAGGCGTTCCAGCGCAAGTGCTTCGGTCGGATCTTCGCGTTCAAGGAGAAGGGGGGCACCATCGTCTTCGTCTCGCACGACGCGTCGGCCGTCGAGCGGCTCTGCGAGCGGTCGGTCTTCCTCGAGGGAGGCCGCGTCGCCTTCGACGGGCCGACGAGAGAGGCAGTCGTTCGGTATCGACGGGCGTTGTCGGACGACGCGAACCCGGCCGAGCGCGGCGTCGGCCTGCGCGAATGGGGATCCGGCGAGGCGTCGATCGCGGCGGCCACGCTCGTCGGGCACGAGGGCACCGATCGCATCCAGTTCCTCTCCGGCGAGCCGTTCGAGCTCCGCGTCAGCATCGCGGCCGATGGCGTGCCGCCGCCTCGTCTCCAGCTCGAGCTGCGTGACGACGCGGGCACGCTCGTGGCCGGGCACGCGGTCGACCTGCGGAGCATCGGCTGGACGAACGGAGCCGGCGCGCGCGACGTCCGCTTGCAGATCGCCGCGCTCCCGCTTGCGGACGGCCGCTTCCATCTGCGCCTCGGTCTCACCGACGAGGCGGGCGACCACGTCTACCACTGGCTCGACGACGCCCTCGTGTTCGTGGTCTATCCGGGGGATGACGTCCGCGGCGTGGTCCGCTTTGAAGGGACGTGGATGCTCGAGGAGAACTCAGCCACCAAATGAGCGCGCGCACCTGTCCGGACTGGCCGGAGCTGATGGAGCTCGATCCCGACCTCCAGTTCAAGCACTACACGGTTGCCGAGGCCCAGCTGCCCGCCGAGTCGCTCGCGCGCATGTCGCAGGTCTCGCTGGGCGACGTCGAGATCTGCTGCGACCTCGAGCACCACGTCTTCAACCCCGGCCACACGGATCTCGACGTGGCCGAGGCGCTTCGCGGCACGCACTGGTTCGACGTTCGCGAGTGGGCGACCTCCGGCCCCGGTGCCGACAGCACGTCCTCGAACGCCGCCTGAGTACGCTTCGCCGCGTGCCGGCCGCCATCGTGATCCCGTATCGCGGAGACGCGAAGCGGCGCCTCGCGGCCCCGGTGCGCGCGGCGCTGGCCGTGGCGATGCTCGGAGACGTGGTGGAAGCGGCCCTCGCTGTCGGTCCCGTGCTCGTGGTCACGGATGACCCGACCGTCGTGCCTCCCGGCGTCGAGGTCGTCGACGACCCGGGCTCGGGCCTCGGCGCGGCGGTCCGTGCCGGCCTTGGCCGTACCCACGGTCACGCGCTCGTCGTCAACGCTGACCTTCCGGCCGTGACGCCGGCGGCCCTTCGGGGGCTCGCCGCCGCGGGGCTCGCGCTGGTCGCGGCTCGCGACGGGACCACGAATGCGCTCTCGTTGCCCGATCCACACGTCTTCGCACCGCTCTACGGCGCCGGGAGCGCCGACCGCTTTCGCGCTCACGCGCCGTTCACGACCGTCCGCATTCCGGAGCTCGAGATCGACGTCGACTCAGAGGCCGACCTCGAGCTCCTCGGCGCTCGCCTAGGCCCTCGCACGCGCGCGCTCCTCGCCGTTCCCGCGTGAAGGTCGTCCTGCTCTCGGGCGGGGGCGGTGGCGCGCGGTTCGCGCGTGGGCTCGCCGCGGTCCTCCGGCCCGGGGAGCTGACGGTGATCGGAAACGTGGGTGACGATCTCGAGATCCTCGGCCTGCACGTCTCGCCCGACCTGGACAGCCTCCTCTACGCACTCGGCGGGCTCATCGACACCGAGCGCGGCTGGGGACGAGCCGGCGAGACCTGGAACGCCCTCGAATCGGCCGCGAACTGGGGAGGCGAGGACTGGTTCCGCCTCGGCGACCGCGACCTCGGGCTCCATCTCGTGCGCACGGAGGCGCTGCGCACCGCGACGCTCTCGGAGGCGACCGCGGCGCTCGCGCTCCGTGCAGGCATCTCCGCGCGGATCCTGCCGGCGACGGACGATCGTCTCCGCACCCATGTCACCACGCCGGCAGGGAGGTTCCCGTTCCAGGAGTGGTTCGTCGCTCGGCGTCACGCCGACGAGGTCGACGAGATCGACTACGAGGGGGCCGAGACGGCGCGCCCCGCTCCCGCGGTCGTCGATGTGATCGTCGCAGCCGACGCGATCCTGTTCGCTCCGAGCAACCCGTACCTCTCGATCGGCCCGATTCTCGCCGTCACGGAGATCCGCGTAGCGCTCGAGCGCCGCCGGGCGCGCTGCATCGCGGTCAGCCCGCTCGTCGCAGGAGCGGCAGTGAGCGGTCCGGCCGCCCGTATGCTCATGCGCATGGCAGGTGGAGTCGAGCCACACCGCGTCGCGGCCTGCTACACGGGCCTGATCGACGCCCTGGTCATCGACGAGTCGGACGCGCCGGCCGAAGCCGAGGTCGATCTCGTCGTCACGCAGACGCTCATGCGCGACGCAGAGTCGGAGAGACGGCTTGCCGAGATCGTGCTGAAGACCGCATGCGCGTAGCCGTCGTCGGTGGCACAGGGCCGTTCGGGCGCGCTCTCGCGTTGCGCCTGCACGAATCGGGGCTCGAGGTCATCGTCGGCTCACGCGACGCCGAGCGAGCAGCCGCGACCGCCCTCGAGCTCGACTGTGTCGGCGAGACGAACGGCGACGCATGTGCCGATGCGGACTTCGTCGTCCTCGCGGTCAACGCCGAGGGCGCGCTCGACACGGCGCGCGCGCTGCGATCCGCGATCGGCCAGACACCCGTGCTCTCGGTCGCGTCCGAGCTTCACTTCTCGAAGGCCGGTGTATTCCCCTCGTCAGATGCGCTGTCACTGGCAGAGCGCATGCAGGCCGAGCTCGCTGGCCCTGTTCTCGCAGGATTGCACTCACTGGCGGCATCGAGCCTCGGCGCCGAGCATCCACCCGAAGAGGACGCGTTCGTCTGCGGTGACGACGCTCGACGCGAAGGCGCTCGCCCTCGAGCTCGCAGAACGGCTGACCTCCGGTCGCGCGCTCGACGCAGGCCCGCTCGCGAGCGCCCGCGCCCTCGAGGGCCTCACCGCCGTCATCGTGAACCTGAACAAGCGGTACAAGGGCCACGCGGGAATCCAGGTCACGGGACTCCCTTGACAGGGGAGCTGCGCGTGATCCCGCTCCGCGGGATCCCGGAGCTCGAGGAGGGAGACGACCTCGCTGGGCTCGTCGTCGAGTCGGCCGCGCGCGGTCCCGGCCTCGACCAAGGCGATGTCCTCGTCGTCGCCCAGAAGGCCGTCTCGAAGGTCGAGGGCCGTGTCGTCCACCTTGCCGACGTCGAGCCTTCCGAGCGCGCGCGCGGAGCTCGCGGGGGACTCCGATCCGCGTCGCGTCGAGGTGATCCTCGGTGAGGCACGTGAGGTCTTGCGCGTGCGCCCGCCGCTCGTCATCGCCGAGACCCGCCACGGGTTCGTGTGTGCGTCCGCCGGCGTCGATGGTTCCAACGCGAAAGGGCCGGACACGCTCGTCCTGCTCCCGCTCGACCCGGACGCGTCGGCTGCACGACTGCGGTCGAGGATTCACGAGCTCGCGGGCGTCGAGATCGGCGTCGTCGTCTCGGATTCGTTCGGGCGTGCGTGGCGTCTCGGGACCACCGACGTCGCGCTGGGCGTCGCGGGCATCACGGCGCTGGCAGATCTCGACGGCCGGCGCGACTCCCTCGGGTACGAGCTCCATGCGACGCAGATCGCAGTCGCCGACGAGATCGCCGGCGCGGCGCAGCTCGTCATGGGGAAGCTCGACGGCATTCCGGCCGCCGTCGTCCGCGGTCTCGAGCTCGAGGCGAGGGTCTGGGCAGCGACCTCGTGATGCCACGTGAGCGCGATCTGTTCCGCTAGCCCGGCTAGACTCGGCCCGTGCGCAAGTACGCAATCTGGGGCACCCCGACGTCAGCCGAGCACGAGGAGTGGGTGCGCGCGATCGGCAAGCAGTTCGAGGCGGACGACTTTCTCTACGTCGACGACATCGCCGAGGCGGACTTCGTCCTCAACATGTTCGATCCGGAGGATCCCAAAGCATTCCGACGCGCGTCGCGAGGCACGTACTCCGCCGCGTTCTACGAGCTCGACGAGGCCCCCGACGACGCACTGAAGGCGAGCTATCCGATGCTCGTCCGCACGCTGTCGAACGTCGTGTTGCTCCGCGTCCGCGGCCAGGGCGTCTGGTTCACGACGATGGAGCAGGGGACGTACCACGTGTCCGAGGATCCGGCCGAGATCTACGAGCGCCTCGAGCCGCTCGCCACGTCGCGCCTCGTGATCGACAACGAGTGGATCCCCGACCTCGAGCCCGAGCTGTGGGACGGCGACGAGGTGACCGCGGACATCAGCGAGTCGGGGAGGCGGCTGGACGAGCTCGATCTGCTTCCCTCGCCGTTCCCCGTCGAGGAGTACCTCTCGGGCCGGGACCTCCGGCACGTCATGCGCCTCTACTCGGTCGGCGGGCTCTCGTACGGCAACCTTTCCGCGCGCAAGGACGAGTCGCGCTTCTGGATGAGCGCGAGCGGCGTCGACAAGTCGAAGCTCGAGTCGGTCGGACGCGACATCCTCATGGTCAAGGACTTCGACGACGATCGCGGCGTCATCGTGCTGAGCGTCCCGCCCGGAATCGAGCCGCGCCGCGTCTCGGTGGACGCGATCGAGCACTGGATGATCTACCAGGCGCATCCCGACGTCGGGGCGATCCTGCATGTGCACGCCTGGATGGAGGGGATCGCGGCCACGGACGTGAACTACCCGTGCGGCACGCAGCAGCTGGCGATCGCGGTGGCGGATCTCGTCGCTCTGGAGCCCGATCCGGCCCATGCGGTGATCGGGCTGCGCAACCACGGCCTCACCTGCACCGGCGACAGCCTGGCGGAGATTCTCGATCGCGTCGCCCCGAAAGTGCTGCGGCAAGTCCCCATGTCCTGACGCGCGGGGCGCGTTACACCGGCCCTTACACCTCCTGACGAATGGCCGTCCCTCGATCGAGGGAGTAGCGTCGTCCCCCATGATGGAGCTGACGACCGAGCCGAAGACGACCTCGATCACGCCTCGGCAGCGCGAGGTCGTCGCACTGATTGCAGCGGGCTGCTCGAACGATGAGGTGGGACTGCGGCTCGGGATCTCCCCCAGGACGGCGAAGGCTCACTGCGACGTGCTCCGGCAGAAGCTCGGAGTGCGGCGTCGTCGTCAAATCCCGATCGCGTTTCGACTCCTCACGGGAGAGGATCCGCTGTCTGCGGGGCGCCGCTACTGGCTTGCGGCCCGGCTTCCCCGCTGACCCAGGGCGCTCGTGGCCGCCGGTGCTGCCGCGAGCGCCCCTCCGAACTCGAGGGTGGTAGGGTCGCGCGGCCGACCCAGGTGATCTCTGTCAGGAGAGGGCGACGACGGCGACAGTCCCCCAGCCACGGATCCGCAAGCGCAGGATCGTCGAGCGGCCGAGGTTGTACGCGATCCTCGACGACTCCAAGGCGCCCGTGCGGATGCTCATCGCGCCGGCGGGGTACGGAAAGACGACGCTCGCCGAGCAATGGGTCGTGCGCGACGGCCGCGTGGGTGTCTGGTTCACCGCACGATCGTCGTCGACCGACGTCGCCGCGCTGGCGCTCGGAATCGCACGAGCGGCCACGAAGCTCATCGACGATTGCGACCACCGCCTGCGCGAGCACCTGAGGGCGCTGCCGGCGCCTGCCGAGAACGTCCAGACGCTTGCGGAGATCCTCAGTGAGGATCTCGCAGCCTGGCCCGAGAACGCGTGGCTGGTCCTCGACGACTACCACGAGGTGACGCCGGAACCGAAGGCCGAGGACTTCATCGAGGCACTCGTCGCGCTGTCACCCGTGCAGTTCCTCATCGCGAGCCGCGTGAGGCCACGCTGGGTGGCGTCGAAGAAAGTGCTGTATGGAGACGTGCTTGAGATCACACAATCGGCGCTCACGATGAACGCGCACGAGGCGGCCGCTGTGCTTGTTGACAGGACGGGAGCTTCCACAACCGGGCTCGTGGCTCTTGCGAGGGGCTGGCCAGCAGTGATTGGCCTTGCAAGTGTTTCGTTGGCCGAGGTTGGGCCTGAGATCGACCAGGTGCCCGAGTCCCTCTATCGATTCTTCGCCGATGAAGTCTTCAGCGCATTGGATTCCGATGTGCAGAGGGGTCTAACCACGTTGTGTGTGGCTCCGGTCCTAGACCGCGAGCTCGCGGTCGCATTACTCGGGTCTGCGGATGCCGACTCGGTTTGTTCTTCGGCTCTCGACGTTGGTCTCTTCGTCGAGCGTGACTATCGCCTTGAGCTTCATCCGCTGGCGCGCGTATTTCTCGATGAGCGAAGCAGAACGCTCGGTCTCCGCTCGGACGAGGTGGCTGCACGGACGTGCTTCACCTACTACCGGGTGCGTAGGGACTGGGATGCTGCGTTTGAGCTGATGGCGCGGGTTGGTCGCCTCGTGGGCGAGCTTCCGGAACTCATGTCCGCTGCACTTGATGAACTTCTCGACACCGGTCGACTTTCTACGCTTGAGAAGTGGTGTGAGCTAGCGACGCGGACAGGGGTACAGGCGCCGATTACGTCGCTCGCTCAGGCGGAAGTCGCGTTTCGTCGCGGTCGTTACGTTGAAGCGGTGGCCCATGCCGAGAGTGCCGCGATTGCTGAAGCGATCTCATATCGCGCACTCTCGGTCGGCGGGCGCGCTGCGCATCTCGCATCGCGTGAGCTGGACGCGCTCAGTCTATTTCGTCGTGCGGAGCAGGTGGCCGCGACCGATGAGGAGACACGAGATGCTAGGTGGGGACAACTTGCATGCGCAATCGACCTCGAGCTCCCGGACGCGGCTCGTGTGCTCGATCAGCTTTCCGACGGTGTGAGCTTTGGTGACGTTCGCGCCGTTGTCCGTATGGCCGGACACAGCATCTACCTTCAGCTCCGCCAAGGGGCACTGACGCTCGACGAGGCCGATACCGCATATCAGCTTCTCGATGCAGTGGGTGACCCGATCGTTGAAGCATCCTTCTTGAGCGGATACGCGATCGCTCTTGCTCTTGCTGGGCGATATGACGAAGCGGCGAAGGCAGCAGACAGTCTTCGGCTTAGAGCTGACCGTTACCGGCTCGACTTCGCGGTGCCATACGCTTTGTGTGCTTCGGCAGCGGCTCTTACGGGACTTCGTGAGTGGTCTCAGGCGGAGGCCGCAGCAGTTGATGCGCGTGAGAGGGCTGAGGCGAGCCGCGATGTCCACGCAGAGTTGCTGAGCCGCTCGATCTTGATTCGCCTGTTCACGCAGCAAGGTCGCATTCCCTCGGCGCTGGATGTCAATGTGAGTAGGTCGAGCGGAGCGCTCGATGCTTCGATTGCCGAAGCCGCTTCCTCGCGTGCCCTGGCCCTTGCGTGTGCCGGTCGATTCGACGACGCATTGGAGCTTGTGGAGGAGGTTCGAGACAGCACCCGCGCTATCGAGCCAGCCGTACTGATACCGGCTGTAGAGGCGGTCTGTGCCTTGCGGAGTGGTGAACCCGACGGTCTCGATCGAGTTGCCAATCTTGGTCGAACCGCGTTCGCGACCGGCGCCGTCGACCTGTTGGTTACTGCCTATCGTGCATGTCCTGAGCTGCTCTCGGTGCTTCTGCGAGCGACGGACAGCCGTGCGTTTCGCGAACTGGTGGAGCGCGTGGGTGACGGCGACCTGGCGACAGCGGCAGGACACCCGATCGCGACTCGGGACGATCGCCGTCTGCTTCTATCTCCGCGAGAGCGCGAAGTCTTTGAACTATTGCGAAATGGCCTAACGAATCGTCAGATCGCAAAGATCCTGTTCATCGAAGAGTCAACGGTCAAGGTTCACGCACACCACATCTACGACAAGCTCGGAGTCCGGTCGCGAAGTGCTCTAACGGTGCAAGCAGCTCTCGAGCGCGCGGCTCAAGCAACGTCCGCCATCGAGCCCACGCCTTCGGGCGACGGCTCGTCGTAGCTCTGCGCGAACTGTGTGAAGTCCGGCCGTTTGGCGAGTCGATATTCCTCATCGGCGCTCGCGAGGATCGCCTCGAAGGCTGCTACTGCAGCCGTGTCGAACTGGCTGTCAACTGCCTGTGCCAGCCGGAGACGCGCGACGCGACTCGGCATCGCGTCGCGATATGGCCTATCGGACGTCATCGCGTTGTAGGCGTCGGCGACCGCGATGATTCTCGATACGAGCGGAATGTCGACGTCGACTAGACCGTCCGGATAGCCCTGTCCATCGATCCGCTCGTGGTGATGGCGGACGATCGTTGCGATCTCCGAATATTCGTTCACATGAGCGAGGATGCGCTCGCCGATTGCGGAATGTTCCTGCATGTGCCGGCGCTCCTCGAGTGTGAGCGCGCCTGGCTTTTCGAGGAGTCCCGGCGGGAGGCCGATCTTGCCTATGTCGTGCACGAGACCACAGAGATACGCCTGGTCGCGGATCTCGTCGGAGAGCCCCATGCGTTGGGCGATGTCTCGCGAATAGATCGCAACCGCGGCCGAGTGGCCTGCCGTGTAGCGATCTCGCGCGTCGAGAGTCGCGATGAGTGCGGCCGCAAACTGAAGGTTCGCGCGTTCAAGCGTTTCATTTACTTCGGATAGGTCGACAGCTAGTTGCCGCTGCTCCTGATACAAGCCATAGAGCCTCTGGGCCGCCATCGCTGGCACGAGGAACAACGCCAGCGTCCAAGGCGAGACGCGGACGTACATGAAAGCCAGGAGTGCAACGATCGGTGCGTAGACGGGCGCCGAAGTCAACACAACCGGAACGACGGTGCGTATGGCATCGCTAATCGGCCGTCCGCGAACGCTTGCCGTCAGCGCAGAGAAGAGAACATCAAGAATCTCACCAACCACGGCGCCGACAAGTGACGCTGCAACCAGTTCGCCGAATTCAGACGGGACCGCTGCCAACGTCGCCTGCGCCGCGAACCCCATCGCCGCGCCTCCAATGAACCGCGTGCTCGTGTACGTCGCCCATTTGAGTCGCGGTGCCCGATCGGGGTCACGTTTCG
>CAVXOS010000015.1:0-33743 GCA_963763465.1 uncultured Gaiellaceae bacterium | reverse complement strand
GAAGCTCGTGCC
Source organism: uncultured Gaiellaceae bacterium (assembly GCA_963763465.1). Classification (GTDB taxonomy): domain Bacteria; phylum Actinomycetota; class Thermoleophilia; order Gaiellales; family Gaiellaceae; genus GMQP-bins7. The sequence continues at coordinate 33,731 of CAVXOS010000015.1, read as the reverse complement.
GCACGCGCACGACACGAATCGAGACGCCGCGCTCGCGTGCGGCTGCTAGAGCTTCCCGCCCTCCGGGCCTGTGACCTGGAGCCCGGGCTCGAGAAACCTCGGCGACGTCGAGCCTGCGAACCACCTCGGCCGCACCCCCGACGTGATCGCGCTGCGGATGCGTCAGAACAATCGCGCTGAGCGAGTGGATTCCCATGCGGATCAGCTGGCCGGCCACGTCGGCTTCCGGCGGGCCTTCGTCGACGAGGATCCGAGCGCGACGCGTCTCGAGCAGCACGGAATCTCCTTGACCCACGTCCAGGAACGTCACGCGGAAGCCAGTTGGTGCGTTCCACACCGGTGTGCTGGCCGTGGCCACCCACGCGGTCGCGACGAGAGCGGCGCCGGCAGCGAGCAGGCACGCGGCGACTCGATGCTGCGGCGGGAGACGCCGTCGTCCTTGTCGCACGACGAGCCAGATCGCCGTCGAGCAGACCGCGAGCACTAGGGCGACATGGGCGTCCACTCGAGCGGCCGGCAGATCGGCGGCGACCCGGGCCACGAGCTCCAGCCACGCTGCCGCCCAGCCCGCGAGCGCCGAGAGTCCCGCGGCGGCAGAGGGCGAGACCGGATCGACCACCGCGGCCAGCAGGCCGAGCCCGAGCACCGAGAGGAGCGGCCGGGAACGCGAGGACGTTCGCCGGCACCGTGTACACCGGCGCCTGGCCGAAGTGGACGAGGACGATCGGCGCCGTAGCCAAACCACAGGAGAGAGCAACGGCGAGCGCCTCCGCGAGCGCTTGGGGAAGCGGCAGGCCGTCGAGCTTGCGCCGGACGCGCGGAACGGCCACGAAGATCGCGGCGACGGCCACGAACGACAGCTGGAAGCCGGGCTCGAGGAGCGAGGTCGGCATCCACGCCATCAGCACCAGCGCGCCGACGGCGAAGAAGTGCCAACGGTCGCGCGGACGAGACGCGAGCCAGGCAAGCGAAGCGAGGGCTCCGGCGACAGCGGCACGGGCGACCGACGGCTGCCAGCCGACCGCAAGCACGTAGGCAACGATCACGCCGAGCGTCGCGAGCTCGCGTAGCGCACGTGTGAGCCGGAAGAGCCAACCGAGCAGGTAGACGCCCGCAGCGAGGAACGCGACGTTCTGCCCCGAAACGGCGAGCAGGTGGTAGAGGCCGGACGCGCGGAAGTCGTCCTGCACGTCCTCCGACAACCCTTCGTCCTCGCCGAGCACGACGCCCAGGACGATGCTCCGGCGAACGCCGGTCGCACCTCGGCCCACGGCAAGCTCGACGCGGTCGCGAAGACGATCCCCGAGGCCGGCAATGCCGCCACGTCGGCCGGTCAGCCGCCAGCTCGATGCCTTCAGAACGACATGGATGCCCTGGCGCGCGAGCCAGCCGCGCTCGTCGAACCCGTCCTCAGGGCCACGCGGCTCCTCGATCCGCACGGTCGCCTCCAGGATTGCGCCCCGCGGCGGCGAGCGTCCGACTGGGAGGACGAGGAGGACGCGCTCCTCTACCTGTGAGCGCCGGAACGAGCGCGTCATCGCGATGACGCGCGTCGACCACGGCGACGGGCGCGCCGGGGCGACCGTCACGAGCTCGGCGACACCCGCTTCGCCGAGGTCGGCCGCCAGAACGCTCTCCCGGAGCGCCTCCATACGCAGCGATCCCCACGCCAGCCCAAGGGCAGCTAGAGCGACGCCCACGGCCACGAGGCGCGCGTCGCCTTTCGATGCCGTCACGCCGGCGAGTGCGACGAACGCAACCGCGCCGGCCACCACCATCGAAACCGAGACCCAGATCGAGAGCGCGAGCCCGAGGCACGCGGCACCGACGAGGAGCGCGGGCCAGTGGAGCTCGACGATCCGCCTCATGGAGTGACGAGCTCGCGCAGCTGCTCGATCCGAGTCGGTCCGATCCCCGGAACCGCGTCCAGGTCGTCGACCGAGGCGAACGGCCCGTGCTCGGTCCGGTAGTCGACGATCTTCTGCGCCGTGATCGGTCCGACGCCCGGCAGCTCGTCGAGCTCGGCGACGGTCGCAGAGGAGAGGCTGACGAGCCCGCCCGCAGCACCGCCGCCCGCTGAGCCGGCACCTCCGGCCGGCCCGACGACACCTGCCGCGACCCGGCTCGGCACGAATACCTGGATCCCGTCGACGAGTGGCGCCGCGAGGTTCACCGCGGCGAGATCGGCGTCACGCAACGCACCCCCGGCGCGATGGACGGCGTCGGCGATGCGGGCTCCGTCACGCAGTCGGTAGAGGCCGGGACGGCGCACCTCTCCCACGACGTGAACGACGAGAACGGATCGAGCAGGCGCCTCCGCGACCGGCTCGAGCTCGGCCGCGACGGCCTCGGGCTTACCCGCCGCCCCGGCGTGTGCGAGCCGCTGGCCGAGGAGCACGAGCACGGCCAGCGTCAGGCAGACGCCGACGACCACGGTCGAGCGGGAGACGGCGATCGGCACGAGATCATCGTCGCCACGAACTCGTCAAGCGTGGTTCACAACTTCGGCAAGAAAGTGCGAAATCGCGCCGGGAGGCCTACGTCACGAAGTTGACGAGCTTGCCCGGGACGACGACGGTCCGCGCCACCTCATCACCGTCGAGATGGGCGCGTACCCGGTCGGACGAGCGCGCCAGCGACACGAGCTCGTCCTCGCCCAGGTCAGCCGGCACGCGCAGCCGATCCCGGATCTTCCCATTCACCTGGACGACGACCTCGACCGCGTCGACCTCGAGCAACGCAGGATTCGCGACCGGCCACCGCGCCTCCCACAGGCGCTCGTGGCCGAGCCTCTGCCACAGCTCTTCCGCGACGTGCGGGGCGTAGGGCTGGATCAGCGAGACGGCCGTTTCGGCTGCGAAGCGCGCATCTCGCCCCGCCCGATCCTTCGAGAGCTCGTTCACCAGCTCCATGACCGCGGCGATCGCCGTGTTGAAGGCGAAGCGGCGGCCGATGTCGTCCGTCACCTTTGCAATCGTCGCGTGCGCCTTCCGGGCGAGCGCCCCTCCCTCCGGCTCTCCGACGGGAGCCTTCTCCACCACGTCACCGACGACGCTCCAGAGCCTTCGCACGAAGCGCGCCATCGCCTCGATGCTCGGCTCCGTCCACTCCATGTCCTCGTTCGCAGGCCCGAGGAAGAGGATGTTCAGCCGGCAGGCATCCGCGCCGTAGCGCTCGACGAAATCGTCCGGCCCAACGACGTTGCCGGCCCGCTTCGACATCTTCACGTTCCCCGTCGTCACCCAGCCGTTCGAGTAGAACTGGGCGAACGGCTCGCGGAAGCCGACCAGGCCGAGGTCGTTCAGCACCTTGACCCAGAAGCGCGCGTAGATCATGTGCATCGTCGCGTGGTCGACGCCGCCGATGTAGAGATCGACCGGGTTCCAGTAGTCGACCGCAGCGCGATCGAACGGTGCGGAGTCGTTCCGGGGGTCGCAATAGCGCAGGAAGTACCAGGACGAGTCGACGAAGGTGTCCATCGTCTCGGTCTCGCGTTTCGCATCGCCGCCACAGCGCGGGCACGGGACGTTTACCCAGTCCTCGGCCCGAGCCAACGGCGGCGCGCCCTTCGGCGTGTACTCCTCGATGTCCGGCAGCACGACCGGGAGCTCGTCCTCGGGCACGGGGACGATCCCGCACGCGTCGCAGTAGACGATCGGGATCGGGCAGCCCCAGTAGCGCTGGCGAGAGAATCCCCAGTCGCGGAGCCGGTAGTTGATCGTGAAGCGCCCACGCCCCTCCGCCGCCAGCTTCTCCACGATCCGACGGCCGCCCTGTGACGCGGGCACTCCGTCGAACTCGGCCGAGTTGACGAGGACGTCGCCCTCCGCGTGCTCGAGATACGCGACGCTTTCGTCCACGTCACCTTCAGGCGGCCGCACGACCTGCCGGATCGAAAGATCGAACGCCGTCGCAAAGTCGAAGTCGCGCTGGTCGTGCGCCGGGACGGCCATGATCGCTCCCGTCCCGTAGTCGGTCAGGACGTAGTCCGCAACGTAGACGGGCAGCCGCTCGCCGTTCACCGGGTTGACGACGTTCAGGCCCGTGAAGACGCCGGTCTTCTCCGCCGCCGCGGCGCGCTCGGCAGTCTTCTTCGCCGAGGCTCGGCGCACGTAGGTGGAGACCTCGTCCGAGTCGATCCGCTCGACGAGCTCGTGCTCGGGGGCGAGCACGAAGAAGGTCGCGCCGTACAGCGTGTCGGGGCGCGTGGTGAACACGGCGACGTCCTCGTCCCACTCCTCGATCCGGAACAGGATCTCCGCGCCTTCCGAGCGGCCGATCCAGTTGCGTTGGCGCGCCTTGATCGATTCGGGCCAGTCCACGCTGTCGAGTTCGTCGAGCAGAGCCTGTGCGTAGTCGGTGATACGGAAGAACCACTGCTCCATGAGGCGCGACTCGACCTCGGCGCCGCAGCGCTCGCAGTGCCCGTCGTGGACCTGCTCGTTCGCGAGCACGGTCTGGTCGTTGGGGCACCACTTCACCGGCGCGCCCTTGCGGTATGCGAGGCCGCGCTCGAGGAACTTCAGGAACTGCCACTGCTGCCAGCGGTAGTACGTCGGATCATGTGTCGACAGCAGCCGGTCCCAGTCGTACGCCCAGCCCAGGCGGCGATACGACCTCGTGATCGCCGCGATGTTCCGCTCGGTGCTCGTGCGCGGGTGGACGCCCTCCTTGATCGCGGCGTTCTCGGCCGGCAGGCCGAACGAGTCGAACCCCTGCGGGTGGAGCACGTGCATGCCGCTGCGCGCGCGGAAGCGGGTGACGACGTCGCCGATGGTGTAGACGAGCAGGTGGCCGATGTGCAGCGTCCCGGACGGGTACGGGAGCTGCTCGAGGACGTAGCTCTTCGGTCCGCTCTCCACGTTCGAGACGTGGAAGGCCCTCGCGTCCTCCCAGACCCGCTGCCACTTCTCCTCGATCGCGCTCGCCTCGTACCTCTCCATCACCGTCTCACCGTTCGGAGGAACAAAAAAGCCTCTCACGCGAGAGGCTCCACGAGAACGGCCACGGCTCTCGCCGCGCTCGTCCCCTGACCTATGCAAGAAGCCTGATCACGAGCTGAAAACGGTACCAGGCAGAATCGGGCGATGCTGACGCTCTTCCCCGACTCCGCGCGCACCGACCGGGGCGCGCTCGCGCTCGGGGGCGTGCCGGCGCCGGAGCTCGCCGAGCGCTTCGGGACGCCGCTCGTCGTCTACTGCGAGGAGACGCTCAGGCTCCAGGCACGCTCGCTGCGCGCGGCGGCCGGAGGGGACGGGCGAGTCTTCTACGGCACGAAGGCGTTCGCCAACCTCGCCGTCCTCCGCATCCTCCGCGAGGAGGGGATCGGGGCCGACGTCGCCTCCGCGGGGGAGCTCGCCTTCGCCCGTCGAGCCGGGCTCGGGGGTGACGACCTCGTCGTCCACGGCAACAACAAGGACGAGGCGTTCCTGCGCGAGGCCGCGCTGGAGCGCGCTCCGGTCGTGCTGGATTCGCATGACGAGGCGGAGCTCGCCGGGATCGCCGGCGTCGAGCGGGTGCTCGTCCGGGTCACGCTCGGAGTCGACGCGGACACCCACGAGGCCGTCGTCACAGGGCACCACGGGTCGAAGTTCGGCCTCCCTCCGCACGAGGCGCGAGAGCTCCTCGCGGATGCGCTCGGACGGAAGCTCGACGTGCTCGGGCTGCACGTGCACGTGGGCTCGCAGCTCCCCGACTTCACCGCGCAGGCCGAGACGATCCGCCGGCTCGCCGAGTTCGCCGCAACCTGTCACGACTTGCTCGGCTGGGAGGCCCGCGTCGCCGACCTCGGAGGCGGCTTCGGAATCCGCCATCACCCCGACGACGCCGTTCCCGACGCCGTCGAGCTCGCGACCGCAGCGGCGTCGGCGGCACGCGAGGCGTTCGCCTCGGCCGGGCTCGCGACACCGACTATCTGGCTCGAGCCCGGCCGTTCGCTCGTCGGCCGCGCGGGCGTCACGCTCTATCGCGTCGGTGCGGTCAAGCGGCTGCGCGAGCGGACCTGGGTCGCCGTCGACGGCGGGATGTCGGACAACCCGAGGCCGCAGCTCTACGACGCGCGGTACACGGCGCTGAGCGCGGCGCGCGCCGACGAGCGGCCGGACGAGACGGTCAGCGTCGCCGGCATGCACTGCGAGTCGGGAGACGTGCTCATCGACGACGTCGTGCTTCCGGCGCCCCGGCGCGGAGACCTGCTCGCCGTGCCCGCGACGGGTGCGTACACGCTCGCGATGAGCTCCAACTACAACGGCGTCGGCCGGCCCGCCGCAGTGCTCGTGCGCGAGGGTAGCGCGCAGCTCATCCGGCGCCGCGAGACCGTGAACGACCTCCTCGCGCTGGACGAGCCATGACACTCCCCTCCCAGCCGAGCTGACCCGCTAGCCGACCCGGGCGCCCGCGAGCAGGCCGGGCCGCACCAGTCGCGGGGGCGCGACGAGCCCGGCGTCCTTCACGGGCGGGTTGAGCGGCTCGGAGAGGGGCGGCGCCCCGAACGAGGCGCGTCGCCGCTCGGCAGGCGCGTCCGCGTAGAGCGTCGTTCGCTGGCGCGGCACGCGGCCGGCCGATCGGATCAGCTCCTCCATTCGCTCCGGCGGGAGCTCCTGCCCGTAGACGGCGCCCGCCGAGCGCGAGATCGACTCGTTCATCAGCGTGCCTCCGAGATCGTTCACGCCGGCCGCGAGCGCTTGCCGCGTGCCATCCGGCCCGAGCTTCACCCACGAGGCCTGAACGTTCGTGATCTCCGGATGCAGCGCGAGCCGCGCGACGGCGTGGACGAGGAGCGTCTCGCGGAAGGTCGGCCCACGTCGCGCGCGCCCCTGCAGGTAGATCGGCGCCTCCATCGGGACGAAGGGCAGCGGCACGAACTCGGTGAACCCGCCCGAGCGGCGTTGCTGCTCGCGCGCGCGCAGGAGGTGGCGTGCCCACGCACGCGGCGTCTCCACGTGCCCGAACATGAGCGTCACGTTCGAGCGGAGACCGACCCGGTGCGCCGCGTCGTGGACCGAGAGCCACTGCGACGTCGTCACCTTGTCCGGGCAGATGACCCTGCGCACCTCGTCGTCGAGCACCTCGGCCGCTGTCCCCGGCAGCGACCCGAGCCCGAGATCGCGCAGGTGCGAGAGGTAGTGCTCGAGCGAGAGGCCGAGCGTCGCCGCGCCCTGCCACACCTCGAGCGCCGAGAACGCGTGCACGTGGATCCCGGGCACGGCGTCCTTGATCGCCCGGACGACGTCGGCGTAGTAGTCGCCCGTGAACGCCGGATGGATCCCGCCCTGGAGGCAGACCTCCGTCGCGCCGCGCTCCCACGCCTCCTCGGTGCGCCGCACGATCTCGTCGAGCGGGACGAGGAACGGAGCGCCGCGCAGGTTCGCGGCGAGCTTCCCCTTCGAGAAGGCGCAGAACCCGCAGCGGAAGTAGCAGACGTTCGTGTACTGGATGTTCCGGGTCACGACGTAGCTGACCTCGTCACCGCAGACCTCGCGGCGCAGGCGGTCGGCGGCAGCGCAGACGCGGGCGGCGTCTCCCCCGCGAGACTCGAGGAGCCGCGTGATCTCGTCCTCGCCGAGATCGGCGCCCGTCAGCTCGAGCGGGAACACGTCGGCGCGGATCACGAAGGGGACGTCTCCCGGCTCGCCCGGCGCCCACGCGTCCTCGCGCGCGAGTCCGCTCGCGTCGGCGGCTCGCCGCACGTGAGGAGCGACCCCGGCATCGACCCAACGGTCGAGATGGGCCACGTACTCGGGGTAGAGCGGGAGCCTCGGCGCGAGCTCGAGCCCCCGGCTCTCGGTCGCCTCGCGCGAGTCGCTCGACCTCCGGCCACGGCGCCTCGGGATTCACGTGGTCGATCGTCACGGGCGACACGCCGCCCCAGTCGTCGATGCCCGCGTCGAGCAGGCGCGGGAAGTCGTCGAACGCGAGGTTCGGCGGCGCCTGCACGTGCCAGGTCGGGCCGAGGAGGATGCGAGCGGCCGCGATCGTCCAGAGGTGGTCGTCGAGGGAGGGCTCGGGGTGCGTCGCCATGCGTGTGCCGGGCTTGGCGCGGAAGTTCTGGACGATGACCTCCTGCACATGTTCGTGCTCTTCGCCGAGCGCCCTCAGCGCGAGGAGCGCGTCGATCCGCTCCTCGCGCGACTCGCCGATCCCGATGAGAATCCCGCTCGTGAACGGGATCGCGAGCTCCCCGGCGAGCCTGATCGTCTCCAGCCGGCGAGCAGGGACCTTGTCGGGCGAGGCCCAGTGCGGGCCGCCCCTCTCTCCGAGCCTGCCCGCGGTCGTCTCGAGCATGATCCCCATCGAGGCCGAAACGGACCTCAGCGCCTCGAGCTCGGCACGCGTCATCACCCCGGGATTGAGGTGCGGAAGCAGCCCGGTCTCCTCCAGGACGAGGCGAGCGCAGCGCTCGAGGTACTCGAGAGTCGTCTCGCAGCCGAGCGCGCGGAGCTCCTCGCGCGCGGCCTTGTAGCGGAGCTCGGGCTTGTCGCCGAGCGTGAAGAGCGCCTCGCGGCAGCCGGCGGCAGCGCCAGCGCGCGCGACCTCCAACACCTCTTCCTCGGTCATGAACGCCCGCTCGCCGCGCCGCGGCGGGCGTGCGAACGTGCAGTAGCCGCAGACGTCGCGGCAGAGCGTCGTCAGCGGGATGAAGACCTTCGGCGAGTAGGTGACGAGCGGCCCGCCACGCAGTCGCCGGGCCTCCTCGAGCAGCTCCCCGAGCGGCGCAGCGAGAAGGTCGACGGTGCTCACCATCCCGTCCGCGAGCATACGTCGAGACCGCGAGGTCGCATTCGTCTTCCAAGGACCCCGACGAAGGGAGAGGCATGCGGTTCCTGTTCCTGATCCACGGAGACAGCGAGGCAGAGGCTGCGCTGAGCCCCGACGAGCGACGCGCGATCGTGGGCGAGCACATCGCGTACGCGGACATGCTCCGCAAGCGCGGCGCGTACGTCCTCGGCGAGGCGCTCACCGGAGATGCTGCCACCGTCCATCCGGGCGACAAGCCGTTCGTCACCGACGGCCCGTTCGCCGAGACGAAGGAGGCCGTAGGCGGCTTCTACGTCGTCGACTGCGATGGCCGGGACGAGGCGCTCGAGCTCGCCGGCCTTGTCCCGCGGAGCCCCGGCGTCGCCGTCGAGGTGCTCGCGATCGCCGCGGTCTGACACGAGTGGCGAGCGCCGAGCGGTGAGCGGTCGCTCAGTTGCGCTGCGACTGCCAGAGCTTGCCGAACGGCACGAAGCGGCCCTTCGTCCAGCGCTGCAGCTGGCCCTGTTGCACCGGGAAGCCGTCCCCCTTGCCGGTCTTGACCGTGATCCCGGGCAGGAGGAACGGGTTCCTCGCGCTCGTGATCGAGCGCGCGCGTGCCATCAGGCCGGCGCGAGTCGGATTCGCGCCGAGGCGCTTCAGCAGCGACACCGTCTCGTACGCGACAGCCATGCCGTACACGTGGTAGACGTCGTTGACGTTCGCGCCCTTCGCGTACCGGGCGAGGAGCGCGCGGTACTGCTTCATCCCGGGATCGTTCTTCCAGCGCGGGTCGGTCGGGTCCTTGAGGATCGTGCTCGTGATGGTCCCCTCGACGGCCTTGTTCTTCCCGCCCTCGGACGCGAGCACCATGATGTTCGAGGTTCCCGAGACGCCGTTCAGGAGCACGCGCGGCTTCCAGCCGAGGCGGTTGGCGAAGACGTAGGCCTGGATCGCGAAGGTCGGCGTCGCGAAGATAGCGAGGACGTTCGCGCCCGAGGCCTTGAGCTTCGCGATCTGCGAGCCGACGTCGGGCGAGGTCACCTGATACGGCTCGGCCGCGACGACCTTCGAGCCGGAGCGCCCGAGCCCGCTCTTCAGGCCTCCGAGCAGGTCCTTCCCGTAGTCGTCGTTCTGGAAGAGGACCGCGATTCTCGCCCTCTTGAGATTGCCGGCGACGTACCTCCCGTAGACGAACCCCTCCGCCGCGTAGCTCGGCTGGAAGCCGATCGTCCACGGGTACTTCGCCGCGTCGCGTCCCCAGGTCGTCGCACCGGAGGCGGCGAACAGGTGCGGCACCTTCGACTGGTTCAGGTAGTCGCGGATCGCCAGGTTCGACTCGGTCCCGAGCGTGTTGAAGATGGCGAACACCTTGTCCTGCTCGACCAGGCGCCGCACCCCTTGCACGGTGAGGGCAGGGTTGTACGCGTCGTCGACGATGCGGTAGTCGATCTTCCGCTTCGCGACGCCTCCCTGTGCGTTGATCGAGTCGAAGTACGCCTTCGCGCCGCGAGCCACCGACGCGTACGACGCCGCCGGCCCGGTCAGCGGAGAGGTTCCTCCGAGCACGATCGCCGTCGGGCTTACGCCCGGATCGGCCGCAGAGCCGGCGAACGCGACCGGCAACGAGATGGCGAGCGCGGCCCCGAAGACCGCGACGACGGCAAGACGACGGGTCACTCCGGCCGAGAGTACCGGCGGTTGCCGATGAGCTGCCCGATCCGTCGGAACAGCCCGCCGACGCCGTTCGGCAGGACGAACATCAACAGGATGAGGACGACTCCGTAGACGATCGAGGGGCCGCCGGGCTTCTGCGTCTCCTCGACGATGCGGTCCGGCAGCAGCGAGCCGAGATCCTGGCCCTGCGACCACAACGGCAGGAAGGCGATGAAGATCGCGCCGAAGACGAGCCCCGAGAGCCCGCCGAGCCCGCCGACGACGACCCCGACCAAGAGATAGATCGAGAGCGCGACCGGGAAGTTCTCGGGGTTGACGAAGGCGCTCGCGAGCACGAGAAGCCCGCCCGCGACTCCCGCGTAGGCGGCGCTTAGGCCGAACGCGAGCGTCTTGTAGCGGGCGAGGCTGACGCCCGAGGAGATCGCGGCCGTCTCCGAGTCGCGCACCGCGCGGAACGCGCGGCCCGTTCGCCCGCGCACGATCAGCCACGCAACTGCGAACGCGACCAGCGCGATCGACCACGCCAGGTAGTACATCCAGTCGTTGGGCGAGAGCGAGCGGCCGAGGACGTGCACGTCGGCGATCGACCCCGTGAGCTCCGGGGTGCCGAACAGCTGGATACCTTGCCCGCCGCCGGTGAACTCCTCGAAGCGCTTCACGGTCGACGGCATCGCGACGGCGATCGCAAAGGTCGCGAGCGCGAGGTAGAGCCCGGAGAGGCGCAGCGCCGGGAAGCCGAAGGCGAGGCCCACCAGGCCTGCGACGAGGCCGGCGATCGGCAGCGTCCAGACGTCCTTCAGCCCGCCCGCGATCGGCCCGCCGAACTGCTCGTTGCCGGCCATCAGGATCGCCGTCGTGTAGCCGCCGATCGCCATGAACGCGCCGTGGCCGAGCGAGATCTGGCCCGTGTAGCCGGTCAGGATGTTGAGCCCGAGGAGCGCGATCAGGTAGATGGCGACGTACGAGTAGTCGCGCGCCTTGAAGTCGCTGACGAACGACGGCAGGACCGCGACGAACACCACGAGCGCGGCGAACGCGACGAACCCGAGCAGGCGCTGGGCTCTCGGCTTCAAACCCGCTTCACCTCCGGCCTGCCGAAGATCCCCTGCGGCCGGACGAGGAGCACCACGAGAATGATGAGGAGCGCCATCGGCAGACGCAGCTCCTCCGTGAACCAGTCGAAGACGCCGTACTGGCTGAGGTAGCTGAGCATGTTCAGGAGGACGCCGATCAGGAGACCGCCCACCACGGCGCCGATCGGGGAGTCGATTCCACCGAGCACGGCAGCGGCGAAGGCGTAGATGAGGACGGCCGCCATCATGTTCGGGTCGAGCCCGACCGTCGGCGCCGTGAGCATCCCGGCGACGGCGCCGAGCAGAGCCGCGAGACCCCAGCCCAGCGCGAGCATCCACGTGACGCGCACGCCGACGAGCCGTGCCTCTTCCGGGTTGACCGCTACGGCGCGCAACGCCAGGCCCACCTTCGTGAACTGGAAGAGCAGCCACAGGCAGAGGACGATCCCGAGCGCCACCGCGATCGTCCCGATGTCGTGCGCAGCGACCACGACACCGCCGAGCGTGTACGTGTCCGTCCCGAACGGGCTCTGCAGCTGCCGCGGCTCGCCGCCCCATTCCCAGAGCACGAAGCCGTTGATCGCGACGAGCAGGCCGATCGTGACGATCACGATCCGCAGCACGCTCCCCCGCTCGACCGGGCGGATCACGACCCGGTGGATCGCGACGCCGCCGACGAACGAGACCAGCAGCGTCACGACGAATGCCGGCCCGTACCGCCATCCGTGGTCCGCGACGAGCGTCCACGCGATGTACGTGGAGAGCGTCGCCATCTCCCCCTGCGCGAAGTTGATGACGCCGGTCGAGCGGTGGATGATCACGAGCGCGAGGGCGAGCAGCGCGTAGATGCCGCCGGACGCGAGACCGGACACGATCTGCTGCATGAAGTCCGAGAAAGCCGCGACGACCATCAGTAGCCGAGGTAGCTCCGTCGGATCGACTCGTCGTCACGCAGCTCGGCGCTCGTGCCGGTTAGGGCGACGCGGCCCACCTCGAGCACGTAGGCCCGGTTCGAGGCCTGCAGGGCGATGCGCGCGTCCTGCTCGACCACGAGGACCGTGAGCCCTTCGTCCTCGTTGAGCTGGCGCACGATCCGGAAGAACTCCCGAACGATCAGCGGGGCGAGCCCGAGCGACGGCTCGTCGAGGAGCATGAGCCGCGGGCGGCTCATGAGCGCGCGCCCGAGCGCGAGCATCTGCTGCTCGCCGCCCGAGAGCGTGCCGGCGCGCTGGCCGCCGCGCTCGTTCATCCAGGGGAAGTACCCCGCGACGCGCTGGAGATCCGCCTTGACGGAGCGGTCGCGGCGCGTGTACGCGCCGAGCTTGAGGTTCTCCGTGACGGTGAGGTCGACGAACGTGCCGCGACCTTCGGGCACGTGCGCGATGCCGGCCTTCGCGGCGGCCTCCGGGCTGCTCTTCAGCTGCTTGCCGTCGAGCTCGATGGTGCCCGTGCGGGAGACGGTCCCCGAGACCGCACGCAGCGTGGTCGTCTTCCCGGCGCCGTTCGCGCCGAGGACGGCGACGATCTCTCCCTCGCGCACCACGAGCGAGACGTCACGGAGCGCCTGAACAGGCCCGTACCGCGCCGCGACGCCGTCCAGCTCGAGGAGCGTCCTCACTCGTCCGTCTCCGTGGCGGGGTCGGGCCCCTGGAGTCCGACCCTGGCGTCGTGCGGCTCGTCCTCGTGCTCGTCCTCCGAGCCGAGATAGGCCTCGATCACGGCCTCGTCCGCCTGCACCTCCGCCGGTGAGCCGCCAGCGATCTTGCGCCCGAAGCTCATCACGTTGACGTGGTCGGACACGCTCATCACGAGGTTCATGTGGTGCTCCACGAGGAGCACGGTGAGCTCGAAGTCGTCGCGGATCTTGCGGATGAACGCACCGAGCTCGGCGACCTCCTCGTGGTTCAGCCCGCCCGCGGGCTCGTCCAGCAGAAGTAGGCGCGGCTTCGCGGCGAGCGCGCGCGCGAGCTCGACGCGCTTCTGGATCCCGTACGGCAGCGCCGCTGCCGGGAAGAGGGCCCGCTCGCGGAGGCCGACGACCTCGAGCACCTCGAGAGCGTCCTTCTCACCCGCTCTGCGCCCGCGGCCATGTGCCCCGACCAGGACGTTGTCGAGCACCGACATCGTGCGGAAGAGCTGGAGGTTCTGGAACGTCCTCGCAACGCCTTTCCGCACGATCCTGAACGCTGGCTCTCCGAGGAGCGACGATCCGTCGAGCAGCACGTCGCCGCTGTCCGGCCTGTAGAGACGCGTGATGACGTTGAACGCGGTCGTCTTGCCGGCGCCGTTGGGACCGATGAGGCCCGAGATGTGGCCCTGCTCCACGTCGAAGGACACCCCGTCGAGAGCGACGATGCCGCCGAAGCGCAGGGTGACGTCCCGTACCTCGAGGAGGGCCATCCGCAGGAGACCCTAAACCGGCCCGGCGCTCGCTGGCAACGAGCGCCGCCCAGCGCGGACGCGAACAGGTCGCGCGGCGTAGTCTCAACGCCCGTGCGCGACCTGCCGACCGGCACCCTCACGCTCGTGTTCACGGACGTCGAGGGCTCCACGAGTCTTCTCCGCGCGCACGGCTCCGGATATGCCGAGCTCTTAGCCGAGCACAGGAGGCTGCTTCGCGACGCGTTCGCGCTTCACGGCGGCGTCGAGGTGGACACCCAGGGAGACGCGTTCTTCTTCGTGTTCCGTGCGGCCGGGGACGCGGCGGCAGCCGCCATGGACGGGCAGGCAGCGCTGGCGCCAACGCCGGTGCGCGTGCGGATCGGGCTCCACACCGGTGAGCCGCTCGCAACCGAAGAAGGGTACGTCGGGATTGACGTCCACCACGCAGCGCGTGTCGCTGCGTGCGGACACGGTGGGCAGATCGTCGTCTCGGCGTCGACACGGGCGCTGCTCGCCGACACGGTGGAGCTCGTCGATCTCGGCGAGCACCGCCTCAAGGATCTCGGGGAGCCCGAGCGCCTCTTTCAGCTCGGAGCCGGCGCGTTCGCCCCGCTCAAGACGCTCGACGCCACGAACCTGCCGCTCGCGTCCAGCTCGCTCGTCGGCCGCGAACGAGAGCTCGCCGAGGTACTCGCGCTTCTCACCAACGGTTCGCGAGAGGTCACGGTCACCGGTCCGGGCGGAACGGGGAAGACACGCTTCGCGCTCCAGGTCGCGGCCGAGCTCGTAGGCGCCTTCCGCGACGGCGTCTTCTGGGTGCCTCTCGCCGCCGTCGCCGACCCCGAGCTCGTCGAGCCCGAGATCGCCCAGACGCTGGGCGCGCGAGACAGCCTTGCGGGCTTCCTGCACGGAAAGGAGATGCTCCTACTCCTCGACAACTTCGAGCATCTCCTCGGCGCCGCGCCGCGCGTCGGCGCGCTGCTGGCAGGCGCGAGCGGGCTACGCGTGCTCGCAACGAGTCGAAGCCCACTCCATCTTTCGGTCGAGCGCGAGTATCCGCTCGACCCGCTCGATCCCGGCGACGCGGCGACGCTCTTCGTCGAGCGCGCACGTGCGATCGGGCGCGACCTCGCACGGAACGGGCCGATTGCGGCTATCTGCCGCAGGCTGGACGGGCTTCCGCTCGCGATCGAGCTCGCAGCCGCTCGGACGAAGCTCCTCACTCCGGAGACGCTGCTCGAGCGCCTCGACCACGCGCTCCCTATCCTGACGGGCGGTGCTCGCGACGCACCCGAGCGCCAGAGAACGCTACGGGCGACGATCGCCTGGAGCTACGACCTTCTGGAGGAGCCGTCTCGCGACCTCTTCGCACAGCTGTCCGTCTTCGCCGGCGGCTTCCCCCTCGACGCCGCCGAAGAGATCTGCGACGCGACCATCGACCAGCTGGCGACGCTGGTCGACGCAAGCCTTCTGAAGGCGATCGGCGACGACCGCTTCCTCCTGCTCGACACCGTTCGCGAGTTCGCGGCCGAGGTGCTCGAAGAGGCCGGCAAGACGGAGATCTCCAGACGTCGGCACGCCGGCTACTTCTCGGCGCTCGCGGAGGATGCCTATGCAGGTCGTTTCGAGAACGAGGCGGAGTGGGCGACTCGTCTCGAGCGCGATCACGACGACCTTCGCTCCGCGCTCGACTGGCTGACGTCGGAGGGAGGCGACGCGGCTGCGCTGCGGCTCGCCGGCGCTCTCGGCTGGTTCTGGCTCTCGCATGCGCACCTCGCGGAAGGCACGCGCCGGATCGAGGCCGTGCTCGACAGCACGGCTACGGACGAGACCGCACGCGCACGCGCGCTCACAGCCGCCGGCCAGCTGCTGGGTCGGCTCGGCGAAGTCCCGAATGGACGAGCTCGCCTCGACGAGGCCTTGGCGGCTTGGGCGGGTCTCGGCGACCACACCGAGAGAGCGAACGCCCTCGACGAGCTCGGCTGGCTCCTCGTCTACGCAGCCGGCGACGAAGCGGGCGCGCTCGCGACGTTCGAGGAGAGCGTCGCCCTCCGCCGCAGCCTCGGCGATGTCCGCGGCGAAACCCGCGCGCTCGTCGGTGTCTGCCAGACGCTCGTCGCACTCGGCGAGACCGCGCGCGCCGAGGCACTCTCAGACGAACTGCTCGAGCTGGCACGCACGCAGGCGGACCCACGCGCCGAGCACTTCGCTCATCACTTCCTCGCCGACTGCGCGATCATCGCGGGGAACTGCGAGGTGGCCGAGGAGCGATACAGGCGGAGCCTCGAAGCCGCGCTTCCACTCGGCGATCTGTTGGAGACGAGCTTCGAGCTGCAGGGAATGGCCATGGCCTGGGCGGGGTCGGGGCGACCCGAGCCGGCGCTCCTCCTGGCCGGCGCCGTCGAGGCGCTCTGGGAGTCCCTCGGTACGTCGCCGTCGGTCCGATTCTGGGACGAGCTCCTCGACCGTTTCGTCGGAGCCGCGCGGCGGGAGCTCGGCACTTCGAGCGACGCGTACTGGGACGAGGGTCGCGCGCTGGACTTCGACGACGCCGTCGAGGTGGCCCTTGGCCACCGACAGGCCTGACGAAGCCGATCCAGCCGACTAGGATCGCGCCGTGGACCTTCGCGACACCCCCGAGGAGGCCGCCTTCAGGTCGGGTCTGCGGACCTGGCTCGAGGAGCACCTCCCGGACGACCTCCAGGGCCACCGCGGCGGGGCAACTCGCTTCGAGGGTCCCGAGATGCGCGAGTGGAGCCGCGCGCTCTGCGACGCGGGGTACGTCGGGCTCACCTGGCCGAAGGAGTACGGCGGCGGCGGAGCGCCGTACACGCACCAGGCGATCTTCCTCGAGGAGATGGCGCGGGCCGAAGCGCCGCCGCACATCGGCGTGATCGGCATCGGCATGGCCGGGCCGACGATCATCGCCCACGGCACCGAGGACCAGAAGGCGCGCTACCTCGCGCCGCTCCTCTCCGCGGAGGAGATCTGGTGCCAGGGCTTCTCGGAGCCAGGCGCCGGATCCGATCTCGCAGGCGTGCGGACGAGCTCGACCCTCGACGACGGGCACTTCGTCGTGAATGGCCAGAAGGTGTGGTCGTCCTTCGCCCACCTCGCCGACTTCTGCATCCTCCTCACCCGCACCGATCCCGACTCGACGCGGCACGCCGGCCTCACGTACCTGATCGTGGACATGCACGCGCCCGGCGTGGAGGTCCGGCCGCTCCGGCAGATCACGGGCGAGGCGGAGTTCAACGAGATCTTCTTCTCCGACGTGCGCGTTCCCGTCGAGAACCTGCTCGGCGAGGTCGGCGGCGGCTGGCAGGTCGCGATGACGACGCTCCTGCACGAGCGCGGCACGCTCGGCTTCGCGCTCCAGGCGGCGCTCGAGGTGCAGATCCGCAAGCTGATCTCACTCGCCCGCGACCGCGGGGCCGACCAGCTCCAGCGCGACCGGATCGCACGCGAGTGGATCGAGATGCAAGCCGTGCGCTTCACGAACTACCGCTCGCTCTCGGCGCTCATGAAGACCGGGATGCCCGGCCCGGAAGGGTCGATCTCGAAGCTCGTCTGGTCGGAGGCGAACCAGCGTGTGACGAAGCTCGCACTCGAGATCCTCGGCCCGGATGCCGCGCTGGGTGACGACAATGCCCCCTACGGCGGCTACTGGCAGTACCAGCAGCTCCGCAGCCGCGGCAACACCATCGAGGCGGGGACGTCGGAGGTGCTCCGCAACATCGTCGCCGAGCGCGTGCTCGGCCTCCCCTACTCCCGCTAGGAGCCATGGACTTCACCTTCACACCCGAACAGGAAGCGCTCCGCGAGCAGGCGCGCGAGTTCCTCGCGGCGAGCCCCGAGCCGACCTGGGCGCAGATGGCGGAGCTCGGCTGGACCGGCGTCTCGGTGGCCGAGGAGGACGGCGGCGCCGGGCTCTCGTTCCTCGAGGAGGCCGTCCTCTTCGAGGAGCTCGGACGCGCGCTGTATCACGGCCCCTACTTCGCGACGATCGGGCTGACGCTGCCGGCTCTCCCCCCGGAGCTCCGCGCGGAGGTCGGCGCCGGTGAGGCGAGCTGGACGCTCGCGTTCGGCCCGCTCGTGCCCGATCTCGACACCGCGGAACGCATCGCGATCATCGTCGGAGACGGCGTCTACGAGCTCGAGGGCGGAGAGCGCGAGGTGCTCACGACGACCGACGAGTCGCGCCCGCTCGGAGTGGTGCGCGGCGGTGAGCCCGGACAGCGGCTCGCGGGCTCCTCGGTGCTTCCCGAGATAGAGGCGCGCTCGCAGACGGCGCTCGCGCTCGAGGCGTGCGGCGTCGCACGGCTCGCGCTCGAGGACGCGCTCGAGTACGCGTCGTCGCGCGAGCAGTTCGGCAAGAAGATCGGCGTGTACCAGGCCGTATCGCATCCGCTGGCAGACGCATACACGCGTGTCGAGCTCTCACGCTCGCTTGCACTGTGGGCGGCATGGTGCGTCGCCACGGGCGACACGCAGGCGTCGATCGCAGCGTCAGCCGCGAAGTCCTACGCCGGAGAGAGCGCCGTGCGCGTGTGCGAGACCGCGATCCAGTCGCTCGGTGGGATCGGCTTCACCTGGGAGCACCGGCTCCATCGTCTGTACAAGCGGGCGCTCGGCATCGAGAGCTTCGGCGCGTCCGGCACGCGGCTCCGCGCCGAGATCGCGGCGTCGCTGCTCAACGCATCCGAGACGATGCCCGACGCGAACCCGACGCCGGTGTCGATCACACAAGGAGGCTGAGGGACGTGGACGGCCTGATGATGGACTACCAGCTCAACGTCCCAGCACTCCTTCGCCGAGCCGACGAGCTGTACGGCGAGAACGAGATCGCGAGCCGCCTGCCCGACAAGAGCTGGCACCGCTACACGTATGCCGACTTCGTCTCGCGGACGAAGAAGCTCGTCGTCGGCCTCCGGAAGCTCGGGCTCGAGGACGGCGACCGCGTCGGGACGTTCATGTGGAACCACTCGCAGCATCTCGAGACGTACATGGGCTCGCCGGTCGGCGGGTTCGTCACGCACACGCTGAACCTCCGCCTGCACCCCGACGACAACACCTACATCGCGACGCACGGCGGCGACCGCGTGCTCATCGTGGACAAGATCCTCTGGCCTCTCGCCGAGCCATTCGTCGGGCGCTGCAGGTTCGAGCACGTGATCGCGGTCGGCGATGGCCCGACCCCCGACGGCGCGATCGACTACGAGGAGCTCATCGCAGATGCCGACGAGTCGGCGTTCGCGTACCGCGACATCCCCGAGAACGCGGCCGCGGCCATGTGTTACACGAGCGGCACCACCGGACGGCCGAAGGGCGTCCTCTACTCGCACCGCGCGATCGCGATCCACGCGCTGACGGTGATCGGATGCCTCGGGATGCACGCCGACGACGTCTGCCTCCCGGTCGTGCCCATGTTCCACGCGAATGCGTGGTGCTTTCCGTACTCCTGCACGATGACCGGCGTCAAGCAGGTCTTCCCAGGTCCGCACCTCGATCCCGTCAGCCTGCTCGAGGACTTCCAGCAGGAGAAGGTGACCGTGACGGCCGGCGTGCCGACGATCTGGATGGGGATCCTCCAGACCCTCGACGCGAACCCCGGCGCGTACGACCTCTCGAGCATCCGCTACATGACAGTCGGAGGCGCAGCCCCGCCGCGGGCGATGATCGAGGCGTTCTCCGAGCGTCACGGCCTGCACATCACGCATGGCTGGGGCATGACCGAGATGAGCCCGGTCGGGACCGTGTCCGGCGCTCCGGGCCAGGAGACGGGCCTCTCGCCCCAGGACGCCTACACGCGTCGTGCCATGCAGGGCGCCCCGATCCCGTTCGTCGAGATCCGGGCGAGCGGCGAGGACGGATTCGTCCCCTGGGACGGCAAGACGATGGGCGAGCTCGAGGTACGCGGGCCCTCGGTCGCCTCCGCCTACTACGAGTCCGACGACGGCGCGGACCGCTGGACGGACGACGGCTGGTTCAGGACGGGCGACGTCGTGACGATCCACCCCGACGGGTTCGTCGAGGTGCAGGATCGCGCGAAGGACCTCGTGAAGTCGGGTGGCGAGTGGATCTCCACGGTCGCGCTCGAGAACACGCTCATGGGGCATCCCGCTGTCGCCGAGGCCGCGGTCATCGCAGTGCCGGACGAGAAGTGGTCGGAGCGGCCGCTCGCCGTCGTCGTGCTGCGCGAGAGCCAGCAGGCGACGCCCGACGAGCTCCGCGAGTTCCTCGCGCCGAGCTTCGCGAAGTGGTGCCTGCCCGACCGGTTCGAGTTCGTCGACGAGATCCCCAAGACAGCTGTCGGTAAGTTCCGCAAGACGGCGCTTCGCGACGAGTTCTCGGCGCAGCCCGCGGAGACCACCTAGTGGGCGACTTCATCACGACCGAGCATGACGGCGCGGTCGCGGTCGTCACGATCGCCAATCCACCGATGAACGCGCTCTCGGCGCCGCTCCTCGAGGAGCTCGAAGCCGAGATCGACCGTCTCGATGCCGACGACAGCGTCCGCGCGATCGTGCTCGCCGGCGCGGGCGAGCGCGCCTTCGTCGCGGGAGCGGACATCAAGGAGTTCCCGTCGCTCCGCGATGCGGCAGCGGAGGCGAGCGAGCGAGGCTCGGCGCGCGGGATCCAGAAGCTCGGCCACCGGATGGACGCGGCACGCACGCCGTTCGTCGCGGCGATTCACGGGTTCTGCCTCGGCGGCGGCCTCGAGCTCGCGATGTGCTGCGACATCCGCGTCGTCTCGGACGACGCGCAGCTCGGCCAGCCCGAGATCAAGCTCGGGCTGATCCCCGGCGGCGGCGGCACTCAGCGCCTCCCGCGCCTCGTCGGCATCGGCCGCGCGCAGTACCTCAACATGACCGGCGACTTCATCGATGCAGCGACTGCGCA
Source organism: uncultured Gaiellaceae bacterium (assembly GCA_963763465.1). Classification (GTDB taxonomy): domain Bacteria; phylum Actinomycetota; class Thermoleophilia; order Gaiellales; family Gaiellaceae; genus GMQP-bins7. The sequence continues at coordinate 12,963 of CAVXOS010000015.1, read as the reverse complement.
CGACTGGGGGCTCGTCGAAAAGGTCGTGCCCCGTCAGGAGCTCCGCGAGACGGCGCTCGGCATCGCGCGGACGATCGCGGCACGCTCGCCCGTCTCGATTGCGGTGCTCCGCGAGCTCGCACGGACGACGCGCGACCTCTCCCTCGAGGAGGGATTGCGCCGCGAGGCGGACGGCTTCCGCCGCTGCCTCGAGTCGGAAGACGGCGCGGAAGGCGTCGCCGCGTTCATCGAGAAGCGCGAGCCTCAGTTCACCGGGCGTTGAGAGCCGCCGTCTTGCAAGGTGTCGGCGAGCCCGAGCAGCTCGTCGTCCAGGACGTGCCCGAGCCCGTCGCCGCCGACGGCCAAGCCGTCGTCGAGGTGCGCGCAGCGGGCATCAACTTCGCGGACGTCCTGGTCCGCCGCGGGCTGTACCCCCAGATGCCGGAGCTCCCCGCGGTGCTCGGCTCCGAGATCGCGGGCGAGCTCGACGGCGCGCGCGTGATGGGCTTCGTCCGCGGCGAGGGAGGCGGGTATGCGGAGCGCGTGGCGGTCGACTCTCGCTGGCTCCTCCCGCTCCCCGCGTCGGCGAGCTTCGCCGAGGGGGCGGCGTTCCCGATGGCGTTCCTGACCTCGTGGATCCCGCTGACGGAGCTCGTGCGGATCGCGTTCGGCGCGCGCGTGCTGATCACCGCCGCCGCGGGCGCAGTCGGCACCGCGGCCGTCCAGGTCGTGCGAGCCCTGAACGGGAGGCCCGTCGCTGCGGTGGGCAGCGCGGCGAAGCTCGAGCTGCCGCGCTCGCTCGGCGCGGTCGAGGCGGTGACGTACGAGGAGCTCGGGGAGCTCGCGCAGGTCGACGCCGTGTTCGACCTCGTCGGCGGTGAGGTCTTCACGGCCTCGCTCGGCCTGCTGAAGCCGATGGGAACCGCTATCGCGGTGGGCTATGCGGGCGGGATGTGGCAGGAGGTGAGCCCCGCCTGGCTCGTCGGCCGCAACATCGGCGTCCACGGCTTCTACCTCGGCCGCCTGATCGGACGCGAGCCGGACCGCGTCGAGCGCGCCGCCAGGGACGTCCTCGATCTCTGGGAGGCCGGCGCCGTGCGACCGATCGTCGGCGCCGAGTTCCCGCTGGACGGCGCCGCAGAGGCTCATCAGCTGATCGAATCACGCCAATCGACAGGAAAGGTCGTGCTCATCCCATGACAGCGCTCGTGACCGGATCGGCCGGCGGCATCGGCAAGGCGATCGTGGCCAGGCTCCGCGGCGAAGGGTTCGACGTGAAGGAGCTGGACCTCGTCTCCGGCTTCGACGTCTCGGACGCCGGAGCATGGGAGCACATCGGCTCGGTCGACCTCGCGTGCCTGAACGCGGGGGTGCTGACGGGAAGCGAGGACATCGCCGGGCTGACCGATGCGCAGTACCGCCGTGCCGTCGGAGTGAACGTCGACGGCGTCGTCTACGGCGTCCGCCGACTGGGCCGCGTCATGCCGAAGGGGAGCACGATCATCGTGACGGCGTCGCTCGCCGGGCTCGTCGGCATTCCCGACGACCCGATCTACGGCCTGACCAAGCACGCCGTCGTCGGGTTCGTCCGCTCGGTCGCGCCGCAGCTCGCGGGGCGCGGCATTCGCATCCAGGCCGTCTGCCCGGGTTGGGCCGACACGGCGCTCACGCCGCCGGAGTTCAAGGAGGATCTCGAGTCGCGCGGCTTCCGGCTCCTCACACCCGAAGCCGTCGTCGAAGGCGTGTGGGCCGCGTACTCGAGTGAGGGCACGGGCGAGGCGTGGATCGTCCAGCCGGGCCGCGAGCCGCTCAACTACGAGTTCAAGGGCGTCCCCGGCCCGCGCTGACGTCAGTGGCACCGTGCGGAGCCGCTATCCGTGAACGTGCCCACCGCCGGGCGGAAGCGCCACGCATAGGCGTGCGGGCCGAGGGTCAGCTCCAGGACCCCGAGGCTCGTCGCATCGCGCACCTCGCTGTTCGCCCGGATCGTTGAGAACGGCCGCAGCTCCTTGCCGCCCGAGCCGACGACGAACTGGCGAAGGCCACGACGGAGATCGCGATCGCCGCTTGGCGTCTGCGCCGCGAACCGCTCGTAGTCGTGGTCGTGCCCGCTGAGGACGACGTCCGCGCCTGCGTCGTACAACGCTCGCCAGAACGCGCGATACGTCGAGTCGCTCCCGTGCGATCCAGACGAGAAGCGCGGGTGGTGCCAGTAGGCGAGCGTGCATGCCGCCGGATGGGCCGCGAGGTCGCGTCGCAGCCACCGCTCCTGGGGCGAGCCGGCTCCACAGCCCCCGACCGCCGAGCAGTTGGAGTTCAGAGCGACCAGGTGCCAGCGCCCGAGGTCGAAGCTGTAGTAACCCTTCCTGGGATCGCCCGCCGCATGGCCGAAGTAGCGGTAGTAGCCGGACGCGCCCGACGATCTGTACTCGTGGTTCCCCGGCACAGGCTTCGTCACCGGCTTCACGCGTCCCCAAGACGGGTCGTACGAGGCCACGAACTTCTCGTACGCGCCGTCCTCGTACTGCGTGTCGCCGAGGGCCAGCACTGCGGCGTAGCGTCCGCGCACGAGCGTGTTCGACGTCGCCAGCTGCCGGCACGTCGAGCCGGAGCCCCTCCCGTCGGCGAAGAGCTCGCTGTCGGGATCGCACGCGATGTCGCCTGCAGCCGCGATTCGTATGCCATTGACTCTCGCATGTGCTGCCGTGTCCGGTCTGGTGGCCGCTGGCGCACTTTCGCGTAGTGAGACCGCAGCCGCCACGAGGACGAGGATCGCGCACGCACCGATCACGATCGAAGCGAGGGCGAAGCGGCGGCTCACCGTCTCACCCTACGCGGCGTCGGCTATGCCCTCAGTCGAAGCGCCAAGGCTCGCCGGCGGCGAACGACTTCAAGATGCGCCGGGCGACGACCATGCGGTGCACCTCGTCCGGGCCGTCGTAGATTCGCGCGCCGCGAGCCAGCGCGAGCATGCCCGCGAGCGGCGTCTCGTCGGTGAGCCCTCGCGCGCCGTGCGTCTGCACCGCGCGATCGACGACGTCGTGCAGGACGCGGGCGGCGAAGAACTTGATCAGCGAGACCTCGACGCGCGCTTCGTCGCCCTGGTCGATCTTGTACGCGGCGTCGAGCGTCATGAGCCGGCACGCCTGGATCTCGGCGGCCGAGTCGGCGATCCAGTTCTGCACGGTTTGCTTCTCGGCGAGCGGCCCGCCGAACGACTCGCGCTCGAGCGAGTACGAGCACATGAGCTCGAACGCGCGCTGCATCTGGCCCAGCCAGCGCATGACGTGGTGGATGCGGCCGGGGCCGAGCCGTTTCTGGGCGATGCGGAAGCCGGCGCCGATCTCGCCCAGCGTGTTCGACACGGGCACGCGAACGCCGGTGTAGCGCACCTCGCAGTGCGTCGTCCAGCCACGTCCGCGGTGACCCATCGTCGGGATCGCGCGCACCACCTCCACGCCGGCCGTGTCCGCGGGGACGATGATCTGGCTCGCACGCCCGTGCGGATCGGCATCGGGATCGCTGACGGCCATGACGATCCCGAAGGCCGCCCCCTCGGCGCCCGACGAGAACCACTTGTGGCCGTCGATCACCCAGTCGTCCCCGTCGCGAACGGCACGCGTCCGCAGGGTCGTCGGATCCGACCCCGGGACCTCCGGCTCGGTCATCGAGAAGAACGACCGCACCTCGCCGGCGACGAGTGGCCGCAGCCAGCGCTCCTTCTGCTCGTCGCTGCCGAACAGCCACAGGATCTCGGCGTTGCCCGCGTCCGGCGCCTGGCAGCCGAACACGAGCTGGCCCCACAGCGAGCGCCCGATCTCCTCGTTCAGGTGGGCGTAGACGAGGAAGCTCCCGCTCGAGCCGCCGGCCTCGGCCGGCATGTGCGGCGCCCAGAGCCCTTGCTCCTTCGCCGTGCCGCGGAGGCGCTCGACGAGCTTCTCGGCGGCCTCGTCCTCGCGGCCGAGCGCAGGCTCGTTCGGGTAGACGTGCTCCTCCATGAAGGCGCGGTAGCGACCGCGAAGCTCCACGATCTCGTCGGCCGGCCGCAGGTCGGTGATCGTCACGGCGTTAGCATCGCACGGGATGAAGCTCGGCTTCTACATGGGGTACGCGCCGCCAGGCACGAATCCGCTCGAGCTGCTCGCCCTCGCGCGGGAGGCGGAGCGGCTCGGGTACGACTCGGCGTGGGCCGCCGAGGCCTGGGGGACCGACTGCGTGACCGTGCTCTCGTGGCTCGGGGCGCTGACGGAGAGAATCAAGCTCGGCTCGGCGATCATGCAGATCCCCGGCCGCACGCCGGCGAACACGGCGATGACGGCAGCCACGCTCGACCTCCTCTCGGGCGGCCGCTTCCTCCTCGGGCTCGGCACGTCGGGGCCGCAGGTCGTCGAGGGCTGGCACGGCCAGCCGTGGGGGAAACCGCTCGAGAAGACGCGTGAGTACGTCGAGATCGTGCGGACGGCGCTTCGGCGGGACCTCGTCGAGCACCACGGCACGCACTACGACATCCCGGTCTCGAACGGCACCGGGCTCGGCAAGCCGTTGAAGCTGATGGCCCGCCCGCTCCGCGCCGACATCCCGATCTACCTCGCGGTGATGGGGCCCGAAGGCGGTCGCGCAGGCGTTCGAGATCGCGGACGGCTGGCTTCCGATCTTCTGGTCGCCGGAGAAGGCGCGCGACGCGTTCGGCGACGTGATCGCGAACGCGCGCGAGGGGTTCGACATCGCCGCCACCGCGCCGGCGATCCTCATCGACGACGTCGAGTCGGGCCGCGAGTTCCTGAAGCCCTACTACGCGCTGTACATCGGCGGGATGGGCGCGCGCGGGCAGAACTTCTACAACGACCTCGCGTGCAGGTACGGATACGAGGACGCGGCCCGGGAGATCCAGGATCTCTACCTCGCGGGCAACAAGCGCGACGCCGCGGCGGCGGTGCCCGACGCGTTCATCGACGACGTCGCGCTCGTCGGGCCGAAGGAGCGTCTCGCGGAGCGCCTCGACGCGTGGCGCGAGTCGGGGGCGACGTCGCTCCTCGTCTCGACGCAGCAGCCAGAGGCGCTGAGAGCCCTGGCCGAGCTGGCGCTCTAACGCGCCAGGGCCGCGGCAGCCGCCTCGGCGAGGTATGGGACGCCCTGCTCGAAGCGAGCCGCTCGCTCGTCCTCGGCGCCCAGCTCTCCACGCAGGAAGCGACCGTAGATGGCCTCGCAGAACACAGCCGCCTTCCACAGCGCGAGCGCCTCGAACCACGCCAGCTGCTCGATTTCGCGGCCACTGCGCGTGACGTAGCGCTCGACGAGCTCGACGCGCGACGGGAACCCGGCGAGCGCCGTGACCGGCGACGTGCCGAGCGGATTCGGCGCGCCACCCGGCTCGCTGTACGTCGCAAGGAGATAGCCGACGTCGGCGCGCGGATCGCCGATCGCGCCCATCTCCCAGTCGAGCACGGCCAGGATGCGCGTCGGATCGTCCCGCGCGACCATGGTGTTTCCGAGCCGGAAGTCTCCGTGCACGACGGTCGACGGGAGCGGGTCGGGCACGCGCTCGGCGAGCAGGGCGCCGGCCTCCTCGACCTCGGCGATCTCCCGCGTCTTGTTGATCTCCCAGAGCTGCGCGAAGCGCCGGACCTGCCGCTCGTTGTAGCTCCCGGCGCGAGCGAACGCCGCCAGGGCGGGTGCCTCGACGTCGGCGGCGTGGATCTCCACGAGGGAGTCGACGAGATCGAGGCCGAGCGCGCGTCGCGCAGCCTGTGTCCCGAGGCCGCGCGGCGCCTCGTCGGTCGGCACGAGCCCCTCCAGATACGTCATCACGTAGAACGGCACCCCGAGCAGGGTCTCGTCCTCGCACACGGCCGCGATCGTCGGCAGACGCGAGAAGCCGGCGTCGCGCAGCGCGAGCTGGAGCCTCGCCTCGCGCACGACGTCGTGCGCGGACGGCGGCAACGGTGGACGTGGTGGCCGGCGGAGGACGAAGCTCTCGGAGCCCCGGTCCAGCCGGAAGGTGAAGTTCGAGCCGCCGCCCTCACCGATCCGCCTAGCGCGAACCTCGCCGGAGCCGAGGCCGTGCTCGTCGAGGAAGGCGCGAACGCGGTCGAGGACGAGCAGGGGCGGCTTCGTGAGCCCGTCGGCGTCGGCCGCCGTCTCGACGATGTCGGCCGCCGGCCCGGGAGCGCGCTGCACCGTGCGATCCTATGCCGCCGATGCGCCGCCGCCTCTATCTCATGCGCCACGCCGAGGTCTCGTACTTCAGCCCCGACGGCACGCCGGTGAGCCCGGCCGAGGTGCCGCTCAACGACGAGGGAGTCGAGCAGGCGCACGTGGTGGCGCGGGCGTTCGAGAGCATCGACCTCGATCGCGTCGTCACGAGCGGCCTGCCGAGAACGCTCGAGACCGCCGCGATCGTCGCGCCGTCCGTGTCGGCGGAGTCGTGGCCCGAGCTCCGGGAGATCCAGGGCGGTCGCCTGGCGGAGATTCCCGCTGACGCGCTCGAGCGCGAGTTCGTGCACGCGTTCCGCGGCGTCATACCGAACGACGCGAGGTTCCTCCGCGGAGAGTCGATCGGCGAGCTCTTCGACCGCGTCCTCCCCGCTCTCGAGCGCCTGGTCGCGGATGACGGCTGGCACACGGCCCTCGCCGTCTGCCACGGCGGCGTGAACCGCGCCCTCCTGTCCTACGCGCTCACCGGCGAGCGGATGTTCCTCGGCCATTTCGAGCAGGCGCCGGCGTGCGTGAACGTGCTCGATCTCGGCGATGGCGGCGAGTGGGTCGTCCGCGCGGTGAACGTCGCGGCGTACGACCTCCTGCACCTCGCTCACCGGCAGACGACGATGGAGCGCTACTGGGAGCAGTACCGCGCGCTCGCGGACGAGGTGTAGACGTGGAAGAGGCCGGTTACCCGGCCTCTTCCACGTCACATGCAGGGAGAAGCTTTAACGCGGGCGAGCCTCGATCAGCTTGCCGAACGGCACGTAGAGCTTCGTCGTCGAGTTGAGCCGCGCGAGTTGCATCTGGCTGATGACGAAGTGGTCGGCCTTCGACGTCTTCATCACCATGCCCGGAAGCAGGTACGGGCTCTTCGTGTTGAGACTCAGCACCGCGTTCATCAGCCCCTGGCGGGTGAGGTTGCGGCCGGCCTTGTACAGGGTCTGGACGAACGCATCGGCCTTCGCGGCCCCGTAGAACACCTGCGGGTCGTTCGCGTTCGCACCACCGCCGTACTTCGCGATGATCGTCCGGTACAGCTTCATACCGGCGTCGTTCGCCCACTTCGGATCCTGCGGATCCTTGGCGTACTGGATCGTGATGATCCCGTTCGTATAGGCAGCTCCGGCGGAGGCGACCATTCCGTCCGTCGCCGGCTTGATCGCGGCCACGTTGTTCATGTAGATCTGGTCGAGGTTGAGGCCGAGCGCCTTGGCCGTCGCGATCGACCGGACGGTCGGAGTCGGCAGCTGGAACACGGCGAGGATCTGGGCACCGGCCGCCTTGATCCGCGTGATCTGTCCCGCCGAGCTCGTCGCGGTCGGCTCGATCGCCTCCTGGGCGACCACGTTCGCGTCGGCGTACTTCTTCCCGAGCGCGGCGCGGAACCCGTAGAGGTAGTCCTTGCCATAGTCGTCGTTCTGGTAGATGACGCCGATCTTCTTGCCGGCGTAGTTCGCCTTGGCATGGAGGCCGTACAGTCGACCCTCGGCGATGTAGTCGGGCTGCCAGCCGATCGTCCACGGGAACTCACGCCATTGCGAGTCGAACTCGGTGGCTCCGGTCGAGACGAACACCTGCGGGACCTTCCGCTCGTTCAGGTAGGAGCGAACCGCGAGCTGCGGCTCGGTGCCGAGAGCGCCCACGGTCGCGAACACCTTGTCCTGCTCGACGAGCCGACGCGTGAGCTGACCCGTGTTGGCGGGGTTGTAGCCGTCGTCGTAGTACTTGAACACGATCTGACGGCCCATGACGCCACGCTTCTTGTCGGGTCCCTTGCGGGCGTTGACCCAGGCGAAGTACGCCTTCATGCCCAACGGGATGGGCGCGTACGACGCCGCGGGGCCGGTGAGCGGGAAGGTGCCGCCGATGACGATGGACTTGGCCGATACACCTGGTGTCTGGCCCGGGCCGCCGATCGCGCCGGGCACCGTGAGCGCGAGCGCCGCGACCAGGACGGTCGCAACTGCAACGAGCTTTCGCACCGATTCTTCCTCCTTGTGAGCCCTCCGATTCCTGCCTGTCAGCCGCGAGCGTACAGCGGGCACGCCGAGGCCGCTAGCTCTTGAAACGCTCGTTCAGGCGTGCGGTTAGCGCGAAGCGCTACAGGCCGAGGTCGGCGGCGAGCGCCTCGGCCTCGTCGAGCTCCGTGGCGAGCGCGTCGATGCCGGCGTCCCAGATACGCCGATCGGTCAGGTCGAGCCCGACCATCTCCGCGAGCTCCTCGGGCGGCTTGGACCCCCCGGCCCGCAGCACGTCGAGATACGGCTCGACCATCGAGTCGCCCTCCAGCTCGTACTTGCGGAAGATCGAGAGCGCGAAGAGGAAGCCGTACGAGTACGCGTAGACGTAGCCCGGCGTCCCGATGAAGTGCGGGATGTAGCTCCACCACGTCGCGTAGCCGTCGGTGTCGACGGAGTCCCCGAACAGCTTCACCTGGCAGTCGAGCCACAGCTCCTCGAACTTCTCCGGCGACAGCTCGCCCTCTTCTCGCCGGGTCGTGTGCACGGTGTCTTCGAAGCGGTTCATGGCGACCTGCCGGAAGACGGTCGCGATCGAGTCCTCGATCCGACCCGCGAGCAGGTTGAGCCGGCGGTTCGGGTCCTCTTCGATCGCGAGGAGCCGCTTGAACGTCAGCGCCTCGCCGAAGACCGACGCCGTCTCGGCGGTGGTCAGCGGGGACGAGGCGTTGAACAGGCCGAGCGGCTGCGCGAGATAGCCGTGGAGCCCGTGGCCGAGCTCGTGCGCCAGCGTGAGCACCGAGCGGCGGTCGCCCGTGTAGTTGAGGAAGACGTACGGGTGCCCGTAGGGGATGTTGGTCGCGCAGAACGCGCCGGATCGTTTCCCGTCACGCGGTGGAGCGTCGACCCAGCCATCGCGGAAGAAACGCTCGGCGACGTCGCCGGTCTCGGTCGAGAAATCCGCGAACGCGTCCAGGACCAGCTGCTTCGCATCGGCCCACTCGACCTGCGCCGTGTCCTCGGCGAGCGGCGCCATGCGGTCGTAGAAGGCGAGCTTGTCGAGCCCCAGCAGCTTGGCCTTGAGGGTGTAGTAGCGCTGAGCGACGTCGTAGCGGCCGACCACCGCGTCGATCAGCGCCTCGACGGCATCGTCGGTCGTGTCGTTCGAGAGATTCCGCGCCGAGATCCAGGTCGCGTAACCGCGCAGGCGGTCGTCGATCGACTTGTCGACGGCGATGGTGTTGAAGACGAAGGTTCGCGTGCGCAGCCCGGGCGCGAGCGCCTCGGTGACGGCCTCGGACGCGCGCCGGCGCAGGTCCCGATCCGGCGAGTACAGCTTCGCCATCGCCTCCTCGAACCCGAGCTCCTGCCCGTCGAGATCGACCTTGATCGCTCCGAGGAGCTCGTCGTACAGTCGATCCCAGGCGGCAAAGCCGGAGACGGACTTCTCGGTGAGGATCTTCTCCTCGGGCTCCGTCAGAACGTACGGCCGGAACTTCCGCACCGAGCGGAGCCAGTGGCGCCAGCTCTCGAGCTCGTCGCTCGCGAGCAGCGCGTCGGCCTGCTCGTCGTCCAGCGCCGCGAGCTCGAGGCCGAAGAAGAGGAGCTGCGTGTCGATCGCGGCGCCCTTCTCGCTGAGTCGCGCGACGAGGGCTCCACGCGGAGAGTCGTTCATGTCCGTCGAGAACCACAGGTGCGCGTAGTAGATCGCGCGCGTGAAGACCGACTCCATCCGCTCGCGCTCCTCGATCGCCTCGCGCAGATCGGCCGCGCTCAGCTCCGCAACGCGTCCGTAGTAGCGCTCGCGGAAGGCCAGCGCCGCGGCCTCGGTCTGCTCGACGTCCTGCTCGATGCGTGGGTCGTCGCCGCCCGAGTAGAGGTCGGACAGGTCCCACGCGACCTCCTCCGCGCCCGTGATCTCCGTGGTCGTCATGACGCCAGACGCTACCTGAGCAGGGGCAGCAGACGGTCGCCTACGAGGGCGATCATCGCGTCGTCGTCGTGGTTCAGGTGCTGGAGGAACACACGTGTGACACCGAGCTCACGCAGCTCCTCGATTCGCTCCGCGACCTCGTCCACCGTGCCGACGAGCCAGCGGTCGCGGCGCTCCCGCACAATCGCGTCGGCGGCCGTGTCGTCTCCGCGAGTCGACTGGAAGCGACCGACGCGGTCGAGCACGTCGGCGCCCGTCTCGCCCAGGAAGCACGACGTCATCACCGAGTAGCCGAGCGTCGCCGGATCGCGGCCGATCGCCGCGCACGCGCGGTCGAGCGCCGCCTTGCGCTCGCGCAGCTCCTCGTTGGGCGCGCCGAGTGTGTTCACCTCCGTCGCGTAGCACGCAGCGAGCGCGGCGAACCGCTGCTTCACGCTGCCGCCGAGGACGAGCGGCGGGTGCGGTCGCTGGACGGGCCGCGGCAGCGCCTGCTGGCCGCGCAGCCGATAGGCATGCCCGTCGTGGTCGAAGCGCTCTTCCGTCCAGGAGCGGACGACGACCTCGACCTGCTCGGCGAAGAGCTCGAAGCGCTCCTTGCCGTCGGGGAACGGGAAGCCGTGCGCGTCGTGCTCGCGCTCGTACCAGCCGGACCCCATCCCGATGTCGACCCGGCCACCGGAGATGTGGTCGACGGTGACCGCCATGCGGGCAAGCACGCTCGGGTGCCGGAACGTCGCGGGCGAGACCATCGTGCCGAGCCGGATACGGCTCGTCATCGCCGCCAGGCCGGCAAGCGTCGCCCACGCATCGTGTGCGTCGGCGTCCGGCCGGATGATGGCCGTGTAGTGGTCCGAGCGGAAGAGCCCTTCGAGCCCATGCGCCTCGGTCGCTCGCGCAAGACGCACCCAGTCGTCCCAGGTGACACCCTCCTGTCCCTCGATCATGAGACAGACCCTCATGCGACCGCCAGCTCCTCCGGCTGCGTGACCGGGGCGCGACAGGCGAAGCGCTCGCAGACGTAGACCGCAGGCTCTCCGCCGACGAGCTGCTTCCCCGCGAGCAGCGGCACCTCCTCCGACGGGCCGACCGCGATGACCGTGTCCGGCTGGAACGGCGCCAGCGCAGCCCGTGCGACTGGCGAGCCGACATCTCCCACGATCGCGATCTCGCGCCAAGGGCTGAGCCAGAGGTCGATCCCGCACAGGGTCCACGCAAAGAACCCGGGTGCGCGCCCCAGCGCCGGCTCGACGAGGCGAAAGACCGAGACCGCGCGACGCTCGAGCTCGTCGTCCCCCCAGATCCGCGAGAGACGCAGGAGCACGTACGCGAGCATCGAGTTCCCCGACGGAATCGGTGTGTCCTGGAGGTCCTTCGTACGTGCGACGCGCGCGTCTCCGTCCGCGGGCGAGAGGAAGAAGCCGCCGTGCTCGTCGTCGGCGAACAGGTCGACCGCGAGAAGTGCGAGGCGTCGAGCCTCGAGCAGCCAACGCAGTTCTCCCGTTGCGACGTGGAGCTCCAGGAGCCCGAGCGCGACGTTCGCGTAGTCGTCGAGGAAGCCGAAGCCGCTGGTGCGCCCGTCGCGGATCGAACGGTTGAGGCGTCCGTCGTCGGCTGAGAGCGGGCCGAGGAGGAAATCACCAAGCCGCCGAGCCGCACGCAACCAGTCGGCACGTTCGAGCCGGTAGCCGGCCTCGGCGAGTGCCGCGAGCGCAAGGCCGTTCCACGAGGCGAGCGCCTTGTCGTCGCGGAACGGCTGCGGGCGCATGTCGCGCTCGGTGAGGACGCGCCGCCGAAGCTCCGGCTCGAGCTCACCGCGTACCACATACCGGCCATGCTCGAACGGCTCGAGCGACTCGTGCGGGAGCCCGACGCCGCCCGCCTCGTCCGGCGTCCACGTGTAGGTGACCCCCTCGACACCCTCGGTGTCCGCATCGTGGGCGGACGCGAAGCCTCCGTCGGGCAACGCAAGCTCGCGGGCCATGTAGCCGAGCGTCTCCTCGACGACCTCGCGATAGCGCTCGCGCCCGGTGACAACCCACGCGTGCAGATAGGTCGAGGTGAGAACGGCGTTGTCGTAGAGCATCTTCTCGAAGTGCGGGACGAGCCAGCGATCGTCGACGGAGTAGCGATGGAAGCCTCCGCCGACGACGTCGTAGAAGCCACCGGCGGCCATTCCGTCGAGCGTCGCGGTGACCATCGTCAGAGACACGTCGTCTCCGCGCCGAATGAGCACCTCGAGCGTGGATGCTGCGGGGAACTTCGGCGCGCGGCCGAAACCGCCGAACGCAGGCTCGAAGGTCGCGGCGATCCCCCGCACCGCCGCCGAGAGGATGGACGACGAGAGCGGCTCGATCGATGGCTCGGACTCGACCGCCGACCGGAGGGCTCCGTCGATTCGTGCGGCCTGCCGTTCGATGTCGTCGCGCCGCTCGCGCCATGTCTCTGCGACACCGCGCAGCAGATCGGGAAAGCCGGGAATCCCGTGGCGCGGCTCCGGCGGGAAGTACGTGCCAGCGTAGAACGGCTTCCCGTCTGGCGTCATGAAGACCGTCGTCGGCCAGCCTCCCGAGCCTGTCATTCCGACGGCTGCCTCCATCGTCACCGCATCCACGTCGGGTCGCTCCTCGCGGTCGACCTTGACGTTGACGAACAGCTCGTTCATGAGCGCCGCAGTCGCCTCGCTCTCGAACGACTCGTGCGCCATCACATGACACCAGTGGCAGGAGCTGTAGCCGACGGAGACGAGCAGCGGCTTGTCCTGGAGCCGGGCCTGCTCGAAAGCCTCGTCCCCCCACTCGTGCCAGTCGACCGGGTTTTCTGCATGCTGGAGGAGGTACGGGCTCGTCGCCACTGCGAGCCTGTTCATCGCTCTCCCCGCTCGGCGTTGACTCT
>CAVXOS010000014.1:0-175889 GCA_963763465.1 uncultured Gaiellaceae bacterium | reverse complement strand
GGCGTCGGCGGTAGGCAGAGCGGGGGTCTGGGTCGTATACACGGCACCCGTACTTCTACTTGCCGCGCTCACCGTCCTGCGCATTCGCGCCGGCGCACGCATGACGTTCGTCGAGTTCCTGCCGGCTGCGTACGTGGCATACGTTCTCGTCTCGATGGCCGTCGCGTCGAACGTGTTTCAGAGCGACCCGTCGGGGACACTGAAGGTCGTCTTCCTCTCCGTCGCGATCGGCCCGGTGGTCTACTACTTCCTGACGATCGGCCCCGGTATCGCCGTCTCTCGCGAGACGATACTCCGGCTCCTGATGGCGGCTGCGGCGCTGCAGGGCATCCTCGCTCTCGTCGAGCTCGCCACGCATTGGAACCTGTGGGGTTACCACTACTGGCAGCGCACGAGCGGCGGCGGGGCACGGTCGGTGTCGACACTGGCCAATCCCGGCATCCTCGGCACATTTCTCGGGATCGGGATCGTGCTCGCAGTGGCCGTTTTGACTTGGGGAGGCCCGCGCTCGCTGCGCCGCCTGTCTGGCCTGGTGCTCATCGTGGGTATCCCAGGACTCCTCGCGACGCTCACCCGCGGCCCGATCCTGGCGGTCGTCGTCGCGGCGGTCGGGCTCCTCGTCGTCGGAAAGAAGTGGCTCCTTGTCACGCTCGCGGTCGGCTCGACGGTCCTAATGCTGGTCGCGTTCTGGCCGAGCATCCAAGCCTCGAAGCTCTACCACGAGCGGGCCGCAGTCTCCGACACGTTACGAGCGCGGGAAGGCATCCAAGACTGGTCGCTTCAGCTCGCGATGCAGAAGCCCGTGTTCGGCTGGGGCTACGGCTCGTTCGATCAGGCGAAGAACACGTCCAATCTGACCGTTGTCCAGCGGCATACCCATCGCATATCTGCTCAACAACACGAGTCACAACAGCTACCTCACGATCCTTGTCGAGCTCGGAGGGGTCGGCCTGCTCCTCTACGCGCTTCCGTTCGTGGTGATGACGATGCGAGCGATCGCCCGCGAACGCTCAACGCCCACGGGCGGCGCGTGGATCATCGCCGGCTCGATCGCGTCCCTGGTCGTCATTGTGTTGTCGGCGTCAACGCTCGACTTCCGATTCTTCTCGGTCGCCACCATGCTTCCGTGGCTGTTCCTGGCAGTGCTGCAACGCCAACCAATGGGGCATCCCACGGGTGACCAGGCGCCAACGCCACCGGATGACAGCGTCGAGACGTGACGCCGCCGCGGGTTCTGGCGCTGTATTCGACGCTGGCCGTCGGCGGCGCTGAACGGCAACTCGAAATCCTCGCCAGTGGACTGCGCACACGTGGCTTCGACCTCGTCGTCGCCACACTTCGGCATCGAGGAAAGTACTTCGAGTCGCTTCGAGACTCCGGATTCGTAACCGCACATGCGAACATGCAGTCACGCACCGATGTCCCCGGCGCGGTCCGCGGGTACCGTCTCTGGCGAATCCGCCCGCTGCTGGTGCTGACGCAGAGCGTGAATGCGCACGTCATCGGCCACGCGATTGCCCGACGTGCCGGTGCGGCACACGTTGCAGTCGAGCAAGGCCCCGGAGCCCACCTCGGCCCGCAACAACGCGGCTTGATCAGGCTCGTCGCCCGACGGGTGGATCGCGTCGTGGCCGTGAGCCGCGCGCAGATACCCGAGCTTCGGAGCCTTGGTTACCGAGCCGAGGCGATCGAGATCATTCCAAACGGGTCGACGGAGCCCGTTCCCTCACGATCGTCAGCCGAGGTCCGACGCGAGATCGGACTGGGCGAGCACGACATCGTCGTGCTGCTCGTGGCCGCACTCCGCCCGGAGAAACGTCCAGACGTGTTCGTCGAAGCCATCAAACGCGCACATGGCAGCGAGCCACGAGTCCGCGGCGTGATCGCAGGCGGCGGCCCTCTACTCGACGCGATCCGGAGCAGCGGATCGGTCGACGACGGCCTGCACGTCCTCGGCGAGCGTTCCGACATACCGGACCTCATGAACTGCGCCGATGTCGTGTCGCTGTCGAGCGACGTCGAGGGGATACCGCTTGCGGCGGTCGAGGCCATGGCCTCGAGTCGACCAGTCATCGCAACGGACGTCGGTGGCATGCGAGAGGTCGTCGGCACGGCGACCGGAGTTCTCGTGCCGCCAGCGGACCCGGAGTCGTTCTCGCAAGCGATCCTCGAACTCGCCGCGGCCCCCGACGCACGAATCTCGATGGGACTAGAGGCGCGAGCACGGTTCTTGGCGGAGTTCACCGCTGACCTGATGGTCGAGCGCTACGCGCGGCTGCTCGACGAGGTGCTGTCCGTCAGGCAGCGAGCGCCGTCTGAGGCTGTCACCAGCTCCGGCTGAGCGCGGCGTTACCGCCAAGCCTCAAGCAGGAACTCGGTGAGCTCGCGCAGTACTCACGATTGAGCGCCCATGGCGACCTGCCGATGACGAGCTTGATGAACCCGCTCGAACGAGGCCAGCCCACTCGAGCCACCGAAGTCGTCTCCCCAGAGCTCGTCCTCGTGGACCCTCAGCTCGCTTTTCGAGCACGCGCTTCGCTCACAACGCCTGTGCGCACGGTGCACTCTCGCTCGAGCGCGTTCGCGGTACGACCGCAGATGTCCCTCATGATCGCCGCCGAGCCCAGCCGGGAACGAGCCCCGTATGACGACCTCGCCGCCCGGCGACGAAAGCAGTCGGGGTGGCTGACGGTTTGCGTGGCTCTCGGAATCGTCGTCGCGATCCTACTGTCGGATGTTCGGGTCGAGCTGGGACATCCGTCCGAGGCGGCGAGCCGCAACGCGGAACGCGCCGACCAGGTCAGGTCCGTGCGACCGTCGAAGCCCACGTCTCAAGACGGCCGGCGCCCAGTCTCCCAGGCGCCCTCGGCGGCAACCGTTCGGCGATTCGCCTGGGCTCCGGCGGACGGAGCGTCCGGCTACCGGTTCGAGCTCTTCCGCGGCTCATCCAGGATCTTCACCGCCGAGACGTCGCGCCCCGAGCTTCTCCTTCCAGCCAACTGGCGTATCGCGGGAGAGAGGCAGACCTTAAGAGGAGGAGCGTACCGTTGGTACGTCTGGCCGCTCGTGGCGGGAGCACGCTCGCCCGCGGCGATCGTGCAAGCGAGTCTCGTCGTTTCAGCCCGCTGACGACCTCGCTAGGCAGCGCTTCAAGGCGGCCCAAAACCCCCTGAGCGGGGGAAATCGCTTCGGTCGAACGTGTCTTGCAGGACTAGACGACCGGGGGGATCTCACCCATTCAGGGGTCTAGGAAGCGGGGAGTTGGCCGAAAACGTGGGCTGTGCCCGCCGCCAAGCACGCAACAGTTGCGATCGCCTCAGCCGCCTCCGTCGTCGTCCTCGCCGTCGCGACCTCCGCAGGCGGTGCCTGGTCGGCTGGAAAGCACGACCGCGAGGCGCCGACGGCGCCCGCCAACGTGCACGTCACGGGGGCCACGCCTTCATCCGTCACCGTGGCCTGGGAGGCATCGACGGACAACGTCGGCGTGGTCGGCTACTACGCGTACGTGAACGGACAGCGTGTGCGTCGTGACGGCACGTCGTACTCGGCGCAAGGTCTGGAGTGCGGTTCAAGCGCTGGGGTTGCGGTCGTGGCATTCGACCGCGCGGGGAACCTTTCGCCGCAGGCTAGTGCCATCGTGTCGACAGCGGCATGTGTGGACAGCCAGGCGCCGACCGCACCTCGCCGGATCCACCAGGAGGCGACCACCCAGACCGCCGTCGTGCTCGCATGGGACACGTCGACCGACAACGTCGGCGTCGTGAGCTACGGCATCTACGCCAACGGTCTACCTCTCGATTTCGTGCCGACGCCGAGCGTGACGCTCAGCGATCTCTGGTGTGGCACAACGTTCCGATTCGATATCGACGCGGCAGACGCGGCAGGCAACCGCTCCCAGCGCAGGACCGCATGGGTGACGACGGCCGAGTGCTCCGACAACCAACCCCCGACGGCTCCTACGGGTCTCGCCGTTACCTCACGAACAGCAACGGGACTCACCGTCTCGTGGTCTCCCTCGAGCGACGACGTTGGTGTCGACGGCTACCTCGTTTCGCTCGGCGGGCTGTACTCCACCGATGTCACTGGCGAGAGCGTGACGCTGTCCGGACTGACCTGCAACACGACGTACACCCTCCGGGTCAGCGCCCACGATGCCGCAGGAAACAGCTCGTCCGCATCCACGACGAGCGCGACCACAGACGTCTGCACTTCCTCACCTCCGCCACCCCCGCCCCCGCCCCCGTCCGGTGACACGTCACCACCGTCGCAACCGGCCGATCTGGGCGTCACCTCGGCGACCCAGGTGAGTGTCTCGCTGATGTGGACGGCCTCGGTAGACAACACAGGCGTCACGGGTTACCAGGTGTACGTCGACGGGGCGCCACGGCAGACGAGCGCGCAGCCGGGTGCAACCGTCGCCGGACTCACATGCGGACGGGGCTATACCTTCGAGGTCGACGCGTACGACAGTGCCGGCAATCGCTCGCGGCGCACGTCAGTGATCGCGACGACGTCGGCGTGCGCCGATACGCAGGCGCCCACGCCACCCGCAAACGTGATCGCGTCCTCGCGAACGGCCGACAGCATCACACTCTCGTGGTCTCCGTCCACCGATTCGGGCAGCGGCGTCACCGGCTATGGCCTCTATCGCGAGGGTAAATCGGCGGGAACGAGCACGATCACGACCGCCATTTTCTCGAGCCTGAGCTGCAACACGAACTACACCCTCGCCGTCGATGCCGTCGATGCCGCTGCAAACCGCTCGGCCAAGACAACCGTCATGGTCGCGACGACGGCCTGCCCCGACACCACGGCGCCGTCCGCCCCCACCGCCCTCGCCGCCTCGAACGTCTCGCAGACCGGACTCACGTTGACGTGGAACGCCTCGAGCGACAACGTCAAAGTCACCGGCTACGACATCCTCCGCAACCAAGTCAAGATGGCATCGACGTCGTCCACCTCCTCCACCCAAACCGGTCTCGCGTGTAATACCTCGTACTCGTTCGCCGTCACGGCGAGCGACGCTGCCGGCAACACCTCACCTCAGACGCAGCTCAGCGCCTCAACTGCCGCGTGCGCACCAGCGCCTCCTCCTCCGCCTCCGCCTCCGCCTCCGCCTCCGCCCCCGCCTCCTCCGCCGACCCCCGCCGGGTCAGCGATCGACAGCCTCTCCGACCTCACCGGAGCATTCGTCCCAGGATGGCTAGCCCCGGTCGTTGCCGGAGGCACGGGAGGCGGCGGCCTCTGGGACATCGCGACGCCGAGCGGTCCCGGCTTCAAGTTCGTAGCAACGGATCAGAACACCGCGACCTGGAACTCCCAGACGAAGGACATCCTCGCGCAGAAGAGAGAAGACGTCGCCGTCGTCGGCTCGACCGAGGACTGGTCCTTCTCGTTCATGCTCCCCGCGGCAGGTAACCCGTCGGGAGTCCCCGACCGCTGGCACGCAGGCGTGCTCTGGGAGTTCCACACGCAGTCAGACTCAGGCCATCATCTGGCGATCGACGGTCGCCAGAGCGACGGTGGACCGCGACTCCACTTCGCGCGCTACGAGCCGCCCTGGACGCCGGGCTCGAGTTACAAGCACTCCTATGATTCGGCTCCTCTGAAGTTCGATCACTGGTACCAATGCCGGATGCAGATCAAGTGGTCGTCCGGGGACGACGGCTTCCTGAAGTTCTGGCTCGACGGCGCGGTGCTCGACGACTATTCAGGACCGACCATCAAGCCAGGCGAACGCGGATACCTCCAGTTCGGGTACTACTCGGTCGCTGAGCTTCGCAACGAGGTGTGGTTCGCCGGGATCCAGAAGAACTGATTGACCGCAGACGGCGAAGTCGATCAAACCCCGCGCCCCGCGTTTCGCCGTCAGTAGTCGACTCTGCGCGAGGAACGGTCGAACGATCGCGCCTCGGTGAAGTGAGTGCCTAATCAGCTACGGTGCATCTCGATGGCTGGACGACTGGCCGTAGCCCTCGCATTTTCATCGCTAGCCCTCGCGTCGCTGGCGCTCCTCTGGCCTGCCAGAGCTGCCCCGACGACGTCGATGGCCGTATCTTCGCCATCCGGTTCCGTCATCGACCACATCCGGGATCTCCGGACACCATGGGGCGGGGTGACATTGAATCGTTACCGACCCTTTGCTCAACCCGGCGAGGAAGCTGAAGCCTGGCAGCCCGCGGGCGCGACCAGCCCACCATTCGAGCGCTGGGCAAGCGGCGGCGGGATTTGGGAAGTGGTCACGCGATACGGACCGGGTTTCAAAATGGTGTGCACACCCGAGATGGTCACGCCCTGGAAGGACGCTGAACACGAGACCAAGGCAACGTTTCTCGCCGATGCGGAGCCATCTCGTACGAGGCGCCGGCTACACCGAGGACTGGTCGGGCAATGTCATGTTCCCGTCTCGCGGAAATCCGACCGGCTTTCCGAAGAGATGGCACGCCGGCGTCCTCGTGGAGTTCCACACCGAGACAAGTACCGGGATGCATCTGGCCATCGACGGGCTCGGCTCGTGCCCCGCGTTTCCGCTTCGGGGTGCACGATCCCACGACCGACGGTTACCGGTTTTCATACTTTGCCAATCGCATTCGGTTCGGCCGCTGGTACTCGTGGCGCATGAAGATCAAGTGGAGCGATGGGCGAGACGGGTACTTTCGAGGCTGGCTGGACGGTCGACTCGTGGCTTCCTCCGACGGGCCGACGTTGAAGTCGGGCGAGCACCCGAAACTGCAGTTCGGCTTCTACTCGATCGCGGAACAACGAAACGAGGTGTGGTACTCGGCAATCCGGAAGAGTTGATCGCGCCTGAACACCAACTCCGCGACACGCTTCGCCAGTCTGGAATCTCTCCCTACGCCCCACTCGGTGAGTTACTGCTCGGTTCACAAGTACGCAACGTGGCCGCACGCGACCATCGGGGTGCCTCGTCGAGACGATGCGCTCGAGCGCCTGTAGATACTCCGCGGCGACCGGATCGGGTCGAACTTCCTCATCTTCTCGCGATTCTCGGCGCCCATCGCATCACGGAGTTCTCGTCCGCGAGCAGCGAGCAATCACCCTGCCGACCGCTGACAGGATCGGTCGGCGGGACGAAGAACACGCTACGTCCTGCGACCAACTGGTGCGCGGCCCATGGCTCGAAGTGGTGACGATCGTGAGTCCCGCCGCCGTGGCCTAGCAGGTCACCGCCGGCAATCCTTCCGGATGGGACGTGGGCAACGCGAAGATATCGGCAGCCCGATAGAAATCCCGCGCACCACCAGAACCACATACGCTCACGACCTTCCGGCGAGGCCGGCCGGCAGCGCGGTGAACCCCTTCGCCGCGTCGAGGTCGAGCCGCAGGAGCTTCGTCCCCGACGGTGACGTCAGCACGATCTCGGCGATGCCTCCCTCGCACGTGAGAGCGAGCTGGATCGGTTCGGCGGCGTCGTGCACCGGGCGCAGGAGCGTCGCAACATGCAGGGCACCGGTAAACCGGGCGTCCCACCGTGCGTGAGATGCGGGTACCACCTGCTCGAACTGGGGGGAGGACCAGCCGGCGAATGGCTCGATCTGGCCTCGGACGACCTCGAACCGACCCGTCGCCGTCCCTGCGACGGTCAGCACAAGGCGACCATGCCCGTTCACAGTCGCGAACACCTCGGTCGACCTCTCGACCGCTGCCTCGAGCGCATGGTGCAACGGCCAGCGGACGGAAACCGAGTGCGCGCCGTCCGCATCGAGCCGGTCGTAGACGAGCACTCCCTCCAACCCGAGCAACACGACGCCGCGACGATGCCGGACCGGGTCTTCGAGAGCTCGATAGCCGTCGTGCTCGCCTGCGACGAATCGATTCGGCAGGTCGACGTGGCTGAACCAGCTGCGCGCATGGCGAGTCCAGAGGAACGGTCCGCCGGAGAGGGACTGGTCCTGCCCATCCACGAGCACCGTTGCGTGGAAGCCGGTGCCGCGAAATGCGTCTCGAGCCGCGCCGTGCCCCGCGTAGGTCCCGGTGCCGGGATCGACGACGAGCTCGTCGCCGTCCGCCGAGAGCGTCACTGAGAGTGCGTCAGCGTGGCCGTGGGCCGCGAGCCGGAGGTAGCCGAGCGGCCCGGCGTCGACAGTCACCCTCGTCCCCGCGTGACGGAGAATCGCGAGGCCCGCATCCGGGAGGAGCACGCTCCCGGGCGCGTCGACCGATGCTGTCCGGTCGAAACGCGTCGCACCCGCTTCCCCGAACATCCATCGCGCCGGCGGGTCGAGCTCGGATGCTGCGGTCCGCGCGAACGAGCTTCCGAAGCGCGCGCCGATACCTCCGGCCACTCCGCGTCCGGTACGCGTGTCGTTGCCGTCGAGTCGCACAGCGCGCCCGTCGTCGCAGTCGCCGTAGGTCGGGTCGGTCTCGCCGGGTGCGAGTTGCGCCCACAGGGCCTCGGCGGCGTGCTCGAGCGCGTGAGTGAGGGAGGCCGGAGGCGTGACGGCCACAGCGTCGAGAAGAGCGACGGCAACGAGGAAGAGATCCAGCACGAATGTCGTGTACGCGAACGACTGCTCGACACCCGTCCCGTCCCCGGCGATCTGGCGTTCGGCTTCGCGGGCGAGCTCGCTACAGGCCTGTGCCGCCCACGCTTCAGAATCGGGAAGTTCCGGAGCGAGCAGCGCCACGCTCAGCAGGCCCACGAGCTCGCCAACCCTGTGGTTGTTCGCCGAGCTGTGGGACGAAGGGTCGCGACAGATCCATCGTCCGTGCTGCCACAGCGAGCCGACGGCCGGCTCGTATAGCCGGTCGAGCATCTCAGTACGGGCCGCCAGCGCATCGAACGTCAGGCTCAGCGAGATCGCTCGAATCCCCGCCTCGAATCCGTTCGCCCACGCAATCCCGCGTCCTGGCGGGTTCTTTGCGATCCAGTCGAGGAGGGCGAAGGCGGCGGCGTCTGCGTAACGCGTGTCACCTGTCAGCAGCGCGGCGGTCGCGAGCACCGGGAGCTCTTGACAGCGGTTGACCTCCCACGCCCACTTCGGATCGGCGGGGGCTCGGCGATGGGCAATGCGTTTCCCGTGAACGGTGGGCCAGCGATAACCCGTCCGCGGGTCGAGCGCGTAGTCGCGGTCGAGAGTGATCGACAGCGGTCTACCGAGCACTCGCACGTCCCCCCGCAGGTAGGCATCCGCACGCTGAACGAGCGCGGCGCCGCCTGCGGGATCTAGTGCGGCGAGCCGGCGGGCGTTCTCGGCGTGCAGAAATCCTCGGGGACGGCTGTATCGCGGGCTGCCAAGCAGCGGTCGCCAGGAATGCTCCCACAAGCCCCTTAGAGCTCTCCACTCGAGGTCGTCAACCCGATGCGCGGCGTCTTTGCGCACACGCGCCCAGATCTCGCCGACCGACATTGCCCGGAGCCGTCTAAAGTGCCACACGTCGATGCCTAGCCGTACCGCCCGACAACGACGGCGCCGAACCGCATCTGCGCGCGCTGTCGGCGGCTCGCGTCTAGTGCCAGTCTAACCCGAACCGTGACGTCGATCTCGACGTGCGTCTGCAGGTTGCGAGCAACCGCCAGCCAGCGGCGCCTCGAAAGTCGTCGGCTCGTGCCCCGATCGCGCGGCGGGTCGGATACGCCGCCGCAGGCGAGCACGGAGCTCGAACCGAGCGGCTGATGATCCGCGGTAAGCGAGCTGCTTCGGATCGTCAGCCGGGCATCGCTCCTCGGCGCGTAGTGGCAGGACGGCCTACAGATGGCCAGTGCGATAGACCGGAAGCGCATCGCCTCGCTTCTCCCAGTTGTCCGCACCGTGCGCTGGGGCAGTCCGCCGGTCCTCGACTTCGGAGTCCCCTTGACGACGCCGACCTGGCGCGCACCGAGGACCACGAGCGCCCCGCCCACGAAGTACGCGGTTGCCCCGGCGACCAGGGCGAAGACGGTGAGTGACTCCGGCATCGACTCCGAGACCACACTCCCCTGCACCACCGACAGCCCAAGCCAGCCGAATGCGTAGACGACCTTGCAGTTGGGGAGCAGCCCGAGCAGAGCGGCGACGGTCGACACCTCTGGGCTCGACAGCGCCGCGGGTACGTGGGTGGTTTCCGGTGCACGTCGATGGAGGATGTCGGTCATGTCGTCGAAGCTTAGGCAGCCTGGTACCGCTCGATGGACATCTCAGGGAGTGCTGGTACCGTGTGTTGGAGGGGGTTCAGGTTCGAGGATTCGCAGTTCCGGCTGGAAAATGCCGGTGTTCCACGTACTACTAGGTGTTGGCTACGCGAAGCCGGCCGCTGATTGACGCATGGACAACCAATCCGACAGGCAATCTCGCCGTCATCCGACGTCGCGGATCGATCGTCGCACAGACGGTCTTGCTCCTCTCGAGCCAGGAGCCGCACCCTATCGAGCCGGTCGAGCCGACAACGGGGTCGATGCCTGCGCAACGGCGCCCTTGCGTCCAGCGACGCGTCACTCCTGAGCCAGGCCCATCAGACAGACATGAACGGCCTGACGAAGCCGCACATTCGACCGGCGGACGAACGCCGGCGAGAGCGAGAGGTCTGCTTCGTCGTCGGCGCACGGCCGAACTTCGTGAAGAGCGCGCCCGTGATCGCGGCTCTCGCGAACCGAGGCACTCGCACCGTTCTCGTCCACACCGGCCAGCACTACGACCACGAGATGTCGGGGGCGTTCATCAACGACCTCGGCTTGCCCGCTCCGGACGTCTTTCTCGGAATCGGCTCCGGGAGTCACGCGAAGCAGACCGCGGGGGTTCTGGTCGGGGTCGAGGAGGTCCTCCTCGAGCGCGCGCCCTCCCTCGTCGTCGTCCCGGGTGACGTCAACTCGACGCTCGCCGCTGCGCTCGCTGCAGTGAAGCTCCGGATCCCCATCTGCCATCTCGAGGCGGGCCTGCGCAGCTTCGACGACTCGATGCCGGAGGAACACAACCGGCGGCTCACCGATCACGTCAGCGATCTCCTCCTTGTGCACTCGGACAGCGCGATCGACAATCTGCGCCGTGAGGCGTGCGCGGTGAGGTCGTGTTCGTGGGCAACACGATGATCGACACCCTCCTCGCATTCGTCGGAGCCGCGAGGACGCAGCGGCCCTGGGAGGCGTTCGATCTGAGCCCCGGGACCTACGCCCTCGTCACGCTCCATCGCCCCTCGCTCGTAGACGACCCCGAGCAGCTCGCTGCCACGGTTGACGGGCTCGTACGCCTTGCAGGAAGCATGAGGGTGATCTTTCCCGTGCATCCACGCACACGGGGTCGAATCGAGAGCGCCGGGCTCGCGCGGCGGCTCGTCGACTCCGGCGTGCTGGTCACCGAGCCGCTGCCGTACCTCGCCTTTCTCGGCCTCGAAGCCGAGGCGCGGGTCGTCGTGACCGACTCCGGCGGTGTCCAGGAGGAGACGTCCGCGCTCGGCGTGCGCTGCTTCACGCTCCGCGACTCGACCGAGCGACCGATCACCGTCGAGTCCGGAACGAATACCATCCTCGGCGCTAAGCCGGAGCGGATCGCCGACGTGGCAGAGCTTCTCAAGGACCCGAAGCCGGGGATGCCCATCCCGCTGTGGGACGGGACGGCGGGCGAGCGAGCTGCTGATGCAATAGTGCGCTTCCTCGAACGGGCGCGGTAGCTTGCGCGGGACCGACAGCTCGGACGGCCTGCGAGCGTGGATCGACATCGAGAATCCGCCGCAGGTCCAATACCTTGTGCCGTTGGTCCGGGAGTTCGAGCGGCGCGGCGCCGAAGTGCTGGTGACTGCGCGTGACTATGGGATGACGCTCGACCTCCTGCGAGAGCGGGGCGTCGACTTCACGCCGGTCGGCCGTCACTTCGGAGCCCGCAAGCGAGCGAAGGTCGTCGGCACGGCCCACCGCATCCACGACCTCAGAGTCCTGCTGAGGTCGAGCGTACGACCGAGCCTCGTTCTCTCCGCATCGCGCTCGGCCTCCCTCGCCGCACGCTCGCTCCGAATCCCTTCTTTCGCCGTGTGCGACTACGAGTACGTCAACCTTTTCGCGTTCCGCCTAGCGGCGGCATGTGTCGTGCATCCCGACGTCATTTCCGAGGACACGTTTCGCGATCGTGGCATCTCGCCCGAGCGGCTGATCCCCTTTCGCGGCATTAAGGAGGACATCACGTTCGCCGACGTCGACTTCGACCGCGTCCAGGCGCACGTCCTCCCGCGAAAAGCCCGACCGGGAACGCTGAACGTTCTCGTCCGCCCACCCGCCGAGGAAAGCCACTACCACCGTGACAAATCGAGCGCATTGGGGCGTCGGACTCTCGAGCTGCTCGCAGCCGACGAGACCCTGACGGTGATCTACTCGCCGCGTTACGAGTGGCAGATCGCAACACTGAGCGCTATCGACTGGCGGGCATCGCTCATCGTTCTCCACGAGGCAGTCCCGTTCGCGTCGCTGCTGAAGGCTGTTGACGTCGTCCTGTCGGGCGGGGGGACGATGGTCCGCGAGGCGGCGTACCTCGGCATCCCGGCGGTCAGCCTCTTCCAGGGAAACGTCGGAGAGGTGGACGAGCATCTCGAGAGGGTCGGACGTCTCGCGATCGTGCATTCGGCGTCCGACCTCGCCGCGCTTGACCTCCACCGGCTCCAACGGAGAGGCCCCCTCGCCGAGAACCCACGCGCCGCAGAGGACGTCGTGGATGCCGTGATTCGCGTCGCGGGGGCAGCGTAGTCCGCGTCACGAAGTGTGCGACGCCACGCCGGCGTCAGGAAGCACTTAGGCGTTGCGCGAGTTCCATGACGCGGATCGTCTCTTGACCTGAGAAAATCACTCTGGTGTGAGGACGAGTGAACCGCTGGTTCGCTCGCGGCGCAGGGAAGATCGTTCTAGATCTCGCTGCTGACGACCAGCGTGCAGGCGCCGTTCGTCGAGGCGAGGGATTGGTCGCCGGTCTGCCCGACTCTCACGAGAAGCCGGCCGTCACAGTGGACCATGCGCTCCGCGTGCAGCTTCCGAGAATTGCTCCAATCCGTACGACGGTTCGCACGAGCGTCGATCTGGGGATCCGATCGAGCTCTTCCGACTACTGTGTGGCCCGGAGAACCTGGATATGTGCGGAATCGTCGGCTTTGTATGCGCCCGAGGGGCTTCACCGCCAGACCGTGGTGGTCTGCGCGACGCTGTTGCCGCGCTTGCCCACAGAGGGCCGGACCAGTCCGGCATCGTATGAGGCAGAAGGGGTTGGACTCGGCTTCACTCGACTGAGCATCATCGACCTCGACGGCGGCGGCCAGCCAATGAAGAACGAGGACGGGAGCGTTGTCGCCGTGTACAACGGGGAGATCTGGAACCACAACGCGCTGCGCGACGATCTCACGCGCTGCGGTCATCGGTTCTCGTCTCGCTCGGACACCGAAGTACTCGTTCACGGCTACGAGGAGTGGGGAGCCGACCTGACGCAGCACCTCGACGGGATGTTCGCTTTCGCGATCTGGGATGTGCAGAGTGAGGTTCTGCTCTTGGCGCGCGACCGATTCGGAAAGAAGCCTCTCTACGTCCAGCAGAACGAGAATGGCGTCGCGTTCGGATCGGACGCGCGATCGATCTTCCTCATGACAGGTAAGCGGCCCCAGATCAACGAGACGATGGTCGCCGAATACCTCTTTCAACGATACGTCGTCTCGCCGCAGACGCTCTTTGCGGGCGTCAACCGGCTCCCTCCTGCGCATCGCGCCGCCTACGACCGCTCCCACCTCCACATCTCTCGGTATTGGCAGGTCGATGCCACCGAGGAGACGCGCGAACTGGAAACGGGCGAACTCCGACAGCTTCTGCTTTCTGCCACCGCTCGACGCCTGATGAGCGACGTTCCGATCGGGGTTCTCCTGAGCGGCGGAGTTGACTCGATTGCCGTCCTCGCGCTTGCACGAGAGGCCGGCGCCCCGTCCCTCGCGACGTTCACGGTGGGATTCGAAGATCCCGTATACGACGAGCGCGCGCGAGCACGTCTCGCTGCGCAGCATTTCTCGACCGACCACCATGAACTCGTCATGGGCCAGCGAGACTTCCGGGAAGTGCTGCCACGGCTCTCGTGGTATCGCGACGAGCCGATCGCGGAGGCCTCGGAGATCCCACTCCTCCTCCTCGCCGAGTTCGCTGGTCAACATGTGCGAGTCGCGCTCTCAGGCGACGGGGGCGACGAGGTCTTCGGCGGCTACCCGAAGTACCGTGCCGATGCGCTCTTACGGTCAGGCGGCCCGGCAGCGGCGCTCGCCCTCCGAGGCGCCTTTCGCCTGATGAAGACGCGGCGGACGCACCGGCAGCTCGACCGTGCCGCCGACACGCTGTCCGTGAGGGATCCTCTCGTCCGATGGGTTTCTTGGTTTCGCACCACGAGCTCCGGAGTGATCGATGGATTGTTGGAGCCGGCGCTCGTTGTCGACGCGCTCCCCGAGCGTCTTGCGGCGGGTCTGTCGACGATGCTCGCTGCGTATGAAGATGTCGACCCAGGCCGTCGCATGCTCCTGGGAGATCTCTTCACGTACCTCCCCGACAACATGCTTCTGCGCTCCGACAAGGTCCTGATGGCGGGCTCACTCGAAGGCCGAATGCCCCTGCTGGACGTCACGCTCGTCGAACGTGCCACCTCAGCGCCTGCGGGCTCGCGAGCGTCGCTTCTGCAGTCGAAGCGCATCCTCCGAGAAGCGACCGCGAAGATCGTCCCGACCAAGCTACGTGGGGGTCCGAAGCGCGGATTTGCCGTGCCTGTGGAGCAGTTCCTCATGGGAGCGGACAGCGACCCGCTCAGGCGTCTTCTTGTTTCGGACAGGACGTTGAGCCGAGGGATCTTTCGTCCGGACAGCCTCCGGAGAGCTGTGCTCGGCTCGCCGAACGAGCGCCTCGGGAATCGAATACTGTTCGTCTTGGCTTCACTCGAGCTCTGGGCCCGCGCCAATGTCGACCGGGTTACGACTAGTCCTCCCGGCTTTCATGACCTCTTCGAAGACGACGCGCCCGCCCCGTCGGTGCGTTGATGCAACGCCCAGCGCTGGAATCGTTCCGGGAAGGACTCGTAGATACGCGCAGGTTCATGGTGCTGCTCGCGACCGATGGCGCGC
Organism: uncultured Gaiellaceae bacterium; assembly: GCA_963763465.1. Lineage (GTDB taxonomy): Bacteria > Actinomycetota > Thermoleophilia > Gaiellales > Gaiellaceae > GMQP-bins7. Next base: position 160,835 of record CAVXOS010000014.1, on the reverse strand, counting down.
GTTATGGCCGTGACAGAGGCTGATCGAGGTACGACGGCACGTCGTCCACCTCGATCGGCGAGCGCGGCGCCGGCTCCTGCGCCTGCTGTTCCACGTCGCGTCGGCCCAGGTACCCGTATCCATACGCTCTCGAGTCGTAGCCCTCCGTGGCCTCGGCGCCCGTGAGAACGAATCCGAGCTTGCGCACCGAGCTCGCGTCGAGCTCGCGGGCAAGATCGCGAAGCATCGGTCGATTCACGGTCCCGATTCGCACGATCAGGAATAACGCGTCGACACGCTTGAAGAGGGTCGATGCGTCGCTGACCGTAAGCAGAGGCGGCGCGTCGACGAGAACGAAGTCCATCTGTTCACGCAGCGTCGCCAGGATGCTGGCCACCGCCTGTGTGCCGACAAGCTCCCCTGGGCTGGCGGGCAAGAAGCCTGCCGGGAGTACGAATAGCTGTCCTTCCGGAACGCCTCGCTTTCGTTCCGGCTCCGCTCCGTCGACCTGAGTTGCGGCTACGGGCAAACGCGCGAGTCTGATCGGCTCGGATGAGACGAGGCGCGCCTTGATGAGTGCCTGCGACAACTCCACGCGCTCGATCGCAACATCAGCGAGCCCAGGACGAAACTCGACACCGAACAGATGTCCGATCATCGGCTTCCGCAGGTCGAGATCAACGAGAGCGACACGATGGCCTCCCCTTGCGAGTGCCACGGCGAGATTCGAAATCGTTGTCGTCTTTCCCTCTTCGCCCACGCAACTTGTGACCATGATCACTTTGGCGTTGACGTCGAGATTCGCGAACTCGACGCTCGACCGAAGGCGGCGGACGGCCTCCGCATCGACGTCAGAGGGATCGTCGAGCATTGCAAGGCCCTTGCGTCGTGGCGTCGGGAGCCTCGCGAGCAATGGAGTCTGCAACGTGCTGCGGATCTCCTCCTCATCTCTCACACGCCTGTCGAGGGCCTCCCACAGGAACAGCGCGGCAAGGCCTACGAGTAGACCGAACGCGAGAGCGAGCACGCCGTTGCGCATCGGGGTCGGAGCGACCTGCGTACCTAGCTTCGCGACCTTGACGACCTCGGCACGCGCTTGCAGCAACTCCATCGTGCGCAGCTCCTGGGCCTTCTGCGCGAGGTCCCCGTAAAGCGCGGTCCCCGTCGAGCCCGAAGCGCGGAGAGAAGCAAGTCTCCGCTCGAGATCTCTTCGCGCGCTGGCGAAAGCCGCCGTGTCGAGCTCGAGACGATAGTCGGTAAATGACCGTGCGTATGCCGTTGCGAGTTTTCCGGCGCTTGCTGCGTCGCGATTTTTCACGCTGAAGCGCAGAAGATCGGCGTTTCCGCGTGGCGCCACGGTCGAGCTGTCGAGCAAGGCTCCCGGCGTGACCCCCGGAACCTTGGCGCGTTCTACCGCTCGCTGCGTCACTTCTGGCACGCGGGCGATTGCTGCTTGAGTTTGGGCGAACCGGTCCGGATCCGTGAAGACGTCCGCGTTTGTCCGGCCCGACAGGACGGAGCCGAGATCCTGACGGTTCAGGAGCACCTCGGACGACGCCTCGAACACCGACGGCTGTTGAAACGAATAGGCAACGGCGACGAGCGGCACGACGAGCAATGGGATGATCGCTACCCACTTGCGACGCCGAATGATCGCCAGGTACTCCGGGAGTGTTCGCCCCCGATGAGTGTGGTCCGTCGTCGTCATCCGCTCAGCATGAGATTGTTCGTATCACTCTACGTCTCGAGACGGCGGCTCAGTGATCGAATCGAGTTGAGACGTCGCAGGAGATAAACCAAGTATCAGCAGCCGGACGCGATGCACAAGGGTGACTCGGTACGGTAGCGCGACACCGGTCGACTAGCGTACACGCAGAGAAAGGTGCTACGGATTCGTCCAGAAGGCGCAGATTCGGGAGACCCGTTTGCAGTCGTGTTCGTGTGCACAGCCAACCGCGCTCGTAGTGCTCTTGCGGAGGTGCTCTTTCGCCACTATACGACTGGGGTCGAGACGGTCGCTTCGTCCGCCGGGATTCTCGACGTCGGGCCGCTGCCGGCACTGCCAGAAAGCATCGAGGCCGCTCGCCGCCTGGGTGTCGACCTCACCACACACCGGGCACGAACGCTTCGTGAAGCTCGACCTTGCCTCGGCCGATCTCGTCGCAGGATTCGAGCTCGCGCATATCTCCGCGGCCGTCATCGACGGCAACGCTGACGCACGTCGAACCTTCCTGCTCGGAGAACTCATCACGCTTGTTGATGCGCCCACGACAACGAGTGATTCATCCGCCCGCGCCCGCGCAGTAGTCGAACTCGCGGATTCCCGGCGCGTTCGGACGCGTCCGGCGTCGGCACACGAGATCGCGGACCCTGTCGGCAGCCCAGCTAGGACGATGACGCGTACGGCCTTGGAGATAGACCGATGTGTCCGGGAGCTCGTGCTCGGGCTCTTCGGAACGAAAGTCTGATTCGCTTCCGCGACGACAAAGACACGAACAGTGCACGTGGCGCGAGCTCCGCCCGTCAGGACGCGCTTCGGACTCGAACGCGTCTTCGCTCGGGTAGCGAATGACCGGACCGCCGCAAAGGTCGGGTGCTGCGCATGAAAGCTCCGGCCGCGGCAGGTGAAGGCACCGCCGTCGAAGGCGGGCTACGCAGCCGAGTTGGCGACGGTTCGCTAATCGTCCGCCTTCCGAGCGCGGGACGGCTGCACACGCGGCGGCTCGCCCGGCATCTTCGGGAAGTTCGGCGGGTAGGGCGCCTCGGCGAGGCCGCCTTTCTCGTCGCGCTCGACCCACTCGAGCAGCACGCGGAGATCGCACACCGCGTCGTCGATTCCCGCGTGCACGTCCCCCAGAGCCGCGAAGCGCGCCGGCATCGTCGCCATCGAGAAGTCCTCGGTGTCGACGTCGGGGAGCTCGTCCCACGTCACGGGAGCGGACACCGTGGCGTCGGGCCGCCCGCGCACCGAGTACGCGGAGGCGACCGTGCGGTCGCGCGCGTTCTGGTTGTAGTCGATGAAGACGCGCTTGCCGCGCTCCTCCTTCCACCACGCGGTCGTCACCTTCTTCGGGAGCCGCCGCTCGACCTCGCGCGCGAAGGCGAGCGCCGCTCGGCGAACGACCGGGAACTCCCAGTTCGGCTCGATCCGGCAGAACACGTGGATACCGCGGTTTCCGGAGGTCTTCGGCCAGCCCGTGTAGCCGATCTCCGCGAGCACCTCGCGCACGAGCGCGGCGACCCGCTTGCCGTCGCGGAACGTCGTGCCGGGCTGCGGGTCGATGTCGATCCTGCAGCTCGTCGGGACGCTCGGTGTCGCGCCGCCTCGACGGCCAGGGGTGGAAGTCGACGACGGCGAGATTCGCGGCCCAGATCACCGACGCCAGCTCGGTGACGCACAGCTCGTCGGCATGCCGGCCGGACGGGAACGTCACCCGTCGCGGACTCGACCCACTCAGGCCGTTTCTCGGGGACGCGCTTCTGGTAGATCATCTCGCCCCCCACCCCGTCCGGGAAGCGTCGAAGCTGAGTCGGGCGCTCGTACAGCGCTCGCACGATACCGTCGCCCACCGCGACGTAGTACTCGGCGAGGTCGCGCTTCGTCTTGCGCGCTTTCGGGAAGAGCACCTTGTCGGGGTTCGTCAGCTTGACCACGCGCTCCCCGACTTCGAGCTCGATGAACGGGCTCGCCATCTAGCCCCCGACGTGCATGGTCGCACCCGGTGGGGGCGGCGGGACCGGAGGCGTGGCGACTCCGCGGCGCCGACGAACCTCGATCGCCGTCGCGATGACCATGGCTGCGATAGCCATCGCGATCGTCCAGAACCCGAGCTGCTCCGCGGTCCGGCGCGCGTTCTCCTCCCACTCCCCCCGCAGGAAGAGATCGCCGGGATCGCTCTTCGGGATGAGGTCCACGCCCTGCGGATAGCGCGCCGTGTGCTCGACCTCCCAGCTGTCGAGCGGGAGCCGGATGACGATCGAGGTGACGATGGCGACGAGCGCCGGGACGAAGACGCCGACGGGCGCGGGCACGAACGAGCCGACGATCCCGGCGAGCACGACGAGAGCGCAGACGGCGAAGGCGGCGAGATAGATCAGCCCGACTGTCGACTTCGCCGGGTCGCCGAGCACCTCGGCGCCGCTTGCCGAGACATGAACGGTCGGCTCGTCCAGCCTCAGCGAGAACGCCATCAGCGCGGCGAAGAAGAGCGGGGTCGCGAGAATGGCGGCGACGGAGAGCGGCGCCTTCGGCGCCCGGCGGATCCGAGCGAACATCACGCCGGATCCGCCTCGAGCACGCGCGCCAGGAACTCACGCGTCCGCTCCTCCCGTGGTGCGGACAAGATCTGCGAGGGCGGTCCCTCCTCGCGTATCACACCGTCGTCGAGGAAGCACACCTTGTCCGCGAGCTCGCGCGCGAACCCCATCTCGTGGGTGGCCACGATCATCGTCATTCCCTCGTCCGCGAGCTGGCGCACGAACTCGAGGACCTCGCCCACGAGCTGGGGGTCGAGCGCGCTCGTGATCTCGTCGAGCAGCATGAGGCTCGGGTTCATCGCCAGCGCCCGCGCGATCGCGACGCGCTGCTGCTGCCCGCCCGAGAGGCGGTCGGGGTACTCGGCTGCCTTGTCCTCGAGCCCGATCATCACGAGCAGCTCCCGCCCTCGCGCCAGCGCGTCCCGCTTGGACAGCTTGAGCGCCCGCATCGGCGCGAGGGTCACGTTCTGGAGCACGGTCATGTGCGGGAACAGGTTGTAGGCCTGAAAGACGATGCCGATCTTCCGCCGCAGCACGTTGACGTCGACCTTCCCCTCGGTCAGCACCTGCCCGTCGACGACGATCGTCCCCTCCTCGACGTGCTCGAGCAGGTTGATGCAGCGGAGAAGCGTCGACTTCCCGGAGCCCGAGGCGCCGATGAGGCAGACGACCTGGTGAAGATCGACGGCGAGGTCGATCCCGTGCAGCACCTCGAGCTCGCCGAAGCGCTTGGTGACGTTCTCGAGCGTGACGAAGTGGGAGCTCGGCGAGCTCACAGCGCCTGGGCCCGCTCGCGCCGCTCGCGCTGCCGGATGATGTTGTCCGTGAAGCGCGCGAGCGGGATCGTGAGGATGATGAAGAAGACCGCCGCAACGGTGAATCCGGCGTAGTTGAAGTAGTCGGTGGCGTAGAAGCCCGCCTGCGCGGCTGCCTCCGTGAGGCCGATGACGGAGATGAGCGCCGTGTCCTTCTGCAACCCGATGAAGTCGTTCAGGAGCGGCGGGATCACGCGCCGGATCGCCTGCGGAAGGACGACGAAGCGCATGGCCTGCATGTAGCTCAGGCCGAGCGAGCGGGCCGCCATGCGCTGGCTCGGGATGCACCGACTCGATCCCGGCCCGGTACACCTCCGTCACGTACGCGGTGTAGACGAGCGTGATCGCGAGGACGCCGGAGGAGAAGAGCGAGAGGTCGGAGATGAACCCCGCGTTCAGCGCCGGGAGCCCGCCGATGACGATCAGGAGGACGAGCACGAGCGGGACGCCGCGGAAGATGTCCGTGTACACGACGGCGGCGACACGCACCGGGGCGGCGGCTCGTCCGGGCAGGCCGCGGACGATCGCGATGACGAGTGCGAAGACGAGAACGAGCGCCTCCGCGACCACCATCAGCTTGATGTTGGTCTGGAACCCGTCCCAGACCTGGGGCACCGCGCGGAGGAAGTCGAGCGGGCTGAAGAACGTGTGCAGGAACTTCCCCACGCTCGACCTCCCTCCGGGCGACTAGCGACTTGCTACTTCAGTACCCGAAAGTCGCTGTCCTTGTAGCCGAACCAGCGCGCCTGGAGCCTGCCGAGCGTCCCGTTCGCCTTCAGCTTCCTGATCGCCCGGTCGACGAAGGGCTTCAGTGCGCTCCCCTTCTCCATGACCGCGCCGTAGCTCTCGCCCGTCACGATCTGGGCGACGACACCGCCGTACGCGCCCTTCTTCTTGTTCGCCTGCGACACGATGATGGGCACGTCGTAGACGAGCGCCTGGCAGCGACCGGATTCGACCGCGTCGAAGACGGCGGTGGTCGACGCCGAGTAGACGAGCGGCGTCTTCGGCGGGCGCAGCTTGTGCTGGATGTAGGAGAGACCCGTGGTGTCCTTGACCCCGCAGGTCTGCAGCCTCTTCAGGTCAGCGAGTCTCCTGGGCTTCGCGACGCCCTTGGCGATCATCACGCCCTGATTCGCGTTGAAGTACGGCGCCGAGAAGCCGATGACCCGCGCCCGTGCGACCGTGATCGTCGTCTCCTCGAGCGCGAAGTCGTACTTCTTCGTGCCGCCGACGAGGATCGTCGCGAACGGCGCCCGGAGGTACTGGACCTTCGAGATGCCCATCGCCCTGGCGACCTCCCGGCCCAGGGCGTACTCGAAGCCGGAGCCGTTCTTGAGCGTCGTTCCGGACACGCGGCCGTTCCAGAAGCCGGGTGCGGGCACGTCGAAGCCGACGATGAGCTTCCCGGCCTCCTTGGTGGGCGGCGCTCCCTGGGCCGACGCGACGGATGCGGTTATCGCGCACAGTGCAAGCGCGGCTGCGAGCACGGTTCGTCTCATCGCAACACTCCTTGTCGAGGCATGAAGCGAAAATCTACCTCGCAGGAAGTGGTCTTGCGCTACCCGAACACCTGCCGGCGCGCGTATCGTTAGATCGTGATCGAAGAGTCGCGCAGCATCGACGCCACGCTCGAGCCGCTCGACGAGTTCGTCGTCGTGCAGCCCGTCTCCGACGAGTCGGAGACCCGGGCCGGGCTCATCCTCCCCGCGTCCGCGACCGAGGCGGCACCGTGCCGCGCGGGAATCGTGACCGCGGTCGGCGCCGACGTCAGCGGCGTCGAGGCGGGCGACAAGGTGCTCTACCCGCGCGACACCGGGTTCGACGTCCGGCTCGGCGGGCTCGAGGTCAAGGTGCTGAAGCGTGAAGACCTCATCGCCCGCATCCATGACTGACGCGAGGCTCAGCGCCCGCTTCGGTCGGTGACGATCCGCTCGAGGGCGTCGAGATACTCGCGTGCGACCGGATCCGGGTCGAACTCCGTGACCTTCGCGCGGTTCGCCTCGCCCATCGAGCGACGGAGCTCGTCGTCGGCGAGCAATCGCACGAGCACCTCGGCGAGCGCTGCCGGGTCCTTCGCCGGCACGAAGAGAGCGTTGCCGCCCTCCTTGAGGTGATCCGCAGAACCACGAGCGGACGTCGTCACGATCGGCAGCCCTGCAGCCATCGCCTCGAGGATCACGGTCGGAAAGCCTTCGTCGTGATATGTGGGTAGGGCGAAGACCGCTGCATCCGAGTACAAACGCCAGAGCTGGGCTCCAGAGACATAGCCGGGAAGCTCGAGCGACTCGCCGACGCCGAGGTCATCGGCGAGCGCCCGCAGGGAACGGGTCTCCGGACCGTCGCCCGCAAGAACGAGCCGAGCCGGGACCCGGCTCAGGACGACCGGGAGCGCTCGCACCAGGTCGTGCACCCCCTTGCTCGCCATCAAGCGTGAGACGCAGAGGATCGTGGGCGGGCCGTCCAGCCGTCCGTCGTGCTCCGCGATCGCCGGAGCAGGCGGCCTTACGTTGCGGACGACGAGCACCTTCGCGTCGGGGTCGAACTGCTGCCATTGGCGCTGCTCTTCCCGCGAAAGAACGAGCACCCCGTCGGCTCTTCGGAGAAGGGCCTTCGTCGCATGCTTGAACATCGTCGAGCCGCGCTCAACCAGCCTCGTCGACTGGCTCCCATGGAACTGGACGACGACGGTCCGACTGCGATCGAGCGCGTACAGCAAGGCGAGGTCGCGCGTGAGGGTCTTCCAGTCGTGGGCGGTCTTCACCACGACGACCGGGAGGTCCCCTGACGCGATCGAGCGCCGGGCGTCGAGCACGTCGCGAATGCGGCCGGTCACCTTCGCATGCATGGGCTCGCCTTCGACGCGGCGGCCCCATGGACGGAGCTCGACTTCGCAGCCGAGTCGCTGGAGAGCGTCGACGAGAAGCGGCGTGTGCTTGGGTAGCGGCCCGGCGACGGTGCCGCGCGGCGCGAGCATCGTCAGGCGCATCAGTCGAGAAGCTGCCGGCACCATAGCTCGAAGATCAGAAGCGACCAGATCACCGAGCCGTGGTTGCGCGTGCCGGACACGTGGGCAGCCACGGCGCTCTCGACGGCCCTGGCGTCGAAGAACCCGCGTCGCGCCGTCGCGGAATCGAGGAGTATTTCGCGGGCGAAGACGTCGAGGTCGCCGCGAAACCACCTGGTAACCGGGACCGTGAAACCATGCTTCCGCTGATCGACGATCTCGGGCGGAAGAATGCCGCGCACGGAGTCGCGGAGAAGGCCCTTCAGCCTCCAGCGCGGGAACCTCCTGCGCACGGGTAGCGAAAGGACGGTCTCGGCGAAGACGTGGTCGAGCATCGGGACGCGCACCTCGAGCGAGCGGGCCATGCTCATGCGATCGACCTTCACGAGCATGTCCGACGGCAGCGACACGTCGAGGTTCGCTCGCAGGAAGCGTTCGAGAGGATCGGCGCCGTTGAGGTCCACGGCCAAGCTGGCGTTGATCGCGCGGAAAGGGTCGAGTGCAGCGAGGTCAGCGCGCAGCCCCGGGCTCAGGAGCGTAGCTACCACAGACGGGTCCGTGAGCGCGACCTTGCTTCGATACGCATCGGCCGGGTCGGCGAGACTGTCGAGGGCGCGCTTGCTTGCGCGGCCCACGCGATCGTTCCACGTCGGCCACGGAAGCCGCGGCGGAGAGCCGGCGACTGCGGCCAGGGACCGCTTCACGACCTTCGGCAGAAGTTTGGCCGCCCTCGCGAGCTCGACCCCCTGGAACGTCGTATACCCGACGAAGAGCTCGTCACCACCGTCGCCGGACAGCGCGACCTTGACGGAGTCCGCGGCGAGCCCGGAGACGAAGTAGGTCGGAAGTGCGGAGGCGTCGGCAAAGGGCTCGGCGAAGTGCTCGACGATCGTCGGCAGGAGGTCGACTGCGGCTGGCTCGACGACGAGCTCGTGATGATCCGTTCCGAAGCGCGACGCAACGATGCGAGCCTTGTCGAGCTCGTCATGCTCGGAATCGTCGAATCCGATCGAGAACGTCCGCACCGGTTGCGACGACACCTCGGCCATGAGCGCGACGATCGTGCTCGAGTCGATCCCTCCGCTCAGAAATGCACCGAGGGGCACGTCGCTGATCAGGTGGCTGCGCACGGCGTCCCTCAGCCCTTCGAGCACACTGGCGCGGAGCTCCTCCGTGCCGACTTCTGATGGGCGCGCTAGCGGCGGTCGCCAGTATGTCGTCAACTCTGGGTCGAACCCGGGCCTCCAGGTCAGCCGCGTGGCAGGCGGCAACTTCCGGACACCACCGAGGATGCTTCGCGGCGCAGGGACGTATCCGAGCGCGAGGTACTCGGCGAGGGACTGCCGGTCGAGCTCGCTGGAGACCAGACCTGAACGCAGCAGACTCGGGAGCTCGGAAGCGAACGCCAGGCCCTCCGGTCCGTGCGCCCAGTAGAGCGGCTTGATGCCGAACCGGTCGACGGCGACGAACAGCTCCTCAAGGCGTGCGTCCCATAGCGCGAACGCGAACATCCCGCGGAGGCGATGCACCACGTCGTGGCCGAACTCCTCGTAGCCGTGGACTATGACCTCGGTGTCGGAGCGTGTCGAGAAGACATGCCCCCGCTCGGCGAGTTCCTTACGAAGCTCACCGAAATTGTAGATCTCGCCGTTGTAGACGACGGTCGCCGTGCCGTCCTCGTTGGAAATCGGCTGCTGACCGCCCGCCAGATCGATGATGCTCAGCCTGCGGACGCCGAGGCCGACGTTCCCCTCCACGAACACGCCTTCGTCATCAGGCCCCCGATGCGCAATCGCCGCGCACATCGATCGCATCGTCGCTTCCTCGACAACGCCCGACTGCGTCATGACGACGCCGCAGACCCCACACATGCTCTCAGTATGGCGATACGTCGGCTACGCTACGCGCGACCCTTGCTCGGATTGGGGTACGTGCGTGCTGCTTGCGATCGCCGCAGTCGCGGCTTGGATCTTCGTCTGGTTCCTCGTGGCCTTTAGGGTCATGCGTCGGGACGACATCGGCGGCGGTGGCAAGGCCCTCTGGATCGTCGCGATCTTAATCCTCCCGATCGTAGGCCTCTTCATCTACTTCCTCTGGGACGCCGCGCGGCCGCGCACCCCGTAGAGAAAAGTGACGGAGGGGCAGGGATTTGAACCCTGGAGGCGCTTGCACGCCTAACGGTTTTCGAGACCGCCCCGTTCGACCGCTCCGGCACCCCTCCGTGGGAGATACAGGGTAGCCGCGCTCCCGGCACCGGGCCTCAAGAGCCGGCCAGGTCGTCCGATATCCTGAGCGACCCTGGAGAGGTGGCCGAGTGGCTGAAGGCGGCGCCCTGCTAAGGCGTTACGGGTGGTAATCCGCTCGTCGAGGGTTCGAATCCCTCCCTCTCCGCTGAGATCGGCCGTCGGCTGACACGCCGGACACCAGTACGCGGTGCGGTTTGCGTCGCCGAGGCCACGTGAGCGAATCCGGCTCGCCGCACCGCGGACAGGGTCTTCCGGCCTTGCGATACACGTTGCGGAGCGGGCGGGCATCGAGCACTGTCGCCCGCATCGCGTCTTGCGCCCAGGTGAGCGCTCCGCCGAGCTCGGCGTCTTCGACGTCGCCGACCGCAGACCACGGAGACAAGCCGCGTGTTCCAGAGCGTCTCGGCGAGCCACATGTTCCCGACGCCGGCGACGACTCGCTGGTCGACGAGCACCTCTCCAAGCAGTCGCGACTGATCGACACGTCGGATCCGCGTGACGATCGCGCTCGGCTCCGTCTCCGGCGCGAGCAGATCCAGGCCCGACGCGGTTCGACGGCACGTCACCCAACGCCAAGACGGGGCCGTTCCACTGCGTCGCTTCCCACGCCGTGCCGCGAAGAACGAGCCACGGCCGGCCACGGAGAGACGCGGCCGCGTGGACCGACACGCCAGCGCCCATTCATGCGCAGATGGCTCCGCACCATAACGCCGTCCTCGAATCGCAGGACGAGGTGCTTTCCGACCGCTGCGACGTGCTCGAGGACGCGGCCGTCGACAGCTCGCGCGACCCCGGTCGCCGCTCCACGCGGGTGCGGGCTCTCGGCCTCGACGCGCTCACCGACGAGCAACTGCAGGCGTCGCGCGATCCGATGCAGGCTGTCACCCTCGGGCATGTCGGCTCAGCCGTCGAGCGTCGACGACAGCTCGAGGACTGCGTTGAAGATCGCCTCGGAGAACGTCGGATACGGCTGGATCGTGTCGAGCAACACGTCGATCGGAACCTCGGCGCGTACGGCCAATGTCAGCTGTCCGAGCCACTCTCCGGCCTCCGGCCCGACCGCGACGGCGCCGACGAGAACCCGCCGAGCAGAGTCCGCTGCGACCTTTACGAAGCCCGGCTTCCTCGGGCGCTCGTAGGTCGAGAGACGGCCGCCCGCGATCTCGTAGCGAGTGGTCACGACTCCTTCCCCGTCCATCACGCCGACCGAAGCCACCTGCGGATCGGTGAAGACCGCTGCGGGGATTGCCCGGTAGTCGGCGCGCGCCGAGCCGCCTGCGATGTTGGTCGCGGCGACCCGCGCCTGGTACTTGCCGAGATGGGTGAGGAGACCGACGCCCGCCGCGTCCCCGATCGCCCAGACGCCGTCGCCGGCCGACAGTCGATCGTCGACGATCACGCCGCGCTGCGTGATCTCCACGTCCAACGACTCGAGTCCGAGCCCTTCCACGCTCGGCTTGCGTCCCGTGGCGACGAGCAATCGCTCAGCTTCGATCGCCTCACCCGACGAGACGTGGAGGCGGGCTCCATCGACTACCGCCTCGACGCTGTCGGCCCGGTTCTCGACGAGAACCCGGATCCCGTCTTGCGCGAATCGCTCGGCGAGTAGCGTGCCGGCGTCCGCGTCGAGCCGAGAGAGAAGATGGTCGCTGTTCTCGACGAGCGTGACGCACGCTCCCATCCGGCGGAAGAACTGCGCGAGCTCGACACCGACCGGGCCGCCTCCGAGCACGATCAGGCTGGTCGGAATGGTGCTCGCCCAGATCGCCTCGCGATTCGTCCAGTAGTCGACCTCGCCGAGACCCTCGAGCGGTGGAATCGCCGGCACCGATCCGGTCGCGACCACGAGCTCGTCGTACTCGATCTCGCTCCCGCCGACCGCGACGATACCGGGTCGAACCACACGTGCATCGCCGCGCACGAGCTCGGCGCGTTGATCCTCGATCCAGCCGGCGTGCCACGAATCGTCGCGTCCGTCCGTCACCTGGTCTCGCCACCAGAGCACGCGCTCGACGTCGATCTCTCCGGTCAGTGCCTCTTCAGCGCCGGGCGCTCTCTTCGCCGCAGCAACGACCTCCGTCGGCCGTAGCAGCGTCTTCGTAGGCAGACACGCGTAGTAGGAGCACTCGCCACCGGCGAGCGCGCGCTCCACGATCGTGATCTCGACCTCCTGGTCGAGACGGCGAAGCGCGCCGACGAAGTGCTCACCGCTCGAGCCGGCGCCCAGCACGACGACGTGTCGGCTGCCCATCAGACGGAGAGGGCGGGATTTGAACCCGCGACGCACCTTTCAGCACGTACGCGATTTCCAGTCGCGCTCCTTAGGCCGCTCGGACACCTCTCCAAGGAGCGCAGCCTAGCGAGGCGTCGATGCTAGCTTTGAGTGACCGAGGAGACGTACGCCGCGACGTCCTGGATCTGTTGCTCGGTGAGCTTGTCACCGAAGGCCGGCATTCCGCCGCCACCGTTCGTCACCTGCGACACCACCTTGCCGGAGGACGGCTTCACCGCGTCAAGATTCGGGCCGATCGTGCCTGTCGACCCGGCGTCGGCGAGTGTGTGGCAGCCCGAGCAGCCGGATTCGCCTAGGAAGACCTCTTTGCCCGCGACGGCGTTGCCTGCGGCTTCGGCGGTTTCCGTGGTCGTCTCCGCTGGCTGGGACTCGGTCGGCGGAGGAGTCGTCTCGGTGGTGGTCGTCTCGGTGGTGGTCGTCTCCGTCGTCTCGGTCGTGGTCTCCTCCGCGACGGGCTCGTCCGCTTCACCGATCTCGGCGAGAACGAGGACCGCGGTCAGCTGAGCCGCGAAGAACAGTACGCAGACGACCAGGAAGATTCCGAGGCGGTTGCCGGGGAAAGACGGGCGCGAGCGAGGAACCACCAGCGCCATGACCAGCGCGAAGACGATGAACGAGGCAGCGACGACGACGAGCGCGGTCTGGTACCCGGTCAGCGCCAGCAGCACGCGCCGGACGCTACCACGGTGTTCGGCGAGGCGATTCGGCTACTGCTCGAGCGGCGCCATGGTGAGACCGAAGTCGCGCAACTGAGTCCAGTACAGCTCTGCGGTCTCCTTCTCGCCCGACCAGACGATGGCCTGACCCGAGCTGTGGATTCGGTTGGCAAGGGCTACTCCCTTGTCGTACGAGACGCCCGGTATGACGTTTGAGAGAGCGTAGGCAACGCCCTGGAACGTGTTGTGATCGTCGTTCAGCACGATCACACGCCACGCCCGGCCGAGTCCGCTCCCCGACCCGCGCCGCGCGCGCTCGCGTGGCGGAGTAAGCGTCGCCGGCGCCATGGGCGAGAACGTACCAGGGGCTCCGATACGCTTAGCCGCCCGGGCGCATAGCTCAGCGGGAGAGCGCTCGCTTCACACGCGAGAGGTCCCTGGTTCGATCCCAGGTGCGCCCATCCTTCGCTCAACAGCGCGGGCTCGCGCGACACTCAGTTGGGATCGTCGACGGTATCGCTCCGTCGACTCGCGTCGACCACTCAGACGGGGGTGCGCTCGTGCTCAAACGCTACCGACACCTCTACCCGTCAGAGAGCCATGCGGCGGCGCCGTCGCTCGACGCGCTCGTGGCGGAAGGCGGAAAGCGATGAAACCGGAAGACGTCCCCAAGGTCGTGCTTGATCTTGAGCGCGGGCGAGCGGTCGCCGACGGCCTGCGGGCGCTCGGCGTGAAGGAGAAGGACGAACTCATCAAGGCGGCCGAGCAGGGCTACATCACAGAGTTGGTCTGCGCGATGACTATGTCTTCTGTCCCGAGGAGCTTGGCGGTAGGAGCCACTTCGTAGCTCGCACTGAGACGTGGAACTACTGGGAGCCGACATTCGAGCACTTCCCGATCCCGAAGCGAGAAGGGGGTCGTAAGAGTGTCGACAACGCACTTCTAGCTCACCGCCTCTGCAACAAGCTCGACTTCTTCATTTTTCAAGGGCTGTCGATCGAGAAGGATCTCGCGAGAGTCGAAGAGCAGCGTCAGGAAGCGATTCGCGTGCGCTACGAAAGGTTCAACGCGGAGGATGTGTACGTCGTGGCGCCTGAGTCCACTGATGCACTCTCGTTGCACTCGCCGGAACCCGATGAGCCGCAAACCTAGCGCCCATCGGCGTTGCCAGAATGGGCGCATGGCCACGCCACTTGCGAGTCGTCGGCGTAAATCGTGTCCACACCTTGTCCACGCTCAACCGGATTCGGCGCTCACGAGCGCGTCCAGCGAGGGCCCTGCGGCGTAGCTCTCCGACGGGTACAGGTGCCGGTACCGCTTGAGGATGAGGGCGCCACCATCGGAGTAGCCGACGCGCTCCGCGACCCACTCGGGTCGGTAGCGCGATGCGCACATGAGCGAGATCGCCGTGCCTCAACTGGTGGAAGCCGAGCGAGTCGTAGCCGGCGCGAGGGCGACCGCTCGCTGTCGCAGGAGGTGCGCAAGGCGATCCGCCTGTACCTCGCCGACGACCACAATGAGATGGAGGAGGAACAGGGATGACTGGGTTGTAGATGTGCCCACTGGCAGGATGCTCGAGGACGAGAAGATGTCGGTTCGCACGCTCCCGCGTGCCAGCGCCAAGGCGCTCGAGCGAGCACGGAGGATGTGGCCGGAGGCGAGGGCCGAGGACTTCGAGAAGGCGACCAAGTACCACTGGCGTGACAAGGCGACCGGCAACCTGTTCCGCCGCGTCCCAGGCGATCCGCAGGCCGGGGGAGTCGCAAAGGACATCGACGTGTGGTTCCTCTCGGGCGATGAGCTCGGCGACGGCATCGTTTACTTGCTCGCCGCTGACGCTCCCGGCTCGGTCGTGAGCTCCAAGGTTGGCTCGATCGGAGGCTACGCCGAGGGGCGTGGCGCGATGAGCAGGCGGCGCGTCATCTCGGTAGGGAACCGCGCCGACTACCCTCGTGAGCTCTGGGGGCCACGCGACTACGAGGCAGGCAGCGGGAGCTCGACGCAATTAGCGAGCCGCTGACGCACGCGCCGGGAGGCGCGCCGCCCCCGCTGACGCATGCGCCGGGAGGCGCGCCGCCCCCGCTGACGCATGCGCCGGGAGGCGCGCCGCCCGAGCTCAAGTTCTCGCTGTACCCCGAGCGCACCGGGGGCGGTGCACGACGACGGGGCGGGTTGCGGCCGGCGGCGCGCGAGCATGTGGGCGCTCCGGCAGGCGGCAGGCGGCGTACCCGGCGGGCTCGGGCCTCGCGCTACTGCGGTCTTCCTACCCGCAATCCGTTTGCCCCCCTGTTTTGCGGATCGCCGCCGATGCCTGCCGATAGAGCCCCCGGCAGTTTCTTCGCAACGGAGAGCGATCACGACCGACGCCTGCGAATGGCACTACGCAAACGCCGTAACCGCGAGCTCTACGGCCCCAAGCACCTCCGCCGGCGCCGCGAGTTCGCCCGCCGCGTCGAGCATGGCGAGCTCATCATTTGGCACGCGGTGCGACGGGGAGATCGGCCCCGACCAGCTGTGGGACTTGGGGGCCACGACGACCGCACCCGCGCTGACTCGCCCGGAGCACGGCAGCTGCAACCGCGCTTCCGCCAATGAGCTGAAGACCTCGCGCGAGTGGAGAAGCACAAGGTCGGGAGCGCGTACCTCAACCACCTGGCGGCTGCATTCGTCGCTAGATGTGATCAGCGACGGTCGTCGTTACCGCGAGCCAAAACTCCGCGCAAAGCGTGAGCAAGAGGAGGAGGCCCCAGTTCCTCGGGTGTCGACTGCCCTCGTCGAGATGACGCACCATCGGAAGCACGATGGTTGCACGTCAACCGGACTACACCTACCTCGTCATCCACGAAAACCCCGCAACGAGCGCAAGAAGGGTGACGCCAATAGCGATCCACACCCATGTCGACACGAATCGTCCTCCCCAGTCCGCAGATTCCCCCACGCGCGACGCGCCTAGTCCCAATGAAGGCGACGCCCGCTGCCGCCGAGCCGCCGAACGTCGCCTCGTTACGAAGCTGACGCACCGGCAGCCCGAAACTTGTGCGCGGCCCTGGCGGGCCAGCGCTCTACCGTTGCTACTTCGTCACCCACGCAAACGTGAGAAACGCGATCAAGCTGGCGCCGATCGCCGCCCAGACCCATACAGACATGTCCATCCCCTGTCCCCCGTTTCCCAATTAGACGATCCAACTGGCACTTTTCTTGCCGTCTTCTCGACGGTTCTTGCGGTACTTGCGGGTTCGCCCTCACCAAGCTTTGGCTGAGTCCACAGCCGAACACCGGTTACGGTTCGCGGTCGTCAGACTCGCCGTGACCTTCGCCACGTCCTTCAAGCTCGGCGTCCCTTCCGTTAAGTAGCGACGAGCCACCGCCGTGCCGCCGGCTCGAACTTCGGCGATCCGCGCTCCGCGGCTCACGACCCTGGAGCGAACGCACTCGAACGGGAGCAGCGTCCACTGCGGCGGTGAGCCCTGCGTGCCCGACGAGGTCCTGTCGCTCGTGACCGCTGCATGAACGGCGTTTCAAGCGGTGCAAGAGGTGGAAGATCGCGAAGTAGTATGGGGAGCGTGTTGCCCTTGGTGGGGATCGCGGCGCTGATGGTGCTCGGCTTTGTCATCTTCGTGACCGCACTCACCTATGAGGCACCCGTCAAGTCCGACACACCCCGTGACCGCGCTTTAGCCCGTGAGCGTCGTCGACTGCATCGGAAGCAGCGGAGGAGGCGAGTGCAACAAGCATCGTCTGGAGCGCTCAGGGGCGCACGGGCGTCCGTGGTGGAACTAGGTACGTGGGCGATTGCGCTGGCCCACAAGTGGTGGCCGCGCTTGCATCACCATGCTGGCCGCTCCCGGGCGTCCGCGGTGGAACTAGGTACGTGGGCGATTGCGCTGGCCGACAAGTGGTTGCCGCGCGTGCGTCACCATGCGCGGCCGCTCGCGGGCTCCGATGGCTATCGCTCGAATCGACGACCGGCCCGTTGATCGCTGTCGGGGCGGCTTCCGTGATCGTGGCGTATCTCATCGTCACCTTCGCATAAAGCCGCGAGCAGCCTTCGGACACGGAGCGCCTTCGGTGGCACAGGGCGCTTCCCACATTCGTTGCCATGATAGGCACCGCGGCCGTAGAATCGACCCGGTAATCAGCGGCGTGAAGCGCCTGTCGCGCCCGCTAACCTCGTCACCGTGACCGATCCGTTCATCGCCGGTGGCCCACGTTGGGTCAGACAAGAGAACGAAAGCTTCTGGGCTTCCTCCTAGGCTGGATTGGGAGTCTGTTCCGGGTCGATCGGAAGCTGTAGCTCGGGAGCGCCGCTCGGTCATCACAGGGCGGGCGCTCTCGGGACCGGGAGCGCTCCCCTCCTCTGCGGCCGGGAGGGCGGCTCTCGGTTGGTCGGGCAGCGCTTTCATTCGTGGAGGGCCTGCTCGACAGTCGCGTCGTCGAACCAATCGTCTATCGACCGATCGGGTACGTCAGCTCGCCGCACACCGAGTTGAACGGGATGCCGCTGCAACCAATCGCCGATACGAGGGGCACGTCGACGATCGAGGTCTCCAGTCCGCACAGTGGATGCCTCGCGGATCTCGACGGCTTCTCCCACGTATGGGTCATCGCCCACCTCGACGAGGTCGTGGGCTGGAATTCGACGGTGCGCACATTTCGCGACAACGAACAGCATGGGACATTCGCGACGCGCTCGCCGCGACGTCCGAATCCGGTTGGACTCTCGCTCGCTCGTATCGTCAGCGTGGCGTCTACTCACGTCGTCGTCGAAGGCTTGGACCTCCTCGACGGAACGCCGGTTCTCGATCTCAAGCCGTTCGTGCCGTTGTTCGACACCGCTTCGGATGACGTTCGAGTTGGTCGAACTCCACGCCGACAGCGTCTTACGCGCACGTAGACGACCGTTTCGCGCTCCGCAGCCGCCGAGCGTGACTTGCGCCCAGCGCGCCAGGGTTAGGCGCTCGCCCGGGCGGGCAACCCACAGAAGCGCTCTCCATCGCTCGTGAGGCAGACCAACCCGGCCAGGCGCTCGTCTTCGAGGACGATCATTCGCCCGTTCGGCTTGTGGTCCAGGCGCCCAGAGCTTCGGACGCCGGCATGTCCGCGGTCACGGTCACTGGCGACCGGTCGACAAACCTGAGCGCCAAATCCTCGGGCTCGGCGTCAGCCGGGATCGCCGTCACTGCGCCTCGGAAACGATCGCCTTCCACGAGGAGAAGCATCTTCACACTGGCGTGCTCGAACACCTTCCGGGCATCGGCGACCGTCACGTCCGCAGGCAATGTCTTCGGCTTGCGGACCATCACCTCGCCGACGGTCGTTTCATCAGGTGTCACGCTCACCACGTGATCGTAGCCCGCGCCTCGACGCTGGACAGCGCGAGGATCAGGGGCAGCTAGCTCCTCAAGGCCGCCGACCGCCGCGGTCAGGCACGAGTCCAGATGGCGTCGCTGCCCAGCGCCACTCTCACAGCCCTTCCGTCGGCGACGAGGGCGGACAACGACGTCGCCGCGGCATCCTGATCGGGGAGAGGATCGGGGCCGTCCGCGAGGAGCAGGGCAACCTCGGCCGTCGTGAGTCCGCTCCGGAAAGAACTCGAGGAGCGTCTCCGGGGAGTCCGGAGGCGGCACGCGCTCCAGTTCGGGAGCGAAGTTCGCGAGAACCGTGTCGTACGACAGGAGTGGCTGCCAGCCTCCCGCAAACGCAGATTGCTCCCCGCGACGGAACACGACCGATGGCGCGGTGAACCGCACCTGTCCGTCCGCGGAGACGGTCTTCTCCTGCGCATGCGCAGGCGTGCCCGCGGCCGAGCGGGCCTCGGCGAGCTGCCGCTCGTACTCGACGACGACCTCGTCGTCGTCGAGCATCGCGGCGATCCGGTCCGCGTCGGTGTTCGACACGGCGCGAAGCGCCTCGCGGATGCTCTCTCCGTCATCGAGGTAGACCGAGCCCGTGAAATTGGCGATCTGGAGCGCGCGGAGCACAGTCCATTCACTCCCGGGCGCGAGCAGACCGGCCGCAACGACCGCTCGGCATCCGCGACCGGTTCCGCTCGGGCGTGCCTTCGCGGCAGTCGCGAATGGCATTCCGTAGCGCTCCGCGTACACGCGCCAGCGCGCGAGCGCGCGCTACGGGGTCGTACGTATGCACCGCCGCCTCGCTCGCCTCCTCGCGCAGTCCGATCATCACGAGCCGCCAGGAGAGCTGATCGCTGAAAACGCCACTCGAGCACCCGCAGCGCGGGATTTGCGGAGTAGGCCCACGGGCAGCCGGCGTCCGTATAGAGCGTGGCTTCGATCACGGGCACGCTGCGATGGTAGTCGCCGAGCAGAGGTGGTACCCTGCGCGTGCCCGGTCGCGCTAGGTGGGGAGTCAGCGGTTCCCTGAACCCGAAATCCGCTCCATGCGGGGCCGAATGCCGTCCGAGGGACGGTTCGTCGGGACAGGGTCTGCGCACGCGGCGTTGACGATCGGGTCCCGCGCACTGGGAGCGTCCGAACCGCGTCAGGTCCGGAAGGAAGCAGCGCTAAGGACTCCCTCTCAGGTGCCGCGGCTCCGCCCGATCCGAGCAGGCGACGCAGGTACCTCCGGTGATGCCGATCTCGAAGGCGGAGCGCGTGACCGGGCCTCTTTGATTCGCAGAGGTCGAATCCGCGAGTGCGGATCCCGACCTCGCGCTAGATCCCTGAAGGCGTCCGCTTCGCTGCCGCGTGTCCGTTCGGACTCGACGGAGCTCACCTGCTTGAATCCAGCAGGTGACGGCGCTCTACCGGAAGTACCGCCCGCAGGGCTTCGACGAGGTCGTCGGGCAGGAGGCGGTCGTCCGAACGCTGCAGAACGCGATCGAGCACGACCAGGTTCGCCAGGCGTACCTGTTCGCCGGGCCGCGCGGAACGGGCAAGACGTCCATGGCGCGGATTCTTGCGAAGGCGCTGAACTGCGCCGGGACGCCAGGCCCGTCTCCCTCCCCGGACACGACGTGCCCGGTCTGCCTCGCGATCGCGAACGGAACCTCGCTCGACGTGGTCGAGATGGACGCCGCGTCGCAACGAGGAATCGACGACATCCGCGAGCTCAGGGAGCGGGTCGTGCTCCAGCCCGTCCAGGGCCGCTTCAAGGTCTACATCGTCGACGAGGCGCACCAGCTGACGCGCGAGGCGTGGAACGCGTTGCTCAAGCTGATCGAGGAGCCTCCACCCCACCTGCTGTTCGTGTTCTGCACGACGGATCTGGTCAGCGTGATCCCGACCGTGCGGTCGCGCTGCCAGACGTTCGTCTTCCAGCGCCCGCGGCTGCCCGAGGTCGTGACATTGCTGCGCCGCGTCGCAGAGGGCGAGGGCATCCAGGCACAGGACTCGGCTCTCTCGCTCATCGCGCGCACCGCCGGCGGCTCGTTTCGCGACGCGGTGTCGACGCTCGACCAGCTGGCCGCGGCGACGAACAACTCGGTCGATGCGCAATCCGTCCTCCAGCTCGTCGGCGCAGTCGACGAGGAGTCGCTGCTGCGGCTCTGCGACATGGTCGTCGATCGCGACACGGCCGGAGCGCTCCTCTTCCTCGAGGAGCTCGCGGAGCAGGGCCAGGATCTCGGGCGCGTCGTCCATGACTTGCTCGAGCACCTGCGCCAGCTGCTGCTCGTGCAGCACATGGGCTACGTGCCGGAGTCCTTCCCTGTCACCGAGGAGGCGAAGGATCGGCTGCGCGAGCAGGCCAACCAGATTCCCGAGCCGACGGTGCTGCGACTCATCGATCTGCTGGCCGTCGCCGTCGAGGACATTCGACAGGGCGGCGATCCGCGGCTGCCGCTCGAGATCGCGCTCGTGAAGGTGACGCGACCGGCCTCGGATCTCTCGCGCGAGTCGCTCGCGCATCGCGTCGAGCTGCTCGAGTCGCGTGCCCCGAATGCCGCGGCGCACACGGCGCCCGCCGTGCCGTCCGAACCGCCGCAGGAGCGCGAGCCCGTCGATCCGCCGTCGAATGACGCGCCTGCAGCTCCGCAGGTCGAGCTCGAGCAGGTCACCGAGGCGTGGGAACGGGGCATCATCGACGCCGTTCGCGAGCGCTCGATCCCGGTCGCGAGCCTTCTCACCGAGGCTACGCCGACCGGCCTCGCGGACGACACGCTCACCCTCGAGTTCCCGGCGGGCGCCGACTTCCACCGCCGCCAGGTCGCCGAGCCGCAGAACATCGTGCTCCTGCGCGACGCGCTCTACGAGGTGACGGGGCGCAAGCTGGCCGTCGTCCTCGAGTCGGGCGACGCCGAGGACGACCTCACCGTCGGCGACGACGACCCGCTCGCCGAGGAGGACGTGTTCTCACTGCTCAAGGAGACATTCAACGCCGAAGAGGTGAAGGAGCCGACCGAATGAACTTCGACATGAACAAGATGCTGCAGGAAGCCCAGCGCATGCAGGCCGAACTCGAGAAGGCGCAGGAGGCCGCCGCGAACGAGATCGTCGAGGCCTCGGCCGGCGGCGGCGATGGTCACCGTGAAGGCGAACGGCGCAGGCGAGGTCGTCTCCATCACGATCGATCCGCGTGCGATCGATCCGGACGACCCGGAGCTGCTCGCCGACCTCGTGCTCGCGGCCGTCAACGAGGCACTTCGTTCGAGCGCGGGGGCTGATGGAGGCGAAGATGTCCGGGCTGATGCCCGGTGGGCTCGGAGATCTCGGCGGGTTGCTGCCCGGCTCATAGCCACCCGCCGGACCGAAGAGTGTCCGAAAGCGACGGCTAGGCTCTCGTGCGTGCTGAGCCCGGCCGTCGAGAACCTCGTCACCCAGCTCACGAAGCTCCCCGGCATCGGGAGGCGCACGGCTCAACGGCTGGCGTTTCACATCCTCTCGGCGCAGCCCGACGACGCCCTCGAGCTCTCCCGCGCGATCGAGGACGTGAAGGCGCGCGTCCGCTTCTGCAACGAGTGCGGGAACCTCACCGAGGAGGAGCTCTGCGCCGTGTGCGCCGATGCGCGGCGGGACCGAACCGTGATCTGCGTCGTCGAGCAGCCGGTCGACGTCGTGTCGGTCGAGCGCACGGGTGAGTACCGCGGGCTCTACCACGTGCTCGGGGGCGCGCTCTCGCCGCTCGACGGAGTCGAGCCCGGGGACCTTCGGATCGACGGGCTGCTCGCACGCGTCGAGCGAAACGGGGTGACGGAGGTCGTCCTCGCGACGAACCCGACGATGACCGGCGAGGCGACGGCCGCGTACCTCGCCGACCGGCTCCGCGAGACGGTGCAGGTCACGCGGCTCGCGAGCGGGCTCCCGGTCGGCGGCGACCTCGAGTACGCCGACGAGGTGACGCTGGGCCGGGCGCTGTCCGGCCGTCGCGCCATGTGACGGGCACACGTTTCTTTCGCAAATTGCGTCTTTCACCCTTCGAAGGGGCTTGCATCGGGTGAACTGGCCTCCTAGATTGCACCCACTGAACCGGCGGGCCTTCGGGTCAGCCGGTTCAGTGTTTTTTTGGGCTCGTTCTCGTCGCTTTCGTACACTGCGGCGATGATCGACCCCGACCTGCGCATCGGTGTCGTCGGTGCGACCGGGCCTCGTCGGTCAGGTCACGCTCCGGTACCTGGTCGATCGCGGATACACCAACATCCGCACGTTCGCGTCGTGGCGCTCGGCCGGCGGGTGGCTCGGCGACTTCGAGGTGGAAGAGGCGACGCCCGCGGCGCTGAGCGCCGGTGACCTCGACGTCTGCTTCTTCTCGATCGGCACGCGATGTCAGTCGCGAGCTCGTCCCGCTCGCGGCAGGAGCGGGTGCGCTCTGCGTCGACAAGTCGGCGGCGTTCCGGCTCGAGCACGGTGATCCCGCTCGTCGTACCCGAGGTGAACGGCGAGCGCGCGCTCGAGCACCGCGGGATCGTCGCGAACCCGAACTGCTGCACGATTCCGCTGACGATGGTGCTCGCGCCGCTGCACGACGCCGCCGGCCTCAGGAGCGTGCGGATCGCGACCTACCAGTCCGTGTCGGGCGCCGGATCCGACGCCGTCTGCCGAGCTCCGGGCCGAGGACACCGACGATCATCAGCTGCGCATGGACTGGGAGTTCGACGGACTCGAGTACGACGAGGAGGTCAAGCTCCGCGAGGAGACACGCAAGATCCTCGAGCTTCCCGATCTCCCCGTCAGCGCGACGTGCGTGCGAGTCCCGGTCGTCGTGGGCCACGCCGAGGCGGTGTGGATCGAGACGGAGACACCGCTTGAGCCGGCGGAGGCACAGCGCATCCTGGAAGCCGCTCCGGGTCTGCGCCTCTAGAAGGTCCCGGCGCATACCGACGCGATCGGCATCGACGAGGTGCTCGTCGGGCGCGTGCGTGCCGACGCGTCCGTCGAGAACGGCCTGGCGCTCTTCCTCGTCAGCGACAACCTGCGCAAAGGCGCAGCGCTCAACGCAATTCAGATCGCGGAGCTCATCGTCGGCGCCGGCGCTTCCGAGCTACTTCGGGCAGCGAGCGGGCTAACCGCCGCCGGGCGGCGCCGGGGCGGGCGCCGGCTGGAACGCCTCCTGCACGACGCGAAGCACCTTCTCGCGCGTGCCCTCCTCCACGGGCTGCAGGCCGCCGAAATCGAGCCGTGCCAGCTCGATGCGACCGGACGAGCGCAGCGTCCGAAAGCCGAAGTCGGCGAGGAAGTCGCGCGGGAAGACCGTTCGGTGGACGAGGAAGCGCTCGGCCGGAGGGGTGCCCTCGCGGTAGCGATAGGCGAACGCCTCGAGCGCCCTGGCGCCCTTGTCGCGCGCCTCGCCGATCGCGGCGAGGAAGAGGGACTGCTCGACCCACGGCTGCGTCTCCGTCAGCAGGTAGGCGCACGTGACGAGCACGGCGTCGTCGGAAGGCGGGCCGGCCGGCAGGTGGGCGGCGCGCGGGAAGAGCGAGGACGGCCCGTACTGCATCGAGCCGAGGACGCGGCCGTCGTCGTCGCGATACACCGTCCCCCACGCCCCCCACTCGTCCTCCGCGCGATCGATCCACTTGCGCTTCTCCGGCTCGCGGTTGCCGCGGGTCTGCCACCAGACGCACGTCTGGCAGACCGTGGGCGCCGTCTCGAGCGTCGCGCCCGTGAGACCGGCGAGGCGCGAGGTCATTGCTTCGCGGGAGGAGCGCCGACGCGCTCGACGACGACGTCCACGGACGCGACGTCGAGATTCGCCATGCGCCCGAGGTACTCGGCGACGCGCTCTTGCACCTGACGCGCCACCGCATCCGTGCTCGCCCCCCACTCGAGCTCGAGATGCACGACCACGCCTGTCGTCTCGGCCGAGCTCGAGATCTCCGCGGCGTCGCGGGTCAGTCCCGAGACACCCGTCACCTCTCGCGCCGCGTCACCCGCATATCTGGCGAGGACGTCGGCCGAGATGACGGGAGCCTCCATCACGCCGATCGTACAACCAGCTCCGTCACCTCCGGACGTGCGAAGAGCCTGAAGGGCACGAACGTCGTGCCGAGGCCCGGCGACACGTGCAGCGTCGTCGCGCCGTAGTCGTAGAGCCCCTCGACGTCGCGAGCCCGCAGGTGCGCGAGGCGCAGCCGCCCACCGGGATACGGCAGGACGATCTGACCGGCGTGCAGGTGCCCGGCGAGCGACGAGGTGGAAGACGCTCGGTATGCGCTTGACGATTCGAGGGAAGTGGCAGAGGAGGATCCGCAGGTCCGCCGACGGATCTGCGAGCGTGTCCGGAGCGGCGATTCGAGCCGTGTACGCCTGCGGGTCGACACCGACGATCTGGACGCGTCGACCACGTAGCTCGACCTCGACGGCGTCGTCTCCGAGGAGCGTCACGTTCTCGAGGGCGGCGATCGCGCCCGCGTCGACGCGCTGGGAGAACGGATCGCGACTGTCCGCGAAGTCGTGATTGCCGAGGACGACGTAGCAGCGGCCGAGCGCGCGCAGCCGCTCCTCGAGCTCCGGCACCCCGGACCGGCGCGAGACGAGGTCGCCGGTGACGCAGACGAGGTCGGGCTGGCGCTCCACGACCCACCCCACGGCCTCGCGCACCGCCCGGCGCCCGCGCGACGGCACGCCGAGGTGGAGGTCGGAGAGGTGCGCGATGCGCAGCCCGTCGAGCTCGGGCGGCACTCCTTCGAGACGGACCTCGAGGACGCGCGTGCGGAGCCATCCCGCCTCGAACCACGCCCACGCGGCCACGGCCGCAGCCGCGGCGACGAGGACGACGAGGAGCCAGGTCAGACGGAGAGCTTCTCGGTCACCGGCTCGACCGAGACGACGTGGCGCTTGAACTTCAGCTCCGACGAGTCGAGCCCGGCCGCGACCCCGACGAGCTGCGACAGATGCAGGATCGGCATCTGGAAGTCCTTGCCCGTCTGCTTGTAGAGCTTCGACTGCCACGCGTCGAGCGAGAGGTGGCAGAGCGGGCAGGGCGTGACCATCGCGTCGGCGCCGGCCTCCTTCGCCTGCTCGATCGGCTGGATCAGCTCGGCGAGCGCGACGTCCTCACGCGCCTGGATGATCGGGAACCCACAGCACTTGATCTTCGCCGGGTAGTCGATCGCCTCCCCGCCACAGGCCGCGATGATCCGCTCCAGGGACTGGGGCTTGTCCGGGTCCTCGAAGCCGAGGAGCTTCGACGGGCGCAGGATCTGGCAGCCGTAGAACGGCGCGATCTTGAGGCCCTTGAGGCCCTTGTGCGCGGCGCCCTGCAACAGCTCGTAGCCCTCCCCTGCCGAGATGAGCCAGAGGAAGTGCAAGACCTCCACGCTGCCCGAGTAGGGCGGCGCGCCGACCGACACGAGGTTCTCGTTCACGCGGGCGAGCAGAGCCTCGTCGCCCTGGAGCGCGTGGTTGGCCTGGCGGAGGTTCAGCGTGCAGACGTTGCAGATGGTCATCAGCGTGTCCGCGCCCGTCTCCTCGGCGTAGGCGAGGATGCGCGCGTTCAGGTGGAGGTAGTAGTCCGGCTCGGCCTCGTGGATGTCCCCGGCGCCGCAGCACGTGACCGCCTCGAGCTCGATGAGCTCGAGCCCGACCTTCGGCGCGAGCGCCTGCGTCGAGGTGTCGAGCTCCTTCGCCGACAGCGACGCGAGGCAGCCCTTGTAGTAGGCGACGGTCCTCACGGGGCCGGCTCCTCGTCCGGCAGGAAGGGCTTGGCGAAGGAGCCCGACCCGTACGGACCGCGCTGGGCGGCGTCACCGTCTCCATGGGCGTGCTCGAGGTGCCCGAGCGCCTTCTCGGTCTGTGTGATGCCCGCGGCGCCGTCACGACCCTGGACCTGGACGAGGTCGTAGAGCGCGCGGGCCTCGTCCACGTGCTTGGCGACGTGCGGCGGCACCGGCGGCGGCACCTTTCCGTGCTTGAGGAGGCCCATGGCGAACGTCACCTCCTTGAGCGACTTCGCGATGCCCTGGGTCTTCGGGACGAGCTCCGTCTCGCGCAGCCACCCGGTCGTCTTCGCCGACGTGACGAACCACTTCGCATGCTTGGCGCCCATGTCGGAGTCGATGCCCTCCTTCATCGCCTCGGCGCCGAGCTTCGCGATCGCGTCCCGCGGATCGACGCCCTTCGGGCAGCGCTCGTTGCAGAAGTAGCAGCGCGTGCAGTCCCAGATGCCGTGCTCGCCGGAATACGACTGGAGGCGGTCGACCGTCGCGCGATCGCGCGGATCGCCCACGAAGCGCATCCCCTTCGCGAGCGCGGCAGGGCCGAGGAAGTCGGGATCGGACTCCATCGAGTTGCACTCGGACACGCAGCAGCCGCACATGATGCAGAGCGACTCCTTGTGGATCACGTCCATGCGCTCCTGGGAGACGACGTGCTCCTTCTCGCCCGGATCCGAGTAGCCCGGCTCGAGCCATGGTGTAACGGCGCGGATCTTCCCCCAGAAGGGCTCCATGTCCACGACGAGGTCCTTGACGATCGGAAGGTTCCCCATCGCCGAGATCACCGGCACGTGCCCGGCCTGCGCGATCTCGTACATCCGCGTCTTGCACGCGAGCACGGCCGCGCCGTCCATGCGCATCCCGCACGACCCGCAGATCATCATCCGGCAGCTCTTGCGATAGGCGAGCGAGCCGTCGACCTGGTCCTTGACGATGTCGAGGCAGTCGAGGAGCGTCGCCTCCTCGGGCGCGTCGATCTCGTACTCGCGGAGCGCGCGCTCGTCCGCGACCGCGTCGTAGCGCCAGATCTTGAGCGCGACCTGCATCAGTAGCTGCGCACCTCGGGTTGATACTTGGTCATGCGGACGTCCTCGGTCGAGAGCACGGGCACGCCGTCGTCCCAGCGAGTGACCGAGTGGTGGAGGAAGCGCTCGTCGTCTCGCTCGGGGAAGTCGGCGGGACGCGAGTGCGCGCCGCGGCTCTCCTCGCGCGCGAGCCCGGCCTGCACCATGACCCAGGCGAGGTCGAGCATCGACCCGAGCTCGAGCGCCTGCGTGAGATCCGTGTTGAAGATGTCGCCCTTGTCCTCGACGATGACGCGCTCGTAGCGCTCACGCAGGCCCTGGACGATGTCGAGCTGGCTCTCCATGCGCTCCGCGTAGCGAAAGACGCCGAAGTTCTCGAGCATCGAGGCGCCGAGCTCGTCGCGGATTCTCCACGGCCTCTCTCCGTCCTTGCGGTCGAGGAGGGTGCCGAGATCGCGCTCGGCGTCTGCGAGCGGCGCGTCCGACACGGTCGGATCGGGCCTCGTCAGGGCGTGCTCGGCCGCGGCCTGGCCCGCACGCCGTCCGAACGTGATCGTCTCCATCAGCGAGTTGCCGCCGAGCCGGTTCGCGCCGTGGACGGAGACGCACGCGACCTCGCCGGCCGCGTACAGGCCGTCGACCTCGGTCGCTCCCCAGTTGTCGGTGGAGACGCCGCCCATGTGGTAGTGGGCGCCCGGCCGGACGGGGATCGGGTCGTAGATCGGATCCACGCCGGCGAACGTCATCGCGAGCTCACGCGACCCGGGAAGACGGGAGAGGATGCGCTCGGCGCCGAGATGGCGCAGGTCGAGCAGCACGGAGTCGTTGATCCCCCGCCCTCCCTCGATCTCCGTCGTCTCCGACCGCGAGACGACGTCGCGGGAGGCGAGCTCGAGCGCGTTCGGGGCATAGCGCGCCATGAACCGCTCGCCGTCGCGGTTGATGAGGAAGCCGCCCTCGCCCCGGCACCCCTCGGTGATGAGGACGCCGCTCGGAAAGAGCGTCGTCGGGTGGAACTGCATGAACTCCATGTCCTTGAGCGGAAGACCGGCGTGCAGCGCCATCGCCATGCCGTCGCCGTTGCACGCGTACGCGTTCGTGGTCGCGCGGTAGATGCGGCCCATGCCGCCCGTGGCGAGGACGATCGACTTCCCGGTGACGAGCTTGAGCCCGCCGCGCACGAGATCCCAGCAGATGACACCGGCGCAGCGCCCGTCCTCGATCACGAGCCGCCACGCGAAGTACTCCTCGTACACGTGCAACGGCCCCTGATCCTGGCGCTTCATCAGCTGCTCGTAGAGGACGTGGATCAGGACGTGTCCCGTGATGTCGGCCGAGTACACCGTGCGCGGTGAGCCCGCCGCGCCGAACGGCCGCTGGGCGAGCTTTCCCTCGTCGTTCCGCGAGAAGACGCAGCCCCAGTGCTCGAGCTGGTAGATGTCGCCGGGAGCCTCGCTCGCGAGGATCTCGATCGCGTCCTGGTCACCGAGGTAGTCGGAGCCCTTCACGGTGTCGAAGGCGTGCTTCTCCGGGCTGTCTTCCGCGGTGTTGCCGAGCGCCGCGTTGATCCCGCCCTCGGCTGCGCCGGAGTGACTCCGCGTGGGGTGCAACTTCGAGACGACGCCGACGTTCGCGCCCGTGTCGAATGCCTCGATCGCGGCGCGCATACCGGCGCAGCCGGCTCCGACGACGACGACGTCGTGCTTGGCCTCCACGCGACGGACGCTACCTGATCAATCCTGGCGCGAACCCGTCGAACGTCAGGCGCGGACAAACGTCGCGCGGGCGTTCGTGGCCGCGCTCATCGGCACCGTGCAGGCCTTCCTCGAGCCACGGCAGGCACCGCTCCACGAGCTGAGCTTCCAGCCCTTCGCCGGCGACGCGGCCAGGCGCACGGGCGAGTACGAGGGCACGCTCGCCGAGCAGCGACCCGGGCACGCGATGCGCGCGCCGGAGCCCCGAACCACGCCCTTTCCGGTGACGGCGAGGGTCAGTCGGAACCTCGCCGGAGCGAAGAGCGCCGACAGCGTCGCGCCGGGAACGACGGTGAGAGCGCAGCCCGCGCTGCCCGAGCAGGCGCCGGTCCAGCGCACGAGCTTCGCCCCCGCGGCGGGAGTCGCGGTCAGCGCGAGACGCTGGCCCGCGTTCCAGCTGGTCGCGCAGCTCGCCGAGCACAGCAGGCCGGGGACGTCGGCGGAGACGGAGCCTGGCCCGGACACGCCGAGGTCGAGCCGCGCCTGGCTGTCGAGTCGCACGAGCCACGCGGAGTCCTGCGTGTCGAGCCTGCTCCCCGCGTGCCCGTAGTAGTCGTCTCGCCCGGGATCGAGCACCTTCGTCGAGAGCGGCCCGCCCCCGACGGCCGGGTACATGAGGTCGCTCTCGTTGTCGCACGTGTGCGCGGCGTTGTCGCCAGTGCACTCGTGCGGGGCACCGGTCGGCACCGCGCCCATCGTGTGCAGGAGCTCGTGCGCGGCGACGGCCGCCGTGGAGACGCCGAGGCACGAGCGGTAGTAGACGATCGCGACGCCGAAGCCGTTGGATTCGCTCCCGCCCTGGCCGCAGACGTTGTCGTCGTCGATCGGCCCGTCGTAGTACACGAGGTACTTCGTCAGCGGCGACGAGAGCCCCGCTTGCTCGAGGGTGTCGACGATGCCCGGGAACCGGTCCGAGATCGGCATGAGCTGCGAGCCCGAAAGCGACGATCGAATGGTGGTGATGTCGAGCTGCGTCCCGCACGAGAACGACGTCACGTCATTCCGGGGCACTCGGCTCGGATCCTGGCCCCGCCACCAGGCGTCCACCTGGTCGGCATCCGACTGCATGACGTTCGCGACGACACCCAGGCCGTCGGAACCGTCGGACGGGACCAGGTACACCCAGTGAACCGGGTTGCCCGCGAGGGCATTGGGGACGCGGTCGGCCTGGGCGGCCGCACCGCACCACGCGGCCGCGGCGGCCGTCCGCGCGCCGACGGTGCGCGCGTCGATCCCGGCGTGGAGCGAGCTTCGAGTGAGCAGGACGGCCGCCGGGCTCTCCGCCGCCGCGGCACCCGCGGCCGTCACTGCGAGAAGCGCACCGAGCGCGACCGCAGCGACGGCGCGGCTCACGCCGTGGTCACCGAGACGCGCACACGGCCCTGCAACCCCGTCTCCGTGACGCGAACGAAGAGCGAGCGCTGCCCGCAGATCGAGCCCTCGAGCCGCTTGACGCGCTGGCCGACCCACTGCGCGCGCCGCACGACGGTTCGGCGGTTGGCGGCGACGAGCGCTACGTCGACGACCCCGCGGCCGGGGACGGTGGCGCTGATCCGGACCTCTCCGTCGAGCGGCGTCGAGAGCGGGATCCACCAGACCCTCGCGGTCTTCTTGCCGAAGAGACGCGTGAACACGGTCGTGCGCTGCGCCGTCCATGGCTGCACGACGTCGAGCTCGGCTGCGTCGAGCGCGGAAGCGTCGGGGTAGAAGCTCGGAGCGATGATCGGCCAGGTCGCGGTCGTGATCCCGGCTCTCCGCTCGTCCGTGAGCCGGTACACCTCGGCCCAGGCCTCACCCGGGTTGCGCGCATAGTTCGAGCCTTCGTTGCCGGGATAGGCCTCCTTGCGCGTGACGCGCGAGCAGATATTCGCGGCACTTGCCCACCGCTTCGGGCCCCAGTCGATCGCTGCCCACGGCGCGTTCGAGCGGTGAAACGCGATGTGGTGACCGTACTCGTGCCGCGCGATCTCCTCCGGTGAGGTGTCGAACGCCGTCTCACCGGGAATGACGAGCTGATTCCTCGCGTAGCAGCCGAGCGCCTGGGTTCCGCAGACGTCCTGCATCTCGTCGACCGTGACGACGTACGTGGTCAGCTGGGACAGCTCGGGGCCATGGATCAGTCCCGCGAAGAACTCCGCCCACGCCTTCGGGTGTCGCCGTCTCGACGGGCAGCGCGTCCGAGACGCGGACGTCGACGGTTTCCCCGGTCGACGTCGTGATCGGCCCACCGCGATACGTCGCGGACGCGCGCGCGAGCCGGGTGGCGTGGAAGGGCGCCGCGCCGTCGGCCTCGAGCGCGCGAGCGTGCAGCGCGCGCGCAGACATCGGCTGTTCGGCGCCCGTGCCTGCGGCGGCGAGAGCGCCGGCGAGGAGCGCCCCGGCGAGAACGACGGCGAGACGCCTCATCGTCGGGAACGCCACGCGGCCGTTATAGCCGGGAGAGTGTGAACCGTGCGTTAGAACGTCAGCGCGGGCCTGCGGCCGCCACGTCGGGCTCGACGCCTTCGAACCTCGTGAAGTTCGCGCGGAACATGGCCGCGAGCTCCGCTGCCTTCGCGTCATAGGCGTCGGGGTCGGCCCACGTGGAGCGGGGATCGAGGAGCGTGGAATCGACGCCCGGAACCTCGACCGGCACCTCGAGCCCGAACGTCTTGTCGACGCGGTACTCGACGTCTTGGAGGTCGCCGGAGAGCGCGGCGTCGAGCAGGGTGCGCGTCGCCGTGATCGGCATCCGCCGCCCCTCGCCGACCGGGCCGCCCGTCCAGCCCGTGTTGACGAGCCACGCGTTCACTTCCGGGTGCGCATCGAGCTTCTCGCCGAGCATTCGCGCGTACACCGACGGCGGCTGCGGGAGGAACGGCGCGCCGAAGCACGCCGAGAACGTCGGCTGCGGCTCGGTAACGCCGATCTCGGTGCCGGCGAGCTTCGCCGTGAAGCCGGAGAGGAACCAGTACATGGCCTGGTCGCGGGTCAGGCGCGCGATCGGCGGGAGAATCCCGAACGCGTCCGCGGTGAGGAAGACGACCGAGCTCGGCTGCCCGGCGCGCTTCGCCGGGAGCGCGTTCGCGATCTGCTCGAGCTTGTACGCCGCGCGCGTGTTCTCGGTCTTCGAGCCGTCGTCGAGATCGAGGACGCCGCGATCGTCCATGACGACGTTCTCGAGGACGGTCCCGAATGCGCGCGTCGTTGCGTAGATCTGCGGCTCGGCCACCTCCGAGAGCCTGATGACCTTCGCGTAGCAGCCGCCCTCGAAATTGAACACGCCGTCCGGTGACCAGCCGTGCTCGTCGTCGCCGATGAGGTGCCGCTCGGGATCCGCCGACAGCGTGGTCTTCCCCGTTCCGGAGAGGCCGAAGAACACCGCGACACGTCCCTCGTCGTCCACGTTGGCCGAGCAGTGCATCGGGAGCACGCCCTCGAGCGGAAGGCGGTCGTTCATGACGGTGAAGATCGACTTCTTGATCTCCCCCGCGTAGAACGTGCCGCCGATGACCACCTCGGCCCGCGACGGGTGGAGGCAGACGAACGTCTCCGAGCGCGTGCCGTCCTCGTCCGGATCGGCCGAGACCGACGGCGCATGGAGGACGAGCGCCTGCGGCTCCATGGCCTCCAGCTCGTCGTCGGTCGGATCGATGAAGAGCGTCTTCGCGAAGAGCGCGTGCCAGGGGCTCTCGGAGAGCACGCGAACCGCGATGCGATGCGAGGGGTCCGATCCCGCGAACGCGTCGACGACGTAGACGTCGCCTTCTCCGAGACGCGCGGCGACCCGCTCGCGCAGGCGCTCGAAGCGCTCCTCGGAGATCTCGGCATTGACCTCTCCCCACCAGATGCGCGACTCGGATCCCGGCTCGCGCACGATGAACTTGTCCTTGGGCGAGCGGCCCGTGTGCTTCCCGGTGTCGACGACGAGCGGGCCGCCTTCGGCGAGGCGCGCGTCACCGCGCGCCAGCGCATGCTCGTAGAGCTGCGAGGTCGTCGGATGCCAGAAGACGTGCCCGCGCACGGACACCCCGTGCTGTGCGAGCTCGTCCCGATCGGGAACGATCGCGATCACGAGCTCCAATGCTACGCGGACGCACGATCCCGTGGCCGGTTCAGCGTCGAGTGTCCGGGAGTGCGCGGAGAATGCTCCGGATGCCGAACGTGAGCCGGAGCCTGCTCGTCGCTGCGATCGCGCTCGTCGCGCTCGTCGCTGCGCCCATCGCGGCCGCCGACTACGCCGACGAGCAGGCGCTCGCGGAGCGTCACGCCCCGGTCGTGCGCATCGTCGAGCAGGCCGAGGAATGTGGTCACGGAGAGCCCTTCATCCCCACAGACATCGACCTCGTCCTCGACGAGCCGACGGTGGCGCTGCGCGGCCCGTGGAACCGAACCGACCTCGTGAAGATCGCGCCTTCGGCGAAGGACCTCGTGGATCGCTTCGAGTACCACCTCGACTTCCCGGGCGATCCGCTGGATCCGGGCTGCGACTACGCGCACTGGGCGAAACGCCTCACGGCGGGAAGCGAGCCGGTCGTCTATGCGCACGTCGTCACGGAGCCGGAGCGCCCGGGCAAGGTTTCCCTGCAGTACTGGTTCTTCTACCCGTTCAACGACTTCAACAACACGCACGAGGGCGACTGGGAGATGATCCAGCTCGTCTTCGACGCGAACGACGCCGCCGAGGCGCTCGGCCGCGATCCGGTCGAGGTCGGCTACAGCGCACACGAGGGCGCGACGCGATCAGGGTGGGAGGACGACCAGCTCGAGGTCGTCGACGGGAGGAGACCGGTCGTCTACCCGGCCGCCGGCTCCCACGCCAACAAGTACTCGGCGGCGCTCTGGCTCGGGAGCTCCGCCGAGGCCGGTGTCGGCTGCGACGACACGCAGGGGCCGCACCGGGAGCTCTCGCCCAGAGTCGAGACCATCCCGAGCGATCGTGCGGCCGCCGAGGCGGCGTATCCGTGGATTGCGTTCGAGGGACGTTGGGGAGAGCTGCAGAAGGCGTTCTTCAACGGCCCGACGGGCCCGAACCTGAAGACGCAGTGGACGCAGCCGATCACCTGGTCCGACGGCTGGAGCGAGCGGAGCTACGCGATACCCGCCGGCGGCGCGTTCGGGACCAACACGACCGACTTCTTCTGCGTGGCCGTCGAGCGTGGGTCGCTGGCGCTCGCGCACCTCCTGCGGAACCCCGGCCCGACCCTCCTCGTGATCGCCGCGATCCTCGCGCTCGCGATCTTCGCCGCGGTCCGCGCGACCTGGACGCCGGTGGCGCCGACCCGCATCGCCCGCCGCCGCTCGTGGGGCCAGATCATCTCGGCCTCCGCACGGATGTACGGCAAACGGCCGGGGCTCTTCCTCGGGCTGGGCGTCCTGGTGATCCCGATCGCGGTCGTGATCACCCTCACCCAGTGGCTCCTCCTGCAAGCCGTGGACCTCGTCGGCACCGTCACCGGCGAGGCAGCCGGTGGCTGGGCGTTCCTCGCAGCTGTGATCGGCACGACCTTCGCACTGCTCGGCCTCGGCCTCCTCCAGGCAGCGACAGCCTGTGCGCTCGTCGAGATCGACGCGGGAAGGCCCGTCGGCGCGCTGACGGCGTACCGGCTCGCGCTACGGCGACTGCGACCGCTCCTCGGGGCGATCGCGATCTTCGTCGCGGTCTGGATCGTCCTGACCGCAACGATCTTCCTCATCCCGATCGCGATCTGGCTCGCAATTCGCTGGGCGCTCGTCGCACCAGTGGTCGAGCTCGAGCATCACCGGCCTTTCCGCTCGCTTCGGCGGAGCGCCGACCTCGTCCGAGGCCGCTGGATCCGCGTCGGATCGCTGGTCGGGGTGAGCGCCGCGGTCGCGCTCCTCCTGGGGCCGCTCCTGGGCGTGGTGCTGATCGTCCTCACCGATACGCCGCTCGCGTTCCTCAACATCGTCGCGGGCATCGTCTACGCGATCGCGCTGCCGTTCGTCGGCCTCGTCACCGCGTACGTCTACTTCGACGCTCGCGCCCGCGTGGAGCTCGAGCACGTCGAACGCCCGTCGGAGCTCCCGGCGGAGATCCAGCTCGACGCGCTGTGACCTACGCGAGCTCGGCTTCGAGCGGCCGATCGCCGGCCACGAGCTCGGCGAAGCGACCGTTCTGCGCGAGCAGCTCGTCGTACGTCCCGAGCTCGACGATTCGCCCACGGTCGAGCACGACGATCTGATCCGCGTCGCGCACGGTCGAGAGACGGTGCGCGATGGCGATGGTCGTGCGTCCCTCCGAGAGCCGTTCGAGCGCCTCCTGGACCATCCGCTCGGTCTGCGTGTCGAGTGACGAGGTCGCCTCGTCGAGAACGAGCACGGGCGGGTTGCGGAGAATCGTCCGCGCGATCGCCATGCGCTGCTTCTCGCCGCCCGAGAAGCGGTACCCGCGCTCGCCGACCATCGTGTCGTAGCCGTCGGGCAGCGTCGCGATGAGCTCGTGGATCTGCGCCGCGCGTGCCGCCTCCTCGATCTCCTCGTCGGACGCCGTCGGCTTGGCGAAGCGCAGGTTGTCGCGCACCGAGGCGTGGAAGAGATAGGTCTCCTGGGAGACGACGCCGACGACGCCCGTGAGCGCGTCGAAGGTGAGCTCGCGCACGTCGACCCCGTCGATGGAGACGGTGCCCTCGGTCGCGTCGTACAGCCTCGCGACGAGGTACGCCGAGGTCGTCTTCCCCGAGCCCGTCTCGCCGACGAGCGCCGTCTTCGTCCCGGGAGGAACCGTGAAGGACACGTCCTGCAGCGTCCAGGCGGCGTCGTCGTAGCGGAACCAGACCGAGTCGAGCGCCACCTCGCCGCGCGGCGCGGTCAGCTCCTCGTCGCCCTCGACGATGTCGATCTCGTGGTCGAGATACTCGAAGATCCGGTCGAAGAGCGCGAGCGACGACTGCACCTCGAGCTGCACGCCGAGCAGGCCGCCGATCGGGAAGAAGAGACGCGTCTGCAGCGTCGTGAACGCGACGAGCGTTCCGATCGAGATCGTCTGCGATCCGTTCGCGATGCTCCACCCCGCGAACCAGTAGACGAGCGCCGGCATGATCGCGAAGGTCATCTGGATGGAGGCCATCATCCAGCGGCCTGTCATCCGGCTTCGCACCTCGAGGTCGGCGAGGCGCTTGGACTCGCCGGCGAAGCGCTCGGCGAGGTCGTCGGTGCGGCCCATCGTCTTGCCGAGGAGGATCCCGGACACCGAGAGCGACTCCTGGACGATCGAGGACACGTCGGCGAGCGAGGCCTGCCGTTCCGCAGTGACCTTCTTGCGCTGCGCGCCCACGCGCTTCGTGAGCCAGACGAAGAGCGGCAGCAGCGCCAGCGCGAACGCGGCGAGGCGCCAGTCGAGCAGCACCATGGCGACGACCGTCGCGAGGACCGTCGTGACGTTCGAGAGCACGGAGGTCGCGGTCGACGTGACGACGGTCTCGATGCCGCCGATGTCGTTCGCGATCCTGCTCTGCACCTCCCCGGTCCGCGTCCTCGTGAAGAACGCGAGCGAGAGCCGCTGGAGGTGGCGGTACACCTGCGTGCGCAGGTCGTGCATGACGCTCTGGCCGACCTGGTTGCTCAGAAGCGTCTGGTAGACGCCGATGACGCCCGTGACGATCGGGATCGCGACCATGCCGGCCACGAGCGCGGTGAGCAGGTGCATGTTCTGATCCGGGATCGCGACGTCGAGCACCTCGCGCAGCAGGAAGGGCGAGACGACGCCCACCGCGGCCGAGAAGACGATGAGCGCGCAGACCGCGCCGAGCCGCGCGCGGTAGGGCCGGAAGAGCGGGAAGATCCGCCGTAGGTTCGCCTTGCGAACCGCCGGGTCGGAGGGCCGCTGGGGCGGCTCGTCGGGGGTGAAGGAGTCGAAGCGTCGTCCTGGCACGGCCGTAAGCGTGCCTACCGGCAGGCGACCCGCGCCGCGCGGCGAACGTCGACCGGTGGACACGGGCGCGGCGATCGACCGCTTCATCGAGCACGGAGGCCTCTCCGAGGCCACACAGCGCGCCTACGCCTCCGACCTGCGCTCCTTTTCGACGTGGCTCCGAGCGCGCGGCCTGACACTCCGAGATGTCGACGCGCGGGTCCTCTCGGACTGGGTCGGAGCGCTCGGCAGCGGCCGCGACCGGCTGGCCCCGGCCTCGATCTCGCGCCGGCTGGCTGCGGTTCGCTCGTGCCTGCGCTACACGTTCGGCCCCGCGGCGGTCCCCGAGGCATCGCTCTCGCCCAGCCGATCGCGGCGCCTTCCGGACGCCCCCAAGGCGGCCGAGATCGAGGAGCTGCTCGAGCGGGCCGAGGGAGACTCTCCGCTCGCGTTGCGCAACCACGCGCTTCTCGAGCTCCTCTACTCGGCCGGTTTGCGAAGCCAGGAGGCCGTCACGCTCGACCTCGGTGACGTGGACTTCGACCGCGAGGCAGTGCACGTCCGCGGCAAGGGCGGTAAGGAACGCGTCGTCCCGCTCGGCGAGGAAGCCGCGCTGCAGCTTGCGCGCTATCTCCGAGACGGCCGCCCCGCCCTCGCCGCTGGAGCGAACGACGCGCTGTTCCTGTCGGTCCGCGGGCGCCGGCTGGACACGAGCACCGTGCGCCGCCTGCTCCGGCATCCGCACCGCCTGCGCCACGCGTTCGCCACGCATCTCCTCGAGGGCGGCGCCGACCTGCGTGTCATCCAGGAGCTGCTCGGGCACGCCTCGCTCTCGACGACGCAGATCTACAGCCACGTCGACGCCCGTCGCCTGCGGCGAGTCTACGACCGGTCGCATCCGCGCAGCTAGGAGCGCCGTCCGCCTAGGATCGCTCCGTGCCGTTCACGCACAGGAACCTCAAGGAGGATCTGGAGGACATCGGCTCGAGGTTCGACGGCGCGCCGGACCTGGAGTTCCGCGCGGCGACCAGGGCGCTCGAGCTCGAGGAGTCCGGCCTGACCTACCAGCGCGTCCCACCCGGGTATCGCTTTCCGTACGGCCACACGCACATGAGGCAGGAGGAGGTGTACGTGGTCGTTGCGCGGGAGCGGGCGGATGAAGGTCGACGACGAGATCGTCGAGCTCGAGGAGTGGGACGCGGTGCGCGTCCCGCCCGGTACGTGGCGAGGCTACGAGGCCGGCCCCGAGGGCCTCGAGATCCTCGTCATCGGCGCGCCCAATCTCGGAGATGCGCCCCGCGAAGACGTGCAGGGACAGCGCGACTGGTGGTCTGACTAGCGCAGTCGCGAGCCGCTAGGCATGGCAGGGCTGCGAGCCCGTCGCGAGCGTGCGCTGAAGCTGGTTCATGCTCGCCTCCAGGGCCGCGTCGCTCGGGCTCGTGCGATCGAAGTCGTGCAGGCCCTCGCCTTCCCACACGACGTCGGGTGTGACGCCGGGGCCGGACACCGCGAGCCGGTACCGGCGCCCGTTGCCGGCCGGGCGCTGCTCGCCCTCCTCGCTCACGTGCGGGACGAACCCGTAGCAGAAGGTGCCGTCCGGATTTCGCGCCACGAAGCCGTTCTCGCGGCGCCAGCCCTGGCCGTACGCGGAATCGAGCGTGTCGAGGTACAGAACGCGCCCGTAGCGATCGAGCGGATCACCCGTGGCGGTCGTGGCGAACCCGTGCACCGGCTGCCCCCGGTAGGTCAGCCGGCCGAACAGGTGGTGCCAGCGCCCGCCGTAGCTCCAGTCGAGCCAGACCTCGAGCTTTGGCAGTGCCCCGCGCCAGTGCGAGACCCGTAGCTCGAAGGCGCCGTGCCCGGGCCTCCAGGGCGGAAGGCCGAAGTTCGCCTGGTAGCGCTGCCAGCGCTGGATCGCCCAGTGCGATCCGTCTGTCGCCGTGCAGGCCGTGACGAGGTATGGCAGCTGCGGGCCGCGATACGGCCCACACGCGTTGCGAATCGTCTTCCAGACGGCCCTGCCCTGCGTGCCCCAGCCGCCCGAGTAGTCGACGCGGAACGCGGCCTGTTCCTTGC
Organism: uncultured Gaiellaceae bacterium; assembly: GCA_963763465.1. Lineage (GTDB taxonomy): Bacteria > Actinomycetota > Thermoleophilia > Gaiellales > Gaiellaceae > GMQP-bins7. The sequence continues at coordinate 121,767 of CAVXOS010000014.1, read as the reverse complement.
TCTCGTCCGGCGCGCCGGCATTCAGCGCGCCCCACACGAGCACGCGCTGCAGGCGGCCCTGCCCGTGGTAGGTGAGGAGAGCCTTGCCGGACGGCGAGACCGCGATCCGCTCGGACGAGGTGTTCCGGGCGATGAGCTGGGACGCGCTCGCGACGCCCGGAGCGGCGGCACAGGCGGTCACGACCGCCGCCAGCGCGACGACGACGCGCAGGAGCGGGCGGGCGCCCGCCGAATCCGGTCGGGCGCCGTGAGTGGCACCGACCCCGACGTCGAGCGCTTCCTGCTCACCCTCCAGGCCCGCCGGTCGCCGCGGACCGTCGATGCCTATCGGCGCGACCTCGCAGCGCTGCATGCCTTTCGAGATGGGGCCGTCGGCGACGCGACCCTCGACGAGCTCGAGCGCTGGGTCGCCGCGATGCGCGCCGACGGCCTCGCGGCCTCGACCATCGCCCGGCGCGTCTCCGCGGTGCGTACGTACTTTCGCCACCTCGTCCTTATCGGCGCCCGAGCCGAGAATCCCGCTGCCTCACTCCAGCTACCGCGCCGAGCGCGCACGTTACCGCGCGCGCTCTCACCCGCCGAGACCGAACGGCTGATCGACGCCGCGACGGGGACGATGCCGCGGGCGCTGCGCGATCGCGCGCTCGTGGAGCTCCTGTACGGCGCAGGCCTCCGCGTGTCGGAGGCCGTGGGGCTGGAGAAGAACGGCGTCGCGATCGAGGAACGTGTGGTGCGAGTCCTCGGGAAGGGCGGGAAGGAGCGCCTCGTCCCGCTCGGGCGGCCGGCCGCCGAAGCCGTGCGCCGCTATCTCGCTCTCGGCCGGCCCCATCTCGACCGGCGCTACCGACCGGAGCTCTTCCTCAACGCCCGCGGTGGCGCGCTCACTCGTGCCGGTGCCTTCCTGATCCTGCGCAAGCTCGCGGAACGCGCCGGGCTCGAGCCGGGCCGCGTCCATCCGCACCTGCTCCGCCACTCGTTCGCGACGCATCTCCTCGAAGGCGGCGCCGATCTCCGCTCGGTGCAGGAGATGCTCGGGCACGCGGATCTCGGGACGACCGAGCGCTACACGCACGTGTCCGACCGCAGACGCCGCGACGCGTACTTCCAGGCCCACCCGCACGCGCGCAGGCGCGAGCGACCGCTCGACGGCTCGTCCGCCTAGCTCAGCCAAGAATCGCGCGCGAGGGCGACGACCTCGGCGACGGCCGCCTCGTCCGCGTCGACGAGCGTGACGTGGCCCAGCTTTCGTCCGGGTCGTGGCTCCTTGCCGTAGAGGTGAACGTGCGCTCCAGGCACTGCGAGGAGTCGCTCGAGGGGCGGGAGCGCGCCGACGAGGTTGACCATGACAGCGTCACCCCGGGCAGCCGTCGAGCCGAGGGGAAGCCCGAGGATCGCGCGCAGGTGATTCTCGAACTGACTCGTCTCGGCGCCGTCGATCGTCCAGTGCCCCGTGTTGTGGACGCGCGGGGCGAGCTCGTTCGCAAGCAGCTCGCCACCGACGTCGAACAGCTCGACCGCGAGCACGCCGACGTAGCCCAGATCGTCGAGCAGCTTCGCGGCGATGTCCTCGGCCTCCGCCTGCGGCGCATCCCGTGCCGGAGCCCGCGAGACGGCGAGGACTCCCTCGCGGTGCTCGTTCTCGGTCAGCGGGTAGAACGCCGTCGAGCCGTCGCTCCCACGGACCGCGACGATCGACAGCTCGCGGTCGAACGGGACGATCGCCTCGGCCAGCTCGTCGGCGCGGAGAGGCTCCGGCGTCTCGGCGACGCGCTGGCCCTTGCCGTCGTAGCCGAAGCGGCGCGACTTCACGAGCGCGGGGAGACCGACGTCCTCGACCGAGCCGAACGCGGCGGTCGCGATCTCCAGCCGCCTGAACAGCTCCTTCTCGACGAGCCGGTCCTGGCCGAGCTCGAGAGCCCGTGCGCTCGGGACGGCATCCACCCGACGGGCCGCCTCCACCGGCACGTTCTCGAACTCGTAGGTCACCACGTCGGCGCCGTCGGCGAGCCGCTCGAGCGATCGCGGATCGTCGTAGGCGCCGACGACGAGTTCGCCCACGGCGCCGGCGCACGCATCGGCCGCCGGGTCCAGAAAGCGAAGGCGTACGTCGAGCTGCGCGCCGGCGAGCGCGAGCATGCGCCCGAGCTGGCCTCCTCCGATGCAGCCGACGAGGGCCGTCACGCGGACGGATCGGGCGCGGCGAGCACGGCTTCCGTCTGGCTCGCGCGGAACGCGGCGAGCCGCTCGCGCACGTCCTCGTCCGAGCGCGCGACGATCGCGGCGGCCAGCAGCGCCGCGTTGACGGCGCCCGCGCGCCCGACTGCGAGCGTGCCGACGGGAACACCGGCGGGCATCTGCGCGATGGAGAGGAGCGAGTCGAGCCCTTGCAGCGCTTTCGTCTCGACGGGAACCCCGAGCACGGGGAGCAGCGTCTTGGACGCCGTCATCCCGGGCAGGTGCGCCGCCCCGCCGGCGCCGGCGATGACGACCTGGAGCCCGCGCGCCTCTGCCGACGATGCGTACTCGAACAGCTTGTCCGGCGTGCGGTGCGCCGACACGACTTCGGTCTCGAACGGGACCCCGAGCTCCTCGAGCGTCTCGGCGGCATGCCGCATCGTCTCCCAGTCGGAGCGCGAGCCCATGATGATCCCCACGACGGGCGCCTCGCTCACGTGCTCGAGCCTACTTCTTGCGCAAGACCGGAAATCCGCTAGCGCGGAGTTTCCGGCCGCGCGGCAGAGCAAAGGACCTGAAGCGCAGTCGCTTCGCGACCGCGGTGCCAGCTCTCAAACGACGTCTACTTCGCTCGAGACTTCTTCAGGAGCTGGGCTGACACGGTGCGCGCTGCCTTGCGCAGCTCGGCGTCCTCCTCGTCGTCGTCGGCGATCCCGTCGAGGATCTGGATCGTGTCGCGCTGCGGCGTGCCGTTGCGCAGGCACACGACGGCGAGGCGCCTCACGGCCGCGTTCGCGTCGCGCGCCGCGAGATCGTGGAGCAACGGGCGAAACGCGTTGACGTCACCGGGATGCGTTCGGGAGAGGCTCTCGAGCGCGATGAGCGCCGAGCCGCGCGCTGCCGGGCTCTCGTCCTCGAGCCCGCGGCGGAGCAGCTCGAGCTTCTGGCGGAAGCGAAACTGCGCGATGGCGCGATACGCCTGCGCACGCACGCGGTAGTCGGCGTCGCGGGCACCTGCCTCGATCTCCTCGTCCCACTGCGAGCGAAGCTGAGCGAGCGCGCGCTCGTCACCTGCCTGCGCGAGTGCGTCCGCCTCGGCAGCGGCCTCCGCGATGGTCACGCGGACTGGAGGGAGCGCGGAGCCGGTCCGACATACCGCGCGGAGGGCCGGAACAGGCGCCCCGTGCGCTTCTGCTCCAGGATGTGCGCCGACCAGCCGGCGACGCGTGAGCAGGCGAACATCGCGGGCGCGAGCGGAGGCGGCACGTCGGCGATGTCGAGCACGAGCGCCGAGTAGTACTCGACGTTCGTCCGGAGCGGGCGCTCGGGATGACGGCGCTCGAGCTCGGCGAGCGCGGCGGCCTCGAGCTGCTCCGCGACCTCGATCTGCGGCGATCCCAGCTCGCGCGCGGTCTGCTTGAGGATTCGCGAGCGCGGATCCTCCGCGCGGTAGATGCGATGGCCGAAGCCCATGATCCGCTTGCCGGAGTCGAGCGAGTCCCGAACCCACTTCTCCGGGTCGCCCAGCTCGGAGACCTCCTCGAGCATCGGCTTGACGTAAGCGGGCGCGCCGCCGTGCAGCGGGCCCGAGAGAGCGCCGACCGCAGACGACAGCGCCGCTCCGCAATCGGCGCCCGTCGACGCCGTCACCCGGGCGGTGAACGTCGACGCGTTGAGGCCGTGCTCGGCGGTGCAGATCCAGTAGGTGTCGATCGCGCGAGCGGCTCGCGGATCGGCCTCTCCCCTCCACTGCAGCAGGAACGTCTCCGCCGCCGTTCGGCCGCCGGCGACGACCTCGTCCGAGATCGGATCCGTGGCACCGTCGGCGATGCGCGCCGAGCGGGCGACGATCCCCATCATCTGCGACGAGAGCCGCCCGAGGTCGTCTCGCGCCTGCTCGTCCGAGATCTCGTTGAGCTTCCCCAGCCCCCAGTGGCCGGCGAGACGGGCGGTCTCGGCCTGGAGGTCGGCGGGGGCGTTGCCGGTGAGAGCGGTCGGCTCGTAGGGCTCCGGGTCGGGCATGACCGAGTCGAGGTCGTTGTCGACCAGCAGCCCCCAGACGCGCTCGTAGGGATAGTGGCCGACGAGCTCCTCGATGTCGATGCCGCGGTACCGCAGCACGCCACCTTCGCGATCGGGCTCGGCGATCTCGGTCTCGACCGCGACCACGCCCTCGAGCCCGGGCTTGAAGTCCGCGACTTCGCTCATCCGGCAGGACGCTACCTGAGAGGGATTCCGCGGGAGTGCAGGTACGATCGGCCGCGCCGATGGCCCATAGCGTCACTCTCATCCCTGGAGACGGGACCGGGCCGGAGCTCACCGAGGCGACGCGCCGCGTGCTCGAGGCGACGGGCGTCGACCTCGACTGGGACGTCCGCCAGGCCGGCGTCGACGTGATGGAGGAAGCCGGGACGCCGCTTCCGGAGGAGACGCTGGCGTCCGTGAAGGAGAACGGCGTGGCGCTGAAAGGGCCGATCACGACGCCGATCGGCACCGGCTTCCGCTCGGTGAACGTGGCGCTGCGCCACGAGCTCGGGCTCTACGCGTGCCTGCGCCCGTGCAAGTCGTACGCAGGCGTTCGCTCGCGCTACGAGGACGTCGACCTCGTGATCGTCCGCGAGAACACCGAGGACCTCTACGCGGGCATCGAGTACGAGGCGGGCACGGAGGCGGCCACCAGGGTCATCGACACGCTCAACGCCCTCCAGCCGAAGCAGATCGTCGCCGGCTCCGGGATCTCCGTGAAGTCGATCAGCCCCGCCGCGTCGGAGCGAATCATCCGCTTCGCCTTCGAGTACGCGCGAGCGCACGGCCGCCGCCAGGTCGCCGGGGTGACGAAGGCGAACATCATGAAGTTCACCGACGGCCTCTTTCTGGACGTGTTCCGCCGGGTGGCGGGCGACTATCCGGACATCGAGGCCCGTGAGGTCCTCGTCGACGCGCTGACGATGCAGCTCGTCCAGCGCCCCGAGGAGTTCGACGTGCTCGTGCTGCCGAATCTCTACGGTGACATCGTCAGCGATCTGACCGCGGGGCTCGTGGGGGGTCTCGGGGTCGCGCCCGGCGCGAACATCGGCGAGCACGTCGCCGTGTTCGAGGCGACACACGGCTCGGCCCCGAAGTACAAGGGCCAGGACAAGGTGAACCCGACGGCGATGATCCTCTCCGGGAAGCTCATGCTCGACCACCTCGGCGAGGGCGACGCTGCGAAGCGCCTCGAGGCCGCGGTCGCCGCCGTGATCGCGGCCGGCGAGCGGGTGACCTACGACCTCAAGCCGACACGCGAGGACCCGAGCGCGGTGGGTACCTCCGAGTACGCAGACGCAATCATCGAAAGGCTGGAGAGCTGATGCGAAGGAAGATCACAGTGGTCGGCGCCGGGAACGTCGGCGCGACCTGCGCCCAGGAGCTGGCGCGCCGCGACTACGCGGACGTCGTCCTCGTCGACATCATCCCGAAGTTCCCGCAGGGCAAGGCGCTCGACGTCAATCAGGCGGCCGCGGTCCTCGGCTACGAGCCGACGATGACGGGAACGAACGGCTACGAGGAGACCGCGGGCTCGGACGTCGTCGTCATCACCGCCGGCAAGCCGCGCTCTCCGGGGATGAGCCGCGACGACCTCGTCTCGACGAACGAGGCGATCGTGTCCGCCGTGACGAGGGAGGCGGTGAAGCACTCACCCGACGCGACCCTCGTCGTGGTCTCCAACCCCCTCGACGCGATGTGCCACGTGGCCAAGGCGGCATCGCGCTTCAAGAAGCATCGCGTCGTCGGCATGGCGGGGATCCTCGACACCGCTCGCTTCTCCACGTTCATCGCGCAGGAGCTCGACGTCTCGGTGAAGGACGTGACCGCGGTCGTGCTCGGGGGCCACGGCGACCAGATGGTGCCGGTGGTGTCGGCGACGAACGTGGGCGGCGTTCCGCTGCCCGAGCTGCTGCCGAAAGCACGCATCCGCAAGCTCGTGGACCGGACGAAGGTCGGCGGTGGCGAGCTCGTCGGGCTCCTCGGAACGTCGGCGTGGTACGCGCCGGGCGCGGCTGCGGCGCAGATGGTCGACTCGATCTGCCTCGACGAGAAGCGCATCCTTCCCTGCACGGCCTACCTCGAGGGCGAGTACGGGATCGACGGCCTCTACATGGGCGTTCCCGTGAAGCTCGGGGCCGGAGGCGTCGAGGAGATCGTGAAGCTGCGACTCACGGCGGAGGAGAAGAAGATGCTCCGCGCTTCGGCGGCCGCGGTGCGCGAGGTCGTCGGGGTCCTGAAGCGCAAGTAGATATGGAGCTCGGGCTCAGCGGCCGGACGGCGATCGTCTGCGGCGCCTCCTCGGGGATCGGCCTCGGCATCGCCGAGTCGCTCGCCGGCGAGGGCGCGAACGTCGTCATGTTCGCGCGGCGCCGCGATCTGCTCGAGCGGGAGGCCGAGCGGACCGGCGGCCTCCCCGTCGCAGGCGATGTGACGAGCCGTGACGATCTCGAGCGCCTGGTGACGGCGACCGTCGATGCCCACGGCGGCGTCGACATCCTCGTGAACAACTCAGGCGGGCCTCCGCGCACCACCGCCGCGGAGCTCGACGCCGGGAAGATCGAGGGCGCAGTCGCGCTGCTGCTCGTCTCCGTCGTGCGCCTGACCGGTCTGTGCCTTCCATACCTGGAACGCAGCTCGGCGGGCCGGATCGTCAACGTGACGTCGTCGAGCGTCCGAGAGCCGATCGACTCGCTCGCGCTCTCGAACGCGGTCCGGCCGGGGGTCGTGGGCTGGGCGAAGACGCTCGCACGCGAGCTCGGGCCGAAAGGGATCACCGTGAACTGCGTCGCGCCCGGCCGCATCGACACGGATCGAGTTCGTGAGGTGTACCCGGACGGGCCGAGCGAGGCCGATCTGGCGACCATCCCCCTGCGCCGGCTCGGCACGACGCGCGAGATCGGCGACGTCGTCACGTTCCTGTGCTCCGAGCGCGCGTCGTACGTGAGCGGCACCGTCACGCTCGTCGACGGCGCGCTCACGCGAGGCCTCTAGCCTCTTGAAGCGGTTCGCCGGTGCTGCTGTCGTCCTCGGCCTGCTCGGGCTGATTACCGCGTTCCTCCTGTGGTGGATACCGGCCAACGACTTCCTCCTCGTCCCGGACCGCGCCAAGCCGCTCGCGGACCGCGTCGAGGTGGAAGGCGGCAAGCCGAGCGCCAAGGGCGACGTCTACTACGTCGACCTCTTCGTCCGCCGGATCCGCCGACTCGAGCAGCTCCTGCCGTTCACCCGCCCCGACGGCTCGACGCTCGTCCCCGAGCGGGCCATCGCCCCGGACGGGACCTCGGACGCCGAGCGCGATCGTCAGAACGCGGCCGACATGGCACGCTCGGAGCAGATCGCGTCCGTCGTCGCGCTCCGCGCTCTGGGCTACGAGGTCGTGGCAACGCCTCGCGGCGTGCTCGTCACGAGCGTCGCCGGTGACGTGCCGGCCGCGAAGCAGTTGAAGCCCGACGATGTGATCGTCGCGGTCGACGGCGTCCAGGTACGAACACCCGCGCAGCTTCGGCGCGAGATCGGCCGCCACAAGCCCGGCGACGACCTGCGCCTCACGCTGCATCGAGGTGGCGAGATCGAGAAGGTCACCGTCCGCACGATTCCGAGCCCGGAGGACGCGTCACGGACGATCATCGGGATCCTCGTGGACCAGGACGCGAAGATCGAGCTGCCCGTCGACGTGGACATCGATCTCGGCCGCGTCGGCGGCCCATCTGCAGGCCTTCCGTTCGCACTCGAGATCGCCCGCCAGCTCGGCCGCGACATCACGCACGGGTGCCGGATCGCCGCGACGGGTGAGCTCGCGCTCGACGGCAGCGTCTTGCCGATCGGCGGCATCGAGCAGAAGACGATCGGAGCACGCCGGGCCGGTGTGGATTACTTCCTTGTGCCCTCGGGCGAGAACGCCCAGGGAGCGCTCGGCGCTGCCGACGGGCTGCACGTCATCCCTGTTGACAGTTTTCAACAGGCGTTGCGAAAACTGACAACGACGGACATAAAGTGCTGAGTTTGCAGGTACTTCGTCCTCTCTGACAACAGGCGCAATTTGCGGCCTATTCGTTCCGGGAGGGGGTTGTAGGCCCCCTGCGTCGCCGACAGAATGCTGGCTTGGTCGTGAGGGGCGGCCAACGACCACATGGCCACAAAGAAGCGCACACCTGTCACCTGCGAAGACTGCTACTTCCGTCAGGAAGCTCTCTGCGCGCTCCCCGGGCAGGTGCCGTGCCCGACCTTTCGAGCCACGAAGGCCGGGTCGCTCGTACCACCGCCGCAGCCGCGCCTGGTGCCCCGGGTGCTCGGGACTGCCTCGGTCGGGCGGGCTGCCTAGACTGCCCGCGTGAGCAGTGCGGGACCGCCGAGCGCCCCCGAGCAGGACACGCCCTGGAAGCTGATCGTCTTCGGCGTCATCGCCGTCTACGCGATCCTCATCGTTGTCTTCAATCGCAAGCAGGTGGAGGTCAGCTTCGTGTTCTTCTCGGCGAGGATCTCCCTCCTCGTCCTCATCCTCCTGTGCGTCGGCATCGGCTTCGCGGCCGGCTACCTGTTCGAGCAGCTGCGCGATCGCCGCAAGCGGGCGGCGTCAGCCTAGGAGCCTCAGCAGGCGTTGCACGCCCTCGGTGATGCGCTCCGGGGTCTCGTAGCTGTACGCCAGACGGGCGCTGGTCGCGCCGTTCGGTGAGCCGGAGGTGAAGAAGCTCCTGCCCGCGACGAACGTCACGCCCTCCCGCTCCGCATCCGCCGCGAGGCTCGTCGTGTCGGCGCCGTCGAGGTCGAGCCACACGAAGTAGCCGCCTTCCGGACGGCTCCACGACGAGCCCGTGGGCGCGTGCGCGGCAAGCGCCGCGAGCATCGCGTCGCGACGGGCCTGCAGCTCGGCGCGAACACGCTCGAGGTTCGGCTCGAAGCGACCACGGGCCACGAACTCGGCCACGACGGCCTGCGGGAGGAACGGCGGCGCGATGTACGTCGAGACCGCGCGATCTTCGAAGGACGCCGCATCGGCAGCAGGTAGCACGAAGTACCCGGTCCGCACGCCCGGCGCGACCGTCTTCGAGAAGGACGACGTGTAGGTGACCAGCTCCCCGCCTTCCAGCTCGAGGAGGCTGGCGGGCGACTCTCCCTGGAAGCGCACGAGCCCGTACGGGTCATCCTCGAGGACGGCCAGCCCGTGCTCGCGGGCGATCTCGATCAGCCGCGCGCGCCGCGCGGGCGAGAGCGTCCGGCCGCTCGGGTTCTGAAACGTCGGGATCGTGTAGAGGAACGACGGTGGATCGGCGCGACCGCGGAGCTCGGCTTCGAGCGCCTCTGGATCGAGGCCTTCCTCGTCCATCTCGAGGGCGACGATCTCGGCGCCTTCGCGAGCGAGGATCTTGAGCGGACGATCGTAGCTCGGCGCCTCGACGAGGACTCGCCCCGGCCTGCGCGCGAGCTGCTCGGCGGCGTAGAACACGAACCCCTGGAGGCCGCCGACCGTGAGGACGACGCGGCCCGGCTCGACGCCGTGACGGGCCGCGACCCACTCGCGAAGCGGCGCGTAGCCGCCTCCCGGCCCGTACGAGAAGAGCTGGGCGCCGTCTCGCTGCGCCACTGCGTACGCGCACTCGGCGAGCTCCGCGGCGGGGATCAGCTCGGGGGCCGGGGCGCCGCGGGCGAACGAGATCGGCGCATCGGGCACGCGTTCGAGCCTACGCGAAGTGGGTGTCGTCGTCGGAATACGGGGGAACGCAGCAGCAGAGCAGCGTCACGCCGTCGTCTCCGGCCGTCAGCCGGTGCCGGCTTCCCGGCGGGATCAGGATCGCGTCGCCGGCTCCGACGACCCGGCTCTCGCCGTCGACGTCGAGCTCGGCCGTTCCCTCGACGATGAGGTAGATCTCCTCGCTGCGCGCGTGGTAGTGGCGTCGTGTGGAGCGGCCGGCGGGCAGCGACGCTTCGGCCAGGCTCTGCACGGACGTGTGCAGATACTCGCGGATCGTGGATCCGTCCTTCGTCGTGAACGGCGTCGCGTCACGCTCGCGGTTGCGAAGCTCCATGCCCGCGCCCTACGCGCGAGCGATCTCGGCCACGATCTGCGCAGCCTCGGTCGGCGTCGTGCCGACCCGCACGCCGCGGGCCTCGAGCGCCTCCTTCTTCGCCTGCGCCGTGCCCGCCGAGCCCGAGATGATCGCGCCCGCGTGCCCCATCGTCTTGCCGGGTGGGGCCGTGAAGCCCGCGATGTAGCCGACCACCGGCTTCGACATCTCGGCCTCGATGAAGGCGGCGGCCTTCTCCTCCTCGTCGCCTCCGATCTCGCCGACGAACACGACCTGCTCGGTCTGCTCGTCCGCCTCGAAGAGAGCGAGGACGTCGATGAAGGACGACCCGACGATCGGGTCGCCACCGATCCCGACGATGGTCGAGCAGCCGAGCCCGAGCTGCGTGAGCTCGTGACCGATCTGGTACGTCAGCGTCCCGGAGCGCGACACGAGACCGATGGCGCCGTCGCGGAAGATCTCCGCGGGGATGATCCCGACGTTGGCCTTCCCGGGCGACAGCGCGCCAGGGCAGTTCGGCCCGATGATGCGCACGTCACGGCCCTGGATGAACGCGTGCAGGCGCAGCATCTCGTGCGCCGGCACGCCCTCGGTGATGCAGACCACGGTTCTGATGCCGGCGGCGATCGCCTCGTACATCGCATCGGCGGCGAACGGCGCCGGGACGAAGACCATCGCGGTGTTCGCGCCCACCTCGTCGACGGCGGCGGCGACGGTGTCGAACACGGGAATGCCCTCGACGTCCTGGCCACCCTTGCCGGGAGTCACGCCGGCGACGACGTTCGTCCCGTGCGAGCGGTTGCGCAGCCCGTGGAAGCGCCCCTCCGAGCCCGTGAGCCCCTGCACCACGAGGCGCGTCTCGGTATCGACGAGGATCGCCATCAGGCCGCGAGCTCCACCGCGCGGCGCGCGCCGTCGAGCATCGTCGCCTCCGTGGACAGGTTGGGGAGCGCCGCCTCGGCGAGGATGCGCCGGCCCTCCTCGGCGTTCGTCCCGTCGAGGCGCACGACGATGGGCAGCTCCAGCCGCATCTCGCCGACCGCCTGGAGGATCCCGCGGGCGACCTCGTCGCAGCGCGTGATCCCGCCGAAGATGTTGAAGAAGATCGAGCGCACCTGCTCGTCCCGCGTGATCACCTCGAGCGCGTCGACGACGCCCTGAGCGTCCCCGCCGCCGCCGAGGTCGCAGAAGTTCGCTGGCCGTCCCCCGGCGAACGTCACGACGTCGACGGTGGACATGCTCAGGCCGGCCCCGTTGCCGAGGACACCGACCTCGCCGTCGAGCTTCACATAGGTGACGCCCTTCTCGCGTGCCAGCGCTTCGAGCGGGTCCGCCGCCGCGACGTCGCGCAGCTCGGCGATGTCGGGATGGCGGAAGAGGGCGTTGTCGTCGACGGTGAACTTCGAGTCCAACGCTCGCACCTCACCCTCCGGCGTGACGATGAGCGGGTTGATCTCGCACAGCATCGCCTCCGTCGAGACGAATGCGTCGTAGAGCTTCAGCACGATCGCGGCGATCTGCTTCTGCTCGCTCGGATCCTGGACGCCGCCGTCATGGACGAGACGTCGCGCGTGCCAGGGATGGCACCCCTCGAGGGGATCGACGTGGAGCCGCACGAGAGCATCCGGGCTCGTTGCGGCCACCTCCTCGATGTCCATGCCGCCCTGCGTCGTGAACATGAACAGCGGCTTCTTCGCGCTGCGATCGAACGTGAGCGAGAGGTAGTACTCGCGAGCGATGTCGGAGGCGCGCTCGATCCAGAGCTTGGTCACCACGTGACCGCGGATGTCCATCCCGAGGATCTCGCGCGCGTGCGCCTCGGCCTCCTCGGCACTGGCCGCGAGCTTGATCCCGCCGGCTTTCCCGCGCCCGCCGGTCAGCACCTGCGCCTTGACGACGACCGGGAGCCCGAGCTCCTCCGCCGCCGCGCGCGCTTCGGTCGGGTCGGTCGCGAGGCGCCCGTCCGAGACGGGAATCCCGTGCTGTCGGAAGAGCTCTTTCCCCTGATACTCGTGCAGGTCCAAGGCGCGCGCGAGTCTACCGCCTCGTCGTTCGCGGGCCGGCGCCGCGGGTGTGCGAGCATCCCGGCGGCGTGAGCCGCTCAACGATCATCGTCCTCGTCGCGCTAGGCGCCACGTTCGTGGGCTTCCTGCTGGCGACGAACGCACAGCGCCTGCGCGGCAGCGACGCGGAGGTGACGGCGAGCGTCGCAGCCGCGCCGCAGACCGCGACGCTCGACTGGAAGGAGTCGTACGGGGTCCCCGGAGAGCTCGTCGTCTTCACGGTGGACTCCCTCGTGGTCACGGAGTCGGGCTGGCGCGCGCACGTGGGCATCGAGAACCGGACGGAGGTCGGCTGGGAGCTCGCGCCGGGAGCGACCCCCGAGGGATCCTTCGGCCTGCAGCTGTTCGAGACGGGCGACAAGGAGGAGCTCGACCAGCGCAATCGGCGAGGGACGCTGCCCGCGGTGCGGGCCGCGACCGGCTACGAGCCCGAGCTGCCGCGCATTCTCGAGCCCAAGGCGTCGTGGGACGGCACGATCTCGGCGCACGGCCCACTCGTCGCCGGGAGCTGGGCACGCGTCGCCTTCGGCACGCTCATCGCCGTCGGCAAGCCGCCCGAGGGGCTCGAGGAGATGTTCGTCTGGATCACCGACAACGCCTACCAGCTGCGCGCATGACGCCCGCGTTCAGACGACACGCGCGCTGACGACGACCTGCGGCTCCGGCGCCGCCCCGCAGCTCGCCGGAACGCTCGGGCCGGCGTGGTGCTCAACGACGGCCGTGTGCTCGCGACCCTCCGGGTCTCGGAACCGCACGCTGTCTTCGTCGGTCTCGAGCACCTGCAGGTCCGCGAGCAGGTCGAGACGCTCGCCCTCGCGAACCGCCCGCTCGGCCGCCTGCACGGGCCTCGAATAGGCGACACGCCCGCGATAGTGGGCGAGCTCGATCCGGCCGGCCAGCGCTCTTGCGACGATGTCCGCGGCACGCTCGGCGGGGACGCGTCCGAGCTGGATGCCCGCTGGAAGAACGAGGACGTTCGTCGCGAAGCGATGCCCGCCCTGGTGCGACGAGATCCAGAGCTCGTCGGCGCCGAGATGATCGGCGAGCCGCGAGTAGACCACCGTGCCACGCAACGCACAGCAGGCGTCCCGCGTCCCGTGCCCGCAGACGAGCACGAGCGGCGAGGCCGTTGCCTCCCCCGACGTCTCCAGATCGATCTCCGCGAGCGAGTCCGGCGACGACAGCTCGATGCGGCGCACCTCGCCCGCTCGTTCTCCCGCCCGCACGACGAACGCGAGCCGGCCGGTGCCGCGAGCACGCCCCGGACGACGGACGAACAGCAGGCGCGACGACGTGTCCCGCTCGAGCCACTCCTGCGCCGCTCGACGCGCCCGCGGGGGTAGACCGTCTCCCTGGGAGACGTCGCGGGGCCACGTCCCGGGGACCTCGATCACGAGCCACCGCTCCGCGTGGACGGCAGTCGCGCCGATCGGCTCGCCGGCGAGCTCCGACAGCTCCGCGCAGCGCGTCGGCGTGCTCACGCCGGCGCAATCACGCAGATGACCTGATCGTTCGAGACCTGGTCTCCCGCCGCGACGGCAAGCTCGGCGACGACGCCGTCCGAGTGCGAGACGATCTCGTTCTCCATCTTCATCGCCTCGACGACACAGATCAGGTCTCCGCTGGAGACCGCGTCGCCGTCGCCCACGGCGACCGAGAGCACGGTGCCCTGCATCGGGCTCGTGACGGCGCCCGACGCCTCGGACGCCAGGCCCCGGCTGCGCTCGCGATGCCGACGCGCCAGATCCGCCCACGGTGCCTCGGCGGCGTGCAGCCGAACCTCGTGCCGGCGGCCGTCGATCTCGACGGCCACTATCTGCTCGCGGGACGCCGCTCCCGCCTGCCTTCCGTCCGCCGCGGCAACCACGCTTGTTCTCCGATGAGACAACTGCCCGAGCTCCTCGGCCCGTTGCGCCAGCTCTTCCGACTCCACCACGCCCCGACACGTGCCGCCTTCGACGAAGCACGGGGTCTCGAGGAGAGCGCGGTGAAACCCCAGGAGCGTCTTCGGGCCCTCGATCACGAACTCGTCGAGCGCGCGCAGCATCCGCTTCCTCGCGTGCTCGCGGTCGACGTCGTGAACGATCAGCTTGGCGATCATCGGGTCGTAGAGCTCGGAGATCTCGTCTCCCGCCCGCACTCCGGAGTCCACGCGTACGCCGATGCCCGCAGGCTCCCGATAGGCCGTGATCCGCCCCGGCGACGGGAGAAACGCGCGCGACACGTCCTCCGCGTTGATGCGGCACTCGATGGCGTGGCCACGAATCTCGACCTCGCCCTGCGTGACCGAGAGTGGCTCCCCCGCCGCGACCCGAATCTGCTCGCGAACGATGTCGATGCCCGTCACGACCTCGGTGACGGTGTGCTCGACCTGGACGCGCGTGTTCATCTCGAGGAAGTAGTACGACCCGTCGGTGTCGAGCAGCCCCTCCACGGTCCCCGCGGAGCGGTAACCGACGGCGCGCGCCGCATCGATCGCGATACCGCCGATTCGCGCCCGCAGCTCGGCGTCGACGGCCGGCGAAGGAGTCTCTTCGACGAGCTTCTGGTGACGCCGTTGGATGGTGCAGTCCCGCTCACCGAGGTGGATCACGTTGCCGTGCGAGTCGGCCAGGATCTGGACCTCGACGTGCCGCGGGTCGTCGAGGTAGCGCTCGACGTACACGGCGGCGTCGGCGAAGTACGCCTCGCCCTCGCGGCGCGCCGTCTCGAAGGCCCGCTCGACCTCGTCCGCCCCGTGCGCGACGCGCAGCCCCTTCCCGCCGCCTCCCGCCGACGCTTTCACGGCCATCGGGTAGCCGACCTCGGCCGCCGCCTCGAGAACGTCCTCGACGCTGGTCGCCGGTCGCGTGGTGCCGGGAACGACCGGCACGCCGGCGGCTCGCATGCGCTCACGCGCCGCGATCTTCGAGCCCATCGCGTCGATCGCGTCGGGCGGCGGCCCGATCCACGTGAGACCGGCACTCTCGACACTGCGGGCGAACTCCGCGTTCTCGGCGAGGAAGCCATAGCCGGGGTGAACCGCGTCGGCTCCCGCCCGCAGCGCGACCTCGACGATCTTCCCCGCGTGGAGATACGACTCCGACGCCGGCCCGGGGCCGAGCAGGTACGCCTCGTCGGCGACGGCGACGTGCAGCCGGTCTCGATCGGCCTCCGAGTACACCGCCACGGTCCCGATCCCGAGCTCGCGCGCCGTGCGAAAGACGCGGATCGCGATCTCGCCGCGATTTGCGACCAGAATCTTCGTGAGCGCCGGCATCGGACGCGTATTCTCCCGAACGGTGAGCCTCCCCGATCAGCTGACGGTTGCCCGGATCGCCGCGGTTCCCGTCGTGGTGCTCCTGTACGCGTGGGACTTCCCGAATCACGCCTACTGGGCGACGGCGATCTTCGTCGTCGCGATGGCGACCGATCAGATCGACGGCTGGCTCGCGCGCCGCCGCGGGATCAGCTCGGCGCTCGGCATGCTCCTCGACCCTGTCGCGGACAAGGTGCTCATTCTTGCCGCGCTCGTCATGCTCATCGGCGAAGGCGTCGCGCCCGCCTGGATGATCGCGCTGATCGTCGTGCGCGAGATCCTCGTCTCGGGCCTGCGGCTGGCTGCGGTCGAGCGAGGGGTCGTGCTCGGCGCACGGGATCTCGGACGCGCCAAGACCTGGGCGCAGGCGGTCGCCGCGACGATCGCCGGCCTGGCGGCGGCAGGAGCGTGGAGCAGCGACGTGGCGTGGTGGGCGCTCTTCGTCGCCCTGATCGCCACGTGGGTCTCCGGGCTCGACTACGCGCGAGTCGCACCGCGGGTGCTACGCGGCGAGGGCGCCTAGGCGGCCTCTCTCGGCCCGCGGCGAGCGGCGATCCTGCTCGCCCGGCTGCTGAATACCCTTCACCACCGTGGACGACCGTCTCCGACCGGTCTGGGACTTCGACGACCTCGACGCCACGGAGCGACGCTTTCGCGAGCAGCTCGAGCTCGAGGAATCCGATGCCGGGCGCGCGGAGGTCATGACCCAGCTCGCGCGGGTCGCCGGGCTCCGCGGCGACTTCGACGAGGGGGACCGGCTCCTCGACGATGCCCTCACACGCGGCCGCGACAGCGTCAGCGCGCGCGCGTACATCGACCTGGAGCGCGGACGCCTGCGCCGCTCCGGCGGCAACCCGGCAGCTGCGCTTCCCCTCTTCGAGTCCGCCTTCGCCGAGGCCCTGCGCGCGGGCCAGGACTTCGTCGCCGCCGACGCCGCGCACATGGCCGCGCTGGCCGCGGCCGATCGCGAGGGCCTGCTCGCCTGGACGCAGCGAGGGATCGACCTCGCGGAGGAGCGCGAGGGCGCCTCCTACTGGCTCGGGCCGCTGCTCAACAACCTCGGCTGGGAGCACTACGAAGCGGGCGACTACGCGCTCGCCCTCTCTGCCTTC
This sequence comes from uncultured Gaiellaceae bacterium, assembly GCA_963763465.1. Lineage (GTDB taxonomy): Bacteria > Actinomycetota > Thermoleophilia > Gaiellales > Gaiellaceae > GMQP-bins7. The sequence continues at coordinate 105,068 of CAVXOS010000014.1, read as the reverse complement.
GAGCGCGCTCTGCTGGCGCGGGAACGCGACCCGGCCAACGCGGCGGCCATCCAGATCGCGCGCTTTGCGGTCGGCAAGACGCTTCGAGCGCTTGGTCGGACGGACGAGGCGATCCCGCTACTCGAGCAGGCGGTCGCCTGGGCCGAGGGCGCGGGAGAGCTCGACGGCTGGTTCCACGAGGAGCTCGCGGAGGAGTACGCAGCGGTCGGCCGGCCCGCGGACGCCCGCGAGCACGCGCGACGTGCGATCTCGCTCCTCGAGGCCGACGACCCCGCGTTCGCCGAAGACCAGCCGCGCAGGGCCCGACTCACGACGCTCGCAGGGGATCGAGGCTAGAGCGGAATGTTCCCGTGCTTGCGCTTCGGCGCGGGCTCACGCTTCGAGAGCGCGGTCTCGAGCGCCGAGATCAGCACGGGTCGCGTCCGTCGCGGCTCGATCACGTCGTCCACGTACCCGCGCTCGGCGGCCGTGTACGGGTTCGCGAACCGCTCCTTGTAGTCCGCGATCAGCTCGTCCCGCCGTGCGTCGGGATCGTCCGCCCCGGCCAGCTCTGCGCGGAAGACGATGTTCACCGCGCCCTCCGGCCCCATCACCGCCACCTCCGCCGTCGGCCACGCGACGTTGAAGTCGGCGCGGATGTGCTTGGAGGACATGACGTCGTATGCCCCGCCGTAGGCCTTGCGGGTGATCACCGTCAGCTTCGGCACGGTCGCCTCCGCGTAGGCGTAGAGCAGCTTCGCGCCGTGACGAATGATCCCGCCCCACTCCTGCGCCGTCCCCGGCAGGAAGCCGGGCACGTCGACGAACGTCACGAGCGGGATGTTGAACGCGTCGCAGGTCCGGACGAACCGCGCCGCCTTCACCGAGGCGTCGATGTCGAGCACGCCCGCGAGCGCGGCCGGCTGATTCCCGACCACGCCGACGGCATGCCCTCCGAGCCGCGCGAGCCCGCACACGATGTTCTCGGCCCAGTGCGCATGCACCTCGAGGAAGTCGCCGTCGTCGACGACACGCCCGATCACGCCCTTGATGTCGTACGGCTTGTTCGGGCTGTCGGGGACGAGCGTGTCGAGCGAGGGATCCTCGCGGTCGACCGGGTCGGACGGCGGCGCGTACGGCGGCGGTTCGAGGTTGCTCTGCGGGAGGAAGGAGAGGAGGTACCTGGCCTCCTCGAGGCACGCGTCCTCGTCGCTGGCAGTGAAGTGCGCGACGCCCGAGCGGGTCGCGTGGGTCGCGGCGCCGCCCAGCTCCTCGAAGCTCACGTCCTCCCCGGTGACGGTCTTCACGACGTCGGGGCCGGTGATGAACATGTACGACGTCTCCTCCACCATGAGCACGAAGTCGGTGATCGCGGGCGAGTAGACGGCGCCGCCGGCGCACGGCCCCATCACGAGCGAGATCTGCGGGACGACGCCCGATGCCTGCACGTTGCGCCAGAAGATCTCCGCGTAGCCCGCGAGCGACACGACCCCCTCCTGGATGCGCGCGCCCCCGGAGTCGTTGATCCCGATCAGCGGGCAGCCGTAGCGCACCGCCATGTCCATCACCTTGCAGACCTTCTCCGCGAAGACCTCCGAGAGCGACCCGCCGAACACGGTGAAGTCCTGCGAGAAGACGAACACCTTCCGACCCAGAACCGTCCCGTACCCGGTCACGACGGCGTCTCCCCACGGGCGGTTGTCGCGCATCTCGAACTCGACCTCGCGATGCCGTACGAAGCGGTCGAGCTCGACGAACGAGCCGGGGTCGAGAAGCTTCTCCAACCGCTCGCGTGCGAGGAGCTTGCCGCGCTCGCGCTGGCGGGCGACATGGCGCTCACTCGCCGGATGCGACGCTTCCTCGCTCAGCTCCTGGAGCCAGCGGAGCTTCGCCTCGGTCGTGTCGTGGATCTCCGCCACCTGCGCGGAGCCTAACGCCGCTCCCGGAGCCCGGTGATAGCTTCGCCGCCGTGGTCTCCACGCCGATCGACCGCTCGGCCACGTGGCCGTACGAGGACGGCGAGCCGAGCCGGTTCACCTACTCGCGCTTCTCGAGCCCCACGCTCGCCGAGGCCGAACGGCAGCTCGGCCTGCTCGACGGCGGTGACGCGCTCCTGTTCGCGTCGGGCACCGCCGCGTGCACGTCGGTGGTCCTCGCCTTGCTCGCCCCTGGACAGACCGTCGCGCTCGCCGCAGGCTCCTACTATGGGACCGGCGCGATGCTCGACGAGCTCGCACGCTGGGGCATCGGCAGGGTGGAGTTCGACCAGACGTCCGCGCCACCTGCGGGCGTCGATCTCGTCTGGATCGAAGCGCCGTCCAACCCGTTCCTCACGATGCCGGACTTCGAGGCCGCCGTCGCCCATCCCGCTCGCGTCGTCTGCGACTCCACCGCCGCCACGCCGCTCCACGTGCGCCCGCTCGAGCTCGGCTGCGACATCGCCCTCCACTCGGCCACGAAGTACCTCACGGGCCATGACGACGCGCTCGTGGGGGCGGCGGTGTGCAAGCGAGCCGAAGACGCCTCCCGGCTGCTCGAGTTCCGCTCACGCACCGGCCCCGTGCCGTCCGCGGACACGGCGTGGCTCGTCCTGCGAGGTCTGCAGACGCTGGAGGTGCGGATGGCGCGCCAGACGGAGACGGCGCGGCTGATCGTCGACCGGCTTCGCAGCCAGCCGGCGGTTCGGATCGTTCGCTATCCCGGGTTCGGAGGCCTCATGTCGTTCGACGTCGCCGACGCGGCGAGCGCGCGGCGCGTCGAGACCTCCACGACGCTGATCGCGAACGCGACGAGCCTCGGCGGCGTCACGTCCCGGATCGAGGCGCGGGAACGCTGGGAGGGCGCGCGCGTTCCACCTGGCCTGCTCCGCGTCTCGGTCGGGCTCGAGGACGCGGAGGAGCTCTGGAGCGATCTCGAGCAGGCGCTGGCTCACGCGTGATGGGCCTCCTCGACCGCCTTCGCTTCCACCGCGCGCCGAAGACGCCCGAGGAGGCGGACCGGCTCGCACTCCGACAGCTCGCGATGCGCGGCGCGGACCTCTCCAAGCCGCGCCACGTCATCCACTTCCTGCTCTTCGCGGACGAGGCGGACGCTCGCGCGGCGGAGGAGGAGATCGGCGAAGGCTCATGGTCGACGCTCATCGAGCCTCCGACCGAGGCGGTCGCCGAATGGTCCCTACGGGTGGACGGGGAGCGGATCGTCGGAGCGGAGACGATTGCCGCCTTTCGCGCGCAGCTCGAGCAGGTCGCGCGCCGCCACGACGGCGAGTACGACGGCTGGGAGGCGGCGGCCAAGCCGTAAGCGTCGCCCGTGTCATCGAGGCCGACCTGACCGTCGCAGGTACTCTCGAGACGATGCTCTTCGGTCGAAAGCCCACAGCGCTGCCGGCGGCGGAGGACGCGCTCGAGGGTCGGGACACCCCCGTCTACGTCCCGGGCCGCCACCTCGTCCTCGGAACGCCGATCGGGCCGCCGTTCCCCGACGGAACCGAGCAGGCGATCTTCGGCATGGGCTGCTTCTGGGGCGCCGAGCGGATGTTCTGGCGCTCGCCCGGTATCTACACGACCGCGGTCGGCTACTCGGGCGGGCTCACCCCGAACCCGACCTACCAGGAGGTCTGCACCGGGCGCACCGGGCACAACGAGGTCGTACTCGCGGTCTTCGACACGGCGAAGACGAGCTACGAGGCGCTGCTCCGCATCTTCTGGGAGGGGCACGACCCCACCCAGGGCATGCGCCAGGGGAACGACGTCGGCACGCAGTACCGCTCGGGGATCTACTGGACGTCCGAGGGCCAGCGCGACCTGGCCCTCGCCTCACGCGACATGTTCCAGGAGGAGCTGTCGCGCGCGGGCTACGGCGCCGTCACGACGGAGATCGTCGAGGCAGGCCCGTTCTACTACGCCGAGGACTACCACCAGCAGTACCTCGAGGCGAACCCGAACGGCTACTGCGGTCTCGGCGGCACGGGTGTCTCGTGCCCGATCGGCATCAGCGTCTCCGCGCCGGCCAGCTGACCCGGGCGGACTACGGTTCTGCCTCGATCGAGGCGGCGACTGCGCTTTGCCTCGGGCGATCGGTCGCGAGGCCCGTGCCCCCGGCGATGCGCTGGGCGATCCAGACCGGGACGATCGACGCGACGATGACGAACAGCGCGACGACGTTCACGACCGGGAGCTCGCGAGGTCGCGCGAAGTTCGTGAAGATCCAGATCGGCAGCGTCTGCTGCGCGCCAGAGGTGAAGATCGTCACCACGACCTCGTCGAACGAGAGGGCGAACGCCAGCAGGGCGCCGGCCAGCAGCGCCGAGCGGAGCTGCGGGAAGGTCACGAAACGGAACGTCTGCCAGCCGTCGGCGCCGAGGTCCATCGAGGCCTCGTCGAGGCTTCCGGAGACCCTGCGCATGCGCGCGACCGCGTTGTTGTAGAGAACGACGATGCAGAACGTCGCGTGCCCGATCACGATCGTCCAGATGCTGAAGCTGATGCCGATCGGGTCGAGGACGTTGAGGATCGTGGCCTGCAGCGCGAGGCCCGTGACGATGCCGGGTAGTGCGATCGGGAGGATGACGAGGAACGAGATGATCTCGCGCCCGAAGAAGCGTGAGCGCGAGACGGCTAGGGCTGCGAGCGTGCCGAGGACGAGGGCGATGGCCGTCGCGCCGAGCGCCGCGCGCACCGACAGCCACAGCGCATCCCGGACGTCGGGGTTGTTCCAGGCGACGCTGAACCATTTCGTGGTGTAGTGCTCGATCGGCCAGGTCTGGGAGATGTTCTCGTTGAACGCGTAGATCGCGATCACCACGAGCGGGAAGTAGATGAAGGCCAGCGTCGCCCCCGCGCCCAGCCGGAGAAGGATCCGCGCCGTCCGGGTCTCCGTCACGCCGTCCTCACAGGCTCTCGAACGCGCCGAGCCGCTTCGCGCCCCAGAGGTAGACGGTCATGACCGCGATCGGGACCATCGCGAAGGCTGCGGCGAGTGGAAGCTGCAGCCCGCGATCCGAGTAGATGACGGTCCCGATGAACTGCTCGTTGGAGATGAGCCCCGGGAGGATGTAGTCGCCGAGCGTGAGCGAGAACGTGAAGATCGAGCCCGCCACCACCGCGGGGAAGGCGAGCGGGAGCGTGACCTTCCAGAACGTCCGCAGCGACTTTCCGCCGAGGTCCGCCGATGCCTCGAGCAGCGACCCGGGGATTCGCTCGAGGCCGGCGTAGACCGGGAGGATCATGAACGGCAGCCACAGATACGTGAACGCGAGCCAGAGGCCCGTCGACGAGTACCCCGGGCCGGAGAGCCCGAACGGAGACAGGAGCCAGTTGAGCACGCCGTCCTCGCCCAGGATCGTGCGCCACGAGTAGGCCTTGACGAGGTAGCTCGCCCAGAGAGGGGTCAGCACCGCGACGACGAGGAGGTTGCGCGTCCGTGGCGACGCGACCCTGGCCATGTAGTACGCGATCGGGAAGGCGAGGACCGCGTCCGCGATCGTCACCAGCGCGGCCATGCTGATCGTCCTGAAGGCGACGTCCCGGTAGACGGGCTCCTCGACGAGCGTCCGGTAGTTGTCGAGGTTCCACGAGTGGACGATCTCGGTGCCGAGCACGCCCCCGACGCTCCAGAACGACGCGAGCAGGAGGAGAACGAGCGAGCCCAGGTAGACGACCGCCATCCATCCGACGGGCGCGGCGAGCAACGCCCCCAGCCGGAGTCGGGAGCGGCGGAAGAAGAACGTCGAGAGACGTCGCCCCGGCCCGTGCCGGGGCGACGTCTCCGCGTCAGTGACGGACGTCACGCTGGTCGCGTGCTACCCCTTGATCTCCGTCCAGGCAGATCGCCAGTCCTCCGAGGTCTTGCAGACCTCGCCGCGATCGTCCCCGCAGTCCGCCTGCGGCGTGTTCCAGAAGTAGATGTTCGTCCAGTAGGACTCGTCGTCCGCGTGGTAGGTCTCGCAGTGGTTCTTGTCGGTCGTGAGATCGCACGACTTCGCGTTCGACGGAGCCTCGCCGAAGTACTCGGCGACCTTCGCGTTCGCCTCCGGCGAGATGATGTAGTCCATCCAGAGGTACATGCAGTTCGGATGAGCCGCTTTCGACGCGATCATCCACGTGTCCGACCAGCCCGTCGTGCCCTCCTCCGGCACGATCGCCTGCACCGGGACGGGCGGCTTCTCCGCAGCCATGAGGTTGACCATGTACTGCCAGGTCGTGCCGACGGCGGACTCGCCCGACTTGAACGACGTGACCTGCTTCGCGTAGGTCGAGCCGTCCCAGTACTCGCCGATGTTCGGCCGCTGCTGCTTCAGCAGGTCGACCGCCGCGTTGAACTGGTCGTCGTCGAGCTCGTACGGGTTCGTGATGTTCAGGTCCGGCTGCGTCGCCATCAGGTAGATGGCGGCGTCGGCGATGAAGATCTGGTTGTCGTAGATCGACAGCTTGCCCTTGTAGTCGGTCCCGGGCCAGATCGGCGCCCAGCTCGTATTGGTCGTCGGAAGGTCGTTCGTGTTCCACACCATGAGGTTCGCACCACGCCCGTGCGGCACCCCGTACCCGACGCCGTCGACGGTGTTGTACGACTGGTCCTTCAGGCCCTCGAAGACGTCCGCGTAGTTCGGGATCAGGTCGAAGTTCACCGGCGCGACGTCGCCCTTCGCGATCAGCCGCAGCGTCGCGTCGCCCGACGCGGACACGCCGTCGTACGCCCCCGTCGAGACGAGATCGACCATGTCGTCGGAGCTGGCGCCGTCCTTCGTGTTCACCTTGCACCCGGTCTCCTGCGTGAACTGGTCGGCCCACGACTTGTCGGCGTACCCGGCCCAGATGACGAGATTGACCTCGCCCTCGTCCCTCGCATTCGCCTGGATCTCCTCGAGCGTCGAGCCGAGGCCTTCGATGTCCGTGCTCGCCGAGCTACTGTCGTCACTGCCGCCGCAGCCCGCTGCGACCACGCTCAGCGCTCCGACGAGCAGCGCCGTCGATACCCAGACGACCATGCGCTTCCTTCTCATTCGGATCCTCCCTCCGATTCTTCGATGACCGACTCCTGCTCTGGGCGCCATCCGACCCGCACGCGGCGCCCTCTCACCTCCAGCACCTCGCTGGAGCCCTCTTCGAGGTTCTGCGCGAGCACCTGCAGCTCGCCGCCACGGTCGAGCGTAACGTGGTAGCGCGTGACGGGCCCCGCGTACTGCACGTCGCGAACGAGACCGGCTTCCACGTGCGAGCCGGGCGCGGGATCCTCCCCGTCGTCGAGGAGGTTGATCTTCTCGGGTCGAACCGTGTAGCGGCGTCCGTCGCGCTCGAGCACGTTCGACACCCCGACGAAGCCCGCTATGAACTCGCTCTCCGGATGCTCGTACACCTGCGCGGGCGGGCCGATCTGCTCGATCCTGCCCTGGTTGAAGACGGCGAGGCGATCGGACATCGTGAGCGCCTCCTCCTGGTCGTGCGTCACGTAGACGAACGTGATCCCGACCTCGCGCTGGATCGACTTGAGCTCGATCTGCATCTCCTGCCGGAGCTTCAGGTCGAGCGCGCCGAGCGGCTCGTCCAGCAGCAGCACCCTCGGCCGGTTCACGATGGCGCGCGCGAGCGCAACGCGCTGCCTCTGCCCGCCGGAGAGCTGCGACGGCTTGCGGTCGCCGTAGCCTCCCAGCCGGACCATCTCGAGCGCCTCCGCGGCGCGAGGGCCGCGCTCGCCCTTCCTCACCTTCTTCACCATGAGCCCGTACTCGACGTTCTGCAGCACGGTCATGTGTGGGAAGAGCGCGTAGTCCTGGAACACCGTGTTCACGGGCCGGTCGTACGGCGGAAGCCTCGAGACGTCCTGGCCTGCGAGCTCGATCGTCCCCTCGTCCGGCATCTCGAAGCCCGCGATCATGCGGAGCGTCGTCGTCTTGCCGGAGCCCGACGGGCCGAGCATGGTGAAGAACTCACCGGCCGGGATGTCGAGGTCGATCCCGTCGACCGCGACGACGTCCCCGTAGCGCTTGGTCAGGTTTCTGACACTGATGTCCGGCGCGCTCGCCTCAGGCGCCAAGCGACTCCTCCAGGATGGCGAGCCCCTCGTCCAACTCGTCCGGCGCGATGTTGAGAGGGGGCAGCAGGCGAATCACGTTGCCGTAGAGGCCGCACGAGAGGAGGATCAAGCCGCGCTCGAACGCTGTATCCACGACCGCCTTGGCGCGGTCGGGCGTGCGCTCGGCGAGCTCGAAGGCGAGCATCGAGCCGAGTCCGCGCACCTCCCCGATCTCCGCGTAGCGCGCGGCGATGTCGTCGAGGCGCGCCCGGAGCGTGACGCCGAGCTCGCGTGCCCGGGCGAGGAACTGCGGCTCGGTCACGACGTCGAGGACCGCCAGCGCCGCGGCGCACGACAGCGGGTTGCCGCCGAACGTGCCGCCGAGGCCGCCCGGTGGAACGGCGTCCATCACCTCGGCGCCGCCGGTCACGCCGGCGAGCGGCAGGCCGCCGCCGATCGACTTCCCGAAGACGGTCAGGTCGGGCTCGGCCCCGTCGTACTGCTCGACCGCCCACATCGTCCCGGTGCGCCCGACGCCGGACTGGACCTCGTCCGAGACCCAGAGGATCCCGTGCGAGCGACAGAGCTCGTGCAGCTTCGCGAGGTAGTCCGGCGGCATCGCGACGAACCCGCCTTCTCCCTGCACCGGCTCGAGGACGACGCAGGCGACCGTCGACGGGTCGACGTCGGCCTTGAAGAGGTGCTCGAGCGCCGCGATGGAGTCGTCCGACGAGATGCCGTGATACGGGTACGGCGCCGGCGCGCGGTAGACCTCGGGCGCGAACGGGCCGAAGCCCGCCTTGTACGGCCTCACCTTGCTCGTCATCGTCATGGCGAGCAGCGTCCGTCCGTGGAACGCGTTGTCGAAGACGACGACCGCGGAGCGTCCCGTCGCCCAGCGCGCGATCTTCACGGCGTTCTCGATCGCCTCCGCGCCCGTGTTCACGAGGATCGAGCGCTGCTCCCCGCCGCCGCACGGCGACAGCTCGGCGAGCCTGCGACAGACCTCCACGTACGGCTCGTACACGCCGATCATGAAGCACTGGTGCAGGTAGCGGTCGGCCTGCTCCTTGATCGCCTCGACGATCGTCGCATGGCGGTGACCCGTGTTCTGGCAGCCGATCCCACCGGCGAAGTCGATGTAGCTCCGGCCGTCGGGGTCGGTGACGCGTGCTCCCTCCGCGTGTGCGACGACGAGCTGCGGCGTCGCCATGCCCGGAGCGACGTAGCGGGCGCGGTCGGCGAGGATCCGCTCGGCCGCGGACGTGTCGGTCGGCTGCATCGCGGCAGTATCTCATCCGCAGGACTGGAATCCGCTAGCGGATTCCAGTCCGCGAAATCCCTGAAGGCGGCCGCTTCACGGCCGCGCGCCTCGGGCGACTCGATCGCCGCGCGCATCCGCATACTCTTGTGCGCATGCCGGAGTAGCTCAGCTGGTAGAGCAGCCGCCTTGTAAGCGGCAGGCCGTGGGTTCGAGTCCCTCCTCCGGCTCTCTCGTCGACAGATTGCTCAGGCGAGCACCTCGCGCGTCTTCTGGTGCGCGAGGATCTTCCGCTTGACGCGCTGCAGCGCGTTGTCGATCGTCTTCGTGTCGCAGTCGAGGTCCTCGGCCATGTCCTCGTAGGAGTTGCCCTCGAGGTACAGCGTGAGCGCCTGCGCCTCGAGCGACGACAGGCCCGAGCCGAGCGTGAACACGAGACTCTGGAGCTCCTCGGTCGAGATGACGCAGACGGACGGGTCGTTGACGCTCGGGCCCGGGAGGGCGTCGCCGAGCGTGCAGTCGCCTTCGGACTCCTGACCCGCGGGCGTGTGGCTGAACGAGACGTAGGTGTTCAACGGGGAGTGCTTGAAGCGCGTCGCCGTCTTTATGGCCGTGATGATCTGGCGCGTCACGCAGAGCTCGGCGAAGCTGCGGAACGAGGTCTCCTTGTCGGGCCGGAAGTCGCGAACCGCCTTGTACAGGCCGATCATCCCCTCCTGGATCAGATCGTCACCGTCGCCGCCTGCGAGGAAGTACGAGCTCGCCTTGAGCCGGACGAACCCGGTGTACCGGCGCATCAGGTCGTCGAGCGCCTGCTGGCTTCCATTTCGCGCCTTCAGGACGAGCTGGAGATCCTCGAGCTCTCGCTGGATCTTCTGTGCTGGCTTCAGTGCGGTGGCGGTCCGAGCGGCCATGCCTTACCCCCGTGTCGACGGCTTTTGCGAGGCCTGCCGCCGGGCGATCATCCTGCCCGTCGTGCAAGTCTCACCTTGAAGTTGAGGGAGAACCTAGCACCATTGCGCAGGCGTTACAAGGGCTTTGCGAGAATTGCAGGATGCTAAGAACATATGTTCGCCCACGTCGTACGGTTGACCGCACCACGCCGATGTTGCGGGTCTGCCACGATCCCCCCATGGGTCGCACCGTGCTGATCGTCGACGACCACCCGAGCTTCCGCTCCTCCGCGCGCGCGATGCTCGAGTCGGAAGGATTCGACGTGATCGGCGAGGCGGCGGACGGCGCGTCGGCGCTCGCTGCCGTCGACGAGCTCGCGCCCGACGTCGTGGTGCTCGACGTCCAGCTCCCCGACATGTCCGGGTTCGACGTGTGCGCGGAGCTCGTGCGCCGCAACGCCGCCACCCCCGAGGTGATCCTCGTGTCGAGCCGAGATGTGTCCGACTACGGCGAGCTCGTCGCCGCGTCGTGCGCGTGTGGATTCGTCGCCAAGGGCGAGCTGTCCGGCGACCTCGTCGCCGCCCTCCTTACTTGACCCGGCTGGCACTCGCATTCGGCGCCGGGCTCGTCGTCGTCGAGTTGACGCTCGCGGTCGTCCTGGTCACGACGAGCAATCACGAGTCGGAGCTCGGAGGGGCGTTCGCGCTCGCGGTCACCGCCGGCGTCGCCTTCATGGTCTCCGGGCTCATCGCGCTCTGGCGGCGACCGGAGAACAGAACGGGCGCCTACCTGGCCGCGGTCGGGTTTCTGTGGTTTCTCGGTGCGTTGACCGAATCGAACCACTCGTGGATCTACATCGCGGGGTTCGTCCTCGGCGGTCTCGCGTTCGTGCCGTTCTCGGCGCTTCTGCTCACGCATCCGACCGGGCGCTTCGAGACGCGCTTCGATCGCGCATTCCCCTGGATCGTGGGGACCGTCCTCGTCGGTTTCGAGCTCGCGATCGCCCTGGTGGACCCGACCCGGACCCGGGGTGCGAGGGCTGCCCCGACAACCCGCTCGCGCTCACCGACGCGCCGGGCGCGGTCCGGGCGCTCGAGGCGGTCGACGCCGTCGCGGGAATCGTGCTCGCACTCGTCGCGGTGGCGCTTCTCGGCCGGCGCTGGCGTCGCGCGTCTCGGGCACTCAGGCGCGCTCTCTGGCCCGTGCTGATCGCCGGGGCAGCCGCGTTGGCCGCGCTGATCATCGACGGGGTCCTCGACGAGCTCGTGTCGGGAGCTGCCGCGGATGCCTTCGCTCCGGCCTTCCTCGCGTGCTTCGCGGCCGTCCCGATCGCGTTCCTGCTCGGGATCCTGCGCATCCGGCTCGCGCGCTCTTCGGTCTCGGAGCTGATCGTCGGGCTCGAGGCGGGCGCGCCGCTTCGCGACGCGCTCGCCGGAGCAGTGGGCGACCCGGACCTCGACGTCGTGTACTGGCTCCATCCGCGGCACGGTCTGGGCGGGGTTTGGGTCGACCCACAGGGACACAGCGTCCCTGAGCCCGCCGCGGACGAGAGACACTCCGTGAAGCACGTCGAGCGAGACGGCGAGCGCGTCGCGGCGATCGTGTACGACCGGGATCTCGACGGCGAGCCCGACCTCATCGACGCGGTGACGGCCGCCGCTGCCCTCGCGCTCCAGAACGACCGCCTGCAGGCCGAGCTCAGGGCAGAGGTGAGCTTCGTGAGCACGGTGACGAACACGGCGCCGAGCTTGCTGGTGAGCATCGGGACGGACGGACGCGTGCAGACGATCAACACGGCCGCGCTCACGGCAGCCGGGTACGACGACGAGGAGCCGGCGATCGGGCGGCACTACTGGGAGATCTTCATCGAGCCCGCCGAGCGCGAGGCGATGATCGCCCGCTTCCGAGCGCTCGAGCCCGACTTCCCTCCGGGCGAGTACGAGAACACCTTCACGAACGCGCGCGGCGAGGTGCTCACCATCTACTGGCGCGCTGCGCCCGTCAAAGACGCAGCCGGGAACGTGGTCAGCATCGTCTCGGGAGGCCTCGACATCACCGAGCGCCGCAAGCGAGAGCTCGAGCTCGAGCGTGAGCGCGACGCGACGACGACCGCGCTCGAGGCGATCCCGAGCATCGCGATCGTCCTCGACCGCACGGGGACGATCCGTGACCGCGCTGTCGACGATCCGCGCGTGGGCGCGAATCGCGCCTTTCGACAGGCCCTCGGCTGGCGCGACCACGAGCTCGTCGGGGTGCCGTTCACGGACCTGATCGCGGAGGACGACGACGCCCGGGCCTCGGCGGCGATCGCCACGGCGGCGGCGGGTGAGGCGTCGGACGAGGTCGAGTCGGAGCTCCGTGGCGCCGACGGGACCCTGCGTTCCTTTGCCTGGACGGCGGTCCCCGTCGCCGACGTCACGGGGCGCACGGAGTCGCTCGTGCTCGTCTCCGGAGTCGAGGTGACCGAGCGACGGCGGCTCGAGGTCGAGAAGGAGCGCGAGCGTGCCTTTCTGAACGCGATCGCGAACAACGCGCCGAGCCTTCTCTTTCTCATCGAGCACGACGGACGGCTCACGCAGGGCGGGGCGAACATCGCCTTCGAGCGCACGCTCGGCTACGAGCCGTCACAGATCGGCGGCCAGGTGTTCTGGGACGAGTTCGTCGACCCGGCCGAGGCCGACGATGTTCGCGGCCTCGTGCAGGCGATCGCCGCGGGTGAGCCGGCGCGCGAGCACGACAACACCTGGCTGACGAGCGCGGGCGAGCGCCTCTCGATCGCGTGGACGTGCACGCCGCTCCCCGAGATCGACGAGCGCCAGCTCCTCCTCATCACCGGAGTCGACATCACCGAGCGCAAGCGGATCGCCGAGGACCTGCGCGCATCGCGCGCGCGTCTCGTGCGGGCCGAGGAGCGCGCGCGGCGCGCGCTCGAGCGCAACCTCCACGACGGTGCGCAGCAGCGGCTCGTTGCTCTCTCGGTCGCGTTGCGCCTGGTCGAGTCGAAGATCGAGTCGGACGCCGACGGAGCATCGCTCCTCCTCGCCGGCGCGCGCGAGGAGCTGATGCAGGCGCTCGCGGAGCTCCGCGAGCTCGCCCGCGGGATCCACCCCGCCGTTCTCACCGATCGCGGCCTGCGTCCTGCGCTGGAGACACTGGCCGCGCGAGCGCCGATCCCGGTGGACCTGGAGGCGACCGACGAGCGCTTCTCGCCCGAGGCGGAGGCCGCCGCGTACTACGTCGTGTCCGAGTCGCTCACGAACGTCATCAGGTATGCGCAGGCGTCGTCCGCCCGGGTCGAGGTCGCACACACGAACGGCGTGCTCCGCGTCGCCGTGTCGGACGACGGTGTCGGCGGAGCCGACCCGGCGGCCGGGTCCGGTCTGCGAGGGCTCGTCGATCGCGTCGCGGTGCTCGACGGGAAGCTGACCGTCGAGAGCCCGCCGGGCGGCGGGACGTCCGTCGAGGCAGAGATCCCGCTTACCGGCGCAGGCGCCCGAAATAGACTCGCAGCCGTGAACGCGCTCCCGACCGGCACCGTCACGTTCCTGTTCGCGGACATCGAGAGCTCGACCGCGCTCCAGCGCGAGGCGCCGGCTGACTACGCGGCGGCGATCGCGCTCCTTCGCCGCGTGCTTCGCGAGCACGTCACGGAGACCGGCGGCGGCGAGTCCGACGCAGTGGGAGACGAGTACGTGGCCGCGTTCGGCGACGCCTCCTCGGCGGCGAGCGCGGCTTTCGCGATGCAGCGATCGCTGCGCGACGCCGAGTGGCCGGGAGGGCTCCGGATCCGAATGCGCCTCGGGCTCCACACGGGCACGCCGTCGCTGGGCGAGGAGGGTTACACGGGTATCGACGTCGTCCGCGCGTCGCGCATCGCGAACGCCGGCCACGGAGGGCAGATCGTCGCCTCGGCGCAGACGATCGCCGCCCTCGACGGGACGCCGTCCAGGGACCTGGGCGAGTTTCGGCTCGAGGGCCTGCCCGCGGCCGAGCGGATACATCAGCTCCTGGCGGACGACCTACCGCGCGACTTCCCGCCGCTTCGGAACACGATCTCGATGCTCGGCGCGGGCATCACCGTGGCCCTCGCCGACGACAGCGTGCTCCTCCGCGAGGGCATCGCGCGCCTGCTGGCGGACTCCGGGTTCGAGGTCGTCGCGCAGTCCGACAACTCCGAGGATCTCCTGAGACACGTGGCGCTGCACAAGCCGAGGGTCGCCGTCGTCGACATCCGCATGCCGCCGACGCACACGAACGAGGGCATCCAGGCGGCGCGCGCGATTCGGAGGGATTTCCCGGGCACGAGCGTCCTCGTGCTCTCGCAGTACGTCGAGGCCGCCTACGCGATGGACCTGTTCGCGGACACCACCGAGAGCCTCGGCTACCTGCTGAAGGACCGGGTGGCCGACATCGAGGAGTTCGCGACCGCCGTCAAGCGCGTTGCCGAGGGCGGCTCCGCGCTCGACCCGGCCGTGGTCGGGGAGCTACTGGGTCGTCGCCGCCGGGACGACCCGCTCGACCAGCTGACCCCGCGCGAGAGAGAAGTGCTCGAGCTCATGGCCGAGGGGCGCTCGAACCAGGCGATCGCCGACCGCATGTTCGTCACCCTCCGCGCCGTCGAGAAGCACGTGACGAGCATCTTCTCCAAGCTCGACCTGCCGGCGACGACGGACGACCACCGCCGCGTCCTCGCCGTCCTCGTCTTCCTCCAGGCCTGACGAAAGAACCGCGGCCGCGAAGCGGACGCCTTCAGGGATCTTTCCGCGATCGGCGTTCGCGCTAGCGAATGCCGATCTTGCGGCGATAAGGCAGGTGCGGCTAACCGCACTGCAGGACACCAGAGCGCCGCACTGCTCGCGCGACGGCTCCGCGCGATCCTGGGGATGCAGTCGAACGACCCAGGAAAGGAAGCGAGATGTCACCGCTCAGGCACAGCACCAACATCGCGGCCCGGATGGGTCGCTGGAGCGCGAGTCACCGCAAGACCGCGATCTTCGGGTGGCTCGCCTTCGTGTTCGCAGCGTTCGCGATCGGAACGGTCGTCGGGATGCAGACGATCGACCAGAACGACTCGAACGTCGGCGAGGCTCGCCGCGCCGACCACATCATCCGCGACGGCGGCTTCAAGCTGGACGAGCAGTCCGAGTACGTCCTCGTCCAGTCGAAGACGAAGACGGCCGCGGATCCGGCGTTCCGCGCCGTCGTCGGCGACGCCGTCGCCGCCCTCGAGCGCTTCCCGCAGGTGGCGACCATTCGCTCGCCGCTCGCACGGGGAAACGAGGGCCAGGTCTCACCCGACGGCCACGCCGTCCTGATCCAGTTCACGCCGAAGGGCTCGTACGACGAGGCCGTGACCTACATCGACTCGATCACGGCGTCGACGGACGCGATCCAGAGGGCGAATCCCGACTACTACGTCGGCGAGGCCGGCTCGGCCTCGACGGGCAAGGCGCTCGACGAGATGTTCAACTCGCAGCTCGCACGGGCCGGGCTCCTGTCGATCCCGCTGACGCTCGGCATCCTGCTCATCGTCTTCGGCTCGCTCGTCGGCGCGTCGATTCCGCTCCTCCTCGCGCTCACGTCAGTGTTCGCGACGATGGGCCTGGTCGCTCTGCCGAGCCAGTTCGTTCCGATGGACGAGTCGATCTACGAGGTCATCCTGCTCATCGGGCTCGCGGTCGGCGTCGACTACTCGCTCTTCTACATCCGACGCGAGCGTGACGAGCGCCGCGCGGGCCGGAGCGAGTCGGCCGCGCTCGAGGCCGCCGCGGCGACGTCAGGTCGAGCCGTGCTCATCTCCGGGATCACGGTGATGATCGCGATGGCCGGGATGTTCTTCTCCGGCGACAAGACGTTCATGTCGTTCGCAATCGGGACGATGCTGGTCGTCGCCGTCGCGATGATCGGCTCGCTGACCGTGCTTCCGGCCATGCTCTCCTGGCTCGGCGACCGGGTCGAGAAGGTTCGCGTGCCGCTCGTCTGGCGCTTCAGGCGCACCGACGGCGAGCCGCGCGTGTGGGGCTTCGTCCTCGACCGAGTCCTGCGCCGGCCGCTGGTCTCCGCGCTCGCGGCCGTGGCAGTGCTGATCGCGCTCGCTGTCCCGGCGCTCCGCCTGCACACGGCGATCTCGGGCCTCGACGCGCTTCCGAAGTCGCTGCCGGAGATGCAGTCCTACAACCGGATCAACGACGCCTTCCCGGGCGGAGCGACGCCCGCCGTCGTCGCGATCTCGGGCGATCCGTCGAGCCCTGAGCTACGGGCCGCCGTGAAGAGCCTGCGCGCTCGGGCGCTCGCGTCCGGCCAGGCCGTCGAGCCGATCTCGGTCGACGTCGCACCGGGCGGTGAGGCGATGCGGGTCCAGGTTCCGCTCGTCGGCAAGGGCACGGACGGCACGTCGAACGCGGCGCTCGCGACGCTCCGCGACGAGCTGCTCCCCGCCACGGTCGGACGGGTCGCCGGCGTCGAGTACGCGGTGACCGGCGACACGGCGGCGTCGAAGGACTGGAACGACGCGATGCGCTCGGCAGTGCCGATCGTGTTCGGATTCGTCCTCGCCTTCGCCTTCCTGCTCCTGCTCGTCTCGTTCCGCTCGATCGTCATCCCGCTGAAGGCGATCCTCATGAACCTGCTGTCCGTCGCGGCAGCGTACGGCGTCATCGTCGCGATCTTCCAGTGGGGTTGGGGAGAGAACCTGCTCGACTTCAACTCGAACGGCGGCGTCGCGTCGTGGCTCCCGATGTTCCTGTTCGTGATCCTGTTCGGGCTCTCGATGGACTACCACGTCTTCATCCTGAGCCGCGTTCGCGAGTACTACGACCGCGGTCTCTCGACCGAGGACGCGGTCGCGCAGGGCATCAAGTCCACGGCCGGCGTCGTGACGAGCGCAGCGGTCGTCATGGTCCTCGTGTTCGGCGTCTTCTCCCTCATGCCGATCATCGACATGAAGGAGATGGGGATCGGGCTCGCTGCAGCGATCCTGATCGACGCCACGATCGTGCGAGCCGTCCTCCTGCCCGCGACGATGAAGCTGCTCGGCAAGTGGAACTGGTACCTCCCTCGCTGGCTCGAGTGGCTGCCGAGCCTCGAGCACGAGCGCTCGCTCGAGCCGGCCCCGCAGCAGGCCGCGGCCTAGCGTCGGTCACGAAAGCGCCCCGGTCGCCGTGCAGGCGGCCGGGGCGCTTTCACGTCTGCCGGCCGCCGCGTCGCAACCGCTCGAGCTGCTCGCGCGTCGCCGGGTCGAGGCGGTCGCCGACGCGGCCGCCCGCGCCCGTCTGCTCGTGGTCGACGTGCTCGACGGGCACGAGACTCGCGAGGAACGCGCTCGAGGCGAGCTTGCGCACCTCCTGTCCGGACGTCCAGCGGACGGCGTGATCGGACGAGACGACGCAGACGAGCTCGGACTTCCGGTTCTCGGCCGCGAGGCGCTCGAGGAGATCGTCGGCGTGCGCGGTGAAGCGCACGGCGAGCGGCCCGATCGCGCGCTCCTCCCCCACGCCGTCGAAGACCACGACGCCACGCGCGCCCCGCCCGGCGACGAAGCTCGCCAGCATGTCCACGAGCTCGTCGCGATCCGTGAACGTCCCGGCGTGGAGCAGGTTGTAGCCGTCGAACAGATAGAGCGTCGGGTCAGCCATCGGCTGCGCCTCGCTGGCGCCGCGCCTCGAAGAGCAGCACCGCGGCCGCGACGGAGACGTTCAGCGAGCCGACCTTTCCGGCGAGCGGGATCGAGACGGTCGCGTCGCACGTGCGCCGGACCAGCGGCCGCACGCCCTTTCCTTCCGCCCCCAGGACGAGCGCGACGCCGCCCGTGAGCTCCGCGTCCCACATCGCGACGGTGCCCTCGGAGTCGGCGGCGTACGCCCACAGGTCGTTCGACTTGATGTCGGCGAGGTACCGGGCGAGATTCGGCACGACCGCGACCGGAAGGTGCTCCACCGCGCCTGCCGACGCGCGGCACACGACCGGCGTCACGCGCACCGAGCCGTGCGCGGGAACGACGACACCGGTGGCGCCCACTCCCTCGGCGCTGCGCACGACGGCGCCCAGGTTGTGCGGGTCGGTCACCTGGTCGAGACAGACGAGCAGCGGCGCCTCGCGCTTCGCGAGCTCGTAGGCGTCGGCGTAGCGATACGGATCGCACCAGGCGACGACGCCCTGGTGATCACGGGTCCCTGCCGCCTCGGAGAGCAGGCGCTCCGGCTTCACCTGCGGGCGCGGCCCTGCATCGAGCCAGGGGATCTGCCCGGCTGCGCGTTCCGTGACCCACGTCTCGAGGACCTGTCGCGGGCCGCGGTAGAGCTCGCGCGCGGCGTTCCGCCCGTAGACGAGCTCGCGTGTCGGCGTCATCGGCGGCGGACGAGGCGGAAGCCGTCGGCTTCGTCGCGAACGTCCCAGCCGGCCGCCTCGATCTCGGCGCGCAGACGATCGGACTCGTCGAACTCACGCGCTGCCCGTGCCTCGACGCGCTGCTCGGCGAGCGCGACGATCTCGGATGGCGCGTCGTCTCCTGCCGCGAGCGAGTCGAGCCCGAAGATCCCGAGGGCGCGGCGAAGGAGTTCGTGATCGCGCCACTCGTGCAGGACCGCGAGGGCCGCCGGCGTGTTGAAGTCGTCGTCGAGCGCGGCCGCGAACCGCTCCCACGCGCCGTCCGGAGCCGTCTCGCTCAGGCCTCGGAACGCCTCGCGCAACCCCTCGGCGCGCGCCGCCGCGGCCTCGAGCGTCTTCTCCGAGTACTCGAGCGGCTTGCGCCAGTGCCCGGTCATGAAGAAGACGAGGAGCGTCTCGCGGCCCCATGTGTCGAGCGCAGCCTTCAGCGAGACGTCGTTTCCGACGGACTTGTGCATCTCCTCGCCGGCGAACGTCAGCATCCCGTTGTGCATCCACAGCTGCGCGAACGGGTGGCCGAGCGCGCGCGACTGCGCGATCTCGTTCTCGTGGTGTGGGAAGACGAGGTCGAGCCCGCCTCCGTGGATCTCGAACTCAGGCCCGAGGTGCTTCTCGGACATGACCGAGCACTCGATGTGCCAGCCGGGACGCCCCTCGCCCCACGGTGAGTCCCAGGACGTGTCCTCGCCCGGCTTCGTCGCCTTCCAGAGGGCGAAGTCGCGCGGATCCTCCTTGCGCGGGTTCGGCTCCTGCTCCGAGACCCGGTCGGGCCTCTGCCCGCTGAGGCGGCCGTACTCGGCAAAGCGTGCGACTCGAAAGTACACGTCTCCCTCGGACGGGTACGCGAGCCCGCGCTCGACGAGCTCCGCGATCATCGCGATCTGATCGGCGACCGTCTCGACGGCCGTCGGCTCGACGTCGGGACGGCCCAGACCGAGCCGGTCGGTGTCCTCGACGTACCACTCGCGATGCGTCGGCAGCGAGCTTCGCGCTCGCCCCGGGCGCGGCGTCGTAGATCTTGTCGTTGACGTCGGTGATGTTGACGACGAGCTTCGTCTCGTAGCCCTGCTCCGTCAGCCAGCGCTTCAGCCACAGCGGGAGCACGGACACGGCGAGCGCGTTGCCGACGTGGATGCGCTGGTAGACGGTCGGACCGCAGAAGTACATGCGGATCGGCCCCGGCGGCGGGGGCAGCTCGACGACCGAGCGCGTGAGCGTGTCGTACAGGCGCATCGGCCGATCGTAGTCAGGCGGTACGGCCGAGCGCCTCGTCGCGCGAGAGCGCTGCGAGCACCGCTCCGAGCTCCGGGCCGCGATCGGCACCCGTCAACGCGAGGCGCAAGGCGTGCAGGTCGCCGCCCACGGCCTTGAGCTCTCGGACGATCGCCTTTCCCTCGTCGAGCGACAGCCGGTCCGGCGCGGGGGTGCGCAGCTCGACGAACCGCGCGAGCGTCGAGCGCTCGTCGTCGCCGAGCGCGACCGGCTGCGGATCGAGGACGAGGTGGGCGTACTCGCGCGCCTCGACGAGGCTCCGCGCGCCGCGGAGAGCGGGAACGACCTCGACGGGCGCCTCGGCAGCGGCCGCGAGGGCCTCGTCGGGCATGGCGGCGATGGCATCGACCGCGAGCCGGCGCAGCCGGGCGAGGTCGAGCCGGACGTCGTGCTGGGGGAGATCGAGCTCCTCCAGATACGCGCGCACGGCCCCGGCAGGGAAGCCCTCGTCGCGAAGCTCGGCGATCGAGGAGTGCCCGTGCCGCTTCGAGAGCTTCTTGCCGTCCGCGCCGAGCACGAGCCCGTGATGGACGACCTCCGGCAGCTCGCCGCCGAGCGCGCGCGCGATGCGCTGCTGGACCTCCACGTTCGGGCGGTGGTCGTTCCCGCGGATGACGTGCGTGATCCCGAGCTCGAGATCGTCGACGACGGAGGCGAGCTGATACGTCGCGCTCCCGTCGGCGCGCACGAGCGTCGTGCCGGCGCGCGCGAGCCGCACGGAGCCGTCGTCGTCGCGCTCGGCGCCGCCGGCCTCGAGCGCGCGCGCGGCGGCCGCGGCGTACGCCTCGCTACGCTCGCTCTGTCGCACCGGCCCTTCGTCGAGCTCGATCTCGAGCCAGGCGAGATCGCCGAGGATCGCCTCCTCGCCGCCCGGGACGGCTCGCGACGGATCCGTGTCATCGATCCGCAGCAGCAGCGCACCGCCGTGCGTGTCTGCGAACCGGCGGTTGGCGACGGCCGTCAGCGCATTGCCGAGATGCAGCGAGCCGGTCGGGCTCGGAGCGAAGCGAACGCGGACGGACACGGCCTACGCGTCGATCGGAACGTGCCCCGGCTGGCCGGCGACCCGCTCGATCCACGCGCGGATCTCCGGGTACGGCTCGAGCTCGAACCCGCCCTCGTGCGCGACGTGCGTGTACGCGTAGAGCGAGATGTCCGCGATCGAGTACCGCTCGCCGACGAGGAACTCGCGGCCCGTGAGGTGTCGTTCCATGGCGTCGAGAGCCGCGTAGCCGCCCTTCATCCGCTCGGGCAGACGATCGGTGAATGCGTCCGGCGTGCCCGAGTAGGCGAGCCAGAAGCGCGCGACGGCGATGTTGGGCTCGTGGCTGTACTGCTCGAAGAACTGCCACTGCAGGACCTGGGCGCGCTCGTACGGGTCGACCGGGACGAGGTGCGTGCCGTCGGCGAAGTACCAGAGGATCGCGTTCGACTCGGCGAGCGGGCGCGCCCGTCGTCGAGGACGAGCGTCGGCACGCGCAGCGCGGGATTGAGGTCACCGAGCACCTCCGTGCGGTTCGAGCGGTCGACGACCGACAGCTCGACCGTCTCGTACTCGAGGCCGAGCTGCGCGAGGAGGAGCCGCACCTTGTAGCAGTTGCCCGAAACCGCCGAGTTGTAGAGCAGCACGTCGACAGCGTAGTCGCGGGTGGCTACGCTCAGGCGATGGCCGTCAAGCGTCTCACCGACGAGCAGCTCATGCAGATGCTCGATCTCGCCCGCAAGTCGGACACCGTCGAGCTCAAGCTGACCGTCCCGGCAGCCGACCACCGCACCGCGATCGCCGGCCTGGGGCTCGATCCGCTCGAGGCTCAGATCAGACAGGTCTTCTTCTTCGACACGCCCGAACTGGCGCTCAACGCCACCGGCGTCGTCGCGCGTGCGCGGCGGATCCAGGGACGCGCGGGCGACACGGTCGTCAAGCTCCGGCCCGTCGACCCCGACGGCCTGCCGGACGAGCTTCGGCAATCCCCCAGCGTCGGCGTCGAGGTCGACGCCATGCCCGGCGGTTACGTCTGCTCCGCGTCGCTCAAGGCGAAGGCCGACGCGCCGGACGTCCGGGCGGTCGCGAACGGGAAAACATCGATACGCAGCATCTTCTCCAAGGAACAGCGCGCCTTCTACGCCGCGCATGCTCCCGACGGCCTGAAGCTGAAGGACCTGTCCGTTCTGGGGCCGATCTTCGTCCTCAAGCAGAACTTCACACCACCCGAGCTCGCGCGGCGGCTCACGGCCGAGCTCTGGTTCTATCCCGACGGCTCGCGGATCCTCGAGCTCTCGACGAAGTGCACGGCCGCGGACGCGTTCCAGGTGGCCGCCGAGGCGCGATTCTTCCTGACCGAGAAGGGCGTGAGCCTCGACGGCCGGCAGGAGACCAAGACGAAGGCGGCTCTGGTCTACTTCTCGAAGCAGCTCCGGGCCGCCGCCGCCGGCTAGCGGTACTCCGGGTTCGCGAAGTCGAAGCGGCAGCCGGCGTCCCACAGCGAGCGCTGATTGCCGTGCGCCGGCATGCCGCCGGCGTCCTTCAGCATCCGCGCGACGTGGAGCAGGTTCCAGGTCATGAAGGTCGTGTTCCTGTTCGTGAAGTCGTTGGCCGGGCCGCCCGAGCCTTCGTCGAGATACGACGGCCCCGGCCCCGCCTCGCCGATCCACCCGGCGTCGGCCTGCGGCGGGATCGTGTACCCCAGGTGCTGGAGCGAGTACAGGATGTTCATCGAGCAGTGCTTGATCCCGTCCTCGTTGCCCGTGATCACGCAACCGCCGACCTTGCCGTAGTACGCGTACTGGCCCTGCTCGTTGAGGACGCTCGAGCACGCGTAGAGCCGCTCGATGACGCGCGTGCACACCGACGACTTCTCGCCGAGCCAGATGGGCGAGCCGAGGACGAGGATGTCCGCGGCCTGGACGCGCTCGTACAGCTCGGGCCAGTCGTCGCCGGCGGCGCCGTGCTCGCGCATGTCCGGCCAGACGCCGGGCGCGAGGTCGTGGTCGACCGCGCGCACGAAGTCCACTGCCACGCCGTTTCGCTCCATGATCGCCGTCGAGATGCGCATCAGCCCCTCGGTGTTCGAGAGCTCGGGGGACGGCTTCAGCGTGCAGTTGACGAAGAGCGCCCGCAGGTCCGAGAAGTCCCAGCGACTGGTCGTGCAGAGCTCTTCCTGGAAGTCGGTCAGCGTCATGCCTGCCTCCTGCTCGGTGTCTCGCGTACCCTCGCACGCGTGGAGCGGCTGCTGCTCGAGTGGTTCTCGGAGCACGCTCGGGACCTCCCCTGGCGGCACACGCGCGACCCGTACGCGATCCTCGTGAGCGAGGTCATGCTCCAGCAGACGCAGGTCGAGCGCGTCGTTCCGCGCTACCTCGACTGGCTCGCTCGCTGGCCGACCGCGGAGTCGCTCGCGGCAGCATCGCCGGCGGACGTGATCCGCGCGTGGCAGGGGCTCGGGTACAACCGGCGCGGCCTCAACCTCCATCGCGCGGCGACACGGATCGCCGAGAGTGGATGGCCCGACGACCTGACCGAGCTGCCGGGAGTCGGCGCCGTACACGGCGGCCGCCGTGCGCTGCTTCGCCTTCGGCGACGACGTCGCTGCCCGTGGACGTGAACGTGGCGCGCGTGCAGCGCCGGACCGGGCACGTGTTCTCGCCGGCGGCCGCGCAGGCGCTGATGGACCTCGGCGCGATGATCTGCCTCGCGCGCATCGCTCGCTGCGCGGAGTGCCCGCTCGCGCGCGCGCTGCCCGTCGCGCGGGATCCGCGAGGAGCCCGAGCGCAAGCAGGGGCCGTTCGAGGGCTCCTTCCGCCAGCGCCGCTCGACGACCCTGCGCGCGCTCGTCGAGGCGCCGCGCGAGCTTGCCCGAGCTCGACGACGAGGCCGTCCGCTCGCTCGAGCGCGACGGCCTCGTCGTCGTCGAGGAGGGGCTCGTCACCCTCCCCCGATAGTTAACGGCGAGGGTGGCGACTGGTCCTGCGGGCCGATCAGACGCGGTGCAGCACCCAGACGTTCGGCTCGACGTGCGTGCCGACGCCGTCCTCGACGCACGAGCGTGGCGAGCGCGCCGGGAAACACGTACTCCCCGTCGGCGGGGAACGACATGCCCGTCCATTCCTCCCAGTCGGCAGACCGACCCGCGAATGACCATCGACCGCGGGCACGCCGCGAGGATCTCGCCGCCCACCTTCTCGTGAATGCGGAGCCACGGGTCGAAGTGGCTCCCGTCGGGTCGACGCCACTCCATGTACTCCTCGATGGGGATGAGCGGGTAGCGCTCCTTCCAGGTCGGGCGCACCGGAGCGATCACGCCCTCGCGAGCCCGGCGGCGCGCGCGTTGTCCGTGAAGGTCTCGATCATCCGGCTCGACAGCCGCCGGCCCTGCCGGCTCGGCGCGACGCTGATCGCGATCGCCATGAGCGCCGTGTGCGGCAGGTCGGAGGTCATGCCGCGCACGAAGCCCTCGTCCCAGCCCGACGGCAGATCCTCGAGCGTGCCGTCCCACGGCAACGGGAGCGCATGCGCCTCGGCCAGCAGCTCGTCGCCGTCGACGAGCGCGACCTGGAAGTCCGGGAAGTCGGTGTAGAGCCGCCCCCAGTAGAGATTGCCCGGCTCGTTCTCGTTCATGTACGCCGGGAAGGTCGGTCCGGTGAGCTCCTCGAAGCGTCGCTCCAGGAGATCGGGTCGGTCGCTGTATCTGACGACGTTCATCGCCGCAGGAGCGCGACGGCCTGCGCGGCCAGCCCCTCACCCCGTCCGGTGAACCCGAGGTGGTCGGTCGTCGTCGCGCGGACCGAGATCTGCCCGCCCTCCACTCCGAGCGCCCCTGCAAGCCGTTCCGACATCTCGTCGCGGACGTCGCCGATGCGCGGCTCCTCGCCGATGAGCACGCAGTCGGCATTGACGAGCTCCCAGCCCGCCTCGCGAACCTCGCGGTAGGCCTCCCACAGGAGATCGAGCGAGGACGCGCCGCGGTACTGCTCGTCGCCCGACGGGAAGAGCGAGCCGATGTCGCCGAGGTTCGCCGCTCCGAGGATCGCGTCGATCAGCGCGTGGGCGACGACGTCGCCGTCCGAGTGGCCGGCGAGGCCGCGCGGATAGTCGATCGCCACGCCTCCGAGCACGAGTGGCACGCCCTCGACGAGGGCATGTGCGTCGTACCCGATCCCGACCCGCAGCTCGCTCACGAGAGCGAGGCTAACGCGTCGGGTAGCGAGGCGAGATCGTCGAGGCCCAGCGCGGCCTGGGATGGCGTCCGCTGCAGGCAACCCCAGGGACCGCGCCGTATGTGCACGGCGACGAGCCCGGCCGCTGCCGCCGGAAGAACGTCGTTGTCGACGCGGTCGCCGACGTAGGCAACCTCGCCCGCCCGGCGGCCCATGAGCTCGACGACCTTCTCGAAGAACGCGGGATCGGGCTTGCGGGCTCCGAGGCTCGCGGACGACGAGATCACGTCGGCCGGCAGGGCAACGTCACGCGCCCACGCTTCGAGCGTCTCGCTCTGGTTGCCGACGATGCCCACTGCGAAGCCGAGCTCGCGCACCCGCTCGAGGCAGTCGAGCGCGTCGGGATAGAGATCGTCGAGCGCATACGTGATCTCGCTCCACCAGCGCGGCGGCTGCTCGATCCCGAGGTGACCCCAGAGAGCCGTGTGCTCCTCCCCGCGCTCGATCGTGACGCCGAGCGCCGCCCACACGACGTGCGGCTGCAACCCCTCGCGGTCGGCCAGCCGGCGCCACCAGCGCTCCTCGTCGACGAGCGTCTCGCCGACGTCGAAGACGACCGCCTTCAGAGCCACGATTCGACGATCGCCAGGTCGTCCGGCGTGGTGACCTTCAACAGCCTCGGATCGCCGTCGACGACCGCGACTCGCCCACCCGCACGTTCGACGAGCGACGCGCAATCGGTGGCGCCGGCGAGATCGCCCGAGAACGCGCGTCTGAGCGTCGGAGCAAGGAACGCCTGCGGGGTCTGCGCTCTCACGAGCCCCGCCCGATCGACGGTCTCCTCGACGACACCGTCTCGAGCCCGCTTGAGCGTGTCCGCGACGGGGAGAACGGGCACGGCCCCGTCGAAGCCCTCGCCGAGCGGCGCCATGAGCCGCTCCACGACGGCGTCGCCGACGAGCGGGCGAGCGGCGTCGTGCACGAGCACGACGAGCGCCTCGCCGGGAACCTCCGCGAGCGCGGCCGCCACCGACTCGGCCCGCGTCGAACCGCCGGTGACGCACGCGACGACCTTCGACGCGGCCAGCTCCTCGGCGAGGAGGATCGACGGCTCCTCCCACTCGGGCGGCGCGGCGACGACGATCGCGTCCACGAGAGGGCAGCGATCGAGCCGGTCGAGGCTCTCGGCGAGCAGCGGACGTCCGCCGAGCACGGCGAACGCCTTCGGACGATCGATTCCGAGGCGCTCGCCCGATCCAGCGGCGGCGATCAGCGCCCAGGTGGCTCCGGCAGCGCCGGAGCCGCTATGCACTCGCCGTCGCGGCCTTCGGCTTCGCTCGTGACTTCGGCTTCGGCTGCCCGGCGCGAGAGAGAACGTCGTCGAGCCAAGCCGCAGCCTCTTCCTCGTCCATGCTCTTCGCGTACATGAGCTCCGAGGCGAGGATCTTCTTGGCCTTCACGAACATCTGCTTCTCACCGGTCGAGAGGCCCTTCTCGTTGTTCCGAACGGCGAGGTTCCGCACGACTTCCGCGAGCTCGAAGATGTTGCCGGTCTTCATCTTGTCGCGGTTGTGCTTGAAGCGACGGTTCCAGTTCTTGGGCATCTCGGTCGATCCACCCGAGAGCACCCTGACGACCATGGTCACCGTTCTCTGATCGATGACCGTTCGCAGTCCCACCCGCTCCGCGTTCTCACACGGAACGTTCACGGTCATGTCGTTGTGGAGGATCTGGATGGTGAGGTACTCACGTGTCTCGCCCAGAACCTCGCGCTTCTCCTTCCGCACCACCGTCCCCGCGCCATGGTGCGGATAGACGACCTTGTCGCCGATGTCGAACAAGAGGGCCTCCCCGATGTCGGTATCCGTCGCCTTCACGAAAAAGTGCCGGCAGCGTCTTCCTGCCGGCGATCCGGTCACATGATAGCGCGTTCTTCACGGGCGATTAACGGAACGGCAACGAAGGCGAGCCTTACGCGGCGGCCTCCCGGGCACGGTCTCCGATCCCCAGGCCCGCCTTGATCGCGTCGCGCAGCGTCTCGACGCTCGCGACGCGGGGAGTCGACCTGTGAGGGCTGTCGGCGGGGGCGACGACGGTGACGATCCCGAGCTTGGCGCACTCCTCGAGCCGCCGCTCGGACTGGGAGGCCGGTCGCAAGCGGCCCGTGAGCCCGATCTCGCCGAAGGCCGCGAGCCCCTCGCCGACCGGCGCGCCGCGCGCGGCGGACGCGATGGCCAGCGCCACCGCGAGATCGGCGCCCGGCTCCTCGATCCGCACGCCGCCCGCGACGTTGACGAAGACGTCCGCGCTCGCGAGGGCGACGCCTGCGTGGCGTCCGAGGACCGCCACGATCATCGCCAGGCGCTTCGGATCGACGCCGGTGCCGACACGGCGCGGCATAGCGAGATCGGTCGGTGCGACGAGCGCCTGTATCTCGAGCAGGAGCGGACGCGTGCCCTCGAGCACGCACCCGACCGCCGCTCCGATCTCGCCGGGGTGCGTCGTCCCGAAGAGCTCCGACGGATCGGGCACGCCGACGAGACCGGCAGCGGTCATCTCGAAGACGCCGAGCTCGTTCGTCGAGCCGAAGCGATTCTTGGTGGCGCGGAGGACGCGGTGCTCGTGGTAGCGGTCGCCCTCGAACTGGAGCACGCAGTCGACGAGATGCTCGAGAACCCGCGGCCCCGCGACGGCGCCGTCCTTCGTCACATGGCCCACCAGCACCGTCGCGATACCGGCCTCCTTCGCGACCCGAAGGAGCCTGCCCGCGGCCTCGCGAACCTGCGCGACGGACCCGGGAGCCGAGCTGAGCGCCGAGGCGTGGAGTGTCTGCACCGAATCGATGACGCACACGTCGGGGCGCTCTGCCTCGAGCGTCGCGCAGACCGTGTCGAGCTCGGTCTCGGCGAGGATGTCGACCGACTCTGCGCCGCCGAGCCGGGCAGCGCGCAGCGACACCTGTGATGCGGACTCCTCGCCCGTGACGAGAAGCGCGCGACGGCCGTCGCGCGCGATCGCGCCGAGCGCGCTGAGCAGGAGGGTCGACTTTCCGACGCCGGGCTCCCCGCCCACGAGTACGAGCGATCCCGGAACGAGCCCGCCGCCCAGGACCCGGTCGAGCTCCGCGACTCCGGTGGAGATGCGTGCCGCGTCCTCGACGCGCACCGAGCCGATGGGAACGGGCTTCAGCGCGACGGCACCCAGGCTCTCGGTCGACGATCCGTGCAGCTCCTCGACCAGGCTGCCGAAGGCACCGCAGCCCGGGCACTTGCCGAGCCAGCGGCCCGAGGTCGTGCCACATTCGGAGCACGTGAACTGGACGGTGACCTTCGCCACCGGCTCAGTCTAGGAGCGCGGTCCGACACCGCTCCGTCGCGAAAGTGCGCCGATTGCCTTGAAAGTCGCGGGTCGGTGCATCAGAGTGCCGTGAGACCGCCGCAGACATCGACGAAAGGACGGGCCGAATGGACAACTTGAAAGCGCTCGGGCGTGGGACGCAGGTCATGTTCGTCGCGGCCGTGCTCCTGCTCATCGTGATGTTCTTCCGCTGGCAGGAGGTCGACACCGCAATCGGCTCCTTCGGCCAGAATGCATGGCACGGGTTCTGGGGCGTGGTGATGGGGATCCTCACCATCGTTCTCGTGGCGCGCATCGCCGCGAGGCTCGCAGCGGTGGATATCCCGATCCCCTTGTCGTTCGCGACGACGAGCTTCGTGCTCGGCATCCTCATCGCGATCTGCGCCGTCCTGAAGCTCGTCACCGACGACTACCGGACCTTCTGGGCGTTCGTCGGTGTCGTCCTCGCGATCGCCGTCGCCGTCGGCGCATGGCTCGAGGTTCAGGAGGCAGGCGGGATCGAGTCGCTCAAGAGCGACGCGAGCAACCTGGGATCGAGCGCGTCTGCGATGGGCGCCCCTACCGCTACGGTCGATGCGCCGCCGACCCCCGCCCCCACCCCCCCGCCGCCTGCTCCCGAGATGCCGGCGGCAACGGACACCGCACACGAAGCAGCAGAGACTGCGGCGAGCGGGGCCTCCGACGTGGCCCCGGAAGCAGCCGACGCGCCTTCGGGCACGGCGGATGCGGCCTCGGACGCACCGAGCGACGAGCCGTCGACCGGGCGGGAGAGCTAACCCGCGCGAGCACACGGCATCCGCCGCGGCGCGAGTCCAAGCGCCGCGGCGGATGCGTGCACGTCCTGCAAAACCTCCTGCAAATACCCTTTTCGGCGCACGCACGAGTACCCTGTGACGAGTAGGGATCGGACAGCGGCCGTTCGAAGCCGAGTCACGACGCCGAAAGGATCCCGATGGCGACCTTCAAGGCCCTCTCACGAGGCTCTCAGCTCGTCCTCGTCGGCCGGCCCGCTCCTGTTCCTCAGCCTGTTCTTCACCTGGCAGAACGTGGACGTCGACTACGGTCGCGCCGGTGTCGCGACGCATGTCGCTCGACGGCTGGGATGCGTGGGGGCTGCTCCTCGCGCTGCTCGTCGTCGCGACCGTCGCGATCGTCGCGCTCGGAAACCTCACGGACGTGGAGTTCTCGGACGACGTTCCCTGGCCGACGATCACGCTCGGGCTCGGCATCGGGCATCCTCGCCGTCGCCGTCGTGAAGAGCCTCACGGACGCCGGCTCGTCGTGGATCAGCTACGGCTTCGTCGGGCTCGCTGTCGTCGTCTCGGTCGGCACGTACCTCGACTGGGCGGCGACGCGCAAGTCCCGAGGGCCCCGTCCTCCAGCGCAAGCGCCGCGGGATCAGCTCAGTCGTTTGACGAGGAGGACGCGGTCCTCCCCGGGACCGTCGTAGTCCGCGACGACGCGCTCGACCTCGAATCCCAGCGACTCGTGGAAGGCGACGGACCGCTGATTCACGGGTGAGGTGACGCAGCGAACGACCGAGCGACCGTTCACGCGTGCCTCCTCGAAGAAACGCTCGTACAGCGCGCGCCCGAGACCGGCTTCGCGCTCCTCGGGATCGACGCCGACGAAGTGGATGTACGCCTCGTCGTCGGCCGTCTGCGAGAGGAACCCGCAGACGAACCCGAGGAGCTCGCCGTCGTCGCCCTCGGCGACGAAGCTCGTCCCTTCGAAGTGGATGAAGAAGAGCTTCGGCAGCACGGGCGCCATCTCGCGCTCGCCCCACCAGACGTTGATGCGGCCGATGACGCGCCCGTAGTCGGACGACCTCGCGTGTCGAATGACGCTCGAGCTAGTCGTCGGACGGTTCGTCGACGAGCTCGGCGAGGTTCGCGAGATCGGCTTCGTCGGAGGACGGCGCGCCGACCGCTTGCCGGGACGGGCTCTCCCTCGATGACGCGGATCTCGACCGGTGGCTCGCCCTCGGCGGGATCCTCGCGGCGGTCGACGATGAGCGTCGTCCCCGGTGCGAGGTCGCGGCCGAGGATGAAGTCCGCGAGGGGATCCTCCAGCATGCGCTGGATCGCTCGGCGCAGCGGCCGGGCTCCCATGGCCGGGTCGTAGCCCGTCTCGACGAGCAGCTCGCGCGCATCGTCCGTGAGCTCGATCACGACGTCGTGCTTCCCCATCTCCTCGCGCACGCGCTTCATCATCAGGTCGACGACCTCGAGGATCTCGATCTTCTCGAGCTTGTGGAAGACGATGACCTCGTCGATGCGGTTCAGGAGCTCTGGCCGGAACACCTTCTTGAGCTCCGACATCACTCGCTCCTTCATCTCGTCGTACGAGAGTCCCTGCTCGTCGCCGATCGAGAAGCCGAGCGTCTGGTTCTTCGAGATCTGAGCCGCGCCGAGGTTCGACGTCATGATCACGATCGTGTTGCGGAAGTCGACCTTCCGTCCTTGCGAGTCCGTCAGCTTCCCGTCCTCGAGGATCTGCAGGAGGATGTTGAAGACGTCCGGGTGCGCCTTCTCGATCTCGTCGAGGAGGACGACGGAGTAGGGCTTGCGGCGAACGGCCTCGGTGAGCTGGCCGCCCTCGTCGTAGCCGACGTAGCCGGGCGGCGAGCCGACGAGCCGCGACACGGAGTGCTTCTCCATGTACTCGGACATGTCGACCTGGATGAGCGCGTCCTCGTCCCCGAACAGGAACTCCGCGAGCGTGCGCGCGAGCTCGGTCTTGCCGACGCCCGATGGGCCGAGGAAGATGAACGAGCCGGTCGGGCGCTTCGGGTCCTTGATGCCCGCTCGCGCGCGTCGGATCGCCTTCGAGACGGCGACGATCGCCTGGTGCTGGCCGATGACGCGCTTGTGGAGCTCGTCCTCCATGCGGATGAGCTTCTGCGACTCGGCCTCCGTGAGCTTGAAGACGGGGATGCCCGTCCACATGGAGACGATGTCGGCGATCTCGTCCTCGCCGATCTCCGGCTGCTCCTCGTCGGCCTGGTTGCGCCACTCCTCCTCGAGCTCCTTCTTCTTCTGGGAGAGCTTGCGCTCCTTGTCGCGGAGCTGCGCGGCCTTCTCGAACTCCTGCGCCTCGATCGCGCCTTCCTTGTCGGCGCGGACCTTGTCGATCTCCTCCTCGAGCTCGCGGTAGCGCGGCGGAGCAGACATCGTCGCGATGCGGACGCGCGAGCCCGCCTCGTCGATGAGGTCGATCGCCTTGTCGGGAAGATGGCGGTCCTGGATGTAGCGGTCGGCGAGCGCCGCCGCTGCGGACAGCGCCTCGTCGGAGATCTTGCAGCGGTGGTGCGCCTCGTAGCGATCGCGCAGGCCGCGCAGGATCTGGACGGTCTCGTCGATCGAGGGCTCCTCGACGCGCACCTGCTGGAAGCGGCGCTCGAGGGCAGCGTCGCGCTCGAGGTACTTGCGGTACTCGTCGAGCGTCGTCGCGCCGATCGTCTGGATCTCGCCGCGGGCGAGCGCGGGCTTGAGGATCGACGCCGCGTCGATCGCGCCCTCGGCGGCGCCGGCGCCGACGAGGTTGTGCAACTCGTCGATGAACAGGATGATGTCGCCGCGCTGGGTGATCTCCTTCATCACCTTCTTCAGGCGCTCCTCGAACTCACCGCGGTACTTCGACCCGGCGACGAGCGCCGCGAGGTCGAGCGTGTAGATCTGCTTGCCCTTGAGGATCTCTGGCACCTGGCTGGACGAGATCCGCGACGCGAGGCCTTCGACGACGGCGGTCTTGCCGACGCCGGGCTCGCCGATCAGCACCGGGTTGTTCTTCTGGCGGCGCGACAGGATCTGCATCACGCGCTCGATCTCGGTCTGACGGCCGACGACGGGGTCGAGCTTGCCCTCGACGGCGAGCTTCGTCAGGTTGCGGCCGAACTGGTCGAGGAGCTTCGAGCTCTTCGTCTTCTCGCCGGGCGCGACGCTTGCGCCGGACTGCCGGCGGCCCGGGCCCGAGAGCATCCTGATGATCTCGTTGCGGATCTTTTCCGCATCCGCGTCGAAGTCGAGAAGAATCCTGGCGGCGACGCCCTCGTTCTCGCGCACGAGGCCGAGGAGGATGTGCTCCGTCCCGATGTAGTTGTGGCCCAACGAGAGAGCCTCGCGCAGCGCCAGCTCGAGCACCTTCTTGGCGCGCGGCGTGAACGGGATCTGGCCGGTGGTGACCTCGTCACCCTGGCCGACGATCCGCGCGACCTGCGCGCGGACTTCCTCGACCGTGATGTCGAGCGACTCGAGGACGCGAGCAGCAAGGCCTTCCTCCTCGCGAAGGAGGCCGAGCAGGATGTGCTCGGTGCCGATGTAGTTGTGCTTGAGAGCTCTGGCCTCGTCCTGGGCCAGAACCACAACCTGTCGTGCCCGCTCGGTGAATCGCTCGAACAACGCCCTCGACACTCCTTTCGGTCGGTTGCCGGAGGAGTCGCCTCTCCCCCGGGTCGAAGGGACGGGTCATGGTAGCCGACTGGTCTCGTCTGGAGTCTCGCACGCCGGATTCGCCCGACGCCCTCGGTACCCTTCTCGGCCCTTGAGCAACAAAGCCTTAATCACGGGCGGCGCCGGATTCATCGGATCGCACCTCTCGGAGTTATTGCTCGATGAAGGCCACGAGGTGTGGGTCCTCGACGACCTCTCGACCGGCTCGCTCGACAACATCGAGCATCTTCGCGACCGCGAGGACTTCCACCTGGTCGTCGACTCGGTGCTGCACTGGTCGGTCGTCAACGAGCTCGTCTACAAGTGCGACGTCGTCTACCACCTCGCGGCGGCGGTGGGCGTGCGGCTCATCGTCGAGCAGCCGGTGCAGACGCTGGTCACGAACCTGCGCGGGACCGAGATCGTGCTCGAGCACTGCCATCGCTTCGGGAAGCGCGTGCTCGTCGCGTCGACCTCCGAGGTGTACGGCGACCACCGAGAGGAGCGGCCGCTCGTCGAGACGGACCGGCGGATCTACGGCCCGACCACGCAGAAGCGCTGGGCGTATGCCGACTCCAAGGCCATGGACGAGTTCCTCGCCCTGGCCCACCACACCGAGCACGACCTCGACTGCGTGATCGTCCGCCTCTTCAACACGGTCGGCCCGCGTCAGAGCGGGCAGTACGGGATGGTCATCCCGACGTTCGTCCAGCGCGCGCTCGCCGGCGACACGATCGAGATCCACGGCGACGGCGATCAGACCCGATGCTTCTGCCACGTCGCCGACACGATCCGAGGGCTCGCCGGGCTGATGGACGCGGGGACGTCCGGGGAGATCTACAACATCGGATCCGAGGAACGCATCTCCATCAACGGGCTGGCGAGCCGCGTCCAGGAGCTGACGGGCTCCTCGTCGGGGATCGAGTACGTCGCGTACGACGACGTCTACGGAATCGGTATCGAGGACATGCTCCACCGCATCCCCTCGACCGCGAAGATCCGCGCGGCGACGGGTTGGGCGCCGAAGCGAACGCTCGACGACATTCTCGGTGACGTGCTCGCGTTCGAACGCGAACGCGTCGAAGCCGCCGCGTAGAGCGCGCCCATTAGGATCGTCCGGTGGACGCCGGCCCCGAGCGCGAGCGACTCTCCTGGAGCGAGTTCGGCGAAGCGGCGCGCGACCTTGCGCGCCAGGTCGCGGACGACGGCTACGACCCCGACCTCGTCCTGTCGATCGCGCGTGGCGGTCTTCTCGTCGGCGCCGCGCTCGGCTACGCGCTCGAGGTCAAGAACACGTGGACGATGAACGTCGAGTTCTACACCGGCGTGGAAGAGCGGCTCGACGTCCCCATGATCCTCCCCCCGGTTCCCGAGCTCGTCGATCTCGAGTCGGCCCGGATGCTCATCGCCGACGACGTCGCGGACACCGGCGAGACGCTGGCGCTCGTGAAGGGCTTCTGCGCCGGAAAGGTCGCCGAGGTGCGCTGCGCCGTCCTCTACGAGAAGTCGCCCTCCGTCGTCAAGTGCGAGTACGTCTGGCGGCGCACGGATCTCTGGATCGACTTCCCGTGGAGCGCGGAGGCACCGGTCGTCACCTCGACCGTCGGGTAGGACGGGCGAGGCCAACCCGGCCCCTGACTACGGCGATTCGCGCAGCGCCGGGAACAGGATCACGTCGCGGATCGTCTCGCGACCCGAGAGCAGCATGACGAGGCGGTCGATCCCGAGCCCGAGCCCGCCCGTCGGCGGCATGCCGAAGGAGAGCGCCTCGACGTAGTCCGGGTCCCCGCGCACGCCCTCGACGTGCGCCGAGGCCTCGTCGAAACGCCGCTGTTGCTCCTCGGCGTCGTTGATCTCCGTGTACGCGTTGCCGAGCTCCATGCCGGCCGCGAAGTACTCGAACCGCTCGGTGATCGAGTCGTCGTCGTCGGTCACGCGCGCGAAGGGAGAGAGCTCGACCGGATGCCCGTACACGATCGTCGGCTCGATCAGGCTCGGCTCCACGAAGTGCCCGAACGCGTGGTCGACGAGCTGCGGCCAGTCCTTGTCGGCCTCGGTGTCGACACCGCGCTCGGTCAGCCAGGCACGTAGCTGCGACTCGTCTCGGGTCCAGAGCTCGAGCGACTCGAGCGACTCGACGAAGCCGAGGCGGCGCCACGGCGCCTTCAGGTCGACCTCGTGACCGCGGAACCGCGCCACGGTCGTCCCGAGGACGTCGAGCGCGACCCGCTCGAGCAGCGCCTCGATCCGGTCCATCGTGTCGCGGAAGTCGGCGTACGCCTCGTACCACTCGAGCATCGTGAACTCCGGCTGGTGCTTGTACGAGACGCTCTCGTTGCGGAAGTCCTTGCCGATCTCGTAGACCCGCTCGAGGCCGCCGACGATCAGCCGCTTGAGGTAGAGCTCGGTCGCGATGCGCAGGTAGAGGTCGGTGTCGAGCTCGTTCGAGCGCGTGACGAACGGATGCGCGAACGCACCGCCGTAGCGGGGCTGGAGAACCGGTGTCTCGACCTCGACGAACCCTTCTTCGTCGAGATAGCGACGAATGGCCGAGACGACCTTCGCCCGCAGGAGGAACAGGTCGCGCGACTCCTCGTTCATCAGCAGGTCGAGGTAGCGCTTGCGGTAGCGGGTCTCGGTGTCGGTGAGGCCGTGGAAGGTGTCAGGGAGCGGGCTCGTGTTCGTCGCGAGCACGGTCAGCTCGTCCACGGCGAGCGACGGCTCGCCGCGACGCGACTTCGAGGGGCGCCCGACCACGCCGACCACGTCGCCCAGATGGACGTCGACGTCCCCGATCCGCCCGGTATCGCACATGAGCTGGATCCGCCCCGAGCGGTCCACGAGGTCGAGGAAGACGAGCTTCCCCATCTCGCGCCGCGCCATCACGCGGCCCGCGAGCCTCCTTGTGTCCTCGAGCTCGCCGCCTGCCTCGAGCGCCTCCGTGGCAGCGCGAGCGTCCGCGATCCGGCTTCGATCGGGGAACCGCTTGGGCGCTGTCATGCCGGCCAGCCTATCCGGCTGTCCGCGGAGCTAGGCGGCCTTGATCTCCATGATCTTGAACTTGACCTTCGAGCCCCGCGGCGTCACGACCTCGACCGTCTCGCCCTTCTTGCGGCCCATGATCGCCTTGCCGACCGGCGACTCGTTCGAGAGCTTCTGCTCGGCCGGATTCGCCTCGGCCGAGCCGACGATGAAGTACTCGACGGTCTGCTTCGCGTCGACGTCTCGGAGGCGAACCACCGCTCCGACGGAGACGACGCTCGTGTCCACGCGCTTCTTGTCGATGAGCTGGGCGTTCGCGAGGCGCTCCTCGAGCTGCGCGATGCGGTGCTCCAGCATCATCTGCTCGTTCTTCGCGTCGTCGTACTCGGCGTTCTCCGCGATCTCGCCGAACTCGCGCGCGGCCGCGATCCGCTCCGCGACCTCCCGGCGCCTGGTGGTCCGCAGCACGTCCAGCTCGCTCGCCAGCTGCTTGTAGCCCTCGGGTGTGAGGATCACATCCTTCACGAGACGCCTCCAGAGACGGACTGCGGGGCCGCCTCGGCCCCGACACGGGTCGGAATGGTAGCTACCCCGTTCGAGGAGCGTCAAACGCCTCACGAGTACGATCCGAAGCTCGTGATCGACCTCCGCGAATCCTGGCGCATCGGTCCGGTCGAGGTGCCGACGCGCCTCGTCCTCGCCCCCATGGCGGGCGTCAGCGTGCAGGCGTTTCGCCGCCAGGGACGCCGCTATGGGGCCGGGCTCGTGTGCTCCGAGATGGTCAGCTGCGCCGGGATCGAGCACCGCAACGAGAAGACGCTCGGCTACCTCCGCGTGGCCGCCGACGAGCACCCGCTCGCGATCCAGCTGTTCGGGTCGGAGCCTCGGACGATGGCCGAGGGCGCGCGCATGGTCGAGGCGGTCG
Source organism: uncultured Gaiellaceae bacterium (assembly GCA_963763465.1). Classification (GTDB taxonomy): domain Bacteria; phylum Actinomycetota; class Thermoleophilia; order Gaiellales; family Gaiellaceae; genus GMQP-bins7. The sequence goes on along the minus strand of CAVXOS010000014.1, from coordinate 68,419 downwards.
GTGCCGACATCGTCGACGTCAACTACGGCTGCCCGGTCAAGAAGGTCACGAAGACCGGCGCCGGTGCACACCTCCTCGAGGATCAGGATCGCGCGTGCGCGATCGTCGACGCGATCGCGGACGCGGTCGACATCCCGGTGTCGGTGAAGCTCCGCCGAGGCGTGCCGTAACGGCTCGCGTGCCGCGCTCGAGCTCGGCCCGCGCCTGGTCGACGCCGGCGCCTCGTCGCTGACTCTGCACCCACGCTCCGCGCAGCAGATGTACACCGGGACCGCCGACCACGCCCTGACCGCTGAGCTCGTCGCGCTCGTCGACGTGCCGGTGGTCGCCTCCGGCGACGTTACCTCTCGCGCGCGGGCGCAGACCGTGCTCGCGACGACGGGCGCGGAAGCGGTGATGGTCGGTCGCGGCGCGCAAGGGAACCCGTGGGCGCTGCGCGAGATCGTCGACGGCGACAGGTCCGAGCCCACGCGCGAGGAGGTCGCTGCCGAGCTCGTGCTCTTCGTGCGCGAGACCGTCCGCGAGCTCGGTGAGCGCCGCGCTTCGGGGTTCCTCAAGAAGTTCTACGGCTGGTACCTCGGGCGGGGCCGCTTTCCGAAGGAGTTCAAGCAGGAGCTCCTCCAGCTCGACTCGACCGAGGAGGTCGAGCGACGGCTGCTCGCCGCAGCCCCCGGCGCGCGCGAGATCGTGGAGCTGCTCGAGGCGGAGGTCCCGTCCGGCGCCGAACTCACGCTCGAGCTCCCGGTGTCGATCTACGGCGGCGGCTAGAGCCAGGTGATGCCGTAGCGCTCGGATGCGCGGGCGTACGCCTCGGGACCGATCGTGCCATTGCTCTCGGCATCGGAGAGCTCCCGGAAGAAGCCTTCGAACCCCGCCGGGGACACCATCGTCAGGAAGCGTCCAGTCCTCGGAACGACCCGCCGGTGTGCGTGCGGGACGTTGCGGGGCGCGAAGACCACCGCACCCGGGCCGACGACGAACGACTCGGGACCGACCTCGAACACGTGCTCGCCCTCGAGCACGTAGAACAGCTCGTCCTCGTTGGCATGCATGTGCTGCGGTGTATCGAGTGGAGCGATCTCCTCGACGATCGAGAAGGCGCCGTTCGTGGTCGACGCGTCCGCCTTCACCAGGAACTCGGCGTCGCTGAAGCGCAGGCGCTCCCCGCCCTCCCGGTCGAGCGCGTAGGCGACGCGAGCGCTCGTCACGCGTCTTCCGCCCCACCGGCGAGCGCGGTTGCCACCCCGAGCCCGACGTACACGGTTCCGCTGACGTAGCGCTGCGTGCGCACGAAGCGGCGCGAGCTTCGCAGCATCCCGCCTGCTGTACCCGCCGCGATCGCCCAGATCGAGTCGGTGACGAGGCCGAGGAGCGCGAAGAGCACGCCGAGGAAGGCGATCTGCACGGCCGGGTGCGAGGCGTTCGGGTCGACGAACTGGGGCAGGAAGGCGAGGAAGAACAGCGCCGTCTTCGGATTGAGCACGTTGACGACGACGCCTTGCGCGAACGCGCGCTGGAGGTTTTGCTCGCCGCCGAGGGCCACCTCGGGCTCGGCGCGCCCCGAGAGCAGCGTCCACAGGCCGAGTCCGACGAGGTAGACGGCGCCGGCGACCTTGACGGCCGTGAACGCAAGCGCGGAGGACGCGACCAGCGCGGAGAGACCGAGAGTCGCGGCCGCGATGTGGGCGAGCGTCCCGACATGGATGCCGAGCACCGACACGAGCCCTGCCCGGCGACCGTGCTGCATCGAGCGGGTCACGACGTAGAGGACGGCGGGGCCGGGCACGAGCAGCAGCGCCAGCGCAGCGACGACGAACAGCCCGACGGCCGGAGGGCTCGGGATCATGCGTTCAGCTCCCACACGAGGCGCAGGCCCTCGAGCGTGAGGAACGGGTCGATGCTCTCGATCGTCTCCGAGTGCGGCGCGACGAGGTCGGCGAGGCCGCCGGTCGCGACGGCGCGCGCGGCGACGCCGAGCTCGCCTCGGATCCGCCCGACGATGCCGTCGACCTGGCCGGCGAAGCCGTAGACGAGCCCGGACTGCAGACCCGCGACGGTCGTCTTGCCGATCACCGACTCCGGCGCCGCGTAGTCCACTTTCACGAGGCGGGCGGCGCGGGCGAACAGCGCGTCCATGGAGATCTCGATGCCCGGCGCGAGAACACCGCCGACGTATTCCCCCTCGGGTGACACGACGTCGAAGTTCGTCGACGTGCCGAAGTCGACGACGATCACGGGCGCGCCGTACCGCTCTCTTGCCGCGACGGCGTTGACGATCCGATCGGCGCCGACCTCGCGCGGGTCGTCGTAGCGGATCGGGATCCCGGTCTTCACGCCCGGCCCGACGACGAGCAGCGAGCGCGTGCGCCCACTTCGCGGCCAACGCCGCCCACTCGCGCACGAGCACGGGAACGGTGGACGCGAGGCAGATGCCGTCGACGCTGTCGAAATCGAGCAGCCCGCCGAGGAGGACGCCGAGCTCGTCCGCCGTGCTCGAGCGCTCTGTCGCCAGCCGCCAATGGTCTGCGAGCGCGCCGTCGTCGTAGAGCCCGAGGGCGGTCTGGGTGTTGCCGACGTCGACTGCGAGCAGCACCGCGTTAGTCAATCAGAGTCGATCGAGAGAGCCGGCGACCGGAGCGAGGTGGGCCGGCCGGCGCCGCCTACAAGGAGTCGTCGTCGCCGGAGAGCGGCTGGCCGATCCGCTCGGCGAGCGCCTCGGCGGTCAACGGCGGCTCGTCGCCTTCGGCGCGGAGCTCCTCGACCGTGACGTCACCCGAGGTGTAGACCTCCGCCTTCGGGATGATGCGGCTCGGCCGGTTCTTGTCCCACACCCAGACGTCCTCCATGCGCACGTGGAAGAACGGGTAGCTCACCTGCGGCAGCGCCTCGAGGTCGAGCTTGTTGCACAGGTACGTCGCGTCCTGCGTGAGGACGCAGTAGCGGAACAGTGAGAAGACGGCCGAGTACTCGCGCTTGAGCGAGAGCTCGAGCTCGGCCTCGAACTCGTCGAGGTCGTCGAGATGGGACATCGCGGGTCAGTCTAGCGCCGCGAGTAGCGCCGACACCTTCCCGAGACGAGGTAGCTCCAGATCGGGGTCGAGCTCGGCCAGCGGCTCGAGCGCGAAGCGCCGCTCGTGGAGACGCGGATGCGGCACGCGCAGCCCGGGCTCGTCGATCACCTCGTCCCCGTACACGAGCAGGTCGAGATCCAGGAGGCGCGGCCCCCAGCGCTCCTCGCGCACCCGCCCGAGCGAGCGCTCGATCTCGAGCAGCAGGTCGAGCAGCGCTCGGGGCGGAAGCGTCGTGTCGACCGAGGCGGCGCCGTTCAGGAACCGGGGTTGATCAACGACGCCGACCGGGTCCGTCTCGCGGAGCTCGGAGACGCCGGTCACCTCGACGCTTTCCGCCTCTCTCAGCAGCTCGACAGCTCGAGCGAGCGTGGTCTCCCTGTGCCCGAGGTTCGCGCCGAGCCCGACGTACGCGAGCGTCACGCGCGCGTGCGCTCGACGAGCACCGCGGCGTAGTCGACCGGCGGCTCGAGCACGACGTCGGGCTTGCGGACGCGGACGCGGACGCTCTCGACGGCTGCAAAGCGCTCGACGATCCCGTCCGCCACGGCGCCCGCAAGCCCCTCGAGCAGGAGCCGCTCCTCGCCCGCGAACACCTCGCGCACGAGCGCGGCGAGACGCCGGTAGTCGACGGTGTCGTCGATGCGGTCGCTCTCCGCCGCGTCGCCGTGCACGTCGACCCAGAGATCGACGAGGAACCGCTGGCCGAGCCGGCGCTCCTCCTCGAGGTAGCCGTGGTGGCCGAAGACCACCAGGCTGCTCAGCTCGATCGTCACGCCGTGATCCTTCCACGCTCGACCGCGGCGGCGACGGCGAGCGCCTCGACGGTCTCGCGCACGTCGTGCGCGCGGATCATCGACGCGCCGCGCTCGAACGCGGCCACAGTCGCCGCGAGCGAGCCTGCCGTCGTCCCCGTGGTCGCCTCCGTATCGCCGAGGATCTTCCCGAGCGTGCTCTTCCGCGAGACCCCGATCAGCACCGGCCGACCCAGCGACCCGAGCTCGTCCAGCCGCCGCAGGAGCTCGAGATTCTGGTCGGGCGTCTTGCCGAAGCCGATCCCCGGATCGACGCAGATCCGCTCCTCGCCGATTCCCTGCTCGACGGCGAACGCGAGGCGCTCCTCGAGAAAGGCCAACACATCGGAGACGACGTCGTCGTAACGAGGAGCGGCCTGCATCGTTCGCGGCTCCCCCTGCATGTGCATGAGACAGACGAATGCGTCTCCGTCAGCGACCACTGCGGCCATGTCCGGGTCGCCGCGCAGGGCGGTGACGTCGTTGACGAGGACGGCCCCCAGTTCGAGAGCACGCCGAGCGACCGCCGCTTTCGCCGTGTCGATCGAGAGCGGGATACCGCTGAGGCCTTCGAGGACGGGCTCCACCCGCGCGAGCTCCTCCTCTAGGGAGACCGGTGCAGCGCCGGGACGCGTCGACTCGCCGCCGACGTCGACCACGTCCGCGCCCTCCTCCAGCAGCCTGCGCCCGTGGGCGACAGCCGTCGCCGGGTCGACGAACCGGCCGCCGTCGGAGAAGCTGTCCGGTGTGACGTTGAGCACGCCCATCACCGACGGCCGCGGCCAGCGCTCCTCGAACGACGTGCGGGCGCTCACGACGGGGAGCGTAGCTCCGTCTGATCTCCGGGCCAGAATCGGTCGCCATGGACACATCTGCGTCGAACAGCGGCCCGCTCGGGCAGCCGAGAGGCATCGGCTTCGCCATCCTGATGGCGATCGTCACGCTCGGGATCTACACGCTCTACTGGGTCTTCAAGACCCAGGACGAGGTCAAGAACCACTCCGGCCAGGGTGTCGGCGGAGTGCTCGGTCTCGTCATCTACATCGTCGTCGGCATCGTCACGTGGTTCCTCGTCCCGTCCGAGGTCGGGAAGATGTACCAGCAGGACGGACGGCCGGCTCCCTTCTCGGGGTGGACGGGCCTCTGGCTCTTCCTGCCGATCATCGGGGCCTTCGTCTGGTTCATCAAGATCCAGGGCGCCCTCAACCGGTACTGGGAGTCCAAGAGCACCGGCTCGATGCCGATGACCGAACCGGGCATCGCGCAAGCCTGAGTGACGATGCGCGGTAGGGCCACGCGTGTGGTCCTACCGACGCTCGTCGTGCTGGCGCTCGTCGCGGTGGTGGCGATCGCCGCGACCGGTTCGACGTCCGCCGGGTCGAACGCGACCCGACCACCGTCCGAGTCGCTGCTGGACACGCTGCTCGACACGCTCTTCAGCCTCGGCCTCGTCGCCGTCGTCGCCGGCGCGGTGCTCCTGCTCTACGGGCTCACGCAGCGACGGGCGATCGCCGAGGAAATCCGGTCCGGCCGGTATCGGCGGACGTCGCTGGTGGGCTGGCTGGCATTCCTCGCCCTGTTCGCGGTGTTCGCCTACTTCCGGCCCCAGAACCGGCCGTTCCAGACACAGGAGGCCGGTGACGCGCTGTTCGGGGGAAAGCGTCCTGCTCCGGCGCCGCCCGGCCAGGACCCCGCCCTCGGCTACGAACCGAGCATCACGTGGGTGCCGACCGCCGTGATCCTCGGGCTCGTGCTCACGGCCGTGATCGCGTACTTCGTCGCCGAGCGGCGAGCCCGACGTGAGCGCCACCCGCGGGCGGACCTCGCGGAGGAGCTCGCCGCTGCTCTGGACGATGCCCTCGACGACCTCCGCGGCGAGGCCGACGCACGTCGTGCCGTCATCGCGGCGTACGCGCGACTCGAGCGCACCCTGGCCTCGAGCGGGGTCGCACGACGGCCTGCGGAGACCTCGGACGAGTACCTCGCACGCGTCCTGAGCGATCTCACGCTCGGCTCGAACGCGATCACACGCCTGACGACCCTCTTCACGCAGGCTAAGTTCTCGCAGCACGCGGTCGACACGGCGATGAAGGAGGAGGCGATCGACTCTCTCGAGCGAGTGCGGGACGAGCTGCGCGCTGCCGCGAACGAGCGGCCAGACCCGGACCGGCACGTCGTCGCCGTCGGAGCACCATCGTGAGGCCGGAGGCCCGACGTGCGCTTCGACTCCTTCTCGTCGCGACTGTCGCGCTCGCCGCGATCGCGGCTCTCGTACCGGGACGACTCGCCCTCGGGGCCCGAATCTACGCACTCGTCCTATGCGTGATCGCGCTCGGACTCGCACTCATGGCGCTGCGACGTGCCTTCCCTGGGGAGAGGCCACTCCGCGAGGGTGCTCGAGCGCCCGTGCGCTCTCGGCCGCCAGCGAGCCTCGCGCGGATCGAGCACGAGGCAGCCCTCGCGATCGCCTCGTCGTTCGAGCTGCACTACCGCCTCGCGCCACGGCTGCGCTCGATCGCCGCAGGCCTGCTGGCGTCACGCAGGCGGATCTCGCTCGACGCGCAGCCCGCCGCTGCGCGCGTTGCCCTCGGCCGCCCGGCGTGGGAGCTCGTCCGCCCGGACCGGCCCGCGCCGGAGGATCGGCTCGCTCGCGGCCTCACGCCGCACGAGCTCCAAGGTGCCGTCGACTCGCTCGAGGCCGTGTAGCCGTGGAGCTCGCCCGGGTACGGGAGCTGTCCGGCCAGGTGCTCGACGAGGTCGAGAAGGCGGTCGTCGGGAAGCGCGAGCCGCTCGAGCTGGTGCTCCTCGGATTCCTCGGCGACGGCCACGTCCTGCTCGAGGACTACCCCGGGCTGGCGAAGACGCTCGCAGCGCGCTCATTCGCGCGGGCCATGAGCATGGAGTTCACGCGGGTCCAGTTCACGCCCGACCTCATGCCGTCCGACGTCACGGGCTCGTCGATCTGGAACCAGCGGGACTCAGACTTCGAGTTCAGGCCCGGCCCGATCTTCACCAACCTGCTCCTCGCCGACGAGATCAACCGCGCGCCTCCGAAGACGCAGGCGGCGCTCCTCGAGGCGATGCAGGAGCGCCAGGCGACGATCGAAGGCGTCACGCACCGCTTCGAGCTGCCGTTCCTCGTCATCGCCACGCAGAATCCGATCGAGTACGAGGGGACGTACCCGCTCCCGGAGGCGCAGCTGGATCGCTTCCTGCTGCGCACCGCGCTCGGCTACCCCAGCCGCGAGGGTGAGGTGGACGTACTCTCACGCCGCATCGAGCGCGAGTCGGACGACGTCGAGCTCGAGCCGGTGATCGATCGCGACACGCTGCTGGCGATGCAGGCGGCGATGGAGAGCGTTCACGTCGCGCAGAGCGTGCGTGAGTACTGCGTCGACCTCGTGATCGCGACCCGCGCCTCGCAGAGCGCCGCCGTAGGCGCGAGCCCGCGCGGCAGCCTGGCCCTGCTCAAGCTCTCCCGCTGTCGGGCAGCGTTGCACGGCCGCGACTTCGTCCTGCCGGACGACGTCAAGGCCATCGCCGTCCCCGCGCTCGCGCATCGCCTCGTGCTCCGTCCCGAGCTGTGGGTCCAGCAGGTCACCGCCGAGGACGTCGTGCGCGAGGTCCTCGGCAGCGTCCCGACCCCTGCCGCAGAGGACGTCCGGCCGCTCGCGCTCCCGTGAGGCGAACGGGCAACCCGCGCCTGCTCGGTTACGCCGCGCTCGCGGCGCTCGGCATGGTCGGCGCCCTCGCGCTTCGGCGCCCGGAGCTTGCGATCGTCGCCGGCCCATTTGCCCTGGTGCTCGTCGCGGGAACGCGCGGCAGCGACCCGGGTGTCGAGGCCGAGCTCGCGCTCGACACCGAGCGGACGCTCGAGGGCCATGAGATCGAGGCGGTCGTGAGCGTCCGCGCGTCGCGGCCCGTGGACCGCCTCGAGCTCCTGCTCGAGCTCCCGGAAGGCATGGAAGCGGTGGAGGGGAACGCGGCTCGCAGCCTGCGCCTACGAGCCGGCGAGCAGCGTGACCTGCCGTTCGTCCTTCGCTGCACGACCTGGGGCGTCTACGAGCCGGGCAGCGTGAGCGTGCGCGCTCGCGACGCGTTCCGGCTCGTGACGTGGGAGACACGCTCGAAGACGACTCGGCGCCTCACGGCGTACCCGAGCCCGCTCACGCTGCGCCGGCTCGTCGCGCCGTTGGAGACGCAGGCGTTCACGGGCAGCCAGGTCGCGCGGAGCAAGGGCGACGGCGTCGAGTACGCGGACATCCGCGACTTCGTTCCCGGTGACCGCGTGCGCTCGATCAACTGGCGCGCATCCGCCCGCCGACAGGGGCTCGTCGTGAACGAGCGGCACCCGGAGCGCAACACCGACGTGGTCCTCTTCCTGGACAGCTTCACGGATGTGAGTGGAGCCGCGGGCAGCGTGCTGGAGGAGGCCGTGAGAGCCGCGGCCTCGCTCGCGAGCCACTACCTCGAGCATCGCGACCGAGTCGGCCTCGTCGGCTTCGGGGGCGTGCTTCGCTGGTTGCAGCCCGGCATGGGGACGACACAGCGCTACCGCCTGCTCGAGACCCTGCTCGAGACGGGCGTCGAGCCCACGTATACGTGGCAGGACGTCAGCGTGATCCCGGCTCGAATCCTTCCTCCCAAGTCGTTCGTGCTGGCGCTGACGCCGCTCGTGGATCCGCGGTTCTGCGCCGCGTTGGAAGACCTACGCGGACGTCGGTTCGACGTGGCGGTGATCGAGGTGGACCCCGTCCGGCTGGTCGAGTCGGGTCGATCCACCCTCGAGCGCGTCGCCTATCGCCTGTGGCTCCTGGAACGTGAAGTCCGGCGGTCGCGCCTCGAGGCCCACGGCATCGGATTCGCTACCTGGGGCGATGCCGACCTCGAGTCGGCTCTCGAGGAGGTGAGGAGATTCAGGCGCTACGCACGGCCGGTACGCGCATAGCCACCGCGGCCGGCAGCGTCGCCTGCCTGCTCGTGGTCGCAGCGGTGCCGCTCGAACGCGGTGACGGCTCCTTCGAGCAGGTGGGAGCCCGCGTCGCGATCGTCGCGATCGTGGCTCTCGTGGCCGCGGTCGTCCTCGGCTGGTCGCCGCTCGTCCCCGTGGCCGTCGCGCTCGTCGGCGGAACCTACGCGGTCGAGCTCGTCGTCGACGACGCACCGCTGGACGGCTCGGCGTCCGTAATCGCGTTGGGCCTGCTCATCGCCGCGGAGCTCGCGTACTGGTCGCTCGACGAGCGCTGTCGCGCGCCGGGAGAGGCCGGCCAGGGACTCCGCCGTGCCGCTCTCGTCGCGCTCGGAGGTGTCGTGGCATTCGTCATGGCGACGGCGCTGCTCGTACTCGTCGACGCGGTCCGCACACGCGGTCTCGCTCTCGATCTCGCCGGCGCGCTCGCGGCGGCGGCAGTCCTCGCGCTGGTGCTCGTCGCCGCCCGCACTCAGTCGAGCGCCGGCGCGTAGAGCGGCCGCTCGAATGGCCAGGCGCTCGCGAGCCAGGCCGCAACGGCCTCGCGCAGCGGCGCGTCCAGCTCGGCGCGGGAGGCCCGCACCCAGGACTGGACACGAGCGTCGTGCGCCTCGTCGCGCGCCGGATAGACGTAGACACATCCGATCACGTCGTCTCCGTCCAGCACCGAGTACGTGAAACCGGTCCGATCGGCGAAGTCGCGCGCATGGCGCTCGAGGTCGGCGAGGTTCTCTTCGAGGCTCATCGGGCGCGGCCAACGGCTGCCTGCGCCCCAGCCCGGCGACGCGCGGATGTGCTCGATGCTCCCTGACCACGCCTCGTGGTCGCGCTCGTTGTGCTCGGGGCCGAGAGGCTCGAGGCGAAAGCCGTCCGTCTCGAGCCGGCGGGGCGGCTCGAACCCGTCCGGGACGAACATGGCGACCTAGCTGGTCGCCGGATCCGGCGGAGGCGCCTGCATCGCGGTGCCCGGAATGGGGCGCGGCTGCGGCTTCAGCTTGGGCTTCGGCTCGACCTCGGGCTCCTCGATCACGGGCTCGGGGACGTCGGCCGGGAAGACCGACTCCTCCGCCTCGCCCGCGAGCAGCCGCTCGAACTGGTCCTTGTCGATCGTCTCGCGCTCGATCAGGATCGCCGAGAGCCGGTGCAGCTCCTCCATGTGGGCGCGCAGGACGGCGGTCGCCGACGCATGTCCCTCCTCGATCACGCGCCGGATCTCGTCGTCGATCTCCTTCGCGATCTCGTCCGAGTAGTCGGGCTCGGAGCCCATGTCGCGGCCGAGGAAGGGCAGGTCGTGATTGCGCCCGAGGACACGCGGGCCGAGCTTCTCGCTCATGCCGAAGCGCATCACCATCGACTTCGCCGTCGCCGTCACGCGCTCGATGTCGTTCGCGGCGCCGGTCGTGATCTCGTGGAAGACGAGCTCCTCGGCAGCTCTGCCGCCGAGCGTCATCGCGAGCTCGTCCATGAGCGCCGACTTCGTCGTCAGGTACCGGTCCTCGGTCGGCAGAGAGATCGTGAGGCCGAGCGCCTGGCCCCGCGACATGATCGTGATCTTGTGGACGGGGTTCGTGTCCTCGAGGAAGTGGCCGACGAGCGCATGGCCCATCTCGTGGTACGCGATGATCTTGCGCTCCTTCTCGGAGAGCAGTCGGGCCTTCTTCTCCGGCCCGGCGATCACGCGCATGATCCCTTCCTCGAGCTCGTTCTGCTCGATCATCTTCTTGCCGTTTCGAGCCGCGAGCAGTGCGGCTTCGTTGATCAGGTTCGAGAGGTCGGCTCCGGTGAACCCGGGTGTCCCGGCCGCCAGCGTGTCGAGATCGATGTCGCGCGCGATCGGCTTGCCGCGGGAGTGAACCTCGAGGATCTTGCGGCGGCCGAGCCGGTCCGGGCGGTCGACCACGATCTGGCGGTCGAAGCGGCCCGGGCGGAGCAGCGCTGGATCGAGGATGTCTGGCCGGTTCGTCGCGGCGATCAGGATGACGTTGTCCTTCACCTCGAAGCCGTCCATCTCGACGAGCAGCTGGTTCAACGTCTGCTCGCGCTCGTCATGGCCGCCGCCGAGCCCGGCGCCGCGGTGCCGCCCGACTGCATCGATCTCGTCCATGAAGATGATGCAGGGAGAGGCCTGCTTCGCCTGCTCGAAGAGGTCGCGCACCCGCGAGGCGCCGACGCCGACGAACATCTCGACGAAGTCGGAGCCCGAGATCGAGAAGAACGGCACGCCCGCCTCGCCTGCGACCGCTCGCGCGAGCAGCGTCTTACCCGTTCCCGGCGGGCCGTACAGCAGCACACCCTTGGGGATGCGCGCGCCGAGCGCCTGGAACTTCTTCGGATTCTCGAGGAACTCCTTGATCTCGTGCAGCTCCTCGACGGCCTCGTCGGCGCCTGCGACGTCCTTGAACGTGACCTTGGGCGAGTCCGGCGACATGCGCTTGGCGCGGCTCTTCCCGAAGCTCATCACCTTCGAGCCGCCGCCCTGCACCTGGTTCATCAGGAAGATCCAGAACGCGATCAGGATCACGAAGGGCAGCACGTTGATGAGCAGGGCCCACCAGGCCGACGAGCCCGTTCCCTTGGAGTCGAACTTGATGTTGTTCGCCTGGAGCAGGTTCTGGAACTGCGTCGCCGACTGCGCGGTCGGGTAGTTGACCTTGACCTTGCTGCCGTCGACGAGGTTCGCCGTGATCTGCTGCCGGTTGGGGTTGAAGTTGGCGTCGTTGACGGCGCCTTCCTTGACCTTCGCGATCAGCTGCGAGTACGTGATCTTCTGCTGCGCAGAGCGGCCCGGCAACAGCGTCTGGCTCGCCAGATAGACGAGCAGCACGATGATGATGAGCGGGAAAAGCGCGCTGCGGAAGAAGCGGTTCACGTCGGTCGTCGCAGGGTAGCACTGTCATTCTTCGGCACCCAGGGGCGAATCCCGCCTCCCCCGTTACGTCGTGATTGCGGACCTACGTGCGATTCGGCACGTGCGAGGGCCCGAGCGGGCTATGCCGCGGGCGGGATCAGGTCGGCGTGGAGAACGGCGACGTACGGCAGGTTGCGATACCGCTCGGCGAAATCGAGGCCGTATCCGATCACGAAGCGGTTCGCGATCTCGAAGCCCACGTAGCGCACCGGCACGTCGATCTCGCGGCGCTCGGGCTTCGTCAGGAGCGCCACGACGTCGAGCGATGCGGGCTTACGGGCTCGAAGGTTCCGCATCAGGTAGGAGAGCGTCAGGCCCGAGTCGATGATGTCCTCGACGACGAGGACGTCCCTCCCCGAGACGTTGATGTCGAGGTCCTTGAGGATGCGTACGACGCCCGAGGAGTCGGTCGCGGCGCCGTAGCTCGAGATCGCCATGAAGTCGATCTCACAGGGAACGGTCAGCTCACGCATGAGGTCGGCCATGAAGAAGACCGCTCCCTTGAGAACGCCGACGAGCAGGAGATCGCGTCCGGCGTAGTCGGCGGAGATCTCCGCGCCGAGCTCGCGGATGCGCGACTGGATCGCGTCCTCCTCGATGAGGATCTCCCCCACGCCACGCTCGAGCTCGGCTTGCGTCATCCCCCGGAATCTTTCCATGCGCGGACGGTGTCTTCCCAGCCAGGCGCCGCCACGAGGCCGGGAACGGCCACGACCTCGTCGCCGGAGACGACGATCGGCCACGCGTCGCGGGCACGTCTCGGCACCTTCGCGTCGACGAACACGTCCTGAATCTTCTTCGTGCGACCGGCGAGACGATCGCCCGGCCGGCGTGTGCGGACGGTGAGGCCGGCGCGCGTGCTCTCGATCTGCCACGGCCCGAACGTCACGCGCCCCTCGAGGCGCACCTCCTCGTACTCGCGAACCGCACGCGTGCCGCCGCCGAGATCGGCGGACTTCGTGCCGTCCGTCGATGCGAGGAGATCGACCAGCGTGCGCTCGAGCTCGCGTGGGAGCCGTGGTCGCCCGTCGGCCAGTGCGAGGAGGTTCCGGTCCGCGCCGGGATGCAGCGTGCGCAGCAGCGGGAGGATCTCGTCCCGGATGAGCCCGCGCTTCGAGGCTGCGTTCGACGAGTCGACTCGGTAGCCGAGGCCGTGCTCGACGCAGTAGGCCGCCGTGTCCTCCCGCCAGACGTCGAGGAGCGGCCGCACGACGCCGTCCTCGCGCTGTCGCTTGATCCCTCGCGTCGAGCCGGAGGAGACGAGGCGATAGAGGATCGTCTCGACCTGATCGGAGGCGGTATGGCCCGTTGCACGCAGACCGAGGTGAGCGGTCGCTCTGTATCTGATCGCGCGCAGCTCGGCCTCACTCGAGCCCCGGGACGCCGCGGGGACGATCTCGGCGCCGAGCGCGTCCGCGCAGAACCGCGCGTCCTCGTCCGACTCCGCGCCGCGCAGGCCGTGGTCCACGTGCACGGCGCAGACGCGATACCCGAGGGCGCCGAGCACGTGCCACAGACATGTCGAGTCGGCGCCGCCGGAGACGAGGCACGTCACCTCACCGGCGGGCAGGATCAGCTCGTACCGGCGGATCGACGCTTCGACGCGGGCTGCGAGCGCGCTGGGCACACGCGCATTGTGCCGTGCCGGCTAGCCGTGGAGAGCCGACGCGTCCGCGACCTGCGATGCCGGCGGCAGGTCGATCTCGACCGGCTCGCCGTACTCCCAGAGCTCGGACGAGATCGTGGCGGTGCCCGCCGCGGATGCCGGCTCGGAGGCCGAGACCTCCATGGAGAGCTTGCGCACGAGGCCGCTCGCGTCGATCCACACGTCGAGCGGAATGTCCTCGGCGCCGGGCCTGGTCAGCAGCTGGCCGAGGAGAGCGTCGTTCGCGCCGTTTCCGCCGGTCGACGCGCTCTTCGCGAGCTCGGCAGGATCGACCACGGCGCGATAGTGGGTCGTCTCCACGCCGCGCAGCTCCTCCGTCCCGACCGTCTCGACGTCGCCGCTCACCGACCGGAGGATGTCGAGGAGCTCGCGGGGATCGCTGCGAACGAGCGACTCGAGCTCCTGGACGTCCAAGCCGCTGGCGTCGGCGTCTCCCGCGGTCGTCTTGATCCACGTCTTGCCGTCGGGCAGCCGGCCGTCGATCGCCGGGAACCGGACGTAGGCGACAGCGCCGTCCTGAATCACCTCGACCTTCCAGTCGTCCGGATCGTCGAGGTCCGGCAGGCCGGACGCGCTCCCCCCGCCGAGCGCGGGGGCGAAGCCACCGAGCAACTTCGCGACCCCGGACATGTCGACGGCGAGGGACGCACGCTTCGAGGCCGCGTCGAATGCGCCCTCGCCGGAGAACGAGAACTGCTCCTCGGCCCCGGGCCGGGTGGCTGCAATGTCGAACGAGAACCGGCCGCTCGTCGCGTCGGCGCTGCTGGACGCCGACTGCGCCAGCTCCTCGAAGCTGATGGGCTCGGCCTGGATCGCCGAGCTCGACGCGCCGCCGCCACACCCTGCGGCGACGAGCGCGCAGACGGCGAAGATCGCGAGAGCGCAGAGTCGGAGGCTCATCACGCTGCAGGTCGGACGTGTCGTCATTCGGCTCGTCCTTCGTTCGAGGGATCTCCAGTATGGCTACGTGTTCGGAACCGCGGTGCGAGGCTCCACCTCTCGAGGAGCCCGGCCGCGCCCTCGACGTCTTCGCGATCGAGCCGGTGGGGATGTGCGTGCGCCACCGGCCGCATCAGCGCCGCGGGTACGAGCCCGCCGGCCGCGTCGAGCACGTAGCGCAGGGCAAGCGCGTGGCCGACGAACAGGACGGTGCCGCCGTCGAGTGCGAGCAAGGCGCGCAGCCCGCGTGCGAACCGCGCGGCCGCGTCGGCGCGGCTCTCGCCACCTCCGGGGGCCCGCTCGGACGGCGACTGCGCGGCCGCCCACGCCCGGTACGTGTCCAGCGAGCCACCGTCGAACGACCCGAAGTGGATCTCGTTGAGCTCCGGCACGATCAACGTCGGCACGTCGCGACCCTCGAGGGCGAGCCGGAGCGTCTCCTGGGCGCGCGCCAGCTCCGTCGTCGCTGCGAGCGCGATGTCGACATCGGCGAGCCCGAGGCCGAGCGCACGCGCCTGCTCGACACCCTCCTCCGTGAGCCCGTGACCCGGCACGGTGCACGACGCGAGGCCGTCGCGGTTCGACCCGGCCAGCGCGTGCCGTGCAAGGACGAGCGTCTCCATCGCCTAGAACAGGAGCGAGCGGTAGTCGAGCACGTGCTCCATCCCGATCACCTCGTAGAGCCGAATCGCGGGAGCGTTGTCGGCGCGGACGAACAGGCAGACGCTCGGGACGCGCTCCAGGAGAAGCCGGCAGAGATCCGAGAGCCCGCGAGCGCCGTTCCCGCTCCGCCGGACCGCGGGGTCGACCCAGACCTGCTGGAGCTGCACGGCCTCGGGCGTCCAGGCCGAGGCCTCGGCCTTGAACAGAATGACGCCGTCCTCGACCCACAGCCAGGACCGCTCCTCCTCGATCTGGTTGCGCGTGCGCCAGCGGAAGCCCTCGGCGTCCCGCTTCATGGGATCGAGGCCGAGCTCCTGGGCGTGGGCCGCAGCGCACGCGGGCATCAGCAGCTCGAGATCGTCGAGCGTCGCCGCGCGCAACCCGGTCCGCCCGGCTTCGGGCGGCTCGCGGATCGCGAACACGGGCTGGCCCGGGCGATCCTCCCGCGGACGCGGGAGCGCGTCGCGGGCGGCGCCCCAGAGGTCCGACACCGCGCGCGCCTCCCCGATCAGCATGCGCGGCGCAACACGGGCGGCCTCCTGCGCGAACACATCGCAGCCGTCGCCCGAGGGCACGACGTTCACACCGAGGTGGCACAGCGCGCGCAGCTCGCCGCCCTCGGCATGCGCGACGAAGCGGCCGAGGTCGCGGCGCGCGACGTCCTCGAGGAACACGCGCTCCACGGGATCCTGCGCGCAGAACCGGAGGATCTGCTCGCGCCTGGGCTCGACGAGCTTGATCGTCAAGCCCGGAACTGTAGACGCCGCTTCCGCGCGTTCACCCGGCTCCGAAACCGACGCCTGGTTCGAGACGTCGCAATGGAGCTAGGGTTGCGCAGATGCCGATCCACCTTCGAGCCGAGCCCGGCGACTATGCGGACGCGTGCCTTCTTCCCGGCGATCCTCTTCGAGCCAAGTACATCGCCGAGACATACCTCGAGGACGCGTCGCAGGTGAACGGCGAGCGCGGCCTGCTCGGCTTCACGGGGACGTGGAACGGCCTGCGCGTGTCGGTACAGGGGACGGGCATGGGCTGTCCGAGCGCAACGATCGTCTTCGAGGAGCTCATCCGGCTCGGCGTCACCCGCTTGCTGCGCGTCGGGACGTGCGGCGGGCTGCAGCCCGACCACGCGCTCGGCGACCTCATCGTCGCCATCTCCGCGGTGCCGGCCGACTCGACCGCGACGCACCTCGTCGGCGGCGAGCCCCACTGCCCGACCGCGAGCTGGGAGCTCGTCCACGAGGCGGTTCACGTCGCGAAGCACGCAGGGGAGCCGATTCGCGTCGGGCCGATCGTCTCGAGCGACCTGTTCTACAACCCGGACGAGGGCCAGTTCGAGCGCTGGTCGAAGCGGGGCATCCTCGCAGTCGAGATGGAGGCCGCCGCGCTGTTCACGCTCGCGGCGCTGCGCGGGGTCCACGGCGGATGCCTGCTCACGGTGAGCGACATCGTCGTCGAGGGTGGGCCGGGGTCGGTGGAGTTCGTGCGGATATCGGACGACGACCTGCAAGCTGCAGTCGACCGGATGACGCGAATCGCGCTCGATACCGCAACGGCGGGTACCGACGGCCACTAGCCCCGGCCGAACCGTCTTCCTCGTGAACCCGGCGGCGGCCGGAGGCACGACCGGCAAGCGGTGGCCCGAGATCGCTCATCGCGCCGCCGCGCGCGGGCTCGTGGGAGACGCGTTCGTCTCCGAGCGCGCAGGACAGCTCACGGCACTCGCGGCAGACGCGGTTGCCGGCGGCGCGACGCGGCTCGTCGTCGTCGGCGGCGACGGCTCAGTGAACGAGGTGGTCAACGGCATCGCCGGCGCGGACGGCGTCGAGCTCGCGGTGATCCCTCGCGGGACGGGCTGGGACTTCGTACGGACCTTCGGCATCCCGCGCGACCTCGACGCCGCGGTCGACGTCGCGCTCACCGGGCCCGTGCGCGAGATCGACCTGGGATCGGTGACCTACAGAACGTGGGGTGGTGAGGAGGCGCGTTCGATCTTCGCGAACGTCGCGAGCGCGGGCATCTCCGGCGCGATCGCGCGCCGCGCGAACCAGTCCTCGAAGGCACTGGGGGGCAAGGTCTCGTACTACTGGGCGACGCTGGCGGTGTTCGTCGGCTGGCAGACCGGTGAGATGCGGATCACCGTGGACGGCGAATCGCGCGACGGCAAGATGATCGACGCGATCGTCTGCAACGGGCGCTATCTCGGCGGGGGGATGATGATGTGCCCCGAGGCCGAGCCCGACGACGGCGTCTTCGACGTTCTGCTCATCGGCGACGTGACGAAGCGCGACCTTCTGCTCGTGCTGCCCAGGACGTACAAGGGGAACCACCTCCCGCATCCGCGGCTGGAGTCCCTCCGCGGCACGGTGGTGACCGTCGAGTCGGCCGAGCCGCTGCCGATCGAGCTGGACGGCGAGCAGCCCGGGACGACGCCGGCGCGCTTCGAGGTTCTCCCGCGAGCCCTGCGGCTGCGGGTGCCGGCTACGAGCTAGCGGGTTTCCGTGGCGCCTGGCGGCGGGTCGGCGACTCGGCCCGCTTCAGCGCCGAGAGCTCTTTCTCGAGCTTCGCGACCCTCGCCTCGAGCGCGTCGATCCCGCGCACCTTCTTCGTGAGATCGTCGACCCGAGCACGGAGGTCGTTGGCCGCCGTGAGCGCCTTCTGCCCACCGGGAAGGTCTGCGAGGCGCTGGAGTGCCTCCTCCCCGGCGTCGGCGAGCCGTGTCACGAAGTCCTTCTCGGGCTCGGGCTTCGGCGTCTGCGTGGTGTCTGTCATGCCGCAGTCATACCACTCCCGGGGGCCATGGCGCTCCGGCTGCCTAGGCGAGTGCCTGCACGACCGCGGTGAGCGTCTCGCCCGCTCCGGCGTCCACCTTGAGCAGCGCGCGCTCATCGAGCGCGGTTTGGCCGCGATTGAGGATGGCGAACCCGCGGGCTTCGAGCGGGAGGCCGGCGACCGGCCACACTTCGAGCGAGGAGCCCACCACGAGCACGAGCGCCGCCTCTCGGGCGAGCTGCGTCGCGCGCTCCATGGCGACCGCAGGCAGCAGCTCGCCGAACAGCACGACCCCGGGCTTGAGCGTCTCTCCGCATCGGGGACATGCCGGTATGGCGCTCGTCTCGAGCTGCGCGAGTACCGCATCCGCCGGCTCGACCCCAAGGCAGCCCTTGCACTCGGCCGAGCGGATCGACCCGTGCACCTCGACCACGTCCTCGCTGCCGGCGCGCGTGTGCAGCGTGTCGATGTTCTGGGTGACGACCGCCCGCACGAGCCCGCTCCGCTCGAGCTCGGCGAGCGCCAGGTGTGCGGCGTTCGGCTCGGCGGCGCGAAGCAGGTCGATCCGCTCGCGGTAGAAGCTCCAGACCCGCGCCGGGTCGCGTCTGAACGCCTGAATGGAGGCGACCTCGAAGGGGTCGACGCCGGCCCAGATCCCCGTGTCGGAGCGAAAGTCCGGGATCCCGGACTCCGTGCTCACTCCCGCGCCGGTCAGCACGACGCACGGCCGGCGCTCGCGGATGAGCGCGGCAAGCGCGGCGACGGACACGGCCGGATCGTAGTGTTGCCGCCGTGGAGGGGTTCTCGTTCTGGACGGACGTGCGGATCCGATTCGCGGAGACCGACGCGCAGGGCATCGCCCACCACGCGTCGTTCGTCGTGTGGCTCGAGGTCGCCCGCGTCGCGTACCTGGCGAAGCACGCCGGCGGCTATCAGGCGATCCGCGACCGTGGGATCGAGGCGCTCACGACCGAGGTGCGCCTGCGCTACCACCGCGCCGCCTACTTCGACGAGGTGCTGCGCGTGTGGGCGCGCTGCGGCGACCTGCGTGGCGCCCGCTTCGCGTACGAGTATCGAATCGAGCGAGCCGGCGAGCTCGTCGCGGACGGCCATACGAGGCACGCGACGGTCGACCGCGACACGTATCGGCCCACCCGCGTGCCGGCGTGGCTCGCCGACGCGATCGCTACGGCCGAGGCGTCGTCGGGGTAGGGCTCGTCGCGACCGGCGCCTCGTCGTCGGATCGGCTCTTGCCCTTGGGAGCCACCGGCTTGGTCACGATCTTCGTACCGACCCGGATGACGCGGTTCTCGCCCTCGTAGGAGGTCGTCCACGTCTCCGACCGGATGAGCGCGCCGTCCGCGGCGTAGATCTCGCGCGTCGCCGTCGTCCGGCTCGGCGACGATCCCTCCTCCTCGACCACGGTCTTGCCTTTCGCGAGCGTCGGGTCCTCGACTCGCTCGACCGGCGCGCGACCCGTGACGACGAGCGGTGTGGCCGAGCTCTCGATTCGTCGCGTCTCGCCGCCGTAGATCGCGATGCTGATGCCGTCACCCTCGACGAAGCCCCTCACGAGCACCCATTTCTTGGTGTCGTTGGCGAACTTGAAATCCAGCGCCGGCCAGTAGACGGTGGCGTCGCGGCCGAGCTGGTAGCGGCTGATGTAGAGGGAGTGTGGATGTCGCTCCGTGATTCGAAGCCCGGCCTCCCACGCCGCGTTGAAGGCCGTCGTCGCGACCTGCGAGGTGCCGCCGCCCACCTCCTCGGCGAACTCGTTCCCGACGATGACCGGTGCCGGTCGGAAACCCCGGTCGACCGTCCGCTCGCCGATCGCGTCGTTGAGCGAGAAGGTGCCTCCCGGCGCCACGAGCGTCCCGTCGACGGCCCTGACTCCGAGCTGCAGGTTGGTGATGCGGTCCGCTGTGCCGGAGTAGTACGTCTTGTAGGACGACATGCGGCGATCGATCCCCATGGCGAGCGCAGCGGCAGTCGATCGCTGCGGAGCGGCGCGGACGACCGTGAGCCGGGCGACGCGGTTCGTCGGCCGCGTCGCGGCGCGCAGGATCGCTCCGGCCGCTTGAGGCACGTTCAGCTCGAGGCCGTCCCTCGCCGGCACGACTCGCACCGATTCGCCGTTCACCGCGAACGCGGCATCGCGAGCCGGCCGACCGACCGTGTTCGTGAGGGTGTGGAAGTACGTGGCCGCCGCACGCCCACCGATCGTGAGCTGCGTTCCAGAGCCGCTCGGCAGGCTCAGGAGCTGGGCGAGCCGCCACCTCGGAACGCGAAAGCTGCGACCGGCGGCCTTGACGATCACGGCACGCGAGATCGCCAGCCGGGCGCGTTCCGCCGGAGTCGCGAGCATCTCCGCGGTCACCGGCGGCGTCGTCGTCTCGACCGGAACGGCCACCGCGCCGGACGGTCGCTCGAGCTGTCCGAGCGCGCGCACGATCGTGTCGGCGGCAGCATCACGGTCGAGCCGGCTACCCGGCCGATCGGGCACCACCTGGATGCGTAGGCCGTGGCGCACGAGCCTCGCGCTTCGGGACCGGTGGTCGACGTCCGCCGCGATCTTGTCGAGCACGTACTCGAGAGCGGCATTCGACACGACGAGCTTCGGCAGCACCTCGGCGCCGAAGACGCGGGCGCGGAGCCGCCGGAAGCCTCGAACCGGCCCGAATCCGTCGCCGGCTCTCCCGGCGGCGGCGACCGCGGCGTCCCAGTCCGGCTGGACGGCGAGCTGGTTCGCTGCGAAGCGGTACGAGCTCGAGGCGGCCACGAACTCGACGGGATCGGTCGCGCGCTGCTCGAACACCGAGTCGAGCTTGGCCACCGCCTCGCGCTTGGTCAGCCCGCCGACCTCGACGCCCGCGACCCGGGTCCCCGGGGCGAGCTCACTCTGAGAGCCCGCGAAGGCGAGGCCGACGAGGATGGCCAGCAGGAGTGCCGCGGCCGCCGCGAGCACGAGGACGGATGGAATCGACAGCGAACGCCGTCGGGAACGGCGGCGCGAGGCGTAGAGGGGCGAATCGGTGCGCACGAGGGCGCCAATTCTAGTTGGGACGGGGCTGGCGGCCGCGGGGGAGATCTGACGCAGGATTGACGCTCATTCGTTCTCTGCTCGGTCAACATCCGTGCGCACTTCCGCACTAGAATTGGCAGTGGGTGGTGGGATGGGGTGCCCCGGAGAAACGGCGCTCAGAACACGAAAAGCTCGATGCCGCCGGACACGTACAGCTCCACACCCGTGATGTAGGCCGCGAGGTCGGAGCAGAGGAACGCAATGGCGTTCGCGATGTCCTGAGGCTCGCCGGGGCGCTTGAACACCGTCCGTGCTGCAATCCGCTCGTTCATCGCCGCGTTCGCCATGTGGAACGCCTCCGTTCCGATGACGCCGGGAACGATGGCGTTGCAGGTGATCCCGTGCCGGCCGCCCTCCATCGCGAGCGTCTTCGTGAGCCCGAGGATCCCGGACTTCGTCGTCGAGTAGCTCGCCTGACCGAAGCCGCCGAGCGTCCCGGCGACGGACGCCATGTTCACGATCCTGCCCCAGCCACGCTCCTTCATGTGCGGCCAGACGGCCTGCGCGCAGTTGAAGCCTCCGCTCAGATTGACGCGAAGGTCTCGCTCCCACAGCTCCGGGCTCTGGTCGTGGAACTGCCCGACGTGATCGAGGGTGCCGGCGTTGTTGACGAGGATGTCGACGGAGCCGAGCTCGTCGACGGCGCGCGCGACCGCGGACGCGACCTCACTGCGGCTCGTGACGTCGCAGCGGACGGCGAGCGAACGTCGCCCGAGCGCGCGAATCTCCTCGACCGTCTCCTCCGTGTGCACCATTCCCTGCGCTCGAGCGGCGGTGGCGAGAGCGCCCCAGCTGTCCGTGTCCTCGGAGAGCTCCGACTCGACGAGGATGTCCGCGACGACGACGTCCGCGCCGGCTCGGGCAAGCGTCAGCGCATCCGCGCGCCCGAGGCCGCGTGACCCGCCAGTGACGAGGGCGACGCGGCCGGAGAGGTCGATCTCGAGAGCCATGGCGAGACCCTAGTCGCCGCGCGGGAGGAAGATCTCCTTGGCGATGACGAGCCGCTGAATCTGCGACGTTCCCTCGTAGATCTGGAAGAGCTTCGCGTCTCGCATCAGCTTCTCGACCGGATATTCCTTCATGTACCCGTAGCCGCCGAAGACCTGCACGGCGTCTGTCGTGACCTTCATCGCGGTGTCGGCGGCGAACCGCTTCGCGAACGACGACTGCAGGGTCGCACGCTCGCCCTGGTCGTGCAGCCACGCCGACTGCCACACCAGCAATCGCGCGGCCTCGATCTCGGTCGCCATGTCCGCGATGAGGAAGTTGACGCCCTGATGCATGGCGATCGGCACGTCGAAGGTCACGCGCTCCTTCGCGTACTCGACGGCGAGCTCATAGGCAGCCTGGGCGACGCCGACCGCCCCGGCTGCGGTGCCCGGGCGCGTGAAGTCCAGGGTCTTCATGGCGATCTTGAAGCCCTCGCCCTCGTTGCCGATGCGGTTCTCGGCCGGGACGACCACATCGGTGAGCGCGAACGCCGAGGTGTCGGTCGAGCGCTGGCCCATCTTGTCCAGGTGCTTCTCGATCTGGACGCCCGGCGTGTCCATCGGGACGACGAAGGCCGAGATGCCGCGGTGACCCTTCCCCGGATCGGTCTTGGCGAAGACCACCGTCCATGTCGCCCGGCCGGCGTTGGTGATGAACGTCTTGGATCCGTTGAGGACGTACTCGTCGCCGCGGCGCTCGGCCGTCGTCTTCATGCGCGCGACGTCGGATCCCGCGTCGGGCTCGCTGAGCCCGAACGAGCAGAGAATCGGCTCGTCGAGGAGCGGCGGGAGCCACGTCTCTTTCTGCTCGTCGGAGCCGGCGATGAGCACCGGCCCGGCGCCGAGGGTGTTGGCGAGGATCGACGTGGCGATGCCGGAGCAGCCCCGGTTCAGCTCCTCACCGACGAGCATTCCGTCGAACGCGGGCAGGCCGAGGCCGCCGAGCGACTCGGGCACGTGCAGGTTCATCAGGCCGAGCGCGTGCGCCTTCGCGATCACGTCGACGGGATGGGTCGAGTGCTCGTCGTAGTCGGCCGCCTTCGGCCGGATCTCCTTCTCGGCGAACTCGCGCGCAAGCGCCCGCAGCTCGCGCTGCTCCGCTGTCAGCGCGAACGAGACACCGCCGGCAACGCCGGTCTCGAGCTGGGTCATGGCCGTCACTCCCGGGTCGATTGACTAGTCAGTCAATCCGAGTCTACGCGCGGCGTCGGCAGCGGGTCAAGCACAGAGGCGCTCTTCCGTAGGATGTCCGGCGCATGGCGACGACCACCGAGCGTCCCGCTCTCGACCCGCTCGACTACCTGGCACTCGACGCCCTCCTCGACGACGAGGAGCGCGCGATACGCGACACCGTCAGGCAGTTCGTGCGCGACAACGTCCTCGACGAGGTCGGCGACTGGTTCGAGAAGGGGATCTTCCCGCGCGAGATCTTCCAGGAGCTCGCGAAGCTCGGCCTGCTGGGGATGCACCTCGAGGGCTACGGCCTCCCCGGTGCCAGCTCGGTGGCCTACGGCCTCACGTGCATGGAGCTCGAAGCGGGCGACGCCGGCGTGCGCAGCGCCGTCTCCGTGCAGGGATCGCTCGCGATGTTCCCCGTCTGGAAGTTCGGATCGGAGGAGCAGAAGGAGCGTTGGTTGCCGCCGATGCACTCCGGAGAGGTCATCGGGTGCTTCGGGCTCACCGAGCCGGATGCGGGTTCCGATCCGGGCTCGATGCGCACGCACGCTCGCCGCGACGGCTCGGACTGGATCTTGAACGGCGCGAAGATGTGGATCACGAACGGCACCATCGCGGACATGGCAATCGTCTGGGCGCGCACGGACGAGGGTGCGATACACGGCTTCATCGTCGAGCGAGGCATGGCCGGCTTCTCGGCGCCCGAGATCCACAAGAAGCTCTCACTGCGCGCATCCGTCACTTCCGAGCTCGTGCTTCAGGACGTCCGCGTGCCGGAGGAGAACCGGCTACCCGAGGTGTCGACGCTGCGCGGCCCGCTGTCGTGCCTGAACGAGGCGCGGTTCGGGATCGTGTTCGGCGCCGTGGGATCGGGGCGCGCGTGCTTCGAGTCGGCGCTCGAGTACGCGAAGGAGCGGATCGTGTTCGGCAAGGCGATCGCCGGCTATCAGCTCACCCAGCAGAAGCTCGCCGAGATGGCGCTGGAGCTCAACCGAGGATTCCTCGTCGCCCTCCACCTCGGCCGCATGAAGGACGCGGGCACGTTGCGCCCCGAGCACGTCAGCCTCGGCAAGATGGGCAACGTCCGCGGCGCGATCGAGGTCGCGCGCTCGGCACGGACCATCCTGGGTGCGAACGGCGTCACGCTCGAGTACCCGGTCATCCGGCACGTGAACAACCTCGAGTCCGTGCTCACCTACGAGGGCACGCACGAGGTGCACACGCTCGTCGTGGGCCAGGCGCTGACCGGCGAGAACGCGTTCCGCTAGGCCTGGACGGAGAGGCCGCGCAGCGCGATGTCGACCGCTGTTCGCTCGGCGGTCTCCACGTCGCGCTCGCTGTCGGGCAGCTGGCCCAGCACCCAGCCCGTCAGCACCTCCTCCAGGCCTCCGTAGAAGAGCCAGCTCGCGAGCCGCGCGTCCACGTCGCGGCGGAACGTCCCGGCGGACTGCCCCTCCTCGACGATGCGCTGGACGATCGCGAACGCCTCGCGCACCTCGTCCACGCGGTCCTGGAGCTGATGGCTGCGCGCGACCTCCCGAACCATCACGGTGACGAGCGCCGGGTCGTTGCGCCACGTTCGCAGCAGGATCTTCGCGATGCCTTCGAGCTTCTCGCCGGGCGGCTCGTCCGCGGCCTCCACGGCGCGAAAGCGCGCGATGAGCTGGCCCCAGTTCTCGACGAAGATCGTCCTCAGGACGTCGTCCTTCGACGCGAAGTAGTGGTAGAGGAGCCCGTGCGCAACGCCCGCGTCCTCCGCGATGTCACCGACGCGCGCCTCGTGGTATCCGTGCTCCGCGAAGACGCGAATGGCAGCATCGAGGATGCGCGTGCGCTTGTCCTCCGGGGCGATTGAACGGTCAGTCAACGCCGGCGAGGATAGAGATACGCTCAGCCGACGTGCAACCGCTGACCGGCACGCTCGTCGTCGACTTCACGCGCTACCTGCCGGGCGCGTACGCCAGCCGCGAGCTCGGACGGCTCGGTGCCCGCGTCGTTCGCGTCGAGCCTCCCGGCGGGGATCCCATGCGGCCGACGGCCACGGCCTGGGACACGGCGCTGCGCGCGGGCAGCGAGTCCGTCGTCTGCGACCTTCCCGTCGACGCGGCGTTCGCACGGGCACTCTGCGGCCCGGCCGACGTCGTGCTGGAGGGGTTCCGGCCCGGAGTGGCCTCGCGCCTCGGCATAGGTCCCGGCGACGTCCCCGAGAGCACGGTCTACTGCTCGATCACGGGCTTCGGTGACGACGCGGCGCATCGCCTCCGCGCCGGGCACGACGTCAACTACCTGGGCTGGGCCGGCGTGCTCGAGGACACGGCGTCGGGGCTGCCGCCGATCCAGATCGCCGACCTGGCTGCCGGCGCGCTCGGCGCGGTCACGCAGGTGCTGGCCGCGCTCCTCGAGCGCGCACGGACGGGGACCGGGCCGCGCGTGGTCGTCTCCATGACGCACCGCTCACACGACCTGATCGCGCATCGCCTGGGGGGCGAGCCCGTGCCGGCCATGCTCACCGGTGGTCTCGCGTGCTACCGGATCTACGCGACCGCCGACGGGCGGCGACTCACGGTCGGCGCACTCGAGCCGAAGTTCTTCCAGCGCCTCAGCGAGCTCCTCGAACGCCCCGACCTCGCCGAGCGGCAATACGACGAGGACCAGGAGGCGCTCGCCGGGGAGCTCGCCGGCATCTTCGCGTCGCGACCGCTCGACGCATGGCTCGACCACTTCGCCGACGAGGACGTCTGCGTCGGCCCGGTCTGGACGCGTGACGAGGCCGCGGCCGTGTTCGGCTCGGGCGACGCGCCCGGCGAGGTGCCGCTCGGCGCGCACACGGAGGCGTGGCGGCAGGAGCTCGGCCTAGGCCCGAGCCAAGCCGAGCGCGGCCGGTAGGGCGAGCAACGTGTCGATCCGGTCGGTAGCTTCCGGCAGGAGCCCGTCTCGGTCGAGCAGGATCGCGCGGATCCCGAGCGCGCGGGCGCCTTCGATGTCGTCCTCGTACGAGTCGCCTACCATCGCCGTCTCTTCCGGCGTCACAGCGAGGGCCTGCAGCGCCGCGACGAAGATCGACGCGTGCGGCTTGACGCGACCGTGCGCCTTCGAGCCCACGACGGCGTCGACCTCGAGCGTGTGGTGCGTCGCGAACTCCTCGAGATCGCGCTGCCCGTTCGAGATCAGACCGATCTTCAACGCGTGGCGCCGGAGCTCGTCGAGCACCGGGAGCGCGTCCTCGTAGAGCGAGAAGTTCTCGTGACGCTCCCATTCGCGCACCATGTCGACCGCGCAGCTCCACGCCCCACTCGGCTCGCCGCCCATCCCCAGGACGATCTGCTCGGTGAAAGCGATCCAGATCTCCTCGTCGTGCACGAGCTCGTGGTTGCGCTGCAAGGTCTCGATCGCCGCAGCGCGCGCGGCCGCGTAGCGATCGGGGTCGAGCTCCAGCCCGTGACGCTCACCGAGCCGCCTGTATCCCTCCGGCCCCAGCTCGGGCCCGGGCCGAAACAGCGTGAAGTCGACGTCGAACAAGACGGCCCTCAACATGTCGACGAGGATAGCCCGCGTTCTGTGAGTGCAATTCGCCGAGCGCCGGAGGGAGGCGAAGCTCGGTTGGAGTGTGCATGCGCTGAGGAAGGGGCCGGCGGGGGGAAACCTCGTTTCCCCCCGCCACTAGTCGGGGTGCCCAGATTTGAACTGGGGGCCTCTCCGACCCGAACGGAGCGCGCTACCAGGCTGCGCCACACCCCGGGCGCGGACAGGGTACCGCCTCGAGGAGACCGGGACGAAGCGTTGCGCGCCCTGCCCGGCCCGGAGTATGCTCCGACCGTGACGGAAGCCCTCGAGAGGCGGCGCGCTTGAGCCGCTTCCACAGCCTTTGACCCGCAGCCCGACGAGCGCAAGACGCGCCGGCGGGCTTTTTCTTTGCCGGTTTCTCAGACCCGAGGAGGCACGATGGCAAACCACTTGACGCCCGAAGAGCTCGCCAAGGAGCTGGGGATGGATCGCGACGAGGTCGTCCGCATCTGCGTCGAGGAAGGCATTCCGATCTACCACGGCAAGATCGACAAGACGCTCTTCCAGGCATCGCTCGAGGCCGTCGGAGCCGGCGCCGGAGCCTCCACCGCCGCCTAGCCGAGCGAGCTTCTAGCTGGCCTTGCTGCGCGCCCTGCGCTTGCGGGCCGGCTTCTCGGCCTTCTCGGCCTCGGCGTCCGCCGGACGCTTCTTCGCCGCGGCGACGCTCGCCTTGAGCGCCTCCATGAGGTCGATCACCGGTGCGACCTCCACCGGCTCCGGGGCGACGATCTCCTCGCCGCGCATCTTCGCCTCGAGCAGCGCGCGCAGGTCGCGGCGGTATTCGCTCGCGAGCGCTTCGGGCTCGAAGTCGCCGGCGAGGCTGTCGATCACCTGGCGCGCGAGCTCGAGCTCGGTCTTCTTCACGGTGGTGTCCTCGACAGCCTCGGAGATCTCGGCCTGCGAGTAGACGTCCTCTGCGAGGAACAACGTCTCGAGCGCGAGCGCGTCACCCTTCGCGCGGACGAGGCACAGGCTCTCGCGTCCTGCGCGCACGAAGCGGCCGAGCGCAGCCGTCTCGGTCTGGCGCATGGCCTCGAGCAACAGCACGTACGGACGGCGCTGCGCAGTCGCCGCGGCGGGTACGAGGAAGTAGGTGCGGTCGAAGAACACCGGGTCGACCTGGTCGACCTTCACGAACCGCGTGATCTCGATGGAGCGCGAGTCGTCGGCCCGCTCGATGGCCTCCAGATCGGCGTCCTCGACGATGAGGAACTGCCCTTTCGTCACCTCGAAGCCGCGCACGATCTCGTCTTGGGAGACCTCTCGATCGTGCGTCGGGCACCAGCGCTTCTGCTTGATCGGCGTCGAGCACTCGCGGTGCAGGAGCCGGAACGAGACGTCCGACTGACGTGCGGCGGGCTTCGTCGCCGGGGCGAGCCCGACGGGGATCGAGACGAGGCCGAAGCTGAGGGATCCGTTCCAGGTGGTGCGCATGGGTGAAGGGTAACCGTGTGCGGCCGGTTTCATGCGTCGACCGCGCGTTTCGTGGACTTGCGATTTTCGCGCTCGATGAACGAACCCCTTCCGGGGAAGGGCTAAGCTCAGAGCTGTGACCGAGACGGCCGAACGGGCCCTCGAGATCCGTCCGGAGACCGGGCGTCGGACGATCGCGCGCCTGTGGCGCGACGCAGTCGAGGCAGGCCGCACCGGGCCGGCGTACCTCGTCGAGTCGGACGACGGGTGGAGCGAGGTCACGTGGGTGGATGCCGACGAGCGCGTCCGCGCCTACGCGAACGGATTCCTCGCTCGAGGCGTGCGCAAGGGCGACAACGTCGCGTTGCTCGCGCGCAACACGTTGAGCTGGCCGATCGTCGACTTCGCGCTCGCGCAGATCGGCGCGGTCGGCATTCCGGTGTACGCCTCGAGCTCGTCCCGCGACGTGGGCTATCTGCTCGCACACTCGGAGGCCGTCGCCATCGTGTGCGAGGACGCAGACCAGCTCGCCAAGGTCGAGGCCGTCGCCGACGAGCTTCCCGCGCTGCGCCACGTCCTGACGTTCCACGACCTCGACGGGCTCGCGGCGCACGGGCGTGACTACGCCGCGTCCAACCCGAGCGCGCTCGACGACGCGACGGCCGCCGTCGGCGAGGACGACCTCTTCACCATCATCTACACGTCGGGGACGACCGGGCCGCCCAAGGGCTGCATGCTCTCGAACCGCAACTACTACGAGATGGCGAGCGTCGTCGACCGCATGCCGAGCTACTACCGCGCGGATGACCTGATGCTCCTCTACCTGCCGCTCGCCCACAACTACGGGCGGCTGATGCTGCTGCTCGGAGCGAAGATCGGCTTCACGATCGCGCTCCTCTCGGACCCGTTGCGCGTCGGCGAGGCGCTGCCGCAGGTGCGGCCGACGCTGCTTCCGAGCGTCCCGCGGGTGTACGAGAAGGTGTACTCCGCGGTCCAGTCCCAGCTCGACGCGACGACGGGCGGTCGCCGCAGGCTCATCGACTGGGCGCTCCGCGTCGGGCGCGAGGTCAGCAGCCTCGAGTCGCGGGGCGCGCCGGTCCCGGCCGGCCTGCGCGCCGAGCGTGGGATCGCCGACCGTCTCGTCTTCACGAAGGTCCGCGAGGCACTCGGTGGTCGACTACGGATGCCCGGCTCGGGCGGAGCGCCACTCGCGAAGGAGATCGCCGAGTTCTTCGATGCCGTCGGCGTGCGGATCACGGAGGGCTACGGCCTCACCGAGTGCACGACGGCGTGCAGCGTGAACCTGCCCGACCGCTACCGCTTCGGCTCCGTCGGGCAGCCACTGCCCGGCTTCGAGATCAGGATCGCGGACGACGGCGAGGTCGAGGTGCGATCGGAGACCATCTTCCAGGGCTACTACAAGGACCCCGAGGCGACGGCCGCGGTGCTCGGCGGCGACGGCTGGCTCAAGACGGGGGATATCGGCGAGATCGACGACGACGGCTTCCTGCACATCACCGACCGCAAGAAGGACATCCTCGTCACGGCCGGCGGGAAGAACGTCGCGCCGCAGAACATCGAGAACGAGCTCAAGACCTCGAAGTACGTTTCGCAGGCGCTGGTGCTCGGCGATCGCAGGCCCTACTGCTCGGCGCTCCTCACGCTCGATGCGGCGGAGATCGGCCGCTGGGCGGAGGAGAACGGCGCCGCTCCCGATCTGACGGCGCTGGCCGCGGACGAGCGCGTTCGCGGGTTGCTCCAGAGCGTCGTCGACGACGCGAACCGCGATCGCTCGCGGTTCGAGCAGATCAAGCGCTTTGCGGTCCTACCGCGCGACTTCTCGATGGAGGCGGGTGAGATCACGCCGACGCTCAAGCTCAGGCGTCGAGCGGTGCAGGAGCACTTCGCCGACGAGATCGAGGCTCTCTACGCCGAGCCGTACGGCGGCGCCGCGGCAGCGAGCGAAGAGGTCGCAGGCGAGGACTAGAACCGGCGGGCGCCGACGTACGAGCCGTGGTCGGCCAGGCTCGAGATCCTGACGACGTCGCCCGTATGCGGCGCGTGCACGAACTGGCCGCCGCCGATGTAGATCCCGACGTGCCCGAGGCCGCTGAAGAACACGAGGTCGCCGGGCGCGAGCTGGTCGTACGGCACCGCCGTTCCCATGCTGTACTGCGACGCCGCGTGGTGCGGCAGATAGACGCCGACCTGGGCGTAGACGTAGCTCGTGAAGCCCGAGCAGTCGAACCCGGTCGACGGGCTCGAGCCTCCCCACACGTACGGGACCCCGAGGTACTGCAACGCGATGCCGACGACCTGGCTGTAGCGCGCCGCGGGAACGTCGGCGTCGTACGTCGGCGGGACGACGGCCTGGTCGTACGTCTGCTGGACGGCATCCTGCTGCGCCAGCTGGGCCGCCTGCGCCGCCTGAGCGCGAGCACGCGCTTCGGCGGCGAGAGTCGCCTGCCTGCGCGCCTCTTCCGCGCGCATGCGCGTGATCTCGTCCTGGACCGAGGCGAGCAGGCGGTTCTGCTCGGCGAGCTGGGACTCGATCGACTGCTTCTGTGAGGCGCGATCCTCGACGATCTGCGCCTGACTCGCGCGCGCCTTCTCGAGGTTCGAGCGGCGCGTCTCGACTTCCGTGCGGTAGCGCTTGACCGTTCGCAGGATCTGCGCGTCCTGGCTCGACACCCGCTCGATCGCGTCGAGCCGCGCGATGATGTCGTCGAGGCTGCTCGAGCCGAGGATCACCTCGAGCGTCGAGTCGCCTTGCCCGTTGACGTAGAGATCACGCAGTCGCTCGGCGATGCGCTGCCGCGAGACCACGAGGCTCTTCTTCGCCGCCGCGAGGTGCTTCGCGTTCGACGCAAGGTCGTCGTCGATCTGCTGAAGCTGGACATTGGCGTAGTCGTACGCCTCGATCGTCTGCTCGAGGTTGCCGTTCAGGTCGTCGACCTGCGCCATGATCGCTTCGGCCTGTGCGCGCTTCGACGTGATCGTCTGGCCCGATGCCGGTCCAACGGCAAGCAGCAGCCCGGCGGCGGAGGCCGCGGCGAGAACGACTATTGGCGCCCATCCGGTTCGCGAGCCTCTGAGGATGGCTCGTGTGCGTTCCCGAACAGACCCGCCGGTGGCGGTCTGGCCCGTCACAAGTCGGAGACCCTAGCAGCGTCTCCGGACGCCTGCAACCGACAACCGAGCCAAAATATCTGCAAAGAGGGCACTCGGGCGGGTATCGGCACAGACACTGTGTTACGGTCCCCGCTTCGTGGGTAGGGGAACGCGCAGGTGGGGACCGGCGCTCGCGGCGGTCCTTTTCGTATTCGTCCTTGGTATCGAAGGCTCCGCCCTCGGCCAGCCGCAGGCTCCGCAGGCGTATCGCATGAAGGTCGATGCGGTCGCGTACTACCTTCCGGGCAAGACCGCGCTCGGAGTGCCGGTGAGGAAGGGCGTGGTCGCCGTCGATCCGACGCTGATCCCCCTCGGGACGAAGCTGCACGTGCCCGGGTACGGCCCTGGGCTCGCCGCCGACGTCGGCTACGCGGTCAAGGGTCGCGTCATCGACCTCTGGTTCTCATCGACGGCCAAGGCCCGCAGTTGGGGCCGGCGCACCGTCACGATCACGGTCTACCGCTCGTAGCCGCGTCCGCCGTCGGCGGCGTGCGGTACACAGTTCGGCCATGAGGCGCGTCCGAGCACTCCTCGTCGCTGCGGTCGTGGTCGGTCTGTGCATGGGCGTGTCCCCCACGCACGCCGTGTCGCCTTCACTCGGCGCCTCTCTCGATCGCGCGCTCCGCACACCGGGTGTAGCCCGCAGCCGTACCGCGGCGATCGCCGTCGATCTGCGCACGGGGCAGACGGTCTTCGCACAGAACAGTCGCGCGTCGCTCCTTCCGGCGTCGGTCGAGAAGCTCGCGGTCTCGTTCACCGCCCTGCACGTGCTCGGGCCGCGCTTTCGCTTCCACACCGAGGTGGTCGGCGTCGGCGCGCGGACAGGACGTTCATGGAAGGGCAACCTTCTCCTCGTCGGCTTCGGCGATCCGACGCTCACACGGGCTGACCTCAATCGGCTCGCGCGCCGCGTCGCCGCCACGGGAATCAGGCGGATCGACGGTCGCGTGCTCGGCGACGACACGTACTTCGACACGCGCCGCGACGCGCTCGGCTGGAAGCCGTTTTACCTCGGGATCGAGTCGCGGCCGCTGTCCGCGCTCTCCGTCGACGGGCTCCCGTTCACGGGTGCGAACGGATCCGCCGCCGCAGCAGCCCGGGCACTGACGGAGGCGCTGGAAGGCCAGGGCATCGTCGTCGAGGGGCGGCCGGGGGCAGGCCGGGCGCGGCGGGATGCGTTTCCCATCGCCTTCGATCTCTCGCAACGGCTCGCGCACATCCTCCCGCGGATGACGGCGGACAGCGACAACTTCGTCGCCGAGATGGTGTTGAAGGAGATCGGGGCAACGTTCGCCGAGCGGGGCTCGACGGCGTCGGGAGCACGCGTGGTTCGCAGGACGCTCGCCGGCGCCGGCGTGGCGCTCGCTGGCGTGCGGATCGCCGACGGCTCGGGGCTCTCGCGCTTCGACCGGTTCACCGTTCGAGCGCTCGCCGACATCCTCCGTGCGGGAGCGGCGGATCCGTCGATCCGCGACGCCTTCGTCTCGTCGCTCGCCGTCGCTGGAGCCTCGGGAACGCTGAAGGAGCGACTCGACACGCGCCCGACCCGTGGCCGCATTCGCGCCAAGACCGGAACGACGAACCGCGCCTCGGCGCTCGCCGGGCTGGTGCGCAACCGGTACGTCTTCGCGATTCTCCACAACGGCTCGCCCGTGCCGTACTGGACGGCGCGCGCCGCGCAGGACCGCTTCGTGACGGTGCTAGCCCGCTCGGAGTAGCGCGGCGAGGTCGGGCTCCGCCAGCACCGGCACGTCGAGCTTCTCCGCTTTCTGCGCCTTCGAGCCGGGGCTCTCGCCGACGACGACGCCGGTCGTCCTCTTCGACACCGAGCCCGTCACCTTGGCGCCGAGCGCCTCGAGCGCAGCCTTCGCCTCCTCGCGCGTCCAGCGCTCGAGGGTTCCCGTGATCACGTACTGGTGACCGGTGAGCGGCCCCTCCGGCGGCCGCTCGTCCTCCGCAAGGGCCAGCTGGAGGCCGAGCTCGCGCAGCTCGGCGACCAGCGCGAGGTTCTCCGGATCGGCGAACCACTCGGCGATCAGCTCGGCGCGCTCGGGGCCGATTCCCTCCACCTCCTCGAGTTGCTCGAGCGTCGCGGCCGCGAGCGCTTCGACCGAGCGGAAGTGGAGCGCGAGGCTCCGCGCGATCACCCACCCGACCTTCGGGATGTTGAGGCCGAAGAGGACTCGTGAGAACGGCTGCTCCTTCGAGCGCTGGATCGAGTCGAACGCGCGCGTGGCGGAGATCTCCGCGAACCCCTCGAGCGCCGCGAGCTGCTCGGCCGTCAGCCGGTAGAGATCCGGCAACGAGCGGACCATCCCCTCGTCCCAGAGCTTCTTGATCGTGCTGCCCCCGACGTTCTCGATGTCGAGAGCGGAGCCGACCCAGTGGTAGAGCGTCTCGAGGCCCCGCGACGGGCATGCTCGGTTCGGGCAGCGGTGCATGACCTCGTTCGCCGGCCGCACGATCTCGGCCTTGCAGAGCGGGCATCGCTTCGGCATCCGCCACGGCCTCGTTCCCGCCTCGTGCTCGCCGGCGGGGCCGACCACCTGGGGGATGACGTCACCCGCACGCTGGACGATCACGAGATCGCCGACACGGATGTCCTTGCGGCGGATGTCGTCTTCGTTGTGCAGCGTCGCGCTCGACACGGTCACGCCTCCGACGTGGACCGGCTCGAGCTCGGCCAGGGGATTGAGCACCCCGGTGCGACCCACTCGCACGTGAATCGCCACGAGGCGAGTCACGGCCGAGGTCGGGGCCCACTTGAACGCGCGGGCGAAGCGCGGACGTCCATGGAGCGAGCCGAGGCTGCGTTGCTGGTCGAAGGAGTCGACCTTGATCACGATCCCGTCGATCTCGTAGCCGAGGCCCGCGCGCCGCGACTCCCACTCGACACACGCGTCGGCGACCTCCGCAATCGACTCGAGGCGTTGCGCGTCGGGATTCGTGCGGAAGCCGCGAGCGCGCAGCCACTCGAGCGCCTCCCACTGCGACCCCAGCCCGGCGCCCGCGCCTTCGAGGACACCGATGCCGTACACGAAGATCGACAGGGGGCGCTCGGCCGTGACCGCGGGGTTCAGCTGTCTGAGCGACCCAGCCGCCGCGTTGCGGGCGTTGGGCGCCGGCTTCTTGTCGGCTGCGAGCTGCGCCTCGTTGAAACGCGCGAAGCCGGCCAGCGGGAAGTAGATCTCCCCGCGCACCTCGGCCCGCGCCGGCGGCGCCGGGCCGAGCATCCGGAGCGGGATCGCCTCGATCGTGCGGAGGTTGACGGTGACGTCCTCGCCGCGCTCCCCGTCGCCGCGCGTCGCGCCGCGGACCAGCGCCCCGTCCTCGTAGACGAGCGACACGGCCGAGCCGTCGATCTTCGGCTCGAGCACATATGCCACCGGCTCGTCCGTGCCGAGGCGCTTGCGAACATCGTCCGCCCACTTCTCGACCGCCTCGCGTGTCGTCACCTTCTCGAGCGACCCCATCGGCGAGAGGTGCTCGACCTTGCGAAAGCCCTCGGCCGGAGGCGCGCCGACGCGCTGCGTCGGAGAGTCCGTCGTGACGAGCTCCGGATGCTCCGCTTCCAGCGCCTGCAGCTCGTCGAAGAGCGCGTCGTAGGCGCTGTCCGCGACCTCCGGATCGTCGAGGACGTGGTAGCGGTAGTTGTGGTGCTCGATCAGACGGCGGAGCTCAGCAGCCCGGTCCGTTGGGCGGACGGGGTCAGACCCCACGGGTCTGACCCCGCTCACAGGACACGGAGGAGCTCCTCGGGCGTGCGCACGAACGCGTCGGGCTTCTCCGCGAGCAGGCGCTCGTCCGGGTGGATGCCTCCCCACCCCACCGCGACCGCGAACACGCCGGCGGCCTTGGCCGCGCCGACGTCGAACGGGGAGTCGCCGACGTAGACCGCCTCCGCCGCCGAGCCTTGGAGCTTCGAGACCGCGAGCAGCACCGGGTCGGGATCCGGCTTGTGTCGCTCGGTGTCCTCGTGCGCGACGACGACGTCGAAAGCGCTCGCCAGCGCCGGAAAGCGCTCGAGAGCAAGGCCGACGGTCCGGTGGCGCTTGGCGGTGACGATCCCGAGCCTCCTTCCCTCGGCCTTCAGTCCCGGCAGGATCGCAAGCAGCTCGTCGAACGCCTCGAGAGTCTCGTGCAGCCCGTCGTTGTGCTCCTTGTAGGCCTCGAGCAGCGCGTCGGCGTGCTCGACGTCGATCGCCTGCATCTGCGCGACGATCCCCTGGCCGCCGATGGTCATCCCCAGCTCGTCGGGCGGTATCTCCCGACCAAGCACGGTGGTGACCGCGTGCTGCATCGACGCGAGGATGATCGGCCCGGAGTCGATCAGCGTGCCGTCGAGGTCGAACAGGACGATCCGGAAGCGCACGCGGCGATCGTATCCGGGCGCAAGGGCGAGGCTCGCGTCGATCCTCAGTACGAGACGCGCTCGAGGTAGAGGCCCCACGGCGGCGCGGTGAGCCCTGCCTCGGAGCGGGGACGGCCCTCGAGCAGCTCACCGATTCGATCAGGCGCCGACGGCCCCGCCTCGAGCATCGTCCCGACGAGCGCACGCACCATGTGCCGCAGGAAGCTGTCCGCCGTGATGGCCAGCTCGAGTCGATCCGTGCTCACCTCCCAGGTCGCAGCAGACACGTTTCGGCGAAACACTGCGTGCCGCGTCTCGGTCGGCGTGAAGGCACGGAAGTCGTGCTCGCCGACCACGAGGGCTACCGCAGCCTGCAGCGCGGCCGCGTCCACGGCGTGCGGCCAGGGCAGGACCCGGCGTGCCTCGAGCGCCGAGCGCCCCCCGACGAGGACTCGGTAGCGATACGAGCGCGAGCGCGCGGAGAATCGAGCGTGAAAGCCCTCCGCCGCTTCCTCGGCCGCAAGCACGGCGACGTCCGCGGGCAGCGCGGCGTTCAACGCGTCGGCCACGCTGTCCACGGGTGGACCGCCGTCCACGAGGACGCTCGCGACCTGACCAGTGGCATGGACGCCCGCGTCCGTACGTCCCGCGACCGCGAGGCCGTCCCAGCGCGGAAACGTGGCCCCGAGAGCATCGCGAACGACCCCTTCGACCGTTCGCAGGCCCGGCTGGCGCGCCCAGCCACGGAAGCCCGTCCCGTCGTACTCGAGCGTGAGCTTGAGCTTCACGCGTCGGCTACCCCCGGGCGGGAGAGACGGCCAGCGTCAGTCCGTCGATCGCCCGGACCACGACGGCCGCACCGGCGTCGCACCCGTCGTCGCAGCGGGCGCTCCAGATCTCGCCGTTCACCTTGACCTGCCCGTCTGGGCGTAGCTCGGCGACCGCGACGCCGACGAGGCCGACGAGAGTCTCGACACCGACGCTGGCCTTGCGCCGCCTGTTCCACCAGAGACCGACGCCGACCTCCAGGAGATCGAGCACGATGGCGCCGACAACCGCGACGATGCCCCAGGGCGACGGCAGAACGAAGATCGCGAGAACGAGGGCGATGACGAAGAGCACCCGTTGAGGGTACTCACGGACGGCGAGGCGGCTATTCCTGGGGCTGCGTCTCGGCCGCGTCCGCGCGCGCCGCACGGCGGATCGCGAACGGCGACGCCTCGGGCTGGTGGTCGACGAGCTCGAGGTACACCATCTCGGCTGCGTCACCCTGGCGCGGGCCGAGCCGGACGATGCGCGTGTAGCCACCGGGCCGATCCGCGAACCGTGGTGCGACCTCGGCGAAGAGCGCATGGACGACATTGTTCGAGCGAAGCGCGGCGAGTGCCTGCCGCCTGGCATGCAGATCGCCGCGCTTGCCCAACGTGATCATCTTCTCGGCGAAAGGCTTGACCGCCTTCGCCTTGGCCTCGGTCGTCTGGATCCGGCCGTGCTCGATCAGGGCGCCTGCGAGGTTCGAGTAGAGCGCCTTGCGGTGGGCGGAGTCCCGCCCGAGCTTCTTGCCGGATCGCGCGTGACGCATGGCGCTAGACGATCTCCTCGCCCTTGAGCGTCAGCCCGTGCGCCCCGAGTGCCGAGCGAACCTCCTCGATCGACTTGCGACCGAAGTTCGGGATCGCAACCAGCTCGTTCTCGGACTTCGACGTGAGGTCGCCGATCGTCTCGATGCCGACGCGCTTCAAGCAGTTGTAGGAGCGGACGCCGAGCTCGAGCTCCTCGATCGGGAAGTTCTCCATCCCGTGCATAACGGGCGCCTCGGCGACGGTCTCCTGAGCAGCCTCGCCGAAGCCCTCGATCGCGTCGAGGTCGGTGAAGATCGCGAGCTGGCTGATGAGGATGTCCGCCGCTTGCTTGATCGCATCGCGCGGGTCGAGCGAGCCGTCCGTCGTGACGTCGAGCACGAGCTTGTCGTAGTCCGTGCGCTGCCCGACGCGGGCAGCCTCGACCTCGTACGACACGCGGCGCACGGGCGAGAAGATCGAATCGATCGGGATGACGCCGATCGTCGTCTCCGGCCCGCGGTTCAGCTCGGCCGGGACGTAGCCGCGGCCGCGGCCGATCGTGAGCGTCATCTCGAGCTTGCCCTTGTCCGAGACGTGCGCGATCTCGAGCTCCGGGTTCAGGATCTCGAGATCGGCCGGCGCCTCGATGTCGGCCGCGGTGACGACGCCGGCCCCCTTCTTGGCGATGTACACCTCGATCTCGGGCGACGCGCCGTGCAGGAGGACGATGAGATTCTTGAGGTTGAGGATGATGTCGGTGACGTCCTCGCGGACGCCCGGGAGCGTCGTGAACTCGTGGGCGACGCCCTCGATCTTCACGGCCGTCACTGCTGCGCCCTCGAGCGAGGAGAGCAGCACGCGACGAAGGGAGTTCCCGAAGGTGTGACCGAATCCCCGGTCGAGCGGCTCGATCGCGAAGACGCCGCGGTGGCCGTCGGTGTCCTCGTGGACGATCTTCGGGACCTGGAAGTCCATCAGGCTGGTTCGTGTGGCCAAGGTGATCCTTTCGTAGTCGGGGCGAGGCTTGCCTCGCCCGAACCGGACAGCGTTACTTCGAATAGAGCTCGACGATGAGCGATTCCTGCACGGGCGCGTCGATCTCGTCACGCTCCGGCCACTTGAGCACGGTGCCGGTGAGGCCGTCGTGATCGGCCTGGAGCCACGGCGCCACGGAGGCGGTGAGGTCGGTTGCGTCGCGCACGAGCTGCTCGACCGGGCTTCCCTGCTTGAGCGAGACGACGTCGTTGGGCCGAACGGCGTAGCTCGGGATGTTGACCCTGCGGCCGTTCACCTGGAAGTGGCCGTGACGCACCAGCTGGCGGGCCTGTGCGCGCGAGCCAGCGAAGCCGAGCCGGTACACGACGTTGTCGAGGCGCGTCTCGAGCATTCGCAGGAGGTTCTCGCCCGGCGCGCCCAGGCCGCGCGTCGCCTTCTCGTACGTGGAGCGGAACTGCTTCTCCAGCAGGCCGTAATAGCGGCGCGCCTTCTGCTTCTCCCGCAGCTGGAGCAGGTACTGGCTCTGCTTGATGCGCCCGCGGCCGTGCTCGCCCGGCGGATAGCTGCGCCTCTCGACCGCGCACTTCTCGGTGAGGCAGCGCTCGCCCTTCAGGAAGAGCTTGATGCCCTCGCGGCGACACATACGGCACTTGGGGCCGAGATCGCGTGCCACTAGACCCGTCTCCGCTTGCGCTGCCGCACGCCGTTGTGTGCCTGCGGCGTCACGTCCTTCACACCGAGGATCTCGAGGCCAGCCGCCTGGAGCGAGCGGATCGCCGTCTCGCGTCCCGACCCGGGCCCCTTCACGAAGACCTCGACCTTCTGCAGGCCGTGCTCCATGCCCTTGCGCGCGGCGTTGTCGGCCGTGACCTGCGCGGCGAACGGCGTCGACTTGCGCGAGCCCTTGAAGCCGGCCGAGCCGGCGGACTCCCAGACGATGACGTTGCCCTCGCCGTCGGTCAGCGTGACGATCGTGTTGTTGAACGACGTCTTGATGTGCGCCTGGCCGATGGCGATGTTCTTACGGACCTTGCGGCGCGTGCGGCCGCGGGCCGCGGATTTGCGGGGAGGCGCCATGCGTTACTTCGCCTTCTTGCCGCGACCGACGGTCTTCTTCGGGCCCTTGCGGGTACGGCCGTTCGTCTTCGTGCGCTGGCCGCGCACCGGAAGCCCGCGGCGGTGGCGGATCCCGCGGTACGCCCCGATCTCTTGCAGCCGCTTGATCGCCTGCCCACGTTCCCGGCGGAGATCGCCTTCGACCTCGACGTCGGAGTCGATGTGGTTGCGGAGCTTCGTCACCTCTTCGTCGGTGAGGTCACGGACCTTCTGGTCGGGATCGAGCTCGAGCGCCTTGATGATCTGCTGCGACGTCGACCGCCCGATGCCGTAGATGTAGGTCAGCCCGATCTCGAGCCGCTTCTGGGTCGGAAGATTGACGCCGGCGATACGTGCCATGTGAGAGCTAGCCCTGCCTTTGCTTGTGCCGAGGGTTGGAGCAGATGACGATCGTGCGACCGTGCCGCTTGATCACGCGGCAGCGCTCGCACATGGGCTTCACGGACGGGCGTACTTTCATCTGATTCCTTACTTCATCCGAAAGGTGATCCGGCCGCGAGTGAGGTCGTAGGGAGAGAGCTCGACCGTGACACGGTCGCCCGGAAGGATGCGGATGTAGTGCTTGCGCATCTTCCCGGAGATACGAGCGAGGACACTCTGACCATTGTCGAGCTGCACCCGGAACATCGTTGAGGGGAGCGCTTCGACGACCTCGCCTTCGATCTCGATCTTCTCTTCCTTGACAGCCACTTCGCGCGCGGATAGACCTTTCGGTTGGAATTGGAACAGCGTCTGTGCCAGACTTCAGTCCGGCTTCGACTCCGTTTCCGCGGCGCAACGGAACGCCCGCACCGCGGCGGGACATCGTAGCAGACACCCTCGCGCTAAACCCGCGCTCCGCCGGGCACTCCGACCCGGGGCGTGAGGATGCGCGGACCGTCTGGCGTGATCGCGACGGTGTGCTCGAAGTGGGCAGACATCGAGCCGTCCGCCGTCCGGATCGTCCAGCCGTCCTCCATCATCAGCACCATGTCCGAGCCGGCGGTGATCATCGGCTCGATCGCGATCGTCATTCCCTCGGACAGGCGCGGGCCGCGGCCCGGCTCGCCGAAGTTCGGGATGTGGGGATCCTCGTGGTAGTGCCGGCCGACGCCGTGTCCGACGAGGCTGCGGATCACGGAGAACCCGGCTCCCTCGACGAGCTCCTGGATCGCGTGCGAGATGTCGCCCACCCTGTTTCCGACGACCGCGTCCGCGATTCCCGTGGCGAGCGCGTCCTGCGCGACGTCGAGCAGGCGCTGATCCTCCGCGTCGATGGCCCCCACGGCGAACGTGTACGCGCTGTCGGCGATGTAGCCGTCGAGCGTGACGCCGACGTCGATCGTCACCAGGTCGCCGTCGCCGACGACGAACTCGTCGGGGATGCCGTGAACGACGACGTCGTTGGGTGAGATGCAGATCGCCTTCGGATAGCCCTTGTAGCCCTCGGACGTCGGTATGCCGCCGCGCTCGCGGATGAAATCGCCCGCCGCCGTGTCGAGCTCGTCGGTCGTGACGCCGGGACGCAGCAGCGAGCCGACGTGGGCGATCGTCTCGGCGACGAGCGCGCCCGCGGCAGCGATCTTCTCGATCTCGCGCTCGCTCTTGCGGATGATCACCTCGCGGCCACTCCCTCGAGCGCATCCTGGATCGCGGCGAACACGTCGTCCATCGACCGCTCGCCGTCCACGATCACCTCGATGCCTGCCTGCTGGTACCGATCGACGACCAGCTCGGTGAGCTCGTGGTACAGGCGCAGCCGGTTGCGGATTCCCTCGGGCGAGTCGTCCACGCGGCCCTCTTCGCGAGCGCGTGCCTCGAGCCGAGCCGTCGCGACCTCGTCGGAGACCTGCAGCAGGAGCACGGCATCGAGCGGCTTGCCGATCTCCTCGAGCATCGTGTCGAGCGCCTCGGCCTGCGTCATGGTGCGCGGGAACCCGTCCAGCACGAACCCGTCCTCCTCGGCGAGGCGCTCGCGGATGAGCTCGATGGTGAGATCGTCCGGCACGAGGCCGCCCGTCGCGAGGATCGGGGCCACCTGCACGCCGAGCGCGGAGCCGTCCGAGACGGCGGCGCGAAAGATGTCGCCGGTCGCGACGTGAGGGACGCCGTACGCCGCGGCGATTCGCTTGGCCTGAGTGCCCTTGCCGGAGCCCTGGGGGCCGAGGATCAGGATTCTCATGGGGATGCGGGTCGAGGGCGAGGCAAGCCTCGCCTCTACTTGAGGAAGCCCTCGTACGAGCGCATCATCATCTGCGACTCCATCTGCCGCATGGTGTCGAGCGCGACGCCGACCACGATCAGCACCGAGGTTCCTCCGAGGGCGCGGGAGTTCGCCTGCGAGAACCCGGCGTAGCGGATGAACAGGCTCGGGAGCACTGCGACCGCGGCGAGGAAGAGGGCTCCCGGAAGCGTGAGCCGTGACAGCACCCGGTCGAGGTACTGCGCGGTCGGTGGGCCGGGTCGGATGCCCGGGATGTAGCCGCCGTACTTCCGCAGGTTGTCGGCCTGGTCCACCGGGTTGAACTGGACCGCGGTGTAGAAGTACGTGAAGATCACTATGAGCCCGCCTTCGATGATGAGGTAGAGCCAGTTGCCGGGCTGGAAGTTCGTGTTCACGAAGTCGCGGGTCGCGGGGAAGTACTGCGCCATCGTCGGCGGGAACGCGAGGATCGCGGCCGCGAAGATGATCGGAATGACGCCTGCCATGTTCACGCGCAGCGGGAGATACGTCGAGCCGCCGGCGGTCATCTTCCGGCCGACCATTCGCTTGGCGTACTGCACCGGAATGCGGCGCTGGCCCTCCTGAACGAAGACGACCGAGGCGCAGATGCCTACCGCGATCAGCGGGAAGAAGAGCTTCTCCATCGGGCCGCCGTTCCACCACGCGACGATCCCGAGCGGCGCAGCCACGAGGATGGACGCGAAGATCAGGATCGAGATGCCGTTGCCGATGCCGCGCTTCGTGATCAGCTCGCCGATCCACATGAGCAGCACGGTGCCGGCGGTGAGGGAGACGATGATGAGCACCATCTCACCCGAGCCGGCGTTCAGCGCGCCCTGGCTGCGGAAGAGAAAGGCGTAGCCGGTCGCCTGCGCGGCGGCGAGGATGACCGTGAGGTAGCGCGTGTACTGCGTGATCTTGGCGTAGCCTGCCTCGCCCTCGCGCTGCAACTCACCGAGCCGTGGGATCACCACGGTCATCAGCTGCAGGATGATCGACGCCGTGACGTACGGCATGATCCCGAGCGCGAAGAGGGAGAACTGCGAGAGCGCGCCTCCCGAGAAGAGGTTGAGGAGGCCGAGGACCGTGCCGCCACGGCTCGAGAAGTAGTCCTCGATCGTCTGCGAGTCGACGCCAGGGGCAGGGATCCACGACCCGAGCCGGTAGGCGGCGAGCATCGCAGCCGTGAAGAGCACACGCTTGCGGAGCTCCGGAACCCGCCAGGCGTTCGCGAGCCATGAGAACATTTCAGCTGGGCGCAAGACCGGGATTCACGAGCGTGAATCCCGGTCGCGCGAAAATCCCTGAAGGCGTCCGCTGCGCGGCCGCGATGTACGTGGTCTCCATCATGCGCACCGTTACTCGGTCTCTTCCTCGACCGTCGAGCTGGGCGCAAGACCGGGATTCACGAGCGTGAATCCCGGTCGCGCGAAAATCCCTGAAGGCGTCCGCTGCGCGGCCGCGATGTACGTGGTCTCCATCATGCGCACCGTTACTCGGTCTCTTCCTCGACCGTCTCGGGCTCGACCGCGGCGTCCGGCTCCGCCTCCTCGGCCGTTTCCGTCTCGGGCTCCTCGCTGACAGGCGCCGCAGCCTTGTGCTTCTTCTTCTTGCGCTCGACCGGCTCGCGCAGCCTCGTCACCGTGCCGCCGGCAGCCTCGATCTTCTCCACCGCCGAGCGCGAGAACGAGTGCGCGGTCACGGTGAGCTTCTTCGTCAGCGCACCCTCGCCGAGGATCTTGACGTCAACGGAGAGTTTGGAGATGAGCCCCGCGGCCTTGAGAGCGTCGAGCGTCACCTCCGCCCCGGCGTCGAAGCGCTCGTCCAGCGAGCCGACGTTGACGGGTTGCGAGTACGTGCGGAAGGGCCCGATCGGCATCGCGTCCGCGGACGTGTTCCCGCGGAGCTTGCCGACGCGCATGTCGATCGGCATCTGGCCGCCCTCGAACCCGGCCGGCATCTTGTGCGAGCCGGACCGCGACTTCTGGCCCTTGATCCCGCGGCCCGAGTAGCGCCCCTTCCCCGAGCCCGGGCCGCGGCCGACCCGCTTTCGGTCCTTGCGCGCCTGCGCGGGCCTCAGGTTGGAGAGATTCAGCTCGTCGCTCATGTTGTTGCCGATGTCTGCTCGATGGTCACGAGATGGCGGACCTGGCGCAGCTGGCCCTGCAGCTCCGGGCCATCCTTGTGCTCCGCGCTGCGGCCGATCTTGCCGAGGCCGAGCGCGCGCAGCGTGCCGAGGTGGCGATCGGACTGGCCGATCCCGCTGCGCACCTGCGTGATCTTGAGCGCGCTCACTCGGTCGTCTCCTCCGGCTGTGGCGCAGCCTCCGGCTCGGCGACGGCTGCCGCCGACGTGGAGGCGTCTTCCTCGGGCTTGTCGGCTGCCACCTTGAACGGAAGCACCTCGCGGATCGTCTTGCCTCGCAGGGCAGCGACGTCCTCGGGGCGAACGAGGCGCTTGAGGCCGTCGACGGTCGCGCGCGTCATGTTGATCGGGGTCGTCGTGCCGAGGCTCTTCGAGAGGACGTCCCGGATCCCGGCGAGCTCGAGCACCGCGCGCGTCCCGCCGCCGGCGATGACGCCCGTTCCCTCGCTGGCCGGGCGCAGGACGACGCGTGCGGCGTCGAAGCGCCCGACGATCTCGTGCGTGATGGTCTGCCCGTGCTTGGGCACGGTGAAGAGGTTCTTGCGCGCATCCTCGACCGCCTTCGAGATCGCCAGCGGCACCTCTCGCGCCTTCCCGTAGCCGAGGCCGACACGGTCGACCTCGTCACCGATGACGACGAGCGCGGTGAACGAGAACCGCCTGCCGCCCTTCACGACCTTGGCGACGCGATTGATCTCGATGACCCGCTCCTTGAGCTCGCGGGACTCGCTCGTTTCGGACATGCTCAAAACTGGAGCCCTCCTTCGCGCGCGCCCTCTGCGAGAGCCTTCACGCGTCCGTGGTACAGGTAGCCGGCGCGATCGAACACGCAAGCCTCGATGCCCGCCTTCTTCGCCGACTCCGCGAGCGCCTTGCCGACGGCGCTCGCCTGCTCGGACTTCGAGCCGGAGGAGTCGATGCCCTTCCAGTTCGCGGACGCGAGCGTGCGACCCGACTCGTCGTCGATCAGCTGGGCGCTGATCCCGCGGTTCGAGCGGAAGACGGCGAGGCGCGGCCTGTCGGCCGTGCCGGCGACCTTTCCGCGCACGCGGCGGTGGCGGCGCAGGCGCGCCTGGCGCTTCGTGAGAACCGTCATGCGCGCTTTCCGACCTTCCTGCGAACCTGCTCGTCGCGATAGCGAATGCCCTTGCCCTTGTACGGCTCCGGCGGGCGCACCTTCCGCACCTCGGCGGCCGTCTGCCCCACCATCTGCTTGTCGATGCCCTTCACGACGACCTGTGTCGGCGCGGGCACGTCGAAGCTGATCCCCTTGCGCGGCTTGACGAGAACGGGATGCGAATAACCGACCGCGAGCTCGAGATCGGTCCCCTTGAGCTGCGCGCGGTAGCCGA
This sequence comes from uncultured Gaiellaceae bacterium, assembly GCA_963763465.1. Taxonomy (GTDB): domain Bacteria; phylum Actinomycetota; class Thermoleophilia; order Gaiellales; family Gaiellaceae; genus GMQP-bins7. The sequence continues at coordinate 23,520 of CAVXOS010000014.1, read as the reverse complement.
CGCCCTGGATCTCGAGGTGCTTCTCGAATCCCTGCGTCACGCCCTCGACCATGTTCGCGATCAACGTCCGCGTCAGCCCGTGGAGCGCGCGATCCTGGCCACGATCGGTCGGGCGCGTCACGACGATCTCCGTCTCCGACTTCTCGACCTGCATGCGCGCGGGCACGTTCTGGGAGAGCTCGCCGAGCGGGCCGTTCACCTGAACGCGCCCGGGGGAGATCGCCACCATGACGCCGGCGGGAAGATCGATGGGTTTGCGGCCGATTCGCGACATCGCTACCAGACGAAGGCGATCACTTCGCCGCCCACGCCGCGCTCGGCGGCCTGGCGGTTCGTGATGACTCCGACGGAGGTGGACATGATCGCGGTCCCGAGACCGCCGAGGACGCGCGGCAGGCGATCCTTCCTGGCATACACGCGGCGACCGGGCTTGGAGACGCGCTTGACGTTCGTGATGACGCGCCGGCGGTCGCGCGCGAACTTGAGCTCGACGACGAGCATGCGGTACGGGAGGGGCTGCCCCTTCTCGTCGTTCGCCTCGACGACGCGGAAGTCCTTGATGTAGCCCTCGTCGCGAAGGATGCGCGCGATCTCCTCCTTCATCTTGGAGGTCGGCATCGAGGCCGAGTCGTGCAGCGCCCGGTTGGCGTTGCGAATCCTGGTCAGCATGTCCGCGATCGGATCGGTGAGCACGTCGTTCCTCCTACCAGCTCGACTTCGTCATGCCCGGCACGGCGCCCTGGTGCGCGAGCTCGCGCAGGCAGATCCGGCAGACGCCGAACTTGCGATAGACGGCGCGCGGACGGCCGCACCGATTGCAGCGCGTGTAGGCCCGCACCTCGTACTTGGCCTTGCGCTTCTGCTTGACGACGAGAGACTTCTTGGCCACTTACTGTTCCCTTCTCGAGGCGGCGAACGGCAGTCCGAGCGCGCCGAGCAGTGCGCGCCCGCCCTCGTCCGTCCTGGCCGACGTTGTGATCGCGACGTCGAGGCCGCGGATCGCCGGAACCTGGTCGTAGTCGATCTCCGGAAAGATGATCTGCTCCCGAATGCCGATCGAGTAGTTGCCGCGACCGTCGAACGACCCGGGATCGAGCCCGCGAAAGTCGCGGATGCGCGGGAGCGCGATCGACGCGAGCCGGTCCAGGAACTCGTACATCCGGGCGCCGCGGAGCGTGACTCGTGCGCCGACCGGCATCCCCTCGCGGAGCTTGAAGCTCGCGATGGACTTGGTCGCACGGCGCACCTGCGCGCGCTGGCCGGCGATGATCGTGAGCTCGTCGATCGCGGCATCGAGCGCCTTCGCGTCGGTCTTCGCCTCGCCGACGCCCATGTTCAGCGTGACCTTCGTCACGCGTGGGACGTCCATCAGCGTAGAGGCGCCGAGATCGGCCTTCAGCTGCGGGCGGATCTCGCTCTCGTAGCGCTCCTTCAGGCGCGGCACGTAGGTCTCTGCGGTCGGCGCGCTCGTCATCAGCGATCGATCTCCTGGCCGCAGCCGTCGCGCTTGCAGACGCGGACGTGCACGGTCTCGCCCTTCACTTCCTTCTCGGCCAGGCCCACGCGCGTCGGGTTCCCGCACACCGGGCAGACGACCATGACGTTCGACACCGGCACGAGGGCCGGCTTGTCGAGGATCCCGCCGGGGACGACCTGCGTGCCGCCCATGCGAGAGGAGTCGCGGATCGGGCGCGGCTTCGTGTGCCGTTTCGCGACGTTGAGGTTCTCGACGATGACACGGCGCTCCGACGGGCGCGCTTCGACCACCCGGCCCCGCTTCCCGCGGTCCTTGCCGGTGATCATCTGCACCATGTCGCCCTTCTTCACCTTCATCTTCGTGGCCATTCGCTACAGAACCTCCGGCGCGAGAGAGACGATCTTCATGAAGTTCTTCTCGCGAAGCTCGCGCGCGACCGGGCCGAAGATGCGCGTCCCGCGCGGATTGGACTGTGGGTCGATGAGGACGGCGGCGTTCTCGTCGAAACCGATGAGCGTGCCGTCGTCCCGGCTGTAGGGCTTCTTCGTCCGAACGACGACCGCGCGGACGACCTCGCCCTTCTTGACCGCGCCCTGGGGCGTGGCCGTCTTCACCGTAGCAATGATCACGTCGCCCACCCGCGCATAGCGTCGGTGCGAGCCGCCGAGCACGCGGATGCACAGGATCTCACGGGCTCCCGTGTTGTCCGCCACCCGAAGACGCGATTCCTGCTGGATCACTTCGCAGCCTCCACGACCTCTTGCAGGCGCCAGCGCTTCATGCGGGAGAGCGGTCGCGTCTCAATGATTCGGACGACGTCGCCGAGCTTCGCCTGGTTCTCCTCGTCGTGTGCGTGCAGCCTCGTCGAGCGCTTGATGACTTTCTTGTAGCGCGGGTGCACCTTCACGGTGTCCACGCGGACGACGATGGTCTTGTCCGAGGCCGCGGAGACGACCGTTCCCTGGCGCTCCTGGCGCCGGCCCCGCTCGTGCTCGGGCTTCGGCAGCCGTGTGATCGGCTTGCGCTCGGCGGCTGGAACGCGCTTCGGTCGGGTCTTCTTGGGTCGCTCGGAACGGGGAGGCCGCTTCTTCTTCGGCTTCGGGCCGGACACGGCGGCCGCAACCTCGGCCGGCGGTGCCTCCTCGGCCTCTGCCTCTGCAGGCTCGTCGGCGGGCGCCTCGTCCGCTTCGGCGGCAGGCTCGCCCTCCGCCTCGGCAGCCATCGGCTCCGGCTCGTCGGCCGGCGCTTCCTCTGCAGGGGTGGGCTCCCCGGGCTCGGGGTCGGCCTCTGCCTCGGTAACGGGCTCGGCCTGGGTAACGGGCCCGGCCTCGGCAGCCGGCTCCTCGACGTCGGGCGTTGTCTCCTCGACCACGTCCTCGGCCTGAGCCTCGTCGGTTGTCTCTTCGTTCTCGGTGTTCTCGGTCTCGTCAGCCATATCGCTACTTTCCTCGGTCACGCTCGTTCTGGACGGTCAGGATGCGCGCGATCTCGCGCTTTGCGTGGCGGAGGCGTGCGCTGTTCTCGAGCACGCCGGTCGCCGTCTGGAAGTGCAGGTTGAAGAGCTCCTGGCGTGTCTCGGCCATCTTGCGGCCGAGCTCGTCGTCGGTGAGGGCTCGCAACTCTCTAGCTCTCAAAGAGATCGGCCTCCCTGCGCACGAACTTTGTCTTCAGCGGCAGCTTCTGGCCCGCGAGCCGGAGCGCCTCCTTGGCGAGCGGCTCGTCGACGCCGGCGAGCTCGAACATCACGCGGCCGGGCTTCACGACGGCGACCCAGCCCTCGGGCGAGCCCTTGCCCGAGCCCATGCGCGTCTCGGCCGGCTTCTTCGTGAACGGCTTGTCCGGGAAGAGGTTGATCCACACCTTCCCGCTTCGGCGGATCTTCCTCGTCGCCGCGATACGAGCAGCCTCGATCTGCCGGTTGGTCACCCATCCGGCCTCGAGCGCTTTCAGGCCGAACTCGCCGAACTGCACCGTCGTCTGGCCCGTGGACATGCCGCGGCGGTGACCACGATGGTGCCGGCGGAACTTCGTCTTGCGCGGCATCAGCATCAGCTCGTGCCCTCCTCCGGCGTCGCCTCGGGCGCGGGAGCCTCCTGCACGGGAGCCTCCTGCACGGGAGCCTCCTGAACCTCGGGCTCGACAGGCGGTGCTGCCTCTGCGGCCGGTGGGCCTTGCGGGAGGTCCCGGCGCGGCCTCTGCCCCGGCCGTCCGCCACCCGGGCGCTGCGGGCGCCGCTTGCGCGGCACGATGCCGAGCCCTTCGCGATCCTGCCCTCGACGCCCGCTCTCGCGCGATGCGCCGAGACCCTCTGCGGAGGCGCCGCGTCGCCGGCGAGCCTGGTCCTGGTCGCCGAGGCGCGTGTCGCGCGCGGCAGGCGCGTCGTAGCCCTCGGGCATGATCTCGCCCTTGTTGACCCAGACCTTCACCCCGATGATTCCGAAGGTCGTCTTCGCCTCGGCCTGGCCGTAGTCGATGTCCGCCCGGATCGTGTGCAGCGGCACCCGTCCCTCGGAGTACATCTCGCGCCGGCTCATCTCACCGCCGCCGAGCCGGCCACCCGCGGTGATCTTGATGCCCTGAGCACCGGAGCGCATCGCGGAGGCGAGCGAGCGCTTCATGGCCCGGCGGAAGCTCACGCGATTCTCGAGCTGCTCCGCGATCGACTGGGCGACGAGCTTCGCATCGAGCTCGGGACGCTTGATCTCGTTGATGTTGATGTGGACGTTCTTCTTGGTGATCGCGTGCAGCTCTTTGCGCAGCGCATCGACCTCGACACCGGACTTGCCGATGACGATGCCGGGGCGCGCGGTGTAGATGTCCACCGTGATCCGCTGCTTGTCCTTGCGGATGAGGATGTCCGAGAGACCCGCGTGAGACAGCTTCCCGAGGATGTGCTCGCGGATGCGGACGTCCTCGAGAAGGTACGCGGCGAACTCGGGCTTGCCCGTCCACCAGTTCGACTTCCAGTCGTGGATGACGCCGACGCGGAAGCCGCCGGGATGCACTTTCTGGCCCATCAGGCAACCGCCTCCTTCTTGCGTCGTCGGGTCTTGGCCTTCGGCGTCGCCTCGGCTGCCGGGGCCGACGTCTCGGTACGCGCTGCTGCGCGGCGGCGCCTCGGGGTCTCCTGCTCCGGCTTCTCGACGAGCACGATCGTCACGTGGCACATGCGCTTGCGGATGCGATTGACGCGGCCGCGGGCGCGCGGCTTCCAGCGCTTGAGCGTCGGCCCCTCGTCGGCGAAGGCCGCTTCGACCACGAGGTCGTCGCCGTCGAGGCCGTGGTTCGCCTCGGCGTTCGCCACCGCCGACCGCAGGACCTTCTCGACGTCCGTCGCAGCGGCGCGGGTCGTGAACGCGAGGATCGTCCGCGCCTCGGGCACGCTGCGGCCACGAATGTGCTCGAGCACGAGCCGCGCCTTGCGGGCGGACGTGCGCACCCACTTCGCCTGCGCCTGGGCGCGTATCCGGTCGTCCTGAGCGGCAGCTGCCATCAGCGCTTCTTCACCTGGGTAGAGCGGTCACCGGCGTGACCGCGAAACGTCCGGGTGGGCGCGAACTCGCCCAGCTTGTGGCCGACCATCTGCTCCGTCACGAAGACGGGCACATGCTTGCGCCCGTCGTGGACCGCGATCGTGTGCCCGACCATCTCGGGGAAGATCGTGGACGCGCGCGACCAGGTGCGAATCATGCGCTTGTCGCCGCTCGCGTTCATCGACTCGATGCGGCCCATGAGCCGGTCTTCGACGAAAGGCCCCTTCTTGGACGATCTGCTCACTAGCGCCTCTTCTCCTTCCCGCGGCGCCGGCCGCGGACGATCAGCTTGTTGGATTCCTTGTGCTTGCGGCGGGTGCGCTTACCGAGTGTGGGAACACCCCACGGCGTGACCGGGTGGCGTCCGCCCTTCGACTTGCCCTCGCCGCCGCCGTGCGGGTGGTCGACCGGGTTCATCGCGGAGCCACGAACGGTCGGGCGCTTTCCGAGCCACCGGCTCCTGCCCGCCTTTCCGCTCGCTTGATTCGAATGATCCGAGTTGCCGACCTGGCCGACCGTCGCGCGGCAGGTGAGCAGGACGCGGCGGAGCTCACCGGAGGGCAGCCTGAGGACCGCGTGCGGGCCGTCCTTCGCGACGAGCTGGATAGCGGAGCCGGCGGAGCGCGCCATGCGGGCGCCCTGGCCCGGCCTCAGCTCGACGCAGTGGACGAGCGTTCCCGTCGGGATGTTCGCGAGCGGGAGCGCGTTGCCCGGCTTGATGTCCGCCTCCGGCCCGGACGCGACCGTCGAGCCGACACGGAGCCGGGCGGGAGACAGGATGTATGCCTTGGCGCCGTCGGCGTAGTGGAGCAGCGCGATGCGCGCCGACCTGTTGGGGTCGTACTCGATCGCAGCCACTCTCGCCGGGACGCCGTCCTTCGTGCGCTTGAAGTCGATCGTGCGGAAGCGGCGCTTGTGGCCACCGCCCTGGTGGCGCGTGGTGATGCGGCCGCGGTTGTTGCGCCCGCCCTTCTTCGTCAGCGGCTCGAGCAGCGAGCGCTCCGGCTCGGACTTGGTGATCTCCTCGAAGCCCGAGGTCGCCATGAAGCGGCGCCCTGGGCTCGTCGGCTTGTACTTCTTCAGCGCCATCAGACGGCCGCCCCCTCGAAGATCTCGATCTCGTAGCCGTCCCGAAGCTCCACGATGGCTTTCTTCCAGCCCGGCCGCCGACCCGTTATGAATCCGCGGCGCTTGGGCTTGGACTGCACCTTGATGATGTTCACGCTCGCGACCTTGACCTCGAAGAGCTCCTCGACGGCCTGCCGGATCTGTGTCTTGTGCGCGTCCTCGTGCACCTTGAACGTGTACTTGCGGGCGGTGATGAGCGAGTAGCTCTTCTCCGAGACCACCGGCGCGAGGAGGACTTGATTTGGATGCAGGCTCATTCGGATGCCTCCTCGTCCTCGGTCGTCGCACCGGCTCGCCCGAGGACGAGCGGCAGCGCCGCCTCGCTCACGAGCACCGAGCGCGCCCACACGAGCGATGCGACCTCGAGCTCGGCGGGAACGGTCACCAGCACCTTCTCGAGGTTGCGGAAGGACTTCACGAGCAGCTCCTCGTCCTCCGCCAGCACGACGAGCGTCGGCCGCTCGCCCCAGCCCGCGAGGAGCTCCGCGGCCTTGCGCGTCGACGGCGCCTCGAAGCCCGATCCGTCGAGGATCGCGAGAGTGCCGTTCGCGGCGTGGTGGGAGAGAACGCCCCTCAGCGCGTTGCGTCGCGCCTTGCGGTTGACCTTCACCTCGAAGCTGCGCATGCCGGGGGCGAAGGCGACGCCACCGCCCGTCCAGTGCGGCGCGCGCGTCGTACCGGCGCGCGCACGCCCCGTGCCCTTCTGGCGCCACGGCTTCGAGCGCCCGCCCGCGACGAGCCCGCGGCTCTTCGAGCCGCGCGTCCCCGCGCGAGCGGCGTTCATCTCCGCGCGCACCGTCTCGTGGACGAGATGCGGCTTCAGCTCCACCGCGAAGACGGCCTCCTCGAGGGAGACGTCCTGCGCCTTCGCGCCGCCGATCACGGGTGCCTTCGGGGCCGCCATCACGCGCTCCGGATCTCCACGAGCCCGCCCTTCGCCCCCGGCACGGAGCCGCGGACGAGCAGGAGGTTCCGCTCCGTATCCACCTCGTGGACGACGAGCCCGGGCTGGGTGACACGCGTGCCGCCCATCCGGCCCGGCATCCTCCGGCCCTTGAACACGCGCGACGGATACGCGGAAGCGCCGATCGAGCCCGGCTTGCGGACGTTGTGCGAACCGTGGGAGACCGGGCCGCGGCTGAAGTTGTGGCGCTTGATCGTCCCCTGGAAGCCCTTTCCGATCGTGACCCCGGAGACCTTGATCGGCTCCCCCGGCTCGAACGACTCGACCGTGACGGTCTCGCCGACTGTGAGCCCGCTCTCCCCGCGCAGCTCGACCAGGTGACGGTGCGGCGCCGCTCCGGCCTTCCGCAGGTGGCCGAGCTCGCCTTTCGAGAGCTTGCGCTCCGCGACCTCGTCGAACGCGAGCTGCACGGCGTCGTAGCCGTCCACGTCCTGCGAGCGAACCTGGACGACGGGGCACGGCCCGGCCGCGATCACGGTCACGGCCGTCATTACGCCCGTGTCGGGGTCGAAGACCTGGCTCATGCCGAGCTTCTTGCCGAGAATGCCCTTCATCTCAGAGCTTGATCTCGATGTCCACCCCGGCCGGGAGGTCGAGCCGCATGAGCGAGTCGACCGTCTTCGGCGTGGGGCTGTGGATGTCGATGAGGCGCTTGTGCGTGCGCACCTCGAAGTGCTCACGCGAGTCCTTGTCCTTGAAGGGGCTGCGGATCACGCAGTAGACGTTCTTCTCGGTCGGCAGCGGGACGGGACCGGTGATGGTCGCGCCGGTGCGCTGCGCCGTCTCCACGATCTGGGACGCCGAGCGGTCCACCTGCTGGTGGTCGTAGCCCTTCAGACGGATGCGGATCTTCTGTTGCGCCATATGAATGAGGTAGGGGCGAGTTGCCTCGCCCCTACGCGATGATCTCCGTAACGACGCCGGCACCAACCGTGCGCCCGCCCTCGCGGATCGCGAAGCGGAGGCCCTGGTCCATGGCAATCGGCTGGTGCATATCGATCTCCATGTTCGTGTTGTCGCCAGGCATGACCATCTCCTGGCCCTCGGGCAGCTTGATCGAGCCCGTGACGTCCGTCGTGCGGAAGTAGAACTGCGGCCGGTAGCCGTTGAAGAACGGCGTGTGGCGGCCGCCCTCGTCCTTCGAGAGGACGTAGACCTCGGCCTTGAACTGCGTGTGCGGCGTGATCGAGCCGGGCTTCGCGAGCACCTGGCCACGCTCGACCTCCTCGCGCTTGACGCCGCGGAGCAGTGCGCCCGCGTTGTCCCCTGCCTGCGCGTAGTCGAGCGTCTTCAGGAACATCTCGAGGCCGGTGACCACCGTCTTCTCGGTCTGTGGGTGGATGCCGACGATCTCGACCTCCTCGCCGACCTTGAGCTGGCCTTGCTCGATCCGGCCCGTGACAACCGTACCGCGCCCCGTGATCGTGAAGACGTCCTCGATCGGCATGAGGAACGGCTTGTCGACGTCGCGAACGGGCTCAGGAATGTACGAGTCGACCGCGGCCATGAGCTCGAGGATCTTCGGCGTCCACTCCGCATCGCCCTCGAGCGCCTTCAGCGCCGAGACCTGGATGATCGGGATGTCGTCGCCGGGGAACTCGTACTTCGAGAGGAGCTCGCGAACCTCCATCTCGACGAGCTCGATCAGCTCCGGGTCGTCGACCATGTCAGCCTTGTTGAGTGCGACCACGATGGAGGGCACCTCGACCTGGCGCGCGAGCAGGATGTGCTCGCGTGTCTGCGGCATGGGGCCGTCGGCCGCGGATACGACCAGGATCGCGCCGTCCATCTGGGCGGCGCCCGTGATCATGTTCTTGATGTAGTCGGCGTGGCCCGGGCAGTCGACGTGGGCGTAGTGACGGTTCTCCGTCTCGTACTCGACGTGCGCGGTGTTGATGGTGATCCCGCGCTGACGCTCTTCCGGCGCCTTGTCGATCGCGTCGAAGGAGGTCGCCTCGGTGTTGGTGCCCGACTCGGCGAGAACCTTCGTGATCGCGGCTGTGAGCGTCGTCTTGCCGTGGTCGATATGGCCGATCGTGCCGACGTTGACGTGCGGCTTGGTGCGCTCGAACTTCTGCTTTGCCATCTGCTGGAATCCTCCGAGCTCGTCGTCCTGGGTTTACGTCTTCTCGCCGCCGACGATCGCCTCGGCGATCGACATTGGCACTTCTTCGTAGCGGTCGAACTGCATCGTGAACGTCGCGCGGCCCTGGCTCATCGAGCGCAGGTCGGTCGCATAGCCGAACATCTCGGAGAGCGGAACGCTCGCCTTGACCGACTGCGACCCGCCGACCGGCTCGAGCTGCTCGACCCGACCGCGACGGCCGTTCAGATTACCAATGACGTCGCCGAGATAGTCGTCCGGAGTCACGACCTCGACGGCCATTACCGGTTCGAGGAGCTTCGGCTTCGCGCGCTTCATGCCTTCCTTGAAGGCCATCGAGCCGGCGATCTTGAAGGAGCGCTCGCTCGAGTCGACGTCGTGATATGAGCCGTCGATCAGCTCGACCTTGATGTCGACAACGGGGTAGCCGGCGACGATTCCGGAGCTCATCGCCTCCTGGATGCCCTGGTTGACCGCCGGGATGTACTCCTTGGGAATACGCCCTCCGACGACCTTGTCGGCGAACTCGTACCCCTCTGCATGGTTCGGATAGAGGTTGATGAGGACGTCGCCGTACTGGCCCGAACCTCCGGTTTGCCGGACGAACCTTCCCCTGATCTTCTCGGCCGATGTCGTGATCGTCTCGCGGTATGCGACTTGCGGCCGGCCGACGTTGCCGTCAACCGAGAACTCGCGCTGCAGACGGTCGACGATGATCTCGAGGTGCAGCTCGCCCATCCCCGCGATGAGGGTCTGCCCCGTCTCCTCGTCGGATGACACGCGGAAGGTCGGATCCTCCTCGGCGAGACGCTGGAGCGCCGTCGCGAGCTTGTCCTGATCCGCCTTCGTCCTGGGCTCGATCGCGACGGAGATAACCGGATCGGGGAAGGACATGCGCTCGAGGACGATCGGCGCCGAGTCGACGGCGATCGTGTCGCCGGTCGTCGTGAACTTGAATCCGACCGCCGCGGCGATCTCGCCCGCGCCGATCTCGTCGCGCTCCTCGCGATGGTTCGCGTGCATCTGGAGGATGCGTCCGATCCGCTCGGTCTTCCCGTTCGTGGTGTTGAGCACGCGATCGCCGGCCTTGACCTGGCCCGAGTAGACACGGAAGTACGTCAGCTTCCCGACGTACGGGTCGCTCATGACCTTGAAGGCGAGGGCGGCGAACGGCGCGTCGTAGTCGGCCGGGCGGGTCTCCTCCGCCTCGGACTTGGGGTCGAGCCCCTGCACCGGCGGGACGTCCAACGGGCTGGGCAGGTAGTCGACGATCGCGTCGAGGAGCGCCTGCACGCCCTTGTTCTTGAACGCGGAGCCCGCGAGGACCGGCGTGATCTCGCCGGCGAGCGTTCCCCTGCGGAGCGCGCGGCGGATCATCTCCGGTGTGACGGAGCCCTCGTCGCCGAGGTACGTCTCCATGAGCTCGTCGTCGAACTCGGCGATAAGGTCGATGAGGATGTGGTGGCCGGTCTCGGCAGCTTCTGCGAGCTCGGCGGGAATGTCCTCGACGGCGAACTCGGTTCCGAGGGCGTTCGAGTAGACGATCGCCTTCATCTCGACCAGATCGACGATGCCGGAGAAGTGCTCCTCCGCCCCGATCGGGAGGTGGATCGGCACGGGACGGGCGCCGAGGCGATCACGCATCGACTGGACGGAGGCGTCGAAGTCCGCGCCGGTGCGATCCATCTTGTTGATGAACGCGATGCGCGGGACGCTGTAGCGATCGGCCTGTCGCCACACGGTCTCGGACTGCGGCTGCACACCCGCGACCGAGTCGAAGACGGCGACCGCGCCGTCGAGGACGCGGAGGCTCCGCTCGACCTCGACGGTAAAGTCCACGTGCCCGGGCGTATCGATAATGTTGATCCGATGGTCGCGCCACTCCGCGGTGGTTGCGGCCGACGTGATGGTGATGCCGCGCTCCTGCTCCTGCGCCATCCAGTCCATCGTCGCGGCGCCCTCGTGCACCTCGCCCATCTTGTGCGTGCGTCCGGTGTAGTAGAGGATCCGCTCGGTCGTCGTGGTCTTGCCCGCGTCGATGTGGGCCATGATCCCGATGTTCCGGACGCGGTCGAGCCCGACCGGTGTGGCTACGGCAGACATGTCCCGGCTACCAGCGGTAGTGCGCGAAGGCCTTGTTGGCCTGCGCCATCCGGTAGATGTCGTCCTTCTTCTTGTACGCGCCGCCCTGCTGGTTCACAGCGTCCATCAGCTCGCCCGCGAGCTTCGCCGACATGCCCTTCTCGCGACGGTCTCGCGCGTTCTGCACGATCCAGCGCAGCGCGAGCGTACGCGCGCGGCGTTGCGGCACCTCGATAGGCACCTGGTAGTTGGCGCCGCCGACGCGACGCGAGCGGACCTCGAGCACCGGCGTGACACTCTTCACGGCCTGCTCGAGCACCTCGAGCTGCGGCTTGCCGGTCTTCTCGGCCGCGATCGCGAGCGCGTCGTAGACCGTGCGCTCGGCGACGGACTTCTTGCCGTTCAGCATCAGCCGGTTGACCACCTGCGCGACGAGCACCGAGCCGTGAACGGCATCGGCCTCGATGGTGCGTGGCTGGATCTCTGCGCGACGGGGCATCGCTACGCCTTCTTCGCGCCGTACTTCGACCGCGCCTGACGACGCTCCGTCACGCCGGCCGAGTCGAGACCGCCGCGGATGATCTTGTAGCGGAAGCCCGGCAGGTCCCTGACGCGACCCCCTCGTACGAGCACGACCGAATGCTCCTGGAGGTTGTGGCCCTCGCCCGGGATGTAGGCACCGACCTCGATGCCGTTCGTCAGGCGGACGCGCGCGACCTTGCGCAGCGCGGAGTTCGGCTTCTTCGGCGTGGTCGTGTAGACGCGCGTGCAGACGCCCCGCTTCTGCGGCGCTCCCCGCAGGGCGGGAGTCTTCGTCTTCACCTTCGGCGTCGCCCGACCCTTCCGGACGAGCTGGTTCGCTGTGGGCACGCGCGGCTCCTACTGGCGGTCGGTCGATTTCCTCACACAGAAAGGCCGGCGGGCGACGAGCACCCGCCAACCGGCCGCAGGATCGTAGCAAACCGGCTGTCGACCCGCCCGTAGCCAAATGGGTAGGCCCTGAATACAGTGCGCCTGGCGAGGAGGTGCTGGAGGAGCGATGGTAGGTGCGGTTGTCGCGGCGTGCGCTGTGCTGGCCGCCTGCGTGCTGGCGGCCCTCGCCGTGCGCCGTTCTCGCCGCGAATCGGAGCGCACGCTGGATCTCGTCTTCGAACGCCTGAGCAGTCATCTGGACGCGATCTCGACCAGCGTCGAGCAGGCGGTCGTGCGCATGGTCGACGCACAGCGCGAGCGTTTGCAGCCGCTGTCGCTCGACTTCGACGCACTCGTCGACGCACTCATCGCCGAAGCCGCGGCCCGAACGGGGGCCGACGCGGTCGTCCTTCGCGTCGAAGGCCCCGGCGGGCGCCCGGTTCTCGCATCGCTCGGCGCGGGCACCGAGAGCGAGCTCGCGGAGCGGACGTTCGCCCCTCCCGACGCCCGGCCCTTTCGCGCGGCGACGATCGACTGGACGTACAGCGCGTCGGGCGAGCCCGACGACGAGGGCTTCAGGTCAGCGCTCGTTGCCCCGTTGGTGCCGAGCACGGGGATTCCGGGAACACTGGTCGCGTACTCGTCCGCGGCGCATGCGTTTCGGACGGAGCACGCGTCGGCGTTGCACGGGCTGATCGCCGAGTTCGCCACGGGCCTGGCGAATGCGCGCCGCTTCGCGGAGGTCGAAGCCCGGCTCCTCCTCGATCCCACGACCGGGGTTGCCAGCCGGCGTGGCTACGAGGTGGAGCTCGGCCGTGAGGTCGCTCGGGCGCACCGGACCGGGCGTCCGCTGTCGGTCGTGCTGGTGGGGATCGAAGGCACGGAGTCCGCGACCACCGGCGTGACCGAGGTCGGGGCCGACCAGGTCGCACGGCTCCTCACGCGGGTTACGCGAAAGAGCGACATCTCGTGCCGAAGGGGCGACCGCGAGTTCGCGATCCTCATGCCGGAGACGAGGGAGTCGGGCGCCCACGTTCTGACCGCCCGGCTTCGCGAAGAGGCGAACCGCGCGCTGGGTCAGAGCCCAACGACGATCGCGGTCGGGCACGTCGAGTGGCGCCCCGACGAGCCCGTCGAGGCGCTGGAGGCACGCGTGGCAGCCGCCCTGACGCCGGAGCGACGGGCCGGCGCACCGCTGCGGCGCCTCGCCGCATCCGTGCCACCTGCCGATCTCGACGGCGGTCGCGCAGAGACACTGCGGCGCGACGCTCTGGACACGCTCTCGCGCGAGGTCGCGAGTGCACGTCGTCGCGCCGAGTCGCTCGCCGTGCTCGTCGTCGGCCTCGACGGGCTCGACGAGCTCGCGCAGCGCGTCGACCGCGAGTCCGTCGACGCTGCTCTGGGCAAGGTGGCGCAGCAGCTCTCCGACAGCGTCGGCAGCGGATCCGTTCATCGCCTCGGGTCGAGCGAGTTCGCGCTCGTCCTGGCGGGAGCGACGGCTGATGACGCGGAGGCGTTGCTCGGCGCCCTGCACTCCGCGCGCCATGACGACCCAGTGGACGCGATCACGCTCAGCGCCGGCATCACCGAGCTGGCGGAGCACGACGACGCGCAGAGCGCGCTCGGGCGCGCCGAGCACGCGCTGTGGCAGGCGAAGCAGGCGGGCCGGGGCACGATCGTCGTTGCGGTTCCCGGCACGCGAGGGCGGTGATTCGACCAGCCGTGAGGCGAGCCTCTTCGTCCACTTTGGGAAGTACAGTGCGATCGGGGTACCTCGTTCGAGGTTGCATCCCCCGTTGAGGTCAGTACAAGGAGAGTAGTCCCGTATGAGTTGGCTCACCGCGTGGCGACGACGATCGTGATCATCGCCGCGGCCTTCGTGGCCGCGGCTGTGCTCGTTGGCGTCGTGCTGAGTCGTCGGAGGCCTGCAGACGGCCCACCGACCCAGGAGCTGGTGCGCGCGGTCGACGAGATGCGGAGCAAGATGGACGAGCTGGCCGGGGAGCTCTCCGGCGCTCTCGAGCGTGCCGACAAGGAGAGCCGGAGAAACCGCCTGTTCGGTGAGCTCGGAGGCTCGATCGACCTCGAGGAGCTCATGGACCGCGTCCTCGATGCCGCCCTGGAGATCCCCGGGATCGAAGCGGCGATGATGGTGGTCGAGCGGCAGGACGGCGCTCCCGCGATCGTCACGCGTGGCATGTCGGCCGACGAGTCGGCGCGCCCCCCCACGTCCGGCGTCGCCGGGTCACTGCCCGGGACGATCACCGTCAGCTATCGCTACGGGCGGGATCGCGAGGATGTCGACATGGACCTCATCCGGGGCGGCGCCTTCATCCCGCTCATGGGGCGCGAGCTGCGCCCCGTGGGGACGCTCTCGCTGTTCTGGCGCGCCGTCGATCACGAGCCGACCTCCGAGGACATCGACCAGGCCGAGCACCTCGCCGCAAGCTGCATCTCGGCCGTCGAGAACGCTCGGCGCTACGGAGAGGCGCGGAAGCTCGCCGAGACGGACGCGCTGACCGGGCTCTTCAACCAGCGTTACTTCCAGGAGACCCTGCGGCGCGAGGTCACACGCGCACATCGCTATCAGCGGAAGCTCACGCTGGTCGTGTTCGATCTCGACGACTTCAAGTCGGTCAACGATCAGGTCGGGCACCTCGCCGGCGATCGGGTGCTGGCGCAGGCCGCGGATCGATTGCGCGAGGCGGTGCGGTCGGTCGACGTCGCGTCCCGGATCGGCGGCGACGAGTTCGCTGTGATCATGCCCGAGTCCGCGGCCGAGGACGGCGAGCAGCTCTTCCGGCGCGTGCACAACTCGATGCGAGGAACGGCGCTCGGCCCGGACGAGCAGCGCCTTCGTCTCTCGGGCGGGATCGCCGAGCTCCTGCACGGCGACACGCCGGCGAGCCTGTTCGAGCGCGCCGATGCGGCGCTCTATCGCGCGAAAGAGCTCGGCAAGGATCGTGCGGACATCGCTCACGCCAGCGAACAGCGGCCGGATCCGCGATCGAATCCCGGCGAACGCCGAGACGACTAGCGGCGTCTAGAGCTAGCGGCGTTTACCTGAGCACGGCGACGAAGCGGCCGGTCGCAGGTCGCTTGCCGACCGGCCGAGCCTTCGCTACGACGACACGCTGCTTCGGGCGCGGACGGACGGAGAGGAACACGGCCCGCTCCGTCCCGACGAACCGGGCAGCTCGCACCGGGGCGGCGCCGGGCGCCACGATCCACGCCCGGTAGGGCTTGCCCGGTGCAGCTCGCTCGAGCCCGCGGATCAGGATCGCCGCTCGGCCGCCGCTTCCGACCGCGAGGACGAGCCCACGCGAGCCCCGAAAGACGACCCGCTCGGTGCTCGGCTTCGCGAGAAGAGCCAGAGCCCGTCGCTCGGCGACGGAGAGGGTGAGCCTCGCAGGTCGCGGTGTCGTGCCTGCGGCATGGTCGCTCGACGCTCGCGATCCGCCGCCCGCGGTGACCACCGCCGCCGTGCCCAGGACCATCGCCGCGATGCCGGCAACCACTCCGAGAACGGCCAGCGTCAGCGGAGACGGTCGGCGTGCGCGGGGGACGTCGACAGCCCATGTGCCCGCCGTCGGCGAACCGGACGCCGTGTCCTCCCCGAACGCGGGCAGCTGGACGACGGGGATGTCGGGAACGGTCGTCACTCGCGGTCTCACGGTAGCGAGCGGTCCTGTCGGATCGGTCGTGCGACCGATGCCCAATTTCGATCGGCGTCGACCGACGCGCCCGCTAGTAATTGCCACATGCCTGAGTCAGATGCCGCCATCGCCCTCTCCGTCGCAGCGCTCCTTCTCGGAGGCCTGTGCCTCGCCCTGCTCGTCCTGGCTCTCCGCCGAGTGCTCGGTCGTCACGAGGAGATCGTCGCGACGATGCTCGAGCGCTACGACCATCGTCTCGCGGACTTCGCCCAGACGCTGAACGACGCGCTCAACCAGACGCTCCCCGCCCGGATCACCGCAGCGATCTCGGGTGCCCCCACGGAGACTGCCGCAGTCGAGGCGCCGGATCACTCCAGCGTCGTGCGCGTCCTCGAGCTGGCTCGCGAGCAGACCGCAGCGGACGCCGCCGTCGCGATCGTCGGCACGAAGCATGAGCCGATCCTCGCGACCGTCGGGCTCTCGCAGTCTGAGGTGGCACAGGTCGGCGGGCTCGGCGTGCCCGACTACCGCGGCGCCCGCGCGATCCAGGTGTCGTTCAACGGAGACGACGGTCCTCGCGACGCGCCCGGTGATTCCAACCCCATTCGCAGCGGCCTCGCGATCCCGCTGCTCGAGTCGCCGAACGAGCCGGGCATGCTCGCGGTGCTGACGAGAACGCCCGACCGCCGGTTCAGCGAGATCGACATCACGTCGCTCGAGAACGTTCTCAGCATCACCCGCCCGGCACTCGAGACGTCGCTCGAGCTCCGGGAGCCCGATCCGGTCCCCGAGCGCGACCCGCTGACGGATCTCTACGACCGCACGGCTTTCCATGCGCTCCTCGATCGTGAGATCGGGCGCGCGAGAGGCCGGCGCGAGCCCCTCGCTCTGCTCGTATTGGACGTCGACCGCCTCACCACGATCAACGCGCGCATCGGCCACCTGGCGGCCGATGACGTCCTTGCGGCCGTCGCTCGCGTGCTGAACGACATCGTCGGCCCGCGCGATCTGGCTTGCCGGATCGCAGGCGGCCGGTTCGGAGTGGTGCTCTCTCAGGCCGACAGCCGTGACGCCGAGAGCCTGTTCGATCGACTCCAGATCGCGCTTCAGGAGCGCCCGCTGCCGGAGGTCGGCGTCGTCTCGTTCTCGGCCGGCGTTGCGGAGCTGCTTCCGAAGGACGACGCGACTGCGCTCATCGTGCGCGCCGACGCCGCGCTCGGGCTTGCGAAGAGCTCGGGACGCGACATGCTGGTGACGGCCGCGAAGAGGCCGAGTCGCCACGTGGCCTAGAGCCGGATCGTCTTCCGCAAGCCCGTTGCGCCGTGTCGGCTATCCGTGCTCGGCCAGCCAGCGAGACGCTTCTGGCTCGTGGAGCGACAGGAACGGCGCATACGACGAGATGTCGACGACGCCGAGCTCGGGCAGCCTGTCGCGCTCGCAGACGAGCTTGCTCTCCGCGGAGCGCTGCCTGCGAATCGACAACGCTGCATACGCGTCTGCACGCTGCTCGGCCCGAAGCTCGCGCACGATCGCGGGGCGAGCGGACTCGGCAGAGAGCGCGGCGAGCGCCGTCGTGTCGTCGACGGCCTCGATCGTGAACACACCCTCGATCGTTCGTACCGTCGCGCGTCGCCCGGTCTGGACGCGGAACACGATGTCCGGGGCGGACGTCGCGAGCGCGATGCCCCGCCCCTCCGGGAGCCAGCTGGGCGCGGGCGAGACGACGACCTCACGGGCGAGCACCGGAGCGAAGGTTGCGCGGAACCGCGAAACGTCGCCCGCAGCGACCCGCCCCGCCGACAGACCGGCGACGATGTCGCGCGCACGCAACTCGTCGCCGATGATGCCCCTCGCAACCGCGAGGCTCGCGCCCGTCTCGGCCAATGCGGCTCGGTACGCCGAGACATTCCCGCCGAATCGCACGCGCACGACACGCTGTTCCAGCGCCAGCGCATCCGACGGCGATACATGGGAGCGCTCCCGCTCGGTGGCGCGGACGACGAGCGCGGTGAGCGCGAGCTCGCGGTCCTTCGTCACCTTCGCCAACGAGGCGACGCTCGACGCCGTCAGCGGTGTCGATCCGTAGAGGCAACGCGTCCCGGACGGGAGGCTCAGCTGTCCGGTCTTGAGGTCCGGGTCGAGCTCGCGGCCGAGGATCGACGGCGCATCACACAGCTTCGCGTCGCGTGACCACAGCCACACACAAGCGGCGTAGGTCTTGTCGGGGTCGTTCGATCGCGCATCGCGCTGCGCCCAGCCCCACGACCACAGGTGCGCAAGCTTGAACTCGCGGGCCACCTGGCGGACGGCGAGTGCCTGCCACTTCGCCACGTCGAACCAGCGCGAGCGGGGCTGCAGCCCCTCGCGACCGCCCGTCCCCGGCCCCGTCTGAAACCCGATCATGATCCCGATGCGCGAGGCCGGGACGCCGACCGCGAGCAGCTTGGCCGCAGACTGCCGGTAGCGCACCCGCAGCCGGCGCGAGCCGTCCACCGGCCCGTCCCGCCAGATGAGGTTCGCGTTCGCGTAGTTCTCGAGCACGAGATCCGACACCGCGCCGATCGACCTCCACCACGCCGCCGCGTCGCCGCCGGTGAACGGCTCGCTCGACACGAGCAGCGCCGGCCGCCCGCCGCGCGCGGCGAGGCGGCTGACGAAGCGGAGGACGTTCGACCGGTAGCGATCGGCGGTCGGAGTGAGCGGCGTCGGCAGCGATGCGCCCCACAGCTCGTTCAGCGCGATCATCGGGGTCTGGCAGCCCGAGACCGAGACCGCGTACTCGAAGAGCGCATCGGCGCGCTTCTCCATCGAGTGCGGGATCGGCGGGATCGGACGGCGTGCCGACGCGCTTGCGCAGGTACATGTCCCAGTGGATGGTCCCCGCGCCGGCCGCACGCGCTTCGGCCGCGAGGTCCGGCCCACCGGTGGCGATCACCACGCCGGGCCGGGCAAAGCGCTCGCGCCAGAAGGACACCGAGCTGTCGGCGAAGTCGATCCAGGTCGGCTGAGCATCGGGCAAGTCGCACGAGAGCGCTGCCGAGCTGCTGCCGGGCCAGGCGACGATCGCGGCGACGGCCGCCACAACGACCAGGAGTGCCCTGCGCATGGGGGTCAGAGGTAGCAGAAAGGCGTAAGGAAGGAGTCAGGACGCGATGCCCTGACTCCTTCCTCGATCCGCCTACTCGTCGTCTGCGGCGGGCGGCTCGACCTCGGCCGCGTCGCCGTCCACCTCGAGCGCGGTCTCGCCCAGCTGGATGTCGAGCGCGTCGAAGTCGAACCCGTCGCCGTCGCCGATCTCCTCCAGCGCGGCGAGGAGCTCCGCCTCGGCCTCGGGCCGTGCGAACGTGACCGGCAACGGCTCCGTCGGCTCGATGGAGATCTGCCGGTACTGCTTGAGCCCGGTCGCCGCCGGGATCAGCTTCCCGATGATCACGTTCTCCTTGAGCCCGTTCAGGTGGTCGACCTTGCCCTCGATCGCCGCGTCGGTCAGCACCTTCGTCGTCTCCTGGAAGGAGGCGGCGGAGAGGAACGACTCGGTCGCGAGCGAGGCCTTCGTGATCCCGAGGATGATCGGCTCGAAGGTCGCGAGCTCACCCTTCTCCTTCTTCACCCGCGCGTTCTCGCGCTCGAGGACGACCTTGTCGACGAGCTGGCCGGGGAGGAGCTTGGTGTCGCCGTTCGTCTCGACGCGCACCTTCTTGAGCATCTGCCTGACGATCAGCTCGATGTGCTTGTCGTGGATCTCGACGCCCTGCGACTTGTAGACCTTCTGCACCTCGTTGACGAGGTAGAGCTCGGTCGACGTCGCGGACTTGAGCATGAGGAGATCGCCCGGGTTGAGCGAGCCCTCGTTGAGAGCGTCCCCCGGCTCGACCAGGTCGCCCTTGCCGACGAGCAGCCGCGTGCGTCGCGGGAAGGTGTACTCCTTGGGATCGGGCAGCTCGCCGCTCGCGTCGAGCGCCGTCGGGGTGACCGTGACCTTGATCGTCCGCTCGGCGTCCTCGATGTCGATCTTCCCGGCCACCTCGGAGAGCGTTCCTGCGCCCTTCGGGTTGCGGGCTTCGAAGATCTCGACGACACGCGGCAGGCCGTGCGTGATGTCCGACCCCGCGACACCACCGGTGTGGAACGTGCGCATGGTCAGCTGGGTGCCCGGCTCGCCGATCGACTGGGCGGCGATGATGCCCACCGCGTCGCCGATCTCGGCCATGCCGCCGGTCGCGAGGAACGTGCCGTAGCAGAGGTGGCACAGGCCCCACTCGCTGCGGCACTTGAGCACCGAGCGAACCGGGATCGTCGCGGTGTCCGCGTACTCGCCGAACTCCTCGACGAGGCGACGCAGGCCGCTCATCGTGATCTCGGCGTTCTTCTCGATGATCACGGTCCGGCCCGGCTTGCCGTCCTTGATCGGCTTCATGATGTCCGTCGCCGCGACGCGGCCGGCGACGCTCTTGTTCGGAGCGTCGTCGAGGATCAGGGGCGCCTCGATGTGCTCCTGCGTCCCGCAGTCGTGCTCGCGAATGATGACGTCCTGCGAGACGTCGACCAGACGACGGGTGAGATAGCCGGAGTCGGCGGTCCTGAGCGCGGTGTCGGCGAGACCCTTGCGGGCGCCGTGCGTCGAGATGAAGTACTCGAGAACGGTGAGACCCTCCATGAAGTTGGCCTTGATCGGGCGCGTGATGATCTCGCCCTTCGGATCGGCCATCAGGCCGCGCATGCCGGCCAGCTGGCGGATCTGGCTGAACGACCCGCGCGCCCCGGAGTTGGCCATCATGTAGATCGGGTTCGTCGGCTCGAGGTCCTCCATCATCCGGTCCGCGACCTTGTCGGTCGCCCGGGTCCAGATGGCGACGATGCGCTCGTCGCGCTCCTCCTCGGTCATGAGGCCGCGGTCGTACTCCCGCCCGACCTTGGTGACCTCGTCCTCGAAGCCGATGAGGATCTCCTCCTTGTCGGCCGGCGGCACGATGTCGTTCTTCGAGATCGTGATGCCCGCTCGCGTCGCGAAGCGGAACGTCACCGACTTGATGACGTCGAGCGCCGCGGCGATCGTGTTCGGGCCGTAGTGCTCGACCAGGTCCCCGATGAACCCGTCGAGCTCGCGCTTGGTCAGCGTCCGGTTCAGGAACGGATGGCCCTCGAAGTCACCCTTGCCCCCGGTCGCGTCGTCGAGCGCCCGCTCGACCTCGGCGTTGAAGATGACGCGACCCGGCGTGGTGACGAGGAGCTCGCCGGCCCACGTGTACTCGATCGGATGCTGCAGGCCGATCGCCTCCGACTCGAGGGAGAACTCGACGTCCTCCTCCGTCCGGTAGCGCTTGAGCCCCTTCACGCCGGCAGCCTTGGCGGCCTGCGCCGCGCTCATGGATTCGAGATCGTGCTCGCAGTACGAGAGGTAGTACGCCCCGAGCACCATGTCCTGGCTCGGCGTGGCGAGCGGCCGGCCGCTCGCGGGCGAGAGGATGTTGTTCGAGGAGAGCATGAGGACCCGCGCCTCCGCCTGCGCTTCGGCGCTGAGCGGCAGGTGCACGGCCATCTGGTCGCCGTCGAAGTCGGCGTTGAACGCCTGACAGACGAGGGGATGCACCTGAATCGCCTTGCCCTCGACGAGCACCGGCTCGAACGCCTGGATACCGAGGCGATGGAGCGTCGGTGCGCGGTTCAGGAGCACCGGATGCTCGGCGATGACCTCCTCGAGGACGTCCCAGACCTCCGGGATCATCGATTCGACCATCTTCTTGGCCGCCTTGATGTTCTGGACGGCCTTGCGCTCGACGAGCCGGCTCATGATGAACGGCTTGAAGAGCTCGAGCGCCATGAGCTTCGGCAGCCCGCACTGGTGCAACTTGAGGTTCGGGCCGGCGACGATCACGGAGCGCCCGGAGTAGTCGACGCGCTTGCCGAGCAGGTTCTGCCGGAAGCGGCCCTGCTTGCCCTTGAGCATGTCGGAGAGCGACTTCAGCGGACGGTTGCCCGGGCCGGTGACCGCACGCCCGCGGCGGCCGTTGTCGAACAGGGCGTCGACGGCCTCCTGGAGCATGCGCTTCTCGTTGTTGACGATGATCTCCGGCGCCCCGAGGTCGAGCAGGCGCTTGAGCCGGTTGTTCCGGTTGATCACGCGTCGATAGAGATCGTTGAGGTCGCTCGTCGCGAAGCGGCCACCGTCGAGCTGCACCATCGGGCGAAGCTCAGGCGGGATCACCGGCACGGCCTCGAGGATCATCCACTCGGGCTTGTTGCCCGACTTGATGAACGCCTCGACCACCTTCAGGCGCTTGATCGCCCGCTGCTGCTTCTGGCCCTTGGAGGTCTTGATGATGTCGCGGAGCGAGAGCGACTCCGCGTCGAGGTCGAGATCGCGCAGAAGGTCGCGCACCGCCTCGGCGCCCATTCCGCCGCGGAAGTAGATCCCGAAGCCGTAGGGCGATCCGAAGCGATCCTTGAGCTCGCGGAAGATCTGCTCGTCGCCGACGATCATCTTCGGCTCGAGCTCCTTGAAGAGAAGCCATGTCTGCTCGAGACGACGCACGGCCTCGACCGCGGCCTCGCGCGTGTCCTCGCGCCGCATCTCGATGTCCGCGACCATCTCGCGAACCTTCAATGCCCACTGGCCGATCGCGTCGAGATCCTCCTTCTTGGTGCCCTCGACGAGACAGAGGTCGTACGCGACCTCGCGCACCTCTGCAGCATCGACGTCGGGATCGACGGCCGCGAGCACGTCTGCGAGTAGCCCGGAACCGACCTCGCGAGCCTTCTCGAGGTTCTTCCGCTCGACGTTCGCGGTGAGAGCGGCGTCCTCCTCGGACAGCTCAGCTCCCGAGAGCAGCTCCTCCTGGATCTTCTTGAGGTGCTTCGTGATCGCGCCCTTCTTCGATCCCGTCGCGTTCGCCAGCTCGCCGCGCAGGGGCGCGAGCGCAACCTCGATCTGGACGGCGGACGCCGCAACCGACTCGACCTCGCGGGGCGCCAGCCGGCGGTCGTCGCGCGTCGCGGTCTGGCGGACCAGCTCGCGCACCCGCCGCGGATCCTCGGACGTGATCGTCTTGGCGAGCTGGACGAAGACGCCGCTGCCGAGGGTGCGGACGTCGTCGAGTGGCGGAAGAACGCTCTCCTCGGCCCAGTTCGACAGCCCGCGGGCCCAGAAGTCGTCGTCCTCGTCGAAGTTCTTCTCCTTGCCGGCCGAGAAGTAGTCGCGCCGGCGTGAGAGACGATCGTCCAGCGCGGAGAGCGCCTCGTCGCGGTCGAGGTAGACGCGCTCGCTCTCGCCCGCGACCTTGTCCTCGAGGTCGGCGAGGTCGGCCTGCCGCTGCTCACGGTCGACCTGCGTGACGATCGACGCCGCGAAGTACAGGACCTTCTCGAGCTCGCGCGGCGCGATGTCGAGGAGATAGCCGATGCGGCTCGGCACGCCCTTGAAGAACCAGATGTGCGAGACCGGAGCGGCGAGGTCGATGTGGCCCATGCGCTCGCGGCGAACCTTCTGCCGCGTCACCTCGACGCCACAGCGCTCGCAGATGATGCCCTTGTACCGGACGCGCTTGTACTTGCCGCAATAGCACTCCCAGTCCTTCGTCGGACCGAAGATGCGCTCGCAGAAGAGGCCGTCGCGCTCCGGCTTGAGCGTGCGGTAGTTGAGCATGTAACTGAAACGAAGTAGGGCA
>CAVXOS010000013.1:0-8544 GCA_963763465.1 uncultured Gaiellaceae bacterium | reverse complement strand
TGACACTCGCCTCCACGCCGAACTCGGACAGCGTGCGGACGAGGAGATCCGCGGTCTTCGCGCTCGTGTCGCTCGACGTCGCGGCGCCCGCCGGCGAAGCGCGGAGCAGCGTGCGATCGGGAAGCCGGTACTCGGAGTGCTCGGACGACGTCTCGAACACGGACTCGACGCTCTCGGGCTCGGGCTCGTCGGTGGTGAGAAGGGGCGCATCCTCCGAGTGCGCGCTCGCGCCGACGACGTCCGGGTAGGACTCCGCTCCGTCCAGCAGCTGGTGCTGCTCGCGCGCGGCCGGAGCGGGCTCGAGGACGCGAGCGTTCTCGGCCGTCTGCGACTCACTCGACGGCCACTCGAACGCGCGGCGGGCTCCCGTTCCGGCCTGTCGCATCACGTGGCCCGTACGACGCAGGACCGCCCCCGTCGACGCGCCCGTCACGAGGAGGAGCCCCGCCAGCAGGAGCGCGCTTCCGATGATCGCCGCGCCGGTCTGGCCGATGAGGGCAGCGAGCGTGCCTCCGATCGCGAGTCCGATGTAGCCGCCCGAGTCCTTGCCGAGGATCGTCATCAGGCCGAGGAAGCTCACTCCCACGCCGAGGCGGAACGGCCGCACGTCCAGGAGGTCGCTGCGGGCGAGCAGGAGCGCGCCGAGCGCGACGAGCGCGACGGGCAGCACGTACGCGGCATTGCCGATGATCTCGGTCAGCACGCCGGCGAGCCACGATCCAACTGCGCCGCCGTCGAGGCCGAGATAGAGGATGGCCGCGAGCACGAGGCCGAGCGCGAGCAAGGCGAGGCCGAGGAGCTCGTTCTCGTGGTCGGAACGCAAGCGCTTCGTCCGCGTCCGCTTCTTCACGCGCGCGGGGACGCGTGGCCGAAGCGGCCGCTTCTTCTTCCGGGCAGCCATGCTCGGCCGATTCGACGCCGCGCGATGCGCTCCTGCGCGCGCGGCCGCGAGCTCTCGCGACCGGGGAGGGCCGGGAGTATCGTCCCTTCGCCGTGGCCGGCGCACGAGACAGAGTTCTGGCGTTCGCCCTGTCCTTCCCGGAGACGACCGAGGACCGACCGTGGGAGGACGACGTCGTCGTGAAGGTCCGGGGGAAGATCTTCGTGTTTGCAGGCCCGGCCGGCTCGCGGCGCATCTCGGTCAAGCTGGCGGAGTCGCACGCCCACGCGCTCGCGATCGCAGGCGCCGAGCCGACCGGGTACGGCCTGGGCAAGGCGGGCTGGGTGACGGTTCCGCTGCGTGCGCCGGACGTCACGGTCGACGTCCTGCGCGACTGGGTCGAGGAGAGCTACCGCATCGTCGCGCCGAAGCGGCTCGTCGCCACCCTCGACGAGGCCGGCTGAGGAACGCCGCGCACCGTCGCGTGCGGCTTCAGGCGGCCAGAGCGCGGAGGTCGTCCACCGTCGATCCGAGCAGCGTGTCCTGCAGATCGAAGAGTCCGGCCCAGAGCGAGGAGCGGTCGGGGGCCGCGTCCATGCTCGCGGCCGTGGCCAGCCCTTCGAGAGCGCGGACGAGGACGGCCAGCTCGAGGTAGACGGCCGCGACGCGGTTCGGGCAGGCGCGGACACCGGCCCGATCGAGAACGGGACGCCACTCCACGAGCTCCCCCGCTCCCGGCCCTGCGTACCACGACCGGCCTTCGGCACGTTCCGGCTCGAGCTCGAGGAGGTACTGCGACAGCGGCCGCTCCAGGCCGGCGAGCGCGGTCTCGACGCGATCGGCGGCGTGCCGCAGCGCGGCCTGCCGCCCCCCGGGGTCGCGGGCATGGCATCTCCCCTGCCCCAGCGCTCGAGCAGGCGGCAAAACGCCAGCGAAGCGGCCTCGCACGCACGCAGCTGCGCGACGAGTCGTCGCGCGGAGAGCTCGCTCGCCGCATTGCCCTCGATCACCGTCTGCCAGCCGGACATCAGACCTCGATCACGACCGGAAGCACCATCGGCCTCCGACGTGTGCGGTCGTAGACGATCTGCCCGACCGCATCGTGGATGTGCTCCTGGAGGAGCTTGATCTCCGTCACGTGCCCGGCGGCGAGCTCGCGGACGACGCGATCGGCCTCGGCGCGAAGCTCGTCGATCAGGTCGTCGGACTCGGCGAAGCCGCGGGCGATGAGCTCGGGCGGCGCGATCTCGCCGCCGTCCGAGGACGCGAGCGTCGTCACCACGATGAGCACGCCGTCGTCCGCGAGCCGGCGCCGGTCGCGCAGCGCGACGTCCTTGACGTCACCCACCCGGAGCCCGTCGACGAAGGTCACGCCCGCCTCGACCGTGCCCGCGAACCGCGCGCCGCCTCTCGCGAGCTCGACGACGGATCCGTTCTCGGCGATGAGGATCCGGTCTTCCGGGACGCCCGCCTCGCGCGCGAGCTTCGCGTGCGCCGCCTGCATCCGATACTCGCCGTGGATCGGCATCACGTAGCGCGGGCGAAGGAGCGAGAGCATCGTCCTCAGCTCCTCCTGGCATGCATGCCCGGAGACGTGCACGGCGGCGACCTCCTCGTGGAGCACCTCCGCGCCGGCGCGAGCGAGCTGGTTGATCGAGTCGTGGACGCGGAGCTCGTTGCCGGGCACGGGCTTCGCGGAGATCACGACGGTGTCACCCGGGTCGACCCTGACGGCCTTGTGGTCGCCGTACGCGATCCGCGTGAGCGCCGACATCGGCTCGCCCTGGCTCCCGGTGCAGAGCACGAGCAGGCGCCCGGGCGAAAGCTGCGAGGCCTCGTCCGGGTTGATGATCGCGTCCTCCGGGAACGAGACGTAGCCGAGGTTGCGCGCGATGTTGATGTTCTTGCGCATCGAGCGGCCCACGACGACGACCTTCCTGCCGCACTCGACGGCCACGTCCGCTGCCTGCTGCATGCGATGGATGTTCGATGCGAACGACGCGACGAGGATCTTCCCCTTCCGGAGCGGGAAGATCGAGCGGAACGCCTCGCCGACGAGGCGCTCCGAGCCGGTGTTCCCGGGACGCTCGGCGTTCGTCGAGTCGCCGAGAAGGAGGTCGACCCCCCGGTTGCCGATCTCCGCGAGCTTGCCCACGTCGGTCTTGAGCCCGTCGACGGGCGTGTGGTCGAGCTTCCAGTCTCCGGTGTGCACGACGCGTCCGGCCGGTGTCTCGATCACGAGCGCGGCCGAGTCGGGGATCGAATGCGCGACGCGGACGAGCTCGACGCGGAAGGGACCGAGCTCGAGCGGCTCGTCGCCCGGCGATGCCGCGACCAGCTCCGAGCGCTGCGCGAGCCCGTGCTCGTCGAGCTTCGACTTGACGAGCGCCAGGGTCAACGGAGTCGCGACGACGGACTCCACGTCGACCTCGCGCAGGAGGTACGGCAGCCCGCCGACGTGATCCTCGTGGCCGTGGGTCAGGATCACCGCACGGACGTGGCGCCCTTCGAGGTACCCGATGTCCGGCAGCAGGAGGTCGACGCCCAGGTGCTCGTCGCGAGGAAAGGCGAGACCTGCGTCGACGACGATGATCTCGTCGCCCATCTCGAAGACGGTCATGTTCTTGCCGACCTCGCCGAGACCGCCGAGCGGGATGATGCGGAGCGTGTCTGCCATCGAAGCGCAGTCTAGGCTTCGGCCGCGACTTCGCCCTCGAGCAGCGCCTCGGCCTCTGTCAGCGCAGGCTGCATGCCGAGCTCCGCGAACACGTCGCGCGCGCTGCGGACGGCATCGAGGCCCGAGGGATCGCCGAGCGCGATCTGCGCCTGGCCGAGCAGCAGGAGCGCGTGGCCCTGTTCCGGGAACGCATGCAGCGCAGTGAGAGGCTCGACGACGGACGCTGCGAGCTCCGACGCATGCCCGTGCTCGCCTCGTGCGTGGACGAGTACTGCCCGCGCGGCCGTGGTGCTGGCAGCGGCGAACGCGAACGGGCTGCGGACCTCGTCGAGGAACACGGCAACGAGATCTTCCTCGCCGGCGGCTACAGCCGCACGGGCCAGTGCTGGCAGGTAGAAGAGCGTGGGAAGCGTCCGTGAAGCCTCCGGCAGCGCGGTGAGCTCGCGTAGCGCTCCGGACGCCCGCGATCGATCGCCGGTGGTGCCAGCCAGAGACGCTGCGACCATGAGCGCGAAGACACGCGCCTCGTAGCCCGTGCGGTCGAGGAATCCGTCGATCTCAGCGACTGCACTGGAGTGACCGCCTCGTGCCGCTCGCGCGCTGGCCGTCCAGATGCGCATGCTGTCGCCGGCGATCACGTCGCCGGCGGCGTCGATCTCGGACAGGCGGCGGTCGGCGAGCTCGATGGCCTCGGCGTACCTGCCCGCGCCTACGAGGCAGAGCCCGATCGCCTGGAGCGCGAAGCGAACGAGCGGCTCCTGTCCCCGGCTCTCCGCGAATTCGAGGGCTTGCTCGAAGTCGGAAACCGCTCTCGGCCCTTCCGCCAACGCGAGACAGCGAGCACGGTTGAATCGCACCACACCCGCCGCTCTCGACGCCCCTGCAGCGACCAGACGCTCGAATGCATCATCCATCTCACGCAGGCCCTCCTGGTGCCCGAGATAGAACCGCATCGATCCGCGGAAGCCGAGCAGGCGAGCGGGCGGCTCGATACCGAGCTCATGCGCAAGGACGATCGCACGGTCGGCCACGCTCACGGCCTCCTCGTGAGCCTCCTGGACCGCACGAAATCCGGTGAGCTCGGTGAGCGCGTCGACGAGTGCCCGGGAGGGCCGCCCGCTCCGTTCGAGCAGCGCGACCGCTTCCTGGTTGTACGCGGCGCCGTCGCCACCCACGTACCGCGCGACGAGGGCTCGCACGCCGAATGCCCTGGCAACTAGGTCGGGATCTCCGTCCGAACGGAGCGACGGAAGCAGGTCGTCGAGTGCGGCGGCGGCCTCGGCCATACGACCGGCATGCATCGCGGCCTCCCCCCAGCGAACCATGAGCTCGACCCGGTCATCCTCCTCGTCTGCGAGCTCGAACGCCCGATCGAGGTGCGCTAGCGCGCGCGCCGGATCGAGGCTCAACGCCCGCTCCGCCGCGAGGGCGAGCGCGCGCTTCAGCCAAGGCCTGAGCTCGGCCGCCTTCGCCGTCTCGCCGAGAGCGTCGTACAGCGCGACCGCCTCGGTCAGATGATGGACGACCAGGTCGGCGACGTTCTCGACGCGCTCGCCCGCCTGCTCCTCGATCCAGCGAGCGGCGAGCGCGTGCTTGCCGGCGCGCTCGAATCGCGGGATCTGCCCATACGCCACGTCGCGAACGAGCGCGTGCCAGAACGCGAGCTCGCGTTCTCCCTCGACCGCGGACGTGCGCGACGGGCGGACGAGCTCACGGCGCTCGAGCTCGTGCAGGCCGACCGCAACGTCCTCGACCGAGGCTTCGCCGATGGCCGCCACCGCGCCGCTCCAGAAGACCTTTCCGAGCACGGCGGCGTCCTGGAGCAACCCCTTGCGCTCGGGCGAAAGCGTGTCGAGACGCGATGCGATGAGCGCCTGCACCGTCTCCGGAAGGGGGAGGTCGGCGAGCGCGGCAGGATCGTCGAGCAGATCACGGTCGCGCAGGAGTCGGACGACCTCCTCCGCGTAGAGCGGATTGCCGCCAGCTCGGTCGACGAGCGCCCGCTGCAGCTCCGCGGGGAGCAGTGTCCGCTCCAGCAGGCCGCTGACGAGCCGGGCGGTCTCCGTCTCGGAGAGTGGGTTGAGCGTGATCGTCGTCGCGTTGCGCAGACCACCCGCCCATCCGGGCGCGCGGTCTGCCAGCTCCGGCCGGGCGGTTGCCAGGACGAAGAGTGGGACGCCGGAGGCGTGCTCGACGAGGTCCTCGAGGAACTCGAGCAGCGCGGGGTCTGCCCAATGCAGATCCTCGACGACGAGGACGGTCGGATCCCTCTCGGCGATCGCCTCGAGAAACGTGCGCCACGCGTAGAACGACTCGGCGCGCTCGACCTGGGTCGTCGACTCGACGCCGACGAGCGGAAGCAGTCGCTGTTCCAGCCATGTCCGCTCGTCACCTGCGGGGAGCACTGCCGCAAGCTTGTCCCGGGCAACCTCAGGCGTGTCGCTCTCGAAGACTCCCGCGTGCGCCTTCACGATCTCGCCGAGTGCCCAGAACGCGATGCCGTCGCCGTACGGGAGACAGCGCCCCTGGCGCCAGCGGACGAGCTCGGCGCGACGATCCACGTCGGCGAGCAGCTCTGCCACCTGCCGCGACTTGCCGACACCGGGCTCTCCGACGACGGTGACGAGTTGAACCGTGCGGTCGCGAATCGCACGGTCCAGGAGCCCGCCGAGGAGCGATCGCTCGACCTCGCGACCCACGAACGGCGTCGTGTGCGTCCGGATGACGTCGCTGCCGAAGCGGGCGACAGGGCGCAGGGGCCGTCGAACCTGCACGGGTGTGCGCTTCCCCTTCGCCTCGATCGGCTGGAGCTCCTCCCACTCGAAGATCCGCTCGGTTGCGCGGTACGTCCCCTCGCCGACGGCTACGCCGTTGACGGGTGCCGAGGCCTGGATCCGTGCCGCCGTGTTCACGACGTCGCCTGTCACGATGCCCTCGCCGTGTTCGGGCCGAGCGTCGAGCGAGACGAGCGCCTCGCCGGTGTTCACCCCGATCCGCACGTCGAGCGCGGAACGCGGGCGGCGCCCAGCTCCTCGAGCGACTCGAGAATCGAGAGCCCCGCCCGCACGGCGCGCTCGGCGTCGTCCTCGTGCGCCACAGGAGCTCCGAAGACAGCCATGACCGCGTCTCCGATGAACTTCTCGACAACGCCACCGTACGCCTCGATTCGCTCGCGTAGAAGCAGGTGGTAGGGCCGCAGGCGGGCGCGCACGTCTTCGGGATCGGCCTCGTCGGACTCCGCGGTGAAGCCGACGAGGTCGCAGAAGAGCACGGACACGATCTTCCGCTCCTCGCGGGTGGAAGGCGCGACCGGCGCAAGCCTGGCGCCGCACGAGTCGCAGTAGCGTGCGTCGGTCCGGTTCGCCATTCCACACGACGGGCAGGCCGTCATGTGCTCGATCCTACGAGCCGAGCCGCTTCACAACGGAAAGACGTCAACGGCGAAGAGATTGCCGTCGACTCTCTCCGCGTGGAGCACGGCTGAGTCGTGGGAGTCCGCCAGCGCATCGAGGGCCGGCAGCGGATCGCTCGTCTGCTCGTCGCCGATTGTCAGCGTACGCTCACCCCCGACGACGGTCAGCTCCACCTCGTCCGCGCCGACTCCCGGAAGCGCGACGATCTGGACGGACTCCGCGACGGCAGTCCACGAGTCGCCCTGCCCGCGCGCAGCTGCTGCTCGATACGGCGGCGAAACCATCTCCTCGATCGCGTCGGCGACCGGTGCGAGAGCGCCATCGGGCACGTCTTCGGTGACGATGAGCGTTCCGTCCTCGAGGGCGACGAAGGTGGCGCGATCGCCGGTGAGGAGCGGCGCATGCGCCCCGACGACGGCATCCCACGTTCGACCAGGCCCGACGCCCATCACACCGGGGATCGCGGGACCGGTGCCGAGCGCCTGGAGCATGTCCTCGAAACGCGCCACTAGGCGGGGATCGAAGCGAGCAGCCCGAGACGTTCGAGGCAGCCGCGGACGGCGTCGCGCTCGGCGTCCGTCGGTTCGACGAGCGGGAGACGGTGACCTCCGACCTCGTGGCCGAGGAGGTTCAGCGCGCACTTGATCGCGATCGGGTTGACGACGACGCGCAGGAGGTCGATCGACGGTGCGAGCTCCTGGTCGAGCGCCCGCGCGCCGTCGACGTCGCCTGCGCGGAAGCGACGCACCATCTCCTTCACCTGCGGCCCGACGACATGCGTGTGCACGCAGACCCCGCCGAGCGCGCCCAGCTCGAGGAAGGGGAAGACGAGATCGTCGTCACCGGCGTACAGCTCGAGCCCGAGCTCGACGATCGCGCGCGCCTGCTCGAGGTCGGGATTCGCCTGCTTCACGGCACGTACGGTCGGAAGCTCGGCCAGCTGCGCGATCGCCTCGGTCTCGAGGTTGAGGACGACGCGCCCCGGGATGTTGTACGCGATGATCGGCCGGTCCGAGACGGCTGCGATCTCCTCGAAGTGCCGCACGATCCCGCGCACCGGAGGCTTGCTGTAGTAGGGCGTCACGACGAGGAAGCCATGGACGCCGAGCTCGTGTGCGCGAGCGGTCAGGTGGACCGAGTGCTCCGTCGCGTAGGTGCCGGTGCCCGCGATGACGGTCGCGCGGTCTCCGACCTCGTCGACGGCGGTCTCGTACAGCCGTAGGCGCTCGTCGTCCGAGAGCGTCGGCGCCTCGCCCGTCGTCCCGGTGACGACGAGCCCGTCGGAGCCGTTCGCGACGAGGTGCGCGGCGAGCGCGCGAAATGCCTGGTAGTCGACCGACCCGTCCGCTGTGAAGGGCGTGACGATCGCAGTCAGGAGCTCACCGAGCACGTCCGGATCGTACGCCACGGTCAGGCGGCCCGAGAAGCGCTGCGCTGGCTCGCGGAGAGCACCTCGGCCTCACGTCGGCCCCGCCCGGGGGCACGCGTGACGTTTCAGCCGACGACGAAGAGACAGAGGGCGGTCAGCAGGGCCGCCGAACGCCGTGTTCGCCGCCGACGCTGCGTCACCGCTG
>CAVXOS010000012.1:0-41212 GCA_963763465.1 uncultured Gaiellaceae bacterium | reverse complement strand
CGCGATCTTCTCCGCGATCGACGTTCGCAACCGCTCTCTCCGCAGGCGCATGGCCCAGTACGTCACGGTGCCGAGCGAGGAAGAGTCGAAAATGCGACGCACCGAGGTCGCGTCGATCCTCGCCGACACCGCGCAGCGCACCGTCGGCAATCAGCACTGGTGGCAGCGCTTCGAGGCGGACGTTCGACTTCGGCGGCTTCGGCTTCGCCGCTCGCGATCGCCGGCTGGACGATACGTCGCGGGCATCCTCTCGTCCATAGTCGCTGCCGCCGTTTTCCAGTCGCTGTGGGGCCCTCTACTCGGACTAGCGGCACCATTCGTGACGCGATTCATCGTCTCTCGAAAGGTCTCCAAGATGCGTAAGGCGTTCGAGGAGCAGCTCGCAGACAACCTCGACGTGCTCGCCGGAGCGATGCGCACGGGCCACTCAACGATGGGGGCCCTCAGCGTGATGGTCGACAGTGCGATCGAGCCCTCCAAGTCCGAGTTCCGCCGCGTGCTCCAGGACGAGCAGCTCGGCGTCCCGCTCGACGACGCTTTGAACGTCATGGCTCGCCGCATGCGCAGCCAGGATGCCGAGCAGATCGCACTGGTCATGCGCCTCCAGCGTGAAGCCGGCGGCAATACGGCCGAAGTGCTCGATCAGGTCGCAGAGGTCATTCGAGGCCGGATGGAGCTACGGCGCCTCGTGGAGGTATTGACGGCTCAGGCGCGCATATCTCGCTGGATCCTCACCGGCCTACCGATCTTCGTCCTCGTTGCGCTCATCTTCACGGGCGGCGACTATCTCCAGCCGATGCTCGACTCGCTCGTCGGCAAGATCGCGCTCGTCGTCGGCGGCATCATGGTCATGGTCGGGTCGTTCTGGATCAAGAAAATCTCGGAACTGGACGTGTGACATGGGCATCGGGCTAATCGCAGTCGCAGGCGTGCTTCTCCTCGGCGCGGGGGTCATGATCCTCGTCGTCAATCTGAGCAAGTCCCTCCGCCGGCGCATGGCGCAGTACGTCACGGTGCCGAGCGAGGACGAGTCGCGGCTGCGCCGCGCCGAGGTCTCGGCGATGCTCGCGGACACCGCGCAGCGCACGGTCGGCGGCCAGCGCTGGTGGCAGCGGTTCGAGTCGGATGTCGAGCTCTCCGGGCTCAACCTTTCGCCGCTCGCACTCGCGGGCTGGACGATCGTGGGTGGAATCGTCGCCTCGATCGTCGGAGCCATCGTCCTGCACTCGCTCTGGGGCCTGCTCATCGGCCTCGCCGCGCCGTTCGTGACGCGCTGGTTCGTCTCGCGGAAGGTCAGCAAGATGCGAAAGGCCTTCGAAGAGCAGCTCGCCGACAACCTCGACGTGCTCGCCGGCGCGATGCGCACGGGCCACTCCACGATGGGCGCCCTGAGCGTGATGGTCGACAGCGCGATCGAGCCCTCCAAGTCCGAGTTCCGCCGCGTTCTCCAGGACGAGCAGCTCGGCGTCCCGATCGACGACGCGCTCATGGTGATGGCGCGCCGCATGCGCAGCAAGGACGCCGAGCAGATCGCGCTCGTGATGCGGCTTCAGCGCGAGGCCGGCGGTAACACCGCCGAGGTGCTCGACCGGGTCGCGGAGGTCATTCGCGGACGGATGGAGCTCCGGCGCCTCGTGGACGTGCTGACGGCACAGGCCCGTATCTCTCGCTGGATCCTCACCGGCCTCCCGATCTTCGTCCTGCTCGCGCTCGATCTTCACCGGTGGCGACTACCTCGAGCCGATGCTGTCGTCGCTCGTCGGCCGGATCGCACTCGTCTTCGGAGGGATCATGGTGATGATCGGATCGTTCTGGATCAAGCGAATCGCGAAGATGGACGTGTGACATGGGCATCGGGCTGATCGCAGTCGCCGCCGTCCTGCTCCTCGGAGCGGGCGTGATGATTCTCGTCGTCAACCTCGGCAAGACCCGGAGCGGCTCCTCCGCCACGATCGATCAGATCCAGACGTACGGCTACGTCGCCGAGACCTCCGGCGGCTCGGAGACCGAGTCCGCAGCGCGCCGGCCCATCGATTCCATCGCAGGGCGACTCGGCGACTGGGTCGCACGCCGTTCCGATCGCTTCGGCGAGGCGAAGATCCGCGAGAAGCTCGATCTCCGCGGGCATGTACGGCACCACGCCGCGCAAGGTCCTCGGCTATCAGGCTCTGTGCGCGATCGTGTTCTCGCTGCTCGTTCTCTGGCTCGTTCCCGCCATGGGCGGCTCGCTGATCTTCGCCGTCGTTCTCGCCGTTGCCGCAGGTGTCGGCGGCTGGTTCGCTCCCACGTACTACATCGAGCTCAAGCGACGCGAGCGGATGGAGAAGATCGACAAGCAGATGCCGGACATGATCGATCTCCTCGTCGTGACGATCGAGGCCGGTCTCGGAATCCTCGCGTCGATGCGCGTCGCCTCGGAGAGCATGTCCGACCCGCTCGGCCAGGAGCTCCGCCTCACGCTGCAGGAGCAGCGGATGGGGCTTTCCGTCGGTCAGGCGATCGAGAGCCTCGGCCGCCGCGCAGACGCGCCGAACATGCGCATCTTCGTCCGCGCCATCACGCAGGGCGAGCGCCTCGGCGTCTCGATCGGAACCACGATGCGGAACCTCTCGCTCGAGATGCGCAAGCGGCGCAGGGCAATGGCCGAAGAGCGCGCCCAGAAGATGCCGATCAAGATGCTCTTCCCGCTGATCTTCTTCATCTTCCCGGCGCTCTTCATCGTGATCCTGACGCCGATGATGATCGGCATCGTCGACGCACTCGGCTAGGAGGCTCCCGTGGCGACACTGACGCTCCGCCGGGAAGACGGCCGGATCGTCTGCGAGCGCGTCGTCGTGGCCGACCGCGCGCATCGCCGCATGCGCGGGCTGCTCGGTCGCAAGTATCTCCGGCAAGGCGAGGGCATGGTGCTGAGGCCCGGCTGGAGCATCCACACGGCGTTCATGCGCTTTCCCATCGACGCGGTCTTCCTCGACGCCGACCAGGTCGTCATCAGGATCGAGCACGAGGTCGGGCCCTGGCGCACCGTCTCGTGCCGCGGCGCCCGCGAGGTCGTCGAGCTTCCGGCGGGCGAGTCCCGGCGGCGAGGGCTCGAGGTCGGCGACCGCGTTGCGTGGGCCTCGCGAAGCGCAGCGGACGCGCGCACCGACCGTGGCGCCGTCACGTACGAAGGCAGCGACGACGAGCCGCGGGCACGCGTCCTCGTGGCCAGCAGTGATCCCCGCTTCCTGCGCCTGGCCCGTTTCCTGCTCGGCGGGCGTGACTTCGAGGTCGAGGAGCTGACGACGCCCGAACGCCTCCCCGAAGCGGTCCTCGAGCCGAGCATCGACATCGCCGTCCTCGACGGCGCCGACATGGTGGCGACGGCATTCCGGACTGCGAACGCTGCACGGGCACGGCGTCCGGAGGTGCCGGTGGTCATCGCCGCCGACACTGCCGGCAAGAGCCCGTCCGGCGTGCGTGTGTTCGATCGCTGGAACGAGACCGAAGAGCTGCTCGAGGATGTCGAGAGGCTCCTCTCCGACCGGCTCGCCGGAGCGGCTCCTCCGGGTCGACGCTGAGCCGATGCGAGGGGATCGCAGGACAACGCAGGAGAGTTGCATTGGTGCGGGAAACGACGAAGATGAGGCAGTAACACCCGCATGACCGAGGCAGGCACGCACATCGGGTCGGGAGGGTCGGCACCCCTCCCCCGCTCGCTGCCCTCGGAGCGTCCCGCCTATCGCGGGCCCGAGGCGCGACTCGAGCGCCTGCACGCCTATTTCCTCGAAGGGTGCACGGACGAGATCAGGCCCGTCCTCGAGTCCGTGCTGGCCGACGCGCGCCATGTTCACGCGGGCTATGCCGACGACGAGGTCGGCGACGGCCTCGCATCCGTCTGGTACGCGGCGACCGCCATCGTCGAGCTGGGCGCCGCTCTCGAGCTCGACGAAGCCGACGTGCGCGGTGCCGGCGCGGCCATCGCCGAGGCCTGCGCGCTGCCGTTGACCGCGGCTCGCTACGTCCTCTTCCGCGAGGCCGTAGGTAGCCCACGGCTGCTCGAGCTTCCGCCCCTCGTCGCGATCGACCTGCAGCTCGGTCTCCTGCTCGGGCTCGACGTGCTCGCCGACGTCTCGCTCTGGACTCGAACATCGTCAGGGCTCGAGTGCGTCGTGGCGCTCGGCGCCGACGTGCGGCCGAGCCGACGCGTTCGTGCCGAGGCGAAGGCGACGCTGCGTGGTCGCTCCAGGCTCTCTCTCCTGGGCGGCTCGCAACTGCGCGCCGCCCCCGTGCTGCGCTTCGGTGAGGCGTTCGCGGCCGTCGTGGGACGGATCGGCTCGGTCGAGCAGGGCGTGGCCGACGCGTACCTCAGCGTGGCGGCAGCCGCGTTGAGCCCGGTCATCGAGCGTGAGCGCCTGCTCGAGCACTCGGCGAGCCGTGAGCGCACGTTGATCGCATCGGCCGAGCGCCGGCTGATGCGGCTCGGCTTCGATCTCCACGACGGGCCCATCCAGGACGTGCTCGCGCTGGCAGCCGACGTCCAGCTCCTTCAGAAGCAGGTGTACCCGTTCATCCTCGAGGACTACCGAGAGCAGGCGCACGGCCGCTTCGACGACCTGTCTGGTCGCCTGATCGAGCTCGACCGGCAGCTCCGCGAGATCGCCCACTCGCTCGAGACGAAGAGCGTCATCTCGCGTCCTCTCGGGGAGATCCTCCACCGCGAGATCGACGGCTTCGCCGAGCGCACGGGGATCCGGGCGGAGCTCGAGATCCGAGGCGATCCGGACTCACTGTCCTCCGCGCAGCGGATCACGGTCTTCCGTGCGATCCAGGAGGCACTCGCGAACGTTCGCGAGCACGCCGGCGCGACCCACGTCACGGTGCGCGTCCGTGCGCGCCGAAGCGCGATCGAGCTCCAGATCGTCGACGACGGGATGGGCTTCGAGGTGGAGCGCGCGCTCGCGAAGGCAGCGCAGCGAGGCCGACTCGGACTCGTCGGCATCGGCGAGCGCGTCCACATGGTGGGCGGCACGTTCGAGCTCGAGAGCCAACCGGGCGGCCCGACGACGCTCAAGCTCACGCTCCCGCGCTGGGAGCCATTGAGCCCGGCCTGAAAGGACACCCAGGGGTCAGACACGGTGTCTGACCCCTGGGTGATCCGTCCGGACAGTGTCCGCGGCAGACACCTCGCCACGCGGGCGCCGCCTACGCATCATGGCGAGGTGCCCCGCCGACCACGCGAAGAAGAGCCAGGCGCGATACACCATGTCATCGCGAAGGGATCTGGCGGTGAGTCGATAGTCAGAGACGACCGAGACCGCGAACTACTTCTAGACAGCATCGCGAGGGCTGTTCATCGCCGGCGTTGGATCTGCCTTGCGTACTGCCTCCTCGATACGCACTTCCATCTCGTGCTCGCGACGCCGCTACCAAATCTCGGCACCGGAATGCAGTGGCTTCTCGGCCCATACGCGCGACAGTTCAACAAACGCCACGAAAGAGACGGAAACCTCTTCCACACGCGCTTCTACTCGAAGCGCGTCGCTTCCGACGATCACTTGATCGCCGCCGTCGTCTACGTGCTCCTCAATCCAGTCCGAGCCGGAGCAGTCGAGCAGCCGGAGGCATGGAAGTGGAGCAGTTGCGCTGCGACCGTCGGGAGCACGGACGCACCTGGGTTCCTTGCGGTGGACGCTGTGCTGGAGCTCGTCGACGAGCATGCGCGGTCAGCCCGTCTGAGGCTCCAACTCGCCCTCCACGAGGCGCGCCAGGCGGACCGTGCGCGTCGTGGTGTCAGACGCGGTGTCTGACCCCGGGTCTGACCCCTGACCTGTCCGAAAACGGTGAAGGAGGCCTCTCGACCTCCTTCACCTCTTCCCCCTACCGCCGCAACCGGTGCCGCCGCCCCGTTGCGGATCCTGTGCGTCAGCTCACGACGTGGTCTTGGCCTTCGAGAGCTTCGACACGCACTTGCCGAGGGCGTTCGCCTTGTTCTTGTTGGTGCCGTACTTCTCCTTGAACGCGTCGATGCTCTGGGCGGTGGTGCCGCGCTCGGCCTTGCAGACCTTCGCGGCGTTCTTCTCCGCCTGCGTCTCGGCTTCCTCGGCGGCCTGCGCCTCGAGCTTCTTCGCCAGCCCCGACACGCACTTGCCGAGGGCGTTCGCCTTGTTCTTGTTGGTGCCGTACTTCTCCTTGAACGCGGCGATGCTCTGGGCGGTGGTGCCGCGCTCGGCCTTGCAGATCTTCGCGGCGTTCTTCTCCGCGGATTGGCTCGCCTCCGCCTGCTCGGGCTTCGTCTTGTCCGGCTTTCCCTTGTCGGCCGGCGGGGCCGCAAGGGCCGCCGGCACGGCAAGGCTGAGGAACGCGGCTATGACGATCAGTATTCGAGGCATGTCTGGTCTCGTCTCTGTCGAGGAGGGCCGTTTCGTCCGGCATAGGAGAAGACGGCGAGACCGGCGTGATCTTGCGCGGGAGAGTGTTAAGAATTCGTGAGGTGGGTTGCGGGCGCCGCTCCACCCGACGACGGTTGCAGATATGGCCGTCACGGAGACGGGCCACCTCGCTGCGCGCGAGGTCGACGACCTCTATCGGCGCCACGGCGCGGAGGTCTACCGCTACGCGTACGCGGTGCTCGGGAACCACGCCGACGCCGAGGACGTCACGCAGACGACCTTCCTGAACGCCTATCGCTCGCTCGAGCAGGGCGTGCGCCCGCGCAAGCCGTCGAACTGGCTCCTCACCATCGCCAGCAACGCGATCAAGCAGCGATTCCGGCAGGAACAGGCGCGACCTCGGCTCGTCGAGCTCGACGAGCACATCGCCGGCCAGGAAGCTGGACGACGACGGCCCGAGCGTGGGCGAGCTGCTCGCCGCCCTCTCGAAGATCCCGCCGCAGCAGCGACAGGCGATCGTGCTGCGCGAGTTCGAAGGGCGCTCCTACTCCGAGATCGCCGAGATCCTCGGCGTGACCACGAGTGCGCTCGAGACGCTGCTCTTCAGAGCACGGCGCTCGCTCGCCGAAGAGCTGACGCACCAGCTCACGTGCACCGACGCGCAGCTGGCGGTCTCGAAGTCGGTCGACGGGCGGCTTGGACGCAAGGAACGCAGGCGCGTACGAGACCACCTCGCCGAGTGCCCCGACTGCGCGCACTTCGCGCGCCTCCAGCAGCGTCACCACAGCGCGCTGCGCGGGCTCATGCTCATCCCGATCCCCTTGTCCCTCGCCGTCTTCAAGGGCCTCGACGGCGCAGGAACGGCGAGCGCCGCGACCTTGCCGGTCGCCGCCGGAGCGGGCTCGGTCGCCGCCGGCGTCGGAACGGGTGCGGGCGCCGCGACTGCGACGGGCGGCGGTCTCTTCGCAGGCGGAGTCGGGATCAAGGTGGCGGCGGCCGTCGCGGCCGTGAGCGTCGCCGGAGGCGCCGCCGTCACCGGCGCGTCCGAGCTCGCCAAGCCGCCCGCCAAGACCCGCCCGGCTGCGACCAAGCCTGGTCAGCGCCTCGGCACCGTCGCTCCCCGCGGCGTCACGGTCCCCGGAAACGGAGTCGCGCGCGGAAAGGCGGAAGCGCCGGGACAGACGAAGAAGGACGAACCGCGTCAGCACCGGAAGTCCGCGGCGACGAACCGCGGCGCCCTGGCGAGCCACGCCGCACGTGCGAAGACAGGCGCGAACGCGAACGGCAAGGCGGTGAGCGCCACGAAGCGCGCGAACGCGACGAAGCCGCAGCACGCGAAGTCGAACAGTGCGCGGGTAACGCACAAGGCGACCGGACGTGCGAATCCGCCGAGCACCCAGTCCGACACGGCCAAGACCGGCTCGAGCGCAACGGCTCCGGCCGAGCAGGCCGACCAGAGCGCTCCTGCGCCGACGCCCACGTCGAAGTCTCAGGCGAAGCCGGCCGAGGCGACCCCGGCCGAGAGCAAGCCGGCGAACGAGCACGCCGGCGGCCCGAAGCCCTAGCAGCCACCCTCCGAGCAGCGGCCGTCCCCCGTACGAGGGAAGGATGCGCTACGGGAAAGACCGATCTCGTTCGCAGGCATGCGATCTCTCGCCGCACTCGCAGTCGCGCTCGCGGCCGTCCTCGTCATGGCGCCCACCGCAACGCCGGGGCCATCGGCGAAGGTCGAGTCGCGCGTGACTCTCGAGGCAGCCGTCGTCCGCGCGATGAATCGCGTGAGGCTGGCGGACGGGCTGCGCGCGCTGAGGACGTCCCCCAGCCTGCGCACGGCGGCTCGAGGTCACTCGCGAGCGATGCTCGAACAGGGGTTCTTCGCACACGAGTCGGCGGACGGGACGGCGTTCAGCGAGCGGATCCGCAGGTACTACACGAGCCGGGGTTGGAGGACGTGGTCCGTCGGCGAAGCGCTCCTCGCGAGCCAGGGCAGCGACATGGAAGCCACCGCCATCGTCGACTCCTGGCTCGATTCACCGCCGCATCGCGCGATCATCCTCTCGCCGAGCTGGCGGGACGCCGGAATCGGCGCGCTCTACGCGCCCACGGCGCCGAACGCATTCGGAGGAAGCGCGACGATCGTCGTCACCGCCGACTTCGGACTGCGTAACGGCCACGTCGCGCCGTCATGAGGTGCTCGTCGCGCTATGCGGCGAGCGTGTGGATCGGCGTCGCGCCCGGATCGATCTCGGTCGCGAAACCGCGATCCCAGGTCACGACCACTCGACCGTGCTCGTCGATCTGCGCGACGACGCCACGATCGCCGGCGCACAATCCGGACTCGTCTCGCGGGGCCTCGACTAGCTCGACTCTCGCCCCGACGGCAACGCCGGCGCGGATCCTTGCCGCGAGAAGTCTTGCGCCCTGCGTGTCCATACGAGGGGTATCGGTTTCGAGGGCCTCGAGCTTTACCCTCTCCCCTCGCGCGGTGGCTGGAGGACTCGCTCACGGATCGGCGAAGTCGCGTCAGGCCGGCGGATCG
The DNA here is from genome assembly GCA_963763465.1 of uncultured Gaiellaceae bacterium. Classification (GTDB taxonomy): domain Bacteria; phylum Actinomycetota; class Thermoleophilia; order Gaiellales; family Gaiellaceae; genus GMQP-bins7. The sequence goes on along the minus strand of CAVXOS010000012.1, from coordinate 32,302 downwards.
CTCCGAACTCGACGGCTTAGGATCGGTCCGCCGGCACTCCGAGGCGTCAAGATGAGTGGACGATGACGAGCCCCGACGAGCACGACAACGAGGAAGCACGCCGCGGCCGCCTGGTGCGCAGGGTCCTGAGCCAGGGCCCGAGCCCCGAGCAGCAGCTCGAGGAGCTGATCGCGCAGCGCCGAGACGAGCTCGACGCGCATGCCGAGCGCCTGCGCGAGTCGATCACCGAGCTCGAGCGGCGCGAGGAGCTGCTCCGCGACTCGCGTGCATCGGTCGAGCGCATGCTGCGGCTCGGGACCGCCGACCTCGAGGCGCGCGAGGCCGAGCTCACGTCGTTCCTGGCGAGCCTCACCGAGCGCGAGACCTCACTGTCCGACGCCGAGGCGGATCTCGCCCGGCGGCGACAGGAGGTCGGCGCGGTCGAGCTGAAGCGCGCCGCCGTCGAGCGGCGTGAGCGTGCGGTCGCCGCGCGTGAGAACGAGCTCGCCGAGCTCGAGCAACGGGCCGCGGAGCTCGCGCTCGATCGCTCCACCGGACGAGGCGCTCGTCGAGATCGTCTTCGTCCCCGGCGAGCGCTACCGACTCGTCGAGATCGATGCGACTCCTCTCACGCCCGGACACGTCCTCGACGTCGAGGGGTCGGAGTACGCCGTCGCACGGATCGGGCGATCCCCGCTCCCGGCCGACGCGCGGCGCTGTGCCTACCTCGTACGGGGCCGAGACGGCCTGTCGGGGCGCGTCGGCAGCTCGTAGACCGGCGGTCGCTGCTTTCCCTCGTCGGAGGTCTCCACCGGTCTCGAGCCGGCGCTCGGCCTGCGCCACGAGGAACCGCGCGACCGCGATGTCGTCCTCTCCGAAGCGGCGGAGCCGCATCTCGTAGAGCTCGACGAGGCCCCACGAGCGTCCCGACACGCGGATCGGGAGCATGAGCAGGGCGTTCATCCCGAGATCGCGCAGGATGAACGCCTCCGCGGGATCGACGTCGCCGTCCGCGAACGACACGGTGCGCGGCTCACCGGTCGCGAGCACGTCCGCCGTGAGCGGAAAGTCGGCGATCCGGTAGGCGGCCTCGTCCCCGAGCGACACCTCGCGCAGCGCGTGCTGGCTGGCATCGACGATGAAGTCGCCGACGATGCGCGACGCCGAGCATGCGGTCGCTCCGACCACGAACACGAGCGCCTTGCACAGGCGAGTGCACACACCTCCTACCGTTCCCTCCGCCTCGATCGCCGCGGCCGCCCTCATGGCATCGGCGAGCACCGCGCCGGAGCCGTCGCGTCGACCACGGCGCCTGCCGTCGACGCGCGCCCGGCAGGTCGGCAGCCCGGGCTCCGGGAGAGGCGACTGCGAGCTCGCGGAACGAGGCGATCCGATCCTTGCCGGACGTCTTGGCGGCGTACAGCGCCTGATCGCCCGCGCGCAGCAGCGCCGTCGGCGTCGCTCCGTCGAAGGGGTACGTCGAGACGCCGGCCGAGATGCGAAGTGGGAACCCGGCGTCCGTGAGCCCCTCGGCGAGTCGCGTCCGGATCTGTGCTCCGAGAGCCTCGGCGGCATCGGCGCCCGCTGCGGGGAGCATGACGACGAACTCGTCCCCTCCGAGACGAGCAGCGTCGGCGCCCTCGGGCAGCGCGCGCAGCAGGACGTCGGCGACCTCGCGCAAGAGCGCATCTCCGATCTCGTGCCCGGCGCGGTCGTTGATCTCCTTGAAGTCGTCGCAGTCGATGACGAGCATGCTGAGCGGTGCGCGCTGCTCCTGGGCCTCGGAGAGTGCGCGGTCCATGCGCTCCTCGAGACCACGACGGTTGAGGATGCCGGTCAGCGGATCGGTGGCCGCACTCAATCGCTCGCGTCGGAGAGCGAACGCCGCGTCGAGCGACGTCGCGACGTGCGCGGCGAGCACCGCGGCGGTATCGAGCACGATCGGATCCACGTGACCGGCATCGCGAGTGATCCCCACCAGCGCGCCGAGCTCGCCCGCGTTCGCGCGCAGCGGAAGCCAGACGACAGACCGGGAGCCTCGGCTCCGATCGGGTGCGGAGAGATCGAGGACCTGGCAGACGACGCTCGGGTCGGTCTGGGCGCGCGCGGTCTCGAGCTCGCCGGGCGAGAGCGGAGGCTGCGCCGACCCGTCCGACCGCCAGACTGCAAGCTCGGCGGGCAGGCCGAGGTCGTCCCAGACCACGATCTGGCTGGCCTCGACCGGGAGGACCTTCGGAAGCGACGCTGCGCCCAGCGCCGCAATGTCAGCAGGCTCGCGGAGGCTGCCGAGGTGCGCGAAGAGGCGCGCGAGCGCAGCGAGATCCAACGTTCGGCTGGCACGAAGCTCCCCCGCGAGCGGTGCAAGCGCTCGGACGAGCGGACGGATCGCGTCGGCAGCCCCGTCGGGGAGCGCGCGCTCGGACTCGATGTTGACGACCCCCACGACGACCTGGCCGCTGCGCAGCGGCACCGCGAGCTCCGAGACGACGCCCGGCAAGGCCGCGACGTAGTCGGGATCGACCCTCACGTTCGGCGCGAACTGAGGGCGCCCGAGGCGGATCGCCCGGCCGGTGATGCCGGTCTCGACGGTAATGCCGTCCGGCACGACCGCATATCCGCGCTGGGCGACGAGCCAGAGTCGACCGTGCTCGAGCACGAACACCGACGCCATGACGCCGGCCACCGCGTCGTAGAAGCACTCGACCGCCGCATCGATCGACCGGTTCGGCTCAACGGCCCCGTCGATCGCTCCGACAGCCGCTTGCGCGGCAGCGCTCAGCAGCCCGGCATCGATCGGCCGGACGACGCGCGCGGCCGCAGAGGCACGCTCCATCCCTCGACTATCGGCGGCTCATGCTCTCCGCTGGAGCCTCGCGCCGAGGCTTTCTACTGTCCGCCGAGCCCCTGGTACCAGTCGAGGATCGCTCCGCCCCAGAACAGTGCGACGACACCGCCGAGCGCGAGGAAGGGGCCCAACGGAACCGACTGCTTGCGAGCTTCCTTCCCGTGCCGCACGAAGAGGACGATGGCCGGGACGAACGCGGCGAAGAACCCGACGACCATGGCGACGACGACCGAGATCCCCAACGCGGCGCCGAGGAACGCGGAGAGCTTGACGTCGCCCATGCCGAGCCCTTGCGGGTAGACGAGGACGATCAGGAACAGCACGAGCCCGGCCCCGAGCGCCGCCAGGATCCACTCGAGCGACGGATCGTCGATCGTGCGGAGCGCAAGCACGACGACCGCGCCGGGCAGGACGATCTTGTCCGGGATCAGCCGGTGCTCGAAGTCGGTGCGCGTGATCACGACCAGGACCCAGCAGAAGATCAGCGCGACGAGCGCTTCGAGCGTGAATCCGAACGCGAGGCCGCTCGCCGCTCCCAGAAGCGCGGTTCCCGCCGTGACCATCCAGAATCGGGGCGAGCGCGGCACCGATCGCAGCAGGGGGTCGTGCAACGGCGAGTTCGTCGCGAGACGGTCCGCGAGCGGGCCGACGACGATGCCGGCGACGAGGCCGACGACTGCGGCACCGACGTCCACGCATCTCGATTCCCCGAAGGGGGACGGCTTCCTGCCGGCGCTCGAGCCGTCCAGCGTCGGGCTCACTCCCCCGGGGGACGCCCATCCCTCGATCTGGGGTGGCCATGCTCGTCTCCGGCACTACTGTCCGAGGTAACTGCGGCGCTCCGAACAGGGGCAAAAAAGGCGGCAAGTGAAGACAACTCGGCGGCGGCAACTACGAAGCACGTTCGTGTGGGCGTTGTGCCTGGCCACGCTCGTGCTCGTGGCGAGCTTCGCGACGGCGCTTCTGCGCGAGACGCCCGACTACATCATTGCCACGCTCGTCGTGTGCGCGTTCGTGGCCGCCGCGGTCGGTGTCTTCCTCAACCTGAGACTCGACACGGCGCACTCCGAGGCCTTGCGCGATCCGCTCACCGGGCTCCCGAACCGGGCGCTCCTGGACGACCGCATCGAGCAGGCCTTCCGGCGATCACGCCGGTCGGGCGAGCCGTTCACGCTGATCGCAATCGACCTCGACGGCTTCAAGGACGTGAACGACGTGAGGGGCCACCGGGCCGGCGACACGGTCCTGAAGACGCTCGCGCGCCGGTTCGAGGCCGTCGTTCGCGAGGCGGACACGGTCGCCCGCGTCGGTGGAGACGAGTTCGTCATTCTCTCCATCGGGACGGGCGGGGACGAGCGCGCGACAGCGCTCGTCGGGCGTCTTCGCAATGCGCTGCGCAGGCCGTTCCGCGTCGAAGGCGCCGCGGTCGAGATCGACGGAAGCATCGGTTGGGCGGTCTACCCGGACGACGGGGCGACGGCGGAGGCGTTGCTCGGCGTCGCCGATGGGCAGATGTACGCGACGAAGCGCGACACGAGCGACGAGACGGTGCTCCTGCGTCGCGGCGTCGATTCCGCTGTCGTCCGCGACGTCGAGAGCGCCCTCGAGAACAACGAGCTCGTCGTCGTCTATCAGCCGATCATCGATCTGGCGACCGGCACGCCCCACTCGGCGGAGGCTCTGGTTCGGCGCCTCCTTCCTGACGGCACGCTCCTCCCACCGGCCGAGTTCGTGCCGCACGTCGAGCGCACGCCGCTCGTACGCGACCTCACGTTCGTCGTCGTCGCGGAAGCGCTGCGCTCCGCCGAGATGTGGGCGAAGGCGGGCCACGAGCTCGGCGTGTCGATCAACATCCCGTACCGGCTCCTCGACGATCCGCAATTCGCCGAGGGCCTGGCGACGATGCTGCGCGCCCACGATCTCAACACGCAGCGCGTCACGCTCGAGGTCGTCCCGGCCGGGCCGGGCGCGGGGGCGCAAGTCGACGAGGACGTGCTCGGCCGATTCGACGCGCTCGGCGTGCGACTGTCGCTCGACGACGCCGGCCGCGCGGCCTCGTTCGCCGCGCTGCGCGTGCTCCCGCTCGACGAGCTGAAGATCGACGTCGGATTCGTCCACGGGCTCGGCAAGAGCACGGCCGACGCGGCTCTCGTGCGCGGCATCATCGACATCGGCCACGCGCTCGGGCTGGCGGTCGTCGCCGAAGGCGTCGAGACGCGCAATGCCTGGAGCGTGCTCGGCGAGTGGGGTTGCGACTACGCGCAGGGCTTCTACGTCGCGAGCCCACGAACGGCGGACGAGCTCGTCGAGTGGCTCGGGGTCGGCTGGCCGGCCGTCGCCTGACGCGTCACACGAGCGCCTGCACGGCGACACCGACGGCGAGCGTGGCGCCGAACGCTAGGAGGAGCTCCCAGGCCTCCAGAGCGGCTCCTCGCGCCCGGCCGCGGCGTTCGCGGCGCGAGCGAGGATGAACAGGAGGTCGGAGAGGCGATTCAGGTACACGAGCGTGAGCGGGCTCACCGCGTGGTCCTCCGACGCCGCGAGCGCCTCGCGCTCGGCGCGCCGACACACGGTGCGAGCGACGTGGAGCCGCGCAGAGGCCTCGGTTCCACCCGGGAGCACGAAGCTCTTGAGCTCCGGAAGGTGGGCGTTGAACCGATCGCAGTCGGCCTCGAGCCGGTCGACCTGCTCCTGCGTGACGCGCAGCTTCGCGGAGTGCTCGAGAGGGACGGAGAGATCCGCGCCGAGATCGAACAGCTCGTTCTGCACGCGAAGAAGGACGTCGCGGATCGCCTCCGGGCAGTCGCCCGCGACGACGATCCCCACGAGCGCGTTGAGCTCGTCGACCGTCCCGTACGCCCCGATGCGGGCATCGAGCTTCGAGACGCGCGAGCCGTCGCCGAGCGAGGTCTGCCCCGCGTCACCCCCACGCGTGTAGATCTTCGTCAGCCTGACGGGCTCGTCTCGATCGCGCGGCACGTCTGACCTCTACGAGTGAGCCTCGTGCGCGACAGGCTCCTCGCGCGCCTGCCGCCCGAGGATCGAGCGGGCGATGACCAGCCGCTGGATCTCGCTCGTTCCCTCGTAGATCTCCGTGATCTTCGCGTCGCGATAGAAGCGCTCGACCGGGAACTCCTTCGTATAGCCGTAGCCACCGAGGATCTGGATCGCCTCGGCCGTCTGCCGGCGCGCCATCTCGGATGCGTAGAGCTTCGCCTTGGCGCCTTCGGCAGCGTGCGGCCGCCCTTCCTGCTTGAGCCACGCCGCGCGGTACGTGAGCAGGCGGGCCGCGTCGATCTCCGTCGCCATGTCGGCGAGCTTCCACTGGATCGCCTGGAAGTCGCCGATGCGCTGCCCGAACTGCTCCCGCTCGAGCGCGTATCCGCGCGCCACGTCGAAGGCCGCCTGGGCGATTCCCAGCGCCTGGGCCGCGATCCCGATGCGACCGCCGTCGAGCGTCGCCATGGCGATGCGGAAGCCGCGACCCTCCTCGTGGAGCAGGCGATCGCGCCCGACGCGCGCGTCCTCGATCGCGAGATCGGAGGTCGTCGACGAGTTGAGGCCGAGCTTCTCCTCCTCACGCGTGACGCGTACGTGACCGGCGTCGAGCACGAAGCACGAGACACCTCGTGCGCCCGAGGTCGCCGGGTCCGTGCGCGCGAACAGCACGAACGTCCCGGCGCGCGATCCATTCGTGATCCACTGCTTCGACCCGTTCAGCACCCACTCGTCGCCGTCGGCCACGGCTGTCGTTGCGAGCGAGCCCGCGTCCGAGCCGGCGCCCGGCTCCGTGAGGGCGAACGCGCCGAGGTGCTCCCCGCGCGCGAGTGGCGGCACGAAGCGGGCACGCTGCTCGTCGGTCCCGAACGTGAGGATCGGCAGCGTGGTGGCGCTCGTGTGCACCGCGACCGTCACCCCCACTCCGGCGTCCGCGCGCGAGAGCTCCTCCAGCACCAGGACGTACGAGAGAAAGTCCGCGCCGGCGCCGCCGTACTCCTCAGGGACGCACACGCCCATGAGCCCGAGCTCGGCGAGCTTCGGGATGAGCTCGTCCGGGAATCGATGGTCGCGGTCCCACTCCGGCGCGTGCGGGACGATCTCGGCCTGCGCGAGCTCCCGGGTCAGCCCCTGGATCGCGCGCTGGTCGGCGGTCAGCTCGAAGTCCATTGCCGCTGACTATAGGCCGCGGGGTCAGGCGTACTCGTAGAAGCCGCGGCCGGACTTCCGCCCGAGCCGGCCGGCCGCGACGTGCTGCCGCAGGAGCGGGCAGGGCGCGTACTTCGGATCCCCGAGGCCCTCGTGCAAGACCTCCATGATCGAGACGCACGTGTCGAGGCCGATCAGGTCGGCGAGCGCCAGCGGGCCGATCGGATGCGCGAAGCCGAGCTTCGCGATCGTGTCGATCGCCTCGGCCTCGGCAACGCCCTCCATGAGCGCGTACGCGGCCTCGTTGATGAACGGCATGAGGATGCGGTTCGACACGAAGCCGGGGAAGTCGTTCGCCTGCGCAGGCGTCTTGCCGAGCTCTTCGGCGAGCGCGACGATGGCCGCGGCCGTGTCGTCCGACGTCTGCACCGCGCGGATCACCTCGACGAGCTTCAGGACGGGCACCGGGTTGAAGAAGTGCATGCCGATGACCTTGTCGGGACGCGTCGTGGCTGCGGCGAGGGTCGCGATCGGAATCGACGACGTGTTGGAGGCGAGAAGCGCGTGGGGCGGCAGCACGTCGTCGGCACGCCGGAAGATCTCCTTCTTCACCTCGGCGTCCTCGACAACGGCTTCGATCAGGAGATCGGCGGGGACGAGGCTCTCGACGGCGCTCACGCGCCCGAGCACCTCGCCGGGATCGGCGCCGCCCTTCTCGGCGAGCTTGCCGAGGCTCTTGGCCATGGCGCCGAGCGCCCGGTCGACTGCGCCCGGCGCCTCGTCGTGGAGCGAGACGCGGCGACCGGAGGCCGCGAAGACCTGGGCGATGCCTCCGCCCATCTGACCCGCGCCCACGACCAGGACGTGCTCGAACCGCATGAGCGGGAGGCTAACGTCCGCGGGATGGCGACGATACGCCCGGCAACCGCGGCCGATGCCGACGAGATCGGCCGCATCCAGGTCGAGACGTGGCGCGAGGCCTACGCAGGGCTCCTTCCGCCGGAGACGATCGCGGCCTTCGACGTCGACGAGCGACAGCAGCTGTGGCGCGACGGTCTCGCTCGGGCCCCGCGGCCTGGCAGCGCGACCTTCGTGGCACTCGCCGATGACGCGACGATCGGGTTCGCGACAGTCGGAGCGTCGGCCTCGGAGGATGGAACCGGCGAGATCTACGCGATCTACGTCCACCCGTCGAGCTGGGGACGCGGCGCCGGGCGCGCGCTCATCGAGCGCTCGGAGGAGTCACTCCGCCGAGCAGAGTTCGAGCGCGCTCTCCTCTGGGTTCTCGACGGGAACGAACGGGCGGAGCGCTTCTACAGAGCCGCCGGCTGGGCGCACGACGGCACGAAGCAGGACGTGTTCCACGGCGCGGCCGTCGTGGAGCACCTGTACCGCAAGCTGCTGCAGCCGCCTGCGGCCGGCTAGGGCTGCGGCGCGCCGGGCAGGTCCGGTCTCGTGCCCTTGCGCAGCCGGAGGAGCGCCCACAGCAGCACCAGCGCGAGGATCACGACCCCGACGAGCACCTTGATCAGGGTCCCTCGCGGCTTTCCACCCTCTGCGACCAGCGGGCCTGGCGCGACGACGCTGCAGGCCGACGCGAGCCACGCGCCGTCCGGTGCCCGGGCGAGCAGGAGCCCGATCGTCTTGTCCAGCGGGACCTCCACGTCGCAATCCGAGCCGGACGGCGTTCGCACCTCGAGCGTCTGCCCGAAATCACCCTTGACGTGCTGCTCGACGTCGAGCGTGAGCAGCGTCACCGCAGCGCCCTTCACCGTTCCCTCCCGCTCGGCCACGACGCGGCCCACCACCGCGCCGTCTGCCTCGTCGAATCGCTGGGAGAGCGGCTCGTTCGCACACACGCACGCGGCAGCGGGGCTCGCGAGCACGAGCGCGGAGAACGCGATGACGAGAAGCGCCCTCAGGCCTCGATCAGGAGCGCGTCGCCCTGCCCACCGCCGGAGCAGATGGCGGCGAGCCCGAGTCCTCCGCCCGAACGTCGAAGGTCATGGATCAGCGTCGCGACGATCCGGCCACCCGAGGCGCCGATCGGGTGTCCGAGCGCGACTGCGCCCCCGTTGACGTTCACGATCTCCTCGTCGGCGCCGAGCATCCGGGTCGAGTTCTTCGCGACCGAGGAGAACGCCTCGTTGATCTCGACGCGCGAGACGTCGTCGATCGACTTGCCGGCCTTCATCAGTGCCTGCTCGGCCGCGCGTGCCGGCGTCCGCGCCAGATAGGCGTAGTCGTCGGCGACGTAGCCCTGCGCGAGGATTGTCGCGAGCGGCTCGAGCCCGCGTCGCGCGGCGAACTCCGCCGAGCAGACGATCACGCAGGACGCGCCGTCGTTGACACCCGGAGCGTTGCCGGCCGTCGTCGTGCCGTCGGTATCGAAGACCGGCTTCAGCGACGCAAGCTTCTCGAGGGTCGTGTCGCGGCGAACGCCCTCGTCGGCGGCGACGTCGCCGACCGCAACCAGCTCGTCGTCGAACCGGCCGGCATCCTGCGCCGCCGCCGCTCGCTGGTGCGACCGGAAGGCCCACTCGTCCTGCTCCTCGCGCGTGATACCCAGCTCGCGCGAGACGAGCGAGGCCTGCTCCACCATATGCAGCCCGTCGAACGACGACGTCAGCCCGTCGAAGACCAGGTGGTCCACGACCTCGCCGTTGCCGAGGCGGTACCCGAAGCGTCCCTTCGGCAGAAGATAGGGGGCGTTCGACATCGACTCCATGCCGCCGGTGACGACGACGTCGTGGCCACCGGCGCGGACCATGAGATCGGCGATCTCGATCGCTCGGATCGACGACGCGCAGACCTTGTTGATCGTGTCGGCGGGGATCTCCTTCGGGATCCCGGCGCCGACCGCGGCCTGTCGAGCCGGAGCCTGCCCTGCTCCCGCCTGGAGCACCTGACCCATGACCACGTACTCCACCTCGCCCGGCTCGAGGCCGGCACGCTCGAGCGCGGCGCGGATGGCGATCGATCCGAGCTCGGTTGCCGAATGCGAAGCGAGGCCGCCGCCGAGCCGCCCGAACGGCGTACGGACCGCGGAGACGATGACCGAGCTGCTCACATCCGGAGCGTAGCCACGTCACACGCAGCGGGGTCTGACACCGGGTCTGACCCCTGCGTGTCTGCTCGGGACGGTGGCACACTCGATCCGATGCGCGTCCTCGTCGTCGACAACTACGACTCGTTCACCTACAACCTCGTCCACCTGCTCGAGGAGCTGGGGGCCGACGTGGTGGTCCGGCAGAGCGACGCACTCGCGGTCACGGCCGCGCGCGCCCTCCGAGCGGACGGGCTCGTGGTGTCGCCCGGCCCCGGGCGCCCCGGCGACGCCGGCCACTCGATCGAACTCGTGCGCGAGCTCGGCGCGACGACGCCGACGCTCGGCGTGTGCCTCGGGCACCAGGCCGTCGTCGAGGCCTTCGGCGGCCGGATCGCGCAGGCTCGCTCGCTCGTCCACGGCAAGGCGAGCACGATCAGCCACGACGGCCGCGGGATCTACGCCGGCCTTCCCTCGCCGATCGCGGTCGGGCGCTACCACTCGCTCGCGGCGTCCGAGATCCCGGAGACCCTCGACGTGACCGCGCGAACCGCCGACGGGGAGGTCATGGGGGTTCGCCACCGCGAGCTGCCGGTCGAGGGCGTCCAGTTCCATCCCGAGAGCGTCCTGACGCCCACCGGACGGGCGATGTTGCGCACGTTCCTCGGCTCCCTCGGATCGACGTCGAAGAACCCCAGGCCCTGACTCGACGTCAGCGATCGCGAAGCCGCACGCGCTTGCCGCAACGCTCGCAGCGCTGATAGCGCTCGGTCAGGAAGAACGGCCGTCGGCGGCGTGGCAGGCGATGCCCGAAGAGCCGGCAGCGCAGCCTCACTCCGCCGGGCCGACCTTGACGAGCATCTTGCCGATGTTCTCGCCGCGCAGCAGGCCGAGGAACGCCTTGGGAGCGTTCTCGATCCCGTCGACGACCGTCTCGCGATAGCGAAGCCGGCCATCGCGCACCCATGTCGCGGCCTGCTCGGCGAACTCGCCGAAGCTCTCGTAGTGGTCGCTGATGATGTATCCCTGGATGCGGAGGCGCTTCGTCACGACGAGGAACATGTTCCGCGGTCCCGGCGCCGGCTCGGCGTCGTTGTAACGCGAGATCGAGCCGCATGCGACGACGCGCCCGTACGTCCGAAGGGCGCCGATCGCGGCCTCCAGGTGATCGCCGCCCACGTTGTCGAAGTAGATGTCGATGCCGTCGGGCGCGAGCTCTGCGAGCGCGTGACGTGGGCTCTGCTCCCGGTAGTTGAACACGTCGTCGAACCCCAGCTCGCGAAGCCACGCGAGCTTCTCCGAGGAGCCGGCACTCCCGATGACGCGGCAGCCGGCGATGCGCGCCATCTGGCCGGCCGCGCTGCCGACCGCTCCTGCGGCACCGGACACGAAGACCGTCTCACCCGCCGCCGGGGAGCCGAGCTCGTAGAGCCCGTACCACGCCGTGAACCCCGGCATCCCGAGCACGCCGAGGGCGGTCGAGATCGGGCCGACGGCCGGATCGAGCTTTCGCAGAGCCGATCCGTCCGACAGCGCCCATTCGCGCCAACCCAGCTGGTGCAGAACCCAGTCACCTTCGGCGTAGCGCGGGTCCTGCGACGAGGCCACGCGGCCGACCGCGCCCCCCGTCATGGCCTCACCGAGGGTGAACGGCGCGACGTACGACCGGACGTCGTTCATGCGCGGGCGCATGTACGGGTCGACCGAGAAGTAGGCGTTCCGGATCAGCACCTGGCCGTCGCCCGGTTCGGGGATCGGCGTCTCGGCGACCTCGAAGAGGTTCTCGTCGGGGAAGCCCTGCGGCCGGGCGCAGAGCCGGATCTCGCGGGCGACACCGTCCATGCGGCGATGATACGACCGTGGAGTCGCTCCGAGGGCATCTGCTCGTTGCGGGGCCGGGCCTGGTCGACCCGAACTTCTGGCGCACGGTCGTGCTCGTCGGCGAGCACTCCGACGAGGGCGCACTCGGCGTCGTGCTGAACCGCTCGTCGGAGACGACCGTCCTCGAGGCGCTGCCGGAGCTCGCTCTCCTCGCTGACGACATGGGCGCGGTGCACGTCGGCGGCCCGGTGCAGCCGTCCGCGGTCGTCGTGCTCGCCGACTTCGCCGACGTCGAGGCCGCCGAGTCGCTCGTGATCGAGTCCATCGGATTCCTCCCCGCGGAGGTCGAGCCGACCGCCATCGGCGAGCTGAGCCGTGCTCGGGTCTACGTCGGCTATGCGGGCTGGGGGCCCGGCCAGCTCGATGCGGAGCTCGAGGAGGGCTCGTGGATCGTCGAGCCCGCGCTTCCCGACGACGTCTTCACGGACGACCCGGACGGGCTCTGGAGCGGCGTGCTCCGGCGGAAGGGCGGCCCGTTCGGCCTGCTCGCGGCGATGCCCCCGGACCCTTCCCGGAACTGACATCGCACCGATGTAGTCTCGGCACCGCTTGACCGACCTCCGCACAGCAGTCTCGACGCTCCCCCGGGCCGCGATCCTGCACGCGGCAGAGAGCGATCGCCTGCAAGAGCTCGTGCAGCGCCACGGCAGGCGCATGGGTGCCGCGCGCTTCGTCGCGGGCGAGACCCTCGACTCCTGCGTCGCAGTCCTGCGCAAGCTGAACGACGCCGGCCTGCACGCGAACACGACGCTCCTCGGAGAGGCCATCCCCGACGAGGCAGGCGCGGCCGCGATCACCGCCCGGTACGAGCAGATCGTCGAGCGGCTCGTCACGGAGAAGCTGCGGGCGAACGTCGCCCTCAAGCTCACGCACCTTGGCCTGTCCTTCGACGAGGGGACCGCGTATGCGAACCTCGCGCGGCTGGTCGCGCGCGCCGGCGAGCTCGGCACGTTCGTTCGCATCGACATGGAGCAGTCGGCGTACGTCGAGACGACGCTGCGCCTGTACGAGCGGCTGCGCGACGCCGGCAAGGACAGCGTCGGAGCGGTGCTGCAGGCGTACCTCCGTCGGACGAGGGACGACCTCGAGCGGTTGCTTCCGAGGGCGCCGAACCTTCGCATCGTCAAGGGCGCCTACCTCGAGCCGGCGTCGATCGCGTATCCGGACAAGGCGGACGTCGATCGCGCGTACGTCGAGCTCGTCGAGCGCGGCCTGCGGGGCGGCGCGTACATCGCCGTCGCGACCCACGACGAAGCGATCATCCGGCGTGTCCAGGCGTTCACGGCGCGCGAGGGAGTCGCGCGCGACCGGTTCGAGTTCCAGATGCTCTACGGCGTGCGCCCGGCGTTGCAGCGCTCGATCGCGGCCGAGGGGTACAAGGTGCTCGTGGCGACCCCGTTCGGCCCCGACTGGTACCCCTACTTCATGCGCAGGCTGGCCGAGCGGCCCGCGAACGTCGGCTTCTTCCTGAAGAACCTCGTCCGCAGATGAGCTCGCTTCCCGCGACAGCCGAGGTCGTCGTCGTCGGGGGAGGCGTCATCGGGACGAGCATCGCCTTCCACCTCGCGGAGGCGGGAGCGGATGTCTGCCTGCTCGAGCGCGATCAGCTCGCAAGCGGGTCGACGAGCCGCGCAGCCGGGGGCTTTCGAGCCCAGTTCTCGGATCCCCTCAACATCGCGATCGGGCTGCGGAGCATCGAGGCGTTCACGCGGTTCGCCGAGCGGCCCGGCGCCGAGATCGACCTCCACCAGGTCGGCTACCTCTTCCTGCTCGACCGGGCCGACGACGTCACGGCGTTCGAGGCGAGCGTCGCGCTCCAGAACGAGCTCGGCGTCCCGAGCCGTTTCGTCGATCTCGACGAGGCACACGAGCTGTGCCCGCTCGCGAGCCTCGACGGCGTGCTGGCGGCGACCTACTGCCCGCTCGACGGCCACGCCAGCCCGGAGGGCGTGGCCCAGGCGTACGCAGCCGGTGCGCGCAGCCACGGCGCGACGGTGCTCACCGGTTGCGCGGCGACCGGGATCGCCGTCGACGGCACGGAGATCCGGGGTGTCGAGACGTCGCTCGGCGCCGTCGAGACCTCCACGGTCGTCTGCGCGGCCGGCGCCTGGTCGCCGAGCATCGGGGACCTCGTCGGCGTCGAGCTCCCCGTCGAGCCGTACGTCCGCGAGATCGGGTTCACCGGCCCTGCCGACGGCTTGCCGCCTCGGCTGCCGCTCACCGTCGACTTCTCGACGGGCTTCTACTTCCACCGCGAGGGACCGGGGCTCCTGTTCGGCATGGCCGACCGTGAGCAACCCCCCGGATTCGACGTCCCGGCCGACCAGTCGTGGCTCGAGGCGGTCATGGAGGTCGCCGAGAGGCGCCTGCCGTCGCTCCTCGACATGGGCATCGCGGGCGGCTGGAAGGGCTACTACGAGGTGACCCCGGATCACAACGCGCTCGTCGGAGAGGCTCCTCGTGTCAGCCGGTTCCTCTACGCCACGGGCTTCTCGGGCCACGGGTTCCTGCAGGGCCCGGCGATCGGCGAGATCGTCCGTGACCTCGTGCTGGGTCGCACCCCGTTCGTCGACGTCGGCCCGCTCGCGGTCGAGCGCTTCGCGCGCTCCGCCGCGCGGCCCGAGCGCAACGTGATCTAGGCCCGCTCGACCTGCTCGGTCGTGCTGCCCTGCAGGACGGAGTCGTACCGGGATTCGATTACTCTCGGGCGCGATGGCCTCCGACACGCTCGTCTTCATCCCCGCCTGGAACGAGGAGGAGAACCTGCCGGGCGTCCTGGACGAGCTGCGTGCCGGCCTCCCGGCGAGCGACGTTCTCGTCGTCGACGACGGCTCGACGGACGCGACGGCCTCCGTGGCGCGCTCGCACGGCGCCGAGGTGCTCTCGTTCGGGGAGAACCGCGGGCTGCAGCAGGGGATCGCCGCGGGGTACGCCTACGCGGAGTCGAACGCGTACGCGTACGTCGGCCGGGTCGATGCCGACGGCCAGCATCCGGTGGAGGAGCTGTCGCGGCTGCTCGAGATCGTTCGCCACGGAGACGCCGACGTCGCCGTGGGCTCGCGCTTCGCGACGGGCGAGGGGTACGAGGCATACCGCTACGTGCCGTCTCGAAGCCGTCGGCTGGGGACGTCCGTGCTGCGCCGTGCCATGCGAGCCTCCCTCGGTCACGCGTTCCACGATGCGACGAGCGGCATGTACGCGGCGAACCGACGAGCGATGCCCGCGCTCGGGGTCCCGTACTCGAGCGGCGCGCCGGAGGTCGAGTCCCTGCTCCGGCTGCGCGAGGCCGGTCTGCAGGTCGTGGAGGTGCCGGTCCACATGCGAGAACGTGCGAGCGGCGAATCCAAGCTCCGCGGCGGCAAGGCCGTGCGGCTCGTGCTGACGGTCGTCGGCACGCTGCTCCTGTACGGGGTCTGGCGCCGTCACCACCGTCCGCGATGACCAGGCTCGTCGCGGTGCTCGGCTACTCGGACCGCGGAGCGCCCAGGCTGCACCCCGTGTGCGCCACACGCCTGGCTCGAGCCGAGCGCGAGGCCTCACCCGACGACGTCGTCCTCTTCTCGGGTTGGGATCGACGGCGTGGAGCGAGCGCGGAGGCGGATCTCATGGCGCAGTCCTGGAGCACGCCCGTGAGAGCGCGGATCGTGGATCGCAGCGCCCGCACGACGCTCGGCAACGCGATCGGCGTCGGGCGAGCCACGCGGCGCCTCGAGGCCGACGAGGTGGTGCTCGTGACGTCGAGCTGGCACGCGAGACGGGCGGGCGTCCTCGTTCGCGCCTCCCTGCTCGGATCGGGCGCGACGCTCACGGTGGTGCGGACCGACGAGCCGACGACGCCCCGACACGGCCTCCGCGAGCTGGCCGCATGGGTGGCCGTGCCGGTACTCGCCCTCGTCGCGGCGCGAAACCGCTAGGTTTGGGCCGTGCGCCGAATGTGGACAGCCGCGTTGCTCGTCGTCGCGCTCGCCGGAGTGGCCGCCGGATGCGGCGGCAGCAGCGATGACGAGACGGATCCGACGGCCGCCTGGGCGAGCGGCTTCTGCAGCGCCGTCACGACGTGGAAGGACGACCTGCAGAGCGTCACCCAGCAGTTCACGGACACGTCGAACCTCTCACGAGACGGGATCGAGTCGGCGGCCGAGGACGTGCAGTCCTCGACGCAGCAGCTGGCCGACTCGCTCAAGGACCTCGGTGCGCCGGAGACGGACTCGGGCGAGGAGGTCCAAAGCGCGCTCGACACGCTGTCGACCACGCTCGATACCCAGACCGCCCAGATCAAGGAGACCGCGCAGGGAGTGACCGACATCACCGGCGTCCCGAGCGCGATCACGGAGATCTCCACATCGCTCAGCGCGCTCGGCACCGCGTTCTCGAGCACGCTGCAGACGATCGAGGACGCCGACACGAAGGGCGAGCTCAAGTCGGCGCTCGAAGACTCGCCCGAGTGCGCGGACGTCACGAGCTAGCGCGCTCGCTCCTCTAGCCGCCGCGCTCCCTCCTCTAGCCCACGCGCTCCCGCTCGGCCGCCGCCGCGAGGTAGTGGTGCACGTGCTGGATCACGACCGATCCTTCGCCGACGGCCGAGGCGACGCGCTTCACCGAGCCCGAGCGGACGTCGCCGATGGCGAACACCCCGGGGACGTTGGTGGCGTAGTCCGCCGCCGAGCCCACGAAGCCGCGCTCGTCGCGTTCGATCGCGTCGGGCAGCCACTCGGTGCGCGGCTCGGCTCCGATGAGGATGAAGACGGCGTCCGCCGGCACGTCCTCGGTTCCCTGCGGGTCTCGCAGAGTGAGCGTCTCCAGCCGTCCGCTACCGGCAGCGTCGACGACCTCCGTCGCACTGCGGACGTGGATGTTCGACTTCGCGTCGATCTCGTCGATCAGGTACTGCGACATGCTCTTCTCGATGGCACTCCGGCACAGGAGCGTCACGCTCGCCGCGTAGCGGGCGAGATGGATCGCTGCCTGGCCGGCCGAGTTCGCGCCGCCCACGACGAAGACGTCTCCGTCCGTGAACTGCCTGGCCTCGGACGGCGACGAGCCGTAGAACACGCCGCTGCCCTCGAGCTCGGCGAGCGCGGGAACCTCGAGACGCTTGTAGGAGACGCCCATGGCGAGGATCACGCTCCGTGCGGCCACCGGCGGCGCACCCGAGATCGACACCGTGTGCGTCCTGTCTCCGAGCTCGATGTCGACCACCTCGCGCGTGAGCAGGAAGGTCGCGCCGAACACCCACGCCTGCTGGTAGGCGCGTTGCGCGAGCTCGGCCCCGCTCAACCCGCGCGAGAAGCCCAGGTAGTTGCGGATGCGGGTGCTCGATCCTGCCTGGCCGCCGATCGACTCGCGCTCGACGACGAGGACGCTCAATCCTTCGGAGGACGCATACACCGCCGCGGCGAGGCCGGCCGGGCCGGAGCCGACGACCACGACGTCGAATCGGCCGGGCTCGTCGAGCTCCGTGCGCATCCGCGTCCCGTGCTGCGCGAGATCCTCGGCCTTCGGGTCGACGAGCGCCGAGCCGTCGGGGAGGATGAGCACCGGGACGTCCGCTCCCGGCTGCCCGCAGTCGCGGAGCAGCTCGACGCCCTCGGTCGAGTCGCAGGTGTGGAATGCGTGCGGCACGCCGTTGCGCGCGAGGAGGTTGCGTAGCTCGTAGCCGCGCGGTGACCAGGGGTCGGCGACCACCGTGAGCTCGCGCCGTCCCGGCGCGTTCTGCCGGCGCCACTCCTGCAGGAACTCCGAGACGAGGCGGTGGAAGAGCTCGTCGGGCGTGCTCCAGGGCTTGAGCGCGTAGTAGTCGATGTGCCCGAGCGCCATGGCCGTCCGGATCGCGTCGGCCGTCTCCTCGTCCGCCCAGCCACCCCACGGGATCAGCAGCGCGCGCTTCGCATGCGGATGGATGTCGTGGACGCGCTCGAGGAGAGCCTCCCCCTTCAGCTCGGCGGTCCCGCGCGCGGCCATGACGATCGCAACGGCGGCGTCGCTGTCGCGAAGGCCCTCGAGCTGCGCGAGCGCAGCCTCGGTCGACGGGCCGCAGATCACCCGGTAGTCGCGCGTGTAGCGCTGGAGCTCGCCCGTTATCCGCCCGAGCGCATCGGCGTCCTCGTCGACGGCCAGGATGAGCGGAAGCTCGGCCATCACTCGGACACGTACGCGGCCAGTCGCCACTCGCCGTCGAGCCCCTTGAAGGTGTGGGTCCCACGATCCTCGAAACGCAAGCCCCGCCGACCCGGTCAGCGCTCGGGTCAGATCGGAGACGAGGATCTCGTCGGCGCCGGCGGCCGCCATGATCCTCGCCGCCTCGTGAACGGTCACGCCCCGAACGTCCTCGCCCACGACCTCGACCTCGCCGACGTGCACGCCCGCTCTGATCTGCAAGCCAGCTCGGTTCGTGATCGTCTCGGATCGCCGCGGCGCACCGCAGTGCCTGTCCAGGGCTGTCGAAGGTCGCCAGCAGCCCGTCGCCCGTCGTCTTGACCTCTCGCCCGCCGTAGCGCTCGAGCTCGGCTCTCGCACCGAGGAAGTGATCGGAGAGGAGGGCTCTCCAGCGAGCATCGCCGAGCTCGGCCGCCTTGGCCGTCGAGCCCACGAGATCGGTGAAGAGCAGCGTGGCGAGGACCCGCGTCCGACTCCCGATCAGGAAACTGGCGAAGAATGGCCGGTTGCCCGCCCAGAAGATCTGGACGCACGGCTCGTCGCCGACCACGTAGCCGTCGTGACCCGGTGGGATGTCCACGATGTCGTCAGGCCCGTAGACGATCTCCCTCCCGTCCGGAAAGAGGGTGCCGAGACGACCCGAGACCACGAATCCCACGTGATGGACCTGGCACCAGTCCCCGCCGACGCTGGGGCGCACGTGCTCCGACCAGCGCCAGCCAGGCTCGGCGACCAAGCGACTCATCGTGAGCTCGCCCAGCACGACGATGTCCGCCGTCATCTTCGGGAGCCGAACGACCTCGTCCGGCGCTCGGAAGCTCTTCACTGCGGATTCGGACACTGCGCTAGCGCGCGGCCACCGTGTCGCCGACATCCGCGATCGCACGCATTGCCTGCGCGAGAGCGATCGGCAGCGTGGCGATGAACACCGCGACCGGCAAGCCGATGCACAGCACGCCGATCGTCTGCCAGAAGCCCTCGACCTCGAACGCCCACACGATTGCGCCGATGAACGCGGCGATCATCCCGAAGATGCCGACGAGCGTGGCGATGAATGCCCAGGTTCGAAGCGTTCCGTACTGCGTCATCTCCTACCTCCCAGAGGGTCGACTGCGGACAGCCCGAGACTACTCCGCGCGTGCATGGATCGCGCGTATCGCGTCGATCGTGTCCGCGTCGACGGGCGACTTGTCGGGCCGGTAGCCCTTCACCCGCGCGAAGCGCAGCGCGACGCCTCCCGGGTAGCGCGAGCTCGCCTGGACGCCGTCGAACGCGATCTCGACGACGAGCTCGGGCCGAACGAAGACGACGTGCCCCTCGCGGCGCGTCTCGAGAGCGAGCAGGTGCTCGGTCTGCCACGCGAGCATCTCGTCGGTCATGCCCTTGAACGTCTTCCCGAGCATGACGAACCCGCCGCTCACGGGATCGCGCGCGCCGAGATGGAGGTTCGAGAGCTTGCCCTGGCGGCGTCCGTGCCCCCACTCGGCTGCGAGCACGACCAGGTCGAGCGTGTGCGAGGGCTTGATCTTGAGCCAGCCCGCGCCACGCCTGCCCGCTTCGTACGTCGCGGTCAGCGATTTGACCATGACACCCTCGTGCCCGCGTGCGAGCGCGTCCGCGAGGAACGCCTGCGCGGCCTCCGCGTCATCGGTCACGAGGCGTGGGACTACGAGCTCGGACGGCACGTTCCGGTCGAGGGCCGCGAGCCGCTCGTGCGCCGGCCGGTCGAGGAGGTCCTCACCGTCGACGTGGAGGCAGTCGAAGAAGAACGCGGAGAGCGGCCTCACGGTCTCAGCCGCCGGCGGCGCCTTCGTCCCGAACCGGCTCATCGACACCTGGAACGGCTCCGGCCGGCCGTCGTCTCGGAGGGCGATCGCCTCGCCGTCGAGCACGATCGCGGAAACCTTCAGGGCCCGAAGCGGAGCGACGATCTCGGGCACGCGCTCGGTGATGTCGGCGAGGTTGCGTGTGAACACGCGCACGTCGTCATCGAGACGATGCGCCTGGATGCGCGCGCCGTCGAGCTTCCACTCGATGCTCGCCCGGCCGAGCTTCTCGAGTGCCCCCGCGACGTCCTCGGCGGTCTGAGCCAGCATCGGCGCCACCGGGCGCAGCGGCGTCAGCCGGAAGCGCGCCAGGCCTTCGGCGCCCTCGCGCATGGCAGCCTCCGCCACCGTTGGAAGGTCGCCGGCGAGCATCGCCGCACGCCGAACGGCGGCGGCCGGGACGTCGGCCGCCCTGGCCACCGCGTCGGCCATCACGCCCTCGAGCGCTCCCTGTCGAAGCTCTCCGAGGAAGAGCCCGGTGAGGAGCCGCTGCTCCGTCTCGGTCGCGCGACCGAGCAACGCTTCGAGCTCCGCGCGGCGGGCAGCCTGCGAGCCTGCCCCCGAGATCGCCTGCAGCCGCGCCATCGCCGCATCGACCTCGAGCAGCGTGAGGGAGGCCGACTCGGCCGGCGCCGGACGGGCTCGCAGCGATGCCCACCCCACCCCGACCGTGCCCTGTGGCAGCACGCCGGAGAGATAGGCGACGGCGATCGCGACCTCGTCGGAGCGTGCCCGTTCCAGACACGCCGCGAGGCGGTCGATCTTCGCGAGCCGCGACGAGGTCCCGGCGACGTCAGTCGACGCGAGAGCGATCTCCGAGAGCAGCATCCGCGCCATTCAACCCCTTCGGGAGCGACAGCCACACATCGGCCCCTCCACCGTCGCGTTCGCGGTCGGAGGAGCGTGTTCTACGCGAGCGTCATGAGATGCCGATGAGACCGGCGGCCGGTCGGCATCTCAGACACGGGCGAGAGCGGCGAGCTCCTCGTCGCTCAGGCGCCACGTGGCAGCGGCCGCGTTGGCCCGCACCTGCTCCGGCCGCGTCGCGCCGGCGATGATCGATCCCATCCCGGGCGTCGACGCGAGCGCGGAGATCGCGAGCTCGTGCAGCGTGTGACCGTGCGCGGCGGCGAAGGCGGCGCACGCCTCCACGCGGTCGAAGCGCTCCTCCTCGATGTCGCGGCCCGCGAGCCGCGTTCCCTCGGGCGCCGTCTCGCCACGGCGGTACTTCCCGGTCAGGAGGCCGCTCGCGAGCGGGAAGTACGGGACGTACGAGACACCGAGCTCGCGGCAGAGCGGGAGCACGTGATCGTCGTCGTCGCGGTGGAGCAGGCTGTAGTGGTTCTGGAGCACCGTGAAGCGCGCCGTGCCGAGCTCGCGCGCGACCTGGTCCGCCTCCGCGAGCTGCTCGGCCGAGAAGTTCGAGCACCCGATCGCCCGCACCTTGCCCGCTCGCACGAGCTCGTCGAGCGCGGCCAGGGTCTCGGCGATCGGCGTCGCCGGGTCCGGCTTGTGAAGGTAGTAGAGATCGACATGCTCGGTACGGAGCCGCTCGAGCGATCCGTCGATGGCCTTGCGCACGGATGCCGCTGCGCCGTCGCCGAGCTCCTGCCCCCAGCCGAACTTGGTCGCGAGCACGACCCGCTCGCGGCGCCCCGCGAGGATCTCGCCGAGCAGGCGCTCGCTCCCGCCTCCAGAGCCGTAGATCTCGGCGGTGTCGAAGAACGTCACACCCACGTCGAGCGCCGCGTCGACGACGGCACGCGTCTCCTCGAGACCGATCCGGCCGCCGAAATTGTTGCAGCCGAGACCCACGCGCGAGACCCGAAGTCCGCTGTCTCCGAGCGGGACGAGCTCCATGGTGGGACGCTACCCGCCCGTCAGATGCCGCCGAGGTCGAGCCGCGGCGGGAGCACGCCCTCGAGCTCGAGCAGGCGCCGCTTGAGCTCGAGCCCGCCGCCGTATCCCCCGAGCCCGTCCGACGCCACGACTCGATGGCACGGGACGACGAGAGGAAGCGGGTTGCGCGCCATCACGACTCCGACGTCACGCGGATCCTCGACTCCTGCGCGCGCGCCGAGCTCGCCGTACGTGACGGTCGCGCCGTACGGTGCGATCTCACACAGCGCTTCGAGCACGCGCCGATGCGTCGCGTCGACGCCTCGCCAGTCGAGCACCACCTCGAACGTCTCGCGCTCCCCGCGCGCGTACTCTGAGAGCTGGGCCCCCGCGTCGACCGCGGTCGTGGCAGCAGAGCCGATGCCGGGCGAGTCGCCCGTGCGGGCACGCGCATCCGGCAGGTGGACCCGGCGTAGCCCGACGTCCGTCGCCTCGACACCCAACGTCCCGAGCGGCGTCTCGACGAGGACCGCAGCCGCGTCCCGACTCATCTCGCCCAGCGTAGTTGCAGCGACGGAGGTGCCCGGCCGTCGGCTGACTGGTAGCGCTACGCGGACTCGGCCAGCTCGTCCGCAGCGACGTCGACGAGCCCCTCGAGCTCGTGGGCGAGCTGCGAGAGCCCGTCGCGCTCGAGCTGGCGGACACGCTCGCGCGTGAGGCCGAGCTCGCGCCCGATGGACTCGAGCGGCTGCTGCTCGCCGTCGAACCCGAAGCGAAGCTCGAGGATCCGGCGCTCCCGCTCGGGCAACCTGCGCAGCGCGGCCCGCACGGCGTCGCGGCGCAGCGCGTCGCCGGCCTCCTCGGCAGGATCTGCCGCGGTCGGGTCCGCGAACAGGTCGCCGAGCTCGCCGCCTCCGTCGTCCCCGACGGCCAGGTTGAGCGAGACGGACGCCTCGACCGCACCGAGCGCCTCCTCGACGTGTCGCGGCTCGAGGCTTGCCGCCTCGGCCAGCTCCTCGTTCGTCGCCTCGCGCCCATGCTCGGCCTCGAACTGCCGAGCGATGCGCGCCAGCTTCACACGGCGCTCGTGCACGTGCGCGGGGACGCGGATCGTGCGCGACTGGTTCGAGATCGCGCGCTGACAGGCCTGGCGGATCCACCAGGTCGCGTACGTCGAGAACTTGAACCCCCGCCTCCAGTCGAACTTCTCGACCGCGCGATTGAGCCCGATGATCCCTTCCTGGATGAGGTCGCCGAGCGGCATGCCATGACCGCGATAGCGCTTCGCGATGGAGACGACGAGTCGGAGATTCGAGTTGATCATCCGCTCCTTCGCCTTCTTGTCACCTCGCTCGATCCGCTTCGCGAGCTCGACCTCCTCGGCTGCCGTGAGCAGCTCGTAGCGCCCGAGCTCGTTCATGAAGAGCGTCAGCGAGTCGGTCGTCCCCGCCGCGTCGTATGCGACGACTGCGCTGGGCTCCCGAGTCTCACCGTCCTCGAGCTCGACGGCAGGCACGATCTCGACCTCGCGCACGGCGAGCTCGGCCCGGACCGCTGCGAGCTCCTCGTCGTCGAGCTCGCGCTCGAAGGCGAGTGCGTCCAGCTCGGCCTCGTCGACGAGGCCACGCTTCTCGGCGTTCTCGAGGAAGACGTCGATGTCGGTCTCGAACAAGCCATTCACCAGTCCCTGGTCGTTGCTCATGCGGCGCGGCTCCGGGCGGCGCGCCGCCTCTCGAAGCGCTCGACGCGACCTCCGCGTGCGACGACGCGCTCGACGCCCGTGTACGCGGGGTGGCAGCTCGAGCAGACGTCGATCACGATCTCGCTCCGCGTGGAGCGGGTCGTGAACTCGTTTCCGCAGGCGCTACAGCGCACGCTCGCGTGCATAAGCTCGGGATGTCTCTCGTCCAACGTGTCCAACTCCTCTCGAATGCGGACAGTGTCGGGAGGGCGAACCAGCCCCCACGACTCCTCCACGGCACCAGACGTTCAAACGACGAGAACGGCCTCGCCATTCCCTTCGCCACGAGCGAAAAGCCCCGTTTCCGGGGCTTTCCAGTAGCGGGGGCAGGATTTGAACCTGCGACCTCCGGGTTATGAGCCCGGCGAGCTACCAGACTGCTCCACCCCGCGTCGCTCGACGAGTATAGCCCGAGGACGTGAGAATGGCCACGTGAGACTCGGTGTCGAGGCCGCAATCGTCGGCGGTGAGCTCGTTCGCGGGGACATCGAGATCAGCGAGGGCGTCGTGGCCGCGATCGGCCTCCCTGCGTCGAGCGGGCGCGGCGTCGCGGCACCGGGCTTCGTCGACCTCCAGGTGAACGGGTTCGCGGGCGTCGACTTCCTCGACGCGGACGGCGACGGCTACCGCCGCGCCGGCCAGGCGATGGCGCAGACCGGCGTCACCGCATTTCTGCCGACGTTCGTGACCTCGCCGAAGGAGGAGCTCGTCGCGGCGCTCCGGGAGGTGGCGAACGCGGACGCGCCCGGGATCCTCGGCGCGCACCTCGAGGGGCCGTTCATCTCGGCGCAGCGGCTCGGAGCTCATCGCGCCGACGCACGTCGCGATCCGGACCTGGCGTTGCTCAAGCGCTTGCTCGTGGCCGGGCCCGTACGCCTCGTCACCGTCGCACCGGAGCTCCCAGGGGCGCTCGAGCTGATCGGCGCGCTGCTGGAGCGAGAGGTGGCCGTGTCGATCGGCCACACGGACGCGACCGCGGCGGAGACGGAGGCGGCATTCGATCTCGGCGTCCACACGGTGACACACGTCTTCAACGCGATGCGCCCCTTCCACCATCGCGACCCGGGAGTCGCCGGCGCCGCGCTGGCGCGCGACGACGTGATCGTCCAGGCGATCGTCGACGGCGTCCATCTGGCACCCCAGACCGAGGCGTTCCTCTGGCGGGCCACACGAGGCCGTCTGGCGCTCGTCACGGATCACACCGTCGTGCCGGACGGCCGGACGGCGAACGGCACGCTCGCCGGGAGCGTCACGACGATGATCGACGCCGTACGGCGTCTTCACGCACTGGGAGCATCGCTCGAGGAGTCGGTGAACGCCGCGTCGCTGCTTCCCGCGCGAGTCGTCGGCGAGCCGACTGCGGGCCGCCTCGCGCCGGGGCTGCCCGCGGACGTCGTCGTGCTCACGGGCTCGCTCGAGATCGAGCGGGTGCTGGTCGCCGGCGCGGACGTGGTCTAGCGAACAGCCGGCTCGCGCGTCTGCGCGGCGACCTTGTCGAGGATCGCCTCGAGCAGCCGGCCGGACGACAGCACGTGCTCTCGCGCCAGCACCCGGGCGCCGTCGGGGCTCCGCGCGGCGATCGCGACGCGGATCGCTCGATGCTGGCGGTCGTTCTTCAGGTAGAGCTCGTCGAGGTCGGCCCCCGTCGCCCACACCGGCTTCACGAGGAACGTCCGCCGCGCCGCCTTCGCCATCCGCTCGATGAGCGGCACGTCGGCAGCCTGGTAGATCAGGTCGTGGAAGGAGTGGTTGAGATGGAGCCAGTCGCGCGCGATCTCGAGATCCTGCCGGCCTTCGTGGCTCATCTCGACGAGCCGCTCGGTCGCGCGGTGGAAGCGGCGCTCCGCGCGCTCGAGCTCGGCCAGGTCGTCGTCGGTCATCTTCAGGGCCGCGATCTCGGTGGCGAGGCTCTCGAGCTCCGCGCGCACCATGAACGCCTCGCGGATCTCGTCGAGCGAGAGCATCCGCACGCGCACGCCGCGGTTCGGCTCGAAGCTGACGAGCCCGAGCGCGGCGAGCCGGCGCAGCGCCTCGCGCACCGGCGTCCGGCTGACCCGGAACTGCTCGGAGAGATGCTCCTGGCGCAGCGTGCTGCCGGGCGGGATCTCGCCCGACACGATCGCCTCCTCGAGCGCGAGCGCGATGTCGTCGGCTTTGGTGCCGTCCGACACCGCTAGGCCTCCACCTCGTCTCCGAGGAGCTGGGCGTACGCCGTGAGGGTGAGGAAGTCCACGAAGACCTCGTGGAGCGCGACCTTCTCGAAGACCTCGAGCGCCTCGACGTACACCGGCTCGTCCGGCAGCCCGGCCACGACCTCCCCGATGATCCGCTCGACGTCGGCGCGCTCGATCCGGCCGTGATGCAGCCACTGCCAGATCTGCGAGCGCGAGATCTCGGCCGTCGCGGCGTCCTCCATCAGGTTGTCGATCGCCGCCGCACCGACGCCCGACAACCAGGCCGCGATGTAGCGGATGCCCACGGAGACGTTCGCGCGGACGCCCTCCTCGGTGACATCGCCGGGAGTCGCGGCGACGTCCAGCAGATCGGCGGCCTGCGTCGCAACGTCCTCGCGTAGCCGCGCGAGCTGATTGGGCCGCGTGCCGAGGACGGCGTCGAACTCCTCCATGGCGATCGGGACGAGATCCGGGTGCGCGACCCAGGAGCCGTCGAAGCCGTCCGCCGCCTCGCGCGCCTTGTCCTCGTGGACACGCGCCAATGCGATCTCATTCACTGCGGCGTCGCGCCGGCTCGGGATGAAGGCCGCCATCCCGCCGATCGCGTGCGCACCGCGCTTGTGGCACGTGCGCACGAGAAGCTCGGTGTACGCGCGCATGAACGGCACCGTCATGGTCACCTGCGCGCGATCCGGGAGAACGAACTCGGGGCGGTTCCGGAACTTCTTGATGACCGAGAAGATGTAGTCCCAGCGGCCCGCGTTGAGACCGGCCGAGTGCTCGCGCAGCTCGTACAGGATCTCGTCCATCTCGAACGCCGCGAGGATCGTCTCGATGAGGACGGTCGCCTTGATCGTCCCCCGCGGGATCCCGATGTGATCCTGCGCGAAGCAGAAGACGTCGTTCCAGAGTCGCGCTTCGAGGTGGCTCTCGAGCTTGGGCAGATAGAAGTACGGCCCCGACCCGCGCTCGAGCAGGCGCTCGGCGTTGCGGTGGAGGTAGACGCCGAAGTCGAAGAGCCCGGCCGAGACGTGCTTGCCGTCGACCTCGACGTGGCGCTCCTGGAGGTGCCAGCCGCGTGGGCGGACGAGGAGCACGGCGACCTCGTCGTTCAACGAGTAGCGCTTCTCGCCCTGCTCGAGCGAGATCGTCCGCTCGATCGCGTCCGTCAGGTTCTGCTGGCCGCCGACGACGTTCTCCCACGTCGGCGAGTTCGCGTCCTCGAAGTCCGCCATGTAGATCCGAGCGCCGGAGTTGAACGCGTTGATGACCATCTTGCGATCGCCGGCGGGACCGGTGATCTCGACGCGACGGTCCTCGAGATCGCGCGGGACCGGCGCGACGCGCCAGTCGCCGTCGCGAATCTCGCGGGTGCGGTCGAGGAAGTCCGGGAGCTCGCCCGCCGCGATGCGCTCCTGGCGCTCCGCTCGCGCGAGGAGCAACTCCTCGCGACGCCCGACGAACTCGCGCTGGAGCGCGACGACGAGGTCGAGCGCCTCGGGTGTGAGGACGCCCGCGTCGTCAGGAGCAGAAACGGTCGCGGCCGCGATGGCGCTCACACTACTGGCGCCGCCTCGAACTGGTCCTCCTCCGTGGAGCCCCTGAGCGCGAGCGTCGAGCTCTCGCCGCCGGTCACCGCCTCGAGCACTGCGTCGAAGTAGCCCGCGCCCACCTCACGCTGATGGCGCGTCGCCGTGTACCCGTGCTCCTCGTTCGCGAACTCGGCCTCCTGCAGCTGCACGTAGGCGCTCATCCCGTCGGCGGCGTAGCCGCGCGCGAGCTCGAACATCGAGTTGCAGACGGCGTGGAAGCCGGCGAGCGTCACGAACTGGAACCGGTAGCCCATCGCGGCGAGCTCGCGCTGGAACGACGCGATCGTGCTGTCGTCGAGGTGCTTGCGCCAGTTGAACGACGGCGAGCAGTTGTACGCGAGCAGCTTTCCGGGGTACTGCGCATGGATCGCGTCGGCGAACCGGGCCGCCTCGTCGAGGTCCGGGGTCGAGGTCTCGCACCACAGGACGTCGGCGTACGGCGCATAGGCGAGCGCCCGCGCGATGGGCGCCTCGATGCCGGGCGCGATGCGGAAGAAGCCCTCCGGCGTCCGCTCGCCGGTCGTGAACGCGCGATCGCGCTCGTCGACGTCGCTCGTGAGCAACGTCGCCGAGAGCGCGTCCGTGCGTGCGACGAGCACGGTCGGGACGTCCAGGACGTCCGCGGCGAGCCGTGCGGCGACGAGCGTCCTGACGAACTGGCTCGTCGGGACGAGAACCTTCCCGCCGAGGTGCCCGCACTTCTTCTCGGACGAGAGCTGATCCTCGAAGTGGACGCCCGCGGCGCCCGCCTCGATGAAGGACTTCATGAGCTCGAAGGCGTTGAGCGGGCCGCCGAAGCCCGCCTCCGCATCCGCGACGACCGGCGCGAGCCAGTACGTGCCGTTGCGGCCCTCGGCGGAGTCCACCTGATCGGCTCGCAGAAGCGCGTTGTTGATCCGCTTCACGAGAGCCGGCGCGCTGTTCGCCGGGTAGAGGCTCTGATCGGGGTACGTGTGGCCCGAGAGGTTGGCGTCGGCCGCCACCTGCCAGCCGGAGAGGTAGATCGCCTTCAGGCCGGCCTTCACCATCTGCACGGCCTGGGCGCCGGTCTGCGCGCCGAGGGCGGCGACGTAGTCCTCGGAGCACAGCAGCTGCCACAGACGCTCGGCGCCGAGACGCGCCAGCGTGTGCTCGACGTGGAAGCGCCCGCGGATGCGCTCGACGTCGTCCTGCACGTACGGACGCTCGATCCCCGTCCAGCGACCGTTGGCCTCGCCTGCCCCCATCTCCGACCTCCTGTGCTCGATTGTGTCCAGTTCGTACCCGGATTGGATCCTATGTATGCATTCTGCGCACGTCAATGGCTGAATTCGGCCATCTTGGATCCAAATTGTCGCCTGACTGGATCCCACTCGGCCGCTGGTACGATCGCGCGCCATGGCGCGAACCGACCCCAGACGCGGCGACCTTCGGGGCCGCGATCGCCGGGGCGTACGCGACGAAGGGCGGCGCCGTCGAGCTTGGAACGGGGATGCTCGAAGGCGCGCTCGTGCCCGACGCGGCGGTCCGGCTCCCGCTGGCAACGATGAACCGCCACGGCCTCGTCGCCGGCGCGACCGGCACGGGGAAGACGCGCACGCTCCAGCTGATCGCGGAGCAGCTCTCGACGGCAGGCGTCGCGGTCTTCACGGCGGACGTGAAGGGCGACGTGTCCGGGATGGCGATCCCGGGCTCGACCGACGGCCCGGCGAAGAAGCGCGCGACCGAGCTCGGGCTCGCCTTCAGCCCGACGGGCTTCCCGGTCGAGTACCTGTCGCTCGGGGGCATCGGCCCCGGAGCTCCGGTGCGCGCGACCGTCTCCGACTTCGGGCCGCTGCTGCTCGCGAAGGTGCTCGGCTCCAACGCGACGCAGGAGCAGAGCCTGCAGCTCGTCTTCCACTACGCGGACGAGAAAGGCCTCCCGCTCCTCGACCTCTCCGATCTGCGCGCGCTCCTCACCTTCCTCGACTCGGACGCGGGGCGAGCCGAGCTCGAGGGAATCGGGGGCCTCTCGACGCAGACCGTCGGCGTGCTCCTGCGATCGCTCGTCGGCCTCGAGACAGGCGGCGGGAACGAGTTCTTCGGCGAGCCGCAATTCGACGTCGCCGACCTCCTGCGCACCGCGCCGGACGGTCGCGGGATCATCTCCTGCCTCGAGCTCCCTGCCGTCCAGGACAAGCCGACGCTCTGGTCGACCGCGCTCATGTGGCTCGTCGCCGAGCTCTTCGAGCAGCTGCCCGAGGTCGGGGATCGCGAGAAGCCGCGGCTCGTGTTCTTCCTCGACGAGGCGCACCTCCTGTTCGACGGCGCGTCGAAGGCGTTCGTCGAGTCGACGGTGCAGACCGTGAGGCTGATCCGCTCGAAGGGCGTGGGCGTGTTCTTCGTGACGCAAACGCCGAAAGACATTCCCGCGGACGTGCTCGGTCAGCTCGGCAACCGCGTGCAGCACGCGCTCCGAGCTTTCACACCGGACGACGAGAAGGCGCTGCGCGCGACCGTGCGGACGTTCCCGAAGTCGGACGCATACGACCTCGAAGAGCTCCTCACGCAGCTCGGGACGGGCGAGGCGGCCGTGACGATCCTCAGCGAGTCGGGCGTCCCGACGCCGGTCGTGCACACACGCATGCGCCCGCCGCTCTCCAGGATGGGACCGGCAGACGATGTGGAGGGCGCTTCCACCGCGAGCCCGCTGCACGCGAAGTACGCGACGCGGCTCGACAGCCAGAGCGCGCGCGAGATGCTGGCCGCGCGGCTCGATCCGCCGCCGCCGGGAGAGACGCCGTCGGCGCCGACCGAGCGGCAGAAGGGCGCCGCGAGCGCGGCGGGGCGCGGCGCCGGCGCGATCGGGGACTTCCTCCAGTCGTCGAGCGGGCGCGCGCTCACCCGAGACGTCGTCCGCGGCGTCTTCGGGATGCTGAAGAAGGGCCTCTAGACTGCTCCGGTGATCCTCACCGCCTTTCTCGTCGGCCTCGCGCTGTCGCTCGTCGGCATCGTGTTCGTCTCGCTGCGCGGCGTGTCGCTGTGGCGGCAGGGCAAGCGGACGGGCCGCGCGATGACGAGCGAGCTGGCGCTGTTCGAGGAGCGCACCGCGCGAACCGAGCAGCTGCTCACGGACGCGGACCGCGCGAACCAGGATCTCCAGGCCGCGACCGCGCGTCTTCGCGTGTCGCGCGCGCAGCTGCAAGTGCTGCTGGGCTCGCTCGAAGCCGCGCAGCGCCGGACGCGCTGGCTGCGCGTGTTCCTGCCGACCCGATGACGCGCGTCGCCGCGGTCGATCTCGGGACGAACTCGACCCGGCTCCTCGTCGCGGACGTGGACGGCGAGCAGCTCGAGGAGGTAGCGCGGAGGCTCACCATCACACGGCTCGGCGAAGGCGTCGACCAACGGCGCCGCCTCCTCCCCGTGCCCATCGCCCGCGTTCGGAACTGCCTCGCGGAGTATCGACGGGAGCTCGAAGACGCTCGGCGCCGAGCGAACGCTGTGCATCGCCACGAGCTCCGTGCGCGACGCCGAGAACGGCGAGGCGTTCCTCGGCGAGATCGAGTGGAGCTACGGCTTCACGACGCGCCTTCTCGCCGGCACCGAGGAGGCGGCGATGATGATCCGCGGCGTCACGGCCGGCCGGCCCCCGCTCGACGATGTCCTGGTCGTGGACATCGGTGGCGGCTCGACCGAGCTCGTGCTCGCAGCGGACGACGACATCGCGTTCGCGACGAGCCTCGATGTCGGCTGCGTAAGGCTCACGGAGCGTTTCCTTGGCTCGGATCCGCCGTCTCGACCGGAGCTCGCTGCCGCCGGCGCGTACGTCCGCTCGCTGCTCCCGCCGCTCGACGCGGGGAGCGCGATCGGTGTCGCGGGCACGGTCACGACCCTCGCGACGCTCGACCGCGGCGACGCGGAGTACGACCCGGCACGAACGCACGGCCACCGACTGTCGCTCGACTCCGTCGAAGCACAGCTCGAGCGGCTCGCCGCGATGACCACGGACGAGCGGGTCGCGACTCACGGCATCGAGCCGGGTCGCGCCTCCGTGATCGTCGCCGGGATCGTCGTCCTGCGAGAGGTGCTGACCGCATACGGTCTCTCGGAGATCGAAGTGTCCGAGCGTGACGTCCTCCACGGCGCCGCGTTCGCGGCCGCCGAGCTGCCCGAGCCGCGAGGAAGGCGCAGCGCCACCCGGCGCCTACACCTGCTGCTGAACCATCAGGCAGCACTGGCGAGAACGGGCGAAGCGCCCAACCTCCCGAATATCTCGCTCCCCTCGCGCATGGCAGCCGCATCTCCACAGCGGCCCAGCCCCAGCAGGGCGTAGCCGCGCTCCACACACTCCCGAACTCGCTCCAGCGGTCGGCCGCCTCGCGATACAACATCGATGCTCCATCGATGACCCCTCCGGCCTCAGCGAGCAGCGCACGAGCCGTGGGACGTGCACAAGCATTCCAGTTCGAGGGATCATCCGAGCCGTCGAGGAACGCCTCGATCAGATGCAGCTCGCCAGCCGCGGCAGCGATGCGTGCAGGCCAGGTGAGACAGTACGTTCGCCAGCCCGCGGACTCCCTCGTGAGCGCCTCGAGTTCGAGGACGTGGCCGAGCGCTCGGTCCTGATCCCCTCGCGCCGACTCGACGAGAGCCGCCGCCGTGAGACCGGGAACGACCACCTGTGGATCTCCGCTCTCCCGAGCTCGGGGCATGAGTGCAGCGACTTGCTCCGCGGCGCCCGCGATGTCTCCCCGATGAACCAGAACCTCGGTCAAGTAGAGACGTGGGAAGATCTCGAGCTGTCCGCCCCCGTGCTCGGCGGCCCAGCGCAGAACCTGGTCGGCTCGGACCCGAAGCTCGTCCCACTCGCCGAGATGGAGCAGGGCGCGTAAGGACTCGGCGGTCGCCCACATCTCGGCCCACGCAAGGCCGCGCTCACGTGAGAATTCCGTCGCTTCCTCCCACGCAGCCCGCGCAGCTCGAGCAGAGTCGAAGTAGAAGAGCGCGTCCGCGTAGTTGTTCATCGCGACGGCCGTCGTTCTTCCGAGACCGAGGCGAAAGCCGAGATCTCGGACCTCCCGGGAGTCGCTGACACACCGGGGGTCTCCGGAGTACCCAC
>CAVXOS010000011.1:0-99184 GCA_963763465.1 uncultured Gaiellaceae bacterium | reverse complement strand
TATCGCCCACTTCCGCAATCTCGCTTCTAGAGGGTTTGCGGAGGGCGTCCCGCACGGCGGTTCGAGCCCGCTCGGCGTTTCGTATTCCGGCGAAGTGGAGCTAACGATGCTCCACGAGCCTGTGGTCGCGCATAGTGCGGGTGAATCACTCACTGTCTGCCAAGACTGACGCCGTCTCGATCCCCGTGGGACGGTTCACCGTAGGCTTCGCGGAGATGCTCACCTGTCCCCGCTGCGGCCAGGAGAACCCCGACGGTGCGCGCTTCTGCAACGCCTGCGCGGGGCCGCTCGCTGCCGAGGCGGAGACGCGGCTCGAGGAGCGCAAGGTCGTCACCGTCCTCTTCGCCGACCTCGTCGGCTTCACCTCGCGCGCGGAGCGGATGGATCCCGAGGATGTGCGCTCACTGCTTCGGCCGTATCACGCGCGTCTGCGAGATGAGCTCGAGCGCTTCGGCGGCACCGTCGAGAAGTTCATCGGCGACGCGGTCATGGCAGTGTTCGGCGCTCCGATCGCACACGAGGACGATGCAGAGCGCTCTGTTCGCGCGGCCCTCGCCATCCGCGACTGGATCCTCGACGAGCAGGCAGAGCTCCAACTCCGCATCGGCGTCAACACGGGCCAGGCACTCGTCTCCCTCGGCGCGCGGCCAGAGGAGGGCGAGGGCATGGTCGCGGGCGACGTCGTCAACACGGCGGCGCGGCTGCAGTCGAACGCACCCGTCAACGGCATCCTCGTCGGCGAGACGACGTGGCGCGCGACCCGCGATGCGATCGACTACCGGCCCGCCGAGCCGGTTCGGGCCAAGGGAAAGGCCGAGCCGGTCGAGGCCTGGGAGGCGCTCGAGGCGCGCGGCCGCGTGGGCGTCGACATCTCCACGCGCGTGCGAACGCCGCTCGTCGGCCGCCGTCGGGAGCTCGACTCGCTGCTCGACGCGTTCGAGCGGGCGCATAGCGCACGCTCGGTACAGCTCGTCACCCTCGTCGGGGAGCCAGGAATCGGCAAGAGCCGTCTCGTGTACGAGCTCTTCGGGGCGGTCGAGCGCCACCCGGAGCTCGTCTTCTGGCGTCAGGGTCGCTCACTGCCCTACGGTGAAGGCGTCAGCTTCTGGGCGCTCGGAGAGATGGTCAAGGCGCACACCGGCATCCTCGAGACCGACAACGAGGAGGATGCCGACCGAAAACTTCGGGCGACCGTCACGGCGACCGTGCCTGCCGACGACGTCGAGTGGACGATCGCACACCTCCGCCCTCTGGCAGGCATCGAGGATACGAGCGGCCGCAGCGACAACCAGGAAGAGGCGTTCGCTGCCTGGCGGGGCTTCCTCGAGGGCATCGCCGACCAACGCCCGCTCGTCCTCGTCTTCGAGGATCTCCATTGGGCGGACGATGGCTTGCTCGACTTCGTCGACCACCTCGTCGACTGGGCGACGCGCGTGCCGCTGCTCGTGGTTGCCACGGCCCGCCCGGAGTTGCTCGCGCGGCGCTCCGACTGGGGGGGCGGCAAGACGAATGCGCTCACGCGCTCGCTTGCGCCACTATCAGGCGACGAGACGGCCGAGCTTGTGCATGCGCTACTCGAGCGCGCCGCGATTCCCGCGGACGTCCAGGCGACCCTGCTCGAGCGAGCCGGGGGCAACCCGCTGTACGCGGAGGAGTTCGTGCGCCTGCTCGACGAGCGCGCTGACGGCACGGCGCTCCCAGAGACGGTGCAGGGAATCATCGCGGCCCGTCTCGACGTGCTCGAGCGCGACGAGAAGGAGTTGCTCCAGGACGCAGCTGTGCTTGGCCGCGTGTTCTGGGCAGGGGCCTTGGGCCGCGAGCGCGAGTCCGCCGAGGCAGCGTTGCACCGACTGGAACGGCGCGAGTTCGTCCAGCGTGAGCGGCGCAGCACGGTCGCCGGCGAGACGGAGTACGCGTTCCGGCACGCGCTCGTCCGCGAGGTGGCGTACGAGCAGATTCCGCGCGCTCAACGAGGAGAGAAGCACCGGCGCGTCGCCGACTGGCTCGAGACGCTCGGCCGCTCGGAGGATCTCGCCGAACTGCTCGCGCATCACTACATGGCCGTGCTCGACTACTCGGAGCCCGACGAAGACTTCGCCGCACGGGCTGCTCGTGCGCTGGGCGAGGCAGGCGAACGTGCGCTGAAACTCAATGCGTACGCCACGGCGGCGAGGTTCTTCCGGCGCGCGCTCGATCTAGCCGGCGACGTGGAGCGCGGGCGACTGCTCTTCGGCCTGGGCAACGCGCTCGCCACTCTTGCCGACCCCGAGGCGGCAGAACGCCTGGCCGAAGCGTCGGAGGTGCTCGTAACGGCAGGCGATCCAGAAACGGCAGCGGAGGCCGAGTGCTTCCTCGCCCAGATCGCGTGGGACGCGGCCGATGCTCCCGCCGTGGACGAACATGTGCGCCGCGCCGTCGAGCTCGTTCGTGGGCGCCCGCCCTCCGCCGCGCACGCGCAGGCGCTCTCGCAGGCCGCGCGGTTCCAGATGCTCGGCGGCAGATTGAGTGAGTCAATCGAGGCGGGGACCGAAGCGGAGCGGATGGCGACGGAGCTCGGGCTCGACGCCATCCGCGCGGATGCGCTCGCGACCGTCGGAACGGCACGCGGTGTCCTGGGTGATCAACGTGGCAATGACGATCTCGAGACGGCGATAGAGCTGGCCGAAGCAGCCAACGCACCGCTGCCGCTGTCCCGCGCACTCACCAACCTCGCGTGGAGGTACACGGGCATAGACACGCAGCGGTCTCACGACCTCACGGAGCGAAACTACGAGACCCAACGCCGCTACGGCAACGTCAGCCAGACGTGGTGGGCACGCGGCCAGCTGGTCGACACGGCGTTCGAGACCGGCCGCTGGGACGAGGCGGTCGAGCACGCCGAGGCCGTGATCGCCTACATTGAAGCTGGCAACCCGCAGTACGTCGAAGCCCAGTGCCGCCTCGTCCGTAGTGCGATCAGGTTCGCCCGCGGGGATGCCGGCACCTTCGATGCCGAGATCGATCTGGCACTCACGCTCGCAGCCGAGGCGACCGATCCCCAGGCAAAGGGGCCTGTGTCCGTGTACGCGGCGTATCTCCGGCTCTGGGCAGGCGATCGGCTGGGCGCGCAGCAGCTTCTCGATTCGACGCTCGAGACGGCGCGTACGAGCGAAGTTCGGGGTCGAGCTCATCCACTACGAGGCGGCGCTCCTGGCAACGCTCCTGGAGCTCGATCCAGCACAGCTCGCGCTACCGCCCGTCGCGGTGGCCGACACACCGCGACAGCGTGCGACCGCTGCGCTGCTCGAAGGCGATCTCCTGGGCGCAGCAGACGCCCTCGCAGAACTCGGGAAGGTGAACGACGAGGCGTACCTCCGACTCCATGTCGGCTCCCGGCTGCTCACCGAAGGACGCGAGGACGAAGGGCGCGCGCAGATCGAGCGTGCGCTTGCCTTCTATCGCGGCGTCCGTGCGACGCGATTCATCGCCGAAGCCGAGGAGCTCACTACGGACACCCACCGGCAGTCGGCCTAGAAGAGGCACGCCCCAGCGTCACATGGCGCCTACCGTGTCCTTCCCGCCTCGCCTCGTCTTCCCCTGCTTCGGAGGTGGGGGTGAGAGGAATGGGAGGAGCTGGAGGACGTCGACTCCTAGCTCGATCCCGTCCACGTTTCGTCCACACGGCTGCTCGAACCAGGTGTCCGTCGTGTCCACTCCTGTCATACGCTGACCGGCCGCAACGCCTGTACTGGAGTGGAATCCGTCCGCATTGGCCACTCCTGTCCATCGGTGTCCCGAGCGGGGGAGCCTGGTTCGAGCCCAGTACCGCCCATTAGGCAAGCCGCTTTGACAACACAAGAGGCCCCGTGCGGGGCCTCGTTTCGTGTCTGGGTCGGATCTCGATCGCCAAAGACGAGGAGCCCGACGGATGGGCTAGGCGACCGCTGAGATTCGCGCCCCAGTGCAGTCAATACCCGAGAGAAGACGCGACAGAGAAAGGATCCGTGTGGCGCTCAAGCGAATGGACAACGTCGGCATTGTCGTCGACGACCTCGACGCGACGATCGAGTTCTTCCGCGAGCTCGGCCTCGAGCTCGAAGGGCGGATGATGGTGGAAGGAGAGTGGGCAGGGCGCGTCACCGGGCTGGGTGATCAGCGCGTCGAGATCGCCATGATGCGCACGCCCGACGGCCACAGCCGGCTCGAGCTCGCGCGCTTTCTCGTGCCGGCGGTGATCTCCGATCACCGAACCGCGCCGGTCAACGCTCTCGGCTACCTGCGAGTCATGTTCGCCGTGGACGACATCGACGACACGCTCGCCCGGCTCCGCGAGCACGGCGCGGAGCTCGTCGGCAGCGACGTCGTCCAGTACGAAGACGCCTATCGGCTCTGCTACATCCGCGGGCCCGAGGGCCTCCTCATCGGGCTCGCCGAGGAGCTCGGCGGAGCGGAGCCACGATGAGCGCCCCCGCCTCGATCTCCATCACGCCGGTGCACGTCGCCGACCTGCACATCGAGGGCGAGCGGATGCCGGTCTACGTGCACGTGATCGACCATCCCGATGCGCGCATCCTGGTCGACACCGGCATGACGGAGCTGCACCCGGCCCTGGCCGACATGGATCCCCGCCTCTGGCCACTGAGCGAGCAGGACATCGATCTCGCCGGCATCGACATCGTCGTCAACACGCACCTGCACGCCGACCACTGCGGCGGCAACCACCTCTTCGCGGGCAGGCCGATCCACGTCCAGGCGCGCGAGCTCGCCGACGCGCGCTCGCTCGACGACTACACGATCCGCGAATGGGTCGACTTCGACGGCGCGACGTACGTCGAGCACGAGGGCGAGGTGGAGCTGCTGCCGGGAATCCGCCTGCTGCCGGCGCCCGGGCACTCGGACGGGCACCAGGCGGTCGTCGTCGAGACCGGCGGGCGTCCGATCGTCGTCGGCGGCGACGTGGCGGTCTGGCACGGCGAGTTCGACGAGCCGCCCAGCGAAGGCCGGTCGCGGGTGCTCGCGCTCGAGCCCGAGCTGGTCTGGCTCGCGCACGAGCGCGAGCCGTGGCGAGCCCGCACCGTCTGAGGGGGGCCGCCGCGAAACGCGACGCGATCGGGTGGATGACGCGGATCGGGGCGGTTTTCCTGGTCGGGCTCCGAGCTTTGGCAGCGCCAGACGAGGCGTGTCAGTCGCTTACGTACTCGTGGCCGGGCACCTCATAGACATCGAACGACACGACCTCGAGGCCTGCCATCGCCATCAGCTGGTCACGCATCGCGCCACGCGCTCGGCGGGCAGCGCGCTCGTCGTGCGCCGTCTCCCAGAGCGTGATCACACGCGACGTTTTCTCGTTCGGATCGGCGAGCACGAACACTCCGCGATACCCCTCGTACCGTCGTAGCCAGCCGCCGACATCGCCGGCGGCCTCGGTCAGCGCGGCGAGGCGCGCCGAGGGCCCGGCAACCGTTGCCATCGCCGCGACCATGACGGCAACACCTTACGGTGCCCTGTCGCTCGGCGAGGGTGAGCCGCTCGCTCGGCGCCAGCGTCGCGGCCAGAGCTCGCGGAGGACAGAGGCTACCGGCGCCACGTGAGCCGTACGCTGCGGGCGTGACTCGGTGGGGCTGGATCGGTATCGGCGTGGCGGTTGCGCTCGCCGTGTACGCCGTCTTCCTCCTGGCGCTCCTCGTTCTGGGACGGAAGACCGACGCCCGAGCGTGGGCGGGCTTCGTGCCGGACTGCGTGCTCCTCTTCACACGGCTCCTGCGCGACGACCGGGTGCCGCGCCGCTACAAGCTGCTCCTCGGCGCGCTCCTCGTGTATCTGTCGATGCCGTTCGACCTGATCCCGGACTTCATCCCCGTCGTCGGCGCTCTGGACGACGCGATCATCGTCGCCATCGTCCTTCGAGCACTCTTTCGGCGCGCCGGCCCCGAACTCGTTCGAGAGCACTGGCGAGGGCCGCCGCAATCGCTCGGCTTGATGCTGCGCCTGGCCGGAAGCCTTCCAACCACCGATGTGGTAAGAGAGGCACCGTGACGAGTAGCGCTCCGCAAGACAAGGCGTCCGCGTCCGAGCTGATCGACGCGAGGATCAGGCAGCTCCACGACTGGCGGGGGGAGATGCTCGCGCGGCTCCGTGCGCTCATCAGGGAGGCCGACCCCGAGGTCGTCGAGGAGTGGAAGTGGCGAGGCACTCCCGTTTGGTCGCACGACGGGATCATCTGCACGGGCGAGACGTACAAGAGCATCGTGAAGATGACCTTCGCCAAGGGGGCGTCGCTGGACGACCCTTCGGGCCTGTTCAACTCGAGCCTCGACGGCAACGTCAGGCGCGCAATCGACTTTCACGAGGGGGACGAGATCGACGAGCAGGCTCTTGCGGCTCTCGTTCGCTCCGCCGTGTCCCTGAATACGTCACGCAGCGCGTAGACGGCTGTACCCGATCCGCGCGCGGGACGTCTCTCTACTTGGTGAGCTCGCGGCCATCGTCGCCCAGGAACGAGAACTCGACCCGCGCTACCACGGCCCGTCGCTGACGTGCCGTAGCGCGGCGCGAGAAAGCCTCGCGCAGGATCGCAACGTCGCACCGATGGGCCTTGAACTCGAGGAACTGGAGACGCGCGACCACCAGGTGCGTGTCGGAGTCCGACGGAAACGGGGCGAGAAATCCACCGCGGCCGGGAGAAGACCTGCGCCTCGCGCGGCACTGCGCCGGCGTTCCGGTCGTGACGGGGATGGTGATCGCGGGATACCCGTTGTATGCGGGAGCCGTGATCTGCTTCTGCGCGTCGCCGTGCCGGACCCGCCACATCCTCCGAGCGCGAGGGCGCACAGACCCAGGCGCCGAACGTCGCCCATCACGAAAGGGTAGACCTTCTCGCGAATTGACCCGTACCCGAATGTCAGGCTCGTCGACGGCTGCGCGCAAGTTCTCACTCGCGTTCGCGTCATACAGGTGATGAGCCGGAAATACGAGATCCACTCCGGGCGCCGGACGGTGTCCACGCAGCACTCGAGCAGCCCGCTGCAGGCGGCGATCGACTACGTGCGCTCGTTCGGCTCGAGCAACGACGAGATCACCATCCTCGGCGTCGACACGGTCTCGTGGAGGGGTGCGCGGTTCAGCGCGGTCCACGTCCCGGCCGAGCCGAGCCCTGGCGACTGACGCCCTCGGGCCTACCCGGCGGCGAGGTCGAAGAGGCGTGACATAGCGGAAGGTCGTTCGTGCGGCCCTGAGAGTGCGAGACTGCGCGCGTGAAGATCCGCGCCGCTGTGCTCGAGGAGTTCGGCCGGCCGCTCGTCGTCCAGGACGTCGACCTCGCGGAGCCGAAGGACCGCGAGGTGCTCGTCCGGCTCGCGGCGTGCGGCGTCTGCCACACCGACCTGTACACGGCGTCCGGCGACGATCCGTCGGGGTACGCGCCCTGCGTGCTGGGGCACGAGGGGGCCGGGGTCGTCGAGCGCGTCGGGCCGGGCGTGACGCTCGTCGCTCCGGGCGATCACGTCATCACGCTGTTCGCGCCCGAGTGCGGTGAGTGCGTCCACTGCCGCAGCGGGCGCACCAACAGGTGC
Source organism: uncultured Gaiellaceae bacterium (assembly GCA_963763465.1). Taxonomy (GTDB): domain Bacteria; phylum Actinomycetota; class Thermoleophilia; order Gaiellales; family Gaiellaceae; genus GMQP-bins7. Next base: position 91,634 of record CAVXOS010000011.1, on the reverse strand, counting down.
ACGGCGATTCGCGATCAGCAGGGGCTCGGCTTCCTGCCCGACGGCACGACCCGCCTCTCTCGCGACGGCGAGCCGATGCGCCACTTCATGGGCACCTCGACGTTCGCCGAGTACACGGTGATGCCCGAGATCGCGCTCGCCAGGGTCTCGCCCGAGGCGTCGCTCGAGGGCTGCGCGCCGTTCGCGTGCGGTCTCGCGACGGGTATCGGCGCGGCGCTCTACACGGCCGACGTGCAGGCAGGCTCGACGTGTGCCGTGTTCGGGTGCGGGCTCGTCGGTCTCGGCGCGGTTATCGGCTGCCGGCTCGCGGGCGCCGGGAGGATCATCGCGATCGACCTGGCCGAGGGACGGCTCGGGAGCGCCCGCCACCACGGCGCCACCGACACGCGGATCGCCGGCGACGACGTCGTCGACTGGGTCCGCGAGGAGACCGGCGGGTTCGGTGCCGACTACACGTTCGAGGCGACAGGGAACGTCCGGGTGATGCGGCAGGCCGTCGAGGCCGCGCGCGAGGCGTGGGGGCTCGCGACGATGGTCGGCGTCGCCGGAAAGGGGGAGACGCTGGACATCGTCCCGCGCTTCCTCATCACCGGACGCCGCGTGACCGGCTCGTCGTTCGGAGGAGTCAAGGGCCGCACGCAGGTGCCGCAGCTGGTCGACCGCTGGCTCGCGGGAGAGATCGACGTCGAGTCGCTCCTGAGCCATCGCCTATCGCTCGACGAGGTCAACCGCGCCTTCGAGCTGATGGAGGCGCAGGACGGCATCCGCAGCGTGATCACGTTTGCCTGAGCAGTTGCGATGAGGACCGGGCGCATCTACCCTGACGCGATCGTGCGGTCGCCGAGACGCCCCTGGCTCGTCCTTGCGATCGCGGTCGCAGTGGTCGCACTTCCGGCGGCGGCGTCAGGAGCGCTGTCGGCGCCGAGCGCGCCCGGCGCGGCGGCGGCCAACAGCGCGACCTACCAGGACTCCACGGGCGAGAACGCAGGGGCGCCGGACATCACGACGATCACGGTCTCGAACACGGACGCCGGGATGCTCTCCTTCCGCGTGAACATCCCGAATCGGCCGACACTCGATCAGGGAACGATCTTCGAGATCTGGGTCGACTCCGACAACAAGACCACGACGGGCTCCCCCGACCTCGCCGGCGCCGACTACGTCATGCAGCTCGTCCAGGGCGAGATCAATCTGTATCGCTGGGACGGCTCCGACTTCACCCGACGGTTCGGCGATCCGTCGGCAGTGACGCTGACCTTCTCCTATCAGGGCGGGGTCACGGTTCGGATCTCCGCCGCCGAGCTCGGGAACACGAAGAAGCTCAAGTTCTTCGTCGACGTCATCACGGGCTGCACGGTCGATCCCGTGACGCAGGCTCTCGACTGCGCGAACGGCCTCGACGACTTCGCCCCCGGAGGAGCCGCCGGCCTGTACCCGTACGACGTGAAGCTCACGCCGCCGACGCTGGTCGTGAAGAGCCTGAAGCCCACGCCTCCGAAGCCGACGGCAGGCCTGCCGTTCACCCTCCGGCTCGTCACCGCACGGTCCGATACGGGAGCCGTCGTGCAGAACGGCCGGGTCGTGTGCAACGGCCGCCTCGGGAAGGCTCGGTTGAAGGCACGGGTCCAGCGCGTGCTGGGCGGGGCCGCCGTGTGCACCTGGAACCTGCCGCCGGGCGCGAAGGGCAAGATCTTCCGCGGCTCGGTCACCATTGCATTCGAAGGGCTGAAGGCCTCGCAGAGTTACGTAGGGAAAGTTCGCTAGCACGCCGCCCGTGCGACGCCTGGCGCTTTTCGTCCTTCTCCTCGCAGCCGTCGCCAGTACCGGGACGGCCGCTGGCTCGATCGACCGGACGCCGCGCAGCGTCGTCGAGCAGGCGTCGACGAAGGTGCGTCCGGCGCCCGATCTGACGGCGTTCGCGCGGAAGCGCCACAACCGCGTGCGGGTCATCATGACGCTGGACGACCCACCTTTGGCGGCGGCGACATACGCCCGTTCGTTCGCCGGGCTCGGTGCGAGGCACAAGCTGAACGTCAGGAGCGCGTTCTCACGCTCGTACCTCGGCAGCCTGCAGGCCCAGCAGGCGAAGGCGATCGCCGAGCTTCACGAGGCGATCCCGGAGGCCGTCGTGAGCCGCCGCTACCAGGTGCTCGTGAACGGCTTTGCCGTGAGCGTCCCGTACGGACGCCTGCCCGACCTCCTCGCGACGGACATCGCCGACCGCGTCTACCCGAGCCTGGCGTATCACCTCGATCTCAACCGCGGGCCGTCCGTGATCGGCGCGCCGGCGTTCTCCGCCCTGACCGGCGCGAGGGGAGACGGCGTGAAGGTCGCAGTGGTGGACGACGGCGTCGACCAGGAGCACGAGTTCCTCGACCCGTCCGGCTTCTCGTACCCACCCGGCTTCCCGAAGGGCCCCGGAGGCGGGACCTCCCCCAAGGTGATCGCCGCGCGCGGCTTCGCCGGCCCGGGTGCGAACGGCGCTCCGCTCGATCGCGACAACTCGTTCCACGGGACGTTCGTCGCGGGAGTCATCGCCGGCGTGCCGACGGACGTTCCGGCCGGCCGGCGCGGGTTCTGCAACGAAGCGGAGGGCGGATGCCATCCGGCGGTCGCCGGTGCGTCGGGCGTCGCGCCACGCGCGTACATCGGGAACTATCGCGTCTTCAACGTCCCCGGCCCGCTCGGTGGCTGCTGCTCGGCGAACTCGCCGGAGATCGTCGCCGCGTTCGAGGCCGCCGTGCGCGACGGGATGGACATCATCAACTTCTCGGGCGGCGGCCCGCAGGCCGACCCCCGGACGGACGTGCTCATCGAAGCGGTCGCGAACGTCGTGCGCGCCGGCGTGGTCCCGATCATCTCGGCGGGCAACGACCGCGACTTCTTCGGCCTCGGAACGGCCGGATCGCCCGCGACCGCTCCCGATGCGATCAGCGTCGGCGCCGTCGCCAACGCGCACGTCTTCGGCTCCTCGCTGTCGGTCGTCGCTCCCAGCGGCCTGCCGCGGGTGCCCTTCGCCCCGACGGACACGATCCCGCCTTCCTGGACCTCGACGAATCAGCGGCTCGTCGACGTCGGGTCGATCGCCGGCGTGAGCCGCCAGCTCTGCGCTCCAGCCCCCGCCGGATCGCTGCAAGGGGCGATCGCCCTCGTGAGCCGCGGCGGCTGCCCCTACGGCGTGAAGGCCGCGGCCGCGCGCGACGCAGGGGCCAGGGGCATCGTGATCGCCGAGAACCGTCCCGGCGATCCGACGTTCGCGTACATCAGCGCGCTGTCGGGAGGGACGATCTCGGATCTCGACGGCTCGCGGATCCGCGCTGCTGCCGCAGGTGCTGGCGGCGCTGTCACCGTCCGCTTCTCGAGTGAGACGCTGGAGGTGCCGACGACCTGGGCGGGAGTTCCGACGAGCTTCTCCGCTGGTGGCCTGACGCCGTTCGGGCACGCGCTCAAGCCCGACGTCATGGGCCCGGGCGCCCAGATTCTCTCGTCCACCCTTCCCGAGTTCGCGGGCGACTCCTATGCGGTCCTCGACGGCACGAGCTTCTCCGCACCGCACATCGCCGGCGCCGCAGCGCTCCTCCTGCAGCGTCATCCGTCGTGGACGCCGCAGCAGATGAAGTCGGCGCTGATGTCGACCGCAGGCCCGTCGTTCGCCGATACCGCGCTCACACAGGAGGCGTCGGTCATCGTCCAGGGCGCGGGGCTCGTCAACGTCTCGGCGGCGGACAAGCCACTCGTCTTCACCGACCCGCAGTCGCTCTCGTTCGGCTACCTGCTGGCAGGCGGAGGGGCGAACAGCAAGTCGATCTCGGTCGCGGTGTCGGACGCGGGAGACGGCGCGGGCACCTGGTTCGCGTCCGTGCAGCCCCAGGTCGCCTCCGCGGGCGCGACGGTCGAGGCGGCGCCGGTCAGCATCGCGCCGGGTGGAACGGCGGTGATGCAGATCACCGCGCGAGCGTCGGCCGGCGCGGTGCAGGGAGACGACTTCGGATTCGTCCTCCTCAGGCGTGGCAATGACGTGCGCCGGATCCCGTATGCCTTCTCCGTGTCGCGGTCGTCGCTGACGGGCGCTCCGGTGACGCCGCTGAAGGCGACTCAGTCGGGAGACACCCGCACGGGCGAGGATCGTGCGCGGGTCTACCGGTGGCCGACCTCGCCGTTCGCGATCCTCGGGATCTTCGGTGTCGATCCGTCCGTGAACGACGACGGCAAGGAGAAGGTCTACTCGCTCGACATCACGAAGCAGGCCGTCAACGCCGGTGTCGTCGTGGTCTCCCCGGCGACGAGGATCGACGCGCCGATCACGGCGCTCCTGAGCTCGAATCAGCCCATTCACCCCTGGTTCATGGGCTCTCTCGACGAGAACGACGTGCTCGGATACGCGGGCATCCCGGTGAACGTGAACGGCAGCCTTCCCGACTTCCTGTACTCGATCGGCGCAGCCGGCGGAGTCTTCCTGCCGCCGGGGCGGTACTACGTCTCGGTCGACTCCGGGCGCGACCTCTTCAGCGGGCGCCCGCTCGCGGGTCGGTACACGCTGCGCTCGTGGGTGAACGACGTCCGGCCCCCGACCGTCAGGATCGTCACGAAGCAGCTCTCGAGCGGGCGGCCGACCATCGTCGCCAGGATCACCGACGCGAAGTCGGGAGTCGACCCGCTCGCGTTGCAGCTGTTCTTCGGCCCCTCGACGCGCCGGACGTCCGTCAGCGCGCTGCTCTTCGATCCGGCGAGCGGCGTTGCCGTCTTCCCGGTGCCGCGCGAGGCGTTGCCGCTGGAGCCCGGCCCGCAGTTCATGCAGATCGTCGCGTCCGACTACCAGGAGGCGAAGAACATCAACACCGAGTCCGACAGCCCCTTGCCCAACACGCGCTTCCAGGGGTTCCGGGCCGAGGCGGTGCCGCGGCCGACGGTCACCTGGGTCACGCCCGAGAAGGGCAGGTGCACGGCGGCGCGTCAGCGGCTGCTCGTCGTGGCCAACGACAACGCCCAGATCTCGTCGGTCGGCTTCTTCGACGGCAAGCGGCAGATCGGCCGCGCTCGCAAGAACGTCGCGGGTCTCTACGAGATGACGTGGCGCACGAGCGGCAAGCGCAAGGGCGCGCACGTGCTCACGGCCGTCGCATCGGACGTGCGCGGGCGCGAGGCCGAGGCAACTCAGACCGTTCGCGTCTGCAAGTGATCGCAGCGACCCGGTTCGGGAGCCCGCTGCCGGAAGGCGGCACGATCGGAGTCGCGGCTGCCGCGAGCCCGTACGACAGCCGCTCGGACGTCCTCCGCGGCATCGAATGGTGGGAGGCTCGCGGCTACGAGGTCAAGCTGGCCGAAGGCGTATGGGACCGTGACGACTACGTCGCGGGCGATGCCCGGCGGCGCGGGGAGGACCTCAACCTGCTGTTCGCGGATCCCGAGGTCGACGTCGTCCAGGCGCTGCAGGGCGGGTTCGGCTCGGCGCAGGCGATCCCGTACCTCGACTTCGACCTGATCGCCTCGAATCCGAAGCCGCTCGTCGGCTACTCGGACATCACCGCGCTGCACGTCGCGATTCGCCAGCGCGCCGGCGTCGCGACCGTCTACGGCAACGGGCTGATGGGCGTGGGCGCGGTCGAGACGACGGCCTTCACCAAGGAGCGGCTGCTCGACGTCCTCCGGACCGGTGGCGCAGGGGAGGTGCCGCGCGATCCAGACGACCCGTGGGTGCGCACGCTGCACGGCGGGCGCGTGACCGCCCCTCTCGTGGGCGGGTGCCTGTGGCTCCTCATGCAGACGATGGGCACGGCGTGGGAGATCGAGCTCGAGGGCGCGATCCTCTTCTTCGAGGACACGCACACGCCGCCCTACTACCTCGACGGTCACCTGGTGCAGCTGGCCCATGCGGGCAAGCTCGAGCAGGTCGCCGGTGTCGTCGTCGGGCAGATGGAGAAGTCCGACTACGGTGACCTGCGACCCGTATCCGACTGGGCGCGCTCGCGGACCATCGAGGACGTCCTCGAGGAGCGGCTCGGCCCGCTCGGCGTCCCGGCGATCTACGGGCTGCCGCTCGGGCACACGAAGCACCTCGCAGCGCTCCCGCTCGGCGTCATGTGCACGCTCGACGCGGACGCACGGACGCTCACGGTCGACGAGCCGGCTCTTCGCTAGCCGTCTCCTCCTCGTGGTGGACGAAGAGGCCGCGCACGGCGCCGATGATCTGCGCCCGGATGGGTGGGCCGGGCGGGCCGGCCGGCTGTGACCACGCGTACGCGAACTCCGCTCCCAGCAGCAGGATCCACGCGACCACGTAGACGAAGAAGAGAAAGGTCATCACGCCTGCGAGCGACCCGTAGATGAGGTTGTAGCGCGAGAAGTCGGAGAAGACGATGGCGAGAACCTTGGTCGAGCCCCAGATGCCGACTGCCGTGAGGATCGCGCCGGCGAGCGCTCCGCGCCGTTTCAGCTTGCGAGCCGGAACGAAGCGGTAGAGCAGCAGCACCGTCACTCCGATCGCGACCAGTTGGAGGCCGTCGCGCAGAACCAGGCCCGACGGTGTCGCGATCCCGGCCCACTCGGTGAAGCGCTCGGCGAGCTTGCTGAAGAACGCGCCGAAAGCCGAGATGCCCACGATGACGAGGACGAGGACACCCGCCGCCGCGACGAGGATGAAGTCGACGAGCTTCGCCCGCGCGGCGGGTCGGCCGCGGTCGACCTTCATCGCAGCTTCGAGCCCGAGGCGGATCGAGGCCATCATCCCGGTGGCGCCCCACAGGAGCGCTACCAGCGAGATGAGCCCGATCGCCGACAAGGGGGTGGCGATCTGCTCGATCGAGCGCTGGATGTTCCCCTCTCCCGACGTCGAGACCGGGAGGATCTTGGTCAGCTCGTCGATCACCTGCTGGCGAAGCTCGTCGTCCTGCAGGACGAGACCGAAGACGGACACGAGCGCGATGGTCAGCGGGAAGAGCGAGAACAGCACGCGGTAGGCGATCGCGGCGGCGTACTGCGTGCAGCGGTCGGCGAACATGTCCTCGATCGCACGCGGCAGCGCCCGGAGGACTCCGCGCAGGACTCCACCGAGCTGCTCCAGGGGACGCCGCGCGAGTCGCTCGACCCTGCCTGGGGCCTCGGCGGCGGGGTCGCTCATCCAGGTGAGTGTACGGAGCACCCCTGCCACCGGCCGCGAAGCGGGGCTCAGCGCTCGGGTGTCGCCAGGCGATGCAGGAGATACGCGATGACGGGCTCCCGCATTCCCTTCACGCGCATGGGTGCGAGCGGCTCGACGACCGCCTGCGACCCGAGCTCGCGGAAGGTGGCGTCGCCGATCAAGATCCCGCCGACCGGCGCCGAGGCCTGCAGTCGCGCTGCGAGGTTCACGACGTCGCCGACAACACCGTGCTTGCGGTGTCCGCGCGTCGCACCCACGAGGCCGGCGTGCACCTCGCCGCTCGACACGCCGACGCGGAACTGCGGCCAGCCGTCGTGGTCGGCGGCCGTGCGCTTGGCGACCCGTTGCAGCACGAGCGCCGAACGCGCGGCGCGAAGCGCATGGTCGCTGACGCTCGCGTCCTTGCCGAAGATGACCATGAGCTCGTCTCCCACGATCTGGTGCACCTCGCCGCCCGCACGCTCCATCAGCGGGATGATGCGCCCGAAGTACGCGTTGAGCATCGCGGCCACTTCCTCCACGGGATGCCGCTCGGTGAAGGCGGTGTAGCCGGCGAGGTCGGCGAGGACGACGCTCACCTCGCGCGTGCTCGCAAGCGTCTCGTCCAGGTACAGCGCGCTGTAGCGCTCCTCGTGCCACTCGGTCCGGGCGACGAGCGCGATCAGGACGAACGACGCGAGCATCAGCACGTGCCACTCCCACCAGGAGTACTGCCAGTTGCGCGCCCAGGCGATGACGACCATCGCCTCGGCGAGAAGTGCGAACGCGAGTGCGAACGCGAGGACGAACCGTTCCGGCCGCCGGCGATGGATGCGCAGGAAGCCGAAGGCTGCGATCCCGAAGAGCGCGATCCCGAGCGAGGCGAGGAGGATCTGCCAGCCGTCCAGCTGCTCGGTTGCGAGCGGGTCGTCGAGCGGAGGGATCTCGAAGAGCGAGAAGACGGCCCAGGTGAGGACGCTCGCCACGACGATGCCGACGAGCAGCGGCGCCGCGCGCAGGACGCGGTCGGCCCGGCTCCCTTCGAGCTCGATCGCGGCGCAGGCGGCGAAGGCGCCTGCGAGGAGCAGCCCGACGGGCGTGGCGAGCTCGAAGCCGGCGTTCTTCCCGAGGAGGACTCCCGGCGTCGCGAGCGCATGCAGACCGAAGAAGCTGGCGCTCACGATGCACGCGAGCGAGATGAGAAGGAGGCGAGCGTCGCGCCGGCGGCGCGCGGCGGTCGTGACGCCCCAGCCGAGCGCCGTCGCGATCGACGCAGCCCCGAGCACGATCCAGAAGTGCGCCGGGTGGTTCTCCCAGTGGTGGTCGAACGTCGGACGAGCGAGTAGCAGTGCGAAGACGGCGAGTGGCGCTACCGCGATCGCGACCCAGTGTCCCGAGCGCATCCCGTCCAAGGTAGCGGCAGGCGCGTCTATCCTCACGCGCCATGAAGGTGGTCCTCCCCGACTCGTCCGAGCTCGAGCTCCCCGAGGGCGCGTCCGGCCTCGAGGCGGCGCGCGCGATCGGCCCGAAGCTCGCCGAGCAGGCTGTGCTCGCCCGCGTCGACGGCGAGACGCGCGACCTGCGGCTCCCGCTGGCCGACGGCGAGCACGTCCAGTTCCTGACGACGCGGGACACGAACGATCCGGACGCGCTCTTCGTGCTCCGCCACTCGACCGCACATCTGCTCGCCGAGGCGGTGATGCGTCTTCATCCCGGTGTGAAGATCGCGATCGGACCCCCCATCGCCGATGGCTTCTACTACGACTTCGAGTTCCCGGAGCCGATCTCGGACGGTGACCTCGAGGCGATCGAGGACGAGATACGCCGCGAGATCGCGGAGGGCCGCGAATGGACGCGCGAGGAGCTCTCCCGGGAGGACGCGGTCGCCCGCTTCGAGACGGGGTCGCAGCCGTACAAGGTCGAGCTCGCCCGGGACGCGGAGGGCGCCATCTCGCTCTACACGCAGGGCGCGTTCACGGATCTCTGCCGCGGCCCGCATCTCCAGAACGCGGCGCCGATCAAGGCCGTCAAGCTGACGAGTCTCGCCGGCGCCTACTGGCGCGGGAACGAGCGCAACACCCAGCTGACGCGGATCTACGGGACGGCGTTCTTCTCGCAGGCCGACCTCGACGCGCACCTCGAGCGGCTCGAGCAGGCGCGCGCTCGTGACCATCGCCGGCTCGGCGCGCAGCTCGATCTCTTCCACTTCGACGAGCACTCGCCGGGCTCACCGCTCTGGCATCCGAAAGGGATGATCCTCTACAACCAGCTCGAGGCGATTCGCCGCCGCGAGAACGCCCGCCGCGGGTACCTCGAGGTGAAGACGCCGCTGATCTACGACAAGGCGCTCTGGGTAACCTCCGGCCACTGGGACAAATTCCGCGAGAACATGTTCCTCGTCCCGGGCGACACCGAGGACCAGACGTACGGCATCAAGCCGATGAACTGCCCGGGCCACATGCTTCTCTTCGGCTCGCAGCTCCGCAGCTATCGCGACCTCCCGATTCGGTACGCCGAGGCCGCTCCGTTGCACCGCAACGAGCTCGCGGGCACGTTGCACGGCCTGACGCGCGTGCGCTACGTGACGCAGGACGACGCGCACATCTTCTGCACCGAGGAGCAGATCGCCGGCGAGGTCGACGGATGCATCGACTACGTCAAGTACCTCTACGGCCTCTTCGGTCTCGAGCCGCACGCCGAGCTGTCGACCCGTCCGGAGAGTCGCTTCGGCACGGACGAGCAGTGGGACACCGCCGAAGGGCGCCTTCGGGAAGCGCTCGATCGCCACGAGCTGCGGTACGTGATCGGCGAAGGGGAAGGCACGTTCTACGGCCCCAAGATCGACCTCCACATGACCGACGTCCTCGGGCGGAGCTGGCAGATGGGAACGATCCAGTACGACATGCAGATGCCTGCGCGGTTCGGGCTGACCTACATGGGCTCCGACAACCGCGAGCACATGCCGCTCGTCGTTCACCGCGCGCTGTACGGATCGTTCGAGCGCTTCATCGCCATCCTCGTGGAGCACTACGCCGGCGCGTTTCCTTTCTGGCTCTCGCCGGTCCAGGTGCGTGTCATCCCCGTTGGCGAAGGCCATCGCGACGCCTCGAGGGCGCTCGGCGGAGCGCTCCGAGCCGAGGGCTACCGGGTCGAGGTCGACGAGCGCGACGACACGCTCGGCAAGCGGATCCGCGACGCCGAGATCGAGAAGGTGCCGTTCGTCGTCGTCTACGGCGACCGCGAGTCCGACGCCGCTCTTGCCGTGCGCGAGCACGGGGGAGAGCAGACGACGCTCTCGCTGGACGAGCTGCTCGTCCGCTTCGCCGAGCTCGCGGCCGAAGCTGACCCCGCGTGAAGACGGCTGCTAGGCTTCTGCGTCTGCAAGCAGGAGCTCATCGCTTCCTCACCTCCCGGGCTTGACTCGCGGGGGTTCAACCGAGCCGGTTGGACGAGGTGACGAGCCGCTGCGTGCAGCGGTTCGTGTCGTTTACAAGGAGGAAGCTGAGAGCTTGATGAAGGGCCTTTGAGACCTCGCCGCCGTAGGCCGGATCTCGACCGGCAGGTCCCGCGCAAGCGGGACGAGCGAATCAACGAGGAGATCCGCGCACAGCGCGTCCGCCTGGTGGACGAGAAGGGCGGGCAGGTGGGGATCCTCACCACGAAGGAAGCGCTCGAGTTCGCGTACGGCAAGGGCCTCGACCTGGTCGAGGTCGCGGCCGGCGCAGATCCGCCCGTCGCGCGGGTGATGGACTACTCGAAGTACCGCTACGAGCAGGAGCAGCGCGCCAAGCAGGCCCGAAAGCACCAGCTCCAGATCCAGATCAAGGAGATCAAGCTCAGACCCAAGATCGGTATCCATGACTACGAGACCAAGAAGGGGCACGTGGTGCGCTTTCTCGGCCAGCGGGCCAAGGTCAAGGTCACGATCATGTTCCGGGGCCGCGAGACGCTGCACCCGGAGCGTGGGCGGGACCTCCTCATACGGCTCGCGGACGACGTGAAGGAGCTCGGCTCGATCGAGCAGCAGCCTCTTCTCGACGGTCGCAACATGATCATGGTTCTGGCGCCGAACAGGAACGTAGGAGTGAAGACTGATGCCAAAGATGAAGACATCGAAGGGCGCGAAGAAGCGCTTCAAGGTGACGGGGACGGGGAAGCTCTTGCGCCGCCGGCGTCACCGGACGACACCTCCGGGGCACCAGATCAAGAGCCGTCCGGGGAAGCGGAAGCGCGCGCGGCTGCACGCGCTGGTCGCGCCTAGCGACCAGAAGAGCGTCAAGAAGCTGCTGGGACGGGGCTGACATGCCCAGGGTAAAACGAGCGGTCCACGCGCGAAAGAAGCGCGCGAAGGTTCTGGGTCAGGCGAAGGGCTACTACGGGCGCAAGAAGTCGAGCTACCGCTTTGCGAAGGAGCAGGTCGAGCACTCGCTCGTCTACGCGTATCGCGATCGCAAGAATCGCAAGCGCACGTTCCGCTCGCTGTGGATCATCCGCATCAACGCGGCGGCGCGCGAGCACGACCTCTCGTACAACCGGTTCATGGCAGGCGTGAAGAAGGCCGGGATCGAGCTCGATCGCAAGTCGCTCGCCGACATCGCCGTGAGCGATCCGCAGGCGTTCGCGGCCGTCGCCGAGCGCGCGAAGGCCGCGCTCGACTCCGACGCCGAAGCCGCCTAGAGCGAACCTGATCGAGTCGCGCCAGAACGAGACGCTCCGGCTCGTCCGGAAGCTTCTCTCTGCGCGCAAGCACCGCGACGAGACGGGGCTCTTCGCCGTCGAGAGCGAGGATCTCGTCGAGGCAGCCGCTGCGGCGGGCATCGAGCCGGTCGAGCTGCTCGTCGCAGGGGAGAACGTCCTGCCCGAGCTGCTCGCCGAGGCTTCGACGCTGGGGCACGCGCCTCGGGTGATGGGCGTCTACCGCCGCTCGGACCTTCCGGTAGGGGAGCGTGACGTCGTGCTCGCCTTGTGGCAGGTGTCCGACCCCGGCAACGTCGGGACGCTGCTTCGTACCGCCGATGCGTTCGGCGCCGGCGTGTCTCTCTCGCCCGAATGCGCCGATCCGACGGGCCCGCGGGCGCTGCGTGCGTCGGCCGGCGCGATCTTCCGCGTCCCGCTCGTCGCCTGGGAGAGCGTGCCCGAGCGAAGGATCGCGCTCGTGGCGCACGGAGGCGAGCCCCTGGCCGCAGCCGACGTCACGCCACCGGTGACGTTGCTGCTCGGCTCCGAGCGGGCCGGTCTGCCCGACGCGCTTCTCGGCGAGTGTCACAAGGCCTCGATTCCGACCCCCGGCGACGCCGAGTCGCTCAACGTCGCGGCGGCCGGAGCGATCGCCCTCTATGAGCTCTCGCGACGCGCTCCCTGAGAGTCGCGGCGGAGCTGCTCGATCCGTTCGATCATTCGACGGGTCACGTCGTCGTACCGCGCCTGATCAGCGCGCCGCGCCTCACGACTCCTCCTCTGTGCTTCCTTGCTCGTCATCGTCTCCCTCCGGGATCGCACGTATCTCGCGCAGTTCGGTTCGGATGTCGAACAGTGTCCGAGCAGGCCACGCCCGCACTAGCCGAACCCGCCTCCGCCGCCTCCGCCTCCGCCTCCGCCACCGCCCGAGAAGCCGCCTCCGCCGCCTCCACCACCCGAGTTCGGTGGAGCGAGCGCGCTTCCGAACCCCGATGCGAGGTCGCCGATCGACATGCTCGTCGCGCCCGATCCGAGGTCGCCCGGGGTTGAGATCCAGTAGATGGAGCTCGCCTCGTGGAGAGCCTCGGGCATGTGCAGCTGCGCCCCTTGCAGCACGCGCTCCGCGATCCCGAATGCGATGCCGTAGACGAGGTAGCGCTCCCAGAGCGCGAGCGTCGCGGGCGGCGCCTCCTGCAGGCGCGGGAAGTCCGTGAGATAGCGGCGGAACGCGTCCCAGCGCTCGGCCTCCTCCTGTCCGGCCTTCGTGCGCCGTCGCCAGGCGCGACGGTTGAAGACGAGCGTTCCCAGGCACAACGCAGCATTCGCGATCAGGCAGGCGCCGATGCCGACGAGGACGATGTCGGAATAGCGCGGGTAGACGGGGCGCCACTGGCGAACCGCGAAGAACACGAGCAACCCGCCGACGAGCGCGAACAGCACGACGGCGACGACCAGCGGAACCGCTCCCGTCGAGCGGAACCACGACAGGCGCCCGGCCTCGTCCGCGACATGCGACTTGAATGCCGCGAAGCGTCCGTGCATCGTCTCGCGCTCATCCTCGATCTGGTCGCGGAAGCGCGAAAGGCGCTCGCTGCCTCCGTCCAGCACGCCGTCGACGACGTTCGCGACGTCGCGCTCCCAGGCCCGAAGCTCGGCGTCCTCGCCGGCCGACAGCTCCAGGTCGGAGACGGTCTCGTGGCGCAGCCCGCCCCAGAGTGGGCGCTCCGTCGTCGTCGGGACGGCCTTGTACACGCCCCGGCGGATGAGGTCGAAGAGCGTCGCGGTGAACTCGTAGGAGCCTGCCTCCCCGCCTTGCCGGAGCAGCGTCGGGACGAGCGCCGGCTCGGTCTCGGTGGGTGGCTCCTGCTCGTACTCGCGGTCGTAGCCGGTGCGCCGCTCGCGGCCGAGGAACCAGAAGACCGCCAGGACGACGAGGAGCGCGGGGATCGTGGCGAGGCCGAGCACGACGAGGGCGGTTCGGATCGGATGCGCCTTCAGCGCGTCGATCCGGTCGTGATCTCGCGCATAGCGGTCGGCGTCTGCCGCTTCCTCCTGCACAATCCGGTCGAACGCGTCGCCGCGCACGACTCGCATACCGGCCGTCGACGTGAAGGCGGAGCGGGGGATCAACGTCCGCAGCTCGACGAACTGGTGCGCCGGGACTCCGATCGCGCGGAGGGTCGCGCGCGTGCCGGTGAGCTCGACGTCGCCGCGCACCCACACCGGCTTTCCCCAGGCGCGCATGATCTTTCCCGGCGCCGTCTCGATCCCCACGAGGCGCGCCAGCGGCTCGGCCCACTGATCGCCCCACACCTTGAGATTTACGTCGACGACGTCGTCGTACGCGACCGTGACACGCCGTAGCGTGTACGAGACCGTGAACGCTTTCGTCTGGTCGCGGGCGTCGAAGTACCAGACGATGCGCACCGTGTCGCCGCGGCGCTCGACGCCGTAGGTCCCGGGGGTGCCCGACTCGAGCGAGGTCTGGTTCCCGCGTCTGAGCGCGACGCCGCGCTCGGCGACCGACGGGCTCACGAGCGACTCGCCGGCCCTCAGCGGAATGTCGCGATAGCCGAAGTGGAAGTCACCCGAGAACGACACCTCGATGCGCTCGCTCACCCCGAGCGAGCCGTCCTCCTGGACGTCGACCGCGACGTCGGCCGAGAGCAGCGAGAAGCTGTCAGCGGAGGCGGTGCCCGGGAGAACCAGCGCTGCCGCCGAGGCGACGCCGACGGCAACGATGAGCAGTCGACGCGACAGCGGCCGCAAAGCGGACGCCTTCGGGGATCTTCGCGCGACCGGAGATTCCGCGCTAGCGGAGCTCCGGACTTGCGCGCTCAAAAGTCGACGACCGGGGCGTCCCGTTGTGCTCCGTCCTCGACCTCGAAGAACTCGCGTCTGGTGAAACCGAAGGGCCCGGCGAGCACTGCGGCCGGGAAGGTCTGGATCGCGTCGTGGTACGTCAGCACGGTGTCGTTGTAGACCTGGCGGCTGACCGCGACCTTGTTCTCCGTGTCGGCGAGCTGCGCCTGGAGCTCCTGGAAGTTCTGCGTGGCCTTGAGGTCGGGATACGCCTCGGCGACGGCGAACAGGCGCCCGAGCGCCTGGCTGAGGATGCCTTCGGCCTGCGCCGCCTCGGCCGGCGAGCTCGCCTGTTGTGCCCGCGTGCGGGCCTCGGTGACCGCCTCGAACGTTCCCCGCTCGTGCGCCGCGTAGCCCTTCACCGTCTCCACGAGGTTCGGGATGAGGTCCCAGCGGCGCTTCAGCTGCACCTCGATCTGCGACCAGGCGTTGTCGACGCGGTTCCTCAGGCGAACGAGGCGGTTGTAGAGCGCGACCAGCCCGAGCGCCAGGAGGACGAGCACGACGATGAGGACGATGACCCAGATCACCGACGCGACTCTAGATGAGCCGTGTGACGAAGACCATGTCCTCCTCGCCGTCGTGCGGCCTCGAGTCGAACCAGCCGTACACCGCCTCGACGGCGAGCCCGGCCTCGTCGAGGAGGCGAAGCCACTCGGTCACGGAGAGCCAGTGCAGGTCGAACGCCGTCTCCCCGCCGTCGCCGTAGCGGATCGAGAGCCTGAGGGATCGGGCGCCCTCGTCCCAATCCGCGCGCTCGAGGATGCCGGGCTCGCGCTCGAGCCAGAGCCCGTTCGTCTCCTCGATGTCCTCCCGGCTCGGGCTGAAGACGTCGAAGACGAAGCGCCCGTCAGGCGCCAGCAGGCCGCGTGCCGCGCGAAGCGCTCGCAGCTTCTCCGCCTCGGTCTCCATGTGCAGGAGCGATCTGAACGGGCAGAGGACGAGCGGCACGCGCTCGGGGACGGGCGGCTCGCGAAGATCACCGACCCGGAGGTCGACGAGCTCTGACACGCCTGCGCGCTCGGCCGCGGCGCGTGCGACGGCGAGCATGCCGGGCGAGGCGTCGACGCCGATCACGCTCACGCCCGCCTGCGCGATCGGCACGGCGATTCGGCCGGTGCCGACGGCGAGCTCGACGACCGGGCCGCCGGAGGCGAGCGCCTGCTCGACGTAGAACTCGACGTCCTCCGTCACCGAGCGGCTCCACGGGTCGTAGAAGGGAGCGATCTCGTCGTAGAGCGTCATGCCGGCTTGCGTGCGATCCAGACGAACTCGCGGCTCGCGTCGTCGAAGGGACGGCGGTCGAACCAGCCGAAGAGCGCCTCGGTCTCGAGGCCCGAGACGTCGAGCAGTCCTTCCCACTCGGAGCGCGTGACCCACCAGAGGGAGAGAGCCGGGACGTCCTCGATCGTGATATCGATCCGGTTGTCGCCCAGGGCGTAGGTCGTGAGGTGCCGGAGCGGGTCGTCTTCCCATCTCCCGTCCAGCGCCGCGGCGAAGCGATGGTCGAAGACGAAGGCGTTCCACGCGAAGCGGCCGCCCGGCCGGAGTGCCCGCGCCACACGCTCGAACACCCGTCGGCGGTCGTGCCAGGTGGGGAGGTGGAGCAGCGCCCGGTACGGGCAGATCACGAGATCGCTCGCCTGCTCGAAGTCGAGGTCGCGCATGTCCCCCTCGTGGAGCTCCAGGTCGACGCCGGCCTCTGCCGCGCGCGCGCGGGCGATGTCGAGCATCGCGGTGGAGAGGTCGATGCCGATGACGCGCTTGCCGGTGCGCCGCGCGATCGGAATCGAGATCCGGCCCGATCCCGCGGCCAGCTCGATGACCGGGCCCTCGGCTTCGCGAGCGAGCTCGACGTAGTAGTCGACGTCCTCGGTCATGTCGGCCGCCCAGGCGTCGTACACCGGCGCGAACCACTCGTAGCCGCTCATGCCGACGATTCAAGCAGCCCGAGGCACGTTGGTAACCTCGGCGCTCCCGTGGACGCCCAGGCACTCGAGAACGCCGCGCTCGCAGCTGCCGCCGCGGCCACGACGAGCGAAGAGATCGAGCAGGTTCGCGTGGAGTTCCTCGGCCGCAAGAGCGAGCTCAAGCTCGCGCTGCGCGAGGTGCGCGATCGCGAGACGGGGATGGCGCTCAACGCGTTGCGCGAGCGGTTGGAGGCGGCGATCGACGCGCGCGACGCGGAGCTCGAGCGCGCCGAGCTCGATCGTCGCCTGCGGGAGGAACGGGTGGACGTGACCATGCCCGGTGCCCGGGTTCGCCGCGGCCACCTGCACCTCATCACGCAGATCCGGCGCGAGTTCGAGGACATCTTCCTGGGGATGGGGTACTCGGTGATCGACGGCCGTGAGGTCGAGACGACGCGCTACAACTTCGACGCGCTGAACTTCCCGCCGGGGCATCCGACCCGCTCGCCCCTGCAGACGCTCTTCCTCGACGACGAGACCGTGCTGCGCACGGAGACGTCCCCCGCGCAGATCCGCACGATGGAGGCGCGCGAGCCTCCGATCTACGTCGTGTGCCCGGGGCGCGTGTACCGTCGCGACACACCCGACGCGACACATACGCCGACCTTCCACCAGGTGGAGGGCCTCGCCGTGGACGAGGGGATCACGCTCGGCGATCTCCTCGGCACGCTCGACTACCTCATCAAGGCGCTCTTCGGCGCGAGCCGCGAGAGCCGATTCGTCACGCATCACTTCCCGTTCACCGAGCCGTCGGTCGAGGCCCTGGTCTCGTGCCATATCTGTAACGGCTCGGGCTGCCCGGTGTGCCGGCACTCGGGCTGGATCGAGGTCGGCGGTTCCGGAATGGTCGACCCGAACCTGTTCGAGTTCGTCGGCTATGACCCCGAGCGGTACACCGGCTTTGCGTTCGGCTGGGGGCTCGAGCGGATTGCCGTTCTCCGGCACGGCATCCCCGATCTGCGCGAGCTCTGGCGCAACGACCCGCGCCTCCTGGGGCAGTTCTAGAAATGCGCGCCCCGCTCTCGTGGCTGCGCGAATACGTCACCGTCGACGCGACGACTGAGGAGATCGCTCACCGGCTTGCGATCTCGGCGCTGGACGTTGAGCGTGTCATCGACGTCGGGGTGACGGACGTGGACGGAAATCTCGGGCGCTTCCTCGTCGGCCGCGTGCTCGAGGTCGAGGCGCATCCGAACGCGGATCGCCTGCGCGTCTGCCAGGTCGACGTGGGCGAGGGAGACGCGCGCCAGATCGTCTGCGGGGCGTGGAACTTCGAGGCCGGTGCGACGGTCGCCGTCGCGCTCCCGGGTGCCTTCCTGCCGATCTTCGACCAGGCGCTCGACGAGCGCGAGCTGCGCGGTCAGGCCTCACGCGGGATGATCCTGGCCGAGGACGAGGTCGGCCTCGGCGAGGACCACGCCGGGATCATGATGCTGCCCGACGGGCACGAGCCCGGCACGCCGCTCGTCGACGTCCTGCCGATTCGCGACCAGGTGCTCGACGTCACGCCGACCGTGAATCGCGTCGACCTGCTGTCGATGGTCGGGCTCGCACGCGAGGTCGCGGCGCTGCTCGGAGGCGAGCTGCATGCGCCCGCGCCGGTCGATCCAGCGGTCGTCGACGGTGAGGACGTGGACGTCGCGATCGACGACTTCGCGGCCTGTCCTCGCTACATCGGCCGGGTGTTCCGCGACGTCGCGATCGGCGCATCGCCGCAGTGGCTGCGCTCGCGGCTCTTCCTCGCCGACATGCGCTCGATCTCGAACGTCGTCGACGTGACGAACTACGTCATGCACGTGTGGGGGAGCCCGCTGCACGCCTTCGATCGCACGAAGCTCGCCGGCGGGCGCATCCTCGTCCGCCACGCGCAGGCCGGTGAGGAGCTGCGCACGCTCGACGGGACGCTCCGTCGCCTGGCCCCGGACGATCTGTTGATCACCGACGGCGAGCGCGCGGTCGCCCTCGCGGCGATCATGGGCGGCGAGGACAGCGAGGTCACCGACGAGACGCGCGAGGTGCTCCTCGAGGCCGCCAACTTCGAGCCGCTCGGCATCCTTCGCTCGTCAGAGCGGCTCGCGCTGCGCACCGCGGGCTCGAACCGCTGGGAGAAGGGCGTCGACCCGTACCTCGCCGAGCCCGCCGCGGTCCTCGCCAGCCGGATGCTCGTCGACCTCGCCGGAGCGCGAATGACCGGGCACGTCGACGTGCACGCCGGGCTGCCGGAACGACCCGTCGTCCGGCTGCGCCCCGAGCGTGCATCGAAGGTGATCGGGCTGGAGGTTCCCCCCGAGGAGCAGCGCACGACCTTGCTCGGGCTCGGCTTCGAGGTCTCGGACGACTGGGACGCGACCGTGCCGACCTGGCGCGCGCGCGACGTCACCCGCGAGATCGACGTGATCGAGGAAGTCGCGAGGCCGCTGCTCGACCGCATCCCGCACACCATGCCGCTGCGGCGCTACGTCCGTGGCCGCCTGACGAAGGAGCAGCGCCTGCGGCGGGTCGTCGAGGACGCGCTCGTGGGCGCGGGCGTGTCCGAGGCGTACACGTGGAGCCTCGTCGCATCCGACCCCGACCCCGACGCGATCCGGCTTCCCAGCCCCATGACCTCGGATCAGGCACTCCTACGCACCACGATCGTGCCGGGGCTCGTCGAAGCCGCGCGCACGGGCGTCGACTCAGGCTCCGATCGCGTCGCGCTGTTCGAGATCGCGCGGGTCTACCTTCCGTCCGCAGATCGGCTGCCCGAAGAGCGCTGGCGGGTCGCGGGCGTGGTCGCCGAAGGTTACGAGGTCGTCAAAGGCGTCCTCGAGACGCTCTACCGCGCGCTGGGGCTCGAGCTGCGCGTCGCGCGCTCGGCGCACGGGCTGCTTCATCCGGGCAAGGCCGCCGAGACGGACGCGGGCTGGCTCGGCGAGCTGCACCCCGCCCTCATCGAAGGCACGTGGGGGGCGTTCGAGCTCGACCTCGAGACGCTCTTCGCGACCGTTCCGGAGCGTGCCGTCTACGAGGACGTCTTCACGTTCCCGGCGGCGCTGCAGGACCTCGCGGTCGCCGTCGACGAGGACATCGAGGTGGGCGCGCTGGTGGACGCGGCGCGCGAGGCGGCCGGGCCGCTGCTTCGCGAGGCTCGCGTGTTCGACGTCTACCGCGGCGACCAGCTGGGCGCGGCGCGGAAGTCGGTGGCTCTGCATCTCGCCTTCCAGTCGCCCGAGCGCACACTCACCGAGGACGAGGCGACGGCCGCCCGCGAACGGATCGTCGCCGCGCTCGCGGAGCGGTTCGGGGCCGAGCTCCGCTCGTGAGCCGTCAGCCGACTCGGCCGGCCGCCTGACGCGACCGGCTGCGGAGACGAAGCGGGTTACGGATAGGGCGGCGAGTCGTAGGTGCTCGTCGTCGTGGTCGTTTCGGTCGTCGGCGGCGGGCCGATTGCCGTTCCGCCCCTCCGGACCTGGCCCCGGATCTCGCCTGCCGGGTTCTTCGCCGTGTGCACGTTGACGTAGGCGAGCCCTCCCAGCAGGGCCGTGACTGCGCGTGCGCCGACCCTCGCGGTGCCGCGCTGCCCGGAACGGCACGGGCCACACAGTGCGACCGCAACCGGCCCCGCCTTTCCGGCCTTCCCGATGTGGACGTGGGCCGCGATCGCCTTGCCGGTCAGCCCGTGGAACGTGAGGCGCCAGGCGAGCGTGCCGCCCGCCGATCTTCTCGTCAGCCCCGCGACAAAAGTGCCTCCGGCGTCCTTTGCGCCGACTGGCCTCGGGACCTCCTTGCCCGGAGCAAGGACCGCCTTCAACGAGGTCGTGCTGTCGGCGCCGAGCCAGCGCGCGCTGCCGATGCCCGACCACACGCCCATCACGAACAGCGCGGCGACCACCGCGCCCGCACCCACTTCTCGCTTTTTCATCGAGCCTCCCGATCGTGTCGACCTGAACGACTCTTCGCGATCGCGAGCCAATCGGTTTGTCCTAGACGGAACGCCCTGCCAGACGCCACACCGGGCCCTGCGTCACGGCGTTGCCCGTGTCGGAGAGGTCGTGCAGAACGGTGAGTGAACCGGTGATGCCCTCCGCGTCCATCCGCTCGAAGCACCGGCGCGCCATGACGGGCGAGACGCCGTATCCCTGCTTTCCCGACGCGCGGAAGCGCAGCGCGGTCTCGCCGGGCACGCGCGACGGGTTGAGCGGCGCGCCGAGGAGCGCCGCGCGGGGCACGTGGTCCGTCGAGTCGAGCTCGAGGTCGCACAACAGGTCGCTCCAGTCGGGCGGAAGCTGCGACAACGTCTCGTCCCAGGCGGCTGCGAGGGCCACGGTCGGCGCACGAGCCGGCGTCGGCGGTGCCGGCGCCACGTCGCCGATGACGCCGACGAGCGCCAGCGTTCCCCAGATGCGCCGGGCGTCGAGGCGCCCGAAGATGTTGCGGGCACGCTCCGCGCCGCCCCCGGAGCGCGTGATGTGCAGCCGAAACTGGTCGCCGAGCCGGCCGGGTTGGAGCGGGCCGAGGATGGCACCGGCATCGGAGGCGGATCCTTCCGGTGTGAACGAGAGCTGGGCCTCGGACCAATCCGGGTCGAGCGTCTTCTCGATCTGCGTCCACTGATCGGCGGCTCGCATCGGCGGATCAGCATAATGGCCGCTCGATGACGACCGTCGAGGAGCGAGCCGAGTCCGGGGGCAGAGGCGTCTCTCACGAGGCCCTGCGCGGCTTCTTCCGCGAGATGCTCCTGATCCGGCGCTTCGAGGAGAAGGTCGAGGACCGCTTCCGCGCCGGCGAGCTGCCGGGATTCCTTCATGTTGCGATCGGTCAGGAGGCGACGGCCACCGGGGTGTGCGCGGCGCTGGCGAAAGAGGACGTGATCGCCTCGACGCACCGCGCGCACGGGCACGCGATCGCGAAGGGCACGCCGGTGGAGCGCATCATGGCCGAGCTGTACGGGAAGTCCGAAGGCTGCAGTCGGGGCTACGGCGGCTCGATGCACCTCTACGACGTCGAGGTCGGCAACCTCGGCGCGAATGCCGTCGTCGGTGGCGGGCTCCCGGGCATCGTGGGAGCGGCGCTCGCATTCCAGATGCGCGGCGAGAGGCGCGTCGCCGTCGCGTTCTTCGGCGACGGGGCGACCAACACCGGCTCCTTCCACGAGTCGCTGAACCTCGCGCAGCTCTGGAAAGTGCCCGCGGTCTTCGTCCTCGAGAACAACGGCTGGGCGGAGTCGACGCCGGCGACCCAGCAGCTCCCGTTGCCCGTCGACGAGCTCGGCAAGCGCGCGGCCGCGTTCGGCATGAAGCTCATCGAGGCGGACGGTCAGGACGTCGAGGCCGTCTACCTCGCGGCGCTCGCAGCGCGCGAGCATGCGCTCTCCGGCAAAGGCCCCGTTCTCCTGCACCTGCGCACGCATCGTCTCACCGGGCACTTCGTCGGAGACCCACAGGTCTATCGAGACAAGGACGCCCTGAAGGAGGAGCTGCAGACGAAGGACCCGATCCGGCTGCTCGGGGCCCGCCTCGAGCTCGGCGACGACGACTTCGCCGCGATCGACGCCGAGGTCACCGCCGAGGTCGAGGCAGCGGTCGAGTTCGCGAAGGCCGGCACCGATCCGCCGCCCGAGGACGCGCTCAAGTACGTGTATGCCTGAGCTGACCTACAGAGAGGCCGTCCGCGACGCGCTCGGCAAGGCGCTGCGCGACGACGACCGCGTTTTCATCATGGGCGAGGACATCGCCGAGATGGGCGGCTCGATGGCAGTGACGCAGGGCCTGTTCGAGGAGTTCGGCCCGGGTCGCGTCCGCAACACCCCGATCTCGGAGATGGCGATCGTCGGCAGCGGGATCGGCGCCGCGATCCAGGGGATGCGCCCGATCGTCGAGATCATGTACGAGGACTTCCTCACGATCTCGATGGAGCAGCTCGTGAACCAGGCCGCGAAGCACCGGACGATGTCGGGCGGGCAGGTGAAGGTGCCGCTGACGATCCGGACGCAGGGCGGGGCAGGCTGGTCTCCGGGGGCCCAGCATGCCCAGCAGCTCGAAGCGTGGTTCGTCCACGTGCCGGGCCTCAAGGTCGTGTTCGCGTCGACGCCCGAGGACGTCCGCGGCCTCCTCTGGTCGGCGATCTACGACGACAACCCGGTCGTCTTCTTCGAGCACCGAACGCTGTACCCGATCAAGGGCGAGGTGCCGGAGGAGCTCGAGCCGATCCCGCTCGGCAAGGCCCGGATCCATCGCGAAGGCGACGACGTGACCGTGGTCGCGACCGGGCGGCTCGTGCACGAGGCGCTGACCGCGGCGGAGGAGGCGGAGAAGGAAGGGATCTCGGTCGAGGTCGTCGATCCCCGCACGCTGCTCCCGCTCGACGAGGAGACGATCGTCGGCTCGGTGCGCAAGACCAGTCGCTGCGTGACCGCGCACGAGGCGGTGACGCGCGGCGGCTTCGGGGCGGAGCTGGCAGCAGTGATCCAGCACGGCGCCTTCGACTGGCTCGATGCGCCGATCGAGCGCGTCGGAGCCGCGTTCGCGCCGCTCGCGTTCGCGCCGGGGATGGAACAGTGGGCCGTCCCGCACGCCGACGACGTTCTCGCCGCGATCCGCCGGACGGTGGCGCGAAGCTAGCAATGGCGACCGAGGTCAAGCTCCCGCGCCTGGGCCAGGGCATGGAGTCGGGGACGATCGTCCGTTGGCTCAAGACCGAGGGTGACGCGGTGTCGAAGGGCGAGCCGCTCTACGAGCTCGACACCGACAAGGTGACGCAGGAGGTCGAGGCCGAGTCCGACGGCGTCCTGCTCAAGATCGTGATCGCCGACGGTGAGGTGGACGTCGGAACCACCGTGGGGATCATCGGCGCGCAGGACGAGGACGTCGCCGCGCTGCTTGCCGGCGCCCAGGGTGGGAACGGCGACGCGCCCGCGGCGACCGAGACCGCCGTGGCGCCTGCCGTGGAGGACGGCGACGCGTCGGCCGAGCAGGCCGCCGGAGAGCCCGCCGAGTCGTCGGAGCCTGCGGCCCAGGACGACCCCTCGCCTCGCGCCGGCGCCGAGGCTGTCGCAAGCAACGAGCCGGCGCCGCGTCCCGCCGGCGAGCACGTGAAGGCGAGCCCGCTCGCTCGTCGCATCGCGCGCGAGCGCGGGATCGACCTTGCGCAGATCACCGGGACCGGGCCCGAAGGACGCGTGATCGCCGAGGACGTGGAGAAGGCGGAGGCGCGTCCGGCAGCCGCCGCGGCCGCTCCGGGCGCCGAGGTCGAGATCGTCGAGCTCACGTCGACGCGCAAGACGATCGCGCGCCGGCTCACGCAGGCGTGGGCCGCGCCGGTCTTCCAGCTCACGGTCACGGCGGACGCAACCGAGCTCGTCGCCACGCGCGAGCACATGGTCGAGCTGCTCCGCGAGGGCGAGACGAAGCCGACGGTCTCCGACGTGCTCACCCGCATCGTCGCCTCCGCGCTCGTGCGGCATCGCCCGGTCAACGCGAACTTCGTCGACGGGAAGCTCCAGCGCTTCGCGGCTGCGAACGTCGGCCTCGCGGTCGCCGCGCCGAGTGGCCTCGTCGTGCCCGTCATCCGCGACGCCGACCGGAAGTCCGTCCAGCAGATCGCGGCGGATCGCGCCGACCTCGTGTCGCGCGCTCGCGACGGGAAGCTCAAGCTGCCCGATCTCGAGGGTGGCACCTTCACGATCTCGAACCTCGGGATGTACGGCATCGAGCAGTTCATCGCCGTCCTCAACCCACCGCAGGTCGCCATCCTCGCGGTCGGCTCCATCGAGGAGCGCCCGGCGGCGATCGACGGCGAGCTCGCAATCCTGCCGACGATGACGATGACGCTCACGTGCGACCACCGGGCGATCGACGGGTCGGAGGGCGCCGAGTTCCTGCGCGACATCAAGGCGTACGTCGAAGCGCCCGCGCTCGCGTTGTAGCCTGCGTTCATGGTCATCCGGCGTGGCGGTCGGCAAGACGTCAGGTTCCTCCGCGACATGCTCCACCACGCCTACTACTGGCGTGAGCGCAACCCCGGCGACGGGCCCGGGCCGGCGGCGCGGTACGTCAAGGGTTGGGGGCGGCCCGGCGACACGGTTCTCATCGCGGTCGACGACGCCTTTCCCGTGGGTGCCGCGTGGTACCGCCTGTTCCGCCACGACCTGCCGGGCTACGGTTTCGTCGACGACGAGACGCCGGAGCTCGCGATCGCGGTCGTCCCGAGCAGACGGGGCCGCGGAATCGGCGAGGCGCTCCTGGAAGCGCTCTGCGAGCGCGCGAGCGCGGACGGCTACCACGCGCTGAGCCTCAGCGTGGAGCGCGACAATGCCGCGCTCGTCGCCTTCTACGAGGAGCACGGCTTCGCCCCGGTGGGCGAGGGCGACGACTACAGCGTGACGATGCGGCGAGAGCTGTGACGCCTCACCGCTAGGATCGCGGGCGTGGAATTCGACGTAGCCGTCCTCGGCGGAGGCCCTGCGGGCTACACGGCGGCGATCCGGGCAGCGCAGCTCGGCGCGCGCGTCGCCTGCGTCGAGCGGGAGGCCGAGCTCGGCGGGACGTGCCTCCGCGTCGGCTGCATCCCGACGAAGGCCTGGGTGTCCACGGCGCACGCGCTCCATGCGGCGCGCGAGGTGAATCCGAAGCTCGGCGTCGGCGGCGAGCCCGAGCTCGACTTCGCCAAGGCGAACGAGTGGAAGGAGCAGGTCTCCAAGCAGATGACCGGGGGCGTGGCCTCGCTCTTCAAGGCCAACAACGTGACCTGGTTCCAGGGCAGCGCCCGCTTCGACGACGCGCGCTCGTTCGCCTTCGACAAGGGGGAGATCGGCCTCAGCTTCAAGAGCGCGATCATCGCGACCGGATCGCAGCCGATCACGCCGCCGATCCCCGGCCTCGAGTCGCCACGCTGCGTGGACTCGACCGGCCTGCTCGCGCAGACGGAGGTACCGAAACGTCTCGTCGTGCTCGGCGGCGGGATCATCGGCTGCGAGTTCGCCTCGATCTTCGAGCGCTTCGGCACCGAGGTGACGATGATCGAGATGCTCGAGACGCTCATCCCGCAGGAGGACTCGGACGCGACGAGCGAGCTTCGCAAGTCGTTCGCGCGGCGCGGCATCGTCGTCCACCTCGGCAAGCAGTGCACGAAGGTCGAGGACACCGGGGCCGGGCTCGTCGTTCACTTCGGTGAGGGCGAGACCGTCGAGTGCGACCTCATGCTCGTCTCGGTCGGGCGAGCGCCGATCGTCGACGGCATCGGCCTCGAGGCTGCGGGCGTGGCGTTCGACGCGCGGACGGGTATCGAGACGGATGCCCATCGGCGCACGTCGACGCCCCACATCTACGCCGCCGGTGACGTGGCCGGGTACTGGCAGCTCGCCCACACCGCGTTCCGCGAGGGCGAGGTCGCCGCCGAGAACGCGACCGGGCACGAGGCCGAGATGCGCGAGGGCGCCGCGGTGCCGAGGCCGATCTACACGGATCCGGAGATCGCCGGCGTCGGCCTCACCGAGAAGCAGGCCGTCGAGAGATACGGCGCCGAGAACGTCGTCACCGGCCGGTTCCCGTGGGTTGCGAACGCGCGCGCGGTGATGTCGGGAGAGGCCGGAGGTTGGGTCAAGACGATCCACGAGTCGAGCTACGGGGAGCTCATCGGCGTCGTGATCGTCGGTGCGCATGCGACCGATCTGATCGAAGCTGCCCTCGTGGCGCTCGACGCGGAGTCCACGATCGAAACCGTCGCCGACGGCATGGCCGCACACCCCACGCTCGGCGAGGGGCTGAAGATCGCCGGCCAGGTCGCCCTCGGCCGGGCGATCGACCTGCCGCCTCGACGGCGATAGCGTTTGCCGGCCTCGACAGTCGGTTACCCTGGAGAACATGAGCATCTACAACAGACGCAACGCGGCCGTCGGCTACCTGACGCTGAAGGCGATGCAGCGCGCGATCGACAAGAAGCGCAACCGCGGCCGGAGAGGTCTCAAGGTCGCGGCATACGTCGGGCTCGGGCTCGTCTCGGCCGGGGTCCTCGCCGGCGCGCTGGCCATCGCGCTACGGCACCGCTCGGGGCAGGCGACTGACGGCTTCGAGGGCGACGCCGAGATCGTCGGCGAGTACGTGACCGCACCGGAGCCCGTCCCGGCCACGTGAGCCCGGGCCCGGCCGCCGACGACACGCCGCTGCTCCGCCCCGCGCTCGACGGGCTGGTCCCGTACGAGCCGGGCAAGCCGGTCGAGGAGGTCCAGCGCGACCTCGGCCTCGAGCGCGTCGTCAAGCTCGCGTCCAACGAGGGCCCCTTCGGGCCGTTCCCGGCCGCGCAGGAGGCGATCGCCCGGGCGACGCTCGAGCTGAACCGCTACCCCGACGGCGGCGCGTGGCGGCTGCGAACCGCGCTCGCCGAACGGCACGACGTCGGCTTCGAGAACGTCACCGTGTGCGCGGGCGCTGATGCGGTCGTCGGCTTCACGTGCCTGGCGACGGTCGACCCCGGCGACGAGGTCGTCACTGCGTGGCCGTCGTTTCCGAGCTACGTGCTCGACCCGTTGAAGCTCGGCGGCGTCCCGGTGCGCGTGCCACTGCGCGACGAGCGGATCGACCTCGACGCGATGCTCGACGCGATCACGCCCCGGACGAAGCTCGTCTTCATCGCCGCGCCCAACAATCCCACCGGGACGACGAACACTCGTGCCGATCTCGACGCCTACTTCGAGCAGGTCCCTGCGCATGTTCTGACCGTCGTCGACCAGGCGTACTTCGAGTACGTCGCCGAGCCCGACTACCCCGACGCGGTCCCCGAGTACCTCGCGCGCGGTCATCGCGTGCTCGTCCTCCGCACCTTCTCGAAGATCTTCGGCCTGGCCGGCTTGCGGGTCGGCTACGGCGTGGGGCCGGCCGATCTGATCACGGCAATCGGCAAGGTGCGACGCGCGTTCGACGTCACGTCGGCGGGGCAGGAAGCCGCCCTCGCCAGCCTGGGGGACGAGAACGAGGTCGCTCGCCGCCGCTCGGTCAATCGCGACGCGATGGCGTCGTTGCTCGATGTTCTGCGCGAGCATTCGCTCGAGCCCGCAGGCCCGGCCGTCGCCAACTTCGCGTTCGTGCGGGTCGGCGACGCCGAGCGCCTGAACGATGCGCTCCTCCGGCAAGGGGTCATCGTCCGGCCGCTGCGCTCCTTCGGCGCTGAGGACGCGATCCGCATCACCGCGGGCACCCCCGACGAGGTGGCGTTCCTCGGTGACGCGCTGAGCGCGCTCGCCGCTTCGGTCGCCGGTTCTCCTCGCTGAGACGCGCGTTACGTCTTCGCAGTGGTTCGTAGGGATCGCGTGGGCGTGGGGCGAATTACAGCCTGTCGCTGAGCTATCCTCCGCGGGCGGGCGCCCGTCGAGGCGCTCGTTGGCTCATTTGAGAACTCAAAGGAGCCATGTACACCGGACTCTTCTCATGCGAACCACCCTGAAACGAGGACTGGGGCGCGGCGCCGCTCCGAACGGAAACGGGAAGGCGGTGCTCCCGCCGGGCTCCACCTCACCCGTCACCCTGTACCGGCAGCCGGAGCGCTCGTCGCGGTCCCGTGCGGCGCTCGTCGGCCGGATCGCGATGTGGCTCGGAGTCGCATGCCTCGTCGTCGCGACGGGAACCGCGGGCGGCGCCTATCTCTACTTCCACGAGTCCGTCGCCGCCGTCGCGGCCAAGACGCCGGAAGTGCGTCGCGCGGCCCGACAGCTCAGCGTGGCGCTCCCAGGACAGCCCGCCGTCGCGCTCGTGATCGGGTACGACCACCGGACGGGGGACGGCGGCCCCAAGACCTCCGGCCGCTCGGACACGCTCATGCTCCTCCGCGCGGATCCGGGGTCCGACTCGATCTCGCTGCTCTCGTTCCCGCGTGACATGCGCGTCGAGATTCGCTGCCCCGGCAAGACTCCGTTCTTCGACAAGATCAATGCCGCCTACTCGTACTGCGGCCCGCAGGGCTCGCTCCAGACGGTGCACGCGCTCACCGGCGTGCCGATCAACTACCTGATCACGGTCAACTTCAGGGGCTTCCGGCAGATCGTCGACCGCCTCGACGGTGCCTGGATCGACGTCGACCGCCGCTACTTCAACGATCACAGCGGGCCGTCCGGCTACGCGACGATCAACCTCCGTCCCGGATACCAGCGGCTCACGGGCCGGCAGACGCTCGACTACGTTCGCTTCCGGCACACCGACTCCGACCTCTACCGCGTCGCGCGGCAGCAGCAGTTCGTGAAGGCGCTCAAGGGCCAGGTCCAGGAGAGCTTCGCTCCGCTGACGCTCCCGAAGATCGTCAACGCGATCACGAAGAACGTCGAGGTCGCGCAGGGCGGTGGTCACGACGTCGACCCGAGCACCGTGCTCTCGTACGCGCTGTTCGCGTACGGCCTGCCGAAGGGCCGCGTGTTCCAGACGCGCATCGAGGGTCTCGAGGGCTTCGCCGACCTGACGACCGATTCGGAGAACATCACGAAGGCGGTCACGACCTTCACGCATCCCGACGTCGCGTCCTCCGAGAACGCGACGGCGGTCGCGCTGGGCGAGAAGGTCAAGAAGCGCACGCCCGCGCCGAGCGCCACCTCGATCACGGTGCTGAACGGGAACGGCGTCTCCGGCTCCGCGTCGACCGCCGGGTACCTGCTGGATCAGCGCTCGTACCAGATCCTGACGCCGCCGAACGGCCTGCCCGCGAACGCGCCATCGTTCGACTACTTCCGCACCAAGGTCTACTACGACAAGTCGCGGCGCGGCGCGGCGGACGCTGCGAAGAAGGTCGCGAACCTCTTCGCCTCCGCCGAGCTCGAGCCGCTGCCGCGCAAGATCTCGCAGCTCGCGAACGGCGCGATGCTGACCGTCGTGGTCGGCCAGACGTTCCACGGCAGCCTCGCGTCGGCGCCGATCGACCAGACGCCGAAGCGGGAGCGCCCGAACGTCTCGTACGCCCCGAACGCCTCGATCGACGAGCTGCGCGCGCGGCGCGGCCGCACCTCGTTCCCGCTGATGGTGCCGACCGTGATCGAGCGCAGCTCGTGGACGGACTCGACGATGCCGGCGCGGCTCTACTGGATCGACCCGGGCGAGAAGCACAAGGCGCTGCGGCTCGTCTACCGCATGGGCTCGAACGAGTACTGGGGCGTGCAGATGACGGACTGGGACGACGCGCCGGTGCTCGCGGACAAGAGCCTCACGCGCCGGATCGGCGGGCGTGTCTACGACCTCTACTACAACGGCCCCAAGCTCCACATGGTCGTTCTCCGAACGCCGAAGGGGAACTACTGGGTGGTCAACACGCTTCTCGATCGGCTCTCGAACGAGACGATGATCGCCATCGCCAAGGGCCTGAAGCCGCTCGGCTCCGTGAAGAGGAGCTAGTGCGCGTCGCCGTCTTCGGCGCGGGCTACGTCGGTCTCGTCACGGGCGCGTGTTTCGCGCAGCTCGGGCACGAGGTCGTGGTGCGCGACATCGTCGACGCGAAGATCGACGCGCTGCGCGACGGCCGGGTTCCGATCCACGAGCCAGGGCTGGAGGAGCTCCTTGCGGCGAACCGCGAGCGCCTGAGCTTCACCACCGACGTCGCCGAGGCGGTGGACGGGGCGGACGTCGTCTACATCGCGGTGGGAACTCCGCCGCTGTACTCGGGCGACGCCGACCTTTCCGCCGTCTGGACCGTCGTGGACGAGCTGCCCGAGGTGGAACGGCGCATCGTGGTCGCGATGAAGAGCACCGTGCCGGTCGGAACGGGTCGGGCGGTGCGGCACCGTCTCGACGACCGCGGCCTGGCGAACGTCGGCTACGCGTCGAACCCCGAGTTCACGGCGGAAGGCACGGCTATCCGGGACTTCATGGAGCCCGACCGGATCGTCATCGGCGCGTTCGACGTCTCGGACGGCGATGTGATCGCGAAGCTGCACGAGGGCATCGACGCCCCGGTCGTGCGCTGCGACGTGCCGTCGGCGGAGATGGTGAAGCTCGCCGCGAACGCCGCGCTCGTCACGCGGATCTCCTTCATCAACGAGATCGCCAACGTGTGCGAGGCGACCGGCGCCGACGTCACGACCGTGGCCGAGGGAATCGGCCTCGATCGCCGGATCGGCCCGGCCTTCCTGCGCGCCGGGATCGGGTTCGGCGGCTCGTGCTTCCCGAAGGACTCGCTCGCGCTCAAGCAGCTCGCGGCGAACTCGGGCTACAACTTCCAGCTGCTGAACGCGGTCATCGAGGTGAACGAGCTGCAGAAGCGGCGCGTCATCGGGAAGCTCGAGCGGCGGCTCGGCCCGCTGCGTGGGAAGCGGGTCGCCCTCCTCGGGCTCGCGTTCAAGCCGGGCACGGACGACATGCGCGAAGCGCCGAGCCTCGTCCTCGCGGGCCGGCTCCTCTCCGAGGGAGCGGACGTCACGGCGTGGGACCCGGTCGCGAACGGCGCGGCGCACCTGCACGGCGTCGAGATCGCGGAGACCGCTCTCGACGCGCTCGCCGGCGCGGACGCCGCCGTGGTCGTCACCGAATGGCCCGAGCTGCGTGAGCTCGACTGGGCCGCAGCGGCGAAGAGTATGCGCAGCACGGTGATCGTGGACGGGCGCAACCTGCTCGACCCCGACGAGATGCGCTCGCTCGGATTCGCCTACGAAGGCATCGGCCGACCGGTCCAGTGAGCCTTCCCGCGGTGATCTTGGTCGGTGGCCAGGGCACGAGGCTCCGTCCGCTGACCGACCGCACGCGCAAGGACATGCTCCCGCTCGTCGACCGGCCGCTCCTCGCCTACACGTTCGAGCATCTCGCGCGGCACGGCGTCGAGCGCGCGGTCATCTCGTGCGGCTATCTGCCGGATCAGATCGAGGCGGGATTCGGAACGCACCACGAGGGCCTGTCGCTCGAGTACGCGGTCGAGGACGAGCCGCTCGGCACCGGAGGGGCGATCGGCTTCGCCGGGCGTGAGCTCGACGGGAGCTTCTTCGCCCTCAACGGCGACTCGCTGCGCGAGGCCGACCTCGGCGCGCTGGTGGCATTTCACCGCTCGACCGGGGCGAAAGCGACGATCCTGCTGACGCCGGTCGCCGATCCCAGCCGGTACGGGCTCGTCCGGACCACCGCGGACGGTCGCGTCGAGACGTTCCTCGAGAAGCCGCGGCCCGAGGAGATCGACACCGACCTGATCAATGCCGGCCTCTACGTGCTCGAGCCCGAGGTGCTGGAACTCGTCCCGCCCGGCCGCTCCGTCTCGATCGAGCGCGAGGTCTTCCCGCGGCTCGCCGACGAGGGCTCCGTCTTCGGCGTCGCGCTTCCCGGCTACTGGCTGGACGTCGGCACGCCCGAGTCCTATCTCCAGGCGCACCGGGACGTGCTCGAGCGGATCTTCCAGACCGAGGTCGGAGACGCGCTCGGCGCGGACTTCACGCTCGTGGACCCCGCGGCGCGCGTTCATCCGGGCGCCAAGCTCGTCCCACCCGTCTACGTCGGCCCCGGCGCGGTGGTCGAGCAGAGTGCGCGCCTCGGGAGCCTCGCGGTGCTCGGAGCCGGCGCGACGCTCGCGGCCGGCGGCGTCGTGGAGAACGCGGTCGTGGGCGCACGCACGAGCGTCGGCGCGAATGCGAGTGTGGTCGGCTCCGTCGTCGGCGACGATGCCGAGATCGGCGCCGGCTGCGAGCTGCACAACCTCGCGGTGGTGGGGCCGGGGGCAGTGGTCGGTGCCGGCAACACGCTCGACCACGGGCTTCGCATCGGCGCCGGCCAGCGCATTCCCGACGAGGCGTTGCGCTTCTCGTGAGCGCCCATTCGACGAGGCCGCGCAGGGTCGAGAAGCCGTGGGGCTGGGAGCTTGTATGGGCCGAGGCCGAGGGCTATGTCGGCAAGCTGCTGTTCGTGCGCGCGGGCGAGTCGTTGAGCCTCCAGTACCACGAGCTCAAGGACGAGTCCTGGCTCGTCCAGGAGGGTCGCGCCACGCTCGAGCTCGGCGAGGTGGGGGGCGAGCTCGAGACGCTCGAGATCGCCGTCGGCGACGCATTCCGCTTCCGGCCGCGAACGGTGCATCGCGTGACGGCGGTCGAGGACACGCTCGTGATCGAGGTCTCCACACCCCATCTCTCCGACGTCGTGCGCCTCGAGGACCGCTACGGGCGCGAGGGCACGTCCGAACCTTGACACGACTCTGATAACCTCTGCCGCGATGCGGCCGTGGATGACGATCGGCGAGACGAGCCGGCGCTCGGGGTGGTCCCCGCGCATGCTCCGCTACCTGGAGCAGGAAGGGCTCGTCACGCCTGGTCGAACGGACTCCGGCTATCGCCGCTACGGCATCCGCGAGCTCAACCAGCTGAACGCGCTGACGGAGCTGCGCGGACGCTTCGGCGTCGAGCTCGCCGAGCTCGAGTTCGCGCTTCGCCTGCGACGAGAGACTGCGCTGCGAGCCGCTGTCGAGACGTGGCTGGCCGGGACGACCGTCCCCGAGCCCGGCCAGCCCGACCCCGCCTGGGTCGAGTGGGAGCAGCGCAAGCACGAGCGCCTGCTCGTCACCGACGCGGCCTGAGGCTTTTCAACCAAAACACACACCGAAGAGAGGATCCATGGCCACCACACAGCGATACGACGTGAAGGATCTGGCGCTCGCCCCCGAAGGCGTGCGGCGGATCGCATGGGCCGACCGGCAGATGCCGGTGCTCGCGGCGATCCGCGAGCGCTTCGAGCGCGAGCAGCCGCTCACAGGGCATCGCATCTCCGCGTGCCTGCACGTGACCACCGAGACGGCGAACCTCGCCCGCACGCTGTCGGCGGGCGGCGCCGATGTCGTTCTCTGCGCGTCCAACCCGCTCTCGACGCAGGACGACGTCGCGGCAGCCCTCGTAGAGGAGTACGGCGTCGGCGTGTTCGCGATCAAGGGCGAGGACAACGACACGTACTACCGTCACATCGAGGCCGCGGTCGACCACCGACCGCACCTGACGATGGACGACGGGGCCGACGTGATCGGCGTGCTCCACTCGGCCCGTCGCGAGCAGCTCGGCGACGTGATCGCCGGTACGGAGGAGACGACGACGGGCGTCATCCGGCTGAAAGCGCTCGAGCGCGACGGCAAGCTCGGCTTCCCCGTGATCGCGGTCAACGAGGCCCGCACGAAGCATCTCTTCGACAACCGCTACGGGACGGGCCAGTCGACGATCGACGGGATCATCCGTGCGACCAACGTCCTGCTCGCCGGCAAGCGCTTCGTCGTCGCCGGGTACGGCTGGACCGGGCGTGGCGTCGCGATGCGCGCTCGTGGGATGGGCTCGCACGTCATCGTCACCGAGGTCGACCCGATGCGCGCGCTCGAGGCGACGATGGACGGCTACGAGGTCCTCACGATGGACGCCGCAGCCACCGTCGGCGACCTCTTCTGCACCGCGACGGGCGACAAGAACGTGGTCACGCGCTCGCACATGGAGCGGATGAAGGACGGCGCGATCCTGTGCAACACGGGCCACTTCAACGTCGAGATCGAGATCGGCGCGCTCCGCGATCTCGCGGTCGAGACACGCGAGGCGCGTGCGTACGTCGACGAGTTCACGATGGCGGACGGCCGACGCATCTACCTCATCGGCGAGGGCCGGCTCGTGAACCTCGCCGCGGCGGAGGGTCATCCCGCGCTCGTCATGGACATGTCCTTCGCGAACCAGGCACTGTCGGCCGAATGGGTCATCCAGAACGCCGCGACGCTCGAGCGCAAGGTCTACGACGTGCCGAAGGACATCGACGACGAGATCGCGCGGCTCAAGCTCGCGACGATGGGCATCGACATCGATCAGCTGACGGAGGAGCAGGCGCGCTACCTCGCCTCGTGGGACGAAGGGACGTAGCGGCGGGGTCAGACCCGCGGGGGGTCTGACCCCTGAGCGGTTCATCCGCCTGGACGAAGACGCCGTGGTGGTGCTCGACCAGCGGCGCCTGCCCGACGAGGAGGTCGAGCTGCGGTGCGCGTCGGCGGCGGACGTCGCCGACGCCATCCGCACGCTCGCCGTTCGCGGTGCGCCTGCGATCGGCGTCGCAGCCGCGTACGGGCTCGCTCTGGCGGCGGAGCGTGGGGAGGACCTGGACAGGGCGTACGACGTTCTCGTGTCCTCCCGTCCGACCGCGATCAACCTGCGCTGGGCGCTCGACGAACTACGCGACGATCCCACGCCGGAGCGGGCACGTGCGCTCCACGAGGAGGAGGTCGCGCGGTGTCGCCGCATGGGCCGACACGCCGCCGCGCTCGTGCCGGCCGGAGCGCGCCTGCTGACGCACTGCAACACCGGCGGGCTCGCCACCGGCGGCTACGGGTCGGCGCTGGGCGCGGTGCGCGCAGCGTGGGAGGACGGGCTCGTCGAGCATGTCTGGGTCGACGAGACGCGTCCTCTCCTCCAGGGCGAGCGCCTGACTGCGTGGGAGCTCGAGATACTGGGTATCCCGTTCTCCGTGATCGTGGACGGGGCGGCGGCGGCGCTCATGCGGGCCGGCGAGGTCGACGCCGTGCTCACCGGCGCAGACCGGATTGCCGCCAACGGCGACGTCGCGAACAAGGTCGGCACGTACGGGCTCGCCGTGGCCGCGGCCCATCACGATCTGCCGTTCTACGTCGTCGCTCCGACGTCGACGATCGATGCCACAGCCGCGAGCGGCGAGGACATCCCGATCGAGGAGCGCGACCCGCGCGAGGTCACGTCCCGCTTCCCGGCGCGAAACCCGGCGTTCGACGTCACTCCCGCGGCGCTCGTCTCCGCGATCGTCACCGAGGTGGGCGTCCATCGCGCTCCGTACGCATCCTCGCTTCCGGCTCCGGTGCGCAGCTCCTGATGATCGACGTCGATCGCGAGACGGCGGCGGTCCTCGAGCGCTTCGGCTTCGACGAGCCTCTCTTCGAGTCTCTCCGCGCGCGCGTCGCAGCCGGCGAGCTCTCGCCCGCCTCGAACGTCGTGCAGGGCACGATCGAGCCGCCGCGCGACGACGACATCACGCGGCTGCCCGACCCCGGCGATGCGGTCGACGAGGACGCGCGAGCAGCCGGGCTCGCCGCGCTCGAACGGGGCGAGGTCGCGCAGGTCGTCCTCGCCGGCGGCATGGCGACGCGCTTCGGCGGAGTCGTCAAGGCGGTGCTCGCAGCGGTCGACGACAAGAGCTTCCTCGAGGCGAAGCTCATCCAGACCACGAGACTCGAGCGGGCACTCGGCTGCGTCGTCCCCGTGGCGCTGATGACGAGCTTCGCGACCGACGACGCGATCCGCGCACACGTCGTCGAGCGGGACCTCGGAGATCCGCTGGTGTTCAACCAGTTCATCTCGCTCCGGCTCGAGACCTCGGGCGAGCTCTTTCGCGAGGAGAACGGGAGGGCGTCGCTCTATGCGCCCGGCCACGGCGACCTCTTCCAGGCGCTGCGCCGGTCGGGCACGCTTGCCGCCCTTCGCGAGCGCGGTGCCCGCCTCGTCATGGTGTCGAACGTCGACAACCTCGGGGCGCGCATCGATCCGGTGGTGGTCGGCATGCACATCCTGGGCCGGCGGCCGCTCACCTGCGAGGTCGCGCGTAAGGAAGGCGACATGGGAGGGGCGCCGGTCCGTGTCGACGGGAAGCTCCAGCTCGTGGAGGGGCCTCGCTTCCCCGCCTCGTTCGCGCAGGACGGCGCTCCCGTCTTCAACACGAACACCGCGCTCTTCGACCTGGAAGCACTCGACGCCGACTACGACCTCACCTGGCTGTACGTGCGCAAGGACGTCGCCGGCCGGGACGCCGTCCAGCTCGAGCGCCTCTACCACGAGGTCTCCGCGACGGTGCCGACGCAGTACCTCGAGGTGCCACGCCGTGGCCCGCGCGGCCGCTTCTCCCCGATCAAGACGCCGGCCGACCTCGAGCGCGCTCAGGACGATCTGCGCGAGCTCGTCGCGGCGTCGCCGCTCTGACGTCCCTTCGAGCGGATTCGGCGCGAATCCGGCACGAAGGCGTTGAGCGTGCGCGCGTACGTTCGGTGCGTGCGGGTGCTGGACCTGGTGCTGCCGGAGCGCTGCGCGGTCTGCGAGACGCCCGGACGGGCGCTGTGCGACCCGTGTCGTGCATCGCTCACCAGGCTCGTGCCGCCCGTCTGCGAGCGGTGTGGCTCGCCTGGCCCGTGGCCGGTTCGCCGCTGTGCCGAGTGCGCGGGCAGGAGGCTCGCCTTCGCCGGAGCGCGCTCGGCGATCGTCTACGACGCCTGCGCCCGCGCGCTGGTCCGGGCGTGGAAGGAGCGCGGCCGGCGCCAGCTTGCGCGTGAGGCCGCCACGCTCGTTGCGAGCGTCGTCCCGCGCCCGGCGGTGGACGGCCTCGTGCCCGTGCCCGGCGACCCGGAGCGGGCATGGCAGCGCGGCGACGTCCCCGCGCGAGGGCTCGCGGTCGAGCTCGGCCGGATCTGGGAGATTCCCGTCATTGACGCGCTCGAGCGCAGTCGTGCACTGCGTCGTCAGCGAGGGCTCTCCCTCGACGAGCGTCGTCGCAACGTCCGCGGAAGCGTGACGTCGCGGTCCGAGGTCGCGGCGCGCGCCTGTGTCGTCGACGACGTCTACACCTCCGGAGCGACGGTCGACGCCTGCGCGTCGGCGTGCCGGCGTGTCGGCGCCCGCCATGTCGAGGTGATCACGTTCGCGCGGGCCGTCCGTTAGATTGAGAGTCACCGTCAGCCACGATCCCGAAAGGAGCGCCGGCAATGCAGCTCCAGATCAAGGCCCAGCACGGCACCGTTCCGGATGCGGTTCGCTCATACGCCGAGAAGCGCCTCTCCAAGCTGTCGCGCCGGCTGTACGAAGGGACGATCGTCGAGGTGATCTTCTCGCGCGAGCGCAATCCGTCGATTCGCGATGACCACGTGGCAGAGGGCGTCGTGTTCACGAAGGGGCCGAACCTCGTTGCGCGCGAGTCGGCCACGACCTACGAGGCCGCGATCGACCAACTCGTCGACAAGCTCGAGCGTCAGGTCGAGCGTTACCGCGACAAGCGGGTGCGGGAGCCGCGGCGGGTCGCGCGCAAGCCCAAAGGCGACTCGGCCGGCACGGGCCGGGAAGAGGCGGCCTAGCCGATGCCACTCGATCCGGGTCGTGAGTGGCTCGCTGCCGGCATCACCGGGCTGCAGCGCCAGCGCGAGTGGGACGCGGTCGCCACCGCAGACGGTGACGGCACGCCGGGCGACGAGCTGGAGTTCGTCGCCCTCGACGACGGGACGTTCGTGCTCGAGTCGAACGGCGCCGCGGATCCTTCGCCGTTCGCGGCGGCGCTGGGCGACAGCATCGCGACGCCCTATCGCGCACTGGCGGTGAAGCGCGAGGAGGTCTGGGCAGTGGGCGCGGTCGGGATCGAGGTCGGACGGCTGGAGCCGGAGCCGCGCGGCGACGAGCTCGAGCTGACGTGGAATGGCTCGGAGCTGGAGCTCACGATCGACGATCTGCCGGCCGACCCGGCTCAGGGAGCTGCCCTCGAGCACATGGCGACGGAGCGCATGGACGGCGCGTACGCCGCGCATGCCCACAGGTTGCGCGGCGATCTGTGGGAGATCTCCGTGCTCGCGCTCTAGCGGCCGTCGCCCCGGCTACGCCGCGGGCGCGTCGAGGCGCTCGGCGATCCGCGCGCGCAGAGCGGTGGCGATCTCGGGCGACTCGCGCTCGAGCCGCCACAGGTCCCGGTTCAGCACCGTGATCAGTGTCATGTCGGTCGCGGCGACCACCGTGGCCGTGCGTCGGCCTCCCGACAGCACGGCGATCTCGCCGAACATGTCGCCCGGTTCGAGCGCTCGCACGACGGCTCCGTCGACGATCACGTCCGCCGTGCCGGATGTGATCGCGAACATGCCGAAGCCGAAGTCGCCTTCCTGAACGAGCGTCGAGCCGGCAGCGACCGCGAGCTCCCCGCACGAGCCGGCGACGGACGCTCGCTGATCGAGCGTCAGGCCCGCGAAGAGCGGGATCGCGTCGAGTCGGGCGGCGTCCATCGCGCGACGTTATCCGCAAGACAGGTGACGCTCGGGTGAACGAGAAGTAACGGTCCGGTGACCGGTGTGACACGGTCGATCGGCGAGGCCAGCCGGTACCCTAGGCCCGTGTCCACGACGTCTTTCGGGAAGTTCGAGAAGGTCCTTCGCATGGGCGAGGGGCGCCGGCTCAAGCGCCTCGCCGAGCAGGCGGCGTACATCGGCACCCTCGAGCCCGACTTCGAGAAGCTGTCGGACGACGAGCTCCGCGGGAAGACCGCCGAGTTCAAGCAGCGCCTCGAGAACGGCGAGTCGCTCGAGGATCTGATCTTCGAGGCGTACGCCGCCGTCCGGGAGGCGTTCAGGCGGACGATCGGGGTCCGGCTCTTCGACGTCCAGCTGATGGGCGGGATCGTCCTCCACGAGGGTGACATCGCGGAGATGAAGACCGGCGAGGGCAAGACGTTCGTCGCCGTTCAGCCGCTCTACCTCAACGGGCTGGCCGGGCAGGGCGTGCACCTCATCACGGTCAACGACTACCTCGCCAAGCGCGACGCCGAGTGGACGCAGCCCGTCTACGAGATGCTGGGGAGCTCGGTCGGGTTCATCCAGAATCTCATGCCGTTCAACGAGCGCCGCGACGCGTACGCATGCGACGTGACCTACGGGACGAACTCCGAGTTCGGCTTCGACTACCTGCGCGACAACATGGCCGTGTCGATCGACAACGTCGTCCAGCGCAGCCACGCCTATGCGATCGTCGACGAGGTCGACTCGATCCTCGTGGACGAGGCGCGAACGCCGCTCATCATCTCGGGCGAGCCCGAGACCGCCGCGGCGACGTACTACCAGTTCGCGCGCGTCGTCAAGGACCTGGAAGGCGAGCCGGCCACGCGGAAGACGGCCAAGGGCCTCGACGAGACGGAGCTCTCGGGCGCCGACTACCTCTACGACGAGAAGTTCAAGACGGTCTCGCCCGCGCAGTCCGCGATCGAGAAGATCGAGCGCGCGATCGGGATCGAGAACCTCTACGACCCGCGCAACGTCAGCC
Organism: uncultured Gaiellaceae bacterium; assembly: GCA_963763465.1. Classification (GTDB taxonomy): domain Bacteria; phylum Actinomycetota; class Thermoleophilia; order Gaiellales; family Gaiellaceae; genus GMQP-bins7. The sequence continues at coordinate 52,054 of CAVXOS010000011.1, read as the reverse complement.
TCGTGAACCACCTCATGCAGGCGCTCAAGGCCGAGTCGCTCTACAAGCGCGACGTCGACTACGTCGTGCAGGACAGCGAGGTCAAGATCGTCGACGAGTTCACCGGCCGCATCATGGAAGGACGCCGCTGGAGCGAGGGCCTCCACCAGGCGATCGAGGCCAAGGAGGGCGTTCGCATCCGCGAGGAGAACGTCACGCTCGCGACGATCACGCTCCAGAACTACTTCCGCCTCTACGAGAAGCTCGCCGGGATGACGGGAACGGCGAAGACCGAGGAGAAGGAGTTCGTCGAGATCTACAACCTGCACGTCGTCGAGATCCCGACGAACCAGCCCGTCGCGCGCCTCGACGAGAACGACTACATCTTCAAGACGCCGGAGGCGAAGTTCGCGGCGGTGCTCGACGACATCGTCGAGCGGCACGAGACCGGCCAGCCGATCCTCGTCGGCACGATCGCCGTCGAGACGTCCGAGTACCTCGCGCAGCTGCTCACGCGCAAGGGAATCACGCACAACGTCCTCAACGCGAAGGAGCACGAGCGAGAGGGCGAGATCATCAAGGACGCCGGACAGCGCGGCGCGGTCACGATTGCGACGAACATGGCCGGCCGCGGCGTCGACATCAAGCTCGGCGACGGCGTGGTCGATCTCGGCGGTCTCTACGTCCTCGGCACCGAGCGCCACGAGTCGCGCCGAATCGACAACCAGCTGCGCGGCCGCTCGGGACGACAGGGCGACCCGGGCGAGACGCGCTTCTACCTGTCCGGCCAGGACGATCTCGTGCGCCTGTTCGCGGGAGACCGGATCTACAACATCATGAACCGCTTCAAGATCCCGGACGACCAGCCCATGGAGGCGAAGATCCTCTCGAACCAGATCGAGAACGCCCAGAAGAAGGTCGAGGAGCAGAACTTCGTCGCGCGCAAGAACGTCCTCAAGTACGACGACGTGATGAACACGCAGCGCATGGTCATCTACGAGCAGCGCCGCCGTGTCCTCGAGGGCGAGGATCTCTCCGACGAGGTGCGCGAGTGGATCCGCGAGGCCGTCGAGACGACGGTGGCGCAGTTCACCGACTCGGAGTTCGCGGAGGAGTGGGATCTCGACGGGCTCGTGACCGCGATGCAGTCGCTCTACGACACGGACATCACGGTCGAGGAGCTGCGCGAGGAGATCGACGTCACCGAGCGGGCGGCGGTGACCGAGGAGTTCGTCGACGACGCGCTCGAGACCTACGACGAGCGCGAGCAGGCTCTCGGCGCCGAGCTCGCGCGCGAGGTCGAGCGGTTCATCATCCTCCAGACGGTCGACCAGCGCTGGCGCGAGCACCTGGAGGCGATGGACTACCTCCGCGAGGGCGTCCATCTCCGTGCGTTCGCGCAGAAGGATCCGCTCGTCGAGTACCGCGGCGAGGGTCACGCGATGTTCGAGGAGCTCGGACAGACGATCCGTCACGAGGTCGTCTTCACCCTGTTCCACGTGTCGGTGGAGGTCGAGCAGCCCGCGCTCGAGCCGACGCCGTCTCGCGAGAGCTCGCTCCACTACGAGCACGAGACGTCTGCCGGCGCCGACGTCATCGCCGCCGCGGGCGGCGCCGCGACGGCGCTGGCCGCTCCACCCGAGCCGACGTCATTCGCGCAGGGACCGGCGGTGAACGAGCACAAGGACCTCGGTCGCAACGACCCGTGCTGGTGCGGGTCGGGCAAGAAGTACAAGCGCTGCCACGGCGCCTGAGACGGAGCGAGCGTCGACCCGCGAGGAGGGTACGCTTGCCGCATGGTCGAGCTCGACGGCAAGCCGCTCGACGAGCGCCTGGAGGAGATCGGGGCCCAGCTCGCCTGGGTCCGTGATTACCTTTGACCCGGATCGTCTGACGCGCCGGCGCGGCGAGCTCGAGGGCGCGATGGGAGCTCCCGGGTTCTGGGACGATCAGTCGACCGCGGCTCGCATCTCGACGGAGCACTCCCGTCTCACCCGCAAGCTCGAGCGCTACGAGCGGCTGCAGGGCGAGTACGAGGACGCGAGCGAGCTCCTCTCACTCGGCGAGGACGAGAGCGAAATAGCGCAGCTCATCGCCTCGCTCGAGGGCGAGCTCGGTCGACTGCAGGAGGACGCGCTCTTCGACGGCCAGTACGACGCCGGCGACGCCGTGCTCGAGATCCACGCGGGGACGGGCGGGACCGACGCCCAGGACTGGGCCGAGATGCTGCTGCGCATGTACCTGCGCTGGGCGGCCGACCGCGGCTTCGAGACGGAGGTGCTCGAAGCGAGCCCCGGAGAGGAAGCGGGCCTCAAGTCGACGACGGTGGCGGTCGCCGGAGAGAACGCCTACGGCACGCTGAGGGCCGAGCGTGGCGTCCATCGCCTCGTGCGCCAGTCGCCGTTCGACTCCGCGCATCGCAGGCACACCGCCTTCGCGCAGGTCGTCGTCGCGCCGCTTCTCCCCGACGACACGCCGATCGAGGTCGACGAGTCGGACCTCCGCATCGACACGTACCGCTCGAGCGGAGCGGGCGGCCAGCACGTGAACAAGACCGACTCGGCCGTCCGCATCACGCACCTTCCGACCGGGATCGTCGTCCAGTGCCAGAACGAGCGCTCGCAGACGTCGAACAAGCAGACGGCGATGCGCATTCTCCGCTCCCGGCTCGCCGAGCTCGAGGAGGAGAAGCGCGAGGCCGAGCTGGCGCGTGAGCGCGGCGCGGCGCAGGACATCGGCTTCGGGAGTCAAATCCGCTCGTACGTGCTGCATCCGTACCAGCTGGTGAAGGACCATCGGACCGACGTCGAGGTGGGGAACACCCAGTCCGTCCTCGACGGCGGGCTCGACGGCTTTATCCACGCGTACCTGCTCGCCAAAGCCGCCGGCCAGGTGGTCTAGACGTTGACGATTCGACCGCACCCGGCCGCGAAGCGGACGGCTTCAGGGATCTGCGCGAGCGGAATCCGCACTCGCGGATTACGCGCTGCGCTATGGCTGAGTGCAGGGAGATCGTCGGCTACACTGCAGCGTTCCCATGAGCCGGAGCGGCCCGCGCGGGCTGCTGAGCGCTACGCCCGGTGCCGGATGACGACTCGACGCGACAGATGACGGCCATCGCCGAACCAGACACCACCGCCGACCTGCACCCGGCCCTCGAAGGGTCGACCGGCGCGGCGATGATCGTGCTCGAGGACGTTCGCAAGATCTACGAGACCAACCACGTCACCGCCCTCGACGGCGTGTCGTTCGTCATCGAGAAGGGCGAGTTCGTCTTCATCGTCGGCGCGTCGGGCTCCGGCAAGTCGACCATGATCCGGCTCCTGCTGAAAGAGGTGGAGCCGACCTCCGGACGGATCATCGTCGGCGGTCGCGACCTCGGGCGGCTCAAGCGCTCGAAGGTGCCGCTGCTGCGACGGAACCTTGGCTGCGTCTTCCAGGACTTCAAGCTCCTCCCGAACCGGACCGCGGCCGAGAACATCGCCTACGCGCTCCGCGTGCAGGGCGAGTCGAACGCGCAGACGCGCAAGAAGGTCCCCGAGGTGATGAATCTCGTCGGCCTCGCGCACAAGATGAATTCGCGCCCGGAGGAACTCTCGGGCGGGGAGCAGCAGCGCGTGTCGATCGCGCGCGCGATGGTCAATCACCCGCCGCTCCTGATCTGCGACGAACCGACCGGGAACCTCGACCCCGACACGTCAGTCGGGATCATGCAGCTCCTCTACCGCATCAACCGCACCGGGACGACCATTCTCATGGTCACGCACGACCGCGAGATGGTCGACAAGATGCGCAAGCGCGTGATCGCGCTCGAGATGGGCAAGCTCGTGCGCGACGAGCGGCGTGGGGGGTACGCAGAGGAATGACCAACGCTCGTCCTCGACTCGCGTTCGCGGGGGAAACCATGTTTCCCCGCGAGTGTGGGGAACCGTTCGGTTCCCCGCACCCCTCCACGGTCATGGGCCAACCGAGGTTGGTCCATGACCCGCGTCCGCACCCTCTTCGCAGAGGCGCTGCGCTCGATCGGCGCCAACGTCTCGACCACCGTCGCCTCGGCGCTGTCCGTCCTCATCGGGATGTTCCTCATCGGCGTCTTCATCGGGCTGGGCACGTGGCTCGTGTCGTGGTCTGACGACAAGAAGCGCGAGCTCGCCGTGCACGTCTTCATCGCGGACGGCGCGACGAAGAAGGAGATCAACGGCCTCCGCATCCACCTCGAGTCCGACAAGCGCGTGAAACCAGGTGGGATCACGTTCATCACGAAAGAGCGAGCGCTCGAGATCATGCGCAAGCGGAATCCCGACCTGACCGCCAACCTCGCCTCGAACCCTCTGCCCGCGTCATTCGACGTCGTGCCTGCGCGCGGCGAGGACACCGAGGCGATCGCGCTCGCCGTTCAGAAGGAGAAGTTCCCCGCTGTCGACCAGGTGCGCTATGGCAAGGAGGTGTCGCAGCGGATCCTCGCCATAGCGCGAGGCATCCAGGTCGTCTTCGGGATCATCGTGGTCATCCTGCTGGCGGCCTCGACGATCCTCATCGCGAACACGATCCGGCTGTCGATCTTCGCGCGTCGCCGCGAGATCGAGGTGATGAAGCTCGTGGGCGCGACGAACTGGTACGTCCGCGGCCCGTTCATGCTCGAAGGCGTGCTCACCGGGCTCGTGGGATCCGTCGCCGCGGTGCTGCTGTTGTTCGTCGGCCGAGAGATCGCCGTCCCGCAGATCCTGGGCCATATCCAGGACGACCCGGATGTGCGGTCCATGGCATTCACCTGGACGGCCGCGATCCTGATCCTGGGCGGCCTGGCGATCGGCGCGCTCGGGTCCGGCATGACGCTCCGCAGATTCCTCCGCGTCTGACAGGTTCGCGGCTCGGAAGCTCGCGTCATCGGCACAGACGGCCCGAGAGAGCGCGTGCTCGTGAAACGCGGCTCGGCTCCCGCGTGGTCGCCCGACGGCTGCACCATCGCGTATCGGCACGGCTGCAAGATCCTTGCGACGACGCCCGCGGGCATTGACGTCACGCCTCCGCGGCTGCGGAGCTGCATCGACTTCGGTGGGTCGCCCGTGAAGTTCGCCGGACCGATCGGCCCGCCCGTGTGGTCGCCCGACGGGACGAAGCTCGCGTTCTGTTCCGGAGGTCGAGGGACGTTCGTCATGAATGCGGACGGCAGCGGTCTCCGGCGGGTGACCGAGAAGTCGGTCGGGTGCTGGTGCGGCCAGCAGCCACGGCCCGCCTGGCGTCCTCTTCCCTGAGCCGACGGTCGGCTCGCTACCGTGCGCCGATGCGCGCCCGGCGACCACCGAGGGGTAGGCAGAAGCGGCCGAGCCGCTCCGATCGAGCGCGCCGACGGCCGGCGCATGCCGTGCAGGCGGCGGAGAAGCGAATCACCGTGTCGCTGCCCGCGCGGCGCGTGGAGCCGGACCGCGTCGTCGCGCACCTCGGCCCGACGAACTCCGGCAAGACCTACGCTGCGCTGCGCGAGCTCGCCGACAAGCGCGCCGGCGTCTACGCGGGCCCGCTCCGAATGCTGGCTCAGGAGGCGCACCGGCGACTCGGCGACTGGATCGGGGCCGAGAACGTCGGTCTCGTCACCGGCGAGGAGAGGATCAACGAGCACGCTCCCGTGATCTGCTCGACGGTCGAGATGGCCCCGCACGCGGGCGAGCTGCTCGTGCTCGACGAGGTGCAGTGGGCCGACGACCCCGAGCGCGGATCGGCCTGGACCCGCCTGCTGCTCGCGGGCGAGTACCGAGAGATCCTGCTCCTCGGCGCGCTCGACGCGCTCCCGCTCGTGCGGCGCGCGTTCCCCGAGCACGAGTTGAAGCTCTTCGAGCGGAAGCTCCCGCTCGAGTTCGTGGGCGAGCGGACGCTGCGGTCACTGACCCCGGGCACGGTCCTCGTCGCGTTCAGCCGCCGCGCGGTGCTCGCGCTCGCGGGCGAGGTGAACCGGCTGCATCCGGGACGCGTCGCGGTGCTCTATGGCGCGATGCCGCTTGCGTCGCGCCGCGAGGAGATCGATCGCTTTCTCTCGGGAGCTGCCGAGGTCTGTGTGGCGACCGACGTCCTGGGGCACGGCGTCAACCTGCCCTGCGAGACGCTCCTCTTCGCCGAGACGAACAAGTTCGACGGCGAGGAGCGACGCGACCTGCTGCCATGGGAGCTCGCGCAGATCGCCGGGCGGGCCGGCAGGTTCGGGCTGGTCGAGCGAGGGCACGTCGGGGTGCTCGCAGGTCTCGGTTGGGGAGTCGCCAAACCGGAGATCGTCGAGTCGGCGCTCGAGCCGCATGTGCCACTGCCCGGTGGTCACGTCGGCTACCGCGTCGTCGACGAGGCTCGGATCAGGCCGCAGCTTTCGGATCTCGGTGTCGAGGATCCGGCACACCTGGACGCCGCTCTCGTCGCCTGGCACCGAGTCGCGCTGCGCGAGTGGGCGTTCGAGAGCTGGCTCGCGGTCGAGTCGCTGCAGCCGATTCGGCTCCGGCTGCAGGCCGTTCAGCGCCGTCTCGCCGAGCGCGGCCGTCGCCTTCCGCTCGCGGACACGTGGAAGCTCGTCAACGCTCCGGTCGACGACGACGGGCTCGAGCTCCTGGCGACGCTCGCGCTCGCGATCACCGGTGACCGCGTCGCACGGCCGCAGCTCGCCTTCCTGCTCGACACCGCCCGCCTGCGTGGTGCCTCGCTCGAGGACGCGGAGCGAGCCGGGCGCGAGGCGAGCATCCTGCGCTGGTTCGCCTTGCAGTACACCGACGTCGGCGGCGTGACGCTCGAGCGCGCTGCTGCGCTCGAGCAGGCCGCTGCCGTACGGGTCGTCGCGCGACTCCGGGTCGAGGTCGAGTCGCCGACGATCGGCCGCTGTCGCTCGTGCGGCCGTTCGTGTGCGCCCTGGTTCCCGCTCTGCGACCGGTGCGCCGGCATCGCCGCCCGGTCGTGATATGAACCCGCCGTGACGTTGGACGAGCTACGCGCGATCCCGCTCTTCGCCGAGGCGAGCGGCGCCGCTCTCGAGCGGCTCGCGGCGACCGCAGGCGAGATGACGTGTGCCGCGGGGCAGATCGTCGCGCTCGAGGGCGATCCCGGCTCCGGGATGTTCGTGATCGTCGACGGCACGGCACGCGTCGAGTGGCGCGGAGGGTCGGTCGACCTCGGGCCGGGCACGTTCTTCGGCGAGCTGACCCTGCTCGCGCCCGGTGGCACGCGAATCGCCCGCGTCCGCGCCGCGACCGAGATGCGCTGCCTCGCGATCCCGCGCGACGATGCGATCGCTCTCGTCGAGTCCGAACCGAGCATCGCGCTCACCATGCTCAGGGAGATCGCTCGGCGTTTCGCCTCCGCACTTCCGGACGACTGAAACTGTGCGCAAGATCGGAATCCGCGAGTGCGGATTCCGATCGCGCGAAGATCCCTGAAGGCGGCCGCTTCGCGGCCGCGGGGCAGCCGTATCCGCGAACGTTTCCATCGTCCATACACTCCGGCGGTGGCCAAGCCGACCGGAACGAAGCTGATCGCCGAGAACCGCCGCGCGCGACGCGAGTACGAGCTCGTCGAGCGCGTCGAGGCCGGCGTCGTCCTCACCGGGACCGAGGTGAAGTCGGCGCGCGACGGCCACGTTCAGCTCGCGCAGGCCTACGCGGACATCCGTGACGGCCAGGCGTGGCTCATCGGCGCCTCGATCTCGGAGTACGCGCAGGGCGGGCCGCACGGCCACCAGTCGGACCGTGACCGGAAGCTCCTCCTCCACCGCAGCGAGATCGACTCGCTGTACGGGAAGGTGCGCGAGAAGGGCCTCACGCTCGTCCCGATCAGCATGTACTTCAAGGACGGGCGGGTGAAGGTGGAGATCGCGCTCGCCCGCGGCCGCGAGCGCGCCGACAAGCGCCGCGTCGTGGCGGAGCGGGATGCCCGGCGCGACATCGAGCGGGCGCTGAAACGCCGCCGCTGAGACGACGCACGTAACCGGGTTCAGGGGTCGGGCATGCCCGACCCCTGGGCAATCAGCGTCAGCGCAGCGTGTAGACGGGCTCGGGCACAGGAACCTGCTCGAGCACGGTGCGGAGCACGTCGTCGGCCGTGAGGCCGTCCTCGACGATGATGCGATGGCGAAGGACGTAGGGCGCGATCTCGCGCACGTCCTCGATGGCGACTTCGGTTCTGCCGGACAGGCGCGCGTTCGCCTTCGCCGCGCTCGCGAGGTGCATGATCCCGCGCGAGCTCACCCCGAGCTCGACGCCCGGGACGTTCCGGCTCCCACGGGCGATCGCGACCATGTAGCGGCCGACCTCCTCGGGGATGTCGGTCGCATCCAGCTCGTCGCGTGCGTGATCGAGGCCGACGACGCCGAGCAGCGGGCGAACTTCGCCGAGCATGTCCGGCGCGACCCCGCGATGCGGGAGATCGAGCATCTCGTACTCGCTCTGCGCGTCGGCATAGTCGAGCACCAGCTTGAAGAGGAAGCGGTCGAGCTGCGACTCCGGAAGCTCGAAGACGTCGCGATGCTCGTGAGGGTTCTGCGTCGCGATCACGAGGAACGGATCGGGAAGCTTGTGCGCCTTCCCCTCGACCGTCACCTGGCGCTCCTGCATCGCCTCGAGCAGCGCGGCCTGCGTGCGCGGCGGCGTCCGGTTGACCTCGTCGGCCAGGAGCACGTTCGTGAAGACCGCGCCGGGGAAGAAGACCTGCTCTCCCATCCGGATGGCGTTGACCCCGGTCAGCTCCGCCGGCGTCGTGTCGGGAGTGAACTGGATCCGCTTGAACGTCGCGCCGAGCATGTGGGCGGTCGCGCGCGCGAGGAGGGTCTTGGCGCTTCCGGGCGGGCCTTCGAGCAGCACGTGCCCGCGCGCGAGCGCAGCGACGAGCAGCAACTCCACAGCGCGTTCCTGCCCGATCACGACCTTCGCGATCTCGACCTTCGCCCGCTCGCGCAGGTCGATGAGGTTGTCGTACGGCGCCTCCACCAGCAATGCCACGATCATTCCCTCCCCGTTCGGGTACGTGATCGGCCGCAAGCAGCTTAGCGCGGTCCGAACGAGGCTCTCAACCCGGCTCCCCAGCCGTGCCTCCCTCGCACTATCCGCCCCCCTTCCGGGGGAGTCAACCCCTCGTCCGAGGGACTATCCGCCGCCCGCTGGTCCGCACCGATGCGACCGCGAAGCGGGCGCCTTCAGGGATGTTGCCGATCGAAATCCGACGCTCGCGGATTTCGATCTGGCGCTAGGACACCGGAGAGATCGGCGGCGGCACTGCAGAGGGCACGCCGGCCATCGCGTCGAGCAGCACGGTGTCGATGCTGGTGCCGGGCGTGACCGCGAGGCGGTGGCGAAGCACGTAGGGCGCCATCTCGCGGACGTCCTCGATGGTGACGACGTCGCGGCCGTCGAGTCGGGCGCTCGCCTTGGAGGCCATCACGAGGTGGATCATCGCGCGCGAGCTCACGCCGAGCTCGACGCCGGGAAGCTCCCGCGTGCGACGTCCGACCGCGACGATGTACCTGCCGACGGACTCGGGGACGTCGGTGTGCTCGAGCTCCTGGCGCGCCCTGTCGAGGCCGACGACGCCGAGCAGCGGGCGAACCTCGCCGAGCATGTCCGGCGCGATGCCCTTGTGCGGGAGGTTGAGCATGGCGAGCTCCGCCTCGGCATCCGCGTAGTCGAGCTCGATCTTGAACAGGAACCGGTCGAGCTGACCTTCGGGCAGGGGGAAGACGCCCTCGTGCTCGTGCGGGTTCTGCGTCGCGATCACGAGGAACGGGTCGGGAAGCTTGTGCGCCTTGCCGTCGACCGTGACCTGGCGCTCACCCATCGGCTCGAAGAGCGCGGCCTGGGTGCGGGGCGGCGTGCGGTTGATCTCGTCGGCGAGGAGAACGTTCGTGAAGACGGCGCCAGGCATGAAGAGGTGCTCGCCGCCACGAACGACGTTCTGCCCGTTGAGCTCGGTGGGCGTCGTGTCCGGCGTGAACTGGATGCGCTTGAACGAGGCGCCGAGCATGTGCGCGACCGCGCGCGCGAGGAGGGTCTTCGCGCTGCCGGGCGGCCCTTCGAGGAGGACGTGCCCGTGCGCGACAGCAGCGATGAGAAGCAGCTCGACCGTTCGGTCCTGGCCGATGACGACCTTCGACACCTCCGCTTTCGCACGCTCGCGCAGGTCCGCGAGGTCGTCGTACTTCTCCTCCATCATCAACGCCACTGCGTGTCCTTTCGCCTCGTTGAGACTGCTCATGGCCCGGATCCCTCGATCGTGCCGCAGCCGGGCCGACACGCTTATCGGCAGCTATCCTCCAACCCTTAACACACATACGGGGGCGATCAGGTTTCGACGTGGTCGGTTCTCCGGCAGAGTTGCGAGCCGAGGTCGCCGGTTGGCCTCGTAAATCAACCGGCACACAAGCAAGTGCGAACAAGAACGAACTCGCACTCGCCGCCTAGTCGAAGCTAGGTAAGGCGACGTCGACCCGGGTTGGGCCCGAGACCCGGAATTCGGCGCCAGAAATCGGGCTCGGCGCCGAGGGAGTGCCAATCGCCCGGAGCGCGACACTTCAGGATGGCTGGCCCGTCGGCAGGTTGTCCGTGAACCGGCCGTCGGGTGAGATGAAGCACGGACTACGCTCGTAGACGCTCTGTTCGGTGCGACCGCGGACGCGGGTTCGATTCCCGCCGCCTCCACTCAAATTACGATTTGCAGGACTTTGCATAGAGCAGGGGGAATGGCCGCCTCCACTTGGACAGTTCCTGCGACGGCGCGGCCGGCGTCACCAGGTTCCGACCGGTCCAACGTGTTCACGGGGGAGGTTGGGCGGTGGTGACAGGCGGTGTGCGATTACGGCGGCTTCGATACGGGTCGATACGTCGAGCTTGCGCAGGATGTGGGATACGTGGACGCTCGCAGTCTTGACGCTTATCACCAACATGTCGGCGATCTCCTTGTTGGTGTAGCCGCGAGCGACCAGCGTCAGTACCTCTGCTTCGCGCGGCGTCAGCCCGAGCGTCTCACGCAGCTCGTCGGTCGCCTCAGCTATCGCCGCGGCTGGGGTTGCGAGATCGAGCCGTGCGCGCTCCGCGAGCAGTTCGAGTTCCCGCAAGAGGGGCTGAGCCCCGATCCGCGCTGAGATCGCATAAGCCTCCCGGAGCGACGCGCCCGCCTCGGTGCGAGGCGAGCGGGCGGCGACGAGCGCCTCCGCCTCGCGCCAGCGGCAGTACGCAACCAAGGGCGGGCGCTCGAGCGGCTCCCACGTGTCAGCTGCCTCGGACCAAGACTGGGGACGTGCATCGCCATGGGCACGCTGGTGCTCGGCCTCAGCCAGGGCTAGCCAACCGTGGGCATTAGGCGTGACGGGTGACGCCTCCGCAGCTGCCCGCCGAGCGACGCCAATGAGCTTGTCTGCCTGAGCGAGCCAGGTGCCGACGGCGTCTGCATCGCGCCGAGCGAGCGCGAGCGCCGCAAGCTCCGCCTGTGCGCGCAGCCCCTTCGCGCAGAACCAAACGTGCAGCTGGGCGGCTCCCGGCGAGCTTGCCATCGCGAGGCCGTCGTGCACTGACTGGTCCGCCGCTGTCCAGCGCCGCTCCCACAAGGCGAGCTCCGCCAGGTAGACGTCGTAGATGCCCTGCCCGTGATCTTCGCGCAGCGTGACGAGCGCGGCATCGAGATGCGACCGCGCGGCATCGAGGTCGCCGCGTCCGAGCTCAAGGTCGGCCCGGAGCATAAGGAGCATGTAGGGGAAGTTGGCGGTGATAGATCGGAGGGCATTCGCGCTGAGCCGGTCCGCCTCGTCCCACTCGCCGATTGCGAGGAGGGGCTCGATGGTGTTCGCCAGGAGCAGCGTTTTGTCGATTTCGTACGGCTGGACGAGCTCGAGCCCCTGCTCTCCGACTCGTGCCGCCTCGCGCGGTTTCCCCAGCATCATCAGCACGTCGGTGAGTGAGACGTACGCATTCAGCAGGGCCCGTGGATCGCCGCCTTCCTCGGCAAGCTCGAGCGCTCGTCGGAGGTACCCGAGACCTTCCTCTGCGCGGCCGACGTAGGCGAGGTCCCTGCCGAGACCCGGCAGCACTCCGAGCTCCACCTCGCGCGCTCCGACCTCGCGGGCGAGAGCGAGAGCCTGCTCGTACATCGTCAGCGACTCGTCGAAGCGCCACGCGAGCATCAGCCCATGCGCGAGCGCGGCGAGCGCCTGCGCGCTCTCTGCCGATGGTGGATCGGCCGGCACGAGCTCGAGCACGCGCTCGAAGGCGGCGAGCGCAGCGTCCGTTTGTCCGCACTCGTGGAGGTAATGGCCTAGGCGGTCGTAGAGGTGCGCTGCTCGCAGCGGATCGCGCTCCGAGCCCAGCCCGATCGCTTGCCGTGCGAGCTCAACCGCCCGTGGCGCGTGGCCGGTTTGGCTGGCAAGCGCCGCTGTCCTCGAGCAGAGCTCGATCAGGTCGAGTCCGGAGAGCTCGGGCGCGTTGGGAACGATCTTCCACAGCGCGAGCGCTCGTTCGAGGTGGGCGAACGCCTCCGCCAAGCCGTAGACCGCCTCGCACTGACGGGCCGCTTCGACCGAAGCCACGAGCGCATCTTGATCGCGGCCGGCTGCGGCCCAGTGCGGGGCGAGCTCTGCCGGAGCTGCGGCGCCGCTGCGCGCGAGCTCGTCAGCCAGCCGTGCATGCAAGTCCTCGCGCTCCCCAGGCAGGATCGTCGAGTAGATCGCCTCCGCGAGGAGCGCGTGGCGGAATCGGAAGCTGTTCGTCGCCTGCTGGGCGACGAGAACCCCGTGCTCGACTGCCTGGCGCAACGACTCGCGCACATCGCGCTCGGGAAGGGCTGCGACGGCGGCGAGGAGTCGATACTCGGCGTCGCGTCCGACGGCCGAGGCCACGTGCAGCAGGCTCTGCGTGTCAGCGTCGAGTCGCGCTACGCGCTGCAACAGTAGATCGCGCAAGCCACGCGGAAGCTCGCCGTGCTGGTCGCCCGCGGCCGCAAGGAGCTCCTCGGCGAAGAAGGGATTGCCCTCGGAGCGGGCGACTATGGCGTCAGTCAGCGCCGCAGGCACGGGAGACTCGGCGTGCGCAGCCAGCAGTGTCGTCAGCTCCCCGTTGTCGAGCCGCCCAAGCTCGAGCACGAGTTCCGATCCGCCGCGCCGAACGCCGTGCGCCATCGTACGCATCCGCTCCGCAGAGGCGACCTCGTCCGCGCGATAGGTCGCGAGCACCAGCACCCGTTGGTCGGCGAGGTTGTGCGCGAGGAAGACGAGGAGGTCGAGCGAGGAGGTGTCAGCCCAGTGCATGTCCTCGAGCACGAGGAGCACCGGAACTGAAGCCGCTCGTTCAGTGAGCAGTGCGAGCGTTTCCTCGAAGACCCGAAGCTGGGAGCCCTGCACGCCCTCGGCGGCCTGCCACGGCTTCCCGAGCGAACGCAAGGCATCGACGTACGGCTGGTAGGGCAGCTCCGTACCGACGAGGTCGATCGCGCGGCCGAGGAGGACCTCGAACCCAGCGTCACCCGCACGCTTCGCGAGCTCGGCCGCGAGCGTGGTCTTCCCGATCCCCGCTTCTCCGGCGACAAGGACGGTCGTGCCCGTCCCCGCCTGCACCGCGTCGAGCGCGCGGCCGAGCTCACCGAGCTGGCCGACGCGTCCAACGAACACGTCGCTCCTACGCATCCTGTCCCTGGAAGATACGGCGCCCGGCTGCGAAAGATAAGGCACTTCGCCCGATGCGCTCTCGCGCTCCGCCGAGGACGATCGCCTTCGTTCCGCGAGAAGGAGGCGAGAGATGACTGCAGTGACCGACCCGGTCGTAGCTTCGACGAAGACGTACGCGGTGAAGGGCGGAGGCGGCCTCCGGCTGCACGTCCGCGAGTGGGGAAGGCCGGACGGCCAGCCGATCCTGTTCATCCACGGCTGGTCGCAGAACCATCTCTGCTGGGCGAAACAGTACGAGAGCTCGCTCGCCGACGAGTTTCGGCTCGTCGCATATGACCTCCGCGGACACGGCATGTCCGAGGCTCCGCTCGAGCCGGAGCAGTACACGGCCGGAAAGCTGTGGGCCGACGACTTGGCGGCGATCGTCGACGAGCTGCGTCTCGATCGGCCGGTGCTCGTGGGTTGGTCGTATGGCGCCTTCGTCATCGGCGACTACGTGCGCGTCTACGGGCAGGATCGAGTCGCCGCGGTCAGTTTCGTTGAAGGCCTCACGCGGCTCGGGGAAGCTGCGTTCGGCTCGCTGATCGGCCCAGGATTCCTTGACCACTTCGTCGACGCGACGTCCGATGATCTCCCGACGAACATCCGCGCCATGCGCTCATTCGTGAAGGCATGCCTCGTGAAGGCGGTGTCGAGCGACGACCTCGAGACGGCGATCTGTTGGAACGTCGTCGTGCCGGCTGCCATTCGTGCCGCTCTCGCCGACCGTGCGATCGACGACGACGACGTGCTTCGCGCTCTCGAGGTGCCGGTGCTCGTCACGCAGGGCCGGATGGACTCGGTCGTGCTCCCCGCTATGGCCGAGCACGTCCTCGCCACCTGCCCGACCGCGGAGGCCTCCTGGTACGAGGGCGTTGGACATGCGCCGCACCTCGAGGAGCCCGAGCGGTTCAACCGCGAGCTGGCCGAGCTCGCCCGACGCGTCCGCGCGTGAAGGCGGGCGCGCCTCGGGCCGCCCCGACCACCGTTCATGGGGCTAGGACTGGCTACCGACGTACTCGCGAGTCCCATCAGGGAATCCACTGAAGATCGTGCCACGACAGTCCTCCAGATGTCGGCTCAGAGCATCTACGCGCTCGCGACCACCTCGCGCACCTCGGCGCCTTCAAAGGTGACACCTTCGGGAACGTTGAGCCCAACCCGCTCCGCCGCTGTCCGAGCGTCTTCCTCGGGCTCGAACACGATCATCGATTGCCGCCGTTCACTGGCCCGACGCGTCCGTTGACGTTCCCGCGTACCGATCCGTCGACACCTCGGATCGACCACGTGCGGGGCGGTTCCAGCGCCGCAACCCCCCTCTAGCTCACGCTCCTCGACCCCAGCTGCGCAGCGGGTTCGAGATCACACGCTAGCTTGACTCGCAGATGAAGGCAGACCACGACCTTGTCCGTACGGCGGACGAGAGCTTCATCGCTTCCTTCCGGAAGCTTGCACAGCATGTTTCCCAAGGGGAGACTCACGACGAGGGTTCGATCTTCTCGTTCAGTACGGGTCTGCCCCTCTCCGGCTTCAACGGATGTGTCGCAACGAAGGAAGCGTCATCTGGCGAGCTCGCCTCTTCGCTGGCGTGGGTGGCTGCACGCGATGTCCCCTTCCGCGTGTGGGTGGCAGAGAAGCTCGCTGCAGGGCTTGCGGAGGTTCCGTCGAGCTACGCGCTTGAGCCTGCCGCCTCGCTCTACCCGGGGATGGTTCTGCATCCAATACCCGATCCCCCCACATTGAGCCCCGGCGTAAGCGTCGTCTCGATTCTCGAGCCGAGCTTGGACGAGTTCACTGGCGTCCTTGTAGAGAGCGGGCTTCGGCCCGAGCTGGCCGTCCGATTGATCACGCCCTCATTCGCGGCCGACCCGGACGTCCGACTGTTTGTCGCAAGGCTTGACGGACAGCCGGTCGGAACCTCGATCGCGATTCGCAGCCGAGACGCCTCTGGCATCTACAACGTCGGCACCCTCCCACGCGCCAGACGGCGTGGGGTCGGTGCCGCCGTTACCTGGGCTGCAATCGACGCGGGAAGAGCTTGGGGATGCGACACCATCGTGCTTCAGTCTTCGGTCATGGGGCTCTCGATGTATTCGGCCATGGGCTTCCGAACGGTCGCGCCCTACGTCGTGTTCGCCGATTCGTCCCCGAGTTCCTGAGCC
This sequence comes from uncultured Gaiellaceae bacterium, assembly GCA_963763465.1. Classification (GTDB taxonomy): domain Bacteria; phylum Actinomycetota; class Thermoleophilia; order Gaiellales; family Gaiellaceae; genus GMQP-bins7. The sequence goes on along the minus strand of CAVXOS010000011.1, from coordinate 36,262 downwards.
CGTACCCCTCGTAGTGTCGAGCACTGCGCCCGAACCAGATAACCCCGGTCGATGCGACCTCGACAAGGACAACCGGCGCCGTACGTCGGTGTGGGATACTCGACGCTGGCGGCTAGCTTGGAAGGCGCACACGTGGGCCGCCGACATCTACCCGAGGGAGTAAGGCTGGTGGAACTGCACGTATGAGAGGCTGTCGCAGGTGCCGACCGCGACCGGAAGGGCCGGGAGCGCGATGACCGAAGCCGGTGGAGCCCCAGAGGCGAGAGGCCCGTCCAAGTTGCGCGTCATCGGCGCCCGCGCGCTGACCGTGGTGGCGATCGTCCTCGCACTGGTGGGGATGGTCGCGTTCTACGTCGAGAACACGGCTCTCGATCCGGACGGCTTCGAGACGATCTCTCGGAAGCTGATCGAGAACGACGAGATCCGAACCCAGGTCGCGGCCAAATCGGTCGACACGCTGTTCGAGAACGTCGACGTCGAGGCGGCGATCAGTGAGCGGCTGCCTCCCGCACAGCAGGGGCTCGCCCCGGTTCTCGCCGGGCTCGCGCGCTCGGGCGCGGATCGCGCCGCAGATGCCGCGCTCGAACGACCGCGCGTGCAGACGGTGTGGGTCGCGGTGACGACGAGGACGCAGCGCCAGCTCGTGCGCCTGCTCGACGACGACACGACCTTCATCCAGACCGAAGGTGGTGCGGTCGTGCTCGACCTGCGCCCGATCGTGATCGAGCTCGGAGACCAGGTGGCGGTGATCGGGAAGGTCGCCGAGAGGATGCCCGAGTCCTCGGGGAAGATCGCGATCATCGAGGAGAGCCAGCTCGAGACGGCACAGTCCATCACGAGGATCCTGCGCGCCGTCGCGGACTGGCTGTGGCTCGTGGCACTCGCGGTCGCCGCGCTCGCGATCTGGCTCGCACGCGGTCGTCGCCGGCTCGAGCTGCGTGCGCTCGCGATCGGCGTGCTCGCCGTGGGGCTGCTGATGCTGGCCGTGCGCCGCTTCGCCGGTGACTACGTGGTCGACCAGCTCGTGAAGGACGACGCGGTGAAGCCGGCCGGACACGATGCCTGGAGCATCCTGACGCAGACCCTCGCCGACCGCGCCTGGGCTTGGATCATCCTCGGCGTCGTCACGCTCGTCGGGGTCTGGTTCGTGGGCGAGACTCGTCGTGCGGCGGATGCGCGGCGTGCGGCGCGCCCCGTCCTGGAGAACCGCGTCACGACCTACGCGGTTGCGGCCGGCGCGTTGCTCGTGCTCATCCTCGTCGCTCCGGCGGTCGCCCGCGGCTGGTTGTCCGCGCTCGTGCTGCTTGTCCTCGTCGCAGTCGGCATCGAGGTCGTTCGTCGCGTCGCGCTGCGGGACGCTCCGCAGGTCCGTTAGCGACAGCGCGTCGTCTCTGCCAGCATCGACGAAGGAGGACTGCATGCCCTTGGCCATCGGGTGGTTCGTGTGGGGAGGCCTGCTGGGCGTCCTCTATCTGGTTGCGTTCATCACGGCCGGCGTCATGACGATCCGCAACGGCCACCTCGTCCTGTTCATCCTTGGTTTCGTCTTCCCGCTCCTCTGGATCATCGGGGCCTTCATGGACAAGCCCCGCTACTAGCGGAGAGAGACAGGGCTAGTCGGGCGGGACGGCATGGAGCGCCCGCTCGATCACGGCCAGCCGTGAGTCGAGTTGCCTGAGCAGCTCCCGCGTCTCGTCGTCGCTCGCCGCGCGGAATTCGTGTTCCCGCGCTTGCTCCGCCTCCTGATCGACGGAGACGAAGTAGGACGTGACTATGGCGGTCAGGAACGAGATGAACGTGACTCCGCCGATGATGACGAAGCCGCCGAGGACGCGACCCCACGCGGTCGTCGGAACGATATCGCCGTAGCCGACGGTGCCGAGCGTCACGATCGCCCACCAGAGGCCCGCCCCGAACGTCGGGAAGTCCTTCCGGTCGGTGAGGGTGGCGATGAAGCCGACGGCTATGGCCAGGGCGGCAGTCGTCGCAGCGAGGTACGGGAACACCCGCCCACTCGCGACAGCGCCCTTTGCTCGCCTCTCCCAGCGCTGCATCAGGGCAGTGTGCAGGCCGCGGCGGTCGTCTACGTCGTCATCCGCGTCCCGCACGGCGCAGCCGACGAGGATGCGTCTCGAGCTGGCATAGGGTCTCGCGGGTGGAGACCTTCGTATCGCTCGTGCCGCAGCCGGGGAGCGGCCGAACCTTCGCCGTCGAGTACCGCATCCGCCTCTCGGACACGGACGCCGCCGGGCGGCTGCGCCTGGACGCCGTCGCGCGGTACCTGCAGGACGCGGCGATCGACGACGTCGAGGAGACGGGCTGGGGGGCGCCCGACCACCTCTGGGTCTTGCGTTCCGTCCGGATCGACATCCTCGCTCCGTTCCTCTCCGACCAGCTGGCGAGCATCGTGACCTGGGGGAGCAGTTTCTCCTCTCTCGCCGCGGGTCGCCGCTGGTCGTTGACCGGTGACGACGGGGGCTCCATCGAGGTCGACAGCACGTCGGGTCCATCTCGGCCCGGACGCTCGGCCGGCGCGCATCGGCCCGGGCTTCGAGGGATATGCCGAGGCGGCACAGGGTCGCGTCGCGTCCACGAAGCTCACGCTCGTGCCGCCGCCGATCGACGGGCCGCGAACCGAGTGGCCGCTCCGCGCGACGGACGTCGACCGGATGGGTCACGTCAACAACGCCGCGTACTGGGCGGCGGTCGAGCAGCGCCTTGCAGAGCGTGGTCTCGAGGTGCGCAGGCCGCTGCGCGCGTGTCTCGACTACCGTCATCCGATCGACCTCGGCGAGAGCGTCGAGCTCGTCGAGGCGGCCGCCGGTGATCGCTACGGCGTCACGTTCGTCGTCGGCGGGGTCGTCAAGGCCGTTGCCCGGGTGGAGGCTTTCACCTCTTAGCCGGCTCTCAGGCGCCCTGGCTACCCTCGTCGAACACGACCGCGTCCAACGCTCGTAAGCGTCCGGAGCGCGCTTCACGCTCCGTTTACCCCAATCCGCGATCGCGCGTGCTTTCGTATGAGTCTCTCGAGCCGACAGAAAGGGACGCCGCCATGGCCGACACCGACGAACACTCCAAGCTGACGCCCGAGCACGCGCAGGAACAGCTCGAGCAGGCGCTCTTCGAGATCCGCCGGATCATCGCCGGGCAGGACGCGATGCTCGAGCGCGTGCTCGTGTGCCTGCTGGCGCAGGGGCATCTGCTCATCGAGGGCGTCCCCGGGCTCGCCAAGACCCTGACCATCAAGACGACCGCGGGAGTGCTCGGCGGATCGTTCGCGCGTGTCCAGTTCACGCCCGACCTCGTCCCGTCGGACCTCGTCGGCACGCGCATCTATCGCCCGCAGGAGGGAACGTTCGACACCGAGCTCGGCCCGGTCTTCTGCAACTTCCTCCTCGCCGACGAGATCAACCGCGCGCCCGCGAAGGTGCAGTCGGCGCTGCTCGAGGTCATGCAGGAGCGCCAGGTCACGATCGGGCACGACACGCATCCCGTCCCGGCGCCGTTCCTGGTCATGGCGACGCAGAACCCGATCGAGTCCGAGGGCACGTACCCGCTGCCCGAGGCGCAGATCGACCGCTTCCTGCTGAAGGTGCTGATCGGCTATCCGCAGCACGACGAGGAGCTCACTGTCGTCCAGCGCCAGCTCGTCGAGCATCCCGAGCTGAGGCAGGTGCTGTCGCTCGAGGATCTCGCGGCGCTCCAGGGCGCGGTGACCGAGATCTATGTCGATCCGGCGCTCGTGAGCTACGCGGTGGACATCGCGACCGCGACGCGCAAGCCGGCGGAGCACGGGCTGCCCGACCTCGCGCAGTACATCTCGTACGGGGCGAGCCCGCGGGGCCCGATCAGCCTCGTGCAGGGAGCCCGCGCGCTGGCGCTCATCCGCGGACGCGAGTACGCGGTGGTCGAGGACCTCCAGGCACTCGCACGCGACGCTCTGCGACACCGCCTCGTGCTGTCGTATCAGGCGCTCGCGGAGGACGTGTCCTCCGACTCGATCCTCGACCAGGTGCTCGCTGCGGTGCCAACACCGCAGCTCGACCTCGCTCGCGCCAGCGCGGCGTGAGGGACGAATGACGAACGCCGGCGCGCTTCTCGCGCGGCCGACCGCGGCCCGCCCCGGCCCCGGGGCGATGGCCGAGGGGCTCCTGCGCGCGCTCGACGTCTCGATCGGACGCCGCGTGGAGGGCTTGCTCGCCGGCGACTTCCGGTCGAACCTCCTCGGGACCGGGACGGAGCTCGCGATGATGCGGCCGTACGTTCCAGGCGACGACGTGCGCAGGATCGACTGGAACGTGACGGCGCGCACGGGCGAGCCGCATGTCCGCGTCGATCTCGCCGAGCGCGTGCTCGTGACCTGGCTCGTGCTCGACACGTCCATCTCGATGCAGTTCGGGACGGCCGATCGGCGCAAGGCCGACGTCGCCGAGGGCGTCGCGGTCGCGATCGGCCATCTGGCGACGCGGCGCGGGAATCGGCTGGGCGTCATGACCTTCGGCGGCGAGGAGTCGCGCGCGATCCCACCGATGCAGGGACGTGCCGGCCTCGTCGGGATGCTGACCGCTCTTCGCGGCGAGGCGGCCGTCGACGGGCCTGGGACGACGAACCTCGGTGCCGCGCTCCGGAAGACCGGTGCGCTCGCTCGGCAGCGCTCGCTCGTCGTGGTGGTCTCCGACTTCCGGGGCGAGCGCGGGTGGCGACGTGCGCTGCTCGGGCTCTCTGGGCACCACGACGTCGTCGCCGTCGAGGTGCGCGATCCGCGCGAGCAGGAGCTCTCGGACGTCGGTCTCCTCTACCTCGTGGACCCGGAGACCGGGAGGCAGCTGCGCGTGGACACGCGAAGCCGCCGCCTCCGCGAGCGGTTCGCCGTCGCCGCCGCGGCGGAGCGGGCCGAGCTCGCACGGTCGCTCACGTCGGCCGGCGTCCGGCACGTTGTGCTCACGACCTCGGGCGACTGGCTCCGTCCGCTCGTGACCTTCCTGCGCAGGAGCCGATCGTGAGGTTCGAGTGGCCTCTTGCGCTCGCTGCTCTCGCGATCCTTCCACTCATGGTCGCGCTGTACCTCGACCGCGACCGCCGCCGGATCGCGTCGCAGGCGAAGTTCGGCAACCCCGACCTGCTTCCGAACGTCGTCGACCGCAGTCCCGGACGATTGCGGTATCTACCGCCGCTGACGTTGCTCGTCGCGCTCGTGCTCATGATCGTCGGCGTCGCGCGCCCGCACGCCACCGTGAGCGTCCCGCGAGAGGAGGCGACCATCGTGCTCGCGCTCGACGTTTCGCGGTCGATGAAGGCGACGGACGTCGAGCCGACCCGTCTCGACGCTGCCCGTGTCGCAGCGAAGACGTTCCTGGACGAGGTGCCCGAGAAGTTCCGCGTCGGCGTCGTGTCGTTCGCGACCCGCGCCGCCGTGGGGGTCGCGCCGACGCAGGATCGAGCCCTCGTGACCGCCGCGCTCGACACGCTCGCGCCGGGCGAGGGCACGGCGATCGGCGACGCAGTTGCGCTCTCGGCCAAGGTCGGCCAGCCGGAGGGCGAGAATGTGCAGGCACCGCCGCGCGCGATCGTGCTCATCTCCGACGGTGCCCAGGACGGCGGCCGCATCGATCCCTCCGAGGCTGCGCAGCAGGCCAAGCGGCTCGGAATCCCGGTATACACGGTGCTCGTCGGAACCCCTGACGGCGTCGTGGAGGAGGAGCTCACCGGTGGCTACAAGCGGATCACCAAGGTCCCCCCGAATCCCGAGACGCTGGAGCGGGTGGCCCAGGAGTCGGGTGGAGAGTTCTTCGCGGCCCCCGATGCGGAAGGGCTGAGCCGCGTGTACGAGCAGCTGGGCTCGCGCCTCGGTACGCGCAAGGAAGATCGCGAGATCACCGACGTGTTCGCCGCTCTCGCCGCCGGCCTGCTGCTGATCGGCGCTACGACGTCGGCCTTTCTCCTGAAGGGTGTGTGGTGACGGGCGTGCGTCTCGTTTGGGCGCTCGCAGTAGTGGCCGCGGCGTTGGCCGTTGCGGCTCCGGCCGGTGCCGCGAACGAGTGCGACGGATTGCAGGTCTGCATTCCCGTCGCCGGCCCCTGGGTCGTCGTCCCGTCGTCGACCAGCACGACGCGCCCTCGCGTCGAGTACCAGCTCACGTGCCCGCGCGGCAACGTGGTGGGCGGTCTGGACGCGCGTCTGAGTGTCAGCGGCATCGACGTCTCCTTCGTCGGACGGCTGGGTAGCCCCGTCAACCCGGGGATCACGACCACGCGCTCGGCCGTGTTCGTCGGGACGTACGTGGGTCAGTCGGACCGCGCTCCCACGTTTCGTCCGTTCATCGGCTGCATGCCGTCCGCAGGGGGCGGCTCGCGGGTGCCGACGTCGGTCGGCGCAGTCCGGCCCGGGCAGCCCATGACGCGGCGCGTGCGTACCGTGCGTGTTCGACCCGGGGCGACCACCGTCGTTCAGCGCTGTGCGGCGGGCGAGCGTCTCGTCGGTGCGTCCCACGCCTTCGCCTTCGCGACCAAGAATCCGCCGAGCGCGAGCCTCGTCTCGAGCGTGTCCGCATCGCAGCAGACGAGCGGTGGAAGCGTCGTCGTCCGGGTTCGCGGCGACGCCGAGCTCGCCGGCGTGCGGTCTCTCGTCCAGGTGCACGCGCTGTGCTCGGGATCCCGATGACCTTCAAGAGCCCGTGGCTGCTGCTCGGCCTCCTCGTCCTCGCTCTCGCCGTCGGCCTCTGGGTGCTCGCCGAGCGCCGGCGCGCTCGCTACACGGTTCGGTACACGAACGTCGACGTGCTCGCGACGGTCGTCTCGGGGCGCTCGTGGCTGCGATACGTCCCGAGCGCGCTCGTGGCGCTCGGCCTCGCGGTGCTGATCGTGGGCATCGCGCGCCCGGCAGTGAACCGCACACTCGTGAAGGAGCGCGCCACCGTGATCCTCGTCGTCGACACCTCGCGCTCGATGCAGGCGACAGACGTCGAGCCGACGCGGCTCGGCGCCGCTCAGGAGGCGCTACGAACGTTTCTCGACCAGGCCCCCCGCGACCTGCGGATCGGGCTCGTCGTCTTCGCCGGGGAGGCCCAGGTGGCCACGCCGCCGACGAAGGACCACGCGCTCGTCGACACGGCGATCACGGACATCGACCAGTTCCTGGTCTACGGCGGAACGGCGATCGGCGATGCCCTGCAGACCGCGGTGCTCCTCGGACGGCAGGTCACCGATCTCGCGTCGACGGAAGAGGGGAGCATCACCGCGCCGGCGAGCACGAGCTCGGCGACGCGCTCGCTCGCGCAGGCGTCGTCGTGCGGGGACGAGAAGAGCCCGGTGTCGATCCTCTTCCTCTCCGACGGCGCCCAGACGCGCGGTGTTCTGCAGCCGCTCGAGGGTGCGAAGCTTGCGAAGGACGCGTGCTTCCCGGTCTACACCGTCGCGCTCGGGACCCCGCAGGGAGTCATCGAGCGTGGCCCGTTCGGCGGCTTCCCGGGGAACCCGCAAGACGGTCAGGTGATCCCGGTCCCGCCCGATCCGGAGACGCTTCGCAAGATCGCACAGACCACGGGCGGAGAGTTCTCGGAGGCGCGCTCGGCGGATGCGCTGGAGCGCGCGTACCAGAACCTGGGCTCGCGGCTCGGCCGCGAGCCCGGTCAGAGCGAGATCACGTGGCTCTTCATCGCGATCGCCGCCGTGCTGCTCCTGCTCGCGACGGCGATCGGCGCGTTCGTCTCGCCGCGCCTGCCCTGATCAGACCACCACGATCGTGAACGGGAGGTCCGACCGGTCGTCGCGGCCCGCCGGGTGCATCACGACGCTGAACACGCCGCTCGGCCCGGCCTGCACCGTGGCCAGGGCGTCGTTCGAGGCGCTGACGACCGCGCTCGCCCCGGAGATCCCCACGAACCTGACCTCGAAGACGCCGGTCTGGACGCGCCGAGCCTGAACCGCCCTGCCGGTGCAGTTGAACTTGCGGCCGAAGAGATTCCCCGCGGAGGTGAAGGTGTCCGGGAAGTTCGCGATTCCCTGACTGGCGATCCCGGTCACGACGGCAATGCCGCGCACCGCGCCGTTCGTGCAGCGCTGCTGCGCGACGCTCGGGGCCTGGATCCGGTCGCCGACGGCGAACGCCGAGCCGCCCAACGCGAAGAAGAGGGCGATGAGGGCGAGCGCGGTTCCCGGCGTGATCGAGCCTCGACGGATGCGGGACATGAGATGGCTCCTTCCGGTTCGGATGGCAGTCGCACGGTAGGTTCCCTCGAATGTCGGACGGCACCGTGACGCGCCGACGGGGGCTGACGAAGACTCACAAGCGAATTCTCGGCGCGGCCGGGTCGATCGCCGTCGTCGTTCTCGTCTTCGTCTTCGTCCTCCCGAAGATCGCCGATTACCGTGACGTCTTCGACGTCGTGCGCGGGCTCGACTGGCAGGACTGGGCGCTGCTCGCCGGGGCTGTCCTGCTCAACGTCGCGACGTTCGCGCCGCCCTGGATGGCGGCGCTACCCGGGCTCGGCTTCCGCGAGGCGATGGCCATGTCGCAGGCCTCGACAGCGCTCTCGATCGTCTCGCCGGCCGGCGCGGCGGTCGGGATGGGCGCCTCGTACTCGATGCTGCGGTCGTGGAGGTACCCGGCGGCTGCCGTTGCTCTGGCGGTCGCCGTCACCGGGATCTGGAATCAGCTCATGAACCTCGTCTTCCCGGTGATCGCGCTCGCGCTTCTCACCTACGCTGACGAGGATCATCCGGCGCTGCGGACGGCCGCCTTCATCGGCGTCGCCGTCCTGATCGTCGCCGTGACCGGATTCGCGCTCGTCCTCTCCCACGCGACGCGAGCGCGACGGATCGGAGACCTCGCGGCGCGGCTGGCGAACCGCGCTCTGCGTCTGGTGCGGCGCGGGCCGGTCGAGTGGGGAGGAGAGTCGTTCGTGCGCTTCCGCACACAGGCGCTCGGGCTCCTCCGGCGCAGGTGGCACGTGATCACCGTCGCGACGCTCGCAGGGCACCTCACCGTCTTCGTGCTTCTCGTGGTCTGCCTCCGCCTCATCGGGATCACGGGATCGGAGGTGACACTGACCGAGGCGTTCGCGGCGTGGGCGCTCGTGCGCATCCTCGGAGCGCTTCCCTTGACGCCGGCGGGTGTCGGGTTCGTGGAGGTCGGGCTCACCGGTGCGCTCGTCGCGTTCGGAGCGTCGAACACGGAAGCCGTGGCGGCCACGCTGCTCTATCGGGCGTGCACGGTGCTGCCGACGCTCGCGCTCGGATTGCTTGCTGCGGCCACTTGGCGGACGCACCACCCGGGGGAGTCGATAGATTCTCCGAGTGATCCATGACGAGGGGCAGGATCACTGAGTCGAGTGACCTCAACTCACCCGACCAGGGGAAGGATCCGCGACGTTCCTGGAGCACGGTGCGAGCCGTGACCTTTGCGCATGCGGTAGCCCCGGTCCGCCTCGTCGCGACTGCGTTCGCCGTCGCGTCGCTGCTGGCCTTCCTCGTGGTCGGCCGTGCCGACGGCGCCAGTCGCTCGTGGAGCGTCTATCTGGCTCCCGAGAGCGCGTGCCGCTCGGCAACCGACGCCAACGCGCCGGCTGCCGTGCAGACCCGCGCGATCGCCTGCATGCTGAACTGGGCGCGCGCCCAGGATCGACGGTCGCGGCTCGTTCGGCGCCCCGCGCTGCAACGCGCAGCTGCGATGAAGGGGGAGCGTGTCGCCTCCTGTGGTCAGTTCTCGCACACGCCGTGCGGGTCTGCCGTCACCGCGGCGGTACGCGCGTCCGGCTACCGCTATGCGGCGTTCGGCGAGAACCTCTTCGCCGGGACGTGGGGACAGGTCTCCGCGCGCCAGGTCGTGACGGCGTGGCTCCAGTCGCCGCCGCACCGCGCGAACGTGCTCAGCTCGCGTTTTCGCGATGTCGGCGCAGCGCCGGTGCTGGCGCACGGACTGCTCGACGACGGTGACGCCGTCGTGTGGACCGCCACGTTCGGCTCTCGCAGCTAGCTGCAGGACTCCAGCCCTCGGGCGGGAACGTTCGCCCGTGCGCGAGGAGAGCCAGCTCGACGAGATGCGAAGCGCCATTCGAGGCGACTTCGAACGACTCGCGGAGCGCAGGGGCGAGCAGGAGCTGCTGCGCGTGAGCGAGCCCGACCCGCGCGAGCCCGAGCCGGAGACCACGCCGGAGGTCGAGCCGCTACGGCGTTCGTGGCTCTCGCGCCTGCTCTCCTCCTGATACCGCCCGACGCTTCGAGTCGCGTCACGACGTCGCAGCTCTCGAGCGTCTTCCGGCGGCTCATCTCGGCTACGGGCGCCGCGCCGTGACGAGCGCGTCGATCGCGTCTCGCTCCTCACCGTCGACGTCTCGAAGCACCGTCGTCGCCTTGTCGGGCTCGAGGCCCGGAAGCTCCGAGGCGATCTGGGCGGGCGTGTACAGGAGCTCGACATCGCTCGGGCCGCCGACGCCGTCCGTGGCGTTCGTCAGGTCGTGGCCGACGAGAACGAACGTGCCGCCCGGTGCGAGCGCCGCCGCCGCCCTCGCCAGGATGCGGCGCCGCTCGCTCGCCGGAACGTGGAGGTAGAGGACGAGCGCGAGGTCGTACGAGCCTGTCTCAGGCTCGTACTCGACGAGATCGGCGCAGGCGAACCGCACGGTGACGCTCTCTCGCTCGGCACGGCTGCGCGCCTTCGCGATCGCCACCTGCGAGTAGTCGATGCCGGTCACGTCCCAGCCGCGCGTCGCGAGCCAGATCGCGTTCTGGCCCTCGCCACACGCGAGATCGAGCGCGCGGCCCGGCTCGAGGTGCTCGACCTCGGCGACGAGGAAGCGGTTCGGGCGCGCCGACCACAGGTTCTCGGTCGAGGCGTAGCGCCTGTCCCAGTCGTCAGGTCGCACGAGGCGTCACTCTCCCTGCGACGCGATACGTCGCCGCCAGCGTGATCGCGCAGAGGGCGGCGCCGAGGAGATAGGGGGCGGTGTCGCTCGTGGCGTCGGCGAGCGCTCCGCCAGCCGACGGCCCGACGAGCTCACCCAGGGCCCACGCCGAGTTCATGACTCCGAATGCGAGGCCCTGCGCCAGCCCCGCCGCCTCCGCGCGATGTGAGGTCAGCGACATTCCCGGCGTGTAGAGGCTGCCGAAGCTGATGCCGGCGGCGCTCACGAGCAGCGCGATGATCGCTGCTTTCGAGCTCACGGCGAGAGCGACGGCAACCACGACGGACGCTGCGAGCCCCGCCCGAATCGGCAGCAGCCGCCCGACCCTGTCGCTGAAGCGTCCGAGCAGAGGGTTGAGCACGACCTCGACGAGGCCCGACCCGAAGAACACCGCGGCGATGGCGAATGTTCCCCAGCCCGCGTCGTCGAGTGCGAGCGGGGTGAGCACGATCAGCAGGCCGAACAGCATGGCGGGCAGCATGTTCAGCCAGAGCCCTCCGACGAACCGTCGATCACGGAGCGCCCGCTGGAGCCCGGCCAGCGACGCGGCCTCGGGGTCCGCGGGACGTTCCAGCGCCGCAAGTGCCGCGAAGCCCAACGCCACCACGCCGACCGCGGTGAAGGAAAGCCCGATCCCGGCGAGGTCCGCGAGCCCGCCGAAAGCCGGGCCGAGGATGGCGCCGAAGATCGCGGCGCCGAACGCTGTGCCGATGACCTCGCCGCGACGCTCGCGCGGAGCGGTGACGGAGATCCAGGCGAGCGCGCCCGCCCAGGTCGCGGTACTGGCGATTCCCTGGATGAATCGAGCGCCTCCGAGCATGAGCGCGCTGTCGGCCGCGGCGAAGGCGAGGCTCGCCACCGAGAGCAGGAGAAGGCCCCCGACGACGGCTCGCTTCGGCCCGAAGCGTGCTGCGGCCAGGCCGCCCGGGATACCTCCGAGCAGCGCGCCGGCGCCGAACGCTCCGACGAGGAGTCCGGCGCCGGCCTTCGAGAGGTCGAACTCGTCCGCATACGCCGGAAGCAGCGGCGTCAGCGCGCTGAAGAGGAGCGCATCGACGAAGATGATCGCGCTGACGAGGGAGAGGAGACGCCGCATGGCGAGCCGAGGATACGCGGGCAACAAAAAATGCACCGAGCCGGTTGCGTCCTCGTCCGACCTTCCGACTGACCACCGCCGAAGCGACAACCACTCGGAGAGCCATCAACCTCAGACACTCCGTTCTCGGTGCATCGGGGACTCTAGGGACAGCATCGTCACCGGTCAAGCACCGGCTGGACAAAATTCGGCGGAAATTGCGGGAAAGCGTCGGACGGGTCTCACGGATCGACTCGCCGGATCGTTGCCGAGGTCGTGAGCTCGCCGCGGATGTACAGGCTCGTCGGCCCCGACGGGGTCGACGAGCTGTCCACGACGCCGGGCGCTCTCGGCGGTCATCGGCGCACCCGCGTCTACGGGAGGCTCGACTGTCCGGTCGCGCTCAGTCTCATCGCGCGGGGGTTCGACGTTCGACGCCATCGCGTCTTCTTCGCCGACGAGGCGACCGCGATCGCCGCCGGCTACCGCCCCTGCGGCGCGTGCATGCGTGAGGAATATCGCCGCTGGAAAGCGTCAGGCATCTAGCGGTCCACGACGAAATGCACCGAGCCGGTTGCGCCTTCGTCCGGCTTTCCGACTGACCGCCGCCGAAGCGGCTGCCGATCGGAGAACCATCAACCTCGGGTGCTCCGTACTCGGTGCATGGCTGACACTAGGGGGGCCCGGGCGGTCCGTCAAGGAGCTCGGAGACACGGTGCCCGCAAATTGCGCGCTTTTCTTTTCGCACAGGGTCACACTGCGTATCGAAGTGGCTGCTCTACTTGCCCGAGAGAAGAAAAAAGGGCCGAGCGCCGAGGCTCGACCCGAAGGAGTTCGCCGAGCCGGGAACGCTTTCGTCCACCTTCCCGACGAGCCTTCCGCTTCCGCGTAGTGCTCCTCGGGGGGCTTCGTCCTACCGACGCCCCGTGCTCGGCGCAGGCAGAAACCTACGACACGGGACATGTCCGATCAAGGGGCTGCGACGCAGAAAGTTCGCGCAATTTGCGCTGACGCTCGGCCGATCCCGCCCTGGCCGCCCCGGACGGAGCAGCGCCTGGGCCCGATGTGGTCCGGGCGGCGGGTGGCACGACGAGCCCCACGCATCCCGGTTTAGGGTCCGACCGTGCGAGATCAGGCCCGGGCAGTCGTGATCGGAGGCGGAGTCGGCGGCTGCGCCGTCCTCTACTGGCTCACGCGACTCGGCTGGGACGACGTCGTGCTGGTCGAGCGCGCGGAGCTCACGAGCGGGTCGACGTTCCACTCGGCAGGGCTCGTGGGTCAGCTCCGCAGCTCGCTCGCGCTCACGAAGATGATGATGGAGAGCGTCGACCTGTACCGCTCGCTCGAGGCGGAGGTCGGTCTGGAGACGGGCTGGCACGAGGTCGGATCGCTCCGGCTTGCGTCGTCACCCGAGCGCATGGAGGAGATCGCCCGGCAAGCCGGCTGGGCGAAGACGTTCGGGCTCCCGCTCGAGCTGGTCTCGGCCGGCGAGGCGCAGCAGCTGTTCCCGCCGATGACGACGGACGGCGTCCTCGGCGCTGCCTTCCTGCCGACCGACGGCTACGTCGACCCGAGCCAGCTCACGTTCGCGCTCGCCGAGGGAGCTCGGCGCCATGGAGCGGAGATCGCGACCGGCACCCGGGTCACGGGCGTGACCGTCCAGCGCGGGCGCGTGACCGGCGTCGAGACCGATCGCGGCGGCATCGAGACCGAGATCGTCGTCGACGCCGGCGGCATGTACGCCCAGGAGATCGGCGCGCTCGCGGGCGTGAACGTCCCGATCGTCCCGATGGCGCACGAGTACCTCATCACCAAGCCGGCGGGGCTGCCGCTCGAGATGCCGACGATGCGCGACCCGTCGCTCCTCGTGTACTTCCGGCCCGAGTCGGGCGGGCTGATCATGGGGGGCTACGAGCGTCACTGCGAGCCGTGGGGGCTGGACGGGATCCCGGCCGGCTTCAACTCACGATTGCTGGAGGAGGACTGGCCGCGCTTCGAGGAGCTGATGGAGAACGCGATCGTCCGCGTGCCGTCGCTCGCCGAGATGGAGGTCGTGAAGCTCATCAACGGGCCGGAGGCCTTCACGCCGGACGGCGAGTTCATCCTCGGCCCGTCCGACGTGCGCGGCTTCTGGGTCGCCGCCGGTTTCTGTGCGCACGGTCTCGCGGGCGCCGGCGGCATGGGGAAGCTCGTGGCCGAGTGGATCGTCGAGGGCACTCCCTCGCTCGACGTCTGGCACATGGACTCGCGGCGCTTCGGGCGTGCCTATCGCAGCCGCGAGTACACGCTCGCTCGCACGAAGGAGATCTACGAGACGTACTACGACGTCAAGTACCCGGGCCACGAGCGGTCGGCGGGGCGCCCGCTGCGCGTCTCGCCGGCGTACGAGCGGCTGCAGCGGCTCGGCGCGGCATTCGGGGAGAAGTCCGGGTGGGAGCGTGCGAACTGGTTCGAGCCCAACGCGGCGAACGGCGACGAGGCGCTGCGACCGCGCGGGTGGGCCGGCAAGCACTGGTCGCCTGCCATCGGCGCGGAGCACGTCTCCTGCCGCGAGGCGGCGGCGATCTTCGACGAGAGCTCCTTCGCGAAGATCCTCGTCTCCGGAGAGGGCGCGGCCGACCTGCTCGAGCGGCTGTGCGCGAACCGCGTCGCCCGCGAGGTCGGGCAGGTGACCTACACGCAGATGCTCGATCCGAGGGGCGGCATCGAGTGCGACTTCACCGTCACGCGCCTCGCCGAGGACCGCTTCCGGATCGTGACGGGGACCGCGTTCGGCCGACACGACCTCGCGTGGATCGCGCAGCACGTGCCCGACGACGGTTCTGTCCGGCTCGCCGACGAGACCTCGGCGTACGCGTGCTTCGGCCTCTGGGGGCCGAGGGCGCGCGACATCTTGCAACCCCTCACGAGCGCCGACCTGGCCAACGAGGCGTTCCCGTACATGCGTGCGCGCGAGCTCGCCGTCGGGCGTGTTCCCTGCCTCGCGCTGCGCGTGACGTACGTCGGTGAGCTCGGCTGGGAGCTCTACTGTCCGAGCGAGTTCGGGCTCGCCCTCTGGGACACGATCTGGGAGGCCGGGCGGGAGCACGGGCTCGTCGCCGGCGGCTACAGGGCGATCGACTCGCTGCGCCTCGAGAAGGGGTATCGCGTGTGGGGCGCGGACATCACACCCGAGGACACCCCGTTCGAGGCGGGGCTCGGGTTCGCCGTCAAGCTCGACAAGGGCGACTTCGTCGGCCGTGAGGCGCTCGTCCAGCGCGACGATCCGGACCGGCTGCTCCGGTGCCTGGCGCTCGAAGACCCGCGGGCGATCGCCCTCGGCTCCGAGCCTGTTCGCATGGGGAGCGATGCCGTTGGACGGGTGACGAGCGGCGGCTACGGATACACGGTCGGCAAGTCCATCGCCTACGCGTACCTTCCGGCCGAGCACGACGTCGGTACCGAGATAGCGGTCGAGATCTTCGGCGAGTGGGTGCCCGGCGTCGTCTCGGCGGAGCCGCTGTTCGATCCCACGGGTGGGCGAACCCGCGCGTGAGCGACGTTGCCGGAGCGGTCGAGCGCGTATGGCCGGGCCGAGAGGCTCGCGTCGAGGTGCTCGGCGGCGGCATCACGAACCACAACCTGAGGGTCGAGATCGACGGAGAGGCGTTCGTGCTCCGCGTGGCGGGGAAGGACACCGGCCTGCTCGGGATCGACCGCACGGTCGAGCTCGCGGCGACCGAGGCGGCGGCCGCGCTCGGCATCGGGCCAGAGGTGGTCGCGTTCGTCGAGCCCGAGGGCTGGCTGGTGACACGGTTCGTGGCCGGCGAGATCCCGCCGCTCGAGCGCATGCGCGAGCCGGTAATGCTGGCGCGTATCGCCGACGCGCTGCGTGCGTTTCACGACGGCCCGGCGATTCCAGGCGCGTTCGACTCGTTCCGCGTCGTCGAGGCGTATCGAGAGACGGCGCTCGAACGCGGAGGCCGCGTTCCGGAGGCCTTCGACTGGGCGCACGAGCTCGCGACGAGGATCGAGGCGAGGCGCTCGGCAGAGGGCCCCGTTCCGTGCCACAACGACCTCCTCAACGCGAACTTCCTCGTCGACGGCGAGCGTCTGTGCATCCTCGACTGGGAGTACGCAGGCATGGGCGACCGGTTCTTCGATCTGGCGAACTTCTCGATCAACCACGAGCTCGAACCGCCGCAGAGCGAGGCGCTGCTGGCCGCGTACTTCGGCGAGGTTCGGGAGGCCGATGCGCAGGCGCTCGAGCTCATGCGCTTCATGTCCGACTTCCGTGAGGCGATGTGGGGCGTCGTGCAGTCCGCGGTGTCGGAGCTCGATTTCGACTTCGACTCGTATGCCACCGAGCACTTCGAGCGGCTCCGCCGCACGGCCGAGTCGCCGGCGTTCGTCGCAGCGCTGGCCTGAGACGCGAAGGGCGCCTTGCGGCGCCCTTCGCGTCGAGACCGGACGAAAGCCCCTAGGAGGCTTCGGTCGGGAGAGCGAACTCGCCGAGCCGCTCCTCCTCGAGCCGCTCGAGCTCCTCCTCGGTGCCCATGCGCACCGGGCCCTTGAACCAGTTCTTGGCCGACAGAGCCCACCAGCCGCCGAAGACGAGCCCGATGCCCGCGAACCACAGGACCGTGTAGTTCGTGAACTGCCAGTCGAACGGGTCGTTCCACGGGAGGCCGACTGTGTACAGCGGGAAGATGAACAGAATCGTGATCAGGACGACCCAGAGCATCGAGACCACGTCGAGCCATTTGTAGTGTCGTCCGAGGCTCCATGCGCGCGGCTCGTCCCAGCTGTCGCCCTTCCTGAAGCGGAGGTAGACCGGGATGATGAACGCGATGTAGAGGCCGATCACCGCGATCGCCGTTCCGACCGCGTAGCCGATGAAGTAGTTCCAGATCGCCGGCACCATGAGGATCCCGCACCAGAAGGCGACGAACAGCACCGACCACCTGGGTACGCGGTTCTTCGCGACCCGCCGCCAGAGCTGATGGCCGGGAACGGCGCGGTCGCGCGAGAACGCGAAGATCATCCGCGAGGCGGACGTGGTCGAAGCCGTAACGCAGAAGAACTGGGCGACGACACAGATGAACAGAAGACACTCGGCCCACTGCTGGCTCATCGACTCGGTCCAGATGAACGGCACGATCGGAAGCAGCTCGTTGGCGGTGTCGATCGTCGCCTGCGTGTCCGGAACGGCGAACGTGACGGCCAGCAGGAGGATCCAGCCGAAGACGACGGAGACGAAAACCGATGTCCACATCCCGGTCGCCGCCATCCTCGATGCGTTACTCGTCTCCTCGGCCGTGTGCGCCGACGCGTCGAACCCCGTGATCGTGTACTGAGACATGAGAAGCCCGAGTCCGAGCACGAACCAGAATGCCGGATTGGAGAACGAGGTCGTCGCACCGCCGTAGCCCGAGTTGTTCACTGTCTCCGTGAAGACGTACGAGAGCGACTGATGCTGGTCAGGGACGATGATGAGGATGCCGACGACAAGCACGACGCCGACCATGTGCCACCAGGCCGAGATCATGTTCAGCCCCGAGGTGATCCGGATGTTGAACATGTTGATGATCACCGCAGCGAGCAGGAACGCCGCGTAGAGGATGTACGTCGACATGTTGAACGACGCGCCGAACCAGTCGTCCATGTGCGCTGAGTAGTTGAACCAGAAGTCGAAGAGCACCTGCGCGAAGACGGCGAGGCCGTAGCCGATCGCTGCCGTGACTGCGATCTGGCCGATCAGGTTGAACCAGCCGGTCGCCCAGCCCCAGCCCGGGCCGCCGAGCTTCGATGACCAGTAGTAGAGGCCGCCAGCGGTGGGGTACGCCGATGCGATCTCGGCCATGCTGAGCGCGATGAGCGTGCTCATGAGCCCAACCAGCAACCAGCCCCAGGTGACTGCGACCGGCCCGCCGTGCTCGAAGGCGATCGTGTACGAGGTCAGGCACCCCGCGAGGATCGAGATGATCGTGAAGCTGATGGCGAAGTTGCGGAACCCTCCCATGGCGCGGAAGAGCTCCTGCGCGTAGCCCAGCTTGTGGAGGCGTTGTTCGTCCTCCGACGTCTGGTAGCTGGGCGCTTGACCCGTGCTCATACGACCTCCCAGGGATCGCCGACGTTCTTCAGGCGGGTATTACGCGCACTCCCGCCTTGACATGTCAACCGGGCGGGCCGCGCACTAGGATCGGCGCGTGCTCTCGTTCGCCGAGCTGAAGGCCGAGGTCGAGGCAGGCGCGATCGACACGGTCGTCGTCGCGTTCACCGACATGCAGGGCCGGCTCATGGGAAAGCGCCTCCACGCGGAGTTCTTCTGCGAGGAGATGGCGGACGAGCACCCCGTCGAGGGCTGCAACTACCTGCTCGCGCTCGACATGGAGATGGACCCCGTTCCGGGCTACGAGATCGCGAGCTGGGAGCGCGGGTACGGCGACTTCGCGATGAAGCCCGACCTCGCGACGCTGCGTCGGATTCCGTGGCTCGAGGCGACCGCGCTCGTCCTCTGCGACGTCACCTGGCACGACGGCTCGCCCGTTCAGCCGTCTCCACGGCAGGTGCTGCGCTCGCAGATGGATCGGGCCGCCGCGCTCGGCCTCATGCCGATGACGGGCTCGGAGCTCGAGTTCTATCTCCTGCGCGAGACCTACGAGGAGGCCTGGGCGCAGCGCTACGAGGATCTGACGCCGTCAGTGCCGTACATCCTCGACTACCACATCCTCGCCACGACGTACGACGAGGGCCTGATCCGCCAGATCCGCAACGGGATGCACGCAGCGGGCATCAAGGTGGAGACCTCCAAGGGGGAGGCCTGGCCCGGCCAGCACGAGATCAACTTCCGCTTCGCCGACGCGCTGACGATGGCCGACAACCACGTCGTCTACAAGAACGGCGCGAAGGAGATCGCGAACGCGAACGGCTGCTCGATCACGTTCATGGCGAAGCCCTTCGAGTCGTGGATCGGGAACTCGTGCCACATCCACGCGTCGCTCTTCCGTGACGGCGAGCCGGCGTTCCGCGACGACCAGCTGCTCTTTGACCGTTTCCTCGCCGGGCTGATCGCCTGCTTCAAGGAGCTCGCGATCTTCCTCGCGCCGACGATCAACTCGTACAAGCGCTACGCCGCCGGGAGCTGGGCGCCGACCACGCTCGCCTGGGGGCAGGACAACCGAACGTGCGGCTTCCGGCTCGTCGGGCACGGCGCCTCGCGCCGCGTCGAGACGAGGATCCCCGGCGGCGACGTCAACCCGTATCTCGCCTTCGCGGCCATGATCGCGGCGGGGCTCCACGGGATCGAGAACGAGCTGGAGCTGCCGCCGGGCCTCGAGGGAAACGCCTACGAGTCCGACGCGGAGCGGTTCCCGTCGAGCCTGCGCGAGGCGATTCTCGCGCTCGAGAACGGGACCATGGCGCGCGGCGCGTTCGGCGACCAGGTCGTCGACCACTACCTGAACTACGCTCACACCGAGCAGGCGCTGTTCGACAAGGTCGTCACCGACTGGGAGCGGATGCGGCTGTTCGAGCGCGGGTGAGGGTCGTCCTCATCTCCGAGGTTGCGCCGGCGGTCGAGGGCCTCTCGGCGATGCTGCGCGCCACCGGGCACGAGCCCGTCGCGCTCCTGTGCGTTCGTCACGACGAGGCGCGCTATACGGCGCTGGGCGAGCTCGTCCGGGCGGCGCCGCCGGAGATCGACATCGTCATGCCCGCGACGCGCGACCGGATCGCTCCACTCCTGCGCCACTTCGACCCCGACGTCGCAGTGTGTCTCGGGTTCCCGTGGAAGATCCCGTCCGACGCGCTCGCGGTTCCCCGGCACGGCATCGTCAACGGGCACCCTTCGCTTCTGCCGCGCTACCGCGGGCCGAGCCCCGTCTCGTGGGCGATCCGCAACGGGGAGACCGAGATCGGCTTCACGTTCCACTACATGGACGCCGAGCTCGACACCGGGAACATCCTCGGCCAGGCGCGGATCCCGCTCGCTGACGAGCACGGCTGGGAGGAGCTCACGCCGAAGGTCGCCGACGCGGTGGGGAACATGGTTCCGGGTGTCCTCGAGCGGGTCGAGCGAGGCGAGCCCGGCGAGCCACAGGACGAGAGCGCAGCCAGCTACTTCCACCTCTTCGAGCCCGACTACGCGTGGATCGACCGGTCGCACACGACGGACGAGGTCGAGCGCCAGGTTCGAGCGTGGCGCTTCCACTCGGGAGTTCCGGGCGACCGCGGCGCCCTCGTCGAGCTCGACGGCGAGACGGTGCGCGTTCTCCGAGTGAGCCGCGAACCGGCTGACGGCCCCGCGCTGACGTGCGCAGACGGCACACTCTGGATCGTGGAGACGGAGACGGCGTGAGGCCGGTCATCGGAATCACCTCGTACGCGCAGGACGCGCGCTGGGGGGTCTGGCACATGCCGGCCGCGCTCGTGCCGCTCGCCTACGTGGACTCGGTCGAGCGTGCGGGTGGACGGGCCATCGTCATCCCGCCGGTCGAGGACGACATCGAGGAGACGCTCGACTCGCTCGACGGGATCGTCTTCTCGGGCGGGGCGGACGTCGACCCGGCGCGCTACGGCGCCGAGGCGCATCCCGAGACGGATGCGCCTCAGACGCGCCGCGACGCGGGCGAGCTGGCGCTCCTGCAGGCGGCGCTCGAGCGGGACCTGCCGACGCTCGCGATCTGCCGCGGCGTCCAGCTCCTGAACGTCGCCCGCGGGGGAGACCTCATCCAGCATCTTCCGGAAGCGCTCGGAAGCGACGAGCACAAGCAGGTTCCGGGTGAGTTCGCCGTGCATCCGGTGGAGATCAAGGACGGCTCGCGTCTCGCAGCGATCGTCGGTGGCGGATCGGACGTGACCTCGCATCACCATCAGGGTCTCGGGCGCGTCGGCGAGGGCCTCGTGGAGACGGCGTGGGCTGCGGACGGCACCCTCGAGGCCGTGGAGGATCCCTCGCGCCGGTTCGTCGTCGGGGTGCAGTGGCATCCGGAGGCCGCGCAGGACGCGGCGCTCTTCGAGGCCCTCGTCGAGCAGGCTCGCGAGTACCGCGGCACGCGCTCTCGGTCGTGACGCTGACGATTCTCAACCCGGCGACGGAGCAGCC
The DNA here is from genome assembly GCA_963763465.1 of uncultured Gaiellaceae bacterium. Lineage (GTDB taxonomy): Bacteria > Actinomycetota > Thermoleophilia > Gaiellales > Gaiellaceae > GMQP-bins7. The sequence continues at coordinate 15,202 of CAVXOS010000011.1, read as the reverse complement.
GATCGCCGAGCTCGAGCAGGCGGGCGCCGAGGAGGCCGACGAAGCCGTCGCCCGCGCGAAGGAGGCGTTTCCCGCCTGGCGGTCGGTGTCCCCGGCCGATCGAGGCCGGCTTCTTCGAAGGCTCGCGGCCCTGGTCGAGGAGAACACCGAGGAGCTCGCCCGCATCGAGTCGCAGAACGTCGGAAAGCCGATCGCCGGAGCGCGCGGCGAGATCGGCATGGTCGCGCAGGTCTTCCACTTCTACGCCGGAGCCGTCGACAAGCACGGCGGCGAGACGATCCCGGTCGCAGGCGGCGTCGCGGCGACGTTTCGTGAGCCGCTCGGCGTCGTCGGGCTGATCGTCCCCTGGAACTTCCCTGCGAACATCGCGAGCTGGAAGCTCGGCCCCGCGCTCGCGTGCGGGAACACGGTCGTTCTCAAGCCGGCCGAGCTCACGCCGCTCTCCGCGATCAGGCTCGGCGAGCTGTGCCTCGAGGCCGGAATCCCCGCCGGGGTCGTGAACGTCCTCGTCGGCAAGGGCTCCGTCGTCGGGCAGCGCCTGATCGAGCATCCGGACGTCGCGAAGATCGCGTTCACCGGGTCGACGGAGGTCGGCCGGCTCGTCATGCAGGGCGCCGCCGGCACGATCAAGCGCGTCACGCTCGAGCTCGGCGGGAAGTCCGCGAACGTGATCTTCGAGGACGCCGACCTGGAGCGTGCCGCCGCCGCGGCGCCGTACTCGGTCTTCGACAACGCTGGACAGGACTGCTGCGCGCGCTCGCGCATCCTCGTCCAGAAATCGGTGTACGACCGGTTCCTGGGCGATCTCGTCGCGGCAACGAAGCGGGTACGGGTCGGCGACCCCTCGCGCGACGACACCGAGATGGGGCCGCTCGTGTCGGCCGCTCACCGGGCGACGGTCAGCTCCTTCGTCGAAGGCGAGCCGACGTTCCGCGGCGACGTTCCCGACGGGCCGGGCTACTGGTATCCGTGCACGATCGTCGAGGCGTCGAACGACGACCGCATCGCGCGCGAGGAGGTGTTCGGCCCGGTCGTCGCCGTGATCCCCTTCGAGGACGAGGCGGATGCGATCCGCCTGTCGAACGACACGCCGTACGGGCTCTCCGGTTCCATCTGGACGCGCGACGGAGCGCGTGCGCTGCGTGTGGCGCGCGCAACCGACGCCGGTGTCCTCTCCGTGAACGCGAACACGTCGGTGCGCGTGCAGACGCCATTCGGCGGCTTCAAGCAGTCGGGGTTCGGCCGCGAGCTCGGCATGCACGCGCTCGAGGGCTACTCGGAGATCAAGAGCGTGTTCATCTCGACGGAGGGCTGAGCTCATGGGCAGATTGGACGGGAAGGCGTGTGTCATCACCGGCGCTGGTGGCGGGATGGGGCGCGAGGCGGCGATCGTCTTCACCGAGGAGGGCGCACGGGTCTGCGTCGCCGATCTCGACGTCGCGCTCGCCGAGGAGACGGTGTCGCAGTGCTCGGGGGACGCCTTCGCGTTCGGTGTCGACGTCGCGGACGAGGAGGGCGTGCGAGCGATGTGCGCCGCGACGGCCGAGCGCTTCGGCGGCATCGACGTCCTCTACAACAACGCGGGCATCTCGCCCGGTGACGACGCGTCCGTGCTCGACACGTCCGTCGATGCGTGGCAGCGTGTGCAGGACGTCAACACGAAGGGCGTCTTCCTGTGCTGCAAGCACGGGATCCCGTACCTGCTCGAGCGGGGAGGAGGATCGGTCATCAACGTCGCCTCGTTCGTCGCGATCCTCGGAGCCGCCACCTCGCAGATCTCGTACACGGCGTCGAAGGGCGCGGTCCTCGCGATGTCCAAGGAGCTCGGCGTCCAGTTCGCACGGGAGGGCGTGCGCGTGAATGCTCTGTGCCCGGGTCCGGTGGAGACCCCGCTTCTCCTTGCGATCTTCGGCGACGACCCGGCCGCGTTCGCGCGTCGACAGGTGCACTGGCCGACCGGCCGTCTCGGAAAGCCGCGCGAGATCGTCAATGCGGCGCTCTTCCTCGCGAGCGACGAGTCCTCGTTCGTGAACGGCGCTGCGTTCGTCGTCGACGGCGGGCTCACCGCCGCCTACGTCACCGCGGAGTGACTAGACGCCGACGACCTGGACGAGCCAGCGGCGATCGCGCTCGCGGTCGAGCTCGAGAAAGAGGATGCGCTGCCACTGCCCGAGGCAGAGGTCGCCTTCGCGCACCGGGATCGACTCCCCGGCCGGGCCGAGCAGCATCGACATGCAGTGCGAGTGGCCGTTCCCGATCTCCATGTCCTCCTCGCAGACGTTCTCGGTCCGGCGGTCCCAGTCGTCGTGGGCGTAGTAGTGCTCGGTCGGGACGAGCCGCTTGAGAAGAAGCGCGAAGTCCTCGAGAAATCCACGTTCCCACTCGTTGACTCGCACCGAGCAGGTCGTGTGCGGCGAGTAGACGGAACAGATCCCGTCCTGGATGCCACTCTGGCGGACGGCTTCCTGGACGTCCTCTGTGATGTCCGTCACGGACAGGCCGCCAGCGGTGCGCAGCTGATGCTCGAGCTGGAACGCCTTCACTGCGCAGACATTCTGTCAGTCGCGGCCATGGTCGGCCCAGCGGAACCGTCCGTTACGCTCAAAAGCGCGGGCCCGTAGCTCAGCTGGTTAGAGCAGCCGACTCATAATCGGTTGGTCCCTGGTTCGAGTCCAGGCGGGCCCATATCAACCCAAATGGTAGAGCCGAATCCGCATGGTTGTGCCGGGTCGGGTGTGCTGTAAATGCCAGAAATGAGTACCCCGTGCTGTCCCGGTGCTGTCCCAGGATTTCGCCGAACCTGACAACGACCAGCTCAGCGCGCAACAGCAGCGGCGAACTCCTCGGCCGAGTCGCCGAGTAGCACGACAAACTCGACAGCGTCGGCCTCTTCGCGCGCGGCACGCTCCGGCCATTTGCAGTCCGCGCATTGAAGATTCAGACTGCGCTTCGCCGCGGTGGACTCGCGCGATGCGTCTTCGTGCGGTCGTTGTTCTCGCTGCGATGCCGTCGTCGCGAAGACCCGCGATGGAGATCACGCTGTCCTCGACATCTTCGACGGTGTGGTCAACTTGGGAGCCGGGTCGCAGCCGCCAAGGCCTCCGAGCATGTAGCTCCCGTCTGTTGTCTGCCGCCGGGGTCCTTCGGGGGAGAGCGTCGGGTGTAGCAATAGGCAGAGCCGGCGATGACCTTACGACGATCGATGATCGTTCGCGCAGCGCTGAGGTCGGCTGCCACCGTCCCGCTCCAACGAAGGAGGCCCAACCGGGCCTCCTTCGTCTTCGGGGTGGGTGCATCGACGACTTAAGCGTGCGTCGGGGTCTGGCTGCGCCGGTGCAACGGAACCCACGCCAGCACAACTCCGAGAGCCAGCGCCGCTGCGCCGACAATGACGCCAGTCCATTGCAGCCAGCCGAAGACCTCGTCCTGGCCGATGCTAAGCGGGTTCGCAAACGCGGAGAGCAGCAATGCGGCCAACCCCGCGCTCGCCACGATGAACCCCAGCGTTTGGCGCGTCACGTTCATCGCCTCCTTGCGGTGCGAATTACGCCAACAGAAGCCACGTACCCGGAGTCCGCGTCCCCTAACCCCCACACCGCGATGAACCGCTCCACGACTTCGCGTCTGGTGAACGCTTCGAGCTCGACACCGAGCGAAATCCGGCGAGAGAGCGTCGACGCTACGCGCTGTCCACGCGAAGACCGGTCTCGGGATCGAAGAAGATCAGGCGTGTGACGTCGACCTCAAGCACCAGCGGCTCCCGCTCGCGAGCCGATGTCGTCCGCTCCAGCCGCGCGACGAACCTGACTCCGCCTCCCCGCGCACGCTCCGCTGCGATGCGCGCCTCCTCGTCCTCTGCGTCCTCGACTACGAGCGCTTCGACGACTTCCTGAGTTGCGACCGGCTTCGCTGCGACGTTGAAATGCACGTAGACCTCGGAGCCCATGTCCTCGCGAATGTCGCATATGACAGACAGCCGGCGATCGGGATCCGTCTCCCGGAGCACGGCGGTGTCCTCCATGTCCTCGGGCCGTATGCCGACGACCACCTGGCGGCCGTCGTAAGCGTCCAGGCCTGGGTGACTCTTCATCGTCGCCGGATCCAAACGCAGTCTCTGCCCGCCGAACGAGAGCCATGCGTCGCCGTCTGGGTGGTCTAGCTCGCCGAGGAAGAGGTTCATCGCGGGCGATCCGATGAACTCCGCGACGAAGAGGTTTCGCGGTCGGTCGTAGAGCTCCTTCGGGACGGCGACCTGCTGCATGAATCCGTTGCGCATCACCGCTACGCGGTCGCCCATCGTCATCGCCTCGGTCTGGTCATGGGTGACGTAGATCGTCGTCACCCCGAGGTCTCGCTGGATCCGCGCGATCTCGGCCCGCATCTCGACGCGCAGCTTCGCGTCGAGGTTCGAGAGGGGCTCGTCCATCAGGAACGCCTGCGGGTTGCGGACGATCGCGCGTCCCATCGCCACACGCTGCCGCTGGCCGCCCGACAGCGTTCGAGGCTTCTTGTCCAGCGAGTCGGTGAGGCCGAGGATGCGCGCCGCCTCCCGCACCCGTCGGTCGATCTCGTCCTTCGAGACCCCGCGCATCTTGAGCGCGAAGCCCATGTTCTTCGCCGCGTTCATGTGCGGGTAGAGCGCGTAGTTCTGGAACACCATGGCGATGTCGCGATCCTTCGGGGGCAGGTCGTTCACGACCCGGCCGTCGATCCTCACCTCCCCCGACGTGATGCCCTCGAGTCCCGCGATCATCCGGAGCGCCGTCGTCTTGCCGCAGCCGGACGGGCCGACGAAGACGACGAACTCGCCGGCGGCGACGTCGAGGTCCATGTTCGTGACGGCCTTTGTACCGTCCGAGTAGACCTTCGTCAGGCTGTCGAGCGTGATTTCGGCCACGTCCGTCTCCGGGGCCAATCTACTAGGATCGAGCTCGTCCGATGGAGGCGCACGCTGCGCGGAACAACAAGCGGGCCGGTAGCTGGCGACATGCCCTCGAAAACCGCCGGGTCCTCGCTCCGCTGCTCATCGCTCCTGCGGTCGTCTTCATGGCGCTCGTCGTGGGCGTGCCATTCGTATGGGCTATCTACCTCAGCTTCACAGACGCCATCGGCGGCTCCCTGAGAGGCCACTGGGTCGGCTTCGACAACTTTACGGCGGCCTGGCACGACGACAACTTCCGCCGCGCGCTCCGCAACACGCTCGTCTTCACGCTCGCGTCACAGGCGATCGTCGTCGTCGGCGCGGCGGTCCTGTCGAACTTCCTTGTCCGCGACTTTCGCGGCAAGTGGATCGTGCGCTTTCTCGTCGTGCTGCCATGGGCGGCCCCGGTCGTGCTGTCGACCATCGCCTGGCTATGGCTGCTCGACTCGCTGTACAGCGTCGTCAACTGGACGCTCGCCAACCTCCATCTCGACAATGCGCTCGTCTCGCTCCTCGGCGCACTGCACATCGAGGAGGGCGCACAGGCGCCGCTGCAGTGGCTCGGTCGGCCGAACCTCGCACTGCTGGCGATCACGATCATCCATGCCTGGCGGATTCTCCCCTTCGCCGTCGTGATCTTCATCGCTGGCCGCGCGTCCATCCCCACGGAGGTCGAGGATGCATCGAAGATCGACGGCGCGACCGGCCTGAAGAAGCTCTGGTACGTCGACGTCCCGCTGCAGCTTCCCATTGCGCTAGTCGCCGTACTGTTCGGGATCGTCTTCACCGCTGCGGACTTCGGTGTCGTCTACATCCTCACCCACGGAGGCCCCTTCAACTCGACGCAGGTCCTTCCCACGTGGGCCTACGCTGTCGGGATCGACTCGGGATCGCTGGGTGAGGGCGCGGCGATCTCGCTCTTCCTCTTCCCGCTTCTAATCGTCGTCAGCGTGGCGATGCTCTTCTTCGCACGAAGGGCCCAGGTCTCATGACCCGGCGTGAGCGGCTGACGACGTATGCGGTGGTCGTCCCGTTCGCGATCTTCCTCGCCTTCCCGTTCTACTTCGCGCTCGTCACGATGTTCAAGACGAACCTCGACCTGGCCAACGTCGAGCACTCGCCCTACGTATACAACGACCTCGAAGGTCACTTCCACTGGGACTTCTGGAACTACGCGACGACCGAGCACGTGAGGTTCCTGTTCGAGGACACGAACTACCCGAGGTGGCTGCTGAATACTCTGCTCGTGGGCGCGGCCGTTGTCGGCATCACGCTGCTCCTCGCATTGCCCGCGGGCTACGCGCTCGCGCGTCTCGCAGGCGGCTGGGGCCAAAGCGCCGGGATCGCGATCTTCCTCGTCTACCTAGTGCCGCCGACACTGCTCTTCCTGCCCCTTTCCCGGCTCATCACACAGCTCGACCTCAAGGACTCGCTATGGGCGCTAATCCTCATCTACCCGTCATTCACGGTGCCGTTCGCAACATGGCTCCTGATGGGATTCTTCAAGACGATTCCCCAGGAGCTCGAGGACGCGGCGTTGATCGATGGAGCTTCGCGCCTGAAGGCGTTCTTTCTGATCATCGTCCCCATCTCGCTTCCGGGAATCCTCACCGCCGTCATCTTCGCGTTCTCGCTGTGCGTCAACGAGTTCATCTACGCGTTCACGTTCATCTCCACCTCGGAGCAGCGGACGGTGTCGGCCGGGATCCCGAACGACCTGATTCGCGGTGACGTCTTTTTCTGGCAGTCGCTCATGGCGGCTGTGCTGATCCCGACGATCCCGCTAGCGCTCCTTTATAACGCGTTCCTCGACCGGTTCATCAAGGGCTTTACAGGAGGCGCGTTTCGTTAGAGAATCGAGGCGAAAGGAGGTACAACCGGTGGCAGAGGTAACCGACGAGCTCGAGAGCACGGGCTCGAAACTCAGCCGGGGCGACCTGCTCAAACGCGGCGGCGCAGCCGCGTTCGCGGTCAGCATGTTCGGAGGCCTGTCCGACAAGGCCCTCGGCTTCTACGGTCCGCTGAAGTTCGCCAACAAGCAACTCGCCGGCGATCTCCGGATCATGACGTGGGCGCATTTCGTCCCGTCCTATGACCAGTGGCTCGACAACACGTACATCAAGCGGTGGGGCGAGGCGAACGACGTCGAGGTCAAGGTCGACCACATCAATAACGCCCTGCTCAATAGCACGGGGGCGTCGGAAGTGGCCGCTCAGAGCGGCCATGACCTGTTTTGGTTCATCTCGCCACCTGCTGCATTCCAGAAGCAGGCAATCCCGGTCACGGACCTGGTGCAGGAGGTGACCAAGAAGCTCGGGCCTCTCGCCCGCGTTGCGAGGAAAGCGACGTACAACCCGAGGACGAAGCAGTTCTACGGCTTCCCGGAGACGTATGCGCCCGACCCGGTGCAGTACCGGAAGAGCTTCTTCGAGCAGACGGGGGTGAGCCTCAACACCTGGGAGGACGTTCGCAAGGGAGCCCCGAAGCTCAAGGCGATCGGGCACCCGGTCGGTCTCGGTATGTCGAACGAGATCGACTCGAACATGCTCCTCACGTCGCTCCTATACTGCTACGGCGGCTTCATCCAGAACGAGGCGAACCGGATCGTCATCGGACAGGGGGCCAACAGGAAGGGCGCCATCGAGGCGCTCAAGACGATGCGCGACATCTATCAAAACGGCATGTCCGACGAGGTCTTCGCGTGGACCGCCGCCTCGAACAACCAGGCCTTCCTCGCGGGCCGGCTCTCGATGGCTATGAACGCGATCTCCATCGAGCGCTCGGCCGAGCAGTCCGGGAATCAGGCGCTGTCCGACGACTCTTGGCTCGCCTCCATCCCGCGCGGTCCACACATGCGGCTCGGCAACGAGCACGTGATGGGCGTGTACCTGATCTGGAAGTTCGCCAAGAACAAGGAGGCCGCGCAGAAGTACGTGATCGACGAGCAGCTCGGCTTCCGCGAGCACTTCCTTCGAAGCCTCTACTACAACTTCCCGCCGTGGACGGGAGCGATCAAGGGCGGCTTCAAGACGATCCGCAAGCTTTCGGCGCAGGATCCGCACAAGCCGAAGGGCAAGTACACGATCCTCACGACCATCGCGGAGAAGTACACGACGAATCCCGGGCATCCCGGCAACTCGACGCCGGTCATGGACGAGCTCTACAACACGTTCCTCATCCCACAGATGTTCGCCCAAGTCGCTCAGGGGAAGGCGACACCCGAAGAGGCGGTTTCCGCCTTTGCCAAGAAGGCGCAGACCATCTATCGAAAGTGGAAGAACCAGGGGCTCGTCTAGCCGAGCGCCCCGTCGATGTACCGAGGGCCCGGAAGGGCGCTCGGTACGTCGACAGGGCGGGACGGGAGATGACGTTCCATGTCGAGCGGCTGACTACGTGAGGGAGCCGCGTGGGCGGCGTCGTGGAATCCCAGACACTGAAGGAGGCACTCCGCAGCCGCTCCCGGGCCGCGCCGATCCGACACCTCGCGCTCTCCAAACGAGCGGCGAACTACCTCGCGCAGAACAAGAAGCGATGGCGCGTAAGGATCTCGAACGAATCCTTGCTGAGGAGTCCGACTATGAGAACGTCCGCGAGCGGCTTGCGGAACTCGCGTTGGATTTGATGATGGACTCGTCGCTCGTGAGCGGCGTCGGCGCGATCGCCACTTCGAGCAGCGCGACCAGTTGCCACCATCCCGGCTTTGCTTCAACTTGCGCCGTCACGAGAGCCTCGCGTCCGTCCGCGACCACGGCGACATCGCCAGGCTCGAGGTTCGGCGCGGGGTGGTCGAGGAGGCCGAGATCCTCGCCGGTTGTGTCGTGAAGGCGATAGATCGGCACGAGGCGAGTGTCGCAGCACCCACGTGCGACGTTCCGCTCGCGGCGACCAAGCGAGGTGGAACCTAATCGCACACCTCCGCAACTTCGAGGTGGGTTCAGCTCGGCGCAGAATTGAGCGATATGCAGGGCGTTTTAAGCATGGAGCCGTTGCCCACCCGCACTCTTTCCTGTATTCCCCCGATTGGCGGCAAGCGAGAAAACACTGATGCGGATCGTTCCCGATCCGGGGAAGACGTTAGAGATCCAAGCCGATACGGCGAGCAGCCCATATCCAGGCGGCGTAGGCAACGGCTGTCGCGGAGCACGCGATTACCAGCGAAGCCCAGAACGTCACGTCGTTGCGAAGCAGCACCGGCAGAACAACGAAGAAGACGAGCGACGGCACGATGACCCAGAGGATCGACCAGGACAAGTCGGTGACTTCGCGGGCTTCGCCCGTGTCGCGGTACAGCCAGATCATGGCGAGGATCGAGGTAAGCGGCAGTGAGATCAGCACCGCGCCCAGTAGCGACGAACGTTGAGCTACCTCGCTTGCTGCCGCGACTATCGCGCCCGACAGTAGAGCCTTCAGAACGATGTACATCCAGGGAGCTTAGGAAGGGCTGCTGTCAGCGCTTGCGATGAACGCGAAAACGCGTATCCCCCTGGGCAAGAGCGATGAAGGCTGATTCAGCGAAGTACGGGAAGGACTGGCACATCCAGCGCAGGCGCGTCGAGAAGCAGATCGTTGCCGGTCGTGGAGTGTGCGAACTGTGCGCCTGGCCGATCAGCAGCGATGACCACTGGTCACTGTCGCGGGAGGCAGGCGGCGCTATTCACTCCCGCTGCGGCTTCGACCGAGGCTTGCTCGGCAAGGGCATCCGAACCGCCTAGAGACTGGGCCGTTTGCAACCGAGGCGCTTGGACACGCTGCAACACCTCGCGGGAGTGGTAGTGGTCGTCCCCCCCGGGGGGCCGGAGCCGCGAGGGAGTGGCGGCCCGCTTCTTGAACTGCTGCGGCTGACGCCGTAGGGTGCGCTCTAGTAGGCACGTTCAGCGTTTGGGGGTCTGAGGTGTGTTGTTCAAGCGGGCATCCTTCGTAGGCGTCCTGGTCGTTCTTGCGCTCCTCGCGGGCGTCAGCAGATCCGCAGCAACGGACACGGCAACGGCCTCTACCACGTCCGTCGCCGGGACTTTGAGCCTGCATGGTGATCTCAACATGTCGTCGCGCGATGCGGTATGTCCAGACGGACTGCCGCCTACGACTATGTGCCACTCTCGCCTTGCGCAAGGAAAGATCTCCGGACTCGGGACGGCCAGTCACACGTACCCGTACAACGGACTCTCCACCGGCTGCAGCCCCGGTGACGTGAAGATCCTCGGTTACACGACGATCCTCAGGGTCGTGGGCAAGGGCGAGATCAGCGTGTCTGTTGCGGATGCTCCCTGCCTCCAGGGTGATCTACCCGCGCTCAACGCGACCCAGTCGTTCACCGTCACGGGCGGAACGGGCTCCTACGCCGGTGCCTCGGGGAGCGGAAGGATCGAGCGGGATGCGGAGTTCCTTGGCGGCGGCGCGGTAGGGCTGGACACGTGGATCGGGACACTCGTCGTTCCAGGGGTCGAGGAGTTCGACACGACGCCTCCGACACTGAGCGGCGCGACATCGAAGACCGTGCGTGCTCCAAGAGGCGCAAAGAGAGTCCGCGTCACCTATAAGGTGACGGCGAGAGACAACGCGGACGCTCAAGTGGCTGTCACTTGTACCCCTCGCTCGGGCAGTCGATTCCCGATAGGTCGCACTGTGGTCAATTGCTCAGCGACGGATTCGAGTGGGAACACCGCGAATGCCGCGTTCAGGATCACCGTGAGACGGAGCCGGTGACGGCCGTCTAGTTCAGCCCGGCCGCCTCGATCTCGCTTCCGCTCCCAGCCCCGGATCACTGCGGTACAGGTCGAGTAGCTTCGCCGCGGTGAGGAGGCGCTCGCTCACGTCGCTGCCTCGAGACGGGTTTCGGGTATAGGCAACGCGGGCATCTGCACACGCGACGAGACGGGAGGTCTGACATCGCACCCGATACGGTGGTGGATCAACGTTGCGTGCGGCTTCTGCGAGGCGCTCGCTCAGCGCCTTTGCGCCCTTGACATCCATTCCTTGACCTCCTGGCCCTTGTGCCTTGAGTTCTTGCGCTGATCTCTTCGACCGGCCGACACGTTGAAGATGGAGGGAGAGGCAGGCGAGTCCCCCTCCATCCTACGAAGCGTGTCCTGTCCTCGCCTCGCCCGATAGGACACGATTGGGTCTATCCGTCGGCGGTGGCCCTCGACATCGCACGCGAGTACGGAGCCGCCGACCTGGACGAGAACGACGAGTGGGTCGCCGGCGACGTCAGCCGACCGGAGTGCGGCTAACACGCATTCCGGCAGGCGTTGACTCGGCACGGCGGGTCGCGGATGATCGCGTCGGAGGACGTCGAGTGCCATCGAAGAGGGTCGCCATCGGGATCGGATCCGCCGTCATCGCAGTGGTTGTGGTCGCGGCTGGCGCGATTGCATTCACTCGTGACTCCGGACAGCCGGCGCGAGGCGATCTGATCGCCTACAGCTGCAAGGAGCCGCACAACGTCTGGTACGCCATCTGCGTCATCCACAAGGACGGCACCGGGAGGCGGCGCCTGACCTCACGCATTCCGGCGACTGATCCGGCCTGGTCGCCCGATGGCCGCAAGATCGCGTTTACGCGAAGGGAGGAGGTGGGCGAGTATTCCACGTACTCCGAGGACGACGTCTTCGTCATGGATTCGGACGGGGGCGGCCGACGGCAGCTAACCGCCGAGGTCAACGGCCGACACGCCGGCCAACCCGCGTGGTCTCCAGATGGGGAGGAGATCGTCTTCACGCGCGACGACGCGATCCCAACGACCATTCCCGCCCGGCCAGGAGAGCTATTCGTGATGAAGCTCGATGGCACAGGTGTGAGGTCTTTGACTCGCAACGCACGCGATCTCCACCCCGCCTGGTCACCGGACGGCAGCAGAGATCGCGTTCACACGCGCTGTCGCGCCGCCCTATGCGGGCATCTGGGTCGTCGATGCTGCCGGAGGGCGTCCGCGCCAGCTGACGAACCCTCCCGGCCAGGTCGACGAATCGGTTGCCTGGTCGCCCGATGGGTCTCGGATCGCGTTCACGCGCACGAGGCCGGAGAGCGAGATTGACGGCGTGGCAGCCGTGTTCGTCATGAACCGTGACGGGACGAATGTGCGGGCGCTGGTCCGCCACCACTACTTCGCCTGCTGCACATACGGCCTCGCCTGGTCTCCAGACCGGCGGACGATCGCGTTCGAGACGTCGCCGTCGAGGTTCTGTACCGCGATCTCACTCGTCGACGTCGCGAGTGGCCAGGTCCGCCCGTTGACGAAATGCAAGCGACCGCGCGAGTCGGCGTTGTCGCCTGCCTGGCAACCCGACACAACCGTGGACGCGCCGTAGACCGTTCGTTGCGTTCAGCGGACGAAGGCGTCGACGTTCAGGGGCGTACGCGGTCGCCGCGGTACGTCGAACGCTCGACGTGCTCGAGGTAGTCGCGGACCGTGATGTGTGGGCGGCTGTAGCCCTCGAAGACGACTACCGGGAGCGCACGGAACACGGCGTCGACAGCGCGCCGCTCGAGCCCGGACGACCGTCGAGCGGATCGGAGCGCCGCTATGACGACAACATGGCGTCGACGTTTGCGACCGTTTGACGAAGCGCACGCTCGATGCCGCGCCGCAGGAGGAGTCGGTCGTAGAGGCCTTGCAGCCCAGATCTCGACTCATACTCGACCACAAGGCGGTAGAGGAACCCTCCGTTGGCTGGTGCGAAGTATCGCTCGTGGTGCGCATCTGGCATCCCGCGCTGGGTGCTCTCGTACTCGACGAGTTGGTTCTCCTCCAAGCGACGCAGAGTCATTCGAAGCTCGACCAAGCGTCCGAGAAGCCGAACCACGATCCGGGCCTCGTCGCCCGGAGCGCTCCACCGCGAACCGGACTCGATCCGGACAAAGCCAGGCCAGTACCGCGGCCAGTTCGCGATGTCCGTTATGAACGCGAAGCCGGCTTCGACGGGTATCGCAAAGTGGTGCTCGTACTCGATCCGAATCATCCGTCCACTTCCCCGACTTTCCAGCGTCAATGTCCTACGTCAGTGTCCTACGCTATTTCGCCGCCGTGCGCGATAGTGCGGGAGTCCTTGAGCCGCGATCTGATGAAGCGTCCCACTTGGGACGCTTCATCAGGATTCGTCGGCGGCTACGCGTGGCTAGACACCAGCTCCGGAAGGCCGCGAGCGATCTCCGCATCGACCTCGAAGTACGCCTGCTCGCTGGAGTCGCCCATGGTCGCGTCGACATAGTCGCGCACCTGCTCGAGCGACATGCCTTCCCACAGGCAGTACACGTTGGCCTTGTCGCGGCTCGGATAGAACTCCCTGACCCGGACTGAGGGTGGAGCCCCGTTTCCGCTGAGGAGGTTCTCACCGCGGGCGAATGCCGGCTCTGGGTCAGTGATCGTGTGGTGGACGACGATGAACATCTCGATCCTCCTTTCGGCTGTCTGCAGGACGATAAGGAGGATTCGACGGGGCGGCATCGGGCGGACTGACCAACTTGCGCTCTACGTGGAGCGTGGTTCATTTCACGCCAAGAGTCAGAGGAGATCGTGCTCTGCCGCAAAGACGCTCGCCGCAGCTCGCGACGAGACGCCGAGCTTCCCGAAGATGTTCTGCATGTGGCGAGCGACCGTCCGCTCACTGATCACGAGCGCGCTCGCGACCTCGCGGTTGCTCCCTCCGCGCGCGACGAGTCGTAGAACCTCGAGCTCGCGTGCCGTCAGTCCGTACGTGTCTGGTCTGCGCTTGCGACTGAGTGCTTCTAGCCGCGCGAGGTCGGGCGCCGCCCCCAGTCGGAAGAGCATGTCGCGTGCCGCATCTAGCTCAAGCGAGGCCGTTTCCTCGTCCCCTAGGGCAGCGCACGCTTGTGCGATGAGAATGCGCGCGCGGGCGGCATCGTACGGCGCCTCGAGGTCCTGCCAGGAGTCCAGGGCGCGACGAAGGGAGGCGAGCGCCGAGTGGGTGGCACCCTCCGCCAGTGCGACCGCGCCTTCCGCGTGCGCCGCCATGGCCGCCAGTGCCTGGCTTCCCTGCCTGCGGGCAATATCGGCAAGCTCGTCGCAAGCGACGCGGGCCTCGCGGATGTCGCCGATCGCGACCAAGATCTCGACATGGGCCGGAAGCAACGCCGCCCTCTGGAGAGAGAGCGCCGTCTCGTTCAGCGCTCGCCGCATCGCCGCGGCTGCGGCATCGCCCTTACCTTGCGCGAGTCTCATCACCGCGAGGCCTGGCTGGGGCTCACGACCCAAGCGGCTCGCGTTCCGATACGCGTCCTCCGCGGCACTGAAGTCCCCTTGAAGGCGATGAACCTCCCCCTGGCGGTAGGCGGCATGGCCGAGCGCTCGCTGGTTCAGGACACCTTGCGTATAGCGCTCGGCGACGCGCCGTGCCTCTTCGAGCGCGTCCCCCCACGCGCCGCCCAGCGTCATGATCTCTGCCCGATGAACAAGACAGAGGCCCTGGTGGGCAACCATGTCCGGCTGCTGCTCGCACCAGCGCGTGAGTGCGTCCGTCCACTCGCGCGCTCGCCGGAGCTCGTACACGTCGCGACAGAACGCGATCGTGTTGCAGTAGACGATTCCGGCTACTACAGGGGACAACTCACCGGCCGTGACGGCAACCATCGTTTCGTCCACAAGCCGTAGACCCTCCTCTGGGCGCCCCAGTCTGACGAGCGCATGGCCCTGCTCCATCAGTGCGATTGCAACGAGGTCCGGGTCGCGGAACCGCTCGCCGATCTTCACGATCTCCGCGGCGGTCTTGTGGGCTGCTTCGAAGTCACCTCCCCTCGAGTGCTCGAAGATGGCCGGGATCAGCAGATAGCCGCGCTCGGCGCTGTCGCCGTCATGGCGTTCGAGCAAGCGCTGCCCACGCGCGAACCACCCGCGGGCGGGAGCAGCCTGCCCGAGAAACAGGAGATTGTGGCCGATCCACCAAGCGCACCGTGCCGAGCGCAATGCGTCGCCGGAGTCCTGATAGGCGTGATGCGCCTGCTCGAGCGCTACGCGGTAGTCGTCGTCGAGCCCAAGCATGTACGCCGACCGCGCGAGCAACTCGAGGTCGGCTGGCCACAGTGGCTTCTGTCGGTTCGCCTCATTCAGCGCGTCGAAGGCGTCTCTCCAGATTCGGTCTATATATGCCGCTCGACCTCGCCTCAGGGCACGTTCAGCGTCCACAAGGGCATTGTCGACAACTCAGAAGTCACGGCGCCGTCATGCACACTGCTTCGGTCGACTGTCTGTGGCAAAGACACGAGCATCCTCGTGCTTCCGCCCTCCCTGGAAGCCTCGATGCGCAAATCCTGTGATCGCGTGCGATA
>CAVXOS010000010.1:0-100323 GCA_963763465.1 uncultured Gaiellaceae bacterium | reverse complement strand
AGGCCCATACGGGATTCGAACCCGTGCCGCCGCCGTGAGAGGGCGGTGTCCTAGGCCACTAGACGAATGGGCCGTGGCGGAGGCGAAGGGTACCGAATCGGAGTCGCGGCCACACCGGAGTGGAACCGTGATACGGCGCTCGACCGGGCAGGCTCTCGAGGCGGCCGCTCGGCGGCACTCGTTCGGAACTACGGCTACACGGCCTCCGGCTCGCGCGTGTCGAGACGTGCCTCGAAGTCGCGCCTGATCCTCTCACCGCTCGAGAGCACCGTCTCGTAGCGAACGCGTCGCGGCGGGAGCTCCACGATCCTCACGTTCTCGTCGCGGTCTCCGTGGCAGCGCGCGTATGCGGCGGCCTCATCGAGGGGCCGAAGGCGGTCGCGCTTCCGCTGTCCCCACACGTTGTCGGGAGGCTTAGCAGAAGGACGGGCTCACCGCGACCCGCGCGCGCAGGACGCGTTCGCAGTTTGCGTCAATCCCCGCCATCAGCTCGCGGCCCAGCCGCAGCTCCACGGGCTCCAGTCGCGACCCGAACGGACGAAGTAGCGATGAGCCGCCACCGCCTGCTCGCGCGCCGTCGAGCCATGCCCGAAAAGTCGTCGCTCGTACGAGCCCATCTGGAAGAGGCCGAGGTACTGACCGTTCTGCGCGGTGGGCTGCAGGCGCGACTCACACCATGCGACCGAAACCGCCTCCTGGCAGTTCTCGCCGAAGACGGAGCAGATCGCGGCCTTCGGCGGGAGGGCGGCCAGGCGTCGAGCGTCGCGCGTGCGCACCCTTGCCCGCAGAGCCGCGACGGTGGCGGTGAGCTGCCGCACGCGCTGCTTCGCGTACGCCAACGAGGACGTCGCGTTCGTCCGCCGCTCACTCGAGCTGAGGAGAGAACGGTGCGTCTCGAAGAAACGGACGGCTCCGCGGTAGCGCTGGAGGCTTGCGACCTTGCGTTCGAGCTGCTGGTCGACGGTCAGTGGCTTGTGAGTCGTCTTCGACGTGCGAGGAGTGGGGGCGGGCGGGGCCTTCGTCGCTGCCGCAGCGGCGGCCTGCGTCACGAGAACGAGCGCAAGCAGGCCAACGAGTAGGACTCTCAAACGGTTTCCTCCTGAGCGGGGACAGGGGCGCGGCCCGCAGGGGGGACCGCTCGTGTCTCTCGATCGCAGCACCGTACACGAACCGACACAACGCCGATCTGTACCCCTTACAAATGGCTAAGAAACCATGTCACGAGCGTAACCGAGCGTGACAACGTAGGCGTCTGCGGCCTGCGCGCCACCTGTGTCGCTGAGCGGCGCCGTTCGAGGGAACCGAAAGGACGAGTCTCCAGCAGCTTCGTCGAGGCTGCGGGGCAGGGATTCGAACCCCAACTTCCTGGTCCAGAGCCAGGCGTCCTGCCGTTAGACGACCCCGCAACGGCGGGGGCAGTGTAGCGACCGGCTAGGGCGTTCTCGGCTCGCCGATCTCGAGCCGGTACACCGGGACGAGGCGCTTCTCGGCCTCGGTGTCGATGCGCGCGATCACCTCCACGTACGGCTCGAGGCCGGAGCCGCGCAGCTTCGCCTTGAGCAGGCCGTCGACCTGGTAGATGCCCGACGAGTTGTTCATGACGATCTCGACCATGACCGGCCGGGTGTCGCCGTCGGTGATCCGAACCTCGTCGATCGCGGCGGCGGAGAGCGAGTGAATCGACACGGAGCCGCGCTCGAAGGGGATGCGCGAGCGACCCTTCGCCAGGTCGAGCGCATCGGCCACGCGGAGCACACCGGCCTCGAGCGACAGCGGCTCGCCGTCGGCGCGGTGGCTCGTGATCGCCTGCAACGCCTCCGACACGACCACCGTGAGCTCGGGCTCCTCGTAGACGCCGTCGAGGAGCTGGCGCATCTTCGGCTCTGCCAGGAACAGGCTCCAGTCCTCGTGATCGCGCCGATGGATCGACATGCCGACGTCGTGGAGGAACGACGCGAGGACGACGACGACCTCCGAGTCGTCCGCACGCATGCGGTAGTCGCGCTGGAGAGACGGTTCGACGCCGTGCTTGACGAGCAGTCGCAGAAGCCGTAGCGCGATGTTCGCGACGATCTGGACGTGCACCCACGAGTGGTCGTTGATCTGCAGCCGGAGGACCGCGTTCACGTTCGAGACGTGCCACCAGGCCTTGATCTGCGCGTCTGCGTTGACGTTCTCGAGCACGCGTCGGAGCTTGCGGTTGCCGCGGGCGGGGACCCGCAGCTGCATCGGCGCGATCGCCTCGGCCGGTGTGAGGCGCGCCTCGGCGAGCACGTCGGCCTGGGGGATCTCGACGACGTCGTCCGACTCTGGGGCGGTGTCGGCCATCTCGTGAGCTTAGAACCTCGTGGACCGCGACCGGGCTACGCGACCTCGGCGGCCCAGTCGCCGTACAGCCGCGTGTACGGGCCGGGACGCGCGATGAGCTCGTCGTGCGTGCCGATGTCGACGATGTGGCCGTGGTCCAGCACGACGATCATGTCCGCTCGCCGGATCGTCGAGAGCCGGTGGGCGATGATGAAGGCGGTTCGCCCGGTCAGGAGGCGCCGCAGGCCGAGGTCGATCTTTCGCTCCGTCCCGATGTCCACCGAGGACGTCGCCTCGTCGAGGATGAGGATCCGCGGGTCGGCGAGGAGCGCTCGCGCGAACGCAAGGAGCTGCCGCTGGCCGAGCGACAGCTTGAAGCCGCGCTCTCCCACCTCGGTGTCGAAGCTCTCCGGCAGCTCCTCGATGAAGCCGTCGGCGCCGACGGCCGCCGCCGCGGATTCGATCTCTGCCCGAGAAGCGCCCGGTCGGCCGAAGGCGATGTTGTCCGCGATCGAGCCCGCGAACAGGAAGCCCTCCTGGGGAACGATGCCGAGCTGGCGACGCAGCGACTCCTGCGTCACGTCGCGCAGGTCGGTGCCGTCGATCGTGAGCACGCCGGCCCTCGGGTCGTAGAAGCGCGCCAGCAGCTTCGCGATCGTCGACTTGCCGGCGCCCGTGTGGCCGACCAGTGCGACCGTCGTTCCCGCCGGCACGTCGAGGTCGAAGTCGTGGAGGACGTCCGGAAGCTCGCCGTATCCGAAGCGGACGTGGTCGAAATGAACGTGGCCGTCGATGCGCCCGAGCTCGCGTGCGGCCGGTGCGTCCACGATGTCGGGCTCTTCGTCGAGGACGGCGGTGATGCGATCGAGCGCGGCGGTCGCCGACAGGAACGTGTTGTAGAGCTGTGACAGCTGCTGCACCGGATCGAAGAAGTTCCCGAGGTACAACGTGAACGCGAGCAGCGTGCCGATCGTCATGTTGCCGTCGACCACGAGCCAGCCTCCGAGCCCGAGGACGATCGCGGTGGCGACCGAGGAGAGGATGTCGACGGCCGGGAAGTAGATCCCGTTGAGGACGACCGTCTCGTAGTTGGATTCCCGGTAGCGCTCGTTCACGCCGCGGAACGTGGTCTGGCTGGTCGGCTCGCGCGTGAACGACTGCACGACCCGCATCCCGGAGATGTCCTCGGCGAGGGTCGCGGTGACCAGGCCGAGTCGCTCTCGTACGCGCTTGTACGCCCGGTTGGAGCGCGAGCGGAACCAGCCCGTCGCGAGGGCCATGAGTGGAAGGACGAGGAGCGTCGCGAACGCGAGGCGCCAGTCGAGCAGGAACAGAACGACGATCGTGCCGACGAGGACGAGCGAGTTCTGCACGAGGCTCGAGATGCCGTCCGTGACGAGCTGGTCGAGCGCCTCGACGTCGTTCGTGATCCGGCTGACGATCGCGCCGGTCCGGTTCCGCTCGTAGTAGCCGAGCGAGAGGCGCTGCAGGTGGCCGAAGAGCTGGATCCGGAGATCGGCGAGAGCCCGCTCGCCGACCCAGCCGGTGAAGTACGTCTGAGCGCCCGACAGGACGAACGCCGCGATGCCCGCGGCGACGAAGGCGACCACGACGAGCGACAGCGTGTGGAGATCGCCCGCCTCGATGCCGTCGTCGACGGCGAGCTTGGACAGGTAGGGCGGAAGCAGGGCGACCCCCGTGTATGCGACGAGGGTGCCGATTGCGAGAGCGGTTCGCGCACGATACGGGCGTGCGAGACGGAGGAGCACGCGGACCCTCCGGCGTGTCTGGCGCCACGACCAGTCCTCGACCCGTCCGCCCCGCTCGTCGGTGAGATGGCTTCCGAACTGCCAGACCTTCACCCTACGACCACCTGCTGCAGGAGCCCGTGCTCGTGAATCTCGCGGAACACGGGGCTCGTCTCGAGCAACTCGGCCTGCGTGCCGCGAGCGACGATTCGCCCGTGGTCGAGAACGACCACCTCGTCCGCGAGCGCGATGGTGGACAGCCGGTGGGCGATGATGATCGTCGTCCGCCCGCGCATCACCGCGCGCAGGCCCGTGCGGATCCTGGCCTCGGTCGTTGCGTCGACCGACGCGGTCGCGTCGTCGAGGATGAGGATGCGCGGGTCGATGAGCAGCGCCCGGGCGATCGCGATCCGCTGTCGCTGACCGCCCGAGAGCGTGATCCCCCGCTCGCCGACGACGGTGTCGTAGCCGTGCGGCAGCTCGAGGACGAACTCGTGGGCCTGCGCCGCCTGCGCGGCTGCCTCGACCGCCTCGAACGGGGCGTCGGGCATGCCGAGCGCGATGTTGTCGCGGATCGAGGCCGAGAAGAGGAACGGGTCCTGCGAGATGACGCCGATCTCCCGGCGCAGCGAGCGGCGCGCCAGGTCGCGGACGTCCGACGCCGTCGACGAGCACGCGACCGGCCGTCGTGTCGTAGAAGCGCGGCACGAGCGCGGCGAGCGTCGTCTTCCCCGAGCCGGTGGGGCCGATGAGGGCGACGGTGCCGCCGGCGGGCACCTCGAGGTCGACCTCCTCGATGACCGGGCGCTCGCGGTCGTAGCCGAACGTGACGTTCTCGAAGACGAGCTGCCCAGGCCCGGCCGGGAGCTCGAGCGCGCCAGGTCGATCCGCGATCTCCTCGGGCTCGTCGAGGATCTCGAAGATACGCCGCCCCGCGGCAATCGCGCGCTGCGCCTGGCCGATCCACATCCCGAGCATCCGCAGCGGCATGACGAGCATGGCGAGCAGGAGGTTGAAGCTGAAGAAGGCGCCGAGCGAGAGCGATCCGGAGATCACCATCCGACCAGCGGCGAACAGGACGAGCGCCTGCGCGATGAGCGGCAAGAACGTGAGCAGCGGCACGTACAGCGCGCGCTGCCGGTTGGCGTCGATCGTCCTCTCGAAGACGGTGTTCGCTGCGGCGTCGAAGTGCGCCGCCCGCCGCTCCTCCTGCGCGAACGACTTGACGACGTGGACGCCCGTGATCGACTCCTCGGCGACGATCGCGACCTCGGCGAGGGTCTGCTGGACGTCCCGCAGCACGGGCTGGGCAACGCGGCTGTAGCGGTAGGCGGTCAGCGCGATGACCGGCGTGATCGCGAGCGCGACGAGCGCGAGCTGCCAGCTGTAGACGAAGAGCACCGCCGTCACGACGAGGATCGTCACCACGTGCTGCGCGAAGAAGATGAGGCCGTAGCCGAGGAAGAAGCGCACGGACTGCAGGTCGATCGTGGCGCGCGACATGAGCTGGCCCGTCTGGCTGCGGTCGTAGAAGCCGAACGACAGCCGCAGGAAGTGCGAGTACAGCTCGTCGCGCATGTCGTACTCGACCCCGAGCGCCTGCCTCCCCGAGATCACGCGCCGGCCGTACATGAGGGCGCCCTTGACGAGCCCGAGGCCGATGATCGCGCCGACCTCGAGGACGAGCAGTCGCGTGTCCGCTCCGCCGCCGATCTCGTTGATGACGACCCCGGTCAGCACGGGTACGAGAACGCCCGCCACCTGCGAGCCGATCGCGAGCAGCGAGGAGACGACGAGCGACGCTCGGTACGGGCGCAGGAAGCCGAGGAGGCGCACGAACGTGCGCCAGCCGCTGTCCTCCGTGCTTCGTGGCTCCTCGTCGGGCACGGCTTCGTAGGGTACGGATCGTGCTCGAGGCCGTGCCCAACGCGTCCGAGGGGCGAAGAGCCGAGGTCGTCTCGGCGATCGGCGCGGCGTTCGGCCGGAGCGCGCTCCTGCTGGACACGCACTCGGACCCCGACCACAACCGCTCGGTCTTCACGCTCGCGGCCGAGGAGCACGACCTGGTCGAGTCGCTCCTGGCGGGGGTCGCCGCTGCCGTCGAGCGCATCGATCTCCGCGAGCACGTCGGTGTCCACCCACGCGTCGGAGCGGTAGACGTCGTCCCTCTCGTACCGCTCGCTCCCGGGTCGATGGAGCGGGCGAAAGCGGCAGCCCGCAGCGTGGCCGCGCGGGTGGGAGGGGAGCTTCGGCTTCCCGTCTTTCTCTACGGCGAGGTGGGGCAGGGGCGACGGCCGGCGTACTTCCGGCGTGGGGGTCTCGACGAGCTCCGCCACCGCGTCGACTCGCGGGAGCTCGTCCCGGACGAAGGTCCCCGCGAGATCGACCCCCGGTCGGGAGCCGTGCTCGTCGGGGCTCGGCACGCGCTCGTCGCCTACAACCTCGAGCTCGCGACGGAGGACGTCCGGATCGCCCGGGCCGTGGCGGCTTCAGTTCGAGAGTCCGGCGGAGGAATGCGAGGCGTGCAGGCGATCGGGCTCCACCTGCCCGGCTCTGGCCGGGCCCAGGTCAGCATGAACGTCATCGACGTCGGTGCGGCGCCACTGCACGAGGTCGTCGAGCGCGTGCGGCGAGAGGCCGCTGCCCACGGCGTCTCGGTCAGCGGCGGCGAGCTCGTCGGGCTCGTCCCGGAGCGGGTGGTGGACGCTGCTGCCCGGGCCGGTGCGGAGCTTCCTGGCGTGAGCTCGTCGCAGGTGCTCGAGCGGGTGCTCCGCTCTAGACTCGCGGAGTGGCCGACACGATCGTCCTGACCGGGGAGGACCTCACCCTCCCGGAGGTGTGGGCGGTCGCGGTGGAGGGGGAGAAGGCCGAGCTCGGCGACTCCGCGAGAGCGCGGATGCGCTCTGCCCGCGAGCTCGTCGACGGCGTCCGCGGCGAGCACACCTACGGCGTGAACACCGGCTTCGGCCGATTCGTCTCGGCGCACATTCCGGAGGAGCTGGGGGAGGAGCTGCAGCTTCGTCTCCTGCGAAGCCATGCGTGCGGAGTCGGCGAGCCGTACCCGGACGACGTCGTGCGCGCGGCCATGCTCCTGCGCGCGAACGCGCTTGCGAAGGGGTTCTCCGGGGCGCGGATCGTGACCGTCGAGCTGCTGCTCGAGTGCCTGAACAGGGGCGTGCTCCCGCACGTGCCGGCGCGTGGCTCGGTCGGCGCCAGCGGGGACCTCGCGCCACTCGCCCATCTCGCGCTTCCGCTGGTCGGCGAGGGGCAGGCGAGGGTCGACGGCGAGCTCCTCGGCGGCGCGGAGGCGCTGCGCGCGGTCGGGCTCGAGCCGATTTCCCTCGCGAGCAAGGAGGGGCTCTCGCTGGTCAACGGGACACAGTTCATGGCGGCGATGGCCGCGCTCGGCGTCGTGAGAGCGCGTCGCCTGGCCGCCACGGCCGACCTGGCCTGCGCGCTCTCGGTCGAGTCGCTCCAGGGCTCGAGGACGAGCTTCCTGCCCGCCGTCCATCGCGCCCGCCCGCTCAAGGGCCAGCAGGAGGCGGCGGCGAACGTCTGGCGTCTCCTCGACGGCTCGGCGATCATCGAGTCGCACCGCTGGTGCGGCAGGGTGCAGGACGCGTACTCGCTGCGCTGCGCGCCGCAGGTGCACGGGGCGAGCCGCGACCTCATCGACTACGTCGAAGCGACGGTCGCCGTCGAGCTCAACGCCGCGACCGACAACCCCCTCGTGCTCGTCGAGGACGGCCTGATCGTCTCGGCGGGGAACTTCCATGGCCAGCCGCTCGCCTTCGCCCTCGACGCGCTCGCGATGGCGGTCTCCGAGCTCGCGAGCATCTCCGAGCGGCGTATCGAGCGGATGGTCAACCCGACGCTGTCCGAGGGTCTTCCCCCGTTCCTCGTCGAGGAAGGCGGGCTCAACTCCGGGTTCATGATCCCGCAGTACGTCGCCGCGGCGCTCGTCTCCGAGAACAAGGTGCTCGCGCACCCCGCGAGCGTGGACTCGATCCCGACGAGCGCCGGACAGGAGGATCACGTGTCGATGGGGAACGCGGCGGGCTTGAAGGCGCTCCGCGTGCTCGACAACGCCGAGCATGCGCTCGCGATCGAGCTTCTCGCCGGCGCGCAGGCGGTCGAGTTCCTCGCGCCGCTCCAGCCTGGCGACGGCGTACGGGCAGTTCACGACGCGGTGCGCACGCTCTCGCCCAGGCTCGTCGAGGATCGGTCGCTGAGCGCGGAGATCGAGCTGGTCGCCGACGCGATTCGGTCGGGGCAGATCCTCGCCGCGGCGGAGTCCGAGGTCGGCGCGCTCGCATGACGGACGCCGCGGTCGAGGCACTCTGCGGCGATCTGCGCGCGGTACGCGCTCCGCGAGGTCGGGCGCTGAACGCGCTCTCCTGGCAGACGGAGGCGCCGCTGCGCATGCTCCTCAACAACCTCGATCCCGACGTCGCGGAGCATCCGGAGCGCCTCGTCGTCTACGGAGGCTCCGGGAAGGCTGCGCGCAACCACCAGGCACTCAAGGACATCGTGCGCGCTCTGCTGCGGCTCCGCGCGGACGAGACGCTCCTCGTCCAGAGCGGCAAGCCGGTCGCGGTCTTCCGGACGGGGGAATGGGCGCCGCGCGTGCTGATCGCGAACTCGCTGCTCGTCCCCCGCTGGGCGACGTGGGACGAGTTCCGCCGGCTCGAGGCCGAGGGCCTGACGATGTTCGGCCAGATGACCGCGGGCAGCTGGATCTACATCGGAACGCAGGGCATTCTCCAGGGCACGTACCAGACCTTCGCTGCCGCGGGCGAGCAGCACTTCGGGACGGCGGACCTGAGCGGGAGGACGATCCTCACGGCCGGGCTCGGCGGGATGGGCGGCGCCCAGCCGCTGGCCGCGACCATGGCCGGAGCGTCGATCCTCTGCGTCGAGGTCGATCCGAGCCGGATCGAGCGGCGCCTCCGGACCCGCTATCTCGACGAGGTTGCCGGCTCGCTCGACGATGCGCTCGCCCGCGTCCGGGCCGCGGCGCGCGAGGGTCACGCGCTGTCGGTGGGCCTGCTCGGCAACGCGGCCGTCGTCTTCCCCGAGCTCGCGGCGAGAGGCGAGCATTTCGACCTCGTCACCGATCAGACGGCCGCGCACGATCCCCTCACGGGATACGTGCCGGCCGAGGTGCCCTTCGAGGAAGCCGCAGCGCTCCGCGAACGCGACCCCGACGGGTACATCCGGATGGCGCGCGAGTCGATCGTGGCGCACGTCCGCGCCATGACCGAGCTCGTCCGCGCAGGCTGCTACGTTTTCGATTACGGCAACAACCTCCGAGGGGAGGCTCGTGATGCGGGCCTGACGGATGCCTTCTCATATCCGGGATTCGTCCCGGCGTACATCAGGCCGCTGTTCTGTCGAGGGATCGGGCCGTTTCGCTGGGCGGCGCTGTCGGGCGAGACGACCGACATCGAGGCCATCGATCGTGAGCTCGGCGTGCTCTTTCCGGACGACGCGCTCCTTCGGCGCTGGCTCGAGCTTGCTCCGGCGCGCGTCGCGTTCCAGGGGCTTCCGGCTCGGATCTGCTGGCTCGGCTACGGCGATCGGGCGAAGGCGGGCCTCGCGATCAACGAGCTCGTCCGCTCGGGCGCGGTGTCCGCCCCCGTGGTGATCGGTCGCGATCACCTGGATGCGGGCTCCGTGGCGTCGCCGTACCGGGAGACCGAGGCCATGCGCGATGGATCGGACGCGATCGCCGACTGGCCGATCCTGAACGCGCTCGTCAACGTCGCGGCCGGCGCGACCTGGGTGAGCGTGCACCACGGCGGTGGCGTCGGGATCGGCAACTCGATTCACGCAGGCATGGTCGTTCTCGCCGACGGCACCGACGCGGCAGCCGAGCGACTGGAGCGCGTGCTCACGACCGATCCGGGCATGGGCGTCGTGCGCCACGCCGACGCGGGCTATGACGAGGCGCTCGCCGCGGCGCGCGAGTACGCGATGGACCTTCCGTCCGTCGCAGGCGGCACGTGAGCCCGGGCACGAGGGACAAGGCGCGGCTCCTCGTCCGCGACCTCGCGGAGGTCGCCAGCCCGGCCGGGACCGACGCGCCGCTCCGGGGTGCGGCGCTGCGCGATGTCACGGTGATCCGCGAGGCCTACCTGCTTTGCGAAGACGGACGGATCGACGCGGTCGGCCGGATGCGCGATCTGGGGCCGCTCGAGGGCGACGTCGAGGAGATCGACGGTCGCGGGCTGTCGGCGATCCCCGGGCTCGTCGACTGCCACACCCACGCGTGCTTCGCGGGCGATCGCGTCGACGAGTTCTCGCTGCGTGCCGGCGGCGCGACGTACGAGGAGCTCCACGCGCGCGGCGGCGGGATCCTCTCGACCGTTCGCGCGACGCGTGCGGCCGGCCCGTCCGGGCTCGCGGAGGCCCTCGCGCGGCATGTCGGCTGGATGACACGCGCCGGGACGACGACGTTCGAGGCGAAGTCCGGGTACGGGCTCGATCGCGAGACCGAGCTCGCGCAGCTGCGCGCGATCCGCGACGCCGGCGGGGCCGCGACCTGGCTCGGAGCGCACACCGTCCCGCCGGAGCGCGCCGAGGACGGAGGCGACGCATATGTCGACTTCCTCCTGGCGGACGTGCTTCCCGAGGCGGCACGGATCGCCGAGGCCGCCGACGTCTTCCTCGAGCGCGGGGCATTCGACGCGGAGCAGGCTCGCCGCTACCTGACGGCGTGCGCTGACGCCGGGCTCGCGCTTCGGCTGCACGGAGACCAGTTCACCGAGTCGGGCGCGATCGAGCTCGCGATCGAGCTGGGCGCGCGGTCGGTCGACCACCTCGAGGCCACCGGGCCGGCCGGCGTGGCCGCTCTCGCCGGGAGTGACGTGACCGGGGTGCTCCTGCCTGCGAGCGCCCTGTTCCTCGGACGGCCGATGCCGCCCGGGCGCGCGCTCGTCGACGCCGGGGCCGCGGTCGCGCTCGCGACGGACTTCAATCCGGGGAGCGCGTTCTGCGAGAGCCTCCCGCTCGCGTGCTCGCTCGCGGCGATGCAGCTGTCGCTCGCTCCGGAGGAAGCACTCGCCGCCTGCACGGTGAACGCGGCGCACGTCCTCGCGAGGGCCGATCGTAAGGGCAGGCTTGCTCCGGGGTACGACGCCGACATCGTGCTCCTCGCTGCCGAGGACTGGCGGCATCTCGCCTATCACCTCGGTGGCGCCGTCGTGCACACCGTGATCGCAGGCGGGGAGATCGCCTGGAGTCCCTCGGCATAATCGACCCGATGGCCACGAAGAAGCAGCGACGCCGCCGCGCGAAGGAGCATCGCCACGACTACGTGTGGGTCGACGACGAAGGCAACGAGGTCGAGCCGGACAGCGCGTCGGCCGAGAAGCGCATCGAGCGGACGCGCACTCCGCGGCGCGACCCGCAGGCTCCGTCCTGGCAGCGCACGTTCAAGCGCGGGGCCATCTTCGCGCCGATCATGTTCGGGACCGTCCTCCTGCTCTCGCCCGAGCAGCCCATGGCGACCAAGTTCACGCAGACCCTGCTGATCGTCGCGATCTTCATCCCGTTCAGCTACTTCCTCGATCGCTTCTTCTATCGCTCGGCCCAGCGCCGGGCTGCGCGTCAGCAGTCCGACGGACGGCGCGGGAGCTGACGGCGGCCATCGTGGCGCTTCGCGTCGATCAGCTCTCGCTCGGACCGATCGGGACGAACTGCTACATCGTGCGGGCCGAGACGGGCTCGAGCGAGGCCGTCGTCGTCGATCCGAGCGGTGATGCGACCGAGATCAGGCTGACGCTGGCGCGGCTCGGCGCGCGCTGCGCGGGGATCCTCGTGACGCACGGCCACTTCGACCATCTCCTAGGAGTCGCCGACCTCGCGGAGGGGACGGGCGCGCCCGTGCACATGCCCGAGGGCGAGCGCATGCTGCTCGAGAGCCCGCAGGGCGTCACTCCGGTGGGGCTCACGCTTCGAGCGCATGCGCCCGAGGTCGTGCTCGTCGGTGGCGAGGTGCTCGAGGTCGCAGGCATCGCGTTCGACGTCCTGCCCGTCCCCGGCCACTCGCCGGCTCACGTCGCGTACTACGCAGAGGGCGCGCTCTTCTCGGGCGACGTGCTCTTCGCGGGGTCGGTCGGCCGCACGGACCTCCCGGGCGCGGACTGGGACACCCTGCTCGGATCGATCCGCACGCTCGTCGACACGCTGCCGCCCGAGACGACCGTGTACCCCGGCCACGGGCCGATCACGACGCTCGGCGCGGAGCTCGCGCAAAACCCGTTCCTCGCCGATCTGCGCGCGGAGCGGGTCGAGTGAGCCGCGAGGCGCGAATCGAGCGACCGCGCGGCACGCACGACGTCGTCCCGTCCGAGCAGCCGCTGTGGACGCGGGTCACGTCTGAGATCGAGCGCCTGTGCGGCCTCTATGGCTACCGCGCGATTCAGACGCCGGTCTTCGAGGACACCGCGCTCTTCGAACGGACCTCCGGTTCGGGCTCGGACGTCGTGCAGAAGGAGATGTACACGTTCACGGATCGCTCGGAGCGGTCGCTCACGCTGCGCCCGGAGGCGACAGCGCCGATCTGCCGCGCGTACGTCGAGCACGGCTTCCACCGCGAGCCGCAGCCGGCCAAGCTCTTCACCATCGCGAGCATGTATCGCTACGGCGCGCCCGGCCGTGGTCGACACCGCGAGCACTGGCAGGCGTCTGTCGAGGCGATCGGCAGCGACGATCCGTCGGTCGACGCCGAGCTCATCCAGCTCTACGACGCCCTGCTCCACCGCCTCGGCCTGACGCAGTACCACCTCGACCTCAACTCGATCGGCTGTCGCGAGTGCCGCCCGGCGTATCTCGAGGCCCTAGGAAGCTGGCTCGAGGTGAATGCCGCGCGCCTCGACGAGCCGACGCGCGAGAAGGCCGCGACGAGCCCGCTGCGCGTCTTCGACAACTACGACGCGAAGCCGGAGTCGGCCCGCGCCGCGCTGGACGAGGCGCCGAAGATCGGCGACTCCCTGTGCGCCGCGTGCGGCGAGCGCTTCGCCGTCGTCCGGCGCGATCTCGATGCCGTGGGCGTCGAGTACCGCATCGTTCCGACGCTCGTGCGCGGGCTCGACTACTACTCGCGCACCACCTGGGAGTTCGTCGGGCCGCTCGGCAACGAGAACGCGACACTCGCGGGCGGTGGCCGCTACGACTACCTCGTGGAGGAGATCGGCGGCCCTCCGACTCCGGGAGTCGGCTTCGGAGCCGGGATCGAGCGCCTGATCCTGGCACTGGAGCAGGAGGGCGTCGGCGAGGCGCAGCCTCCCTCCACGGACGTCTTCATCGCGTTCGACGCAGGCGCGCCGCGCGAGCATGTTGCGGCCTGGTTGGCCGAGCTTCGCCGGCGCGGGATCGCGAGCGACACCGACTACGCGGGCCGCTCGCTCAAAGGCCAGCTGACGCAGGCCGGCCGCGTCGCGGCCGATGTCACCGTCGTCGTCGGTCACGACGACGCGACGATTCGCCGCCCGGGCAGCGCCGACGTCACCGTCTCGCACGACGAGCTTCTCGACAGACTGTCCGGATGACCTGGCGCGATCTCATGTGCGGCGAGCCGCGCTCGGCGCACGTCGGCGACGTGCTCACCCTCTCCGGCTGGGCCGCGCGCCGGCGGGATCACGGCGGGCTCGTCTTCGTCGACCTGCGCGACCACACCGGCGTGACGCAGCTCGTGATCAACCCGGAGCGCTCCGCCGCTGCGTCCGAGCTCGCGAAGGAGATCCGCAACGAGTTCGTGCTCCGTGCCCGCGGTGAGGTCGTCGCGCGCTCGCCCGAGACGGTGAACGCGGCGATGCCGACCGGCGAGGTGGAGCTGCAGGTCGACGAGCTGGAGATCGTCTCGCGCTCGACGCCACTCCCGTTCCAGCTCGACGAGGAGGGTGTCGACGAGACACTCCGGCTCCGTTACCGCTGGCTCGATCTGCGTAGCGACCGGATGCAGCGGAGCATGCGCATGTCGCACTCCGTCATCTCCTCGATCCGGCAGACGATGGACGGTCTCGGCTTCATCGACGTCTGGACGCCGAGCATGACGCGCGGGACGCCGGAGGGCGCCCGCGACTTCGTCGTGCCGGTGCGCCTGCAGCCGGGCCGTTTTTTCGCGCTCGCGCAGTCGCCGCAGCTCTTCAAGCAGCTCTGCATGATCGGCGGGCTCGACCGCTACTACCAGATCGCGACCTGCTGGCGCGACGAGGACTTGCGGGCCGACCGCCAGTTCGAGTTCCGCCAGCTCGACCTCGAGCTGGCGTTCGTCGAGCGCGAGGACGTGCTCGACGTGCTCGAGCAGGTCGTCGTCAACGCGTTCGCGGCACTCGGGCGCGACGCGCCGCCCCGGCCGTTTCCGCGCCTGACGTACGCGGAGGCGCTTGCGCGGTACGGCACCGACAAGCCGGACCTGCGCTACGGGCTCGAGATCCAGGATGCGACCGAGGTCACGCGGGGCTCCGAGTTCGGCGTCTTCGCAGGGGCGGAGACGGTGCGCTTCCTCGTCGCGCCGCGTGCGTTCTCGCGGACGGAGCTGCAGCGGCTCGAGGAGGTCGCGAAGGAGTGGGGGGCCAAGGGTCTCGCGTACCTCGTCCGCGACGGCGACGACGTGCGCTCGCCGATCGCCAAGTTCCTCTCGGAGCGGGAGCTGGAGGCCTTTCGCAGCGACTCGGGCTCGACAGTCCTGTTCGCAGCCGGCGACGAGGCGACGGTCTCCCGGGTGCTCGGCGGCCTCCGGATCCATCTCGATCGTGAGCTCGGGCTCGCGTCCGACGACGATCTCTTTCACTGGGTGATCGACTTCCCGCTCTTCGAGCGCGACGAGGAGACGGGCAACTGGACGTTCCTCCATCACCCGTTCACGGCTCCCATCGCGGGTCACGAGGAGCGAGTCGCCGGCGACCCCGGAAACGCGCTGAGCCAGCACTACGACCTGATCTGGAACGGGTGGGAGCTCGGCTCGGGCTCGATTCGGATCCATCGCCCCGACATTCAGGGGGACGTCTTCAGGACGATGGGGATGAGCGCCGACGAGGCGCACGAGAAGTTCGCGTTCCTGCTCGAGGCGCTGGCGATGGGCGCGCCTCCCCATGGCGGCTTTGCCATGGGCATCGAGCGCTTCGTCGCGCTGATGGCGGGCGAGCCGAACATCCGTCAGGTCATCGCCTTCCCGAAGGTGGCGAGCGGCTCGGATCCACTCACCGGCGCACCGTCCGCGGTCCCCGGCGAGCAGCTGCGCGAGCTCGGCATCCGACTCCTCGACCCGTCCACGTAGCCGCGCCGTCAGCCACACTAGTGCGCGTGTCGCCGTCGCTCGCGCAACGACTCGCCGTGCTCGGCTCGGTCGCGCTGCTCGCGGCCGTCGGCGCGATGGCGATCGTCGCGCAGCAGGGGGCCGATGCCGGGGCGGCCGCGCTCACGAGCGCTCCGGCCCCTGCCGGCTGGAACGTCGCGTTCGCGGGCTCGCGTGGTGCGACGGGAGACGCCCAGCGCACGACGTGCGGCCAGGTGCTCGCACCCCAGTCGCTCGGCGTCACGCATCCCGTGCTGCCCTGCGGGGCGAAGGTGATCCTTCGGTCGGGCGACAAGCAGGTGCTCAGCGAGGTGATCGACAACGCGCTCGTCGAGCCCGGACGCCAGCTCGAGGTGACGGAGGCGCTCGCGCAGAAGCTCGGGATCGACGGGACGGTCGAGCTCGAGTGGCGCTTCGCCACGAGCGGCTCCGGCTGAGTGCACTAGGATGCCTCTGCTCGACCCTGTGCGTGGCCACGGCCTCTACGTGAACCAACAGACACGTAAAGGGAGCCGGCGTCGGAGCTAGGCGTTGCCGACGCTCCGCACGGCACCCACCTGGCTACGCCAGGTTCGCAACGGCCGTGGATTCATCGGCAGGGTGGAGCACTTCCTTGTACTGCGCAAGACCGGAAACCGGCTAGCGCCGGCTTTCCGGTCGCGCGAAGATCCCTGAAGCCGGTCGCTTCGCGACCGGATCGCGACGCTGTCGGTCCGCTAGCCTGGTCCGATGAGCACGAGGTCTTCGGAGACGCGACCCGCGGCGAGGCATGGGCTGCGGTCCGGCTCGAGGTCGAAGGCGAGACGATCGTCGCTGCCGATGCGCCGGGCCTCGACCGGTCGCTCGACGGCTTGACGCTCGTCGAGGCGGCCGCGGTCGGCGGGGATCCGCTCGCGGTCGAGGCCCTCGCCTCCGCGCTCGGCACGGCGTTCACGGCGACACCCCGTCCCGGGCGCGTGGTCGTCGCGATGAGCGGAGGCGTCGACAGCGCCGTGGCGCTCGTCCGCGCCGGGCCGAAAGCGGTCGGCGTGACGCTGCGGCTCTGGCAGGACCCGGCTGCGCCGGACACCGAGCGCGCGTGCTGCTCGCCGGCCGCGGTCGCAGCGGCGCGGGCGGCGTGTCACGAGCGCGGGCTGCCGCATGTGACGCTCGACCTGCGGGAAGAGTTCAAGCAGACGATCGTCGATCCGTTCACGCGGGCGTACGAAGCGGGGGAGACACCGAATCCGTGCATGCGCTGCAACGG
This sequence comes from uncultured Gaiellaceae bacterium, assembly GCA_963763465.1. GTDB lineage: Bacteria > Actinomycetota > Thermoleophilia > Gaiellales > Gaiellaceae > GMQP-bins7. The sequence goes on along the minus strand of CAVXOS010000010.1, from coordinate 83,720 downwards.
GGCGTTTCGGTTCGACGAGCTCGTCGCATTCGCACGGCGGGCCGGGGCAGACGAGCTGTGGACGGGCCACTACGCGCGCATCGTCGAGCGGGACGGTCTCCGGCTCGTCGCGCGTGCGGTCGACGCGCACAAGGACCAGTCCTACATGCTCGCAGCCGTCGATCCCGCGCTCCTCGAGCACGTGCGGTTCCCGCTCGGCGAGCAGACGAAGGCCGCGACGCGTGCGGAGGCCCTGGAGGCGGGGCTGGGGGCGGCGCGTCGGACAGAGAGCCAGGAGGCGTGCTTCCTCGGCGGGGACGACTACCGCGCGTTCCTCGAGCGACAGGGGCTGCACGTGAGCGCGGGCGCGATCGTCGGGGAGGACGGCGCGTCGCTGGGCGCCCACGACGGGCACTGGAGGTTCACGCCGGGCCAGCGCCGCGGGCTCGGCCTGAGCGGATCCCGCCCGCTCTACGTCCTGCGCACGGACGCCGCGACGAACACCGTGACGGTGGGCGCGCGTGAGCGCCTCGCGACGACGTCGATCGAGGCTCGGGGCCGCCTGCACGTCCCCGTCGCCGACGCCGAGGTGAAGGTGCGCTACCGCTCGGGGGCCGTCGCCACGACCGTCACCGAGACGGCCCAGGGCTTCGCGCTCGAGCTCGCCGAGCCCGTGTTCGGCGTCGCGCGCGGTCAGTTCGCGGTCCTGTACGACGACGATGCCGTGGTCGGCGCAGGCGCGATCACGGACGCCGCCTGAACCGAGCGACTAGGATTGCCGCCCGTGAGCCTCCTCGCGACATCCGCCGGCGACATCCTCGACTACGCCCTGGCGGCGTTCTTCGTCGCGAGCGGCGCCGGGCTCCTCTACCTGTTCGTCCGCATGGGAGGCACGTTCGGCCGGCTCTCGTCGTTCATCAAGGGCGCCGAGCGCGACGCGCTGCCGGTCGTCGTCAAGGCCGGCGGAACCGTCGATCGCGTGAACGACCAGCTCGACAAGCTCGACACGGTGACGGACAGCGCGGTGTCGATGGCCGACAGCGCCGATACGGCGGTCCGCGCGGTCTCGACCGCGATCACGACGCCCGTGAAGAAGGTCAGCGGCTTCGCCTCCGGGCTGTCGCACGGCGTGTCGGCGTTCCGCGCGCGACGCGATGCGGGCGAAGCGGTTCGTGTGGCCAAGGATGCGGCCGCGCGCCGCGAGAGCGAGCTCGACGACGAGCTTCGCACAGCGGGCGGGGCGGCGTCGGAAGACTCGCCTCCCGCGCTATAGCCGCGTCCGGCTGCACGCGACCTCGCTCGTAGAATCCCGTGATGCGCACGACCGCCGAGCTACGTGAGGGCTTCCTCTCGTTCTTCGAGGAACGGGGCCATCTCCGCTGCCCGTCGTACTCGCTCGTCCCGCGCGCCGGCGACGACTCGACGCTCCTCGTCACGGCGGGAATGCAGCCGCAGATGCCCTTCTTCCTCGGCCAGGAGCCGCCGCCCGCGCTCCTCACGACTCTCGCGCAGAAGAGCTTCCGCACCGTCGACATCGACGAGGTCGGCCTCGACGGGCATCACCTCACGTTCTTCGAGATGCTCGGCAACTTCTCGTTCGGCCAGTACTTCAAGGAAGGCGCGATCTCGTTCGCGACCGAGTTCGTGCGCGAGCACATGAAGCTCGACTGGGACCGGGTCTGGGTGACCGTGCACGCGGGCGATCCCCGGCTCAAGCTCGGGCCCGACGAGGTCGCCATCGAGCTGTGGCAGCGATCCGGCATGCCCGTCGAGCGAATCGTGCCCTTGCCCACGTCGGAGAACTTCTGGTCCGTCGGCGGCCCCGGGCCGTGCGGGCCGGACTCGGAGATCTACTGGGATTGGGGAGAGGAGCACGGTTGCGGCGAGCCGGACTGCGCGCCGGCGTGCAGCCGCTGCGATCGCTTCCTCGAGTTCTGGAACCTCGTCTTCATGGCGTACGAGCAGCATGCGGACGGCACGCTGACGCCGCTACCGAAGGAGAACATCGACACCGGCCTCGGCCTCGAGCGCGGCGCGGCGATCCTCCAGGACGTCAGGTCCGTGTACGACACCGACGGCTATCGCCAGATCATGAACTGGATCGCGGCAGAGTCGGGCGTCGCGTACGGCGACTCGCCCGCGGCAACGAAGGCGCATCGGATCATGGCCGACCACGGGCGAGGGATGACGTTCCTGGTCGGCGACGGCGTGACGCCCTCGAACGAGGGGCGCGGGTACGTCCTGCGCCGCATCATCCGTCGCGCCGTGCAGCAGGCGCAGCGGATCGGGCTCCACGACGTGCATCGCCTCTCGCGCGTGGTCGTCGAGCAGATGGCCGACGCCTATCCCGAGCTTTCCGAGCGCGCCGACGAGATCGGACGCGTGCTCCGGCTCGAGGAGGATCGGTTCCTCGAGACGCTCGAACGTGGGCTCAAGCTCTTCGACGAGATCGGCTCCGAGGAGCCGATCTCGGGTGAGCAGGCCTTCACGCTCGCCGCGACGTACGGCTTTCCGCTCGAGCTCACGGTCGAGCTCGCTGAGGAGCGGGGCCAGGCGGTCGACGTGGACGCGTATCGCATCGAGATGGACCGGCATCGCGACGTCTCGCGCGCCGGCGGCTCGAGTGAGCTTCAGCGCGCCGCCGACTTCGCGCGCGCGGCCGACTTCACGACCGAGTTCGTCGGCTACACGAAGACCGACGTCATCACGCAGATCGGCGCCCTCGAGGTCGTGGACGACCGCCACTTCCTCGCCAAGCTGCGCGAGTCGCCCTTCTATCCGGCCGGCGGCGGACAGGTCACGGACGCCGGCACGATCGAGCTCGACGACGGCTCCGGCGCGGTCGCCGAGCTCGTCGAGGCTTACCGCCTCGAGGGCGATCAGGCGCTCCTCGTCCGCGGGTCGGGCTTCGCCCCGGGTGATCGGGTTCGCGCGCGCGTGCCGTGGGCCGTGCGGTTTCCGACCATGGCGAACCACACCGGCACGCATCTCCTGCAGCAGGCGCTGCGAGAGGTGCTCGGCGAGCAGGTGCGGCAGGCCGGCTCCGCGGTGAGGCCCGACAAGCTCCGCTTCGACTTCACGCACTCGAGCGCGCTCACGGCGGAGCAGCGAGAGGAGGTCGAGCGTCGTGTCAACGAGCTCGTGTTCGAGAACCGGCCGGTGCACGTCTTCGAGACGACGATCGACGAGGCGCGGCGGCTGGGCGCGACGATGCTCTTCGGGGAGAAGTACGGGGACATCGTTCGCGTCGTCGAGGTGCCCGGCTACTCGCTCGAGCTGTGCGGCGGGACGCACGTCGCATCGAGTGCCGAGATCGGTCCGTTCGTCCTTCTGTCGGAGAGCTCTGTCGGCGCCGGCGTTCGTCGGGTCGAGGCGGTCACGTCAGGTGCTGCCTGGTCCGTCCTCGACGAGCGGGCACGTGAGCTCGCCGTCCTCCGGGTCGAGCTCGACAACCTTCGCAAAGGGCCGAAGGCAGCTCCCGTCTCCGCCGAGCGCGTTGCGGTTCCCGAGCCGGAGATCCGCGCGGAAGGCGGCGTGAATGTCATCGTCCAGCCGGTCGACGGCCTCGACGCGGACGAGCTGCTCGAGCTGTCCGACCGCTACAAGCAGCGCCACGCTCCGGCGGCAGTCGTGCTCGGGTCGAGCGAGGACGGGAAGGTGCATCTCGTCGCCAACTTCGACGAGTCCGTCGCCGAGCGGGTGAGCGCGTCGGACGTGCTTCGAGAGGCAGCCGCGATCGTGGGCGGCGGCGGTGGGGGGAGGCCGACGATGGCGCGCGCCGGTGGGAAGGATCCCGCCAAGCTGCCCGATGCTCTCGCGGCGGCCGAACGCCTCATCGTCGCCGTACTGTGAGGGTGCTCGCGCTGGACTACGGCGCCGCGCGCACCGGCGTCGCCGTCTCGGATGCGACGGGAACCATCGCGCGACCTGTCGGTGTGGTGGCACGTGCGGCGTCGGTGGACGGGCTCTCCGAGGTTGCGACGCTGGTGCGTGAGCACGCGGTCGAGCGCGTGCTCGTCGGGCTGCCGTTGACGCTGCGTGGCGAGCACGGCGCGCAGGCGCGCGAGACGGAGGCGTTCGTCGACGCGCTCCGGGGCGTCGTCGACGTTCCCGTCGAGACCTACGACGAGCGCTTCACGACCGCGATCGCCGCCCGAGAGGGTGGCGGCGCCGACGAGGATGCGCGTGCCGCCGCGCACCTGCTCGAGAGCTATCTGCGTCATGCGAGCGGGCAATGAGACCGGCACTCCTCGCGTGCGCGGCAGTCCTGGGTGCGGCGGCCCTGGCCGGGTGCATGGGCGACGATGCCGCGCCTGCGGTCGAGACGACCGCTCCGCTGGCGCGCCTGCGCATCATCTTCCCCGAGGGCTTCACGCGTCGAGACATGGCCGATCGCGTCGCGGCCGTGCGAGAGATCGCGATCGACAAGCGCAGCGTGACTCCGCGGCTCACGAAGACGGGCTACCTGCAAGCGAGCGGCGCGGCCGTGCCGCCTGCCGAGTTCCGCAAGGACTGGAAGTTGAGCTCGATCGAGGGCTTCCTCTTCCCGGCGACGTACGAGTTCACGAAGCTGACGTCGTCGGCACGGCTGGTCCGCGACCAGCTCAGGGCTTTCCGGCGGAACTGGCGCAAGGTCGATCTCCGCTACGCGCGCTCGAAGAACCTCACGCCGTACGACGTCCTCATCATCGCCTCGATGATCGAGAAAGAGACGGTCGCCCCGGAGGAGCGGCGGCTGGTCGCGGCCGTGATCTACAACCGGCTACGGAACCGCATGCCGCTCGGCATCGACGCGACGATCCGGTACGGCCGGGACGTGCCCGGCACGGAGCCGCTGAAGGAATCGGACCTCTCGAGCGACGATCCGTACAACACGCGGAACCGCCTCGGGCTGCCGCCGACTCCGATCTCCAATCCCGGGCTCGCGTCGATCCGCGCCGCCGCGAGTCCCGCGCACGTGGACTATCTCTACTTCGTCCGCAAGCCCGACGGCGTCCATCACTTCTTCACCGCGAGCCAGTCCGCGTTCTGCCAGAAGTCGCTCGAGTACGGATTCGGCGGCTGCTGAGGCCGATCGGTCGAGGCGTGGGAGAGCTCTCCGGATCGACACGGCTCGTGGGAATCATCGGCTGGCCGGTCGAGCGCTCGCTGTCGCCGCGCATGCACAACGCCGCGTTCGCAGCTCTCGGGCTCGACTGGGCGTACGTCGCGTTGCCGACGCCGCCGGAGGGGCTCGAGAAGGCGGTGCGAGGCCTCGTCGCGCTCGGCTTCGCCGGCGCGAACGTCACCACGCCTCACAAGCGTGCGGTCACCGCCTACTGCGAGGCCGACGTCCCGTCGGTGAACACGCTCGTCGTCCGCGACGGCGGCGTCGAGGGGCTGTCGACGGACACGGCGATCCTGAGCGGCTTGTCATTCCGGCATCCGGCGGTGATCGGTGACGGCGGCACGGCGGCAGCCTTCGTCGCGGCCCTCCCAGGTGCGCGACGGTTTTCGCGCCGAGGCTCATGGCCGCCAGAGGTCGCGGACGCGGATCTCGTGATCAATGCGACCTCGGAACGGGAAACCGTCGTCGCGGAGGTCCAGGCCGGCCAGACGCTCGTCGACCTGCCCTATCCCGAGACGGCCACCGCAACCGCCGCGCGCCGGGCCGGCGCGCGGGTCGTGCCCGGCCTGGAGGTGCTCCTCGCGCAAGGGGCAGCCGCGTTCGAGGTCTGGACGGGGCTCGCGGCCCCGGTCGACGTCATGAGGGACGCCATAGGCTTGGGCACGTGACGCTCGAGCTCACGACCGCAGGCGAGTCGCACGGTCCGGCGCTCGTCGGGATCGTCACCGGCCTTCCTGCGGGGCTTCGGCTCGATCGGGATGCGATCGACCGCGACCTTGCGCGTCGGCGCGAGGGCTACGGGCGCAGTCCGCGTCAGCAGCTCGAGGCCGACGAGGTCGACGTCCTCGCGGGGCTTCGGCACGGCGTGACGCTGGGGACGCCGCTCGCGCTCGTCATCCGCAACCGCGACCACGCGAGCTGGGAGTGGGGGATGAGCCCGTGGCCGCCGACGGGCGAGCCGAGCGGGAAGGGCACGTCGCCCGTCACGCTGCCCCGCCCGGGCCATGCCGACCTGGCCGGGGCTCTCAAGTTCGGCCACGACGACGTTCGCAACGCGTTCGAGCGAGCAAGCGCGCGTCAGACCGCCCTGCACGTGGCTGCGGGCTCGGTCGCGAAGGGACTGCTCGCGGTGATCGGTGTGACCGTCTCCGGCCGAGTCGTCGAGATCGGTGGCATCGAGGACGACGCAGGCTGGCGAGAGGCCACCGACGCCGCGCGCGCCGACCGCGACACGCTCGGAGGAGTCGTCGAGGTGACCGCGGAAGGCGCTCCGCCGGGGCTGGGCTCGTACGCGGAGAGGTCGGACCGTCTCGACGCACGGCTCGCCGCCGCGCTGATGGGCATCCAGGCGGTGAAGGGAGTCGAGGTCGGGGACGGCTTCGCGCTCGCCCGTGCGCGCGGCTCGGACGCTCACGACGAGATCGAGGCGAATCGCCGGCGCGCGACGAATCGCGCGGGCGGCCTCGAGGCCGGCGTGAGCAACGGCGAGCCCGTCGTCGTCCGGGCGGCGATGAAGCCGCTGCCGACGTTGATGCGCCCGCTCCGCTCGGTCGATCTCGAGACGGGCGAGCCGGGCGAGGCTCTCGTCGAGCGCAGCGACGTCCAGGCCGTCGAGGCGCTCGCGGTCGTCGCCGAGGCGGCCGTCGCGTGGGAGCTCGCGCACGCCGCGCGCGAGAAGTTCGGCGGCGACGCCTTGGCGGACTTCATCGGTGCGCACGCCGCGTACCTCGAGCGGATCGCGTGGCGCACGCCCTAGATCGCCACCTCGCGCTCGTCGGGTTCATGGGCGCGGGAAAGTCGACGCTTGGCCCCTCACTCGCCGAGCGGCTCGGCAGGCCGTTCGTGTCCGTGGACGCGGTGGTGGAGGAGCGGGCCGGGGCGTCGGTGAGTGAGCTGTTCGAGACGCGCGGCGAGGCGGGATTCCGCGAGCTGGAAGCAGAAGCGGCCGCGGACGTGCTCGCGCGGCGTCCGCTCGCAGTCGTCGAGCTCGGAGGCGGCGCTCTTCTGTCCGAGCGCACGCGCGCGCTGCTCGCCGAGCACGCCCTGACGGTGCACCTCGAGGTCGAGCCCGAGGAGGCCTGGGACCGCGTCTCGGGAACGGATCGTCCGCTCGCTCGCGATCCGCGGGCGTTCCGGGCGCTGTACGACGAGCGCCTGGCGCTCTACGCGGCGGCCGATGCGAGCGCGGGAGACGTTCACGACGCCGTCCTCGCGGCAGCCGGTATCCGGTTCGCTCACCACAGCGACGCGAAGGGCGACGCGCTCGTTGCGGATCCGCGCGTCGCCGAGCTGTACGACGACGTCTCGGCCGCCCTGGTCGTCGGTGAGAAGACGGCGGCCGAGGCCGAGCGTCTCTGGCGAGCGCTCCGGCTCGATCGCGGCTCGACGCTCGTCGCCCTCGGTGGCGGCACGACGACGGACCTCGCAGGCTTCGTCGCCGCGACCTACATGCGTGGGATCGACTGGGTCGCGGTGCCGTCCACGCTCGTCGGGCAGGTGGACGCTGCGATCGGCGGGAAGGTGGGGATCGACCTCCCGGAGGGGAAGAACCTCGTGGGCGCCTTTCACTGGCCGACGGCCACCGTGATCGACCCTGCGCTCCTCGAAACGCTCCCCGTCGAGGAGCAGCGGAACGGCCTCGCCGAGGTCGTGAAGACGGGCCTGCTCGCCGGCGAGCCGCTGTGGGAGCTCGACACCGCGGAGCAGGTGCGGCGCTGCGCGGCGTACAAGGCCGCGGTCTGCCTGCGTGACCCCGACGAGCGGGCCGAGCGCGCGCACCTCAACCTCGGTCACACGTTTGCGCACGCGCTCGAGACGGCGTCCGGCTACCGGGTTCCGCACGGCCGGGCGGTCGCGCTCGGGCTCCTCGCCGCGCTTCGCATCTCCGGGCTCGAGGACGAAGCCGGCACCGTCGAGGACGTGCTCCGGCCGATACCCGTAGCGGTCGATCGCGACGTCGCCTGGGCGGCGCTGCGGCGAGACAAGAAGGCACGTGGAGGAGAGCCCCGCCTCATTCTGCTCGACGCGCCGGGGAAGCCTCGGCTGACGTCCGAGGTGGAGCCGCAGCGCATCCGCGCAGCTCTCGATGCCCTCATCGCATAGGGTCAGGCGATGCGGATCGTCGTCCTCAACGGCGCCAATCTCGACATGCTCGAGCATCGTGATCCCGAGGTGTACGGGGGTCTCGGACTCTCCGAGCTCGAGACGCGTATCTACCAGTGGGCGCTCGAGCTCCAGTCCACCGTGCGCTGCCGGCAGACGAATCACGAGGGTGAGTTCATCGACTGGTGCCACGAGGCATACGACTGGGCCGACGGCGTGATCGTCAACCCGGGGGCGTGGGGGCACTACTCGTGGGCGATCCGCGATGCGCTCGAGATCTTCACGGTGCCCGTCGCCGAGGTGCACCTCTCCAACGTCGACGAGCGCGAGGAATGGCGCCGGTTCTCGGTGCTCGAGGACGTCGTCGCCGCCCGCTTCATCGGGAAGGGCCCCGACGGCTACCGCGAGGCGATCGAGTACCTCGTGGGAGGGCACGAGTGAGCCGGATCGCCCGGCTCGCGGCGCTCCTCGAGGAGCCGCTGCTCGTCGCGGGGCCGCCGTACGTCCTCGGCGGGCAGGCGAACGTCCGCTATCTCACCGGCCTCCAGAGCTCCAATGCCGCCGTCCTCGTCGAGCCCCACGGGAGCGCCACGCTGTACACCGACTTCCGGTATGCGAACCGCGCTCGTGCCCTCGAGGGCTTCCAGGTTGTGGAGACCGCGCGCGGCCTGATCCCTGCGATCGGCGAGCTGCTCGCGGGGCGGCGAATCCTCTTCGACGAGCAGAACCTCTCGCACGCGCTGTACCGCACCCTCGTCGATGCCGGCGTCGACGCGCAGCCGACGTCCGGCCAGGTGGAGGCGCTTCGCGCGGTCAAGGACGAGGCCGAGATCGCCGTCATGCGGCGCTCCAGCGCGCTCTCCGACGAGATCTTCGAGGCGCTCTCGAACGAGCGGTTCACGGGGCGAACCGAGCAGGAGCTCGCGTGGTGGGTCGAGCGGAGCTTCCGCGAGGCCGGAGCCGAAGGCGTCTCGTTCGAGGCGATCGTCGCCGCCGGCGCGACTGCCGCATCACCGCACGCGGTTCCCGGCAAGGTGCCGATCGAGCCCGGCGTCCTCGTCACGATCGACGCCGGTTGCGTTCTCGACGGCTACTGCTCCGACTGCACGCGGACGTTCGCCGTCGGAGACGTCTCCGAGCGGCTGCAGGAGCTCCACGCGCTCTGTCTCGAGGCACAGCTCGCCGGCCTCGCCGCGGTCACGCCCGGGATACACGGGCGCGACGCCGACGCCGCCTCGCGCACGCGCATCGAGCAGGCAGGCCTCGGCTGGGCCTACGGTCACGGGATGGGACATGGGGTCGGGCTCCAGATCCACGAGGCGCCGACGCTGCGACCCGAGTCGACGGACGTCCTCGAGGCCGGGAACGTCGTCTCCGTCGAGCCGGGGATCTATCTGCCGGACGAGGGAGCGGGCGTGCGAATCGAGGATCTCGTCGTCGTGACCGACGACGGCTGCGAGCGGCTGACGCGGTTCACGAAGGAGCTGCTCCCGGTCGAATGAGGCACGGGCGCGGCCCGCCTCGCCCCTACAATGCCCGCGGCCATGGCCGAGACCGTCTCCACGAACCAGTTCCGCAACGGGATGCACATCGAGATCGATGGCGCCGTCTGGCGCATCGTCGAGTTCCAGCACGTGAAACCGGGCAAGGGCGGCGCCTTCGTGCGCACCAAGCTCAAGGCGCTCGAGGCCGGATCCGTCGTCGACCGGACGTTCCGCGCCGGTGAGAAGTTCGCGCGCGTCCACACCGAGGTGAAGAACCTCCAGTACCTCTACGACGACGGCACCGAGGCGCACTTCATGGACGAGGAGACGTTCGAGCAGTTCGGCCTCCCGCGCGTGGACATCGCCGACGAGCTCGCGTTCCTGCCGCCGTCGAGCTCCGTGCAGATGCTCGCCGTCAACGGCAAGCCTTCCGGGATCCAGCTGCCGGCGTCGGTCGAGCTGGCGGTGACCGAGACCGAGCCGGCCGTGCGCGGCGACACGGTCACGAACGTCACGAAGCCGGCGACGCTCGAGACGGGAGCCGTCGTGCAGGTGCCGCTGTTCGTGGACAGGGGCGAGCGCATCAAGGTCGATCCACGCGAGGGCAGGTACATCTCGCGCGCCTGATGTCGCCGGCCGCGGTGCCTCGCTAAGGTCCCTCGCTGTGCCCAAGCTCGTCGATACGACCATCCGGCTCCTCTCGCAGGAGCCGCTCGCGGGCAGGCTGCCGACGGCGGAGGTCCTCCGCGTCGCAGAGATCCTCGATCAGGCCGGCTTCGCGTGCCTGGAGGTCTCCGGCGGAGGCGTGTTCGACGCCACGGTGCGCCGCCGTGTCGAGAGCCCATGGGAGCGAATCCGCGCGATCAAGAGCCGCGTGTCCACGCCCCTGGGCATCGCCCTGCGCGGACGGTTCCTCGTCGGCTCGCGTCCGGTCTCCGGCGACATCGTGGGCCGGTTCATGTCGTGCGCCGCCGAGAACGGGATCGACGTCTTCCGGCTCCACGATCCGCTGAACGACGTCTCGAACCTGCGGGAGGCGGGAGCGGCGATCACGAGCGCCGGCGGCGCCTTCCACGCGGGCCTCGTCTACAGCCCGGGCCGTACGGGCGAGACCGAGACCGACGCGCTCGTCGAGCAAGCCCGGAAGCTGCCCGAGCTGGGCGCGACGCGGATCCTCGTGAACGATCCGACGGGGGCGCTCGTGCCGCACCGAGCACAGGAGCTCGTCGTCCGGCTGAGGGAGGCGAGTGGCCTCCCGGTCGGCTTCTACGTGCAGGGCGCCGCGGGCATCGGGCTCGCGTCGGCGCTCGCGGCCGTCGACTCGGGCGCAGACCTGATTGCGACAGCGGTGTACCCGCTCGCGCTCACGCTCCATCGCGTCTCCGGTGAGTCGGTCGCGGAGTCGCTGCAGGGGCTCGGGCACGCGCCGGGCGTCGACGTCGACAAGCTCTGGGAGGCGGCGGACGTCATCGACGAGTGGATCGGCGACGAGCCCGTCGCGCCCGTCGCTCCGCGCATCGCCGTTCGCGCCGCAGAGTACGACCTCCCGGCCGGGCTCGTCGCAGCGCTCGAGGTGCACCTTCGCGCGCACGCCGCCGCGGATCGGCTGCTGGAGGTGCTCGAGGAGGTCGGTCGCGTCCGCGCCGAGGCCGGTTGGCCGCCGCTCGCGGCGCCGATCGGGCAGATCCTCGCGTCGCAGGCGCTCCTGCACGTGCTCGAGGCGCGTCGCTACGGATCGGTGATCGACGAGTTTCGCGAGCTCGTCCAGGGCGGCTACGGCGCGACCCCCGAGCCCGTCGACCCCACCGTCGAGCGCGCGGTCGGGCTCCTGACTCCCCCCGGCCAGCTCACCGAGGACCCGGTGACCACCGAGGACGTGCGCGAGCAGGCGGAGGGTCTCGCCGCGAGCGAGGAGGAGCTCGTCCTCATCGCGATGTTCGGCTCCGACGCCGAGGAGCTGCTCAAGGTGATCCGCGCGCGCAACTCGCGCGAGTCGGTGCTCATCGCCGAGGACGCCGACGCCGAGCGCGGGGAGCGGATCCGCGAGCTCGTGAAGATCGTGCAGGAGTCGGGCGTGGGGGAGATCGAGATCGAAGACGAGGGCATGCGCGTCTCCGTCCGGCGAGCCGACGATCCGGTCTCGCCGATCGCGCTGCCCGTCGCGACGAGCTTCGACACGGAGCAGCCGCCTGCGCCGGCACCGGCCGACGGCACGGTGCGTGTCGAGTCGCCGATGGTCGGCGTCTTCTACCGCGCGCCGAGCCCGGGGGCGCCCGCATTCGTGGACATCGGGGACACCGTGGTGCCAGGCCAGGTGCTGTGCATCCTCGAAGCGATGAAGCTTTTCAACGAGCTCAAGGCGGAGTCCGCCGGCGTCGTGCGCACGATCCATGCCGAGAACGCCCAGGCAGTGGAATACGGCGAGCTCCTGTTCGAGCTCGAGCCCGTCCTCACCCCGCCCGCGGTCTGAGGAGGCCTCAGCCGTGTTCGATCGCGTGCTGGTCGCGAACCGAGGCGAGATCGCCGTGCGCGTGATCCGATCGCTGCACGAGCTCGGGATCGAGGCGGTCGCCGTCTACTCCACGGCCGACCGCGACGCGCTGCACGTGCGGATGGCAGACCAGGCGGTGTGCATCGGGCCGCCCGCGGCCGCGGAGAGCTACCTGCGGATCTCGAACGTCGTCGCCGCGGCGGAGACGACGGACTGCGACGCCGTCCATCCCGGTTACGGGTTCCTCGCCGAGAACGACGAGTTCGTGCGCGCGTGCGACGACAACGATCTCGTGTTCATCGGGCCGACGGCGGACGTCGTCGAGCAGATGGGCGACAAGGTGCGCGCGAAGGAGGCGATGCGCGCCGCGGGTGTGCCGCTCGTTCCGGGCTCGGACGGGGAGGTGGGGCCTGAGGCGCTGCGCCGAGCGGCTGCGGACGCCGGCTTTCCCGTCCTGCTCAAGGCGTCGGCCGGAGGCGGGGGGAAGGGCATGCGGCTCGTCTCCTCCGAGGGCGAGCTCGACGCCGCCTTCGCCGCGGCGAGCGCCGAGGCGGAGGCGGCGTTCGGCGACGGCGCCGTCTACGTCGAGAAGCTCGTCGCACCCGCTCGGCACGTCGAGATCCAGGTGCTCTGCGACTCGGCGGGCGGTGTGCTGACGCTCGGAGAGCGCGAGTGCTCGATCCAGCGCCGCCATCAGAAACTCATCGAGGAGTCGCCGTCGGCGGCGCTCGACTCGGAGACACGCGAGGCGATGGAGTCGACGGTCGCGAGCGCCTGCATGGCCATCGGCTACCGCAACGCAGGGACGTTCGAGTTCCTCGTCGGCCCCGACGGCGCGTTCTACTTCATCGAGGTGAACTGCCGTCTCCAGGTCGAGCATCCGGTGTCCGAGCTCGTCACCGGGCTCGACATCGTGCGCGAGCAGATCCGGATCGCGTCCGGGGCGCCGCTCGCCGTCACGGGCCGCGCCTCGCGGAAGGGCCATGCGATCGAGATCCGCATCAACGCGGAGGACCCGGCGCGCGGCTTCCTGCCGGCGCCCGGGACGGTGACGCGATTCGTGCCGCCGCTCGGCCCGGGCGTTCGCGTCGACACCGCAGTCGAGTCGGGGGCCGAGATCGTCCCCTACTACGACTCGATGATCGCGAAGGTCATCGTCTCCGACGACACGCGCGACGCGGCGATCGCCCGCGCCGTGCGTGCTCTGCGCGAGCTCGTGATCGAGGGCATCCCGACGACGCGGGAGCTCGCGCTAGACGTCCTCGCAGCGGCCGAGTTCCGCGGCGGTGACTACTCCACGTCGACGCTCGGCGACCTGGAAGGAACGCTGTCGTCACTCGGAGCCGCATGACCCGCTCGACGAGCAGAAAGGCGGCGCGCCGCCAGGCGCTCTTCCTCCTCTACCAGTGGGATCTCACGGGGCAGGAGCTCGCGTCTCTCTTCGAGGGCGAGCCCGACGACTTCGCGCAGTCGCTGGCGGAAGCCGTCGCGGGGCGCGCGACTGCGCTCGACGACCGCATCTCCGCGGCGTCACCCGACTGGCCGGCCGATCGGCTGGGCACGCTGGAGCGCAATATCCTGCGCATCGGCGTGTACGAGCTGGAGGAGGAGACGGTGCCGCGCGAGGTCGCGATCAACGAGGCGGTCGTTCTTGCGAAGCGCTATGCGACGGAGGACGCGGCCCGGCTCGTGAACGGCATCCTCGCTCGCGTCGCGCGCGAGGAGGAAGCGGCTTGACACCGGTCGACGACGCGCTCGCCCGCGCCGAGGAGCTGCTCGGGCAGCTGAACGAGCGGCGGGAGGACCTCGAGCGGCTCGCGGCGGCCGACGACGTGGACGGCGACGCGGCCGTCGATCTCATCTCCGAGCTCGCCGAGCTGGCACGGCAGATCGAGGCCGAGCTGACGCGGGCGCGCAACCTGGCCGATGCGCCGGGCTGACGAGCTGCGCGACGCCGTCGAGGCGTACCTCGGCTCGCTCTCGTTCGCGCCGGAGCTCGGCCGGCTCGAAGAGCCGCTCCGCTATTCGCTCGAGTCGGGTGGCAAGCGCATCCGTCCCATCCTCTGCCTCGCCGTGGCCGAGGCGAACGGCGCGGCGATCGACGCGGCGCTCCCCGCTGCGGCCGCAGTCGAGCTGGTCCACACGTTCTCGCTCGTCCACGACGACCTGCCCGCCCTGGACGACGACGACGAGCGCCGAGGGCGGCCCAGCGCTCACGTCGCGTTCGGAGAGGGTGTCGCGCTGCTCGCGGGCGATGCGCTCCTCGCGGAGGCGGTGCGCCTCGCGCTCGGTTACGAGCACGGCGACGTCGCACGCGATCTCGTCGAGGCGGCCCTCGGCATGATCGGCGGCCAGTACCGCGACATCACGGGCGACGACGCCGACCTCGAGGAGCTGCACCGCCTCAAGACCGGTCGCCTGTTCGTCGCGTCGGTTCGGCTCGGCCTCGATGTGGCCGAGGTCCCGTCCGCTGCGCGAGCTGCGTGGATCGCGTTCGGCGACGACGTCGGGCTCCTCTTCCAGGTCGTCGACGACGTCATCGACGACGACGGCTACGCGGAGCGCCTCGGGCGCGAGGGCGCGAGCCGGCTCGCAGATCAGGTCGCCGACCGCGCGCGAGGCCGCCTGGACGCGATCGACGTCGATACGGGCGTCCTCGGAGAGCTCGTGGACGCGCTCGCGGCTCGCACCGTTTGAGGGATACCCCTCGAGGGATGGACGCGGCCGGCTCCCTGGTTACCCTGTGACGGTCTCGAACAGACCAGGTCTGCCTGGCGCGCCCTCTTCGCGCCCGTGTGCGGACCGCTCTCGCTCTCCCGATGCCCACCTCTTCCCGCCGCCGCATGCTCCTGTCCGCTCTCGCGGCGGCCGTGCTGGCCGCGGGCGCCGCCTGGCCGGCTGCGGCGATGACGTACGACGGCCATCCCCGGCCGCATCCGATCGTCGGGCCACCGGCGCCCACGCGCCCCGAGCGAGCGGCTCGCTTCGCGCGCGACGCGGTCGGCGTTCCGTACCGCTGGGGTGGCGAATCGCCCGAGACCGGGTTCGACTGCTCCGGTCTCGTGCGCTGGGCGTACGGCCGCGTCGGGATCGACCTCCCGCACAACTCGTACGCGCTCTACGGCACCGGGCGCCGCGTGGCGGAATCGGGCATGAGGCCGGGCGACATCCTCTTCTTCGAGGGTCTCGGACACGTCGGCATCTACCTCGGGCGCGGCAGGATGGTGCACGCGCCGCAGACCGGACGGAACGTCGAGGTCGTGCGGCTGGGGACGACGAACTACGGCTCGAGGCTCATTGGCGCTCGTCGCGTCGTGGCCGCTTGACCGCATAGTCATCATTGCGCGGGTGAAGAAGCGACTCGACGTAGTGCTCGTCGAGCGCGGATTGGCCGAGTCGCGCTCGCAGGCACAGGCGCTCGTCCTCGCCGGGCTCGTCCGAGGTCACGACAAGCCGGGTGAGCAGGTCGCTGACGACGTCGTGCTCGAGGTGGAGCGACCGCCGCGCTTCGTCTCGCGCGGAGGGGAGAAGCTCCAGCACGCGCTCGACGCGCTCCCCGTCGACATCGCGGGACGCGATTGTGTCGACGTCGGCGCGTCGACGGGAGGCTTCACGGACTGTCTGCTCCAGGCCGGCGCCGCGCGCGTCGTCGCGATCGACGTCGGATACGGCCAGCTCCATCCTCGGCTGCGTTCCGATCCGCGAGTGACCGTGCTCGAGCGTGTGAACGCGCGCGGGCTGACCGAGCTCCCGTTCTGCCCAGATCTCGTGGTCTGCGACGTGTCGTTCATCAGCGTGACGAAGGCGCTTCCGCCCGTTCTTCGGCTTGCGCGGTCCGGCTGGGAGGCGCTCGTCCTCGTAAAGCCGCAGTTCGAGGCGGGACGCAGCGAGGTGGCGAAAGGGGTCGTGCGCGATCCCGCTGTGCAACGAAACGTGCTCGAGAGCGTCATCGAAGCCGCCCGCGCCTGGGAGGGCGTGACCGCCGGAGTCGTAGACTCCGGGCTACCCGGCCCGAAAGGGAACCGGGAGTTCTTCGTCCACCTCGAGCATCGACCCGGCGAACCCAATCCCGATGACATCGACCGCTGGATCGCCGACGCCGTCGGGTAAGCGCGTCGGCCGGGCGGCCGTCGTCACGCACGGCAGACCCGGCCAGATCGGAGCCGGGTTCGCGCGACTGCAGGCGGTGGCGCAGGAGCACGGGGTGGAGCTTGTCCTTTCCTCCGACGAGGCCGAGAAGCACGGCGTCGATGCGAGCGACGCTGGGCATGCGGCCGACCTGGTAGTCGTCCTCGGAGGAGACGGAACGATGCTGCGCGCGCTCGAACGCGCCCTCGGGACCGGCGTGCCCGTGATCGGCGTGAACTTCGGCCGGGTGGGATTCCTGAGCTCGATGGGCAAGCGCGACCTCGAGGAGGGACTGGGACGCGTCTTCGCAGGCGAGTACGACGTCGTGCAGCTGCCGACGCTCGAGCTCGAGCATCCGGACGGCCGCACCGTCGCCGTCAACGACGTCGTCGTATCGAGCGCGTCGCTGGGGCGCATGATCGAGCTCGAGCTCGCTGTCGGCGGCGAGGAGCTCGGCCGGCAGCCGTGCGACGGGATCATCTGCTCCACGCCGTCTGGCTCGACGGCCTACAACCTCTCGAATGGCGGCCCGGTGCTCATGTGGGGCCTCGAGGCGATCGCACTCACGTATGTCGCCGCGCACTCGCTGCGCGCACGCCCGCTCGTGGTTCCGCCCGGCTCGGACGTGATCGTGTGGAACCGCTCCGCTGACGTCGAAGCCGGCGTGCTCGTGGACGGACGTCGAGTGTCGACGCTCGGGAAGGCCGATCGCGCAGTCGTCCGTATCGCAGCCGAGCGCTCTCTTCTCGCGACGCTTCCGGAGGCGACCTTCGTCCGCCGCTACCGTCAGAGCTTCGCGTCATGAGCGACGGGCGGCTGACACTCCGAGACGGGCGCACCCTCGCCTGGAGGGAGTACGGGCCTGTCGACGGTAGGCCGCTCATGCGCTTTCAGGGCACACCCGGATCGCGGTACTCGCGCTATCCACACGAGGAGTCGTACGACCGCCTCGACGTTCGAGTGATCGTGTTCGACCGGCCCGGCTACGGCGCGTCGAGCCGACTGCCGGGACGCGGGGTCGCGGTCGTGGCAGACGATGCCGCTGAGCTTCTCGACCATCTCGGCCTCGACGCCGTCCACGCCGCCGGAGGCAGCGGCGGCGGTCCGCACGTGCTCGCCTTGGCCGCGAATCACCCGGAACGTGTCCGAGCCGTGACGGTCGTCGTGGGGGGCCTTCCGCTGGAGGAGGACGACATCAGCGGGCTGATCGAGCTGAACCGCGATGCGTGGTACGCGGCGCGGCGTGGATGGGATGCGATGCATGAGCTCCTCGTCCCCATACGGGAGGAGATCCTCGCGGATCCGCTTGCCGGGTTCCGGGCCACGATGGACGCCGCACCCGAGAGCGACAAGGCAGTGATGGCGGATGCGCACTGGCAGCGGGTGTTCGTCGAAGACATCACCGAGGCATTCCGGCCGGGTGCCGAGGGCTGGGCTGATGAGGCGATGGCGCTGAACATGGAATGGGACTTCGACGTCGCCGACCTCCAGTGCAGCGTGACCTGGTGGCACGGTGAGCACGATGCGAACGTCCCCATCGCCGCTGTCCGACGTTTGCTCGAGCGAATGGGAGGCGTGGACTTGCGCGTCTGGTCGGACGCCGGTCACCTCGAGCCCTTCCATCGGCACGACGAGATCCTCGAAGAGCTCCTCGCTCGCTGAGGACGGTCGTGCTTCGTCGCCTCAGGATCGAGAACCTCGTCCTCATCCGTGAGGCGGAGCTCTCGTTCGGACCGGGTCTGAACGCCGTCACGGGCGAGACGGGCGCCGGCAAGACGATCTTCGCCCAGGCGATCGGCTTGCTGCTCGGGGCGCGCGCCGACGCTTCTGCCGTCGGCACCGAGGGATCGGAGGCGTACGTCGAGGCGGAGCTCGACGTCCCCGACGGCTTCTTCGAGGAGGACGACGTCGCGACGCTCGCCGAGTTGCGCCCGGAGGGCGAGGCAGGCCTCGTGATCGCACGTCGCGTCTTCGGCGACGGGCGCACGCGTGCGTACGCGTGGGGCCGTGCGGTCGCGCGCGAGGACGTCGCAGCCGCCGCGGAGCGCCTGATCGCGATGTCGGGACAGTTCGAGCAGCGCAGGCTCGCACGCCCGGCGTTCCAGCTCGACGTCCTCGACGCCTACTGCGGGGCGGAGCAGCTCGACCTGCGGCGCCAGGCTCGTCTCGCCTGGCGCGAGCTCGGCGCGGCGCGGCGCCGCTACGACGAGCTGACTCGCGATGCCGACGCCGTCGCGTTCCGGCTCGCCGAGCTGCAGGCGCTCGTCGAGGCGACCGAGGGCATGGCTCCGGCGGACGAGGCCGAGCTGCTCGCACGGCGCGAACGACTTCGGCATATCGAGGAGCTCGCCGACGCTGTGAGCGCCGCCGCCTCGGCGATCGCCCCGGACGAGGGCGACGGCGCCGCATCGCTCGCCGCGCGAGCCGAGCGTGCGCTCGCTCCGGTCGAGCGCTTCGCGCCCGAGCTCGTCCCCGGCGTCGAGGAGCTCCGCGACCTGGCGGTGCGGCTCGACGAGCTCGGCTCGGACCTCCACCGCTTCGTCGCGACGGTCGACGCGGCGCCGGGTGAGCTCGAGAGTGTCGAGGAGCGGCTGCAGGTGATCGCCGATCTCAAGCGCCGCTTCGCAGCGGGCTCCTACGGCGAGCTGCTCGAGCAGGCGGCCGCGGCCGAGCGCGAGCTCGGTGCCGCCGCCTCGGGCGGCGATCCGCTCGAGATGGCGAGAGACGCGGTGGAGCGTGGCGAGTCGCGCATGAACGCGATCGCCGCCGAGCTGCACACCGCACGCGAGTCGAGCGCGGAACCGCTCGCGCATGCCGTCGCCGAGGAGCTCGCCTCGCTCGGCATGGGAGACGGAGAGTTCCTCGTGGAGCTTCGGGAGCGCGAGGTCGGGGCTACCGGAGCCGACGAGGTGACGTTCCTCGTCCGCCCGAACCCGGGGCTCCCGTTCGCGCCGATCGCCGACACGGCCTCGGGCGGAGAGCTCTCGCGCATCGCCCTCGCGCTCGCGGCGGTCGCGGGCGGAGAGACGCTCGTGTTCGACGAGATCGACGCCGGCATCGGCGGGGTGACCGCGCACGCGGTCGCCGAGACGCTGCAGCGGCTCGCCGAGCGTGCGCAGGTGCTCACCATCACGCACCTGCCGCAGATCGCGAGCGTCGCCGACCGGCACTTCCGCGTCGAGAAGGTCCCGGGCGACCCCACGCACACGCGGATCGACGAGCTCGACGAGCTCGTGCGCCGCGAGGAGATCGAGCGCATGGCGGGCGGCGCGGAGTTCATCGCGACGCTCAGCGAAGGCTGACTCTCAGCGACTACTCGATCTGCGCGACCAGCCGCCCTGCTACGGTGAGACCCCGTGGCCAGGTACGTGTTCGTCACGGGTGGTGTCGTCTCCGCGCTGGGGAAGGGCATCGTGGCCGCCTCGCTCGGCCGTCTCCTGAAAGCGCGCGGCCTCTCCGTCAGCGCTCAGAAGTTCGACCCCTACCTGAACGTCGACCCGGGAACGATGAGCCCGTTCCAGCACGGCGAGGTGTTCGTGACCGAGGACGGCGCGGAGACCGACCTCGACATCGGCCACTACGAGCGCTTCATCGACGAGAACCTCTCGCGCAACGCGAGCCATACGGCGGGCGCGATCTGGGACGCCGTCCTGCGCAAGGAGCGCAAGGGCGAGTTCCTCGGCGCGACCGTGCAGGTCATCCCGCACATCACGAACGAGATCAAGGCGAGGATCAGGCGCGCCGAGAAGGTGTCGCCGGCCGATGTCGTCATCTCCGAGATCGGGGGCACGGTCGGCGACATCGAGTCGCTCCCGTTCCTCGAGGCGATCAGGCAGTTCCGACGCGAGGTCGGGCCGGAGAACGTCGTCTACCTGCACGTGACGCTCGTGCCGTTCCTCGACGCCGCCGGCGAGCTGAAGACCAAGCCGACGCAGCACTCGGTGAACGAGCTGCGCCGGATCGGCATCCACCCCGACATCGTCGTCTGCCGCTCCACCGAGCCGCTCTCCGACGACATCCGGGAGAAGATCGCGCTCTTCGCGGACGTCGACCGCCACGCCGTGATCGGGTCGCCCGACGTGCCGGACGTCTACCTCATCCCGCAGGTGCTGCAGGCGGAAGGCCTCGACTCAATGGTCTGCGAGAAGCTCGGGATCGAGGCTCCGCCGGCGGCGCTCGGCGAGTGGGGAGAGCTCATCGAGCGCACGCGCGAGCTTCGCGAGGACGTCGAGATCGCGCTCGTCGGCAAGTACGTGAAGCTCCACGACGCGTACCTCTCCGTGCACGAGGCGCTGAAGCACGCGGGAGTGCACGCGGGCTGCCGCGTCCACGTGCGTTGGGTCGACGCCGAGAACATGTCGTACGAGGAGGCCGTCCACGAGCTCGAGCAGGCCGACGGTGTGCTCGTGCCCGGCGGCTTCGGGTCGCGTGGCTGGGAAGGGAAGATCCTCGCCTGTCGTGTCGCGCGTGAGCAGGAGATCCCGTATCTCGGGATCTGCCTCGGCATGCACGTCGCCGTGTCCGAGTTCGCCCGTCACGTCTGCGGGATGGAGGGCGCCAACTCGACCGAGATGGACCCGGAGACGCCGTTCCCCGTGATCGACCTGCTCCCCGAGCAGAAGGAGATCGAGGATCTCGGCGGCACGATGCGTCTCGGCGCGCAGGCGGTCGAGCTCGACGAAGGCACGCGGGCGCGTGACGCCTACGAGGAACCGGTCGTCCACGAGCGGCACCGGCATCGCTACGAGGTGAACAACGAGCTGCGGCAGCGGATCGTCGACGGCGGCCTCGTCGTCTCGGGCACGTTCCAGGACGGCCGCCTCGTCGAGATCGTCGAGCTTCCGGAGCATCCGTGGTTCGTGGCGAGCCAGTTCCACCCGGAGTTCAAGTCGCGTCCGACGCGCCCCGCGCCGCTCTTCCGCGAGTTCGTTTCAGCGGCGCTCGAGCGCGCCCGCTCGCGTAGCGCGGCCCGCGCAGCGCTCAGCTAGGACAGCGTCTGTCGCCCGCACACGTGCGTCAAAGCAGCGGCGCTCGGTGCCGCCGCTGGATGATCACACCCTCGAAGGGCATGAGAGTGAGGCTGTCGAACTTCCTCGCCGTCCCGAGCCCGGTTTGACGAGAGCTCGATCGAGCCGTCGATGCCGGCGATCTCGACGAGCTCGCTTCCGAGATTCAGCGCGACCACGATCTCGTCACCACGGGTCCATGCCCAGGCACTCGTGGGGGTCGGCAGCTCCACGTACAGGCCTTCCCGTAGCGAGGCGAGCCGACGCCGGAGTGCGATGAGGTCGCGTGTGAACTGCAGCGTCGAATCGCGCTCGTTGCGTTGGTCCTCGACGTTGCGGCTCGTGTCCGAGAGCGGCAGCCACGGTTCCTGCCAGCCACCGTCGGCGGTCCACGGCATCGGAGTGCGTCCGGGATCGCGGGAAGGCTGCGCGACGTCGAGAATGCGATGACTCGGAACCTCACCCGCCGTGAGCCCGAGCTCGTCCCCGTAGTAGAGGCATGGCGTCCCGCGAAGGGTGAGGAGCATCATCAGGGCGCAGCGGACGCGGGCGTCGTCCCCGTCGGCCCAACGGGTCGCAAGGCGCCCGATGTCGTGGTTCGAGCCCGTCCAGCACGGCCACGCGTCGGCCGGCAGAGCCGCCTCGACCTCGGCGACGATCGTGCGCATCTCAGGGGCGTCGAGGTCGGCGTGCGTGAGCATGAACGCGAAAGCGAGGTCGAGCTCGTCGCCGTGCTCGCCGAAGTATCCGGCCCATTGCTCGACTTCGAGCGAATACGCCTCGCCGAGGAGGAGTCGCGGCGGGTCGTACGTCTCGGCAAGCGTGCGCCAGCTCTGCAGGATCTCGTGCGTCTCGGGCCTGAACATCGAGTAGCGGCGACGCATGCCGAGCCCCGGGATGACCGGGTCGTCGCGCAGTTCGCGGTCCTTGTAGATCGCGTGCGCGACGTCGATGCGGAAGCCCGCGACTCCGCGGTCGAACCAGAAGCGGAGGATCCGCTCGAACTCCGGCGCGACCCCGGGGTTCCACCAGTTCAGGTCAGGCTGCTGTTCCGCAAAGTTGTGGAGGTAGTACTGGCCGCGCTCGTCGTCGTACGTCCACGCCGAGCCGCCGCCGAAGATCGACTCCCAGTTGTTCGGCACCTCTTCGGCCCAGACGTAGAAGTCCGGGCGCTCCCGGAACCACGGATGCCGAGCAGAAGTGTGATTCGGGACGAGATCGAGCAGCACGCGGATCCCGCGTGCGCCCGCCTCCGAGACGAGTCGATCCATGTCCTCGAGCGTCCCCAGGTCGGGATGAATCCCCGTGTAATCCGACACGTCGTAGCCCCAGTCGACGTTCGGCGACGGGTGGACCGGGTTGAGCCAGACCGCGTCGACGCCGAGCCACTCGAGATACTCGAGGCGCTCCGTCACGCCCGCGAGGTCGCCGATCCCGTCCCCGTTCGCGTCGGAGAACGAGCGCGGGTAGACCTGATACAGGACTGCGTCGCGCCACCAGCGGTTACTCACGGGGCGTGAACGCTAATCGCATGGTCGGCCGTAGGATGCGCTCGTGCAGCAGGCGCTGAGCTCACCGGTCGTCGATCTCTTCCTCGAGCTGTGCGCGCTGCCCAGCCCGTCGGGCAGCGAGCGTGCGGTCGCGGATCGCGTGGCTGCGTACCTCTCCGATCTGGCCCTCGCCTGGGACGAGGACGACGCGGCAGCGGCGCTCGACGGTGACGCGGGGAACATCTACTGCCGGATCCCGCCGACGCATGGCTCCACCGGAACGCCGATCTTCCTCTGCGCGCACACGGACACGGTTCCTCCCGAGACGAGGATCGACCCCGTCGTCGGCGAGGACGGCATCGTCCGGAACACGGCCGGGACGATCCTCGGCTCCGACAACAAGGCAGCCGTCGTCGTGATGCTCGAGGCGGCGCGACAGATCCTGGACGAGGATCGAGCGCACGCCGGGATCGAGCTGCTCTTCACGCCGCAGGAGGAGGTATCGCTGCGCGGCGCCGACGCGTTCGACCACACCCGGCTCGTCGCGACGACGGGCTACGTCTACGACCAGGGCGCGGCCATCGGCGAGATCGTGCTCGGCTCACCGCACGCCCGGCTTCTCGACTTTCGGTTCCACGGCGCCGCCGCGCACGCGGGGATGCACCCGGAGGACGGCCGTTCGGCCATCGCCGCCGCGTCACGCGCGATCGCCGACTTCCGCCTCGGCCGCATCGACGACGAGACGAGCGCGAACGTCGGCGTCATCTCCGGCGGAACCGCGCGCAACGTCGTCCCGGAGTGGTGCTCCTTCACGGCCGAGGTCCGCTCGCACGACGAGAGCAAGGCGGTCGACCTCGCGCGCGAGATGCTGGAGAGCGCGGCATTCGCCGCAAGCCTCGCGGACTGTGAGGTCGAATCGGAGGTGCGGCCGAGTTTCCCCGGGTACCGCTTCCGCGAAAGCGATTCTCCGGTCACGGCTCGCCGCCCAGGCGCTCGAGCGCGCAGGATACGCGCCGTCCTATGCGTTGAGCGGCGGTGGTGCGGACGCGAACGTCTTCAACGCGCGCGGCCTGCGATGCGTCAATCTCGCGAACGGGATGATGGAGATCCACACGCCGGACGAGCACATCGCCGTCGCCGATCTCCAGGGGATGGTCGACGTGACGCTCGCGCTCGTCGACGTCGCCGCCGAGACCGATCCGACGGGCTGATCCCGGCACCGGGGGCGTAACCCCTGGAAACCGATAGATTGCGGCCCCGTGCGGGTCGGTGTCGCAAAGGAGATCAAGCCCCAGGAGTACCGCGTCGCGCTGACGCCCGCTGGAGCGCGCGAGCTCGTCCTCCGCGGCCACGAGGTGCTCGTCGAGGCGGGCGCCGGCGCCGGGAGCGCCTTCCCCGACGACGCGTACGAGCGCGCAGGCGCCACGATCGCCTCGGTCGACGACGTCTGGGGCGAGCGCCGACCTGCTCCTCAAGGTCAAGGAGCCGATCGCCTCGGAGTACCCGCGGCTCCGAGAGGGCCTGACGCTCTTCACGTACCTCCACATCGCGGCCGACGAGCCGCTGACGCGGGCGCTCGTCGGCTCGGGCGTCACGGCGATCGCGTACGAGACGGTCGAGACCGACCGCGGCGCGCTCCCGCTCCTCGCTCCGATGAGCGAGATCGCGGGCCGGCTCTCCGCGCAGGCAGGCGCGGATCACCTGGAGAAGCCGAAGGGCGGTCGCGGCATCCTCCTCGGCGGCGTGGCCGGCGTCGCGCCTGCGCGTGTGCTCGTGATCGGGGGTGGCATGGTCGGCTATAACGCGGCCGTCATCGCGCTCGGCATGGGCGCGCAGGTGACCATCCTCGAGCGCTCGGTCGAGCGTATGCGCTTCCTCGAGCAGATCCTCTCGGGTCGCGTGCAGCTCCTCATGTCGTCCGCGCTCCAGCTCGAGGAGTCGATCAAGGATGCCGATCTCACCATCGGCGCCGTCCTCATCCCCGGGGCCCTGGCGCCGAAGCTCATCAGGCGCGAGATGCTCGCGACGATGAAGGAGAGCTCGGTCTTCGTCGACGTCGCGATCGACCAGGGCGGCTGCGCGGAGACCTCGAAGCCGACGACGCACGACGATCCCGTCTACACCGTCGACGGCGTCATCCACTACTGCGTCGCGAACATGCCAGGCGCGGTGCCGATCACGTCGACCCGCGCGCTGACGAACGTGACGCTTCCCTACGTGGAGCAACTCGCCGATCACGGCGCGATCGCAGCCGTCAAGGCGAGCCCGGAGCTGGCGCGCGGCGTCAACGCGATCGGGGGGAAGCTCACCTACGAGGCGGTATCCGAGGCGCACGGCATGCCGTACACGCCGCTCGAAGCCGCGCTCGCCGCCTAGCGGCTAGGTCGCTTCGCGCTTCGCCCGCCGGAAGAGGCTGCCGCCCGCGTCCTCGTTGCCGCGATTCGAGGCCGGCGGGTCCGTGTCCGAGGGCTTCTTGGGGCTCCGCTCCGTCGGGAAGAGCCTGATGACGCCGTACGTGATCGCCGCGGCGAGGCCGACGATGGCGGCGATGTAGACCACGAGCAGCAGCAGGCCGAAGACGTCCTCCAAAGCCGCCGTAGAATACCGGCGTGCCGCGGGCGTGCGTGATCGTGCTCGATGCCGTCGGCGCTGGTGAGTTGCCGGACGCAGCGGAGTACGGGGACGAAGGCTCCAACACTCTCGGCAACGTGGCCAGCGCGGTCGGAGGCCTCGACCTGCCCAATCTCGAGGCGCTCGGGCTCGGGAACGTCCTCCCGCTGGAAGGCTGCCCGCCGCAGCCGGGGGCACCCGCGGTTGCCGGGCGCCTGGTGGAGCGCTCGAAGGGCAAGGACACGACCACGGGTCACTGGGAGATGATGGGCGTGGTCACGCCCACCGCCTTCCCGACGTACCCGCACGGCTTCCCGGACGAGGTGATCGACCCGTTCATGAACCAGACGGGGCGCGGGGTCATCGGCAACAGGCCGGCCTCGGGGACGGAGATCATCCAGGAGCTCGGAGAAGAGCACCAGCAGACCGGGAAGTGGATCGTCTACACGTCCGCCGACTCCGTCTTCCAGATCGCCGCGCACGAGGAGACGATCCCGCTCGAGGAGCTCTACGACGGCTGCCGTGTCGCCCGCGAGATCCTCACAGGCAGGCACGCGGTCGGACGCGTGATCGCCCGCCCGTTCGTCGGCGAGCCCGGGAACTACGAGCGCACGCCGAACCGGCACGACTTCTCCCTGGAGCCGCGCCGGCCGAACTACCTCTCGTCGATGCGCGACGCGGGGAGCACGGTGTACGGCGTCGGGAAGATCTCCGACATCTTCGCCGGGTGCGACGTCGACGACTCGTTCCCGACGAAGTCGAACGTCGACGGGATCAACCGGACGATCGAGCTGCTCGAGAACGTCGACGAGGGGCTCGTGTTCGTCAATCTCGTCGAGACGGACATGCTCTGGGGTCACCGCAACGACCCGGTGAACTTCCACCGCTGCCTGCAGGACTTCGACCGGCGGCTCCCCGACATCCTCGAGGCGTTGCGAGAAGGCGACCTGCTCATCGTCACGTCGGACCACGGCTGCGACCCGACCACCGAGTCGACGGACCACTCGCGGGAGCACGCGCTCCTGCTCGCGTACGCGGCGGGCCGTAACGCCACCGGGCGGATCCACGAGGAGGGCGAGTTCGCCGACGTGGGCGCGACCGTGAACGCGTGGCTCGGCGGCAAGTCGCCCGGCAAGCGCCTGCCCGGCCGCCCGATCGAGCTGTAGGACCTACGCCAGGATGGCCGAAAGGAACGTGTGATCCGCGCGGCGGATCTCATCGAGCGGAAGCGATCGGGCGCCGAGCTCTCCGAGAGCGAGATCGCCGAGCTCGTCCTGGGCTTCACCACCGGCGAGGTGCCCGACTACCAGATGGCGGCGTGGTGCATGGCCGTCTACTTCAAGGGGCTCTCAGGCCGCGAGACCCATTCGCTGACGGACGCGATGATCCGCTCGGGCGAGACGCTCGACCTCGGCAAGGCGCTCGGGCGGCGCGTCGTCGACAAGCACTCGACCGGCGGCGTGGGCGACAAGACGTCGCTCGCGGTCGGGCCGATCGTGGCCGCCTGCGGCGTCCCGTTCGGGAAGATGAGCGGCCGCGGGCTCGGGCACACGGGCGGCACGCTCGACAAGCTCGAGTCGATCCCCGGGTTCCGGGTCGAGCTGACCATCGACGAGTTCGTGCGGCAGGTGCGCGAGGTCGGGCTCGCGATCGTCGGACAGACCGGCGATCTCGTGCCGGCCGACAAGAAGCTCTACGCGCTTCGGGACGTGACGGCGACGGTCGACATCGTCCCGCTGATCGCCTCGTCGATCATGTCGAAGAAGCTCGCGGCGGGGGCCGACGCGATCGTCCTGGACGTGAAGGTCGGCGACGGCGCGTTCATGAAGAGGCTGGAGGACGCACGCGTTCTCGCCGAGCAGATGGTCGATCTCGGCCGTCGAAAGGGCCGCCGCGTCGTCTGTCTGCTCACCGACATGGATCAGCCCCTCGGGGCGGCGGTCGGAAACGCGCTCGAGGTGCGAGAGGCGGTCGAGACGATCGCGGGCTCCGGGCCGCCCGACTTCACGGAGCTCGTGCTCGATGCCTGCGCGCGCCTGCTCGCGCTCTCGGATCTGGGCATCGATGCTGCCGAGGGCAGGCGCCGAGCCGAGGCCGCCGTCGCCGACGGCTCCGCGACGGCGGCGTACGAGCGCTGGATCCGCGCGCAGGGCGGTGATCCGGATCTTGCCGCGCTCGCTCCGGCGCAGGTCGTCCGCGAGGCGCGTGCTCCACGTGCCGGCGTGGTCGTCCGTCTCGGCGCGCTCGCCATCGGCCATGCTGCGCTCGAGCTCGGCGCGGGACGGCGCACGAAGAACGACGAGATCGACCACGCGGTGGGCGTCGTCTGTCGCAGGAAGCGCGGAGACGCCGTCTCCGAGGGCGAGGTGCTGGCCGAAGTGCACGCGCGCGACGAGGCCTCGGCCTCCGCCGCGATCGCCGCAGTGCAATCGGCGTATGCGATCGGAGACGCGGCGGCGCACGAGCACGGGATCCTGCTCGACGTCGTCGAGTAGGCGATGCCCGAGCTCCCCGAGGTCGAGACGATTCGAGCGCAGCTCGCGCCGCGCCTCGAGGGCAGGACGCTCACTCGAGTCGAGATCCTCGACCCGCGGCTGACGCGCCCGCACGACCTGTTCGAGGTCGCGGAAGAGCTCGAGGGAGATCGCGTCGTCGCCGTCGAGCGGCGTGGGAAGTACTTGCTCGTGCGGCTCGAGAGCGGGCTCGGCCTGCTCGTTCACCTGCGGATGACGGGGAGCTTCGGCTTCGCGCCGGTCTCGCACGAGCGTGCCGTCATCGAGCTCGACGACGGCGGCCGGCTCGGATATCGCGACGTGCGCCGGTTCGGAACCTGGCTCGTGCTCGACGGGGCCGAGCTCGAGCCGTACCTCGCGGCGAAGAACGGCCCCGAGCCGCTCGGCTCGCGCTTCACGGCCGGCTGGCTGAGCGCGCAGCTCGCGCGCCGGCGGGCGCCGCTCAAGGCCGTCCTCCTCGACCAACGCGTCGTCGCGGGGCTCGGAAACATCTACGCGGACGAGGCGCTCTGGCGCGCGCGACTCAGTCCACTCCGGAGCGCGAACGGGCTCTCGGCCGGCGAGATTGCGAGGCTCACGCGCGCGGTCCGCGCGACGCTCCGCCTCGGGATCGCCCGCCAGGGCTCGACGCTGAGCGACTATGTGACGCCGAGCGGAGCCTCCGGCTCGATGCAGGACGAGTTTCGCGTCTACGGTCGCGACGGAGAGCCATGCCCGCGGTGCCGCGCCACGATCACGAAGACGCGCGTCGGCGGACGGGGAACGTGGTTCTGCCCGCGCTGCCAGCCCCTCGAGGGAAGCGACGCAGGCTCCGACCCGGGCCCAGCCTAGACTTGTCCGCATGGGGAGGACGGTCAAGACGGAGGCGGTGGTGCTCCGTTCCTTTCGCTACGGCGAGGCCGATCGCATCCTCCATGTGTACACGCTCGATCGCGGCCGAGTCGGTGCCATCGCGAAGGGGATCCGCAAGACCAAGTCGCGGTTCGGCGCTCGCCTGGAGCCGTTCTCCCACGCCGAGTTGTTGCTCCACAAGGGCTCGGGCGAGCTCCACACCGTCACCGGGGTCTCGCTCGTGGACGCGCATCGCCCCGCGCGCGAGGATCCCTACCGGGCCTCGGTCGGGCTCGTCGGCGCCGAGGCGATGCTGCGCCTCTTCGTCGAGGAGGAGCGGAACGAGCGCGCGTTCGAGGCGCTCACGCGATTCCTGACGGCTGTCGACGCCCTGCCTGCCGGCTCGCGAGGTCGTGCCGGGCTCGATCCTCTCGCGCTCGCCTTTCAGCTGAAGCTCCTGTGGCTGTCCGGCTACGTCCCGCATCTCGAGAGCTGCGTCGAGTGCGGCGAGGTCGGCGAGCTCATCGGCTATCTGCCGCGAGCGGGAGGCGCGGTGTGCAGAGCGTGCGCTCCCGACGAGACGGTCTTTCTCTCGCCCGATGGGTTCCGCGGCATGGTGTCCCTCATCTGGAGCCCGCTCGCCGACGCGCACGAGCTCGGGATCGGGGAACGCGCGCTGCGCGACACGCTCGCGGTGGTCGTCGCCGCATACGAGTTCCACGGCGGCTTTCGGCTGCGCACGCTCACCGCCTGAAGCGCGACCTCGGCGACCGCCACGAGCTCGACGACGATCCGGTGCGGAGCGATCGGGAGGCGCTGGCCATCAGGGCGGCGAATGCCCAGAAGTACTGACGCTCCCCGAGACGAGTAGCACAGGAAGCGTGAACGACGAGCGCGCCGGGCGGGTACTCGACCTCGAAGTCGCGGTACGGCACGAGGTCGCTCCGCACGAACGTGGCGTACTCCTGATACCGGCGGCCGGTGTCGACGATCTACTGTCCGCTGCCGCGCACGATCCCCGTCGTCACGAGCTCGACGGTGACGAAGACAGCGGCGGCCAGCACGGCTGCCCGGGAGACAGATGGTGTCCTCGTGCCGCAGAGGCCATCTCCGTTTCGCTGTCGGCTCGCTCTCCCGCCTGGCCGCGGGTCTCGCGGCGCGTCAGTCGGGCTTCGGCGTGCTCCAGTCCGCGGCCAGCTTGTCGAGCACGAGCGCTCGGGCGCCCGAGATCGAGACGCGCTCCTGCGCGAGCGAGTCGCGGTCGCGGATCGTCACCGTCTCGTCCTCGAGCGTCTGCTCGTCGACCGTGAGCGCGTACGGCGTGCCGATCTCGTCCTGGCGGCGGTAACGGCGGCCGATCTGTCCCGAGTCGTCGTACTCGGCGACGACCGCGCGCCGAAGCTCTTCGTACAGCGCTCGCGCCTTGCCGACCATGTCGTCGTTCTTCGAGATCAGCGGGAGCACGGCGACCTTCACGGGTGCGAGAGCGGGGTGGAGACGGAGCACCGTGCGCTCGCGCTCGGCCACGACCTCCTCGTCGTATGCGTCGACCAGGAAGGCGAGCATCGAGCGGTTCACGCCGAGCGCGGGCTCGACTACATGCGGCGTATAGCGCTCCTGGCCGTCGACCCACTCGAGCTTCGTCCCTGACGCCTGCGTGTGCGCGGTAAGGTCGAAGTCGCCGCGGTGCGCGATCCCCTCGAGCTCCGTCCAGCCGAACGGATGGAGGAACTCGATGTCCGACGTGGCGGACGAGTAGTGGGAGAGCTCCTCGGCGTCGTGCGGGCGCACACGCAGGTGGCTCTGCCGGATGCCGTACCGCCGGTGCCAGGCCACGCGCTGCTCGACCCAGTACTCGAACCACTCGTGCGCTTCGGCCGGGGGGACGAAGTACTCCATCTCCATCTGCTCGAACTCGAGCGTGCGGAAGATGAAGTTGCCCGGCGTGATCTCGTTGCGGAACGCCTTGCCGATCTGCGCGATGCCGAACGGCGGCTTGCGCCGTGCGATCTGCGCGACGTTCTTGAAGTTGACGAAGATCCCCTGCGCGGTCTCCGGCCGGAGGAACGCGTCCTGTCCCGTCTCCTCGACGGGGCCGATGCGCGTTCGAAACATCAGGTTGAACTGGCGCGGCTCGGTCAGGTCGCACTGCTCGGTCTCTCCCGGCCGCTTGCTCGGCCGCTGGCCGCACTGCGACTCGTCGAGATGGTCTGCGCGATAGCGGCGCTTGCAGAACCGGCAGTCGACGAGGGGATCGGAGAAGCCGGAGGCGTGCCCGGAGGCCTCCCACACCGCGGGGTGGAGGATGATCGACGAGTCGAGAGCGACGATGTCGTCGCGCTCGCGCACCATCGCCTCGAGCCAGCGCGCCTTGACGTTCTCCTTGAGCAGCACCCCGTAGTGCCCGTAGTCGTACGCGGAGCCGAGACCGCCGTAGATCTCGCTCGACGGGAAGACGAACCCGCGACGCTTCGCGAGCGAGACGATCTTGTCCATCGTGACGGCGTCGGGCATCCGCCGGACGTTACTGGCGCTGCCCGCGTCGTGACTCAGCGACGTGTGCCGAGCGTGAGCAAGTACTCGCGGCGGTGCACGACCTCGTCGCCTTCGCGGAGAGCCTCGAAGAAGTCCACCCACGTTTGGTGAAATTCCTCCCGACGCTCGTCGTCGAGCGCCTCGGCGGCTGACTTGGTGGGGCCGTACGAGGACGAGAAGAGTTCCCAGTACTCCTCGCCGTCGGCCGTCCGCAGCACCGAGTCGTGCTCCTCGAACTCGAGCTCGAACGAATCTCCGAGGAGATCGCGAACGTGATCTTCCTTGCCCCAGGCGAACGGACTGCCGACACCCTCTGGAGGTGTCGGCAGGAACGGGCGCATCATTCCGAACATCTGGCCCGAGTCCGCCCTCGGGCGTCCAGCACGCGAGTGCGAGTCGTCCACCCGACTTGGTGACGCGTGCGAGCTCTCCCGCGACTGCACCGTGGTCAGGAGCGAACATGACGCCACACGTCGACGTGACGACGTCGAAGCTGGCGTCGTCGTAGCGCATGTTCTCGGCGTCGCCGACCTCGAACTGGACGGCCGCGCCGGCCTCGGTGGCACGCTCGCGAGCGGTGTCGATGAGAACAGGCGCGAGATCCTGTCCGACGACGTCGGCGCCACTGCGGGCGGCAAGGATCGCGACTGCGCCCGTCCCGGTGGCGGCGTCGAGCAATCGCTCGCCTGGCTTCGGATCGACGCGCTCGATGACGAGCTCGTGGATGTCTCGAACCGTATTCGTGATGCGCTCGTAGGGCCCGTTGCCCCACATGACGCTCTGGCGTGCTTTGAGCTCTGCGAATGCCATTGCTGCCTCCCCTCGGGTTGCGGCCGCGATGAGCATACGACCTCGCGGGCGCTAGCCTGCCGCGGATGGGCGACGCGCGCGTGCCGGTCGAGCTCCACATCGTCTCGGACTCGACGGGCGAGACGGCGCAGCGGCTGGTACTCGCGCTCGAGGCGCAGTTTCCGGATCAGCCCTTCGAGGAGATCAGGCATCCACGCGTCGAGAACGTCGACGACCTGCACATCGCCGTGCAGCAGGCGCGCGGTCGTCCTGCGGTCATGGTCTACACGCTGGTCGCGCCCGAGCTCCGAAACGCGATGCGTCAGCTCTGCAGGCGGGCGCGCGTCCACTACTGCGACCTCCTGGGCCACCCGATCGACTCGATCTCGCGGGTCGCGGGGGTCGCGGCTCGCATGGAACCGGGTGCGCGCGCTCCGCTCGACGCGACGTACTTCAAGCGGATCGAGGCGATCGAGTTCGCCGTGAAGTACGACGACGGCGTGGGGACGGGGCTCGACGAGGCCGACATGGTGCTCGTCGGTGTCTCGCGCACCTCCAAGACGCCGCTCTCCATCTATCTCGGCTATCTGGGCCACAAGGCCGCGAACGTGCCGGTCGTGCGCGACATCGAGCCACCGCAGGAGCTGTTCGAGATCGATCCGGCGAAGATCGTCGGGCTCACGATCGGAGCCGAGCGCCTTGCGGACATCCGCACCGCGCGCGTGAAGAGCATGGGGGCTCCCCGGAGGCGTTACGCCGAGCTCGAGGCCGTGTACTCCGAGCTCGAGGAGGCAGCGAAGCTCCACAAGAAGCTTCGCTGCCCGGTCATCGACGTCTCGGAGCTCTCCGTGGAAGAGACCGCGATGCGGATCATCAGGCTCGTCGAGCGACGCCGACGGTCGGCTGCACGCGCATGACCGACGAGCGGCGTCGCCCCGACCCGTACGGCGTTCCGGGGGAACCGCCGCTGCGCAACCCGTTTCGGCCGCCGCCTGGCGGCCGAGGCGACCTCCGCGAGAAGGGCTGGATCCCACTGCGCTGGCTGGCGCTGTGGTGGTTCCTCATGTTCCTCGGGGACGTCGTCTTCTACGTGCTGCTCACGCCGATCTGGGTCGGGCTCCGGGTGGCGGCATGGGCCGCCGAGCTCAGGTGGAGGGTCTCGGGTCGAGCCGGAAGACGTCGCCGCCGAGCGACGTGACATAGACCTGGTCGAGGCCGTCGACCCCGAAGCTCGTCAGCTCGGGCACTGCCAGCCCCAGGTCGCCGCTCGCCGTCACGGTGCCGTTCGTGACCGCGGCGGCCGTGATCTTGCCGGTGCAGAAGTCGCCGTAGAGGTACCGCCCGGCGAGCGCGGGTAGCCGTTCGTCCCTGACGACGACACCACCCACGATGGCGCAGTTCGAGCCGTCGCGCGCGTACTCGAGCAAGGGCCCGGTCGCGCCCGGACAGCTCGCTGCCGCATCGAACGGGAGCGATCCCTCGAAGCACGGCCAGCCGAAGTCGAGCCCAGCCTGAGCCCGTGCGGCCAGGTCGACCTCCTCGCGCTTCGCCTCACCCGCATCGGCGACGTAGAGGCTTCCGGTGATCCCGTCGATCCAGAAACGCCACGGGTTGCGAAGGCCGTCGGCCCAGATCTCGGGACGGGCGTCGGCGTCGCCGACGAATGGATTGTCGGCCGGGACCGCGTACGGATCGCCTCGCCCGGGATCGATCCGCAGGATCTTCCCGAGCAGGCTGTCCTTGCGCTGGGCGTAGAAGCCGGGCGGGTTCAGAACGCCACTGTCGCCGTCCCCGACGGAGGCGTAGAGGTAGCCGTCCGGGCCGAACTGGAGCATGCCGCCGTTGTGGTTCTCCCACGGCTTGACGATCGTGAGCAGCAGCCGCTCGCTGTAGACGTCGGCGAGATCCGGGTCGGTGGGATGCCGGCGGAACTCCGAGATGTGGATGTCGCCGTTTCCGGCCCTCGAGTTGTAGAAGGCGTAGAAGCGCCCGCTCGTCGCGTAGTCCGGCGCGAAGGCGATGGACAGGAGCCCGGGCTCGCTGGTGAGCAGGACCTTCTCGCGCAAATCGAGGAACGGTGTGGGGAGGACCTGTCCGTCGCGCACGATCCGCACCGTCCCGCGCTGCTCCACGACGAAGATCCGATGCGTGTCGCCGGGCGGCGCCGTGACGAGCACCGGCCGGTCGAACGTGCCGACCGGTGTCGGCGAGACGAGATCCGACGTGTCGATCGGCGGGGGCAGCTTCGTGGGCGGCTTTGGCCTCGTCGAGATGCCGAACGTGCCCTTCATGCCGAGCCGAGCGTGCCCGGAGACCGAGCACAGGAACGTCAGCGTTCCCTTCCTTCGGAACGTCGCGGTGACGATCTGACGTTGCCCCGGCGCGAGCACGCGCGTCCGCGTCGCTCGCCCGAGGACGAAGTCATGCGCTGTTCCGCCACGGTTCCGAACGACGAACCGAACCGTGGAGCCCGCCGGGACGGAGTGCCTGGACAGCGCGAACGAGTAGTCGCGCGCGTCCACCCGGATCGTGAGCGTGCGCGTCGGCGTGGGGGACGCTGCGCCGGAGATCACCATCGCGCCGAGAGCCGCGACCGCGATGACCGAAGGAGCTCGGACGAGTCGCGCCGTCACAGATCCCGGGCGGCGATTGGCGACTCCGTGCCGCTCTCGACGCGGTAGCCGCGCGCGCCGGCGCGCGAGCTGACCACCTCACGCAGCTCGTCGCCGACGAAGTGGAACGCGGCGAAGTCGTCGGCCGCGTAGCCCGCCGGGAATCCCTCGGCGACGAGCGAGCGGTAGACGGGGCGCCGCAGCTCCTCGCCGTCGTAGTGCGGGCAGAAGCTTCCCGGCACGAGGCCGAGACCGTCCTGCAGCGGGTCGAGCGCCGGACCGAACGAGTCGGTCACGCAGCATTCGAACCAGCAGTTCGCCCCGGCACTGACTCCGCCCAGCACGGCACCGCGTCGCCAGGCGTCGCGCAGCGCCTCGTCCACCCCGTGGAGGCGCCAGAGAGCGAGCGCGTTCGCCGTGTTCCCGCCGGAGACGTAGATCACGTCCTGCGACGCGAGGAGGTCGACCGGGCCTTCGGGCGTCCCGAAGAGCCGCAGGCACGTCGGCTGGCAGTCTCGCTTCGCGAACGCCTCGTAGAACGCGGCGATCACGCGGTCGGAGTCGCCGGTCGGTGTCGGAACGAAGCACACCCGGGGACGAGTTGCGGGCGAGCACGCGAGCATGAAGTCGTCGAGCGGTGAGTCGTCCTCCATCGTGAATCCGCCCCCGCCCATCGCGACGATCTGTCCCACCACGCTGTCGAGTGTAGATTCCCGCCGCGCGTGTGCAGCCCTCGAACCGATGCGGGGTGCGGCGCGCTCCAGATGTTCGCGTCACCTCGCTCTCGACCGGCGGCTCACGAACCGAGCCGGCGCGCTCGGTCCCCGTGTGTAAAGCTGCCCCCACTGCGGCGGGCGGGCCATTCCTTGGAGGTTCCTCCCAACAGTGAGACCGCCCGCCGCGACCCTCTCAGGCCGCTCGAGTGGGCGCTCCTAAGCGCGGCGCATCCGCGACAGCATCCGCGCGCGATCTGCAGGTGGCTCGGTCGCGCCGCGACCGAGCCACGTCACGCAGCCTTCTTGGCTGCGTCCTTGCCCGTGCCCTTGCACTCCGGGCACTCGTCCACCATGCGCCCCTCGTGCATGGGGCCGGGAACGTAGGTCGATCCCTGGCATCGAGGGCACGCATTCTCCGCGAGGTCGTGCCGGCTCTTCCACGACCTATGCACGGTGCTCCCCTCGCTCGAAGGGTTGCCAGCTGTCGCCGTCCGCGCCTTTGATGAAGAACGAGTTTGCGGTCGCGGTTGGCTCGGGCGCTGGCTGGTCGTCCGCGATCATCGTGGCGATGTCGTCGGTCGCTCGAAAGTGGCCGTCGACATCGCGGCACGCTCCGTTCATTGTCCAGTGAGCAATCAATGTTGTCGTATTCATCGTGGTTGCGCCCCGCAGTGGCGAGGCAGCTCTCCTCCCCTTGTGTCCCAGCGTGTCCGTTGCACGGTATCCCCCTCACGGGGCAGTGCATATCCCTCGAACGAGCCTTTCTCGGCCGATCGCAGTGCGGCCCGTAGTGGGTGCGCCCGGCTCGCGCGTAGGGGTCCTCTTCCGATCTGCGGCCTCGTCGCATACCGGGTGCGGGTAGATTCCCCCCGCAAATGCGCTACGTCTTCGACTTCGACGAGGACTCGGGCGGCGGGCGCGAGCTCCTCGGCGGGAAGGGGATCGGCCTCGCCGAGATGACCGCAGCTCGGCGTCCCCGTTCCGGACGGGTTCACGATCACGACCGAGGCGTGCCGTGCCTATCTGAAAGGCGGCGGCGAG
This sequence comes from uncultured Gaiellaceae bacterium, assembly GCA_963763465.1. Classification (GTDB taxonomy): domain Bacteria; phylum Actinomycetota; class Thermoleophilia; order Gaiellales; family Gaiellaceae; genus GMQP-bins7. The sequence continues at coordinate 47,286 of CAVXOS010000010.1, read as the reverse complement.
GTGCCCGCCGGTCTCGACGACGAGATCGAGGAGCACATCACCGCGCTCGAGCAACGCACCGGAAAGGGGTTCGGCGACGATCGCGACCCGCTCCTCGTCTCCGTGCGCTCGGGCGCCGCCGTGTCGATGCCGGGGATGATGGACACGATCCTCAACCTCGGGCTGAACGACGTCGCGGTCGAGGGTCTTGCGGCCTCCACCGGCAACCGGCGCTTCGCGCTCGACTCGTACCGCCGGCTCATCCAGATGTACGGCGAGGTCGTCGACGGCGTCGACGGACAGCGCCTCGAGCAGGCGCTCACGGACCTGAAGTCGGCCCGTGGCGTCTCGCAGGACGTCGACCTCACGGCGGACGACCTCCGCGAGCTCGTCTCGACCTTCGCGGCGATCTACGAGGAGGAGACCCGTCGCTCGTTCCCGCAGGATCCGCGCGAACAGCTTCGCCATGCGTACCGGGCCGTCTTCGACTCGTGGAACGCGCCGCGGGCGAAGGTCTACCGGCGCGCCAACGACATCGCCGACGACCTGGGAACGGCGGTCAACGTCGTGCAGATGGTGTTCGGCAACCGCGGCGAGAGCTCGGGCACGGGCGTCTGCTTCACGCGTGACCCGTCGACCGGCGAGCGTTGTCTGTACGGCGAGTTCCTCTCGAACGCGCAGGGGGAAGACGTGGTCGCCGGGATCCGCACGCCGGAGCCGATCGAGCGGATGCGCGAGCGGATGCCGCAGGCGTTCGATCAGCTCGTCGACACCCTCGAGCGGCTCGAGTCGCACTATCGCGACCTGCAGGACATCGAGTTCACGGTCGAGGAGGGCACGCTCTACCTCCTCCAGACGCGCACCGGAAAGCGCACGGCGACCGCCGCGTTGCGCGTCGCCGCGGAGATGGTCGACGAAGGGCTCATCTCCCGCGAGGAGGCGGTCGCGCGCATCGACCCGGCCCAGCTCGACCAGCTGCTCCATCCGATGATCGATCCCGACGCGAAGGTCGAGGTCGCAGCGCGCGGCCTGAACGCGTCCCCCGGCGCGGCGTCGGGCGCCATCGTCCTCGACGCGGAGACGGCCGAGGAGCGCGGCAGGGAGGGAGAGGACGTGATCCTCGTCCGCTGGGAGACCACCCCGGACGACATCCACGGGCTCATCCACGCCGCCGGGGTCCTGACGGCACACGGCGGCATGACGTCGCACGCAGCCGTCGTCGCCCGCGGGATGGGTAAGCCGTGCGTGGCGGGGTGCGAGCATCTCTCGATCGACGTCGCCGCGGGAACCGTGCGCATCGGCGAGCACGATCTCCGCGCCGGGGACGTGATCACCGTCGACGGCGGCACGGGACGCGTCATCGTGGGCGCGGTCCCGCTCGTCCCTCCGGCGATCGACGAGAACTTCGGGACCATCCTCGACTGGGCCGACGACCTGCGACGCCTGCGCGTGCGCGCGAACGCGGACACACCGGAGGACGCGGCCAAAGCGCGTGAGTTCGGCGCCGAGGGCATCGGTCTCTGCCGGACCGAGCACATGTTCATGGGCGAGGAGCGGCTGCCCGTCGTGCGCGAGATGATCCTCGCCCGCGACGAGGAGGAGCGCCGCACGTCACTCGATCGACTGCTCCCCATGCAACAGGGCGACTTCGAGGGGATCTTCGAGGCGATGGCCGGCTTGCCCGTGACGATCCGGCTCCTCGACCCGCCGCTGCACGAGTTCCTCCCGTCGCTCGAGGAGGCGACCTCCGACGAGATGCGCGACCGCATCCGCCAGCTCCACGAGGCGAACCCGATGCTGGGCACGCGCGGCTGCCGGCTCGGCCTACAGTTCCCCGAGATCTACGAGATGCAGGTGCGCGCGATCGTCCGCGCCGCGCGAGCCGTCCGCGAGCGAACGGGCGAGGCGCCGCTCGTCGAGATCATGCACCCGCTCGTCGGCTTCACGGAGGAGCTCGCCCGGCTCCGCGAGCTCACCGAGCGGGTGGCGGCCGAGGAGCCGACGGTCGAGTACCTGTGCGGGACGATGATCGAGCTCCCGCGGGCGGCGCTGCGTGCCGACGAGATCGCCGCGGAGGCGGACTTCTTCTCCTTCGGGACGAACGACCTCACGCAGACGACGCTCGGTTTCTCGCGCGACGACGCGGAGGGGAAGTTCCTCACGTACTACCTCGAGCACGGGATTCTCGAGCGCAACCCGTTCGAGGTGATCGACGAGGAGGGCGTCGGCGACCTCATGCGGATCGCCGTCGAGCGCGGCCGGGGCGCGAAGCCTGCGATCAAGCTCGGGATCTGCGGCGAGCACGGAGGCGAGCCCCACTCGGTCGCGTTCTGCCACCGGCTGGGGCTCGACTACGTGTCCTGCTCGCCGTATCGCGTTCCGCTCGCGCGGCTCGCAGCCGCGCAGGCGGCGCTCGCGGAGGCGGGCGTCACGGCCGTCGCAGTCGGCGGCTGACGCTCAGCCCACCTGCGCGACAGCGACGCCCACGCTCAGCAGGCCGACCGCGGCGATCGAGACGGTCGCGAGCGCGGGCGAGCGCCTGAAGCTCGAGAAGGCGAGCGCGCACAGCCCTCCCCCGATCAGCCCTCCGATGTGGCCGCCGATCGAGATCCCCGGGATGACGAACGTGATGGCGAGGTTGAAGACGACGAGCCCCATCGCCTGTCCACCGAAGACCCAGATCCGGCGCGCCTCGAGCACGAGCGCCGCGCCCATGAGCCCCCAGATCGCGCCGGACGCGCCCACGGTCAAGGCATTCGGCGACCAGATGAGCGCTCCCGCCGAACCGGCGAGACCGGATGCGATGTAGACGAGCGCATAGCGTGCGTGACCGAAATAGTGCTCGAGCGCAGGTCCGATGAACCAGAGCACGAGCATGTTCATCCCGAGGTGCAGCGGGCCGTAGTGCAGGAACGGCGCCGTGATCAGGCGCCACCAGTCACCGTCCGCCACGGCCGGGCCGTAGAGGACGCCGTGGAGGTAGATCCACCCCGACTGCGCGCTCAGGCCGGCTCCCATCGCGAGCTGGAGCACGAACACGCCGACGTTCATGCCGATGAGCGTCAACGTGACGACGGGTCCCGACAGGGCGATCGACTGCGACGCGCGGCGCGCCGCCTGGCGCGGCGCCGCCACCTTGCCGCCGGTCGTCGCGTGATCCGGGCAGCGGATGCCAACCGGGCCGTACGTCATGCAGTCCGGGCAGATCCCGCGGCCGCAGTCCGAGCAGGAGACGTACGTCTCGCGGTCCGGATGCCTGTAGCAGCGAAGCGGCTCGTCCACCGCGGCTAGCGTACCCGCGTGCGAGTCGACGTCGTCTTCACCCCGGACGAGGCCGGAGCGGCCCCGACCGGCATCGTGATCGACGTCATCCGCGCCACCTCCACGATGTGCCAGGCGCTCGCCTCCGGCTATCGGCGGGTGTACTGCACGGCGGAGGTGGAGGAGGCTCGCGCGCTCCGCGAGGCCCTCGGCGAGGGGGTGCTCGGCGGCGAGCGAAACGCCGTTCGCATCCCCGGCTTCGACCTCGGGAACTCGCCGCGCGAGTACCTCGAGGCGGCAGGCGAGACCTTGATCCTCTCGACGACGAACGGGACGCGAGCCGTGGTGGCCGCCGCGCTGCGCTGCGAGCGCGTGCTCGTCGCGTCGCTCCTCAACCTCTCGGCCGTGGTGGCTGCCACGCGCGACGCCGGCGAGGACGCCGTGGTCGTCTGCGCCGGCGTTCAGGGAGCCCTCGCGCTCGACGACGCCTACGTCGCCGGCCGGATCGTCGAGCTCCTCGACTGGGAGCGCACCGACGCCGCCGTCGCCGCAGCGCGCCTGGCAGCGACCTGGAGCGGGGCGGAGGAGGCGTTCCGCGCATCGAAGAGCGGCCGCAACCTCATGGAGAACGCTCCCGAGCTCGAGGCCGACATTCCCTTCTGCGCCCGCGAGAGCGTTCTCGACGTCGTGCCGCGGCTCGTCGCGCTGCGCGACGGCGCTGCCGAGATCTCGCTCTAGAGAGATCACCCGCCTGGCCGAGACCGAGCGACGGACGCCTGTCTAGACTCGATCCGGTGATCGTCAACCGCGATCCCAAGGCGCGAGGACCGTACACCGCGTTCGCCGACGTGGCGGGAGCGTACGAGCGCGCTCGCCCCGGCTATCCGGAAGACGCCGTCCGTTGGCTTGCGGGCGCGCAGCCTCTCGACGTCGTCGACCTCGGCGCCGGGACGGGAAAGCTCACGCGCGCTCTCATCGCGCTCGGGCACCGCGTGGTGGCTGTCGAGCCGCTCGACGAGATGCGCGCCGAGCTCGAGGTGGCCTTGCCGGGAGCACGCGCGCTCGCCGGGAGCGCCGAGGCGATCCCGCTGCCGGACGCCTCGACCGACGTCGTCACCTCGGCACAGGCGTTCCACTGGTTCGATCACGATGCGGCGCTGCCGGAGATCGCGCGCGTGCTCCGGCCCGACGGCCGGCTCGCGCTCGTATGGAACTCCCGCGACGACCGCGACCCGTGGATGGCCCGGCTGAGCGCGATCATCGGCAACGAGACGGTGCACGACTGGGAAGTGATTCCTGTCATCGAGGAGGGCGGGTACTTCGGGAACGTGGAGAACGCGCGGTTCTCGCTCGAGCAGCACCTCGATCGGGACGGCCTGCTGGACCTCGTTCTCTCGCGGAGCTACCTGGCGAAGCTCCCGCCGCCCGAGCGCGAGCCGGTGCTCGAAGCGGTTGGAGCCTTGTACGACGAGTCGGCGTCCGCCGACGGCGTGCGCCTCGCCTACGTCACTGAGTGCTTCCGGGCAGTGCGGCGCAGCCTCTAGTCGAACTCGCGGCGGACAGCCTCCACGTTGTTGCCGTCGGGGTCTAGGAGGAACGCCGCGTAGTAGCGGCCGCCGGCCTCGGAGCTGTACTGCTCGCGGACTCCCGGGGGGCCGTTGTCTCGTGCCCCGGCGTCGATGCCGGCCTGGTGGAAGGCGTCGACCTGCTCGCGCGAGTCGGCGACGAAGGCGATGTGCACCGGGCCGCTCGTCCGTGGCTCGTCGTCCGTGACGACGAGGTTCGCGAACTGCGCTCCGCGCTCGGCCTCCCAGACCGCAGGAATGCCGAGCGGCTCGAGGATCGCCCGGTAGAACGCGACACTCGCCGCCGCGTCCTGCACGCGGATGTGCACGTGATCGATGACGACGCGCGTCCAGTCCCAGTCGCTCACGAGGTCGAAGTTAACAAATAAACGTTGACAGGAGAACGTATGTTCGTATAGAACATGTGTTCGAATGGTCGCGTGCCTCCTCATTCCGGGGTTCGAGCTGAGAGCGGCGCTGCGTGCGCGGCCGCGGCTGGCGCTCGTCCCCGCGGCGCTCGCGCCGGAGGCGGGAGAGGAGCCGCTTCTCGGGCCGGTCACCGCAGCGGCCGAGATGGCCGGAGTGAAGCCGGGGATGCGTCTCGGAGAGGCGCTCGCGACGTGCCCCTCGCTCGTCCTCGTCGATCGTGATCCAGCAGCCGTCGAGCGGGAGTGGGAGGGTGTCCTGCGGCGCCTCGAGGACGCGGGCTTCGCCGTCGATCCGGTCGAGCAGGGCGTAGTCGTGTTCGAGACGAAGGGCGTCGAGCGCCTCTACGGCGGCGTTCAGCCCGCGCTCGGGCGCGCGCTCGCGGCGGTCGGCTCCACCTGGGATCCACGCATCGGCGCTGCCGACAGGCGCTTCACCGCGCTCGCGGCCGCGAGCGTCGCGCGTCCCGGTCAGATTCTCCTCGTGGCCGCGAAGGAGGAAGAGGCGTTCCTCGAGCCGCTGCCGCTCTCGCTGCTGCCGATGACGCCGAACCGCTATGCGGAGCTCGAGGGTCTCGGGCTCCGATCTCTCGGCGAGCTGGCGCAGCTGCCCGGCGGCGCGGTCGCGGAGCGGCTGGGCGTGGAGGGAAGAGACGCATGGCGGCTCGCCCAGGGCGGCCGCACGGCGCGCGTGCGGGGCCGCAAGCCCGCCTCGGAGCTCGTCGAGGCGCTGGGCTTTCCCGAGGCGATCGCGAACGAGCTCACGCTGCGACGGGCGCTCGGCTCCCTCCTCGAGCGCCTGCTCGCGCGTCCAGAACGGGCCGGGCGGCCGTTTCGAAAACTCGCGCTGGTCGCCCGGCTCGTCGACGGCGGCTCGTGGCGACGAGTCGCGACGCTGCGCGACGCGACTGCCGAGGCGGGCCGTCTGCGTTCGGCGCTCGGGCCGAAGCTGCAGGAGCTCCCGGCGCCGATCGTCGAGCTCCGGCTCGAGGCGGTCGAGCTCGCGGAGCACACGGGCCAGCAGCTGGCGCTCGTCGAGCCGGCGGGGGAGGAGAACGTCGTGCGCCTGCGCGAAGGGCTGCGCCAGGTGAAGGCGAGCACGGGATCGGGGTCGGTGTGCAGCGTCGTCGAAGTCGCACCCTGGTCGCGAGTTCCCGAGGCGCGTGCCCTCGTCGTGCCAAAAGACATCTGAAGTTGCACGGTCCCCGGAGGTGGGCGGTCGCATCGCCGAAGGGCGATTCATTCGCCCGTAGGCACACAGCGAGTCGCTATGGCACGGCAAGTAGGAGGGGGCCCGCGGGGGAACCATGGGTTCCCCCGCGCTAGGACGTCTCAATGCTCCACGGCCGGCGCTCGTCGAGACCGGGCCGGGCGGGACGCCGCACGTCGTGAACCGCGAGCAGGTGGCGGTCGTGCGAGAGGAGTGGCGCGTCGTCGATCGCTGGTGGACGGACGAGCCCGTCGACCGGCACTACTTCGAGGTCGTTCTCGAAGGCGGCCGGAACGTCTGCGTCTATCGCGACGCCGAGAAGCTGTGCTGGTTCACCCAGCAGGCCTAGACGTCGAAGACGTCGTGGCGCTCGAAGAACGCGACGTCGGGCTCGATGCCCTGGGCGCGGAGGTCGCGGAGCTCTCGACGATACCGAGCGAAACCTCCGGGCGTGTGGAGGTTCAGCATCCTCACCGGTCTGTCGCTGACGTTCCGGAACCAGTGAACGACGTTCGGCGGCGCGAGGACGTACGCACCGGGAGTCGCGGTGAAGACCTCGTCGCCGACGTGGAACTCGAGCTCTCCTTCGAGAACGTAGAACGAGTCCGAGTGTCCCTTGTGGAAGTGGGGATCGACGCCGCTTCCCGGGTCGAACGTGATCTCGAGCAACGAGAGCTCGGGTCGGTCGGCCTTGACGGGAACACCCTCGCCGGGGCTCAGCGTGATCGGCTCGTCCATTCAGGCGGACAGTCTGGCGATGATCGCGGTGCCTGTAGCGGTGCTGTCCGCGGGCGGGTCGAACTGGTCGAAGTCGGAGTACTGCCCGCGCATGTAGTCGGCGAAGCCGAGCGACGGCATGTGGAAGTTGAGCGCGCGGGTATGTGCGCCGGAGTCGTTGTCGAAGCCGTGCACCACTCCGGGTGGGAACACGACGAGCGTTCCCGCGGGCAGCGCGTGCGAGCCGTCGCGGAGATGGAACGTGAACTCGCCGTCGAGAACGAGGAACGCATCGGCATGCTTGCGATGGACGTGCGGCGGCGCGCCGCGCTGGCCAGGCCCGTAGTCGAACTCGGAGATCGTGAGCTCGTCGGCCTCCACGAGCACGGTCACCCGTCGCTCAGGACGATCGGTGATCGTGTCGCCTTCCGCGCCTCCCGTCCGCCGGACGACGACGAGGCCGGGGTCGCGTGCGACGACGTCGAGCGGGGACAGCAGGTCGAAAGCGCCGGCGGAACCGCGAACGTAGTCGCCGTATCCCGAACCCGGCGTGTGGAGGACGAGGAACCGTGCCTGCTCCTCACCGGTCACCTCGAACGTGTGCACGACCTCGGGCGGGACGAACGCCCAGGTGTCGGGGCCGATTCGATGCGCACGATCCTCGAGCCGGAGCGCGATCTCGCCTTTCAGGACGAACACCGCCTCGGCGTGTCGTGCGTGGACGTGGAGCGCAGTCCCTCCCCAGCCGGGAGCGGCGCGCACCTCGACCGCGGCGAGCTGATCGATGTCCGCGAGGAACGTCACGTCCAGCTTGGGACTGCCGAAGATGACCTCGCCTTCGCCGATCTCGACCATCGTCCGGCAGCCTAGTCATGGCTGGCTACGTCGAGCTCCACGCACATTCGGCGTACTCGTTCCTGGACGGCGCGTCGCAGCCCGAGGAGCTCGCTGCGCGTGCGGCGGAGCTCGGCTACGGGGCACTCGCGCTGACGGACCACGACGGCATCTACGGCTCGCTCGAGTTCGCGCACGCGGCGAAGGCGTTCGGCGTGCGGGCGATCACGGGCGCGGAGGTGACGCTCGACGGTGGCGCGCACGTCACGCTGCTCGTCGAGTCGCAGCGCGGCTACGCGAGCCTCTGCCGCCTGCTCACCGCAGCGCATGCCGAGACCCGCCCGTTTGACGTAGGGGCCGGGCATGCCCGGCCCCTACAACCTTCGGTGCCGCTGGAGCTCTGCGCTGAGCTCAACGAAGGGCTCGTCTGCCTCTCGGGCTGCGCGCGGCGCGGTCTCGGCCTCCTCGATCCGAACGCCGCGGTGCGCCTCGCCGGCGCGTTCGGCCCCGACCGGTTCTACGTCGAGCTCCAGCGCCCGTTCGAGCGAGGGGACGCACGCCGCCTTGCGCTTCTCCGCGACCTCGCCGAGCACCTCGGCGTGGAGACGGTCGCGACCGGAGACGTCCATTCGCACCATCCACGCCGCACCCTCCTGCAGGACGTGCTCGTCGCGATCCGGTGCCGCACGTCGCTCGAGGGCTGCGAGCCGGAGCGTCGTGGGAACCGGGAGAGCTACCTGCGCTCGCCCGAGGAGATGCTCGAGCGCTTCTCGTTCGAGCGCGCAGCCGCGCAGCGGAGCGCGATCCTCGCCGAGCGGCTCGAGTTCGACCTCACCGAGGAGCTCGGCTACCGCTACCCGGATTTCTCGGATGGCGCAGAGCCGGCCATTCGCCAGCTCGCGGCTATCTGCCGCGCCGCTCTCGATAGCCGGTACCCGCCCGCAGGAGCCGGGCATGCCCTGCCTCTGCGTCGTGTGGCGGCGGCTCGCCTGGACGACGAGCTCGCGCTCATCGACGAGTTAGGGCTCGCGGGGTTCTTCCTCCTCCACCACGAGGTGCTCGAGATCGCGCGCGAGTGCGCAGGCGAGGTGCGCGGGACGGGCTCGCCACGCGCCTTCCTCCCGCCGGGCCGCGGCCGGGGAAGCTCCGTCGGCTCGATCGTCTGCTACCTGACCGGCCTCTCGCACGTCGATCCGATATCCAACGAGCTCTCGCTCGGGCGCTTCCTCAACCGCGAGCTCGCGTCGATCCCCGACATCGACCTCGACTTCCCGCGCGACATCCGCGAGAAGCTCATCGTCCGCGTCACCGAGCGCTACGGGCGCGACCACGCCGCGCTCGTCGCGAGCTTCGCGACGTATCGCTCGCGCGGCGCGATCCGCGACGTGGGCAAGGCGCTCGGCCTTCCGTTCGCCGAGCTCGAGCGGCTCGCGCGGCTCTCGGACGGCTGGAACGCGAAGCGCGTGGGAGAGGAGGTCGCACGGCTCCCGGACGGGGAGCGCAAGCTCGAGTCGAAGCGCTGGCGCGCCTTCGCCTGGCTCACCGGTGAGATCGCGGGCCTCCCGCGTCACGTCTCGCAGCATCCGGGCGGGATGATCGTCTCGACGCGGCCGCTGATCGAGCTCGTCCCGGTGCAGCCGGCGGCGATGGCCGGGCGCCAGCTCTGCCAGTGGGACAAGGACTCGTGCTCCGACGCCGGTTTCCTCAAGATCGACCTCCTCGGCCTCGGGATGCTCTCCGCGGTCGAGGACTGCGTCGAGCAGATCGCGCGCACGCACGACCAGGTGATCGACCTCTCGCGCATCCCCTTCGACGACGAGGCGGTATACGACGACATCCAGCGCGCAGACACGATCGGCACGTTCCAGATCGAGAGCCGCGCGCAGATGCAGAGCCTCCTGCGGACGAAGCCCCAGAACCTCGACGACATCACCGTCCAGGTCGCGCTCGTGCGGCCGGGGCCGATCCAGGGGAAGGCCGTGCACCCGTATATCGACGCGCGGCAGCGGCTCCGCGAAGACCCCTCCTACGTCTTCCCGGTCGACCACGAGCTCCTGCGCGAGCCCCTGCGCTCGACCTTCGGCGTCGTCGTCTTCCAGGACCAGGTGCTCGAGGTCGCGATCGCGCTCGCGGGGTTCACCGTGGGAGAAGCGGAGGGGCTGCGCCGGGCGATGAGTCGCAAGCGAAGCCACGACGCGCTCGAGGCCTTTCGCGAGCGGTTCGTCGACGGCGCCGCCGCGAAGGGTGTCGACGCCGACACGGCCGAAACCGTCTTCGACAAGCTCGTCGGCTTCTCCGGCTTCGGCTTCCCGAAAGCGCATGCGGCCGCGTTCGGGCTCCTCGCGTACCAGTCGACGTGGCTGCGCCACTACTACCCGGCGGAGTTCCTGTGCGCGCTCCTCAACGAGCAGCCGATGGGCTTCTACCCGCCCGCCACGCTCGTCCGCGACGCGCAGAGACACGGGGTGGAGGTGCTGCCCGTGGACGTCAACCTGAGTGGCGCGCGCTGTGTCGTCGAGTGGGAGGCGGTGCGTATCGGCCTGAGCTACATCTCGGCGATCGGGAAGGACGAGGCCACGGCGCTCGTCTCCGAGCGGGATGCGAACGGCCCGTATCGAGACATCGCGGATCTCGCCAGGCGCTCACGGCTCTCCCGGGACGGCCTCGAGGCGCTCGTCAAGGGCGGCGCCTGCGACGGCTTCTGGAAGCCGCGCCGCGACCTTCTGTGGGAGCTCGGTCTCGTCTTCCGAGCGCAGTCGGTGCCGGGAACCGACGGCGAGATGAAGCAACTGCCGCTCGAGCTCGAGCCCACGACCGAGACGCCCGCGCTTCGCGACCTCACGCGCTGGGAGCGCATGCTCGCGGACTACCGCCATACGAGCATGTCGATCGAGACGCATCCGCTGTCGCTCCTGCGCGCGCACCTTCCACCCGGAACGCTCTCGAGCACGGAGCTCCACGCGGAGCGGCACGGGCGGCAGGTTGCATTCGCAGGCATGACGGTCGCGCGCCAGCGCCCGTCGACCGCGAAAGGGATCGTCTTCATGCTCCTCGAGGACGAGCACGGCCAGGTGAACCTCATCGTGCCGTCGCAGATCTACGAGCGGCACCGCGCGACGGTTCGCGCCGAGCCGCTGATCCTCGCCCGCGGCCGCTACGAGCGCGTGGGAGAGAACCGCAACGTCCTCGTCTCGAGCCTCGAGTCGCTCGGGCCGCTCGCGCGGCGCGTGGCGGCGGACGACACGGTGTGGGAGTCGCTCCCGCGTCCGCATTCCTTCGGCCATCGCTGACGCGGCCGAGTGGATTTCGTCAGGTCGACTTCGAGAGCGTGAACGCAGTCTCGACGATGCCGATGTGCGTGAACGCCTGCGGGAAGTTGCCGACGAGCCGTCCACGCTCGGGGTCGTACTCCTCCGAGATGAGGCCGAGGTCGTTGCGGAGCCCGAGCAGTCTTTCGTACAGCTCGACCGCCTCGTCACGGCGACCCTGCTGGAAGAGGACCGCGGCGAGCCAGAACGAGCACGGCAGGAACGCTCCCTCGCCCGGCGGCAGCCCGTCCACGCCGGCGTTCTCCTCGTCGGCGCGATACCGCTCGACGAAGCCGCCGCGCACGAGCTCCCGCTCGATCGCGCGAACCGTGCCGATCACGCGCTCGTCCGTCGCGGGCAGGAAGCCAACGAGCGGGATGAGCAAGCAGCTCGCATCGAGCCGATCGGAGCCGAAGTACTGCGTGAACGCGCCCCGCTCGACGCTATAGCCCTCGCGCAGCACCTCGTCCTTGATCGCCCGCCTCGCCGCCTTCCAGCGGTCGAGCGGCCCGTCGCGACCGTAGCGCTCGACCGTCTTGACGGCACGGTCGAACGCGACCCAGGCCATGACCTTCGAGTGCGTGAAGTGCCTCCGCGGCCCGCGCACCTCCCAGATCCCCTCGTCGGGCTCGCGCCAGCCGGACTCGAGCCAGTCGAAGATCCTGCGGGTCAGGCGCCACGCAGGGTCGGACGGCTCGAGGCCCCGGCTCCGCGACTGGTAGAGAGCGTCCACGACCTCGCCGTAGACGTCGAGCTGGCGCTGATCCGATGCGCCGTTGCCCACTCGAACGGGCTGCGACCCCTCGTAGCCGCCAAGCCACGGCAGCTCGAACTCCGTGAGCCGCCGCTCTCCCGCGACGCCGTACATGATCTGGAGATCCTCGGGCGAGCCGGCGATCGCGCGGAGGAGCCAGTCGCGCCAGTCCCCGGCCTCCTCGACGTAGCCGGCCCGGATCAGCGCGAGGAGCGTCAGGGTGGCGTCGCGCAGCCAGCAGTAGCGGTAGTCCCAGTTCCGGACACCGCCGATCCACTCGGGCAGCGACGTGGTCGGAGCGGCGACGATTCCCCCTGTCGGCGCATACGTGAGCGCCTTGAGCGTGAGGAGGGAGCGATGGACGGGGTCGTGCCAGCGACCCTCGTACGTGCAGCGCGCGGCCCATTCCTCCCAGAACGCGAGCGTGCTCGCGAGCGCGTCCTCCGGCTCGATGGGCTCGGGCACCGGCTCGTTGGAGGGAAACCAGCGCAGGACGAACGGCACGCGGTCGCCCTCGTTCACCGTGAAGGACGCGACCGTGCGCAGGTCACGGCCCTCGTGCTCGACCGGGGTACGCAGGAGCACCGCGTCGGGGCCGGCGATGGCTAGGAGCGTCCCGTCGAGCTTGCGCACCCAGGGCACGATCGAGCCGTAGTCGAACCTGACGACGAGCTCCATCGTCATCTCGACGCGCCCGCGCACGCCCTCGACGATGCGGACGAGGTCGGGCTTCGTCTCGCGCGGCGGCATGAAGTCGATGAGACGCACGGCGCCCTCGTCGGTCTCGAGCTCCGTCTCGAGGACGAGGGAGTCGCCGCGGTACCGCCGTCGCGTCGGCCGGAAGTCGCCTGCGGGCTGGAGCGTCCAGCGGCCGTTTTCCGTGTCGCCGAGGAGCGACGCGAACAGCGCTCCGGAGTCGAAGCGGGGGAGACAGAGCCAGTCGATCGAGCCGTCCCGGCTGACGAGTGCGGCAGTCTGCAGATCGCCGATGAGGCCGTAGTCCTCGAGGGGTGCCATTCAGCTGTCCTCGAGAAAGGTCGCGTACCGCGCGAAGCGCTTCCGGGCCGCTCGGTCGAACGCGGCTCGGTACTGCTCCGCCGTGCGCTCGTCGAGCGTCGCCGCGTACGTCTCGCGGATCTGGTGCAGGCGCTCGCCGATCGCGTCGACGACGAGCTGGTAGTCGCCGTAGAGCTCCTCGGACTCGTCGGCCCCGGCGCCGGTCCACGCCGCGTCGGCGGTCGCGGCTTCGTCGAGGAGATCGGTCTCGGCGGCGAAGAGGTCGAGCTGACGCTCGACGAGCTCCTGGAAACGCCCGCGGCGGAAGATCACGCGAGCTCGCGATACATCTCGAGATGGGCGGCGGCCGACGCGTCCCAGGTGAGCTCCTCGCGAGCCTGCTCGGCGCCGCGCCGGGCCGAGGCGAGCGCCTGCGTGTCTCCGAGGAGCTGCTCGAGAGCCGCCGACATCGCATCGACGTCCCCGGGCGCGACGACGGTGCCGGCCCCGAAGCGGCCCACCACTTCGCCCAGCCCGCCGATGTCGTAGACGATCGCCGGCACGCCGGCACCGAGCACCTGCAGGAGCGCGCCCGAGACGTCGATCTCCGCGCGGTAGGGAAAGAGCGCGACCGTCGCCTCCGACAGGGCGCGACGAAGCTCCGAGTCGGGCAGGTATCCGAGCCGCCACTCGGCCCGGTCGCCCGCCGTGCGCCGGAGCCCGTCGAGCGGCACGCGGGGATCGCCGACGACCAGGAGCCGGACGCCGTCCACGCCGAGAACGGCCTCGACGGAGTCCTCCGTCCCCTTGTACGGCCTGATGAGCCCCAGGCAGAGCGCGGTGCGCCCGTCGTCGGCCCGGACGATCTCCGAACGGAAGACGGGATGGCCGATCACGCGAAGCTTCGACTCGGGGATGCCGAACTCGGCGAGCTGCCCGCGACCTCGCTCGGAGTGCACGACAACGCGTTCGAACCGGCCGAACAGGCGCCTCCACATCGCCGTCTTGGAGAGTGTGCGCCGCGGGATGACGTCGTGCGCGGTGAGCACGGCAGGGCTGCGTGGATGGAGCATCCAGCGGTCGACCTCCGGCGCGCCCAGCCACTGCATGTGGAGCACATCGGGCTTCGTCGCGGCGAACCGAGCCATCCCGAGCGGATGCTCGAGCGCCTTCACCGCGAGGCGAAGGCGCGTTCCGCCCATGCGCGACGAGAGCGGGTAGAACCACTCGCTCGAGTCATATCCGTCCGCGGGCGCCACGGCGCCGAAGCGAAAGCGCGATGTGATGAGCTCGACGTCCGCGCCGGCGCGCGCGAGCGCGGCGCACAGCGAGCGGTCGTAGGGCGGGGTGTAGGCGGGCGGATCGGCGACGACGACACGCATCGGCGGCGAACGTTAGACGCGGTGTCGGCAGAATCCGGCGGATGACGTACGAGGAAGCTCGAGCGCAGTTCCCGGTTCTCGAGAGGCTCGCATACCTCCAGGCGGGGAGCGTAGGGCCGATTGCGCGCAGCACCGCGGAGGCGATGCGCGCGGCGGAGGAGAGCGGCCTGCGGGACGGTCGCGGCGCGCTCGCCCAGTTCATGCGCCTGCTGGAGGCGCGTGAAGCGCTCCGCGGCGAGATCGCAGCGCTCGTCGGCGTGTCGGCCGACAACGTCGCGCTGACCGCCTCGACGACGGACGGCTGCAACATCGCGCTCGCGGGCCTCGATCTCCGCGAAGGCGACGAGGTGATCACGACGACCGACGAGCACTTCGGGCTCGTCGGCCCGCTGCACACGTCGGGCGCGCGGGTCGTCGTGACCGACCCCGAGCCCGAGCGAATCCTCGAAGCCGTGACCCCGCGGACGCGGCTCATCGCCCTCTCGCACGTCCTCTGGACGACCGGCGCCGTGGTACCGGTGCACGAGCTCAAGGCCTCCACCGGGCTTCCGATCCTCGTCGACGGCGCGCAATCGGTCGGCGTCATTCCCGTGGACGCGAGCGGGATCGACTACTACACGGTCTCGGGGCAGAAGTGGCTGTGCGGCCCGGAGGGCACCGGCGCGCTCGTCGTCGCCGACCCCGAGGCCCTCCGCGTCGCGCGGCCGAGCTACCTCTCGCAGCAGGCCTACGAGAGCGACGGGTCGTTCGTTCCGAAGGACGGGGCGGCGCGCTTCGATCCGAACCTGACCCCGACCGGGTCCGTGGCCGGCTTGCGAACCGCGATCTCGACGATTCCGACCTGGGGTCACGAACGCGCCCGTGAGCTGTCCGAGCGGTTCCGCGTCAGACTCGCCGAGGCCGGATGCAACGTCGTCACCCCCGAGCGGCGGGCGACGCTCGTCTCCTGGCGCGTGCCCGCGGAGGAGTCGGCCGACCTCGTCGCCAGGCTCGCGGAGGCGGGCGTGATCGTGCGCGACCTTCCCGGGCGTGGGCTCGTGCGCGCATCGGTGGGCTGGTGGAACGACGAGAGCGACCTCGAGCGCCTGCTCGGGGCTTTGTAAGGTCGCGGCGTGTGCTTCGACCTCGACTCCGCGCCGCCCGTCCCGCCGATCTCGGGAGCGGCCGTCTCGCACGACGACCTCGTCCTCGAAGCCTCCGGACGGAAACCGCTTCGCCGCCTTCCTCGCGACGCCCGAGGAGCCCGCGCGCGTCGGCGTCGTGATCCTGCCCGACGTGCGCGGGCTCTATCGCTTCTACGAGGAGCTCGCGCTGCGCTTCGCCGAACGAGGCCACGCGGCGCTCGCGTTCGACTACTTCGGGCGCACGGCGGGGATCGAGAAGCGCGACGACGGCTTCGAGTACATGCCGCACGTGCAGCAGACGACGCCCGCCGGCGTCCAGGCGGACGTGGGCGCATGTGTCGCGCATCTCCGGGGAGCCGGTTGTGGGGCGGTGTTCACGGTCGGCTTCTGCTTCGGAGGGCGTAACTCGTGGCTCGCGGCTGCTTCGGGCCACGAGCTGGCCGGTGCGGTCGGCTTCTACGGGCGCCCGGGACCGGGCTCGGACGGCTCACCCGGCCCGGCGCAGCGCGCGGCCGAGATGGCCTGCCCGATCCTCGCGCTCCAGGGCGGCGACGATCCCGCGATCCCCGCCGAGGACTCTCGCGCGTTCGACCAGGCGCTGGAGGCCGCTGGCATCGACCACGAGGTCGTGATCTACGAGGGCGCGCCGCACAGCTTCTTCGACCGCAAGCACGAGGAGTTCGCGGCCGCGTCGGACGACGCGTGGACGCGCGTCCTCGCGTTCCTCGATCGCAACTCCTGAGCGGGCAGGCGGCAACTCCGAGGGGTCAGCGGCGGCTGTAACGCGTCGTCGAAGTCCCTGACGACATGTCGCCTCCTTCACGCCGACTCGCGGCGTTTGGCGGAGCCAAGCGAACGTGGAGCGCCGGCACATCCCCCGTCGGCGGCACGGCCCACTCGATGCAGGGTCGTGCCTGCGGCAACGCTTGCGTCTACGCGGCGTCGGCTGCGGTTCGCAGGCCGAGCTCGGCCGCGATCGGCCGCATGGCCGCGACGACGTTCGCGATGTGCTCGTCGAGCTCGAGCCCGAGGAGCTCCGCGCCCGCGTACACCTCGTCGCGATGGACGCCCGCGGCGAACGACGGCTGCTTCAGCTTCTTCCTCACGGACTTCGGCTCCAGGCCATCCAGCCCGGTCGGGCGCACGAGCCCGCACGCGTGCACGAAGCCGGAGAGCTCGTCGCACGCGAAGAGCACCTTCTTGAGCGGCGTGTCACGCGGCAGCGCGAGATGCTCGGCGTGCGAGAGCACGGACTCGATCAGCTCCTCGGGATAGCCCTGCTCGCGCAGGATCGCCGCGCCGTCCTGTGGATGCTTGTCGAGCGTGGGGTGGATCTCGTAGTCGAAGTCGTGCAGGAGCGCGGTCGCGCGCCAGAGCTCCTCGTCCTCGCCGTAGAGGCTCGCGTAGGAGCCGACCGACGCCTCGACGGCGAGCGCGTGCCGCAGCAGAGCCTCGCTCTTCGTGTACTGCGTGAGCGTCTCCCACGCCTGCTCGCGGGTCGGCCGCATGGCGCAGTACCATAGCCGCCGCCGTTGGACCCCTCAGTGAGTCAGCGAACAGTCGCCGCGTTCGGAACGTGGTCGTCGCCCATCTCGGCGGAGATGGTCGCGCAGGGCGGCGTCCGCCTGTCGGCGCCCTGGATCGAGGACGGTGTCGTCTGGTGGCTCGAGGGCCGCGCCGCCGAGGGGGGCCGAGTCGTGCTCGTCAGGCAGGATCCCGACGGCCGACAGGTCGACGTCGTTCCGGCCGGCTTCAACGTCCGCACGTCCGTGCACGAGTATGGAGGTGGCGCGTACTGCGTCCATCGCGGCGTCGCATTCTGCTCGCGGTTCGACGATCAGCGCCTCTACCGCGTCGATCCGGGCGCCGAGCCGGTGCCCATCACCCCCGCCCTCGAGGGTCGCCGCCAGCGCTACGCGGACGGGTGCGTGACAGCGGACGGACGCCGGTGGATCGGCGTGCGCGAGCGGCATGCGGAGAGCGATCGATCCGTCGACGTCGTCAACGAGCTCGTCGTGCTGCCGACGGATGGGTCCGCCGAGCCGCGCGTCATCGCAGGCGGCCGCGACTTCTATTCCAACCCTCGCATCTCACCCGATGGCACCCGCCTGTGCTTTCTCACCTGGAACCTGCCCTGGATGCCGTGGGACGGCTGCGAGCTGCACGTCGCCGACCTCGCTCCGAACGGCGATCTCTCGGACATCGAGCATGTCGCCGGCGCCGACGGCTCCGAGTCGATCTGGCAACCGGAGTGGAGCCCGGCGGGCGACCTAGTGTTCGCCAGCGATCGCAGTGGCTGGTGGAACCTCGAGCGGATCCGGGACGGTCAGCGCACCGTGCTCCACGCCGCGGCGGCCGAGTTCGGGTACCCGGCGTGGACGTTCGGCGCGCGCTCGTACGCATTTCTCGGCGACGGCCGCATCGTCTGCGCCTACGACACGGGAGGGTTCACACACCTCGGGGTGCTCGAGCCGGAGACCGGGAGCCTGGACGCGGTTGAGCCGGGGCTCGACTCACCCTCGGGCTCGCTGTGCGCCGAGGGCATGCGCGTCGTGGTCGTCGCAGGCTCCACGACCTCGCCGAGCGCTGTCGTCCTCGTCGACGTCGAGTCCGGTGCGACCCGGATGCTCCGTTCGAGCCTCGAGATCTCGCTGGCTCCGGAGTACTGCTCGATTCCGCAGAGCATCGAGTTCCCGACCGAGGGCGGCCTGACCGCGCACGCGCTCTTCTATTCACCGGTCAACCCCGACTTCGAGGCGCCGGACGGGGAGCGCCCGCCGCTCATCGTGGAGAGTCATGGAGGGCCGACGGGAAGCGCCTCGGGCATCTTCAGCCTCGGCACCCAGTTCTGGACGACTCGCGGGTTCGCGGTCGTCGACGTCGATTACGGCGGCTCGACCGGCTACGGCCGGGCGTATCGCGAGCGCCTGAACGGGCAGTGGGGAGTCGTCGACCTCCAGGACTGCGTCAACGCGGCGCGCTACCTGGTGGAGGAAGGCGAGGCCGATCCCGACCGGCTCCTGATCACCGGAGGGAGCGCCGGCGGCTACACGACGATCTGCGCGCTCACGTTCACGGATGCCTTCGCCGCGGGAACGACGTACTTCGGCATCGCCGATCTCGAGCAGTTCGGAGGAGGGGAGACCCACAAGTTCGAGCTGCGGTACGAGCACACGCTCGTCGGGCCGTATCCGGAGCGAGCGGATCTCTACCGGGCACGCAGCCCCATCCACTTCACCGACCGGATCTCCACGCCCATGCTCGTCCTGCAGGGAGCCGACGATCGTGTCGTCCCGCCCTCGCAGGCGGAGCTGATCGTCGCTGCGCTCCGCGAGCGCGGGATCCCGCATGCCTATCTCCTCTACGAGGGCGAGGGTCACGGCTTCCGCAAGGCGGAGAACATCGTGGGCTCGCTGGAGGCGGAGCTCTCGTTCTACGCGCAGGTGCTCGGCTTCGAGCCGGCCGGTTCGATCCCTAGGCTCGAGATAGCCAACCTCACCGACTAGCCCGGGGGAGCACGTGAAGACCGCGAGTAGCATTGCCCGCGCGATGCAGTCCTTCGTCATCGAAGGCGGCCGCCCACTTTCAGGGACGGTGCGCGCGTCGGGGAACAAGAACGGCGCGCTTCCGATTCTCGCGGCGTGCACGCTCGCGTCGGAGGAGGTCCGGCTGTCGAACGTCCCGCGCATTCGCGACGTCGAGACGATGGTCGAGCTGCTGGCCGACCTCGGAGCAGACGTGGACTGGACGGGCTCGAACGAGGTACGCGTCGACCCGGCCGGCATGGGCAAGACCGACCTCGACGCCGAGCTCGCTCGCGAGATTCGCGCATCGTTCCTGCTCGCGGGTCCCCTGCTCGCACGCTTCGGGCGGGTGACCGTGCCGCCTCCCGGAGGCGACGTGATCGGCCGGCGCCGTCTCGACACGCACGTGCATGCGTTCTCGGCGCTCGGCGCCGACGTCCACATCGACGGCGTCTACGAGCTCTCGGCCGACGGGCTGCGCGGGGCACGCATGTACCTCGACGAGGCGTCCGTCATGGGAACCGAGAACGCGATCATGGCCGCAGTGCTCGCCGCGGGGGAGACCGTGCTCGGCCACGCCGCATGCGAGCCGCACATCCAGGATCTCTGCCGCTTCCTGGTCTCGATCGGCGCGGAGATCGAAGGGATCGGGTCGAACGTGTTGCACATCCACGGGCGGCCCGAGCTGGGCGGGGGCGACTACCGGATCGGGCCCGATCACATCGAGGTGGCGAGCTTCGTCGGCCTCGCGGCCGCCACCGGCGGCGAGCTGGTGGTGACCGACGTCGAGCCGGACGACCTCATCTCGATCGTGCCGGCCTTCCGCAAGCTCGGCGTCGAGATGGAGGTCTCCGAATCGAGCGTCCGCGTGCCCGCGGGCCAGCGGCTCCTCGTGGAGGACGACTTCGGTGGCCAGATCCCGAAGATCGAGAGCGGCGTCTGGCCGGCGTTCCCCGCCGACCTCACGTCGATCGCCGTCACCGTCGCGACGCAGGCGTACGGGACGATCCTCATCTTCGAGAAGATGTTCGAGAGCAGGCTCTTCTTCGTGGACAAGCTCGTGTCGATGGGCGCCCGGATCATTCTCTGCGACCCGCATCGCGTGGTCGTCACAGGCCCCGCGACGCTCTACGGCGAGCGCCTCGAGAGCCCCGACATCCGCGCGGGCATGGCGATGCTCATCGCCGCCCTGAGCGCCGAGGGGACCTCGACGATCGGGAACATCCGCCAGATCGATCGCGGCTACGAGCGCATCGACGAGCGGCTCCGCGACCTCGGGGCCGCGATCGAGCGCACCGAGCTGTGACGAAGGAGGGCGCCGCGCGTATCGAGCTGGCCGGCGGCCCGAGCCAGGTCGCCACCGGAGTGACCGTTCTCGACCAGCTGCTGGAGGAGCTCGGGAACGCGGGAGGCTTCGGGGTCCTGCTCGAGATCGCGCCGGCCGATCCGGAGGCCGAGGTCGGCCGCGCCGGAGAAGCGCTCGGCGACGCGCTGCGGCCCCTGCTCCATGCGAAGGGCGCGGGGAGAGGCGTCGGGATCGCCCCGGCGGACGAGGCGCTCGCGATGGTCGTGATCGAGGCGTCGGACAGGCCGCTGGTCGCGTCCAACGCGGACTTCACGTCGACGCACGCAGGCGGACTCCAGGCCGATCTCGCGGCGACGTTCCTCGACGAGCTCGCGTCCGCCGCCGGTCTCACCATCCACGTGCGCCTGATCGAGGGCGACAACTCGCAGCATGTCCTGTCTGCGATCTTCAAGGCGCTCGGCCTCGCGCTGGCGCGAGCGACGAAAGGGGAGGGCTGATGGCGGAGAAGCAGGTCATTCGTACCGACGGAGCGCCGGGGCCGTTCCAGGGAGCGCCGTACAACCAGGCGATCCGCGTCGGCGACCTCGTCTTCGTGGCGGGACAGCTCGGGATCAGCCTCGGCACGGGATCGCTCGCAGGCCCCGGCGTCGCCGAGCAGACGGAGCAGGTCATGGCGAATCTCGGAGCAATCCTCGAGGCGGCCGGAAGCGGCCTCGAGAAGCTGGTGAAGACGACGGTGTTCCTCATGGACCTCGAGGACTTCGCGGAGATGAACGAGGTGTACGCGCGGCACGTCGGCGAGCGTCCGCCGGCCCGCTCGACCGTCCAGATCTCCGGCCTCCCGAGTGGAGCGCTCGTCGAGATCGAAGCGATCGCGCACGTCTGACGAGCGTCTGCGGAGCCCGCAGGGAGAAGCGGATGACGGAGAACATCGGCCAAGCGCTCACGGAGCGGCCCCGCCTGCGGGCGATCGTCGACGTCGTCGCCGCGCGCGACGGACAGGAGCCGGGCATCTTCGTCGTCGGAGGAACGGTGCGGGACATCCTGCTGGGCGAGGAGGGGGCCGACATCGATCTCGCGGTCGAGGGCGACGCGATCGCGTTCGCCTACGTGCTCGCCGACGCTCTCGGGGGTCGCGTGACACCGCATCCGACGTTCGGAACGGCGATCGTGTCCGACACGGCCGGTGAGCGGATCGACGTCGTCACCACCCGCAGGGAGTCGTACGACGCTCCCGGGTCCCTCCCGACGGTCGTGCACGCCGAGCTCGCCCATGATCTCTACCGGCGGGACTTCACGATCAACGCGATGGCGGCGTCGCTCGTGCCCGACGACCTCGGCTCGCTCTTCGACCCGTACGGCGGCCGCGCCGATCTCGAGCAGGGAGCGGTTCGCGTGCTTCACGACGGGTCGTTCGTCGACGACCCGACGCGGATCCTGCGCGGCATCACCTACGAGGCGCGGTACGGCTTCCGCTTCGACGAGCACACGGAAGCGCTCGCCCGTGCCTGCATCGAGTCGGGGCACGTCGGCGACCTGTCGTCGTCGCGCCTGCGCGACGAGCTCGTCGCGCTGCTCGACGACGACGGAGCGCCGGACGGAATCCGCCGACTCGGCGAGCTCGGCATGGACGCTGCGATCCATCCGCGGCTTCGCGGAGACGGCGAGGCGGCTGCGCTGTTCGCGCGCGCGACCGCGCTGCGGGACGAGCTCGGGCTCGACGTACCGTCGTGGCGTCTCGGCCTGGCGGCGCTCGCGCGGGCGATGACGGCCGACGAGGCCTCGGACTGGCTCGACCGGCTGAAGGTCGGCCGCAGGCACGCCGAGCTGATCGCGGGCGCGGCCCACGTCTCGCCGCGGATCGTCGCGCGGATCCGCTCCGGCCAGCTCGACCCGGCGCAGGTCGTAGCGCTCGCCGATCCGTTCGCACCGGACGCGCCGCTTGTCGCGCTCGCGCTGGACGACTCGCGAGAGCTGCGCGACTACTTCGAGCGGCTCCGGAACGTGCGTCTCGAGATCGACGGTGCCGACCTCATCGCGCTCGGCCTTTCCGAATCGCCCCAAATCGGCCAGATCCTCGCCGCGATCCGGACGGCGAAGCTCAACGGCGAGCTGGGCGGGCGTGAGGAGGAGCTCGCGGCAGCGCGCGAGCTCGTCGCCGCGAGCACGTCGCCATGACGGTCGCGAGCTCGGCCGAGATCGCCGCGCGCTACGCGCGTGTCC
Organism: uncultured Gaiellaceae bacterium; assembly: GCA_963763465.1. GTDB lineage: Bacteria > Actinomycetota > Thermoleophilia > Gaiellales > Gaiellaceae > GMQP-bins7. Next base: position 24,678 of record CAVXOS010000010.1, on the reverse strand, counting down.
GCGACGACGTCGGGCCGGGGGTGACCGTCGTCGTCGCGACCAAGTACGTGACGGCCGAGGAGCTGTCGGAGCTCGCCGACGCGGGCATCGAGGTGGTGGGGGAGAACCGCGCGCAGGACCTCGAGCGCAAGCACGCGCTTTATGGCGACGCCTTCCGCTGGCACTTCATCGGCCACCTGCAGTCGAACAAGGCCAGGATCGTGGACGGCCTCTGCGAGCTCGTGCACTCCCTGGGCTCCGACTCGGCGGCACGACGACTGACGGTTCCTGCCCTGCTCGAGGTGAATCTGTCGGGTGAGGCGTCGAAGTCCGGGGTTTCGCCGGACGAGATCGCAGGCTTCCTCGAGCACTACCCGCTGATCCGCGGCCTCATGACGATGCCTCCGTTCGTCGGCGATCCGGAGGCTTCAAGGCCGTACTTTCGGCGCCTCCGCGAGCTCGCCGAGGAGCACGGCCTGCCCGACCTCAGCATGGGCACGTCGCAGGACTATCGCGTCGGCGCGGAGGAGGGGGCGACGCTCGTTCGGGTGGGCGCGGCGATCTTCGCCGCCGACCAGGGCTAGTATCCCCGCGGTCATGGGGTTCAGCGACCTGTGGAGCCGCACGCTCGTCTACTTCGGCATCGCCGAAGACGAGGAGTGGGACGACGACAACGTACAGACGAGCGAGCAGCAGCTCGAGGAGTCGTACCGCAGGCGTGACCGCCAGAACGTGCGGCGGCTTCCCAGCACGGCCGACGCCGACGAGTGGGAGCCGGAAGAGGCTGCGCCGCCGTCGAGGCGTGAGCGCTCGTCACGGCTGCGCAGCGTATCCGCGCCGGCCCCTGCGAAGGTTCATCTGATCGTGCCACGCGCCTTCAACGACGCCAAGCAGATCGCCGACCGGTTCAAGGCGCAGGTTCCCGTGATCATCAACCTGCAGAGCGCCGACACGGAGCTCTCGAAGCGGCTCATCGACTTCGCGAGCGGGCTCACGTACGCCCTCGACGGGAGCATGCAGCGTGTCGCCGACAAGGTGTTCCTGCTGACGCCGCGCGACGTCGAGCTCTCCGCAGAGGAGCGCGCCCGGGCGATCGAGCGCGGCGGTTTTTACAACCAGGCATAGGTTTGCCCGCAGATCGGAAACCCGCTAGCGCGGACTTCTGATCGCGAGGATCCCTGAAGGCGTCCGCTTTCGCGGCCGCAACTTACCGGGCCACTCCGTCGAGCGGGGTTCATCGTAGGAACGCGGGGTCTCGCGGCGAACACGCGTCCGATGGGCGCCTACGCTTCACTCGGGCTACTCGCGGACACGGCGTCCGCCCTGCAGAACTTCGTGTGGGTGTTCGCGTCCATCTACGTGCTCCTCATCTTCGCGTACGTCCTGCTCACATGGATCCAACTGCCCTATTCCACCGTGGCCGCATCTCTGCAACGATTCCTGGACGAAGTCTGCAGTCCGTACCTCGGCCTCTTCCGCGGCCGGATACCAACGCTCGGGCCGCTCGATCTCTCCGCGATCGTGGCCATCCTCGTCCTGCTTGTTGCGGCCAGGCTCGTCAACGCCCTGATAGGGGCTCTCCTGTAGGAGGTCAGATGCCGCTCACACCGGTCGAAATCAGACATATCCAGCTCAGGCGGGCGTGGCTCCGCGGGTATCGCCGCAAGCCCGTCGACCAGCTGTTCGAGGAGATCGCCGACAGCTTCGAGGACGTCTGGCGCGAGCGCGCCGACCTCTCCGACCGTCTCGAGGAGCTCGAAGGCGAGGCTGCGAAGCACCGCGAGCTCGAGGCGCTGCTGCGCTCGACGCTCGTGTCCGCGGAGCGAGCTGCACAGGACATGAAGGAGCAGGCTCGCCGTGAGTCCGACCTCATCGTCCAGGAGGCACACGCCGAGTCGCGTCGCGTCGCGCGCGAGGCCGCAGCCGAGAAGCGCAGGCTCGAGGAGGACATCGTCAAGATCCGCGCCCAGCTTCGTGCCGCGTTCGAGTCGCTCGGCGACTGGCCTGGCGAGAAGCCCCGGCAGGAAGAGGACGCAGCGACCGTCGTGACTCGTCCGACCGCGGTCGGCGAGTCGACCGAAGGCGGGATCCGCAAGGTCGCAGGCTGACGCCCCGGATATCCTTCGGGCCGTGAAGGCTCCGAGCACCGAGCGGCACCCGGGCCCTGCCGTCGAGGCCGCGTGAGCGCGAGCCTCGATCTCGGTCGCTTCCGCGCCGTCCTCGAGAGCGAGCGCGACCGGCTGCGCCATGCCGCGCAGGCGGTGCATCACGACGGCTCGCTGCTCGACGAGACGGGTGATCTCGCGATCGGCTCGGGCGATCACATCGCGGACAGCGCGACGGAGACGTACATGCGCGAGCTGGATGAGGGGCTCGAGGAGAACGCCGAGCACCTTCTCGTCGAGATCGAGGCAGCACTTGAGCGAATCGACGACGGGACGTATGGGCTGTGCACGGCGTGTGGCGGCCCGATCGGCGTGGAACGGCTCGAAGCCGTTCCGTACGCCACGCTGTGCATCGACGACAAGCGCGCAGTCGAGCACACGTGAGCGAGCCCGCTCGCACGGAGCCGCCGGCAGTTGACGTGCGCATCGGCTCGACGGCAAACGCGCTGCAACCCGTCTCGTCCGCGGAGCGCTCGCTCGGTGCCGGCCGCGTGCAATGGATCATCCTCCTCGTCGTCGCCGGCGCAGCCGTCTTCGCCGACCAGCTCACGAAGCAGCTCGTCGGTCGCACGCTGGAGCTGGGCGAGAGCGTGGACATCGTCGGGCCGTTCTCGATCCACCACGTCCAGAACTCCGGGATCGCCTTCGGGCTCTTCGGGAGCCGAACGGAGATCGTGATCGCGGTGACCGCCGTCGCGGTCGGAGCGATGCTCGTGTTCTTCGCTCGATCGGGGCGCCGTCATCCGGTGCTGCCCGTCGCACTCGGGCTCGTGCTCGGGGGGAGCGTCGCGAACCTCGTCGACCGCGTGCGGCTCGGGCACGTCACCGACTTCCTCGATCTCGTCGCCTGGCCCGCGTTCAACCTCGCGGACACGTTCATCGTCGTGGGCGTCGCGATCCTGTTCGGCGCGCTCGTCCTCGCCGATCGGCCGCACCGCATGCACGGAGCGCGCGGTGGCGACGCTTCGCTTCAGCGTCGCTGAGTCGCAGGTCGGGTCGCGTCTCGACCGCGCGCTCGCCGACCGGCCGGAGGTGGCAACGCGCTCGCTGGCGGAGCGGCTCATTCTCGACGGAGCCGTGGCCGTCGACGGAGCCCCCAGGGCGAAGAGCTACCGCCTCGAGCTCGATTCCGTCGTCGAGGTCGAGATCCCCGACGCCGGCCCGGGCAGCCGCCTCCGATCGGAGCCGGCGACCGTGCCGGTCGTCTACGAGGACGAGCACCTGCTCGTCGTCGACAAGCCGGCCGGGATCACGGTCCACCCGGGGGCGGGCGCTTCGACGGGGACGCTCGCCGGGCAGCTCCTCGGCCTCGGCGCCGCGGGGGGCGACGATCCCGACCGGCCTGGCATCGTCCATCGACTTGACCGCGACACCTCCGGGCTGATGGTGGTCGCGCGCACGGAGCCGGCGTTCAGGGCCCTCCAGGAGGCGATTCGGCGGCGTGAGGTCGAGCGGCGGTACGCCGCCCTCGTGCGCGGAAAGCCGCGGTCGCGGACCGGTCGAATCGACGCCCCGGTGGGCCGCGATCGGCGCGATCCGACGCGGCGCTCCCTCGACACCGAGGAGCCGCGCGCGGCGGTGACCCGGTTCGAGCTCGTGGAGGCCATGCCGGAGCACGCCCTGCTCGACGTCAGGCTCGAGAGCGGGCGCACGCATCAGATCCGCGTCCATCTCGCGGCCGTCGATCTTCCCGTTTCCGGCGATGCGACCTACGGCGTGAAAGGTGACCTCGGCCTCGAGCGGCAGTTCCTGCACGCGCAGCGGCTTCGCTTCGTGCACCCGATCACGAACGTGGAGCTGGGCCTCGAGTCGCCGTTGCCGCCCGATCTCGCGCAGGCGCTCGAGAACGCCCGCGCCAGCTAGACTCTCCGGCGGTTTTCGTCCCTTCGACCCGGCGACCAGCCGTGGCGGGGGTGCCGTCGCTCTGAGCACGGTTCCGCCCGGCCCGTCGGTGATGCACATCAACCAACCTGAAAGGGGCTGATCGCGTGTCAGTCGTCACGATGCGAGAGCTGCTGGAGGCCGGCGTCCACTTCGGCCACCAGACGCGTCGCTGGAACCCCAAGATGCGCCGCTACATCTTCGGCGAGCGCGGGGGGATCTACCTCATCGATCTCAAGAAGACGCTCGAGTTGCTCGAGGAAGCGCACGCCGTCTCGCGGAACATCGCCGAGCGCGGCGGGACCGTGCTCTTCGTCGGAACGAAGAAGCAGGCGCAGAACGCCGTCGCGCAGCACGCTGCGCGGGTCGGCATGCCGTACGTCTCGAACCGCTGGCTCGGTGGCCTGCTCACGAACTGGCGGACGATCTCCGAGCGCATCGCCTATCTCCACGATCTTCGCCGCCTCAAGACGGACGGCCAGCTCGCCCTGCTCCCGTCGAAGGAGCGCCTCGGTATGGAGGCCGATCTCGAGAAGCTCGAGGCGAATCTCGGCGGCGTGGCCGACATGAAGCGCCAGCCGGACGCGGTCTTCGTCATCGACATGAAGAAGGAGCAGCTCGCCGTGCGCGAGACGCACCGCCTGGGCGTGCCCGTCATCGGGCTCGTCGACACGAACGCCGATCCGGACGAGGCGAACTTCGTGATCCCCGGCAACGACGACGCGATTCGCTCGTGCGACCTCGTCGCGCGGGTCATCGCCGACGGTGTCGCCGCCGGCAGGACGAAGGTCACGGCGGCCGAGATGACCGCTCCCGCCACCGCCCCGACGAGCCTGTCCGCCGAAGAGCCGGCTGTGGAAGAGGAAGCCGTGGCCGAGCCCGAGGTCGAGCCGGAGCCCGAGCTCGAGCCCGCGGCGATTGCCGAGGGTGGTGAGTCGGAGTGAGCACGACGATCAGCGCGTCGCTCGTCAAGGAGCTCCGCGACGCCACCGGCGCGGGGATGATGGACTGCAAGCGAGCCCTCGAGGAGACGGAGGGAGACCTCGACGCCGCCCGCACGCTGCTCCGCGAGCGTGGCATGGCCTCGGCGGGCAAGCGTGCCGGCCGCGAGACGACCGAGGGCCTCGTCGGCTACATCGTCGACGGTGGAGTCGGCTCGATCGTCGGTATCGGCTGCGAGACCGAGCCGGTCTCGAAGAACGAGGCGTTCCAGGAGTTCGCGATCAAGGTGCTCCGCGGCGTCCACGCCGACGGACCCTCCGCGGCGGACGGCGTTCGACGACGAGCGGATCGAGCTGATCGCGAAGCTCGGCGAGAACATCGTCATCATCAGCCCCGAGCGTTTCGAGGCCCCGGACGGCAACGTCCTCGGCGCGTACGCGCATCCGCCGGCCAACAAGATCGGCGTGCTCGTGGAGCTCGACGGCGGCTCGGAGGAGCTCGCGCGCCAGCTCGCGATGCACATCTCATTCGCGGCGCCGGAGTGGACGACGCGCGACGATGTGCCCGCCGACGTTCTGGCGGCAGAGCGCTCCATCTACGCGAACACCGACGAGGTGCAGTCGAAGCCGGAGGCTGCGCGTGAGAAGATCGTGGACGGCATGCTGAACAAGCGCTTCTTCGCAGCGGTGCCGGGTGGCGCTCTCGTCGAGCAGGCGTGGATCCACGAGCCGTCGAAGACGGTCGGCCAGGCGCTCGCCGACGCCGGCGCCAAGGTCGCGAGGTTCGCGCGCATCTCCGTCGCGGGCTCCTAGCGTGGCCGCGAGTGCCGAGGAGGTCGCGCCGGCGACCCCAGGTGGAAGCGGCACCGAGTTTCGCCGGGCGCTCCTCAAGCTCTCCGGCGAGGCTCTGCTCGGGGATCGCGAGTACGGGATCGACCCGAAGACCGTCACCGCGATCGCGGAGGAGATCGTCGCGGTCCACGACGCGGGCACGCAGCTGGCGGTCGTCGTGGGCGCCGGCAACATCTACCGCGGCATGGCGGCTGCCGCGGAGGGGATGGATCGTGCAACGGCCGACTACGCCGGGATGCTCGCGACGCTCCTGAACGCGCTCACGCTCCAGGACGCGCTCGAGCGGCAGAGTGTGCACACGCGCGTCCAGTCCGCGATCGCCGTGTCCGAGGTCGCCGAGCCGTACATCCGGCGCCGCGCCATCAGGCATCTCGAGAAGGACCGCGTGGTCATCTTCGCGGCCGGCACGGGAAACCCGTTCTTCACGACCGACACCGCGGCGGCGCTGCGCGCGCTCGAGATCGGCGCCGAGGCGATCCTCATGGCGAAGAACCGCGTTCAGGGCGTCTACGACGGTGACCCGAACGAGGATCCGTCAGCCCGGTTCATCCCGGCGCTCACGCACCTCGAGGCCATCGAGCGCGGCCTGAAGGTGATGGACACGACGGCGCTCTCGCTCTGCATGGACAACCGGCTGCCGATCCTCGTCTTCGAGCTCGCCCAGGGCAACATCCGGCGCGTCGCCGCGGGTGAGCGCATCGGAACGATCATCTCGACACCCTGAAGGAGGGCTCATGGCTGCGATCGAGGACTTTCTCGCGGATGCGAAGAGGCGCATGGACAAGTCCATCGAGGCGACGCACCACGAGTTCAACTCGATCCGAACGGGCCGCGCGTCTCCGGCGCTCCTCGACCGCATCACCATCGATTACTACGGCACGCCGACGCCGCTCAAGAGCCTCGCGTCGATCTCGGCTCCGGAGCCTCGCCTGCTCGTCGTGCAGCCGTTCGACCCCGGCGCGATCAAGAACATCGAGCGCGCGGTCATGGAGTCCGACCTCGGGCTCACGCCGTCGAACGACGGAAAGGTCGTGCGGCTCCCGATTCCCGCGCTGACCGAGGAGCGGCGCAGGGATCTCGTGAAGGTCGTTCGTCGCGTCGCCGAGGACGGGAAGGTCGCGATCCGCAACGTGCGCCGCGACGTCATGCAGCACCTGAAGGAGCTCGTCGTGAACGGCGACGTCGGCGATGACGAGGAGCGCCGTGGCGAGCAGCAGGTGCAGAAGATCACCGACGACCACGTGAAGTCGATCGACGACCTCTTGAAGGTGAAAGAGGCCGAGATCATGGAGGTCTGACGCTGGCGGACGACGCCGCAGCGGCCGCGCGGAGCGTCGCGATCATCATGGACGGGAACGGGCGCTGGGCGGCGGCTCGAGGGCTTCCCGTCGCCGACGGTCACCGAGAAGGAGCGCGAGCGCTGCGTCGCACGGTCGAGGCGGCAGTCGAGCTCGAGATCGACTCGCTCGCCGTCTACGCCTTCTCGACCGAGAACTGGGCGAGGCCGCCCGACGAGGTCGAGTCGATCATGGAGCTCCTGCACGAGACGATCGAGCGCGAGCTTCCGGATCTCGCGAAGCAGGGCGTGCGCACGCGGTTCTTCGGGCGACGCGACCGTGTGCCGGTCGACCTGCAGGAGAAGATGGCGGCGCTCGAGCGCGAGACCGCCCATCTGGAGCGACTCCAGCTCTGGATCGCCTTCGACTACGGAGGGCGAGCCGAGGTCGTCGAGGCAGCTCGTCGCCTGCTCGAGGACGGTGTGCAGCCGGACGCCGTGTCCGAGGACGCGATCGTCGCCCGTCTCTACGCCCCGGAGCTCCCGGACCCGGACCTCGTGATCCGCACGTCCGGGGAGCAGCGGCTCTCGAACTTCCTGCTCTGGCAGTCGGCGTACGCGGAGCTCGTCTTCGACGACAGCCTCTGGCCCGACTTCGGCGAGGAGCGGCTCCGCTCCGCGCTCGAGGAGTATGCGAGCCGCGCGCGAAGGTTCGGCGCCAGGTGAGCCCTCTGCTCTCGCGCATCCTCGTCGCGGTGATCCTGCTGCCGCTGGTCATCGGCCTCGTCTACCTGGGCGGCTGGTGGCTCTTCGGCCTCGCGCTGATCGGAGGGTTGCTCGCGCTGCACGAGCTCTACGTCATGGCTCGCGACTTGCGCCCGCTCGTCCTCGGCGGCTACCTCGGGTTCGCGCTGACCGTGCTCGGACTGCAGCTGGGCGGCCCCGAGTGGATGCTCGGCGGGCTGCTCTCGACCTTCGTCTTCGCGTTCGTCGTCTACGGGCTCGGTGGAGTCAGGCAGTCCGCCACGACCTCCTTCGGCGTGACGCTGCTCGGCGTCGCGTGGGTCGGCGCCGGGATCGGGTGTCTCCTGCTGGTTCGCGACATCCCGGAGTTCGGGTTCTGGGCGGTCATGGCGGTCCTCTTCACCGTGTTCGCGGCCGACACGGGCGCGTTCTTCGTGGGGCGCACGTTCGGCCGTCATCGCATGGCGCCGGCGATCTCGCCGAAGAAGTCGTGGGAGGGGTTCGTCGGCGGCGTGCTCGCCGCGGTCGGGATGGCCTTCGTGATCCTCTACAAGGACCGAGCCGACTTCCTCTCGATCCCGCAGTCGCTGCTCCTGGGCCTCGTCATCGCGCTCGCGGCGGTGCTCGGCGATCTCTTCGAGTCGGCGGTGAAGCGCGATCTCGAGGTGAAGGACTCGGGGCGCGTGCTCGGCGGGCACGGTGGCATGCTCGATCGGCTCGATTCGCTGCTCTGGGCCGGCCCCGTCGCCTACTTCACGATCGTCGCGTTCGGGAGCGCGTAGCCGTGCCTGAACACGGGTGCGGTTAGCCTTCGACGGTGCGCGAGCGACGAATCGCCCTGCTCGGGGCGACCGGGTCCATCGGGCGGCAGGCCATCGAGGTGATCGCGGAGAGCCCCGAGCTCACGGTGTGTGCCCTGGCGTCGGGGTCGCAGCCGCTCGCTGATCTGGCAGTGGAGCTCGGCGTCGAGCACGTCAGCGTCGGGGGCGGCGATCTCGCGGAGCTTCTCGACGCATCCGAGCCCGACCTCGTTCTGAACGCGGTCGTCGGCTTCGCGGGCGTCGGAGCGACGCTGTGGGCGCTCGAGCGCGGCGTCACGCTCGCGCTCGCGAACAAGGAGAGCCTCGTCGCGGCAGGCGATCTCGCCATCGCTGCGTGGAAGCGGGGAGGAGGGCTGCTCCTGCCCGTCGACAGCGAGCACTCGGCGCTCTTCCAGTGTCTCGACGGGCATGCGCCACAGACCGTCGACTCCGTCGTCCTCACTGCCTCCGGTGGGCCGTTCCGAAACCGCTCGGCCGCGGACCTCGAATCAGTGAGCGTGGACGAGGCGCTCGCACATCCGACGTGGTCGATGGGGCCGAAGATCACGATCGACTCGGCCACGCTCGCGAACAAGGGTCTCGAGCTCATCGAGGCGCACTATCTCTTCGGCCTCGCGTACGAGGACATCGAGGTCGTCGTGCACCCGACCTCGGTCGTCCACGCGCTCGTCCGCCTTCGAGACGGAGCGTCGCTCGCCCATCTCGGGTACCCGGACATGCGGGTGCCGATCTCGTTCGCGCTCACGTACCCGGAGCGCCGGGCGACCTCGCTGCCGGGCCTCGACTTCTCCGACGGTCTCACACTCGAGTTCGAGCAGCCCGATCTCGAGCGCTTTCCCCTGCTCCGCCTCGCGCGTGAGGCGGGAGAGCGCGGCGGCACCTTCCCGTGCGCGTTCAACGCGGCCAACGAGGTGGCGGTCGCGGCGTTCCTGAACGGGCGCATTCGCTTCCCCGAGATCGCGCGTCTCGTCGAGGACGCCCTCACCGCCGTCGACGGCGCGCCGGTGCGCGACCTCACAGAGCTCGTCGAGGCAGACGGGCAGGCACGACGCCTCGCGCAGGGAAGATTGGCGGCAGCGTGAGTCTCTTCATCGCGATCCTCGGTCTCGCCTTCCTCATCCTCGTCCACGAGGCCGGTCACTTCTTCGCCTCGCTGGCGGTGGGGCTCCGGCCACGCCGCTTCTACATCGGCTTCCCGCCTGCGATCGCGAAGACGGTGCGCGGCGGCATCGAATACGGCATCGGCGCGATTCCGCTCGGCGGCTTCGTGACCATTCCCGGGATGCACCGCCCGATCCCGCACGACGCCGAGCGGCGCTTCTCGCGCGCGGTCGAGGATGTGCCCGAGCTGGGCGGGCCCGTGGATCGCGTCAAGCGCGCGCTCGAGGCCGACGATCTATCGGTCGCGCACCACGCCGTCGACGACTTCGAGCATGCGCTGCGCACGCAGACGGTCTCGCCCGCGGCCCACACCTCCGCGGAGAAGGGAATCACCGAGCTCCGCGACGCGCTCGGCTCGGACGCGTACTGGAAGGCGCCCACGTGGAAGCGCCTCGTCGCCATCGGCGCGGGGCCTGCCGCCAACATCGCGCTCACGATCGTCCTCTTCACCTTCCTGTTCATGACCGTCGCGGGGCAGGCGACGCGAACGGTCGCAACCGTGGCGCCGGAGCTCCGGCAAGGCATCCAGTCGCCAGCGCAGTCGGTCGGGCTGCGGGCGGGCGATCGCATCGTCGCGATCGACGGCACGCCGGTGCAGGCGGACGAGATCGCGGAGACGATCGGCGCCTCCGGTGGCAAGAAGCTGCTGCTCACGGTCGTCCGCGACGGCAAAGAGCTGCAGCTCGGCCCGGTCGCGCCCGAGCTCGTGGACGACCGCTACCGCCTCGGCTTCGGGCTCGACGGCACCGGTCTCGGGTTCTTCGCCGCCGCGGGCCGGGCGGTGCGGGTCACCGGCCTCGTCTCGAAGGAGATCGTGAAGTCGCTCGGCCGCCTGGTCACCGGCAGCGGGCGCGACGAGGTCTCGAGCCCGATCGGGATCACGCGCGCGTCCTCGGACGCGGTCGAGCGTGGGGCCGACAGCTATCTCTGGGTCCTGGGCCTGATCTCGCTGTCGCTCGCGCTCCTCAACCTCCTCCCGCTGCTGCCCCTCGACGGAGGGCACATCCTCTTCACGCTCATCGAAGGGGCGCGTGGGCGCTTCCTGCGCCGTGAGATCTACGAGCGGGTCTCGATGGTCGGCCTCGCTCTGGTGTTACTGCTGTTCTTCGTGGGCCTCTCGAACGACATCGGCAAACTCTCTTAGCGCAAGACCGGAGATCCGCTAGCGCGGAGACTCCGGTCGCGCGAAATCCCTGAAGGCGTCCGCTCCGCGGCCGCGTCCGTTCCACTGCCGAACGCCGGTGACTGTGGAGCTACGCTCTTGTCGTGTCGAGCGAGGTGCAGATCCGCGTCGGCGACGTGCTCATCGGCGGCGGCGCACCCGTGGCCGTGCAGTCGATGACCCTGACGAAGACGCACGACGTGCCCGCCACGACCGCGCAGATCGCCGCGCTCGCATCCGCGGGTTGCGAGATCGTGCGCGTCGCGGTGCCGAAGAACGAGGATGCCGCCGCGCTCCCGCTCATCGTGCGCCTGTCGCCGCTTCCCGTCATCGCGGACATCCACTTCAACGCCTCGTTGGCGCTGAAGGCCATCGAGGCGGGCGTGGCCGCCGTACGGATCAACCCGGGAAACATCGGCGGCCCGGACAAGGTGGAGCAGGTCGTCCTCGCCGCGAAGAGAGCCGGGATCCCGATGCGCATCGGCGCGAACTCCGGCTCGCTCCCGAAGCACCTGCACGCACTCGCGCAGCAGGATCAGGCCGAAGCGCTCGTCGCCGCCGCGCTCGAGGAGGTGGAGCTCCTCGAGCGCCTCGAGTACCGCGACTTCAAGATCTCGGTGAAGGCGACACACGTGCCGACGATGATCCGCGCGTACCGCATGCTGTCGGCGAAGGTCCCGTACCCGCTACACCTCGGCGTGACCGAGGCCGGGACGGAGTTCGCAGGCGCGATCAAGAGCTCGGTCGGCATCGGCTCCCTGCTCGCGGACGGGATCGGCGACACCATGCGCGTCTCGCTCACGGCCGATCCGGTCCGGGAGGTCGAGGTCGCGTGGGAGATCCTGAAAGCGCTCGGCCTCCGCGAGCGCGGGCCGGTCATGATCGCCTGCCCGTCGTGCGGACGCGACAACGTCGGCGTCGAGGGGCTGGCGCGCGTCGTCGAGGACCGCCTGCGCAGGTATCCGGAGGCCTTCGAGGTCGCGGTCATGGGCTGCGCCGTCAACGGGCCTGGCGAGGCCGGCGACGCCGACTTCGGCATCGCCGGCGGCCGTGACGTCGGGTTCATCTACGCCCACGGCCGCGTGCTCAAGAAGGTGCCGTCCGAGACCCTCATCGACGAGCTCTTCGTCGAGATCGACCGCTGGCTCGCCGACGGGATGAAGCGTCCGAAGCGGCTCAAGATGGCGAAGCCTGCGGCGCTGGCGATGGCCGAGGCCTCGCTTATCCCACTCGACTAGCCTAGGCGCCCCATGATCGCCAGGCAGTCTCAACTCTTCATCCCGACCCTGCGCGAGACTCCCGCCGACGCCGAGGCGGTCTCGCACAAGCTGCTCGTGCGCGGCGGCTACATCAGACAGGTCAGCGCGGGCGTCTGGACCTTCCTGCCGCTCGGCTGGCGCGTGCACCAGAAGGTCGTCCAGGTGATTCGCGAGGAGCAGGATGCGATCGGCGGGCAGGAGATGCTCATGCCCGTTCTCACCCCGAGGGAGCTGTGGGAGGCGACCGGCCGCATCTCGATTCCCGAGGTGTTCCATCTCGAGGACCGCACGGGGCGCCGGTTCATCCTCCCGTTCACGCACGAGGAGACCGTGACGTTCCACGCGCGCGAGATCCAGAGCTACCGGCGGCTGCCGCAGATGCTCTACCACTTCTCCATCAAGAATCGCGACGAGCCCCGGCCACGAGCCGGGCTCCTGCGGGTCCGCGAGTTCATCATGAAGGACGCCTATTCGTTCGACCGTGACGAGGACGGCCTCGACGAGAGCTTCCGCAAGCAGGAGCAGGCATATCACCGCACGTTCACGCGGTGTGGGCTCGAGTACGCGGCCGTCGCCGCCGAGTCGGGGGTCATGGGCGGCAAGGAGTCGATGGACTTCCTCGCGCCGTCCGGCTCCGGCGAGAACACGCTCGTGACGTGCGAGAACGGCGACTACGCGGCGGATCTCGAGATTGCGCGTGGCATCCCGCGGCCCGCGGTCAGGGCGGAAGTCCGCGAGGCGCCCGAGAAGGTGGAGACGCCAGGCATCACGACCATCGAGGCCCTTGCGGAGCTCCTCGGCATCGACAGCTCGGCGACGTCGAAGGCGATGCCCGTCGTCAAGCCGGACGGCGCGCTCGTTCTGGGGCTCCTACGTGGTGACGACCGCCTGTCCGAGTCGAAGCTGCTGGGCGTGCTCGGTAGCGAGTTTCGCCCCGCGACGGACGAGGAGATCCGCGCCTCGTTCGGAGCCGGAGGCGGCTCACTGGGCCCCATCGGCGTCGAGGTCGAGGTCGTCGCCGACGACGCGCTCCGCGAAGGCCAGTTCGTCGCGGGCGCGAACCGCGACGGCTGGCATCTGCGCGGTGTCGAGGCAGGCCGTGACTTCGAGCCGCGGTTCGCAGACATCCGGGAGCCCGTCGAGGGCGATACGTGCCCCGAGTGCGGGGGCGCGCTTCGCTTTCAGACTGCGATCGAGGTCGGCCACATCTTCAAGTTCGGCACGCGCTACTCGGAGCCGCTCGAGGCGACGTTCCTCGACGAGGACGGAACCGAGAAGCCGCTCATCGGTGGCAGCTACGGCATCGGCCCGGGGCGGGTGCTGGCTGCGGTGATCGAGCAGTCGCACGACGAGAACGGCATCGTGTGGCCTGCCTCGATCGCGCCCTACGACGTGCACGTGCTCGCGCTCCACGGAGGGTCGGACGACGTGCTGGCGCTCGCCGAGACCGTCGCCTCGACGCTCGACGAGGCGGGCCTCGAAGTGCTCCTCGACGACCGCGACGAGCGCCCGGGCGAGAAGTTCGCCGACGCCGATCTCGTCGGCTGCCCACTCCGCGTGATCGTCGGCAAGAGGTCACTCGACGACGGCGCGGTCGACGTCCGGCGCCGTGACGGCTCGGGCGAGACCCGCGTGCCGGCGCCAGACGTGCTGAAATGGGCACAGGACGCCTGATGGCGAAACGGCGCAGATACAGCGACGACCCCTTCGGCCCCACCATCGAGCGGCTGATGACGGACACCGGCACGACGTACCGGGGCCTCGCCGACAAGGCCGACCTGTCCGCCGGGTATCTGAACCACATCGTCCACGGGAATCGCCCGGTCCCGTCGAACGACGTCATCGCGCGTATCGCGGACTCGCTCGACGTGGAGCCCGAGCACTTCCGCGAGTACCGCATCCGCGTCATCACCGAGAAGCTCGAGGCGATGCCCGAGCTCATCGACCGGCTGTACAAGCGACTCGCGTAGCGGCTCGTCCCACTCCCGGCCGGTGACCGCTGCCGTGGTGCTGCCCCGGCGCCGACTTCGAGAGCGGCTAAGGTTCGTCCCGCCACGGGGCGTGGCGCAGCCTGGTTAGCGCGCTAGTCTGGGGGACTAGAGGTCCCGAGTTCGAATCTCGGCGCCCCGACTGACCGTTCATGCGCGAGCCTGGAGCGCGGGACGCCTTCCTAACACGGCGCTTACCGTCGTTTGCCTACCATCCCGCGCCATGCGCTTGAAGCTCGCTCTCGTCGTTCTCGGACTGCTTGGGGCAATCGCGGTGAGCGGAGCGGCCGCCGCGGACTTCGACCACGACAGCGGTCCGTGCAGTGAAACGCCGGGCGAGGCGGCTCTGGGCCGTTGCCCGACGGGGTACGTCGGTGTGAGGTACGAGATCGAGATCCTCTCCGAGGAGGGCTCGGGCTGCGAGCCTTACGACTACTTCGAGCTCGTCAACAGCGTGCTTCCGGAGGGGCTCTCGTTGACGAGAGACGGAGTCATCTCTGGCGTTCCCGCCGTTGCCGGCGTGACGCGCTTCTGGCTCTGGGATCGCGACCTGACGTTCGCGCAAGGCGGGCCGAGCTGGTGCGAGCGGGAGGACAAATCCGAGCGCGAGTTCAGCATCTTCATCGACCCCGGGCTCGCGATCGTCAACGCGTCCGTCAGTCCGGCCACCCTCGGCCAGCCGTATACGGAAACATTGGCGGCGAAGCAGGTTCCGAGCCTGAATTCACCCGGCGGCCCCGACGTGGAGGCGACGTGGTCTCTGCAGTCGGGAGCGCTTCCACCCGGCATCACTCTCTCGACAGCCGGCGTCTTGAGCGGAACGCCCACTGTGGAGGGGAGCTACCAGTTCGACGTCAGGGCATACAACGGGGGCGCGGAGGATACGAACACGTACACGCTCACCGTCCGCCAGCCCTTGAGCGTGAAGTCGCCGTTCGCACGGGGCGTCGGGCCTAGCTCCGAGGTCGGGGTTCGCCTCGGGAGAACATTCACCGCGACCGGCGGAAGCGGCACCTACGCCTGGTCGGTGTCCTCCGGTGCTCTACCGGCGGGCGTCGTCCTCGATCCGGCCAAGGGGACGGTCGCCGGAGCCCCGACGGAGGACGGCGACTTCGCCTTCGGCGTGACCGCGACCGACTCCGAAGGTCGCGCGACGTCGGTGAGCGCCACTCTGAGCGTCGTGCCGCGACTCGCCATCTCGACGACGCGCCTGAAGCGGGCGACGGCGGGAAGCAGATACCGAGCGGTGCTCAGGACGTCGGGCGGCGTCAGGCCGCTGAGGTGGAACGTCGTCGGCGGAGCCCTTCCGCGTGGCCTCAAGCTGTCGCAGGCCGGCGCGATCTCGGGCACCCCGCGCCGAAGTGGGACCTTCCGTGTGACACTCGGCGCACGGGACAGGCTCGGCGTTAGGGCGCAGAAGGCGCTCGTTCTTCTCGTCGGCAACTGACGCGGCCCGCGGACCAGATCCGCCGAAGGCGATCGCGAGGGCTACGGCAAGCGCTCTTGGTGGAAGCGCTCCTTGTCGGCCTCGTGCCACCGCTCCTCGTAGGCCTCCGCTGCGGCGAACTCGTTCTCCGTGCGAGCGCGCGCGACGTCGTCCTCACCCGCAGCGGGAAGCTCGCCGGCCGCAGTGTTGCGGCGGGTGACCACGAACGCGACCACGACCAGGGGCACCAGGACGACGGCCACGATGATCCACGGGATCATGCGCCGCAGCCTACAGGCGAGTTTCGGCGCGGGAGAGCTAAGCGATTTCGGTATCGACGCCGGAGTCCTCGCGCCCTCGCATCGCGAGACCCGCCTCGACCCGGGACTGCAACACCGAGCCGTAGACGACCACGAAGCAGAGCAGGAAGACTGCCAGTGCCGCAACTGGCCAGATCATGCGTGACGTATCGGCTCGACTCCGCGCCGGCGGTATCCCTCCATCGAACCGCACCCGGTGGGGTCCGCGAAGATACGAGCCGTGCGCCCACCCCGCCTCCCGCTCGTCACCCTCGCCGTCGTCGGCGTCTGGATCGCCGCCGTTCTCGTTCTCGACCGATCGGTCGGGCATACGGGGCAGTTCGCGCTCGGGCTCCTGACCGCGGGCGTGCTCGCCGGCCTGCTGGCACTCCAACCGAGGACGGTTCGGCTGCAGACGCTGGCGGTCGTCGGGATCGCGACGCTCGGTGAGATCATCGGATCGCTGGTCTGGGGCCTCTACAGCTACCGCCTCGACAACCTTCCCTCGTTCGTGCCGCCGGGACACGGGCTCGTGTACCTCGCCGGCTTCTCACTCGCCTCGCTGCTGGCGACCCGCGCGAGCGCGTTGCTCGTCGCTGCGGGACTCGTTGCTGCCGCGTGGGGGATCGCAGGATTGACGGTGCTGCCGGCTCCCGACGCTTCCGGGACGCTGGGCTGCGCATTCCTGATCGCCGTGCTGATCTGGTCGCGCCGTCCGGTCTACGCAGGGGTCTTCATGGTGGTCGTGGCTCTCGAGCTCTACGGCACCGCGATCGGGACGTGGACGTGGGAGCCCGTCGTGCCGGGCCTCCGCCTCTCCCAGGGCAACCCACCGAGCGGCGTCGCGAGCGGCTACGTCGTCTTCGACCTGCTCGCTCTCGCGCTCGTCGCGCGGCTCGGAGTCGTCGCGGGTGCTCTTCAGTCGAGAAGGGGCCGCAGATCCGAGGCGCCGACGACGGCGCCGGCGCGAATCAGCTCACGCGCCGAGTCGACCTTGCCCCAAACGTCCCAGAGCAGGAGCCCGCGCGCTCTGCCCTCGCCGTCGACGTAGGCGACGACGCCCTTGCGGTTCGGCTCGGCCCACTCGGCGACGGTGTCCAGCCGCGAATCGACGTCCCCGACCGCCTCGTAGCCCAGCTCGAACAGGTCGGAGTAGAAGAACGGCAGGTGATCGTACGGCTGCGCGGCGCCGGCCATGTTCGCACCGACGACGCGGCCATGCGTGTTCGCGTGATCCTCGTGCTCGACGCGCCGCGTCCCGCCGAGCGCTGCTGCCGGGAAGCGAGCGACGTCGCCCGCCGCGAACACGTCGTCACGTCCTCCGGCTCGCCCGAGCCCATCGACGAGAACGCCGTCGTCGACCTCGAGCCCGGCTGCCTCGGCCAGCTCGGTCGCGGGAACGATCCCCAGACCGGCGACGATCACGTCCGCCTCGATCGTCGTCCCCTTCTTCGTCGTGACGGAGCCGGCCGTGATCGACTCGACCAGCTCGTCGGCGAGAACGGTCACGCCTTTCTCACGGTAGTACTCGTTCACGAACGCCGACAGCTCGGCCGGGAAGAGGCGCGCGCCGATAC
The DNA here is from genome assembly GCA_963763465.1 of uncultured Gaiellaceae bacterium. Lineage (GTDB taxonomy): Bacteria > Actinomycetota > Thermoleophilia > Gaiellales > Gaiellaceae > GMQP-bins7. The sequence continues at coordinate 7,147 of CAVXOS010000010.1, read as the reverse complement.
CGCTGTCGGGAAAGACGATCGTCACGGCGCATCCGTTCGAGGCGAGCGCGGCCGCCACCTCGGAGCCGATGAAGCCTCCGCCGATGACCGTTGCGCGCACGCCGTCTCCGGCCAGCCCGCGCAGGTGCCGGTAGTCGTCGAGCGTCCGGTAGTAGACGACGTCGCCGTCGCCGGACGGGAGGCGCCGCGGCGTACCGCCGGTCGCGAGGAGGAGCTTCTCGTAGGCGTGGGCTTCACCCGCGTCGTCGCTCGCCGTGCGAGCCTCGAGGTCGACCGACGTGATTCGACGGCCGGTCTGCACCTCGACTCCGAGCTCCGGCGTCCCGCGGAAGATCGAGGCCTCGTCCTTGCCGCTCCAGAGCCCTTTGGAGAGAGGCGGACGTGCGTACGGGTCGTGCGGCTCCGCGGCGAACATCCCGATCGAGCCGTCGGCGTCGTGATCACGAATCCCGCGACACGCGGCGTCGCCGGTCATGCCGCCGCCGACGATCAGGTAGCGATACGCCCCCATCCCCGCGATCGTAGCCACCGAGGTCAGGTCCGGGCGGTAGAGTCCCGCGCGGCGTTGACCAGACGGCGAATACGGGCGCTCGGTGCCGCGGTGATCGTCGCCGCCTGCGGCGCGCTCCCGGCGTCCGGCGCGGGCGATCAGGCACGAACCGACCGCGTCGCGATCTTCTACTACCCGTGGTACTCCACACCGGCGAAGGACGGGCGCTGGGCGCACTGGTACGTCGATCGAGACGGGGCGCCGGTCCTCTCGACGGAGTACTTCCCGAGCCGCGGGCTGTACTCGTCGTCGAACGCGAAGATCGTCGGCGCGCAGATGCGTGAGATTGCGAGCGCGGGGGTTGGAACGATCGTCGTCTCGTGGTGGGGCTACGACTCGCCCGAGAACGACCGGCTGCTCCTCGTCGAGCAGGCCGCACGACGGCAAGGGCTCGAGGTCGCGGTCCACGTCGAGCCGTATCGCGGACGAACGCCGGCTCGCGCGGCCGACGACATCAAGCGCCTCCACGACGAAGGCGGATTCAGCGACTTCTACGTCTACGACGCCGATCGAGATCCGGCGAGCGCGTGGGCAGAGGCCCTCGCCCCGCTCGACGGCGTACGCGTCTTCGGCAACACCACGCTCGTCGGACGGGCGAAGGCGTCGGGCTTCGACGGCCTCTACACGTACGACGTCGTCAGCTGGAACGGGTCGCTCTTCAAGCGGTTGTGCACGCAGGCGCATGCGGCAGGGCTCGTCTGCGCCCCGTCGGTCGGGCCGGGCTTCGACTCGCGCCTGGCGACGCGCCAGGAGGCGGTGCGGCCGCGGAACGACGGCTTGACCTACGACCGCATGTGGAAGACGGCGATCAGGTCAAAGCCGGATCTCGTCACCGTGACGAGCTACAACGAGTGGCAGGAGGGCACACAGATCGAGCCGGCCCGGACTGCCGTCGGCAAGTCGAGCTACGAGGGTGCCTGGGGGAAGAACGGCGTCAGTGCGCAGCGCGCGTATCTCGCCGCCACGCAGCGCTGGTCGGCGCGGCTGCGCGCCGTTCCCAATCAGTAGAGCGCGGTCGCGAGCCGACGGCGGTACGCGATCGTCACGGGATCCTCGTGACCGAGGTCCTCGAACACCGCCAGGGCCACCTCGCGGAGGCGCTCGCGCCGCTCGGGCGACGCGTCGGGTATGCCCGCCAGGAGAAGATCCAGCGCCCGTCGGTGATCTTCCTCCTCGAGCGCGGCACGTACCTCGGGTAGCTCGCCGCTCTCACGAAGATCGTCGACGAGACCAGGCACGCGCGGTGGCGCGAGGAGCTCGTCGAGGAACGACGAGACCGCGACCGGCGAGCGCGCTCCCACGAACTCCGAGACGACGCGGCCGTCCTTGAACGCCTTCACCGCGGGGATGCCTTGCACGCGGAAGGTCGCCGAGAGACCGGGATTTGCGTCCACGTCGACCTTCGCCAGCACGACCGCTCCGTCCCGCGCGGCGATCTGGTCTTCGAGGACCGGCGTGAGCGCGCGGCACGGGCCGCACCAGGCCGCCCAGAAATCGACGACGACGGGCTGCTCGCGTGAGCGTTCGATCACGTCGGTCTCGAACGTCCCCTCCGTGACGTCCATACGGCCTCAAACGCTCGCGTCGGAGCCGGTCATCCCGCCACGACGACATCGGCTGCGCAGCCGGCGAGGAGAGCTGCGCGGACATGCTCGGCCGCGACACCCGTGAGCGACCGGTGGTCGAGGTCGATCTCGATGTCCGGCCACGCAGCGAGGCCGAGCGAGGCGGCTCCGACGTCGCCGCCGAAGCCGTACAGCTCCGCCGGCGAGAAGACCCCTCGGCGGCCTGTCTGACGCCGCGCGATGCCCTCGAGCTCGCGCAGCTCCTCGAAAGGGTCGATGCGCACGTTCGAGTCCGAGCCGATGCAGAGCGGGATCGAGCGCCTGCGCGTGCGCTCGGCCGGGAGGAAGCCGTCGCCGAGGTCGGCCTCCGTCGTCGGGCAGACGCAGATCGTCGCGCCGCACGATGCGAGGAGGTCGAGCTCGGCGCCGTCTGCGTGTGTCGCGTGCACCACGGTCGTGCGCTCTGTCAGGCACCCCGTGCGGGCGAGGAGCTCGATCGGGCGACAGCCGTGCTCGGCGAGGCACTCCTCGATCTCCTTCGGCTGCTCGCCGGCGTGAATATGGAGCGGAAGCCCCTCGTCCTCCGCGTAGCGCCCGATCTCCTCGAGCCAGTCCGCGGGGCACGCACGAACGGAGTGGGGGGCGACCCCGACGTGGATCCCTGCCTCGCGCAGGCTCTCGACCCGCCCGATGAACTCGGCGACCGAGCTCTGCCGGAAGCGGGGGAGGCCCCCGCGCGCGTACGCGACGTGCAGGAGCACGAGGACGATGCCGGCTGCCGACGCCGCCTCTGCCACGGCAAGCGCCTCGTCCGGGCCGAGGTAGTGGAACTCGCCGACCGCGGTGTATCCGGCCGCGAGCATCTCGCGATAGCTCAGCTCGTATTCGCGCCGGACGAGCTCCGGCGTCTGGCGCTCCGCCTCGGCGAGCATCGTCTCGCGCCACGCCCAGAAGTCGGCGCCTGCCGCGCTCCCTCGCAGCGACCGCTGGAACGTGTGGCTGTGCGCGTTCACGAAGCCCGGAAGTCGGAGCCTGCCCGCCACGCGCGCGACGCTAGCAGGGTCGGCGTACTGTTTCGCCGTGGCCTGGGAGGAGATCCGCCGCTCGATCCCCAACGCGCTCACGATCGCGCGCTTCGCGGCGATCCCCGTCTTCGTGTGGCTCTATCTCGACGCCGGCGACGGCCCGGCCTGGGGCGCCGGCATCTTCTTCGCAGCGGCTGCCCTCACGGATCAGCTGGACGGCTATCTGGCGCGACGCTGGCACGTCGAGTCGCGGTTCGGCAAGGTCGCCGATCCACTCGCGGACCGCCTGATGATCGGCACGGCCGCGCTCCTCATGCTCGCGACCGGGCGCATTCCCGTGGTCGCGGCGCTCATCATTCTCGCGCGCGACGTGGCTCTCGTCCTCGGGTATCGCCTGCTCTCGCCCGGCGGCTACGACCTCGAGGTGACCGGCCTCGGGAAGACCGCCACCTGGATGCTGTACGCGTCGCTCGGCTTCGTGCTCGTGACGGCCGAGGGAACGACTTGGCCCATCGTGCTCCTGTGGATCGGCGTCGCGCTCTCGCTCGGCGCAGGCGTCCAGTACGGGCTGCGTGCGTGGCGGCAGGTGCACCCGCGCGGCAGGGACTCTCGAGTCGAGCACGAACCTTAGGAGCACTGAAGTCTCAACCTGAGGTTGACCCCTCGGACGTGCTGCTGCTTTACTCACGAAGACCCTCGAGGAAAGGCCGCCGGTGGAACCACTTCCCGATCTCGCATCATTGACCGACGACGATCTTCGCACGATGATCCGCGACCTCGAGAAGGAGGAGGACGACATCTCCTTCCAGCGCCGCGTGCTGCACGGTCGCATCGACATCCTCCGCGCCGAGCTCGTTGCCCGCCTGCGCGAGCAGGTCAGCGCGGGCGAGGCGCAGCTCGCGGACGTCGGGCGCCTCAGTGAGATCCTGACCGCGAAGGCCGCTCCGGCGGACGACGAGTGAGCGCCTCTCAGCTGCGCGCTCGTGCGGTCAACGCCCCATGAGCCACATCTATTGCCCGGAGTGTGGCTTCCAGAACCCGGAGGCCTCGAACTACTGCTCCCGGTGCGGCGCGTTACTGACGGCCGAGACCGGATCGGAGACGACGATGAGCTTCGACATGGCTGAAGACGGCGACGAGGTCGACCTCCTCGAGGCGCTCGGCATCCTGGGCCCGGCACTGGTCGTGCGCTCGGGTGGGGGCATGGCCGGCCAGTCGTTCCAACCGGACGAGGGCCGCACGTTGATCGGGCGCTCGCCCGAGTGCCAGGTGTTCCTCGACGACGTCACGGTCTCACGGCGCCACGCCGAGCTCACACGCGACGGCGAGACGTTCTCGATCCGCGATCTCGGCAGCCTCAACGGGACCTATGTCAACCGCCGGCGCATCGAGTCGGTCGTTCTCGAGAACGACGACGAGGTGCAGATCGGCAAGTACCGGCTGACGTTCCTCCAGCGATGAGCACTGCTCGCCTCCAGCTCGCGGTCGCGGGGGAAACCATGTTTCCCCCGCGTGCCCCCTTCTTCTCGAGAGCGGGGAACCTCCCGGCTCCCCACGCCCCTCCCCGCTCATTCACGATCCGAGGATCGTGAATGAGCACCGTGGCGACACGTCGGGAGCGGGGGGAGCGGAGCCACGCCTGCGAACGATCGGCTCGGTCTGCGAGGAGCTCCGCGAGCAGTTCCCTGACATCTCCGTCTCGAAGATCCGCTACCTCGAGGACCAGGGCCTGATCTCGCCGCGACGCACGCGGGGCGGCTATCGACTGTTTGCGCCGGACGACATCGAGCGGCTCACCACGATCCTGCGACTCCAGCGCGACGAGTTCCTGCCGCTCCGTGTCATTCGTGAGGAGCTCGACGGGCCGGGCTCCGCGGGTGACCGTGCGCGACGCCGGACGGTCGGCGTCCTCGGCCACGAGGACGAGATCGACGAGGCCGAGCTCTGCGAGCGCGCTTCGGTCCCGCCCGAGCTTGTACGCCAGCTCGAGGAGTTCGGCCTGGTCGTGTCACGGGTCGAAGGCGGCGAGCACCTCTACGGCGAGAACGAGGCCGACATCGCCGCCGCCTGCGCGCGGCTGGCGCGCTTCGGTATCGACGCTCGACATCTCAGGACGTTTCTCACCGGAGCCGGACGTCAGGCGGCGCTCGTCGAGCAGCTCGTCGCGCCGGGCCTGCGCTCGCGCAACGCCGAGCGCCGCAAGAACGCGCTGGACGACCTCGAGGGCCTGTCACGCGTCGCCCAGGAGCTCTCGCACCTGCTGCTCGTACGCGACCTGCGCTCGGCGGTGGAGCGCACGTCGTGACAATCGACCTGCGCGACCGCATCCGCGACGTCCCCGACTTCCCGAGCGAAGGGGTCGTCTTCAAGGACCTCATGCCCCTGATCGCCGATCCGGAGTACTTCGCCGAGACCATCCGTCAGCTCGCGGACTGGGCACGCCCCCGCGAGCCGGCGCTGATCTTCGGCGCCGAGGCGCGCGGCTTCATCTTCGGCGCCGCTCTGGCGTATGCCCTGGGCGCCGGATTCATCCCCGCACGCAAGCCGGGCAAGCTCCCGCGCGAGACGATCGAGGCGACCTACGCGCTCGAGTACGGGACCGACAGCCTGCAGGTGCACCGCGACGCGGTGTCCGAGGGCGCCCGGGTCGTCATCCTCGACGACGTCCTCGCGACCGGGGGGACGGCGCACGCGAAGGTGGAGCTCGTCGAGGAGCTCGGCGGAGTCGTGGCCGGCGTCCTCTTCGTCATCGAGCTCGAGTTCCTGCACGGGCGCGACCGCCTGTCCGGCTACGACGTGCATTCGCTGATCCAGTACTGAGACCACGAGCTCCGTCCGGGGCCGCTCCTACAACGAGAGCATGACCACTCAGCCGGATCCGGTCCGATTCACTCCCGCCAGGGATCGCACGGAGCGCTGCATGCGCCGATGCCCGTTCCATGAGTACCGCCGTGCTCACCAAGGTCGCCCCGGCGGCCTCGACGCGGATCCTCGCGGACGTCTCAGCCCTCGTCGCCGATCACGCTCGAAAGGAGCCTGCGCTCGAGCGTCTCGAGCAGGCGATCGGACGGGACTTCGCAGACCGCCTCGTCGCCGCACTGAGCGACAAACCGGGCCACGCCCGAAGCTGAGCTCCGCCTAGCGACCGGGGGAATTGCCGCCGCGGAGTCGCACGAACACGAAGATCGCCGCTGCCGCGACGAGCGACACCACGAACGCGAGCGCACCGGAAACCCCGACGGCGAGGCCTCCCAGCCACATGAAGAGGAAGAAGACGACCGACCAGCCGAAGGCATGAACTCCCTGGTCGACGCTCGGGGCGCGCAGATGCATCGCGGACGATCCTACAGAGCGTGCCGAACCAAAAAAATTCACCGAGCCGGTGGCGCTTTCGTCCACTCGACCCGCTGACCGTCCGCTTCCGCGTAGAGCCTGCGAGCTGAGCTTCGACCTACTTGCGCTCCGTGCTCGGTGCAAGGGGGAACCTATGGGACATGCCCGCAGGGGTCAAGCGCCATCTTGATCGGATTGCCGCAATTTGCGCCGTATTTCGTGCGCGGCCCGTTTACGGTGTGCGCGAACGTAGGATGCCCCGGTGCGCCGCTCCCTGGTCTTCGGCGTGGCGGGGACGGCCCTCGGCCTCGCTGCCGTTCTGACGCTCTTGGGAGTGGGGGACGACCCCGCGGCGCTCACGAACGGGCAGGCGTTCGTCCTCGGGATCGTGCAGGGACTGACCGAGCTCCTGCCGATCTCCTCGTCGGGTCACCTCATCCTCGTCCCGTGGAGCGCGGACTGGACGTATCTCGAGCAGAACGACCGCTTCAACCAGACGTTCGACGTCGCGCTGCACCTGGGGACGCTCGTTGCAGTCGGCGCCTACTTCTGGAGCGACATCGTCCGGCTCGTGCGGGCGTGGGTTCGATCGGTCGGACGCCGGAGCCTGGAGACGGCCGACGAGCGCATCGCGTGGTTCGTCCTCGTGGCCACGATTCCCGCGGGCGTGATCG
>CAVXOS010000009.1:0-80630 GCA_963763465.1 uncultured Gaiellaceae bacterium | reverse complement strand
TCGTGCCGAGCGGCTACCGGCGCTCCCGCTGGGCGGACGATCCGCTGTGTTTAGTCAGCCCAACCACGCGGCCCGCACTGACACAGCATCCGCTCGGCGACGCCGTCGAGACGCTCGTGGAACGCGAGGATTACGGGCATCAGACGGTGGTCATCGGGCGGCGTGAAGGTCGTGCCAGAGCAAGTTGCTGAGTCCAGTGGCGACCACTGCGCGGACCCCATTGATGTCGCTCCAATCGCCGGGCGTGTCCTTGCCAAACGGGCCGGAGGACCCCCGCTCGAAAACGTAGTCGCACGACAACCCTTCCAATTGCGGTGTTTCTTTCGACAGGCTTGGGTGCGCTCCCTGAGGGACGATCTTGAAGCGCGTGTAGCCGAGTCTCTCGAACTCGGCGAGCGTCGCGTCGCAGACATCGGACCGGAGATAGTCGATCTCCGCCGAGACAAAGGCGGGTCGATCGGAGAATGTCCGCAACGCACGCAAACAACCAAGCTCGCCTCCTTCGATGTCGAGTTTCAAGTAGTAGGGAACGCCGTACCGCTCGAGCACCGTCTCAAGCGAAAGCGCATGCACCCGAATGCGGCGGTGTCGGAGTTTCTTCTCGACGACATTGCGCTGGGCGAAGTGGTTCTCGAGAGCGCTGTACTCGTCGCGACGCTTAAAGAGTCGACTCCTGAAAAGTAGGAGGTCTACTGACCCTGGCGTGTCGGAGATCGCCGCCTCCACGACGACGAGACGCCCGTCCGCGATCGGCACTCGGAACTGACGCCGAATTCGCCTACAGAGGCGCGGGTTGGCCTCGACGGCCACGACTCGGAAACCCTTCGCGAGGTAGAACCGCGTGTCCTGCGCGGTGTGCATGCCGATGTCGAAAATGAGGCTCTGATGCACGCGCCGTCCGTTACTCGTTCGGCAGCCTCGTAATCTAGTGCCCGCTCGGCGTCGAGGTCGAGGCGTCCACCGCCGCGAGGACGCAGAGCGGTTCATCGAGGAGGTACGCGGCGACAGCTGCGGTCCCGGCGACGCCGCGGATCGAAGAGAGCGCGACCTCGAGGCGGGCGGGCTGGACAGCGCTCGGCCAATCGCTTCGGGGAATCTGCTGCCTGGCAACTTTCGCGCACCTGTTGCTCTCGCCCAGATGCAAGGATCTTCAACCCCGAGGGGCTTGTCGGCGATCCAGCTCGCCCTCTCCTAGCCGCAGAGGCGCGAGGTTCAGCTGTTGCAGGCTCCCATCGTGTCGCCGTGAGCGAGGTGTGCCGGGAGCGCTGACCGCGAAACCGTGATGGTCACGGACCCGGAACCCGTCCGATGGCAGATGGTCACCTTGTCGGGCTTGTACTGATCGCTCGCCGGGCTCGCCTTGACGACCTTGGGCTTCTCATTGTTGCCCGGCTTGACTGCACGCTTGACGACTTTGGCCACGGCCACCGTCTGACCTGTAACGGTGTCGACCGTGCTCGACGCTGCCTCCACGGTGCTCGATGCCGCGTAGCCGATTCCACCGAACGACGCCAGCAATGCCGTCGCAACCACAACGAACGCGACGACCAACCCGCGCGTCCGACGCCGCGCATGGCGTGCGGCTCGGCTCGCGATCTGCGAGGTGCTCAAGCACGCGGCTTTCGAATGCAGCACTTGGCTGCGGCCGGCTCTCGCGGAGCTCGCGCTCAAGTCCGTTCTCGGAGTGTCGTCGTCGAAACATCTCGGTTTCCTCCCCCATAGCTCTACCTACCCCATATACCGCGGTGAACTCGGATTCCTTACATCGCATCCGCGCCGAGCATCGACCGGAGCCGCGCAAGCCCACGGTGGAGGGCAACCTCGACGGCGTTCGTACTCATGTCGACGAGCTCGCCAATCTGCCGCGCGGACAGGTCGGCACCGTACCGGAGCGCAATCAGCTCGCGCTCGCGCGCGGGCAGGCTCTGCACCGCAGCCGACACGTCGAGGCGCCGGAGAGTCTCGGCCTCCACGTCATCCGGTGCCGCCACCTCGGGTACCGGAACGCCCGTCTCGTGACCCGCTGGACTGTGCAGCGATCGCCGGGCGATGCCGATCAGCCAGGCGATCGGCTCGCCCTTTGCAGGGTCGTAGCTCGACTGGTACCTGACCGCCCGCTCGAAGACGTCGGCCGTGACGTCTTCGGCGTCGGGCCCATCGCCGAGCCTGTAGGCCACGTAGGAGTACACGCGCCGAATCAGCTGCTCGGGATGCGCCAGCGGATCAGCGACACGGCGCCCTCTGATCACGAACCGCCGGCCGAACGGACATAGGCGCGGAGATCGGAACTCAAGGGATTGAGGCGCTGTGCCTCGGCGAGAGCGTCAGCGCTCTCCGAACCTGACGTGACCTGGGCGAGCGCGAACCAGAGCTCCCAATTGCGCGGATCAGCGTCGACCGCGCGCCGAAAGCTCTGTCGAGCCTCCTCCAGCTCACCGTTCGCCAAGAGCGCCTCCGCCTCGATGCGGTGACCCGTAGCCGACCATGGCGCCCAGCGAAGCCCGTCGCGCGCACGATCGGCGGCTCTCGTCACGTCGCCGGTACGAAGCGCCGCATCGGCGTCGGCCAGGGCTCGGTTGCCGATCAAGCCGACGACCGAGAAGCCCGTCAACGTGATCACCGCTCCCATGGCCACGACACGCCGTGGGCCGGCAACTGCGACGAGACGCTCGCCGCGTGCCGCGACCAGGAGCGCCGACGCGCACGTCAGCCCCACCACCGTCACACCCGGCATCTCCCAGTCCCAGTCGACGCCGGCGTGTACGACGAACGCCACGTACGTCCCGAAGGCGGCGGACGCGATCGGGGTCGAGCGCGCTCGCGGGAGGGCGAGCATCGGAGCTCCGAGAACAACGAGGAGGAGCGCGAGCCCGAAGGCCCCGAGCTCGGACAGCGTCTCGAGGTAGAGGCTGTGGGCGTCTCGAACTTTCGCGGGATACGGTCGAAGCTGGTTCCACGCGAGCTCATAGGAGCCGGCGCCGTTGCCGGCGATAGGAGCTCGTTCGAAGTCGCGCCAGGCGACGCGCCACTGCGACACACGCCCGGTTCCCGACAAGCTGAACAGCCGTTGGCTGATGTCGGAACCGACGGCTGGAGACGGCCCCGCGAAGCCGTCGTAGGCGCGAGATACCAGCGTGTGCGGCATCCCCTCGCGCGCAGACACGATGCCAAATGCGGCAAGAGCGACCACGACGAGTGCAACCGTGAACGCACCACGGACGATCGGCGTCGGGCTCCAGCGCCGATCGACCCATACGATCGCCAACCCGACAAGGGCGCACAGGACGACGGTCACGACGATGATCGCGCCGAGCGACCTGCCTTCTGCCGCGACATCAGCGAGCGGGGCACCGATCCGATTGAGCGCGTCGGCTCGATACGCGAGGACGGGTGCCACGCTTGCGACCAGCAGCGAGGGGGAGGATGGTCGCCAGCAACTGCAGCCGCCTCGCGTCGACGACGACGGCCGCTAACGCTCCGATGACCAGAGCGATCCAGGCGCCACGGCTATACGTGAAGTAGAGCGTCGTCGCGAGCACCGGCACGCTCGCGGCAGCCGCGACGCGCACCGCAGCCGATGAGCTACGAGCAACGAGCCCGACCGCGAGCAAGATGCCCATCGCAGCGAAAACCCCGAGCCCGTTCCAATACCCGAGGGGCTCCGAGAGACGGATCCTCGCCAACGGATCGAAGACACCGAGCCGCTCCGGAAGGAGCCTGGTGAGAAGCCCGTACCCGGAGGCTACGGCACTGCCGGCCCAGGTTCCGACGAGGAGCGCCTCGATGGAGCTCCGTCGGATTCCAGCAAGGAGCGCGGCGAGCACGAGCGCGTACATCGCCGCCCGCTCCGCTTCGAGAATGCCTCGGGCAGGAGCCCCCCAGAGCGATGAGAGCGCGACGAGACCGACGAGTGCGACGAAAGCCGCCAGCACGACGCAGTCGAGCCGGGAGATCGACACGGACGTGCGGAGTAGCGGCAGACAGACGAGAGCAGCCGCCGCGAGCGCGATCCACCCCCAGGCCGTCGGGTAGTAGCCGCTGCGGTTGAACGCGAGTGCACTCGTCGCCACGAAGGCGATCGCGGCTACGAGGTGTGCGTTCGTGATCGCCAACACGAAGCGCCACGTCAGCGACGCAACCGCGACTCCCGGGGCCGGCCGCACTCGCCGATACCAAGCATCGTGGCCAGGGCCACTCATCCGCGTTCCCCCAAAGGTGTCTGCACTCGCGAGCTACCCTAAGGGCTGAGGTCGAGATTTCAAACTGATAGTCGTTTCCCCGACCATCTGCCAGGGCACTTGATATCGGCGGCCGTGGGCCGCATGCTTGGACGGCATCGGGATGCGGCAATAGGGGAGTGGTGGATCTGACGGTACAACCGACCGGGGGCTCGGCTACGTCGCCGCTGCGCGGGTACCTCGCCATCCTCAGGCGACGCAAGTGGTGGGTAGTCGTGGCACTCGTCTGTGCTTTGACTGGCGCGCTCGCGTACTCGCTTGGGCAGGCGAAGCGTTACGAGGCGACGGCGACAGTTCTGCTTAGTCAGAACCTTGCAGGGGCGTTGAGTGGCGCCTCCGATGCGTATCAGGACCCGAATCGACTCGCCCGGACACAGCTCGAAGTCGCTCGCGTACCGGCGCTTGCAGATCGCGTGATTCGCAGCCTCGGGCTCGAAGGAGTCACACCTGCGTCATTTCTCGACGACTCCGAGGTGCGCGCCAAAGCGGATGCAGATCTTCTCGATTTCAGCGTGAATGCGAGCACGCCGGAACAGGCGATCGCCCGTGCAACTGCGTACGCAAGCGAGTTCACCACGTTTCGCCGCGAGCTCGAGACCGAGGCGTACGCCCGTGCGGAGCGTGACGTCCGCGCACGACTCCGACAACTGAAAGCTGCGGGGGAAGGCGACTCGTCTCTCTACGAGAGCCTGTTGGAACGGTCTGAGCAGCTGAGAACTCTACGCACGGTCGGTTCGTCGAATGCTGTGCTCTTGCGAGCCGCCGACGAGGCGACGCAGGTACAACCGCGCCCGTTGAGGAATGGCCTCTTGGCGGGCTTTCTGGGGCTTCTCATCGGCATCATCGCGGTGGGTGTGGTCGAAGCCCTCGACACACGGGTGCGATCGACCGACGAGATCGCCGAGGGACTCGCGACTCCGCTCTTGGGCCGGATCCCGACATCCGCGTTGCGTCGCAAGAGGAAATCACCGCAACTCGTGATGCTCCGCACACCAACGGGCGCGGATGCCGAGTCGTTCCGGATCTTGAGAGCCAACCTCGAGTTCGTGCTTCGGGGAACGGACTGTCGCACGATCATGGTGACGAGCGCGTCGGAAGTGGAGGGGAAGAGTAGGACGCTCTCCAACCTCGCGATCGCGCTCAGCCTCGCCGGTCGCCACGTTGTGGCCGTCGACCTCGACGTCCGCAGACCGTCGCTGGACGCACTCTTCGGCATCGAAGCATCGCCGGGAGCATATGAAGTCGTCCTCAGGAGCGACGCAACTCGACGATGCGCTGGTATCTGTGGCACTGCACGGCGCTGGATCGAGCAATGGCCGCAAGGCGCAGATCGGACGGCTCGAGGTGCTGCCCGCGGGGATGCTGCCCCCGGATCCGGGTGAGTTCGTCGGCGGTGAAGGCGTGAGCCTTCTGCTTCGAGAGCTTCGCCTTCGGGCAGATGTCGTCCTCGTCGACACATCGCCGCTGCTAAGCGTCAGTGACGCCGTAACGTTGAGCGGCCTGGTCGACGGCATGCTGCTCATCGTTCGCTCCGACGTCGCACGGCGCGACGAGCTTCGTGAGTTCAGACGCGTCCTTTCAAACACACAAGCAGAGAAGCTCGGGTTCGTCCTTACAGGCGATTCCGACGAGGTCGATGCGGGCAGCTACTACACGCACGATCGAAGAGGCTGAGATGACCAAGGTCGCAACGAACCCACAGCTTCATCCCTGGCCCGCGCCTACAACACGCAACGGGACGCCGGTTAGCCAGCCACGAATGAGGCGGAGTCGCGGCTGGCTCGTCAAGCGAATGCTTGTGCTTGCAGACATCCTGGCCCTTGCCACGGCATTCGTCCTCACGGAGTACCTCGCCACAAGCCCAAACCTTGGACAGGTGAGCATGCTCCAGGAGGCTGCGGTCTTCCTCGCAATCATCGCAGCGTGGGTTCTCGCGGCCAGTGCATCTTGACTGAAGTGACGCAGGGAGAACATCAGTCGTGCATCGTCTTCGGCGTTCGCTGCTTCGTCGGTGACGTCGCTTCCGCCACAGAGGCCGTGCTCCAGCGTGCGCTGTCTGGCGGAGGGGGCTACGGGGCCTTCTGCAACGTGCACGTGCTGATGGCCGCTCAACGTGATTCCTGCGTCATGTCAGCGCTTGAGGGTGCGTGGAACGTGTTCCCGGACGGCGCGCCCGTCGCGTGGTACGAGCGCCGCCTGGGGAGGTGCGAAGCCGCTCGGGTCGCGGGTCCCGATCTGATGTCGGACGTGTTCGCGCGGGGTCAGACGAGCGGCCTGCGGCACGCTCTGCTCGGGTCGACACCGAACGTCGTTTCCGCCCTGAGAGCTCGCATCGCGACTCGATTTCCGGCCGCCGAAGTCGTCGCGGCGCACGCTCCAAGTCGAGGCGAGGAGGACGAATACGCCGTACTGGCGACGCTGGTCGAAGCTTGCCCACAAATCGTGTGGTGCGCATTCGGAGCGCCGAAGCAAGAACTCTGGATGGCCCGGAACGCGATGAACCTCGCACCAGCACTCGTTTTGGGAGTCGGTGCGGCCTTCGACTTCCATGCGGGCACGAGGAAGCGCGCGCCCAGATGGATTCAGCGACTCGGCCTCGAGTGGGCACACCGGATGGGGTCTGAGCCGACGCGGCTCACTGGCAGGTACCTGCGGTCGAATACCGCATTCGCACTGCGAGCCGCTCGCGAGCTTCCGGCAACCCGCCGTGATCCGACAAGCGGCGCTTCGTGACCGTGGTCATCGAAGCCGGGGCAGTTCCGTCCCCGCGGCATGTCATCAGAGGCCTCACCGTGGGGATTGCAGCGATCGTCGGCGCGGTAGCGCTCATCGCACTTGGCGCGGGCGCAGCTGCATTCCCGCGAGCCGGATTCGCACTCGTGCTCGTTCTGCTCCTCGTCATAGCGCTAAATGCGCCGGCCACAGCGTGGGCCATCTGCGCGCTTATCGCCGGGCTGACGCTGGGCTTCGGCTTGCTGCCCAGCCTGGCGACGCCGCTCGCGTGGGGGGCACTAGCAGCCGCGCTGTGGCGTCGCGGGTTGAGGCCGACACCAGCTGCAGTGGTAAGCCTTGGCAGTGTCGGCGTGCTCGCCTGGCGGTCTTGCTGGCCTGGGCCGTTCACCCTTCCGAGCTCCTGCGCCCCGCGGTGTATCTGGCGCTGCTGGGTGTTCCGTTCGCGATTTCGGCGGCGCTTGTACTCGACCCTCCGTCACGTCCACTCCGGACGGCACTCACTCGCACACTCGTCGTACTCATCGCCGTTCAGATCCCATTCGCAGGCTGGCAGGCATACCAGCACGGATTCGCCGACCCCGACGCCGTGCAAGGCACCCTTGCCTTCGCGAACGCAGGCGGCTCACACCTCATCGCAGCGATCCTCGTCGTCGCGTCTGTCTGGCTAGTCGCATCACGCCGCGGTCGACTCACGTGGTGGGTTGTTGCTCTAGCGGGCGTGTTGTTGGCGGAAGCCATCGTCGCCGACGCGAAGCAGGTTCTGTTCGTCCTGCCCGCTGCCGTGGCCGTCGCCGCGATCCGCTATGGACGCCTAAGTGTCGTATTCAACGGAGTCCTCGTTGCTCTCGCTCTCGTCCTGCTGGTCGTCGTGTCAGGCCCAGCGAGTCAGGAGGTCGTATACCGACTCGAACAGGCGCGTCACGGCAACAACGGGAAACAAGAGACGGCAAGGATCGTCTGGCGACACATGGCTTCGGATCCCGAATCGATCGCGTTTGGGCTCGGCCCGGCAGAGACCGTGAGTCGCGCTGCGTTCATGACCGCAGGATTCCAATCTGGCGTGGACTCCCCGTTTCGAGCTCTCGGGCTCCAGCCTTCATCCGTTGCCCTCGAAGCTGCGTACGGGGCCAGAGCCGTTTCCGGTGGCGGCACGTCATTCAACTCAGGTGTCTCGAGCATGCTGGGACTCATTGGAGACCTTGGAGTTTTCGGTTTCATCGCGTACGGCATCCTCATGCTCTCGACCGTGATCGCCTTGCATCGAATCCGAACCCCGTCCGCTACCGCGGCGATGTGTGGGTGGATCATGTTTGCCCTTCTTGGGATGATCTTCGACTGGTGGGAGCAACCGCCGTTCACCGTCTTCCTCGGCGTGTTGACGGGCCTTGCGCTTACGTCGCAGACCCACGAGTGACCCTTGTTGCGCGTCGTCTTCATAGCCGGCCCTTTCTACCGCGAGGGATACGACTCTCACCTGCGAGCTCTCTCCGAGATCGTAGATCTGACGGTCTACGGGCAGCGCTCGGGAATACCGGGCTCGTCCGATCCTCCGCCGCCATCGTTCTGCAGGTCGCGAACGCTTCGCCCCATACCTGGCAAGTCGCTCGCTCCAAGCATGTGGGGTTATCGAGGGCTCGCGTCTGCACTTGCGGAGGACCGGCCGGACATCGTTCACGTCGTGGCGGAGCCATGGCAGCTGAGAGCGCTCCAGGCAGCGCGCTGGGCAACGCTCCAGCCGCAGGCCGCGCTCTTCATGCATGGCGTCGACCGACATTGGTGGGATGTTCCAGTCCTGCAACGGGTGAGCCGTCGACGTCTAGCGCGTTGGTCGCTGCGTCGAGTAAGTGGCTATCTCGGTGAGAGTGAAGGGGCGGTGCAAATGGCGAAGACGTGGCTCCCTCGCGGAGTCGCAGCCCATGTGGTACATACGTGCCCTGGGGACGCGGCGCTGTTCCACCCTCCAAACGGCCCTGAAGAGCGCGCAGCTGCCCGCGGACGCTTGAGCCTGCCGGTCCACGGAACAGGCATTGGGTTTCTCGGGCGCCTCGTCCCCGAGAAAGGCCCGCTGCTCTTTCTCGAGGCTTTCCGCCGTCTCGTCTCCCACAATCTCGGCGACGTCTGGGCGGTAGTTGCAGGAGACGGGCCGCTCGAATCCGAGATCGATCGAAGTGTGGGCAATCTCCGGATCGTCCGCTTGAGCAGCCTTCAACCTGGACAGGAGGTGGCCGACTTCTTCCGAAGCATCGACGTTCTGGCCGTACCGTCGTATCGGGTTCCGGGATGGGACGACCAGGGTCCGCGTGTGCTGATCGAAGCGATGCTGAGCGAATGTCTCGTGATCGGTACCAAGAGCGGAGCAATTCCAGAGATCCTCGGCGGTACCGGCGTCTTGGCGGAAGAGCGAGATGTCGACTCGCTGACCGCTGCGCTCGCTCGCGCCGTCGGCGACCGATCTCTGGCCGGCCACCGAGCTCTCGCTCGACAGCGTGCCGTAGCGGCGTACTCCGGCGAGAGTGTCGCACGCACGCTGGCGACTCTCTATGAGGACGCCAACGACCGGCAGGCGATTGCGGCGTGAGCAAGCGGGACGGGGCCCGCTCGCCGCGACCAGGGCCGCACTCGAGGTGAAGCATCGATTGAATCACCCGTCGGTTGGCCGGTTCGCCTGGGGCTTCGTTTCGCAGGGAGCCGCCTCGGCAACTAGCCTCGGTCTGTCAGTGATTGCTGCGCGACTCCTCGGACCCAGCGGACTTGGGATCGTGGCTATCGGTTTTGGCCTGTACCTAACGTTCTTGGGCTTCCAAAGAGCGCTGATCACGGACCCGCTTGTGGCCTTGTCGTCCGCTCTGCCTGCGGACGATAGGTCTGCGGCGGCGGCGCACGCGCTCACGACCGCTGTGCTGGGCGCGGTCGGGGCTTCGAGCCTCGCCATCGCGTCCGCGGTGCTCGTCGGGGGGGATGTCGGGCAGGCCATTTTGATCGTCGCTCCGTGGCTCCCAGCGCTCGCCATTCAGGACTTCTGGAGAGTGATCCTCTTCAGGGACGGTCGTGGAAACGCAGCTGCGCTCAACGGAGCCCTCTGGCTCCTTGTCATGCTGATCGCCACGCCGATTGCGGTGTCGCTCGACACGGTGTGGGCCGTGATCGGCTGCTGGGCGGTCGGAGGCGTCACGGCGGCAGCACTCGGGTTTCTGCAGACATCACTTCGGCCCGGACACGTACGTCGAGCACTCGAGTGGTGGCATGCCGAGTTGTGGCCGCTCGGCCGTTGGTTCGGTGCGAGCGGCGTGCTGTATTCGATCATCACCTACGTCACTCTCTTCGTCCTCGTTGCGTTGGTCGGCACATCGGGTGTCGGTGGCCTCCGAGCGGTGATGACAATCTTTGCTCCGCTAACGCTGGTGGCGGCGGCGATTGCGCTTCCCGGTCTTCCCGCACTTACCCGGGCGCGAGCCGCCTCGGCCGGCGGGGCAATGCGCCTCGCGGCGACGCTCAGCGGCGCGTCGACGGCGATCACGGCAACGTACGTGTTGCTCTTGGCTCTCGGAAGTGGCACCGTCCTCATAGCGATCTTCGGAGGTGGATTCGACGATTACGCCGACCTCATCTGGCCAGTTGCCGCCGGGCAAGTGATGTCTGCGGCAGCCGTAGGCTTCGGGCTGCTGCTGAAAGCCCAGCGGCGCGGTCCGGCAGTTCTCGTCAGCGAGACGTCGGCAGCGCTTGCCGCGCTTGGTCTGTCATCGGTACTTGGTGTCGTCTACGGCCTCACCGGTGCGGCTTGGGGTCTCGCGGGGGGCGCGGCAGTCGGCACGGCGACGACGTGCACCCTCGCGCTCCGAGCTCCACGGCGCGTCTCGGGGCATCCCCGAACAATCCATCGCGCCGACGGCATGGGCAGATTCGGAACGGACCTGAATCGTGCGGATTCTGATCCTCCACTCGCCCTACCTCTCGGGCGTAGTCTCGGGTGAAAACCGTGTCGTTGACGACGAAGCGACTCTTCTGAGCGAGGCGGGGCACGACGTCACCGTCCTGCTGCCCGAACGTCGACCTGGTCATCGTCTCGGTCGTCTACGCGAAGGATCGTCAGCAGTCTGGTCGCTACGAGCTCCGGCGGCAATGCGAAACGTCATGCGCCGTAAGCCCCCGGACATTGTGCATTGCCACAACCTCTTTCCTTCCTTGTCACCGCGAGTCCTGCGGTGCGGAGACGGGGCAGCGATGGTGATGACGCTCCACAACTACCGGTTGAGCTGCCTTCCTGCCACATTCCTTCGCGACGGGCGCGTGTGTGAGGATTGCCTCGGCCGACTGCCGTGGCGTGGAGTGATGCATCGTTGCTACCGACAATCAGTGCCCGCGAGTGCGTCGCTTGCCCTGTCGCTTGCTGCCCATCGGGCAATCGGCACCTTCGATCGCGTCACTCTCTTCCTCGCCGCCAGCGACTTCGTCCGTTCGAAGCACATCGAGGGCGGCCTGCCACCGGAGCGAGTGATCACCAAGCCCAACTTCGCGTGGCCCGGCATACGCCGCGATGGCCCCGGCGACTACTTCCTCTACCTGGGCCGCCTCTCAGCCGAGAAAGACATCGCGACTCTGTTGAAGACATGGACGTCGACTCGCGCGCAGCTAATCGTGGTAGGGGAGGGCCCGGATGCCGAACAACTTCGGCGCGCTGCGCCGCGCAACGTCGAGTTCCGTAGCACCGTCATGCCAAGCGAAGTGCCGGCGCTCGTTTCCAGGGCGCGGGCCTTGCTCGTCCCGTCCTTGGCGTACGAAGCAGCACCGCGAACGATCCTCGAGGGCTACGCGTGCGGCGTGCCGGTCATCGCCAACGCGGTCGGTGCGCTGCCCGAATTGGTCATCGACGGTGCGAGTGGTGTACTTGTTCCGGCCCGCGCGCCCTCCGAACTTGCAGCCGCGATCGAGCGACTGTCAGACGACGCCGAGTCGGTGCGTCTCGGCGAAGGCGCATGGCGACTGTGGCGAAGCGCCTACACGCCTGAGATCGGCCTAAAGTCGTTGGAAGATGCCTACCGACTGGCGCTGAGAGCGATCGAGTCAAACGATTCGCCGTCAGCCGAACCTGCTTCGCGGTAATAGTTGGCGCAAGCGATATACGGCACTTGCCGGGAGGAACGCCTTCAATAGTGCCTTGAGCCCTTCTGTAAACGAGATCGAACCCGAGCGGACGGCACTGAGGACTGTGCGCACGACGAGTCGACTCGGGCGCGGATCGACGAACGGGGCGATCTCGCGAGCTAGGAACGCCTCCCGAGCCTTTGGAGTCACGAGCGTCCCGCACGAATCGAGCCAGCGACCGGCCGCCTCGAAGCTTGTCGCGCGACTGAGCCGCGGGCGTCGCATGTCGACATGCCAGACCACAAGGGGACGAGGCAAGAACTCGAATCGGACGCCCTGCGCCTCGAGACGAAGCAACCACGAATAGTCCTCCTGCGTGCGTTGTCCTGGCGTAAACAACGCCGACTGCACGAGATCCCGAGCCACCATCACCGAATGAATCGGCATGGCACCCTCGCCGCACATCAGATACTCGCAGAGTGGCTCTGCGGATCTGAGTCCGCGCGAAGGTCGAGTGTCTGACGAGATCCCGTCGTCGACCATGGCCTGACAGTGGAGCACGACGTTCAGATCTGGTTGACCGTCGAGCGCGTCGGCTTGAGCGTGGAGCTTGTCCGGCAGCAGCTGGTCGTCGTCATCCAGAAAGCACACGAAGCGCCCGCTCGCCCGCGCAAGTCCAGAGTTCCGCGCTTCCGCGAGACCGAGGTTGACTTCGTGACGGACGACTGACACTCGTCCGTCGCACACCCCGGCTAGAACTTCTTCCGTATCGTCGGCGCTGCAGTCATCGACGACGACCAATTCGAAGTCCGTGAGGGTTTGCTCCAGAACGCTCGCGATTGCGCGGCGAAGGAGCTCGGAGCGATTGAAGGTCGTCAGGACGACACTTACTCTCGGGGTGTCTGTTCTCATGTCGGCCGCGCAACCGCTCGGTTGCTCTTCAGCTCCTCGGACTCGCGAAGTCCCAACACTGTCGGCACCGACTGCTTGTGCCGCCTGATCCGCGTCTCGAAGCCCAATTGCCGCAGGTCCGCCTCACACTGAGCGGTCGTGTAGTCGGCGTGACACTCGACCGTGATCTCTCTCGCGACGTGCGCCCACGCTCCGGGGCTCTGCAGAACTGGAGCCTCGGCCCCTTCGATGTCCATCTTGATGTAGTCGGGCGGTCCCGTGCGCGCCAGAAGAGAGTCGAGCGTGAGCGCCGCGACCCGCGTCGTGCCCAGCGGCGAAATCCGCACGCCGGATTCGGAGCCCGATTCTCTCTCGATCGTCACTTCACCGTCAGATGTCCAGACCGCGGCCTCGATCAAGAGCAGCGCTCGGCCCAGCGAGCGAGGTTGACGCTTGCCAGTGCGGCGTTCGCCGGATCCGGTTCCACGCCGACCACGAGTGCGTTGGGATATGAGACCGCAAAGTGCGCCATAGTCACTCCGATGTTGGCGCCTAGATCCCAGACGAGGTTCGGTCGTCCCTCCGGAAGATGCGGTCTGACTGCGAGCGCGAGCCAGATCACCTCGGCGTCCGAGGTCCCACTCCGAACCCTGAACGTCAGCATTCTCTCAGCGGCCGGATACGAACGAGCTGAACAGTCTGCTCCCGACTAGTACGCGGATAGAGAAGGCGCACAAGCGTGAGACGGCTCTGCCAATCGGCTGCAATACGAAATGCGTCCGGTATGTGCTGAATCCAACGGATTCTCCTGCGCAAGGCGCTCGGGAGTCCGTGCTTGAGTCGCCCGATCACCAGTCGCAACTAGCCAGTTCGGGCGTGCGCAATCCGAGTAGACAGAGCCACTGAGGCGCGGCAAGCACTAACGCGCAGACACGAACCGCCGTAGCGCTGGATGAGCATCCGACCGGTAGCGGTAGCTGCCGGCCGCAAATGCGACCTTCCAGCGAACGGTGCCGACGAAGCGGGCGGTCGTCTGCCTGTCGACGCCTCGCCCGGACAGGTGGAAGTTCTCGGTCGGCGAGGGATCGCGCACGACGATCGAGTACAGCCGGCGCGCCCTGAGTGAGGTGATGACGACGCCCTTGCCGGTCCTCAGCGAGACCGCGCCGCGACTGGTGACCGACCCGTAGACGCAAGAGCCGACCGTGTCTCCGTGCCGGAGATGTGAAGCCAGGGACGCGAGGGATCGTCCGATCGACGAAGCGCAAGGGGTTCGTGCTAGCGCGGTGGCAGATCGCGACGCGGTTCGGTCCGTACTGATCCGTCGACGGCGGTGCTTGCAGAACCGACGCTGCCGCCTGGCCGCCCAAAGCAGCCATGATGACAATTGACGCGGTCGCCCTCCCCAAGAAACGCGTGCTCACTACTCCGAAGCGTACTACTTCGAGCCGTGGTGACCTGAGGACCAGCGCGGCTGATGCCAGTAGGCGAGGATGCACTTCCCGGCAGGAACGGTGGCGAGATCAGCGGTCAGCCAGTTCTCCTGGGCCGAGCCGTCATTGACCGGGATCTCGCTGTTGAGCGCGATCAGGTGCCAGCCCCCGAGGTCGAACGAATAGTGAGGGCGGAACGCCCGTGAAGTACCCGAAGTAGCCCGTCGCGTTCGCCGTCTGGTATTCGTGATTGCCCGGAACCGGGCTGGTCTTGGTCTTGAAGCGCCCCCAGTTCGGGTTGTAGAAGCTCGCGTAGTCGCTCGCTGAGCCGTTCGGGTAAGCGTTGTCACCGAGCATGAGGACGCGGGCGGGGTCGACCGTGTCTGCCACCGCTGCCGAGGGTGCGCAGTCGGTTGCCGTCGAGCAGAGGTCCCCTGCTGCGGCGACGACCGGGTCAGCGGCCGAAGCTATCCACCACCGGCCCTCGCTCGCGCGGTAGACGGCGATGTCGGTCGTGCCGTTTCCGTCGTAGTCGCGCGGGTACCGGCACGTCGCCTGCCTGACCTCCCCAGCGCACGACGGGCGGCTGGCCCTTGACGTACCAGACACCCTCGCTCGCGCGGTAGACGGCGATGTCGGCCGTGCCGTTTCCGTCGTAGTCGCCGGGGACCGGCACGTCGCCTGCCTGACCTCCCCAGCGCACGACGGGCGGCTGGCCCTTGACGTACCAGACACCCTCGCTCGCACGGTAGACGGCGATGTCCGTGTCACCGTCACCGTCGTAGTCGCCCGGGACGGGGACGTCACCGCTCGTTCCCCAGATTGCGGGTAGGGCGGCTGGCCCGTCACGTACCAGCGCCCGTTGCGGAAGACGGCGATGTCCGTGTCACCGTCACCGTCGTGGTCGCCCGGGACGAGGGACGTCACCTGCCTGTCCCCACAGCCGCGGGAAGGGGGGCTGGCCCTGCGTGTACCACCCGCCTTCGACGGACGGAAGACCGAGATGTCGGTGTCGCCGTCGCCGTCGTAGTCGCGTGGAATCGGCACGTCGCCGAACTCGACCCCAGGTCACGGCAACAAGAGCGAAGGCACTATCGGCCGTCGCCGCGAAGGGTCCAGATCGACGGGTCACAGAACGGTCGTACGGCATACGGCGGACGCCTCGAGGTTCTGCCTGCCGTAGCCCCCGACTCCTGATCCGGGCGAGCTGGTCGGGCGTGACGGCATCGAACAGCTCCTGCACCGACTGCGCTCCAGAGCCGATGTCGTCCTCGTCGACGTACCACCGCTACTCCAGGTCGGAGACGCAGTGACGCTGAGCGCAGCGGTCGACGCGGTGCTGCTCGTCGTGCGCGCAGACGTCGCCAGCCGCGAGCAGTTGCACGAGCTCAGCCGGGCCCTGACGAGCACACAGGTGGACGCCCTCGGCTTCGTCCTGGCGGGTCTCGCCAGGCGAGACCGCGGGCTATGGGAGATACCCCGCGATCGATCAGAGCTAGGCCCAGCGCTCGACCCGCGCAGGATCAGTCTCGGGCCGCACGGGCGCGACCAGCTTGGGACGACTGGTTACGATCGCTGGGCAGGCTCGTCGATGCAGTCGACGCGGACTGGTGACTGTGTCAGGATCCGCACAAGCGCCGCTGCGTTTGCGAGGCGCGCGATCAGGGGAGCAAAGGGGAACGGGTACTAGGTGCTGCGGCAAGGTTCACTGGCGACGCTCGCCCTGAGCGCGGTGGCGCGTCGTCGGCTACTCCGCGGCCGTGCCACCGTAGCGGTGGTACGGTCAACACCAGGATGTCCGGCGCCAGTCGCCCGCAGAACTGACCGCGAAGATCGTGAGGAGTAGAGCATGTCGTTGAGCCGGACCCGTCGAGTCGTCCCGACCTTCGCCTGGCGGGGGGGCTGCTCGCCGTCCCGCTGGCCGGCGCCGCGGAGCGGCGTCGCCGGCCGTCGGAGACTGGAGGATGAACGAGGGGAGCGGGACGGTTCTCGTCGATTCTTCGGCCTCGGAAACGACGGGACGATCGTCGGGTACCCGACCTGGGTCACGGGCCAGCACGGCCAGGCGATCAGGTTCGACGGGACCGGCGACCACGCGACCGTCCCCGACAGCGCCTCCCTCGACATCTCCGCCGCGCTCACGATGGCCGCCTGGGTCAAGCCGGAGAGGGTGGCTACCACGAACCTGATCAAGAAGGCCGATCACCACCGCGGCCGAGGGGTCAACGGCTACGAGCTATCGCTGTCATCTGCGAGCAAGGTGTTCGTGCGCTTCAACAACGCTACGAGCAGCGATACGCTATCCGGATCAATTCGACGACCGAACTACCCGACCACCGGCGCGACCTGGATGCACGTCGCGGCCACCTATGACGGGACGACGATGAAGCTGTACGTGAACGGAGTCCAAGAAGGCGGGAACTCGCTGGTCCCGGCATCGATCGCACAAACAACCTCGCTCTCGGGATCGGTGCGCAGCCGGACGGTGCGTCGCTGCTGCTCGGGGCGCTCGACGACGTCCTCGTCTACAACACGGCTCTGACCGCCGCCGAGATCGCGGCTTGGCGGGCGTCACGTCGCCGAACACGCCGCCGACGCTGAACCCGATCGGGAACAAGAACGCGCAGGCGGGCACACAGCTCGCCTTCACTGCCACCGCGAGCGATCCCGACCCGGGACACGCTCAGCTTCACGCTCGCCGACGGGCCTGGCGCCTGCCCGAGGTGCCTCGATCACGAGCGGTGGCGCCTTCACCTGGACGCCGACAGTAGGCCAGGTGGGAACCCACACCTTCGACGTGTGCGTCTCCGACGGCACCGCCTCGGACTGCGAGACGATCAACGTCACGGTCACCTCCACGGTGACGCTGATCGGCGACTGGAAGGCGGACGAGGGCAGCGGCACCACCCTCGTCAACTCCTCGCCGCTCGGCACGACGAACAACGGGACGATCCTGGGGGCCCGACCTGGGTCGCGCGGCCAGCATGGCCAGGCGATCCGCTTCGACGGCACCGGCGATCGCGCGACCGTGACCGACAACGCCTCGCTCGAGATCTCCGGCGCGATCACGATGGCAGCGTGGGTGAAGCCGGAGGCGGCGGGTACCCAGAACCTGATCAAGAAGTCGATCAATGGCACCACCACGGGTACGAGCTCTCGCTCGTCTCGACCGCAACGCCCGCACAGAACCGTTCGTGCGCTTCAACGAGCAGGCGAGACGACGTACCGGGTCAACGGCACCACCACGTATCCGTGAAACGGCACGACCTGGATGCACGTCGCGGCTACGTACGACGGACGACGATCAAGCTCTACGTGAACGGCGTCCAGGAGGGCGGCAACGTCGAGGGCCGCCCGCGATCGCGATCAACAACCTGGCGCTCGGCATCGGTGCGCAAGCCGGACGGCTCTCGGCGTGCTGCAGGGCGCGATGGACGATGTGCTGCTCTACAACAGGGCGCTGTCGGCCTCGGAGATCCTGGCACTGGCGACGATCGCTCCCCCGAACACCGCGCCCACCCTGAACCCGATCGGCGACAAGAACGCCACCGCCGACAGCGAGCTCGCCTTCACGGCGACCGCGAGCGATCCCGACCCGGACACGCCCACCTTCACGCTCGCCGACGGCACCTCCGGCACGGTGCCCGCGGGCGCGACGATCGGATCGAGTTCGGGCGCTTTCAGCTGGACGCCGACCGGAGCCCAGGTCGGCCCGACACCTTCGACGTGGCGTCCGACGGCACCGCCTCCGACTGCGAGACGATCACCGTCACCGTGGCCGCGGCGAACATCGCGCCTACGCTCGACCCGATCGGCGACAAGAACGCCACCGCCGACAGCGAGCTCGCCTTCACGGCGACCGCGAGCGATCCCGACCCGGCGACACGCTCACCTTCACGCTCGCCGACGGCACCTCCGGCACGGTGCCCGCGGGCGCCACGATCGGATCGAGTTCGGGCGCTTTCAGCTGGACGCCGACCGGAGCCCAGGTCGGCCCGCACACCTTCGACGTGTGCGTCTCCGACGGCACCGCCTCCGACTGCGAGACGATCACCGTCACCGTGGCCGCGGCCAACATCGCGCCTACGCTCGACCCGATCGGCGACAAGAACGCCACCGCCGACAGCGAGCGCCTGCACGGCGACCGCGGAGCCATCCGACGCGCGACACCCTCACCTTCTACGCTCGCCGACGGCACCTCCGGCTCGGTGGCCGCGGGCGCCTGATCATCGGTGCGGGCGCCTTCAGCGGGACGGTCCGGAGCCCAGGTCGGCCCGCACACCTTCGACGTGTGCGTCTCCAACGGTCCGCCTCCGACTGCGAGACGATCACCGTCACCGTGGCGGCCGCTGGTTCTCCGCAGCCGCCGTCGCCGACTTCGACGGCGACGGCAAGACCGACATCTCGGTGTACCGGCCGAGCGAGCACGCTGGTACTGCGAACAACGGAGTCACCCCCTTCACCGACGTGGGGTATCGACGGCGACGTCATCGGTGCCGGGGAACTACGACGGCATCGGCGGCGACGACTTCGCCATCTTTCGTCCCTCCGAGGGCGCGCTGGTACGTGAACGACGCGGTGACCCCGATCACCGAGCTGGGGGGACGACGGCGACATCCCGGTGCCGGCCGACTACAACGGCGACGGCAAGACCGACATCGCCGTCTACCGCCCGAGCGAGCGTCGCTGGTACGTCACGCGGCCCTCCGTGCAGACCTGGGGTATCGACGGCGACGTGCTCGTGCCGGGCGAACTACGACGGCGATCGGCGGCGACCGACTTCGCCGTCTTCCGTCCCTCCGAGGGCCCTGGTACGTGCAACGACGGCGTCGACCCCGGTCACGAGCTGGGGGATGAGCGGGCGACATCCCGGTGCCGGCCGACTACAACGGCGACGGCAAGACCGACATCGCCGTCTACCGCCCCTCCGAGGGCCGCTGGTACGTCATGGGCCAGCCGTTCGTGACTGGGGGATCCCCGGGGCGCTCACGTTCACGAGCGACCGCCCTCGTGCCGGGCAACTACGACGGCGTCGGCGACGACCGACATCGCCATCTTCCGTCCCTCGGAGGGCATCTGGTACGTGAACGACGGCGTCACCCCGTTCACCGACCTGGGGCAACGGCTGCGACATCCAGCTGCCGCTGCCCTACTCGATCCGCACCCTCATCCCGCGCGACCCCGGCTGCCCGGGAACGAAGATGGCGATGACTAGACCCAGTCGCCGCCGTCCCGACTCCGTCTGACGGCGCTCTCCACGCGCCCGAAGATCTGACGGTGAGGGCAACGACGACCAGGACCCCGAGCTGTCCCGGACCTTTCGTCGGGCGGTGGAACGCCGCCTGAGCTGCGGCGACGGCGGGCCCACGTCGCGGCGCGTCACTGGCGAATGAGAGCGCCGCGGTACGGGGGCTCGTCGATTGCGCGGCCGTCGGGCACGTGCGACTCGGGCAGCTCCGACCGGGTCGCGGCCAGCACGACCACGCGATCCGCTTCGACGGCACGGGCGACTACGTGACGTTCGGCCGACGACGACTCGCTCGACGCTCCGCAGCTCACGATCGAGGCCTGGTTCAAGCCGGAGGACGACGGCGACCCAGTACCTGGTCTGAAGGCGACCTCCGCTCGTGACGACGGGCTGCGGGGACGAGAGTCGCCGTGCGACACCTGAAAGGAACTACTTCCTCGGTTCGACCCGGCGACGAGCGCTCTCGCCGACTTCGAACACCGTAACGGGGCAACTCACCCGGCCTTCCCGATCACCGGCGGCACGCCACCTGGATGCACGTCGCCGCCACCTACGACGGCACGACCTGGCGGCTGTACGTGGACGGCGTGCCCGGAGCGGCGGGAACTTCGCCGAGTCGACCTCGATCCGCACGCCGCGATCGGGCGCTCGGCATCGGAGCGACAATGCGGACGACCAACCCGCCACTGCAGGGCAGATGGACGAAGTCCAGGATCTGGAACTCGCCCGCTGCCCGACGGGCGAGATCGCAACGCCGGCGGAGGTCTCGCCTGGCACACACCGCCGCCGACCCTGCCGGTCGGGCGACGGAGCGCCAAGGGAGAACCCAGCTACACATTCCCGCGACCGCCAGCGATCCTGACGCGGGGACGACGGTCGACCTGAGCTCGCCAACGGCACGAGTCGGACCTGGCGGGCCTACAACGAGCGGAGGCTCCTCTCCCGTGGACGGCGACCGCCGGCGACGTGGGGACGACGAACTTCAACGACACCGGCTCGGACGGCACCATGCCTCGTCGCGGCGAGACGATCACCGTCACGGTGCGGCGCAGCCGGGTCCGGACCCCGTCCTCGTCGGCGCCGGTGACATCGCCGATTGCACGCGCACGCAGGACGCGCGACCGGCAGCGCTCGTCTCGGGGATCCCCGGCAACGTGTTCACGATCGGCGACAACGTGTACGAGACCGGCACCGCCGCCGAGTTCGCCACCTGCTACAACGACACCTGGGGCGCATTCAAGGCGCGCACGCGGCCGACGGCCGGCAACCACGACTACGGCAACGGCGCCACGCCGGGCGCGACGCCCTACTTCGACTACTTCAACGGCGTCGGCAACCAGACCGGGCCGGCCGGCGATCGCGCTCTCGGCTACTACAGCTACGACATCGGCACGGGGCCGAACACCTGGCACGTCGTCGTGCTCAACAGCGAGTGCGAGTCCGGCACCGGCTACTGGCTGCCGGGCGGCTGCGCCGCCGGCTCGGCGCAGGACCTGTGGCTCAAGAACGACCTCGCCGACGGCGCCGACGAACAACATCATCGCGATGTGGCACAAGCCGCGCTGGTCGTCGGGCGGGAGCCACGCGCACATGCAGGCGCTCTGGCAGGACCTCTACGACGGCGGCGCCGACGTCGTCCTCGGCGGCCACGTGCACAACTACGAGCGTCTCGCGCCGATGAACGTCAGCGGCGCCGCCGATCCGACGTTCGGCGTCCGCGAGTTCGTCGTCGGCACCGGCGGTGCGTCGCTGCAGCCGGCTTCGGGACGCCGCTTGCGACGAGCGAGGTGCGCAACTCGAGCACCTACGGCGTGCTCAAGCTCACGCTGCACGCGTCGAGCTACGACTGGCAGTTCATCCCGATCTCCGGCCAGACGTTCACCGACTCGGGCACCGCATCCGTGCACGCGGCACCGAGCGGCACGCCCGGGACGTTCACGACCATCCCGGTAACGGACTCCACCGGCGAGAAGCCGCAGTCCAAGCTGTGGCAGTACAACGGGACGTGGTGGGCAGTGCTGCCCACGACAGCGGTGTCACCTGCGGGCACGTGGATCTGGCGCCTCAACAACGACGACACCTGGAGCAACGTCCTCCAGATCTCCAACAACACCAATGTGCAGGCCGATGCAAAGTCCGTCGGTGGCGTGACGCACATCCTGCTCCACGGGCCCTCTCCCGAGCTCGTGTCCGTGCAGTACAAGTCGGCCGGCAACACGTACGAGCCGTGGTCGAGCAGGCCTGCGGCGACGCCGATCTCACTGCCGAACAGCGAGATCGCGACGATCGACCTCGACTCGACCGGTCGGATGTGGCTCGCGACCGAGAACGTCGCGAACCTCAACGTCTACTACAGCGACTCGCCCTACACCTCCTTCTCGGGCCCGATCACTCTCGCGAACAACATCAACGACGACGACATCGGAGTCGTCACGGCGCTGCCGAACGGAACGATCGGCGTGCTGTGGTCGAACCAGAACACCCAGCGATTCGGCTTCAAGGTGCATGTCGACGGTCAGCCGCGCAGGCGACCTGGTCGGCCGACGAGGTCCCGGCCTCGGGCTCCGCTCTCCCCGTCGGCGCCGGCATGGCCGACGACCACCTCAACGTCGCGGTCGCGTCCAACGGCACGCTGTACGCCGCGGTCAAGACGAGCTACGACACCGCCGGCTATCCGAAGATCGCTCTGCTCGTCCGACGTCCGAACGGAACGTGGGATCCGCTGTACGAGGTGGACCAGTCCGGCACTCGAGGGATCGTGCTCCTGAACGAGCAGGACCACACCGTCCGGGTCGTCTACACCTCGAGCGAGGGCTTCAACGACATCGTCACGAAGAAATCGTCGACGTCGTCGATCGCCTTCGGCCCTCGCAGCACGCTCCTCACCGGGGGTGTGAACGACGTGACGAGCACCAAGCAGAACTGGACGGTACGGGTGCCGGTCATGGCCTCCAGCGCCTCGACGGCGTACACGGCCTTCATCACCGCGGACGCCACGCCGGTCCAGGACGCCGCCGTCGCCGACTTCGACGGCGACGGCGATACCGACGTCTCCGTGTACCGGCCGAGCGAGCATCGCTGGTACTCGAGCAATGGCGTGACTCCGTTCGCGACCTGGGGTCTCGACAGCGACGTGATCGTGCCGGGTAACTACGACGGCGTCGGCGGCGACAACTTCGCCATCTGGCGTCCCTCCGAGGGCACGCTGGTACGTGAACGACGGCGTCACCCCGTTCACGACCTGGGGGGCAGACCGGCGACATCCCGGTCCCGGGCGACTACAACGGCGTCGGCGGCGACGACTTCGCGGTCTACCGCCCGAGCGAGCATCGCTGGTACGTGAACGACGGCGTCACCCCGTTCACGACCTGGGGGATCAACGGCGACATCCCGGTCCCGGGCGACTACAACGGCGACGGCGACACTGACTTTGCCGTTTACCGTCCCTCCGAGGGACGCTGGTACGTGAACGACGACGGCGTCACCTCCGTCACGAGCTGGGGGATCAACGGCGACATCCCGGTCCCGGGCGACTACAACGGCGACGGCGACACTGACTTTGCCGTTTACCGTCCCTCCGAGGGACGCTGGTACGTGAACGACGACGGCGCGACCTCCTTCACGAGCTGGGGGATCCCGGGGCCACTGACGTTTACGAGCGACCGGCCCGAGCCGGGCGACTACGACCACGACGGCAAGACTGATGTGGCCATCTTCCGGCCCTCGGAGAACCGCTGGTACGTGAAGGACGGCGTCCCTCCGTTCACGACCTGGGGCGACGGCTGCGACATCCAGCTCCCGCTGCCCTACAGCATCCGCACTCTCATCCCGCGCGACCCCGCCTGCCCGGGAACGAACGGATGACGTGCGACTGGACTCAGACCCAACACGACCGCTGCGTCCCGACACCGTCCGGCGCCACTCTCCAGCGCCCCCGAAGATCGCGAGGAGTGAGGAATGTTGAAGAACAGGATCCCTCGAGTTGTCCCGGCCCTGGCTCTGGCAGGCGCTCTGCTCGCCATGGCGCTGTCCGGCGCGGCGGGCGCCGCGTCGCCGCCCGTCGGCGACTGGCGGATGAACGAGGGCAGCGGCACGGTCCTCGTCGATTCCTCGACGTTCGGGAACAACGGGACGATCTTCGGGCCTCCGACCTGGGTCGCCGGCCAGCACGGCCTGGCGATCCGCTTCGACGGCACAGGCGACTACGCGACCGTGCCCGACAGCGCCTCGCTCGACATCTCCTCCGCCATCACGATGGCCGCCTGGGTGAAGCCGGAGGCGGCGACCACCCAGAACCTGATCAAGAAGTCGACCAATGGCGGCACGAACGGCTACGAGCTCTCGCTGTCAGCGCTCGGCGCTGCGTCTTCGCAGAGGGCGTTCGTGCGCTTCAACCAGGCCACGAACGGCGACACGTACCGGGTCAACGCGACGACCACGTATCCGTCCCACGGCACGACCTGGATGCATGTCGCGGCGACCTATGACGGCACGACGATCCGGCTGTACGTGAACGGCGTGCAGGAGGGCCAGCTGGCCGCCTCGATCCCGATCCCGACCAACAACCTGGCGCTGGGCATCGGGGCGCAGCCGGACGGTTCGTTCGGGGTGCTGCAAGGCACAATGGACGACGTCCTCCTCTACAACACGGCCCTGACCGCCGCCGAGATAGCGGCGTTGGCGACGATCCCCCCCGGCGACCCGGTGTTCGTGGGCGCGGGCGACATCGCGGGTACTTGGCCGGACGATACGGCCACGGGCCAGCTCGTCTCCGGTATTCCCGGCAACGTGTTCACGATCGGAGACAACGCGTACGAGACCGGCACCGCCGCCGAGTTCGTCGAGTACAACAACACGTGGGGCGGCTTCAAGGCACGCACGAGGCCGGCTGCGGGCAACCACGACTTCGGTAACGGGGCCACGCCGGGCGCGACTCCCTACTTCGACTACTTCAACGGCGTCGGGAACCAGACCGGTCCGGCCGGCGATCGGGCTCTCGGCTACTACAGCTACAACATCGGCAGCGGTCCGAGCACCTGGCATGTGGTCGTGCTGAACTCCGAGTGCGAGCCCGGCACCGGGTACTGGCTGCCGGGAGGCTGCGCCGCCGGCTCGGCGCAGGACCTGTGGCTCAAGAACGACCTGGCGACGGCGCCGACGAACAACATCATCGCCATCTGGCACAAGCCGCGCTGGGCCTCGGGCGGAAACCACACGCACATGCAGCGCTGTGGCAGGACCTCTACGACGGCGGGGCTGACGTCCTCCTCGGCGGTCACTGGCACAACTACGAACGCCTCGCGCCCATGGACGCGAGCGGCGCGGCCGATCCGAGCTTCGGCGTACGCCAGTTCGTGGTCGGCACCGGTGGCGCTGCGCCTGTCCGGCTTCGGCACGATCCTGCCGACGAGCGAGGTTCGGGACAACGCCACTCACGGCGTGATGAAGTTCACCCTCCACGCGTCGAGCTACGACTGGCAGTTCATCCCGATCGCGGGCCAGACGTTCACCGACTCAGGCACTTCGTCGACTCATGGAGCGCCGGGGGGGGTGGGTCTCCACAGCCAGCGGTGGCCGACTTCGACGGCGACGGCGATACCGACGTCTCCGTGTACCGGCCGAGCGAGCATCGCTGGTACTCGAGCAATGGCGTGACTCCATTCGCGACCTGGGGTCTCGACAGCGACGTGATCGTGCCGGGTAACTACGACGGCGTCGGCGGCGACAACTTCGCCATCTGGCGTCCCTCCGAGGGACGCTGGTACGTGAACGACGGCGTCACCCCGTTCACGACCTGGGGGAGCAACGGCGACATCCCGGTCCCGGGCGACTACAACGGCGTCGGCGGCGACGACTTCGCGGTCTACCGCCCGAGCGAGCATCGCTGGTACGTGAACGACGGCGTCACCCCGTTCACGACCTGGGGGATCAACGGCGACATCCCGGTCCCGGGCGACTACAACGGCGACGGCGACACTGACATTGCCGTTTACCGTCCCTCCGAGGGACGCTGGTACGTGAACGACGACGGCGTGACCTCCGTCACGACCTGGGGGATCAACGGCGACATCCCGGTGCCCGGCGACTACAACGGCGACGGCGACACTGACTCTGCCGTTTACCGTCCCTCCGAGGGACGCTGGTACATGAACGACGACGGCGTGACCTCCTTCACGAGCTGGGGGATCCCGGGGCCACTGACGTTTACGAGCGACCGGCCCGAGCCGGGCGACTACGACCACGACGGCAAGGCTGATGTGGCCATCTTCCGGCCCTCGGAGAACCGCTGGTACGTGAAGGACGGCGTCCCTCCGTTCACGACCTGGGGCGACGGCTGCGACATCCAGCTCCCGCTGCCCTACAGCATCCGCACTCTCATCCCGCGCGACCCCGCCTGCCCGGGAACGAACGGATGAGCGGGCGACGGAGGCAGACGGCGAGACTGAGACACGCGCCAACTCGCCGTAGAGTGAGCCTATCCCTGTCGCTCGTCCTGGTGCCGCACAAGATCGGGGGCAACAGTCGAGAGGTCCGATGATGCTCCACTCCCGAGATGTACCCACTGGGTGGGCGGGAGCAGCCTTCTCCACGCCGCGAGCATTCGTGGGAGGAACGCGAGCGAGACCCCGTACTTGATGGGGCCCCGGATCTTGCGCGAACCGAACGCGTTAAATCTCGCGACGAGCGTCGTTTCGTCGTAGGCGCGAGCAAGGAGCCGATACCCGGCAAGGTCGCGGGCGGCCCACGAAGACGACATCGTCCGCCGCCGCCGCGAAGAGAACGAGCGAGGTCTTCCAGCTCGCGCGAGAACTGCGTGGGCTGGTTCGCGCGCGCATCTTGGGCGTGGTCGACGAGGAAGGGAAGCCGCTCGTCACTCCGCTCGACCCGAATGTGCTCAAGCCGCGCGACGTCGTGCGTCTCTTCGAGTCGAGTACCAAGGAGATTCGCCGTGCGCTCGG
The DNA here is from genome assembly GCA_963763465.1 of uncultured Gaiellaceae bacterium. Taxonomy (GTDB): domain Bacteria; phylum Actinomycetota; class Thermoleophilia; order Gaiellales; family Gaiellaceae; genus GMQP-bins7. The sequence goes on along the minus strand of CAVXOS010000009.1, from coordinate 54,046 downwards.
CCTCCCTGTCGATCCCGACCGTTCGTTTCAGGTGAGCTCGAAAGACTTCAGCGCGATCTTTCGCGCGGTCATCGATCTCGCGGAGAAGAGAATGGAGCCGGAGGCATTCGAGGCGTTCGTCCGTGACTGCCGTGCGGTCGTAGCGAAGCAGTTCGGGCACTAGTCAGCCGCAGAACACGCGATCTGAACCCGCGGAGGCTAGCGTCTACGCCTGCCACGTGTCACGACCTGCGACTCCCGCGTCCGCGCTTCACGCTCGCGAGCGATGTACGCGTCGAGCAGGTCGGCAGCCTCGGCCTCGTTTCCGGGCATCAGGTGGCCGTATCGGTCGAGAGTGATCGTGATCGAGGCGTGACCCATGTACGTGCTGATCGGCCTTTGAGTTGACACCGGCGGCGATGAGAAGGCTCGCGTACGTGTGTCGGGCTTCGTGGAGCGTGATCGGCGTGAGTCCCGCTGCATGCCACGCCTTCTCAGCTCGTATCTTGAGGGCGCGGTCATCGAAGGGCTTCGTCTCGGTGCGGCCGAACAGAAGTCCCGTGCTTCTGCCCAGTCGCTGCTGGTGCGCCGTGAGATAGCCGCGAAGCTCCTGCGTGACCGGGACGCGACGTGTCCCGGCTCGCTCTTCGGGGTGATGTATTCGCCTGCAACCGGATCGTACGATCGCTCGACTGCGATGGTGCTGGCGACGCCGTTCGCGTCGAACGCGTGCTGGACGTCGAGCGCCATCAGCTCGCCGCGTCGTAGCCCGGCGAAGAACGCGGTCGACCACACTGCTCGATCACCATCGGGCAGCACTGCGAGCAACCCGTCGGCCTCGCTCACTGACGCGATGCGGTCACGTCTTCCGCGAACCGCCGGAAGCTGTAATCCGGCGGTCGGGTTCAACGCAACGTCGCCGCGTGCGACGGCGCGCCGGTAGAGCGCCCTGAGGCCCATGAAGGTGTTTCGGATCGTCGAGGGATCGTGACCGTCGGCGAGGAGTTGATCAGCCAGGTCTTGGAAGTCGCGAAGCTCGAGCGCGGAAACCTTCGCGCCTTCGAGCACCGGTAGGACGCGTGCCTCCATCCCGGCGTCATACGAGCGGAGCGCGGACGGCTTGTACCGATCGCCTGAGCGGGTGCGGATCGTGCCTGCCTTCGCTCCTTCGAGCCAGACCGTCCATGCGTCACGGAGTGTCGTGCTCGATCGCGACGGATGCTCGGATCTCGCCTCGGAGTCGCGCTCGGCCATCGATCAGAGTTGCGACGATGCGTCGGACCGTGTGACTCTGCCCGTGGCCTCGTGGCAGTCACAGCGGCCACCTCGCGTCGTCGCGCACGAGCGCTCGTGTCGAACGCGGATCCCTCGGTGGGTACGGTGTTGATGCATGGGAGCTGATACCTCCTGTGCCGGGGGCGGGCCGTTCGCGCGGTGCCGCCCCGTTTGCGCGCTCGCAGACAGCGGATGCTTGCACCGAGTCTACCGTGCACGGAGCGCGACGCGAGGGCGTACTCGGCGTCACTGTCGTTCGAGTTGTATCAATAAGCACAAGAACGAGTGCCGAAGCTACCGCGCCTTTCGCCGCACTCTGACCGCGCTTTGACCGCACGATAGTCGTGCCGACGTGAGCGGCGGGGGTGGGATTCGAACCCACGAGGCGCTTGCACGCCCAACGGTTTTCAAGACCGCCCCGTTCGACCGCTCCGGCACCCCGCCGACGCGCATTGTGACCGACGCTTACGAGGGCCGGACTTCGGCCGGCGCGCCGTAGCGGCCCAGCACCTCGGGCACGGCGCCCTGGAAGTTCTCGAGGATCGCGAGAAGCGCACGGTCCGTGACCATCGTGCCGTTCAGGGTGTGTGGGCTCTCGAGGCCGCTGCCCGCTCGGTACCGGATGCCGAGACGGCGCGACTGGTAGTCGGTCGTGTTCGAGCACGACGTGACCTCGCGATAGCGCCCCTGGAACGGGAACCACGCCTCGAGGTCGTACTTCTTCGCCGCCGAGGCGCCGAGGTCGCCGGCGGCGACGTTCACGACGCGGTAGGGGAGCTCGAGGGCCTGGAAGAACTGCTCCTCGAGATCGAGCAGGCGCTCGTGCTCGTCCCACGACAGGTCCGGCTCGACGAAGACGAACATCTCGACCTTGTTGAACTGGTGCACGCGGAACATCCCGCGGGTGTCCTTGCCCGCCGCGCCGGCCTCGCGGCGGAAGCAGGTCGAGAAGCCCGTGTAGCGCAGCGGGAGCTCGTCCAGCTTCTCGCCCGTGTGGAGCGCTGCGAGGGCGACCTCGGAGGTGCCCGTCAGGAACAGGCCCTCGGTCTCGAGGGCGTAGATGTTCGAGCGGTCCGTCGGGAAGAAGCCGGTGCCGTACATCGCCTCCTCGCGCACGAGGACCGGCGGGATGACGGGGGTGAAGCCCGCTTGCGTGAGATGGTCGAGCGCGAACTGGTAGAGCGCCATCGCGACGCGCGCCGAGTCGCCGATGACGTAGCCGAAGCGGGCACCGGAGACGCGCGCCGCGCGCTCCATGTCGAAGCGGCCGATCTCCGTGTGCTCCCGCGGCTCGGTCAGCGCCGGCGGCTCACCGACGCGGCGCAGCTCCTCCGCGTCGTCCTCCGCGTCGCCGTCGGGTGCCGATGGGTGCGGCGGGTTCGGCACCAGTGCGAGGGCGGCATCCCTGGCCGCCTCAGCGACGGCGAGCTCCTCCTCCGCCTCCTTGAGCGCCGCTTTCACCGGACGCAGCGCTTCGAGCTCCTGCGGTGTCGGCTTGCCGTCGAGCTTCATGCGCCCGCGGAGCGCGTCGACCTCCGGGATGAGCGCGCGCCACCGCTCGTCGGCCGCGAGGAGCGCGTCGAACTCCGCCGCCGCGCCCTTTCGCGCGAGCGCGGCGCGCCAGCCGCCGGGATCGCTGCGTGCAGCCTTGAGGTCGATCACACCGTGAGTCTAGGCAGCAGTCGTGCCCGCGAGGGCCCCTGAAGGCGGCTGCTGCGCAGCCGCGCGAGCGCTACTTCCCCGCGACCGAGGAGACGTACTCGGCGACGTCCGCGCGCTGCTGGTCGCTGAGGCTCGTCGCGAAGGACGGCATGCCGCCCTGACCATGGGTGACGCGGTCGTACGCGAGATCGAAGCTCGGCTGCGCGTCGTCGAGGTTCGGTCCGACGGTTCCGCTGGAGCCCGCGTCGGCGAGCGTGTGGCAGCCGGTGCACCCCGACGGGCCTAGGAAGACATCCTTGCCGGCGACCGGGTCGCCCTTCGGCGCGGCGGGCGTCGTCTCCGTTGCCGTCGTCTCCGTGGTCTCGGTCTCCGTCGTCTCCGTGCCGGTGCCCTCGGTCTCGGTGGTCGTCTCCGTCTCCGGCGGCGTGACCTCGCCCGTGACCGTCTCGGGAGTCGCCGATTGCTCCTCCTCGCCTCCACAGCCAGCCGCGACGAGACCGAGCGCGGCGACGAGAAGGACCAAGACCAGGGCCGTACGGCGCATCAGCGCGATCCTATACATGCCGCACGGCCCGATCTGGCGAACCGTCAGGACGCCGCAAGGCGGCGTCTGAGCCCCTTCAGCTTGAACGCGACGAAGATCTCGCTGATGCCGCGGGAGAGGGCGATGATCCCGACGTAGACGACGAGCAGGATCGCCTTCTCGCGGAAGTTCCCGGCGACCCAGAAGGCGAGCATGATCTCGATGAGCCCGATCACGAGCTGCATCCACCACAGCTCGAACTCCTCCTTCGTCACGAACGCGACCGTGATGTCGAAGATCCCCTTGATGAGCAGGAACACGCCGACGAGCGCGGCGAGCGTCTTGAACGTGTCGTACGGATGGACGAGTGCCCAGATCCCGACGGCGATGAAGAGCACGCCGAGGAGCGCGTGCGCCCACTTCCAGCCCCTCGTCGAGATGGAGATCTCGAAGAGCTCGTTCACCCCCGCGACGATGGCGACGACGCCGAACAGGTAGGAGATCGCGGAGACCGACGTGTAGTCCCACTGGAACACGACCAGCGCGAACACCAGCCACGCGATTCCCGTGATCAGGAAGATCCACCAGCGGTCGGCTGTGTCCTCGAGGACTTCCCGCGGCCCGATCATCTCGTTCATCGTTCCTCCCTCGTGTGAGTACGGTCGGCGGCGCGATTCTTCCAGGCGAGGCGGACTCCTCCCGTACGATCCTCGCCACATCGTCTCGCGAAAGGATCTCCCATGGCCGACGTGACCGTGAAGCACATCGAGGACCTCGACTCCCACGAGGGGCGCGGGACGTTCCTGTTCGCCCGCAAGGGCCTCGGCGTGACGTCGTTCGGGATGAACGTCGAGCGCTGGCCCGCCGGGTACGAGGACTACCCGGACCACGACCACGAGAAGGACGGGCAGGAAGAGGTCTACTTCGTCGTGGAAGGCTCGGTCACCCTCCAGGCGGGCGACGACTCGTTCGAGCTCGAGCAGGGGACGTTCGCACGGGTCGGCCCGGGCCAGAAGCGCAAGCTCGTACCGGGCGCCGACGGCGTCACGCTGCTCGCGCTCGGCGGCAAGCCGGGCTCGTTCGAGGCGCACGTCTGATGATCGTCGAGCGGAGCATGCACTCGGGCTGGCTCTCGAACGCCTTCCTCCTGGCGGACGAGGCCGGTGGGACGGCGGTCTTCGTGGACAGCGGCGCCCCGCTCGAGCCGCTGATCGCGGCCGTCGAGCGCGAGGGCGTCACGCCGACGCACCTCCTCGTCACGCACGGACATGCCGATCACGTGGCGGGCAACGACGAGCTCGTCGAGCGCTACGGCCTCGAGGTGACGTCGGGAGCGATCGAAACGGGCGGGCTGCGTGTCGAGTCGCTCGCCACCCCGGGCCACTCCGACGACGGCGTCTCGTTCGTGGTCGGCGATCTCTGCTTCTCGGGCGACACGCTGTTTCGTGACGCGGTCGGCGGCGGGCCTGCCGACGAGATGCGGCGCTCCGTGATGGACGTGCTGATGACGCTGCCGCACGAGACGCGCGTGCTCCCCGGACACACCGACGAGACGACGATCGGGCGCGAGTGGGAGCAGAACCCGTTCGTCCGCTTCTGGCGCGGTGTCGACGGTGAGGACGGGCGCGCGTGCACGGTGAACGGCGATGCGGCGACGATCGTCGTCTGGTCGCCCGACTACGACGGCAAGGGCAAGGCGCTCGTCCGGCTCGGCGACGGCTCGGAGGCCATCGTCGGCGCGTCCCGGATCGAAGGGGTGTAGAAGTTGATTCGGCTTCACCGGTGCCGATTCGTCGGCTTCAAGGGGCGCCATCCGTGCTGGCTCGTTCAGGCCGCTCTCGACGAGCAGGGGATCGAGTACGAGCTCGTCAAGGAGCCGACGTTCCCGCGGGGCCGGCGCAAGGAGGTCATCGCGCACACGGGTCAGCACTTCCTTCCCGCGATCGAGTTCGAGGACGGCTCGTGGTATCGCGAGCAGACGAAGACGATGGCGGCCGAGATCTCCGCGGGCCGGCTCTTCGACAAGTCGAGCGCCAGCTAAATACCCTTAGGGGGTATACTCTCGGTGAGCAGGCGAGAGGAGCAGCTGTGAGCGAGACCGTTGTCTACACCGTCCCCGCGATCCACTGCGCGCACTGCGCGACGTCGATCCGCGAGGAGGTCTCCGAGGTCGAGGGCGTCGAGGACGTCGCGGTCGATCTCGACACGAAGGTCGTCACGGTCAGCGGCCGGGCGCTCGACGACTCGGCACTTCGCGCGGCGATCGCCGAAGCCGGATACGAGGCCGCATGACCTCGACCGCGACACGCGAGACCGCAGAGCGCGTCGATCTCGCGCTCGAGGGGATGACGTGCGCAGCCTGCGCCAACCGGATCGAGCGCAAGCTCAACAAGCTCGACGGCGTGGACGCATCGGTCAACTACGCGACCGAGCAGGCGGCGGTGTCGTTCGATCCGGCGCGGGTCGCCGTGTCGGATCTCCTCGGAGCGGTCGAGGCGGCCGGGTATCACGCGGCGCTCGCGAACGAGGCCGGGCAGGCCGTCGACCGCGCCGACGCGGTACGGCGGCGGCTCGTCGTCGCGGCGGCGCTCACTGCGCCACTCGTCGTGCTCGCCATGGTCTCGCCGCTCCACTTCCGCGGGTGGGAGTGGCTCGCGTTCGCGCTCGCGACACCGGTCGTCTTCTGGGCGGGCTTCGGCTTCCATCGCGCGGCTCTCGCTGAACGCGCGCCACGGGGCGGCGACGATGGACACGCTGATCTCGATCGGAACGCTCGCGGCCTGGGCCTGGTCGGTCGCCGCGCTCGTGCTCGTCGACGACGCGGACGTCTACTTCGAGGTCGCGGCCGTCATCACGACGCTGATCCTCCTCGGTCGCTACCTCGAGGCGCGGGCGCGCCGGCGCTCGGGCGCGGCCATTCGGGCGCTGCTCGAGCTCGGCGCGAAGGAAGCGCGTGTCCTGCGCGACGGCGTCGAGGTGTCGGTGCCGATCGACGAGCTCTCGATCGGAGACGTCTTCGTCGTTCGCCCCGGCGAGAAGATCGCGACCGACGGTGTGGTCGTCGAGGGCGAATCGGCGGTCGATCAGTCGATGCTCACCGGCGAGCCTGTGCCCGTCGACGTCGTGTCCGGGGACACCGTCGCAGGCGCGACCGTCAACACGTTCGGTCGCCTTCTCGTCCGCGCGACGAACGTCGGCGAGGAGACCGCGCTTGCGCAGATCGCCCGGCTCGTCGCGGATGCGCAGTCGGGGAAGGCGCCGATCCAGCGGCTCGTCGATCGGGTGTCGAGTGTCTTCGTCCCGATCGTGCTGGCTCTGTCGCTCGCGACTCTCGCAGGTTGGCTCGTCGTTTCGGGAGATGCGACCGCTGCCTTCTCGGCGGCTGTCGCCGTCCTGATCATCGCCTGCCCGTGCGCGCTCGGGCTCGCCACACCGACGGCTCTGATGGTCGGGACGGGTCGCGGCGCACAGCTCGGGATCCTCATCAAAGGCCCCGAGATCCTCGAGCGCACGCGGCGGATCACGACGGTCATCCTCGACAAAACCGGCACGGTTACCGCGGGCCGCATGGAGCTGGCCGACGTCTCGTTGCTGAATGGCGCTTCTCGCGCTGACGTCCTCAGGCTCGCCGGCGCTGTCGAGGCCGCGTCCGAGCATCCGATTGCCCAGGCTGTGGCCACGGCCGCGGAGCGGGAGGTCGGGTCGCTTCCTCCCGTCACCGACTTCCGGAACATCCCGGGCATCGGCGTGACCGGCACGGTTGCCGGACATGCGGTCGAAGTGGGCCGACGCGATGGGTCGATCACCGTTTCGTGGGACGGGACGCGGCGGGCGACCCTCTCGGTTCTCGACACCGTCAAGCCGACGAGCGCCGAGGCGGTTGCCAGTCTCAGGGAGCTCGGGCTCGCGCCGGTGCTGCTCACGGGTGACTCGCGCGAGACGGCCGAGCGCGTGGCGGCGGAGGTCGGGATCGAGCGCGTCCTCGCAGAGGTCTTTCCGGACGACAAGATCGCCGAGGTGCGGCGACTCCAGGACGCGGGCGAGGTCGTCGCGATGGTCGGAGACGGCATCAACGACGCGCCGGCGCTCGCGCAGGCCGATCTCGGCCTCGCGATCGGGACCGGGAACGGACGTCGCGATCGAGGCGTCCGACATCACGCTCGTCTCCGGCGATCTGCGCGCTGCGGCCGATGCGATCCGGCTCGCGCGGCGAACGCTCGGCACGATCAAGGGCAACCTCTTCTGGGCGTTCGCCTACAACGTCGCCGCGATCCCGCTCGCCATGGCCGGGCTCCTGAACCCGATCGTCGCGGCGGCCGCGATGGCCTTCTCGAGCGTGTTCGTCGTCACCAACTCGCTGCGGCTGCGGCGCTTCCATTCGGTCAGGGAGGTCGCATGAGCGAGCACGCCCACGGCTACGCCGAGGACAAGGACGCGCTCGTTCGCAGGCTGCACCGGATCGAGGGCCAGGTGCGCGGGATCGAGCGCATGGTCGAGGACGACCGCTACTGCATCGACATCCTCACGCAGATCGCCGCCGTGAACACGGCGCTCGAGAGCCTCGCGTTCAAGATGCTCGACGACCACGTGAACCACTGCGTCGCGGGTGCGCTCGCATCCGGCGATGCCGTCGAAGCGGAGACGAAGAGCAAGGAGCTCCTCGACGCCGTGCACCGCTTCGCGCGCGTACGCTAGGGACGGTCGTTTTCGCTGACGCAGGGGTGACGCCCCGGCGGCGCTCGGATAGCGTCGAAGGGTGGCCGCCTCCGAGCGCACCCTCACTCAGCGAGAGCTGAACCGGGCGCTCCTCGCGCGTCAGCTCCTACTCCGACGCGTCCGCCTGCCGATTCCACGTGCGCTCGAGCGACTCGGCGGCGTCCAGGATCAGTACGCGCCAAACGCCTACATCCGGCTCTGGTCCTGTCTCGAGGGGTATCGGCGGCGCGACTTGACACGTGCTCTCGAGCGTCGGTCAGTCGTCCAGGCGACGTTGCTGCGCTCGACCATTCACGTCGTCTCGCGCGGCGACTACTGGCCGTTCGCGGTGGCGATCCGTGCGTCGCAGCGTGATTGGTGGCTCCGCACGCGCAGGCCACCGCTGGCGGAGCGCGAGCTCGAGCGTCAGGCGGAGAAGCTGCGTGCGCTCATGGCCAAGGGGCCACGGCGACAGGAAGAGCTGGTCGAGGTCGTCGGTCGCGGCTGGGGGATGGTCGGGCCGTGGCTCGACCTCGTCCGCGTCCCGCCTTCGGGAACCTGGGAGCGCCGCCGCGCGCACCTCTTTCAGACCGCCGAGCGCTGGGTCGGGCCGGAGGACATCGATCCTGCTTCGGCGCTCGACCACCTCGTTCGCCGCTACCTCGGCGCGTTCGGTCCCGCGTCACGCGGCGACATCGCGAAGTGGGCGGGGACGAGGCCCGGCGACGTCGCGCCCGCGCTCGACCGGCTGCCCCTTCGCCGCTTTCGCGACGAGCGGGGCGGCGAGCTCCTCGATCTGCCCCGAGCGCCGCTCCCGGCTCCGGACACGCCTGCGCCCGTGCGCTTCCTCCCGACCTGGGACGCCGTGCTGCTCGTCCACGCCCGCCGAACGGGCGTGTTGCCGGAGCGGTACCGCTCGCTGATCTTCACGACGAAGATGCCACAGTCGGTCGGAACGTTCCTCGTGGACGGCGCCGTCGCCGGCACGTGGCGCTACGACGGTGCGCGCGTTCGCTGGGAGGCCTTCGAGCGCATCGCCAGAGCGGACGCGCTCGAGGTGGACGAGGAGGCCGAGCGCCTCACCGCGTTCCACGACTAGCTCTCGCGCGGCCGGAAGAGGTAGTGCGCGACGAGCCACTCGGATCCGTCGCGGTAGCCGAAGAGCTCGGCGCAGGCGAGGAAGAAGACACGCCAGCGCGCGAGGAAGGCCTTGCCCCAACGCCGCTCGATCTCGGCCTCGTTTGCGGCGAGCCGCTCGAGCCACGCCTCGGACGTCCGTGCGTAGTGCTCTCCCGACACCCGCCAGCGCTCGACGAGCGCGAGGTCGCGCTGGAAGTCGAGGAGAAGATCTTCCGACGGCATCTGGCCCGCCGTGAAGAAGTTCCGGGCCATCCAGCCCGAGGCGTACGGGTACGCGAGCTCGCGATGGCAGAAGAGGTGGACGAAGAGCCGGCCGTCGGGTCGCAGCAGCGACGCGACCTTCGCCATCAGGGCTTCGTAGTTGCGCATGTGCTCGAACATCTCGACGGAGACGACGCGGTCGAACGCCCGCTCGAGCTCGAGCTCGTTCACGTCGGCCGTCACGATCGACACGTTGGCGGGCGCGCGCGCCTGGACCCATGCGCGTTGCAGGTGTGAGTTCGAGACCGCGGTTATCCGTGAGCCGGGATAGCGCTCGGCCGCGTACAGCGTGAACGAGCCCCAGCCGCAACCGAGGTCGAGGATCTCCATTCCATCCTCGAGCTGCGCACGCTCGCAGGTGAGGGCGAGCATCGCGTCCTCCGCCTCTGCCAGCGTCGGCGTCCCGTCCTCCCAGAGGCACGAGCTGTACTTCAGGCGAGGGCCGAGCACGAGCTCGAAGAACTCAGGCGGCTCCTCGTAGTGCTGCTCGTTCGGCTTGGCCGTCTGGAGCGCGATCGGCGCTTCTCGGAGCCCGTCGACATACGTCCGGCGCGCGCGCAGGCTCTTCCGCCGCTCGGTTCGCAGCCGCTGCCCGAGGTTGGCCCGAATTCCGGCGCGGAGCAGCCGCTCGGGGATGACGTCGCGCTCGAGGACGCGGTCGACGGCACTCATCGCGTGAGCACCAGCTGCGCATCCCGGAGCATTCCGGTGCGGAAGAGCGCCTCGCAGGAGGCGAGGTAGAAGTCCCAGGTCCGGACGAATCGCGCGTCGTAGCCGAGCGCCCGAATCTCCTCGAGGTTCGCGCGGAAGCGCTCGCGCCAGTGATGCAGCGTCTCGGCATAGTGACCGCCGATCTCCGTGTCGGCGGAGACTCGGAGGCTCGTAGGTAGAAGGGCGTCGTGAATCGCCGCGCGTGACGGAATGAGGCATCCTGGGAAGATGTGACGCTCGATCCAGTCGGGGCTCGACCGGTATCGGGCGAGCTGATCGTCGTGGACGAGGATCGTCTGGATGCACGCGCTCCCTCCCGGCGCGAGAAGACGGTCACACGCACCGAAGAACGGCCGCCAGAGCTTCTCGCCGACGGCCTCGAGCATCTCGATCGAGGCGATCTTCGTGAACGTCCCGGCGAGCTCGCGGAAGTCGCGCTCGACCACCTCGATGCGATCCGTGAGGCAGGCCTCCGCGATGCGCTCCCGTGCGAGAGCGGCCTGTGCGGCCGAGATGGTGACCGCCGTGACGCGCGCGCCGAACTCCCCGGCAGCCATCAGCGCGAAAGAGCCCCAGCCGCAGCCGATCTCCAGGATGTGGTCGTCGGGGCCGAGCTCGAGCTGCTCGCAGACGCGGCGCAGCTTGCCGCGCTGCGCATCCGCCAGCGAGTCAGCCTCGTGCTCGAAGATCGCGCACGAGTACGTCATCGTCTCGTCCAGGAAGAGCGCAAAGAGATCGTTGCCGAGGTCGTAATGGCGCGCGATGTTGTGCCGCGCGGCGAGCGGCCCTGTGCGGCGGTTGACGCGTGGTCGCGCCTCTGCGAAGCGCCGCCACCCGGGATGTCGCACTCCGCCCGCCGCTGCGTTGCGCAGGAGCAGCTCGAGTAGTCCGACGAGATCGTCGGAGCGCCACTCCCCGGCCTGATACGACTCGCCGAGCGCCATCTTCGGGCTCGTCGCGATCCTCTCGAGGAGCCGCCAATCGTCGACCCGCATGCGCTGCTCCGGCCCCGATCCGTAGCGTCGCTCACTGCCGTCGGGGAGTCGGAGCACGAGCGTGCCGTCCGCGATCCCGGGGAGCACACGCTCGAGAATCGACTCGACGACGCGGCCGAGCGACAAGGGCCGCCGGCTCGGGATCGGACGCGCGAGGTCGCGATCGACGGTCGTCACCGTCGCACCGAGCCTTTCCCCGGCTCGAACGGCGGCTTGTGGTGGAACGGCACCTTCTTGAGCCAGAGCTTGGCCGCGTTCCAGTGGATGAGCGCGGTGACCTGGAGCGGCATGATCGGGTAGCGGACGAGGAATCGTGCCACCTCGCGGTCCGTCAGCTCCCGGCGCCGCCCCGCGAGCACGGCCTGCAGCGGCATGCGGCCGTCCTTGTGCACCTCGATGCGCGCGTACACCGTGTCCTCCGGCTCCGAGAACGCGTACCGGTACTGCATGTCGAGGCCGAAGAACGGCGAGACGTGGAGTCGCTTGTCGTGTTCGTAGCGCAGGGAGCTTCCCGGGAGGAGCTCGGGAAGACGCTCGCCGAAGGTGTTGTTCAGCTCCGCGATCATGCAGGCGAGCTCGCCGTCGGCGTGGTAGCACCAGTAGAAGCTGACCGGGTTGAAGACGTAGCCGAAGACGCGAAGCTGCGTCAGACAGAGGACGCGGTTGATCTCCGGATCGCCCGCGAATCGGCGAACTGCATCCTTCAGCGACAGGTCGCCGTCGAAGTGGTCGCCGTCTCGGAGCGTCACGGCGTTGCGGTGGTTGACGGAGACGAGGCGTAGTCGCCGCTCGATCTCGGGCAGCTCGTCGAGGTCGAGGACCCAGTACGCCACCGGATACTTGAACGCGTGATGGCGCGGCTCGTGCCGGACGTGCACCAGGGAGCCTTCGTAGAGCGCCGATCTCACCAGCGTGCTCCGAGCGCGGCCGCCGCGCGAATGCCCGCCGCAAGACCGTCCTCGTGGAAGCCGTTGCCGAAGTACGCCCCGGCAAACTCGGTGTGTCGGGAGCCGGAAAGCTCTCGGAGCCGGCTCTGTGCGTGGATCGCAGGCACCGTGAAGCGCGGATGCGTGTAGGAGAAGCGATCGAGCACGTGCTCGTCGGCGACGTCCTGGTTCAGCGTCACGAGGTAGTCCGTATCGCTGTCGAGGGACTGCAAGCGGTTGAGGTAGTACGTCACCGTCGGGCGCTGCGCGCCGTCGACGCGGTAGTTCCATGACGCGTGAGCGGCGCGCGAGCGGGGGAGTAGCGACGAGTCGGTGTGGAGCACGGCATCGTTCAGCGTGTACCCGAACGTGCCAAGAATCTCACGCTCCGTCACGCTCGGATCTTCGAGGAGCGCGAGCGCCTCGTCGGCGTGCGTGGCGACGACCGCGCGGTCGAAGCGCTGCACCGTGTCGTCGTCCGTGCGGACGAGCACGCCGTCCTCGTCCCGCCTCAGCCCGCGAACCGGCATTCCGGCGCGGACGAATGAGAGCTGACGGACGAGGGTATCCACGTACGTATGCGCTCCTCCCGTCACCGTTCGCCAGTGATGACGCCGAAGCCCGAGCATCCCGTGATTGTCGAAGAACCGGATCGCATACCCGGCCGGAATCTCGAGCGTATGTCCCGGGGCTGCGGACCACAGCGCGGACGCGAGCGGGACGATGAAGTGGCGTCTGAACGCGCGCGAGTAGCGGCGCTCCTCGAGGTAGTCGTCGAGCGAGGTCGCGTCGTACGCGCCCCCTGCGATCGACGGCCTCGCCGTCCGCAGCCAGCGGCCGATCTCCCACATGAGCGAGGTGAACCTCGCGCTCGTCGCGTTTCGCCACTGCGCGAACGGACGCCGGCCCGCGTACTCGAGGCCGCACTCGTCGCAGCTCACCGAGAACGACATCTCGGAGCGCTGCACCGCGACGCCGAGCTCGTCGAAGAGGCGCGTGAGGAGCGGGTAGTTGCGCTCGTTCGAGACGATGAAGCCGGTATCCAGCGCGAGGCCGTCGCGCACCACCGTGTTGACGTGCCCGCCGATGCGCGGCTCGCGCTCGAACAGATGCACCTCGTGACCGCTCCGCGCGAGCACGTACGCTGCGCCGAGCCCGGAGACACCACCACCTATGACGGCTACCCTCATCGCAGGCATTGTACAAAGTGGGTACAGGTTCGGTTCAGAGTGAAGGAGCGCATGTGAGCACCCAGAGTTCGTCGCCCCCCATCGGAACGGTTCGGTCGGGGACGAGCCGGATCAGCCGCGTTGTGATGCTCTTCGCGGTGATCGTCCCGCTCGTCGGAGCGACGATCGCGATGGTGATGCTGTGGGGTCGCGCCTTTCGCTGGACCGACGTGGCGCTCCTCGTGACGTTCTATGTCCTCTGCGCGTTCGGCACGACGATCGGCTTCCACCGCTACTTCACGCACAAGGGCTTCGAGGCGCGGCTACCCGTGAAGGTGACGCTCGGGATCCTCGGCTGCATGACGATGCAGGGGCCGATCATCCAGTGGGTCACCGACCATCGCAAGCACCACGCGCTCTCGGACCAGCCCGGCGACCCGCATTCGCCGCACGTCGGCTTCGGCGGCGGCTTCTGGGGCGCCGCCCGGGGGTTCGCGCACGCGCACGTCGGTTGGATGTTCTCGAATCTCGGAATGGAGCAGGGCCGGGTCTACGGGAAGGATCTCTACGAGGATCGCGTGCTCGTATGGCTCGATCGCCTGTACCTACTCTGGGTCGCGATCTCGCTCGGGATTCCGTTCGCGATCGGGTACTTCCTCGGCGGCGGGTCGGTCGCGCTCGGGCTCGAGGCACTCATCTGGGGAGGCCTCTTCCGGATCTTCCTCTACCAGCACGCGACCTTCTCGGTGAACTCGATCTGCCACATGTTCGGGCGCAAGGAGTACGTCTCGCGCGACGAGGCGCGCAACAACTGGGTCGTCGCGTTGCTCGTCTTCGGCGAGGGCTGGCACAACAACCACCATGCCTTCCCGGCCTCGGCGCGTCACGGTCTGAGCCGGTTCCAGTTCGACGTGTCCTGGTGGGTGATCCGCACGATGGAGCGTGTCCGGCTCGTATGGAACGTCAAGACGCCGTCGGGAGATCAGCGCGCTCGGCGTCGCCTGCTTCCGGAGAGCTGACGACGAACCGCCGGAGCTCTTCCTCGACGAGCTCCGCCCAGCGATCTGCCTTCGGCAACGCCAGGAGGTTTCCCCACGGCCGCAGTGCGACGCCGTGCAGCGCACCGGGAATGAGGACGTAGCGGCCTTCCACACCGCGCTCCCGCGCTCGATCGAAGCCCTTTCGCGAGTGTGACGCCGACACGCCGGGGACTCCGGGGAGCCAGCGGTCGAGCGCGCCGTGAATGACCGTGAACCGCTTTCCTCGAAGGGACGTCACGTCGAGCTGGTCGGGGATCCACGGTGCGAGCCCGATGACCTCCGTGACGGCCGGCTCGGCTGCGATCGCGATGGAGACCGCTCCGCCCATCGAGAAGCCGAGTAGGACGACCTGCGGTGCGCCCACCTCCTGGACGGCTGCGCGCGCGTCCTCGACGCACGACTCGAGGCGACGCCACGACTTCACGCGATAGCGCACCTCCGCGAAGCCGAGCTCGGGCAGACGTGGGGCGAGGTGCTGCACGAGCCACTCGATGGTCGCGCTCCAGGTTCCTTCCACCTCGCGCGCCTGACCGCCGTTCACACATACGACCGCGCATTCCGTCGTCGGTCCGGTAACGCGCATCTCGGCTCCCGTGGAGAGCTTCATGCCGTACTCGCGAGTGTTTCCTCGAGCCAGGCGGGCAGCTGACGGAAGAACGCGGGGTCGATGGCGTGCGCCAGGTTCGGCGACTCGTGGTAGGTGGCGTCAGCGCCCGCCTCGGCGAGCAGGTCGCGCGCCCGACGGCTCCACTCGACCGAGATGACCGGGTCGAGCGCGCCGTGACCGATCGCGACGCGCGGAAGCGGTTCTGCGAGGTCGAGCGAGAAGCCCGGAACCGTCGGCATGAATCCGCTCAGCGCGATCAGCCCGGCGGGTCGCGGCCGTCCGGTCCCGAGGCCGAGCGCGAACGTCATCACTGCACCCTGCGAGAAGCCGCCGATGACGGTGCTAGCAGGCGAGATGCCAGCCTCGGCAGCGACGCCGTCGAGCCAGGCCGCCGCGCGACCGAATGTCTCCCTGAACGTCGGAGGATCCGGGTGGCCGATCTCGTGCACGGCGTACCAGTGAGCGCCGCCGGGAGGGAGCTGGAGCGGGCCGCGAGGCGTCACGCCGAGCATTCGTCGCTCGGGGTCGAGCAGATCGAGCAGCGGGAAGAGATCGCGCTCGTCAGCGCCTCGCCCATGGAAGAGGGCGAGCAGCCCGATTGGTTCGCCGACGGGTGGGCGAACCAGATGCGTGAGTTCCTCCCGCGGCGGCATGAGGCCAGACTGACGTTACGCGAGCCGACCGAGGACGGCACCGAACAGCGCATGGCGCCAGGTCGCCTGCGCGAAGGCGCGTCCGCTCGTGAGCAGCGGCGGCACGCCGGGCTCGCCGCGAGCCGGGTGGAAGCGGTCGATGAAGAGGCAGAGCGGGTAGAGCGCGACGTGCTCTGTCAGTGCCATCCCGACTGAGAGCTTGCGGCTCCCCACGGGAAGTCGCTGTCGGGCCTCGTGGAAGGCGAGACCGAAGAGCGCGCCGTTCAGCACGTGGATCGCGAGCCCGGTCGCGCGCCACGCCGGACCGCGGGTGACTCCCTTTCCGAGAACGGCCACGTCCGAGTAGTCGCAGCCGAAGATGCGCTGATCGAGCGGCTCCTGCGCCGCCCAAGCAGCGGCAGCCACTGCACCCGCTGTCGCCGATCGCATCCGACTCGCCACGCGAGGAGTGTGCATATCTGCCGTGCCGCGGAATCGTCCAACGTTCGAGAGCCTGCACCGCCGACGCGCGCGGTTAGCATCGGGCCGCGATGAGTAGCAACGTCGAGGCCTTCGATGCCTGGATCCGTTCGACGTTCGTCGAGCTGAACACGGCGCTCGAGGAGCAGTACTTCGCACAAGAGGATCGCGCCAACGTCGAGGGTGTCGGAGACGATCTCAAGGAGCAGATCCTCGAGGAGGGGCGCGTCTTCGTCCGCGCGTTGGCGAGCGAGGGCAACACCGACGAAGGCTTCGACCAGGCGTTCGACGTGCTCGGCGATCTCGGCCTCTACATGGCCTCGCTCCGCCGGCACGAGCTGACGAACCCGGCGCGCGAGGAGCGCTCGCCGCACGAGGAGGCGACGGCGCTCGGCCTGCACATCGGCGCATCCGTCGGCGTCGTCCCGCGGTTCGCGACGAGCCATCTCGCGATGCACAACCTTGCGCGCGACGGGCGCCAGAAGAGCTTCACCTCGCTGCCGGACGAGTTCCTCTTCCTCGACTACAACACCCGCGGGATCTTCGCGTACATGCGTGCAGCGGAAACGCTCATGCGCATCCCGCCGATCGGGATCTCGCATCCCGTCGCCGAGACGCTCTTCGACGACGCCCGCGCGGCGCTCGAGGACGTGGGACGGTTCAACGACATCCTCTTCTCCGAGCTCGACGTCGACCGCTTCTTCTACAGCGTCCGTCCCTACTACAAGCCCTATCGCGTCGGGCGCCAGGAATACCGGGGAGCGAACGCCGGCGACTTCTCCGGGATCAACGAGATCGACCTGCTGCTGGGCCTCTGCCGCGGGAACGACCCGTACTACTCGCAGCTGCTCGTGGAGAAGATGCTCTTCTTGCACCCCGCCGACCAGCAGAGCCTGCGCGACTGTCTGCGTCGTCGGAGCTTCCTCGATCAGTTCCTCGACGCGGTCGACGAGAGCGCCGGCACCGAGTGGTTCCGACGCAACGCCGCGGCCTTCCTGCGCGTCTGCGCGGAGCACGGGCGCGTCGCCGCGCAGCACCACGACCAGCTCGTCGCGCGGTTCATCGAGGCGCCGTCGAAGGGGCTCGAGGAGAGCCGTCTCGAGCAGATCACCGCGAGCGGCCCGCCGCTTCCGGTGCTGCTCTCCGCACTCGAGGTGCTTCGCGACCTGCGTCTCGCCGCGCCCCGCGCCGACATCGCGTCGCGGCACGCCGACGTCTCTCGCCTCGAGGCGGCTGTCGGCAGGCCGGCGTAGCTCCTAGCGCGGGGTGTAGGTGATCCAGTCCACGAGCGTGGCCTGGTCCGACGCGGGGCTCTCGCCCGCGAGCCACGACGGGAACCACGCGTTGACGTAGAGGTACATGGACGAGCGCGTGACACCGCTCGTCCAGCTCTGCATCTGCACTCCGTCGGCCAGGAACCGAACCGAGGTTCGGTCGCGCTCGATCGTGTAGTCGTGGAAGTCGGCGGTAGCGTCGAACGGGAGAAGCGTCGTGACCGTGTGTGTCATCGCTCCGCCGGAGTACGTGGTGAACATGATGCGGCGGCTCGAGTCGTTGTAGATCTCGATGTCGAGCTCCTGCGCGTAGTCGGGCTGCTTGTAGAGGAAGAACGCCGTGAGGGAGGACGGCGCGTTGGCGATCTTCATCCGTGCCTTGAACGTCCCGTAGGTGTAGACGCTCGTCGAGCGGATCTCGCCGCCGTCGAGCTTCCCGCCCGGAAGCTTCACGCCGAGAAAGCCGTTCGCGACCGAGATGTTCGCCGGATCGATCGCCCCGTGGCCGAACGGGCGGCTGCTCTTCGTCCATTGGCGCGCGTCGAACGACGTGAAGTCGTCGCGGAAGCCCGTCGAGTGCGCTGCCGCGGCGATCGAGGCCCCGAACGCGGCGATCACGACGGCGAGCACGCTGATCGAGCGACGGGGCACATCGTTGAGTCTTTCACTTCGAGTCGCGGACTTCCAGGGCTTTCTCGGCCCGAATAGGATCGAGGAGTGGCGGCGGGCGAATCGGGGGCGGAAGGAGCGCGACCACTCTCCGTCGAGCAGCCGATCCGCGCCGCCGAGGTGGTCGGCGCTCTCTCGCTCGCGACCGACCTCGGCACGGGGCAGCCGCTCGAGCACGCATTGCGCTCGGCCGTCCTCGCGGTTCGTCTGGGCGAGCTCGCGGGCGCATCGTCGCAGGAGCTCGCGGACACGTACTACGTCGCGCTGCTCCACGCCTCGGGCTGCACCTCGAACGGACACGAGGCGGCGCAGCTGTTCGGCGAGGACATCGAGCACCGCGCGGCGTACTTCCTCATCGACACGACCAACCCGGCGGAGGTGCTGGCCTTCTACCGCGCTCATGTCGGAGCCGGTCGCGCGCCCGAGGTTCGTGCCGCGATGATCGAGAGTGTCATCGCCAACGCCGGTAGCCCGCGCGCACGCGAATCGTTCGCGACGATGTGCGAGGTCGCTCAGCGGTTCGCCGGCTGGCTCGATCTCGGCTCGAGCATCCAGGCAGCGCTCGAGTTCGTCTTCGCCCGCTGGGACGGACGGGGGTTCCCCGATGCTCGCGGTGACGAGATCCCGTTGCCCATGCGCCTCCTGCACCTGGGGAGGGACATCTCCCTCTTCCTCACTGCCGGAGGCGCCGGCGAGGCACGGAGCGTCGTCGAGCGTCGAGCGGGCGCCGCGTACGAGCCCCGGCTCGCCGAGATCGCGCTGGCGAGCTTCGACGACCTCCTCGCCGATCTGGACGAGACGCGGATGTGGGAGCAGGCGATCGAGATCGAGCCGTTCCCGCAGATCAAGATCGCGGGAACGCGGGTCGATGCGGCGTTCACGGCCATCGCCGCACTCACCGGTCTCAAGTCGCCATGGCTGCGCGAGCACTCGACGGGCGTGGCGGAGCTCGCCGAGGCCGCCGCCTGGCGCATGGGTCTCCCAGACGCATCCGTCACGCTCGTGCGACGCGCTGCGCTCGCGCACGACCTCGGCCGCATCGGCGTGTCGAACGCGATCTGGGAGAAGCCCGGCCCGCTCGGATTCGGCGAGTGGGAGCGCGTGCGGCTCCATCCTCACTTCACGGAGCGCGCCTTCGCGCAGTCGCCCGCGCTCGCGCCGATCGGGCTCCTGGCCGGCTCGCACCACGAACGGCTGGACGGCTCCGGCTACCACCGCGGCACGCGCGGGCCAGCGCTCGACCAGCCGGCCCGCATCCTCGCTGCGGCCGACTGCTACGGGGCGATGCGCGAGGCGCGTCCATACCGACCGGCCCTCGAGCCCGAGGCCGCGCGCGCGGAGCTGCTGAAGGAGGTCGAAGCAGGGCGACTCGACGCCGAGGCCGCCGACGCGGTTCTCGCGTCAGCAGGCCACCCCGTGCGGCAGCGGTCGCGCGAGCTCCCCGCCGGGCTGACCCAACGTGAGCTGGAGGTCCTCCTCGTGCTCGTGCGCGGCGAGTCGAACCAGGGGATCGCCGACGGCCTGGGCATCTCGGCCAAGACGGTCGGGCACCACGTCCAGCACGTCTACGAGAAGGCCGGTGTCCGCAGCCGGGCAGCGGCGACGCTCTGGGCCTTCGAGAACGATCTCGTCCGCCCCGAGCTCGCTCACAACGCATAGGGCGTTCGCCCGATGCCGCTTCGGGCGGGGGCGGCGCACACTCGCCTCACCATCGGTGTCGACTGGCGGCGCCGGAGACGAAGGAGGAGACGAATGCTCCTGGCAACGACAACGGTCGAGGACTACGACCGCTTCGCTCAGATCTTCTCGACCAAGGGCGCCGAGAAGCGCGCCCTGCACGGTTGCAAGGGCTCGCGCGTCTACCGCGATCCCAACGAGGCAGACCGCGTGTGGGCCATCTTCGACTGGGATGCCGACGGCTGGCAGCGCTTCGCCACCGACCCCGAGGTCCCGGCGATCATGCAGGAGGCCGGGCACAAGGGCCGGCCGCAGGTGCTCGAGCTCGCCGCGACGTACGACGCCTGAGCCTCGGAGACGAGAACACGATGTCAGCACAGGAAAACGCCGAGCTCGTCCGTCGCGGGTACGAGGCCTTCAACACGGCCGACATCGCGACGCTGACCAACGGACTGCCGCTGATTCAGCCGCCGACCCTCGCTCCGACATGGGGCCTCAACCCTCCCGACCCAGGCGAGGCGAGGAGTCGGCTGGCCGATGAGATTCTCGCGAGCTGGGGCGTTCGCAAGCGCGCTCGTTGAGTTGGTGCGGGTGGACGATCTGGTCGAACGGCTGGCTCTGCCCCGGCTTCGGGCCACACCGCGATGACGGCTGATTCAGCCAAGTACGGGAGGGACTGGCAGATCCAACGCAAGCGCGTGCAAGCGAAGATTGCTGCCGGGCGTGAGTGTGCGAACTCTGCAGTTGGCCCTGCCAGCGTGCCCTCCCCTCGCCTCGCCCGATAGGACACGTTTGGGTCCATTCGCTCTGCACTAAGGACAGGCTGCGCGAGAGACTCATCCCGCCGGTCGAGCCTCTCGCGCAGTGACGGCAAGTCCGCGCAGGCCCCACCTGCTTACAGGGGTGCGCCGGAGACCGCAGACTGCCCGGCTCCAGCGCCGGACTCACCAGAGCGTCACGGTAGGTGCGGGCAGCCAGGCCGTACAGGACACAATCGGGTCAACTCTCGACCACGGCAGGCGGCCAATCGCGACCTAAACTCTATGGTCGTGCCAGGGCGTGACGAGCGGCATGCGACGAATGAGGCGTACTTCCGCGATGTGAACGAGCGCGTCGAGGAGCAGGTGAAGGACGTCGTCGGCGAGCACGCGCCCTTCAACATCCTTTGCGAGTGCTCATCGCTGACGTGCGCTGAGCGCATCGTCACGACTCCCGCCGAGTACGAGCTGCTCCACGAGGATCCGAGGCAGTTCATCGTCGCCCTTGGTCATGTCGCGCACGAGATCGAGGACTCCGTAACGCGAAATGATCGCTTCGAAGTGGTGCGCAAGCGCGGTCAGGCTGGCGTCATCGCAGAGGAGATGGCGTCCGACAACTAGCCGCGTCGATTCGCATTCGACAACCCAGATGATGGAGGGAGAGGCAGGCGGCTAGCTGACGCTGGGGGGCAGGCGCGGCAACCTCTCCGTCGACCCCCGGAAGACTTGGTAACCCCCCGGCTATTACCGGTGTGCGGGTCGACCCTCCAGCCGCCGCGCCTGGCCTGCAGCTCGTATCTATTGCACATAGAGGAACGGATCGCATAGCGCGGCCTGACTCGGCTTCTCGCACGGCGCGCCGTTCCCTACGCGTTGGGGCTCGACTTCGACCCGTCCGGCGATACGATCGCCGTCGCCCGGGAGGACGGGCGCGTGTCGTTCCTAGACGGGCGCGCGCTCGCCGTGACTGCCAAGCCGATCGTGCAGCCGAAGCGGCCCTTGACGGCGAAGGGGGTCGCCGCCTACGCGCACACCGACGTCGACTGGAGCTCCGACGGCAGGCTGTTCGCGATCACCTACTGGGTCAACGGCAGATCTCGGTCTTCGACACCACGACCGACAGGCTGCTCGTGCACCTGCCTCAGAGGTCTCACGCCTTCCAGGCAGCCTTCGCTCCCGACGGCTCGTTGCTCGTCACCGGCGGATACACTGGGATCCCGTCGTTCTGGGACACGCGCACGTGGAAGCTCGTCGCGCGGCCGGTGCAGGGGCACGGGTCGGCAATCGTCGGCATGAGCGTCGATCCAGGCGGCCGGACCGTGGCGACTGCCGGCAACGACGACGGGCACGTCGTCCTCTGGGACGTCGCCTCGCGCCGCCAGATCGGCACTGCGCTCACCGGGAACGGCCCCTATCCGTACGTCTTCTATTCCCCGGACGGACGCCGTGGCTCGCGGTCTCGCCGGACGGCCCCGTCACGGTCTGGGACGTCGATCCGGAGTCGTGGAAGCGCCGTGCGTGCAGCATTGCGGGGCGGAACCTGTCACGGGACGAGTGGCGTGACTTCGTCGGCGACACCCCGTACCACGCGACCTGCCCCTGACGGCCGACTCCTCCTCCAAGTCTCGCGGAGTTCCCGCCGCACAGGTCGCGCTCGCGTGGCTCCTCCACGAGCGGGCGTGACCGCTCCGAACGTGGGGCGATGAAGATCGAGCACATCGAGGACGCGCTCGCCGCCGAGTAGCTCTCGCTGAGCCCTACGAGATCGAACGGCTGGAGGAGTCGTACGTGCCGCACGCGATCTCCGGGCCACTACGCTCTGCCCTTGCGCCGCGCGGGCCGCGGCTGCAGAGTGAGGAGACGTGGCCCTCGCAGTCGGTCGCGACGAGATCATCGGCCGCGGCGACGAGCTCGTCGCGATGGACGCAATGCTCGAACACGCCGCGGGTGGGTTCGCGGCGCTCGTACTCGAAGGCGAGCCAGGGATCGGGAAGACGGCGCTCTGGGAGGCAGGGCGAGCGGCGGCGGAGGAGCGTGGCTTCCGCATCCTGTCGTCGAGGCCGGCGAGATCCGACGCGCAGCTGTCGCTGGGAGTCTTCGGCGATCTCTTCTCGACCGTCTCACCGGGGCTGCTCTCGCGACTCCCCGGGCCGCAGCGGCGAGCGCTCGACGTCGCACTGCTCCGGGCCGATCCCGAGGGCGTGGCCGTGGATCAGCGCACTCTCTCGGTCGCGACCCTCGGCCTCGTTCGTCTCCTCGCGGCCGAGTCGCCGCTCCTGCTCGCCGTCGACGACGTGCAGTGGGCGGACGAGAGCTCCGTCGGTGTCCTCGGGTTCGCGGTGCGCCGCCTCGAAGGCTGGCCCGTCGGCGCCCTCCTGGCGGCCCGTGGCGGCGGTCAGGATCAGCTCGTCGAGCTGGCGGCCGGGCTGCCGGCCGGATCGGTCGAGCGCTGCCACCTCGGACCTCTCTCGCTGGCCGCCCTGCATCGGCTTTTCGAGCTGCGGCTCGGTCGCTCGTTCCCGCGGCTCGTCGTGAGGAACATCGAGACGGCGTCGGGGGGCAACCCGTTCTACGCCCTCGAGGTCGGGCGTGCGCTCGTCCGGCGTGGCGAGGAGGTGAGCGCCGGCGAGCCGTTGCCGATTCCGGACAGCCTCGCGACGCTCACCGCCGAGCGCTTCCGACTGCTGCCCGACGACACGCGCGATGCCGTGCTCCTCGCCGCGACCGCGCCCGTCCCGCGGCTCGAGACGCTGGCGCACGCAGGCGTCGTCGACCCGGAGCGCGTCCTCGGGCCGGCGATTCGTGAGGGCATCCTCGCGCTCGAGCGCGGCCTTGTCCGGTTCGAGCACCCGCTCCTGGCGCAGGCCGCGCTGGCCTCGGTGGACGAGGCGACCCTCCGCGAGCTTCATCTCATCCTGGCGCGCACGGCGAGTTCCGAGGACACGCGGGCACACCACCTCGGCGCTGCGGCGACCGAGCCCGACGAGGAAGCTGCGGCGGCTCTCGAGCGGGCTGCCTCGAGGGCACGAGACCGCGGCGCCTCCCTGGACTCCGTCGCGCTCTATGAGCGCGCGAGCTTGCTGACGCCTCGCCCGGAGCCTGCCGCTGCGCGCGCGCTCCTCGCCGCCGAGGGGGCGTTCATCGACCTTGCGGATCTCCACTACGCCGATGCGATCCTCGCGCGAGCGGTGGAGCGCGCTGCGGCGGGTCCTGAGCGCGCGGAGGCGATGAGCCTGCAGGCACTCGTCTGGTACTTCCAGGGGCGGCAAGCGGAGGCCACGCGGCTCTGCGAGGAGGCGCTCGCCGAAAGCGGCGGCGAGAGCGGTGTTCGCGCGAAGATCCTCCTCCGCTGCGCCTATCTGCACGGGCAGGTGGACATGGCGCGCAGCCTGCGCGAGGTCGAGGAGGCCGTCGGGATCCTCGAGAAAGAGGTCCACGTCGATCCCGACCTCATGGCCGAGGCGCTCCTCGACCGCGCCAACGCCCAGCTCCAGATGGTACGAGGGCTGCTCGCCGACGACGTCGAGCGGGGCGCCCGGCTGCACACGACGAGCGGCCGCACGTGGGAGTGGGATCGGTGCGAGGTGATCCTCTACGAGTTGGCCCGGCACACGGACGATCTCGAGACGGCACTCGCGCGCTTGACTGCCCATATCGAGCAACAGGCGGACCGCGGAGCGGAGGATCCTTTCTGGTTCGTCCACGGCGCGCTCATCAACGCGTGGCTCGGCGACTGGTCGAGCGCGCGCACCTGGGCAGAGCGGGCGATCGAGGCCTACAGGCGGGAGGGCGCGGACCTCTATCCCGCGTTCGCACTGCGTGGTCTCGCGCTGGTCGACGCGCTCGAGGGCCGGGTGGACGAGGCGCGCGAACTGTCGCAGCGCGGCCTGGAGCTTGCCGGCGAGGCCGGTGACCTCGTCGTGGCGACCCTGCACCGGAACATCCTCGGGTTCGTGGCGCTCTCCGTCGGGCGACGTCGCCGAGGCCGACCTGCAGCTGCTGGCTGCAGCGGAGCTGGATGAACGGCTCGGGGTCGAGCATCCTCTGCGCTCGCGGCACGCAGGCGATCTCGTCGAGGCCGCGATCGGCGTGGCCGACCTCGACCGCGCGGAGCGCGCCGTCGAGCGGATGGAGCACGCTGGACTTGCTGCGCCGACGCCGTGGACGCTCGCCGTCGGCGCTCGCTGCCGGGGCCTGCTCGAGGCGGCGCGCGGCGATCTGGACGCTGCGGCGGCGGCGCTCGAACGCAGCATGGACGAGCACGAGCGGCTGCCGATGCCCTTCGAGCGTGCGCGGACGCTGCTCGCGAAAGGGCGCGTGCACCACCGGCGCAAGGAGAAGCGCCTGGCGGGCAACGCGTTCGCCGAGGCGCTCCGGGTGTTCGAGGAGCTCGGCTCTCCGCTCTGGGCGGAGCACGCACGCGCCGAGCTCGGACGTGCAGGGCTGCGTCGGCGCGAGCCCGACGAGCTCAACGAGACCGAGTGGCGCGTCGCCGAGCTCGCGGCGCAGGGCCTCTCGAATCAGGAGATCGCGCAGCGTGCCTTTCTCTCCGTCAAGACCGTCGAGGCGAACCTGACGCGCGTGTATCGCAAGCTCGGGATCCGCTCCCGC
The DNA here is from genome assembly GCA_963763465.1 of uncultured Gaiellaceae bacterium. Classification (GTDB taxonomy): domain Bacteria; phylum Actinomycetota; class Thermoleophilia; order Gaiellales; family Gaiellaceae; genus GMQP-bins7. The sequence goes on along the minus strand of CAVXOS010000009.1, from coordinate 28,962 downwards.
GCCGGCCTCGCGCGCAGACTCTCGTAGCGCGAGGGTTTTCCCTCTTTCCCGCTCCCGGAGAGCGTCCTAGCCTGGCCCTCATGGACAGCGGCGGCGTGGAGTACGTGGCCGAGTGCTTCTGGCCAGGGGTGGGGGAGGCGGAGCTCGGCGCGCTCGACGAGCGCGCTCGAGCTTCCGCCGACGCACTCGTCGAGCAGGGGCGGCCCGTGCGCTACCTCGGTTCGCTGCTCATGCGCACGGACGAGGTCGTCCTCTGCCTCTTCGCAGGGGACGCCGACGCCGTCCGCGCCGCGGCGGAGCGAGCGCACGTGCCGTTCGATCGCATCGTGGTGGCCGAGCGCTCGTCCTGGTCGGAGCCCGAGGTGGCGTAGGCCGGTGCCCTTCCCGACCCAGTGCACATCAACCGAAGGAGGAAACCTCATGAACGGTTCTCGTCGGCACACGATCCCGCGGCTGCTTCCCGTCCTCGTGGTCTCTGTGCTCCTGGCGACTTGCGCCACGGCTTCCATCGCCTCGGCGACGTCGTCGTCGCAGGCGGGGCTCGGCGGCATCTGGTCCGGCAGCTACAGCGGCTCGTATCGGGGCACGTTCACGATCCGCTGGACTCAGGGCCGCTCGGGTGCCCTGAAGGGCTCGATCGCGCTCTCGAACCCGCACGGGACGTATCCCATCAACGGCAAGGTCAACCGCAACGCCATCTCGTTCGGAGCCGTCGGCGTCGGTGCCGTCTACAACGGCTCGGTCGGGTCGTCGGGAAGGTCGATGTCCGGTCACTGGAGGTCCGGCGACGGGGGAAGCGGCAGCTGGAGCGCCCGCAAGATCAGCCGAGGTTGACGCGCTTCCGCACGAGCGAACCCCGAGCCGCACGCGAGTGGCCGGGGGTTCGTCAGGCCTCGAAGTGGAGCTAGGCGGAGGTGCCGTACGAGCGGATCGTCGAAACCGACCGGTCGCCGTGGCCGGTTACCGAAACCGAGTAAGGGAGGAACTTCGATGCACAGTCATCAGCGCATGGCCGTCTGCCTCGGAGCGTTCGCGCTCGCGGCCGGCGTGGCCCTTGCCGCGCAGGCGCGACCGAACGCCCCGGCGAGCGGGTGGGCGCGGATCAGCGGGCCATCCCAGGCCGGGAACCAGCTCGGCCTCGCGCGGACGGCGGACGGCGTCCTGCACGTCGCCTGGAACCGTGGCAACACGTCGACCTCGATCCTCGAGACCCGCATCTCGCCTACTGGGAGGGTCGCTGGCACGTCGACGATCGCGACTGGCTGGGACGGAAACGGCGGTCTCGCGTTGCTCGCCTTGCCGGACAGGAGCCTGCAGCTCTTCGCCCCGGGCACGGGCGGCATACGCACGTTCACCGAACCCGAGGGCGGCGGCACGTGGACCGCGCAGGGCTCCGGCTGGGGCGGGGCGGTTGCCGAGTCGAGCTACGTGATCGGCGCCACGCTGACGAAAGATGGTCGGCCCGTCACCGCCTGGCGCGGGTTCGCTGCTGAGGGCGTGCCGCCGGCGTCGATTCCGCCGAGCCCGTACCAGGGGGGCATGAGCGAGTCGTTCCTCGCGACCGACGCGGCGAGCGGCGCGGTGGTGCTCTCAGGCTCGACGAACGCCGGGCAGGGCGGCTTCTACGCGCAGCAGGTGCTGCCCGGCGCCGGGACCCGCGTCGTCATCCCGCCGCTCGCGAAGGATTGGGGCGAGGGACTCAGCGCCCGCATCGGGCAGCCGGGCGTCTACGTTGCCTACGCGGACGGCAACGCGGCGCACCTCTATCGCTACGGGGGCGCCTCGAAGACGCTGGCCCGGGGCATGTTCTCGAGCGCGACGGTGTGCGCCGGCCCGGCGGGGCGGCTGTGGGTGGTATGGGGTGACGGCGCCGGAGGACTCTCCGTCACCCGCTCGAGCAAGTCCGTCGGCGCGTTCGAGCCGATTCAGAAGCTCAAGCTGCCGCAGGGCGCGTTGACGTTCGTCCAGTGCGAGGGTTCGGCCGGTCCACTCGACCTGTTCGCGTCGGGACAGCCCGGCGGCGGCTTCTCGTACACGCGTGTGCTCGCCCGGCTCTCGGTGCGCGGCGCCGGCGCGAAGGGCAAGGCGACGATCTCGGTGCGCGACGCTGGCGATCCCGTCGCCGGGGTCACGGTTGCGGTGGGAGCGAAGCACGGCACGACGGACGCTCGAGGCCAGGTGACTCTCCTGCTCGCGCCCGGCTCGTACACGGCACGAGCGAGTGCGCCGGGTTACGCGTCCGCGTCGGTTCGGGTCACGGTTCCGAAGAAGACCCGCTGACGGCACCGCCGGCCGGACGCATCGTGTGAGTTCGCGATGCGTCCGGCCGGAACTCATATTCGCCAGTACTGGCAACGCCGCGGGTTCTGGAATGGAGCTAGGGAGACCCGAACTCCCGACCTCCTCCTGGGTGCGACCTACCCCGATCCCAGTTGTCACGCCGCACTTCGGCGTCACTGCATGATCTGAGGTCTCCTGAGTTCTCCTCACTTCGCTCGTTTTGGTAGCACGGGCGGTAGCACGATCGCCGCTTGGTAGCACGGGCAGCGGGTATCGAGTGATGTGAGGAAGGAGGAACCCGCCGTTTCCAGCGGGTTCATGAGGTGGAGCTAGCCAGGCTCGAACTGCCGACCTCCTGGGTGCGATCCAGGCGCTCTCCCAACTGAGCTATAGCCCCGGGGAACGCCCGATTGTAGCCGCGGTCGCCACATCGTCCTGACCCGAGGGCTGTTGCGCCCGGCCTCTCGCGTCAGAAGCCGCCGGGCCGCGTCGGCTCGACCGGCGGGGCCGGCGGCGTCTTGCAGAAGCGCGCGTCCTCGTTCTTCGGCACGACGCGGGGCCTGTCCTGGGCGTGCGGGATCGCTGCACCGCCGATGAGGATCCCGAGGACGAGAACCCACATCGCGGCCGTCACGCGGGCCCAGAACGGATAGGAGCGGTGCTCGCGCGCGGGCTCGGGCGCCTGCTGTCCAGGCGGTGGCGCGCCGTGAGCTCGAAGCGCCGGCGCGGGATCGGGCAGTGCCGCACGCGCTCGCGCGCCGAGCTCGGCGTCGACGAGGGCAAGCTCCGGGCTGATCGCCTCCCACGACATAGCGTCGAGATTCTCGCTGAAGGGCCTCAACCCTTGCGCTGTCTAGCTCTCGGCGCCCGGTCGCCGCCTGCTCCGAGAGCGCTCCCGTTGCTCGAGTCGCTCGGCCAGCTCGGCCAGCTCGCGCTCCAGTGCCCGCCAGCTCTCCCACCGCTCCCGGGAGAGCTCGCCCGCGGCGAGCGCCGCGCGAACGGCGCATCCCGGCTCGGTCTCGTGGCTGCAGTCGGCGAACCTGCACGCGAGCGCGAGCTCTGCGATGTCGTCGAACGCATCGGTCAGATCGCGATCTCCGATCCACAGATGCACCTCCCGCATGCCGGGGTTGTCGACGATGACCCCACCGTCCGGGAGGAGGACGAGCTCGCGGCGGGTCGTCGTGTGCCGCCCGGAGCCGTCGGGGGCGACCGCGGCGGTCGCCAGCCGCGACTCGTCGTCGATCAGCGCGTTGACGAGGGTGGACTTCCCGACGCCGGACGGCCCGAGGAGCACGCCGGTCGTGCCGGGGCCTAACGCGGCGCGGATGGCATCGAGACCGAGGCCGGTTCGCGCGGACAGCAGGTAGATGGGAACCGTGCCGCCGATGTCGGCGATCTCCGCGGCGACCGCAGCCGGATCGTTCTCGAGATCGGCCTTGGTGAGAACGACGGCCGGACGCGCGCCGCTCTCGAGCGCGAGCGCGAGGTAGCGCTCGAGCAGCCGCCGATCGAGCTCCTGTCCGAGTGCCTGGACGACGAGCACGACGTCGACGTTGGCGGCGATCACCTGCTCGCGCGACACGCCGGACGCGGGCTCGTGTGCCGCGCGGCGCGAGATCGTCGTTCGCCGCGGCATCACATCCACGATCGAGCCTGCGGTGTCGAGCGCGACCCAGTCGCCGACCACGGGCATCGCAGTGCGTTCGGAGTCTCGCCGGAGACGGCTCGTGATCCTGGCTCGCCGCTCTCCCTCGTCCGTCAGGACGTCGTATTCGCCGCGATGCTGGACCGCGACTCGTCCCGGGACGAGCCCGTCCGCGCGATAGGGCTCGAACGCGGCGTTCCAGCCGTCGTCCCAGCCGAGCGTCGCGAGGTCGAGCACCTCGCCATTGTCCCCGACCCGTCTATTCGGCGAGGGCGCGTTCGAGCCCGACGTCGATGGTCGGCGCCGCGAACTCGTATCCGGCATCGAGGAGCTTCGCCGGGAGCACCCGCTGGCCCGAGAGGAGCATCTCGTCGCCCATCTCTCCGAAGAGTGTCCGGATCGCGAAGCCTGGACACGGGGAAGATCGTCGGCCGCGAGAGCGCCGAGCCGAGCGCCTTGGTGAACTGCTCGTTCGTCACCGGGTTGGGCGCGGTGACGTTGACGGCTCCGCTCAGGTCGGTGCTCAGTGCTCGCCGGTAGGCGCCGACGATGTCCTCCAGCCCGACCCAGCTGAACCACTGCTTGCCGCTGCCGATGCGGCCTCCGACACCGAGCTTGAACGGCAGGAGCATCCGCTCGAGCGCGCCGCCGTCGTCCGCCAGGACGATGCCCTGACGCAGATGGACGACGCGAACGCCCGCGTCACGCGCGGGATCGGCCGCAGCTTCCCACGCTCGCGCGACGTCGGCGACGAAGCCGGATCCGAGCTCCGATTCCTCGGTCAGGATCTCGTCGCCGCGATCGCCGTAGGCCCCGATCGCGGACGCGCAGACGAATACGGACGGACGGGGATCGAGGGTCGCCGCCGTCCGGGCAAGGAGACCGGTCGTCGCCGTGCGCGACTCGAGGATCTCGCGCTGTCTCGCATCCGTCCAGCGCTGTCCGATGTTCTCCCCGCTGAGATTGACGATCGCATCGGTGCCGTCGAGGCGCGACGTGTCGAGCTCGCCCGTGGCCGGATCCCAGCGAACCTCACCGGGGCTGGACGGCTCGCGGCGAACGAGCCGCAGGATGTCGTGCCCATCGGCCCGAAGTGCCGGCAGGAGTGCCGAGCCGATGAGCCCGGAAGCGCCGCTCACGACGACTCTCACGACAGGAGTCTGGCATCCGGTAGCCCTCGTGCGGCTGTCTAAGGTTGTGACGTGACCGAGGTGCAAGCCGCTTCGCCTCGCCTGCGCGACGGCGTGCGCGCGGCACTCCCGCTCGCGCCCAGCCCGATCCTCTTCGGGCTCTCCTACGGCGTGCTCGCCGACGCGACCGGATTCGGCAGGCTGGCGGCGATCGTGATGTCGGCGACCACCTTCGCCGGGGCAGCCCAGTTCGCGTCGATCTCGGTGCTCGACGCGGGTGGGACGGTGGTCGCGGCGGCTCTGGCGGCCATCTTCCTGAATGCGCGGTACGCGGCCATCAGCCTCACCGTCGCGTCGATCTTTCCGGGGGGACGGGTCCGCAGGCTGGTCGAGTCGCAGACGATCGTCGACGAATCGTGGGCGTTGTCCGGGCGTCGCGGTCGCTTCGAGTGGCCGATTCTCGTCGGCGCGGGAATGCTGTTCTACGTCCTCTGGGTGATGAGCACCGCACTCGGAACCGTGATCGGCGGGGTGCTCGACGATCCGAACGCTCTCGGCCTCGATGCGGCGTTCGCGGCGCTCTTCCTCGCCCTGGCGGTGCCCTACCTCCGCAATCGCCGCGCGCGCGAGGCCGCGACGCTCGCGGCCGGGATCACGCTCGTGCTGACCCCGTTCACGCCCGCCGGCGTGCCGATCATCGCAGCGTCCGCTGCCTGCCTGCTCGGGTTACGGCGGTGAGCGATGCCTGGATCGTCGTCGTGCTCGTCGGGGTCGGGACGATCGCGTTCAAGGCTGCGGGACCCGTGCTCGTCGGTAGACGTGAGCTCCCACCGCGCGTGCAGGCGTGCGTGGAGCTGCTCGCGCCGGTGATGCTGACCGCGCTCGTCGTGACGCAGACGTTCGTCGGCGACGAGGAGATCCAGGTCGACGCGCGCGCGCTCGGCGTAGGTGCGGCAGCCGTCGCGATCGCGCTACGCGCGCCGATCATCGTGGCGATGACGATCGCCGCCGTCGTCACCGCGCTGATTCGCCTCGCTGCCTAGGAGCGACGTGCGGGCGTCCCGCCGTGCCAGAACACGGCGGCCGCCGCGATCGCCTCTGCGATGAGGCTGGCGATCCCGATCACGAGCATCCACTGTCGAAAGTGCCGCATACGGCCGTTTTCGGCGCATATGCGAGTCGACTTGAGGCCGGCTATTCCGGTGGGCGCAGCACGGCGAACGGGTCGGTCACCTCGAGCCGGCGCGCGCGGAAGCGATAGAGCTCGGCCGGCCTGCCGCCGGCGGGGCCATGAGCGCGCCGGCGACCGACGGCCTCGATCGCACCGCGCCGCAGGAGGATCCGCTTGAGGTTCGTCGCGGAGACCTCGTACCCGAGAGCGGCCTCGTACACGTCTCGGAGCTCGGCGAGCGTGAACGTCTCGGGCGCGAGCGCGAAGCCGACGTTCGAGTACGAGAGCTTCCCGCGCAGGCGGTCGCGCCCGGCGAGGACGATCGCGCCGTGGTCGAAGGCGGTCTCCGGCAGCGCGTCGACCGCGTGCCAGCGAGTGTCGGCGGGAACGCGGGGATCGAGACCAAGGGGAACGAGCCCGAGATAGGCGGTCGCCAGCTCCCAGCGCTCGGGGTGGCGGGCGGGATCGCTCCAGGTGCCGAGCTGCTCGAGGTGCGAGACCTCGCGCACGTCCACCTTCGCCGCGAGGTGGCGGAGGATGGAGCCCTCGAGCTTCTCGTCCGCGACGAGCGTGCCGCCGGGCAGCGCCCACGCGCCCGAGTGCGGCGCGCGCGCGCGTTCCCAGAGCAGCACGGTGAGGGCGCCGTCGCGTACCTGGAACACGGTCGCGAGCGCAACGTGCGCGGGTACCGGAGGTGGGGTGGTAAACTCAGCCACGAGGTTATCGACTCAGAGGCTAAAACTACCATGAGTGATCCCGGAGATACAGGTCGAGAGCTTGCGCTCGTCGTGGTCGGAGGCGGTGTCGCCGGCCTCTTCGCCGCGCTCTGCGCAGCGAGCGAGGGCGAGGTTCTCGTCCTCACTAAGGGACCGCTCCTGTCCTCGACCAGCCTGCTGGCGCAGGGAGGGATCGCCGCCGCCGTGGGCGAGGACGACGACCCGGCGCTGCACGCGGAGGACACGCTCAGAACGGGCCGAGGTCTCTGCCGCCCGAGCGCGGTGACCGTGCTCACCGAGGAGGCGCCGGCTCGCATCCGCGACCTCGTCGAGCTCGGCGTGGAGTTCGACGACGGCCTGGGTCTCGAAGGAGGCCACAGCCGCCGTCGCGTGGTGCACGCGGGCGGCGCCGCGACGGGAGACCGCGTGGCCCGCAAGCTCGCCGAGCGCGTGCTCGCGCATCCGCGGATCGAGGTCGCAGAGGGCGAGCGGATGCTCTCCGTCTGGCGCGACGACGAGCGCTGCGTCGGCATCGTCACCGACCGCCGTGCGGTGGCGGCTCGCGCCACGCTCCTCTCCACCGGTGGTGCCGCGGCCCTGTGGGAGCGGACGACCAACCCGGCGGGAGCGGTCGGCGAGGGTATGGCCGCCGCGTATCGCGCCGGCGCCGCGCTGGCCGACCTCGAGTTCGTGCAGTTCCATCCGACCACGCTCGTCGACTCCTCGCTCCTGCTCTCCGAGGCGCTGCGCGGCGAGGGAGCGGTGCTCCTCGACGATCAGGGCAACCGCTTCACGGACGAGCTCGCCCCGCGCGACGTCGTCGCCCGCGAGATCGCGGCACGCGGGACGGTTCTGCTCGACCTCCGCGCGATCGACCGCGCTCGCTTTCCGTCGCTGATGGGAAGCCTCGTCGAGGAGGGCTACGACCCGGCGCAGACACCGATCCCCGTAGCCCCGGCCGCGCACTACACCGTCGGCGGGGTCCTCACGGATCTCGACGGCCGCAGCGAGCTGCCAGGCCTGTACGCCGCCGGTGAGTGCGCGGCGACAGGCGTGCACGGGGCAAATCGGCTGGCGTCCAACTCGCTGCTCGAATGCCTCGTGTTCGGACGGCGTGCCGCGCTGGCCGCACTCGGCGAGCCCGCGGTGCCTCGGCAGCTTCCAGCGATTCCAGGCCCGCCGGCGAACGAGCCCGTCACGCCGGAGCTTCGCTCGGCTTTGTGGCGCGACTGCGGCCTGATCCGCGATGCCGCCGGGCTCGAGCACCTTCTGAGCGCTCCGCATCTGCTCACGCGACTCATCGGCGAGACCGCCCTCGTGCGCGAGGAGAGCCGCGGCTCGCACTTCCGGGCCGACTTCCCGACCGAGAGCGAGGCGTTCGAGCGCCACGTCGTCCTCCGACAGGGCTCCGAGCCCGAGCTCGAGGCATGGCGGTAGCCACGGACACCGTCGAGCGGGTCGTCCTCGCAGCCCTTGCGGAGGACATCGGTGCCGGCGACGTGACGACCGATGCGACCGTCCGGGTGGACGCCGTCGGCGTCGCCGATCTCCTCGTGAAGGAAGCAGGCGTCGTGTGCGGTCTGCACGTCGCCGAGACGACCTTCCGGGCGCTCGACCCGGACATCCGCTTCGATGCGCTTGCGAGTGACGGCGACGTCGTCGAGCCGCCCGCCGTCGTCGCGCGGATCTCGGGATCGGAGCGCGCGATCCTCACCGGCGAGCGCGTCGCGCTCAACTTCCTCGGCCGGCTCTCGGGGATCGCGACCCTCACGCACCGCTACGTCGACGCGGTCGAGGGCACGGGCGCGGCCGTGCTCGACACGCGCAAGACGACCCCGGGACTGCGCGAGCTCGAGAAGTATGCCGTCGCCTGCGGCGGCGGCCGCAACCACCGCTTCGGCCTCGACGACGCCGTGCTCGTGAAGGACAACCACCTGCGAGCGGCAGGCTCCGTGCCCGCTGCGGTGGAGCTCGTGCGCGCTGCGAGCGCACTGCCGATCGAGGTCGAGTGCGACACGCTCGAGCAGGTCGCAGAAGCGCTCGCTGCCGGCGTCGACGCGATCCTCCTCGACAACATGACCCACGACCAACTGCGTGCAGCCGTCGCGCTGGCCAAAGGGCGCGTGCGCCTCGAGGCATCCGGCGGCGTCACTCTCGACACGATCCGCGCCGTCGCCGAGACGGGGGTCGACGAGATCTCCGTCGGCGCGCTCACCCATTCCGCCCGTTCACTCGACGTCTCACTGGAGCTCACATGACCGCTGCTCAGATCACCACGATGCAGGAGGAGATTCGCGCGCTCGCCGCCGAGCGGGACGCGGTGATCCTCGCCCACAACTACCAGGTGCCCGAGGTGCAGGACGTCGCGCACTTCGTCGGGGACTCCCTGGGGCTCTCGCGCGAGGCGGCCGCCACGGATGCCGCGAACATCGTCTTCTGCGGCGTCCACTTCATGGCCGAGACCGCGGCGATCCTCAGCCCGCAGAAGACGGTGCTCATCCCCGACCTCGACGCCGGCTGCTCGCTCGCCGCGTCGATCTCGGCCGATCAGCTGCGCGCGTGGAAGGCCGAGAACCCCGGCGCCGTCGTCGTCTCGTACGTGAACACGACCGCCGAGGTGAAGGCCGAGAGCGACTACTGCTGCACGTCCGGGAACGCCAAGGGCGTCATCGAGTCGATCCCGGAGGACACGGAGATCCTCTTCTGCCCCGACATGTTCCTCGGGCTCTGGCTCGAGAAGGTCACGGGCCGCAAGCTGCGCATCTGGATGGGCGAGTGCCACGTCCACGCTGGTATCCGCCCGCAGGACATCACGCGCTGGCAGGCCGACGCGCCCGACGCCGAGTTCCTCGTCCATCCCGAGTGCGGCTGTGCGAGCCAGATGATGGCCTTCGGGAACGAGAAGACGCACATCCTCTCGACCGAGGGGATGATCAACTTCGCGAAGTCGTCGCCGAAGGAGCGCTTCCTCATCGGGACCGAGACCGGGATCATCCACCGCCTCCAGAAGGAGGCACCCGAGAAGCGCTTCGAGGCGGTCTCGGAGAAGGCGATCTGCCGGTACATGAAGATGATCACGCTCCCCAAGCTGCTCGACTCGCTGCGTGACTGGAAGTTCGAGGTCACGGTGCCGGAGGAGATCGCGGAACGCGCACGCGGCGCCATCGACCGCATGGTCGCGACCTCGTGAAGGAGCTCACGCCCGCGCAGCGGGCGTTTCTGGAGAACCCGTTTTTCGGGGTCGTCACCGACCTGCGGCCGGACGGCTCGCCGCACTCGACCGTCGTGTGGGTCGACGTGGACGACGACGGCGTCTCCTTCAACACGGCCTGGCCACGCGCCAAGCCGCGCTATCTCGAAGCCGATCCCCGCGTGTCGCTCGCGGTGCTCGATCCGGGCGATCCGTACCGGTGGATCGCGATCACGGGGACGACGACCCTCGTCGAGGAAGGCGCGAACGAGCAGATCGACCGCCTCTCGCAGAAGTACACGGGGAGGGAGAAATACGCTTCGCACCGCGAGGGCGAGACTCGCGTGTCCGTACGTATCGCCCCGACCTGGATCGAAGCGCGCGGCCTCGACTGATTTGCCCGCAAGATCGGAATCCGCTAGCGCGGATTCCGACCGCGAGGATCCCTGAAGCGCGGCCGCTTCGCGGCCGCGACTGAATTTGCCCCCAAGATCGGATCACTTGCCCGCAAGATCGGAATCCGCTAGCACGGATTCCGATCGCGAGGATCCCTGCACCGCGGCCGCTTCGCGGCCGCGGTGCGCGTTGCTGACCGTCCTAGGCGGCGCGCACCGAGTGCACCGGCGGCAGGTTGGTCGCGGCCGTGAACCACGACTTCCCCGCGTCGCCCGAGCCGAACACGTCGCCGGACGTCGCCCCGAAGTAGAGCCCCATCTCGGGCCCCGAGCCCTCGCGGCAGAACGCCTGGCGGAGGATCGTGAGGTACGCGTCCGACGACGGCAGGCCGTCGCCGCGCTCGATCCAGCTCTCGCCGGCGTCGCGCGTCTCGTAGACGCGGACGCGGCCCTCGGGGGTGGTCCGGTCCATGTCCGCGACGAGCGGGATCACGTAGGCGTTGTCGGGGTCGTCGGGGTCGGTCACCATCGGGAAGCCGAAGTCGGAGGGAAGCCCGTCCGCGATCGACGTCCAGCTCTCGCCGGCGTCGTCGGAGCGGTACACGCCGCCGTGGAACTGCATGAAGAGCCGCTCGGGCCGCTTCGGCGCACGGTGCATGTTGTGGACACAGAGCGTGATCGTCTCCTCGCGGGCCTCCTCCGGCATGTAGCGCGGGTACATGCCCTTGTTGCCGTGCCGCCAGGACTTGCCGCCGTCGTCGGACAGCCAGACGCCGACCGCCGAGATCGCGAGGGCGATCTTCGACGGGTCTCCGGGCCAGGTCGCGATCGAGTGCATGCACATGCCGCCGGCGCCGGGGCTCCAGTCGGGCCGGGTCGGCTGCTCCCAGAACGCCTGGTTCAGCTCCCAGCTCGCGCCCCCGTCACGGCTCTCGAAGAGCACGCCGGGTGCGCCACCTGCGAAGAGGTGCCCGTCATCCTCGGCCGGCACGATCGTCCAGAGCCGCTCGAGCGGCGTCTCGGCGGCCTCGGGCAGCTCGACGCCGGTCGCCTGCTCCCACTCGGCCGAGAGATCGTCCGTGTAGAAGATCTTCGGGCCGTAGAACGCCGAGGTCACGCACGCGAACGTCCGCCCGGTGCGCTCGTCGCGCGTCGCGAACTCGACCGGCTCGCCCGCGAACGCGCGCGAGGTCACGGCGAACGGCCCGTCGGCCTCGCCTTCGAGCACGAACAGGCCCTTCTTCGTCCCGACCAGCAGCTCCGTCATCTCATCCTCCCGAGATCGCGGGAAGCACGTGCAGCCGGTCCTGATCGCCGACCGCCGTGTCCTCCCGTCCGTAGTCCTTGTTCACGAAGACGTTGATGTGCTCGCGGATCGACCCGCGCTCGTCGAGGATCCAGCCCTTCACGCCGGGATGCTCGCGCTCGAGAGCCTGCAGCACCTCGCCGACGGTCGACCCGTCGAGCTCGAGCTCCCGCTTCCCTCCGGCGAGCTCCGACAGCGGAGCCCGAAGCCTCACGACCGGCACGCGTCGATCCTAGATCGCATCACTGCTTAGACGACGAACGACGGTGGAACTAATCGACGCTCGTGCGAACTGTCGCGCTGATCGGTGCTGCGCGCCAGATAGCCGCGCAGCTGTCCGTGCTACGGCTCGAGCTCGAGGACGCCGTGCGGCGCGCCGAGCTCGGCGAGTGCGTCGAGGAACGGCTGCGGCGAGAACGCCTCGGGGCCGAGGACGCCCGCGCCCTTCCACGTGCCCGACGCGAGGAGCTCGAGCGCGACGACCGGGTTGATCGCCGTCTGCCAGACGACCGCCTGCGAGCCGTACTCGCGCATCGTCGTCTCGTTGTCGGCGACGTGGTAGACGTAGGTCTTCCGCGGCGCCCCGTCCTTGCCGAGGCCGGTGACGAGCGTTCCGGCACACGTCTTGCCCGTCATGCGATCGCCGAGCGTCGCCGGGTTCGGGAGCGCGGCCGCGACGACGTCGCGCGGCGCCACCTCGACGCCCTTCACCGGGATCGGCTCCTTCGAGTCGAGACCGAGCTTGTGGAGCGTCCTGAGCACCTCGATGAACTCGTCGCCGAGGCCGTACTTGAACGTCACCCGCTTGCAGTCGACCCAGCGGGGCACGAGCAGGACCTCCTCGTGCTCGACGTTCACGCACTCGACCGGGCCGATCCCGTCGGGAAAGTCGAACACCTCCGGCTCGGAGAACGGCGCGGTCGTGAACCAGCCGCGGTCCTGCTCCCAGATCACCGGCGGGTTGAGGCACTCCTCGATCGTCGTCCAGATCGAGAAGGTGGGCGCGAAGTCGTAGCCCTCGACCACGAGGTTCGCGCCGTCGCGGATCCCGACCTCGTCGATCTCGGAGAAGAGCTCGTCGGCCGCGTAGCGGGCGAAGACGTCGGCGGCCCCGGGCTCGACGCCGATACCGACGAGCGCGAGCAGGCCCTTCTCCTCCCAGGCCGCAGCGCGCTCGAACTGGTAGTCGCCGAGCTTGATGCCGACCTCCTCGTAGGGGCTCTCCGGGTGCGGCTCCGAGAGCGTCATCGCCAGGTCCAGGTACGTGACGCCGGCCTCGAAGCACGCATCGAAGATCGGGACGTTGAAGAGCGGATCGACCGAGTTGAGGACGGCGTCGGCGCGGGTCTCCCGGATCAGCGCGACGAGCGCCTCCTTGCTCGACGCGTCGATCGCGTGGGCCGAGAAGCGGCCGTCGTCGAGCCCTGCCACGAGCGTTGCCGGCCGCGCGGCGTCGTAGTCGGCGAGCGCGCAGTGCTCGAAGAAGGATCGCCGCCGCGCGATCTCCGCGAAGGCAGACCCGACACCGCCTGTCCCGACGACGAGAATCCTCACGGCCGACGGTTTCTACACGAACGAGGCGGGTTGTAGCGTCACCTGCACCGGGATACGCTCCACGCGATTTCACCGAACGGAGGTCGGACGTGAGCGTGTCGGTCACCCAGCAGAAGCAGTTCATCGGCGGCGAGTTCGTCGACTCGACGTCGGGCGAGACGATGGAGGTCCTCAATCCCGCGACGGGCGAGGTCATCGCCGAGGTGCCGCGTGGAACCGCCGAGGACGTCGAGCGCGCCGTGAGCGCGGCGAAGACGGCGTGGGGCGAGTGGCAGTCCAAGACTCCGAAAGACCGCATGGAGCTCCTGCTCGCACTCGCCGACGTCATCGACGAGAACGCCGAGGAGCTCGCCCGGCTGGAGTCGCTCAACGTCGGCAAGCCCTGGTGGGTGGCGGTCGACGAGCCCGGCGTGATGTCCGACAACCTCCGCTTCTTCGCAGGCGCCGCCCGCAACCTCGAGGGCAAGGCGGCGGCCGAGTACGCCGAGGGCTACACGTCGATGATCAGGCGTGAGCCGCTCGGGATCGTCGCCGGGATCTGCCCCTGGAACTACCCGTTGTTCATGGCGATGTGGAAGGTCGGCCCGGCACTGGCGGCGGGCAACGTCCAGATCATCAAGCCGGCCGAGCAGACACCGCTCACGATGCTCCGCTTCGTCGAGCTGGCGCAGGAGGTCATCCCACCCGGCGTGCTGCAGGTCGTCACCGGCGACGGGATCCCCGTCGGCGAGGCGCTCGTCCGCGACCCGCACATCCGCCTCGTCTCGCTGACGGGCGACACGCAGACGGGGAAGATCATCGCGAAGAACGCCGCGGACACGGTCAAGCGCGTCCACCTCGAGCTCGGCGGCAAGGCGCCGATGGTCGTCCTCGACGACGCCGATCCGGCGACGGTCGCGGAGGCGATCAAGATCGGCGGGTACTTCAACTCCGGCCAGGACTGCACCGCCTCGTCGCGCATCCTCGTCAGCGAGAAGATCTACGACGACGTGCTCTCGGCCACGGTCGAGGCCGTCGAGTCGATGACCGTCGGCGACCCGGGAACGGACGACGAGATCGGCATGGGGCCGGTCATCTCCGCGGAGCAGCAGGAGCGCATCCTCGGCTTCCTCGAGCGCGCGAGCGACGCCAAGGCCACGATCGTCACGGGCGGCGAGACCGTCGGCGACCGCGGCTTCTTCGTCGCGCCGACGATCGTCACCGACGTCGACCAGCAAGCGGAGATCGTCCAGAACGAGGTCTTCGGGCCGGTCGTGACCATGCAGCCTGCGGCGTCCGACGACGTCGCGATCGAGATGGCGAACGACGTGCGCTACGGCCTCGCGGCCTCCGTGTTCTCCGAGAACGTCGGGCGGGCGATGAAGGTCGCGGCCAAGCTCGACTTCGGCACCGTCTGGATCAACGAGCACCTCTTCCCGCTGGCATCCGAGATGCCGCACGGCGGCTTCAAGGAGTCGGGCTACGGGAAGGACATGTCCATCTACTCGATGGAGGAGTACACGCGTATCAAGCACGTCTGCGTGAAGCTCGCATGAGCGTCGCCGCGGACAGTCCCGCGGCGGACGTTCGCCTCGAGGACGTCGTCAAGCGGTTCGACGACACGGTCGCGGTCGACGGGATCTCGGTCGAGATTCCGCGCGGCTCGTTCTTCGCACTGCTCGGCCCGTCGGGGTGTGGCAAGACGACGACGCTGCGGATGATCGGCGGCTTCGAGGAACCGACCGAGGGGCGCATCTTCCTCGGCGATCAGGACGTCGTTGGGCTCCCACCGTACAAGCGGGACGTCAATACCGTCTTCCAGAGCTATGCGCTCTTCCCGCACATGAACATCGAGGACAACGTTGCCTTCGGCCTCGAGCGGAAGGGCGTGCGGAAGGACCAGCTGAAGGGCCGTGTGGCCGAGATGCTCGAGCTCGTCGGCCTCTCCGGCCTCGCCAAGCGCAAGCCGAAGCAGCTCTCGGGCGGCCAGCAGCAGCGAGTTGCGCTCGGGCGTGCGCTCGTGAATCACCCGCGCGTGCTGCTGCTCGACGAGCCCCTCGGCGCGCTCGACCTCAAGCTCCGCAAGAACATGCAGATGGAGCTGAAACGGATCCAGAACGAGGTCGGCATCACGTTCGTCCACGTCACCCATGACCAGGAGGAGGCGATGACCATGGCGAACACGATCGCGGTCATGAACGCCGGGCGGATCGAGCAGCTCGGAGCGCCCGCCGAGCTCTACGAGCGGCCCGCAACCGCGTTCGTCGCGGGCTTTCTCGGAGCGTCGAACCTCTTGCCAGGGACGATCGAGGGCGGGGATGCGATCAGGCTCGTCGACGGAACCGTCGTGCGTGCCAGAGTCGGTGGCCGCTCGGGTGAGGTGGCCGCGGGCGTGCGGCCGGAGAAGATCACGATCGGGGCAGGTGGGGGCGCGAACGAGCTTCCCGGCACGATCTCCGAGACCGCCTATATCGGAGTGGCGACGCAGGTCGCCGTCCGTACGGCCGCGGGCGTCGTCCAGGTATTCGCGCAGAACATGGATGCGGGAGGGCGCGTTCCCGCGCCCGGGACAAATGTCGTTCTGAGCTGGGCTCCGGAGTCGACGTTCGTCGTCGACGGGAACGGCTCACCAAGCGAGGAGGAGGAGGACGTATGAACCCCCGGCTTACCCGACAAGAGCTTCTGCGGCGCGGCGCCGCTGGCGGCGCTCTGCTCGCGTTCCCGTCGCTGCTCGCCGCCTGCGGCGGGGGAGGAGGCGACAGCGGCGGCAGCGGCGAGGTCAACGACGTCCTCAACTTCTCGAACTGGCCGTTCTACATCGACACACCCGCGTCGCTCAAGGCCGCCGGCGTCGATGCTCCGACGACGCTCAAGCAGTTCACGACGAAGACCGGCATTCAGGTCAAGTACTACGAGGACATCAACTCGAACTCGGAGTACTTCGCGACCATCCAGGGGCGCCTCCGCAACGGCGACGGCATCGGGCGGGACATCATCGTCTCGACCGACAACGACCGCTACCTCGGTGAGTACCTGAACAACGACTGGGCGCTGAAGCTCGACAAGGACCTCATCCCGAACATCTCGAACCTCATCCCCGCGCAGGCGAGCCCGCCCTTCGACCCGAACCGCGAATACACGCTGCCGTGGTTCTCGGGCATGGACGGCATCGCGTGGAACGAGGAGGTCACCGAACCGATCACGACCGTCACGCAACTCCTCACCGATCCGAAGCTCAAGGGCAGGGTCGGCGTGTGGAACTCGATGGGCGACACGCTCGGGCTGATCATGCTCGAGAACGGTGACGACCCTTCGAAGGTCACGGACGAGACGTTCGACCGTGCAATCGCCGTGGTCCAGAAAGCGCAGGACGCCGGCCAGATCCGTCGCTTCTACGGCAACGACTACGCGCAGCCACTCGCGAAGGGCGACCTCGCCGCGAGCATGGCGTGGTCGGGCGACATCTTCCTGCTCAACGACCCGAAGGTGAAGTGGGGGATGGCGAAGTCTGGAGGAATCATCTGGACCGACAACATGCTCATCCCGCTCGGCGGCAGCGTGCCGACGGCATCGACCTTCATGAACTTCGTGTACGACCCGAAGATCGCCGCCCAGCTCGCGCTCGGCGCCGGGTACATCTCGTCCGTCGCGGGGGTCAAGGACGAAGCCGCGAAGCTGGATCCCGACGCGGCGGACAACACGCTCGTCTTCCCGACGGACGACATGCTCGGAGAGCTCCACCAGAACGATCCCACGATGTTCACGAACCCGGACTACGAGAAGAAGTGGCTCGCCGTGCAGGGCAAATAGAGCGAATCGGCTAGAGGCATGGGGACGTTCTTCCATCGGCACCGGGGCGCCACGCCGTATCTGCTGCTGGCGCCCGGGGTGCTGTGGCTCGCGATCTTCTTCCTGATCCCGCTCGCCTTCCTCGGCTACGAGTCGCTGCAGTCCGGTCTCTTCCCGAACTTCGAGTTCACCTGGCAGTTCTCGAACTTCTCGGACGGGATCCACGATTACCACACGCAGTTGCTCCGCTCGTTCGTCTACGCCGGGATCGCGACCGTCGCGTGTCTCGTCCTCGCGTATCCCCTCGTCTACTGGATCGCGTTCCGGGCGGGTCCATGGCGCAATCTCTTCCTGCTCTTCATCGTCGCGCCGTTCTTCGTCACCTATCTCGTGCGGACGCTCGCCTGGCTCAACATCCTCGCCGACGAAGGCCCGGTCGTCGGGATCCTCCGGGGCCTCCACATCCTCGGCCCCGACGGCCGTCTTCTGGCGACGACGTTTGCGGTCGTGTCGGGCATCGCCTACAACTTCTTCCCCTTCATGGCGCTCCCGATCTACGTGTCGCTGGAGCAGATGGACGCACGGTTGCTCGAGGCCGCCAAGGACCTGTACGCGTCGCCGACCCAGGCGTTCATCCGCGTGACGCTCCCGATGTCCGCCCCGGGGATCGTGGCCGGGACGCTGCTCACGTTCATCCCGGCCGCCGGTGACTTCATCAACGCCGCGCTACTGGGCACGCCCAACCAGGCGATGATCGGCAACGTCATCCAGTCGAAGTTCCTCGAGTCGCTCGACTACCCGAGCGCCGCAGCGCTCTCGTTCATCCTCATGGGACTGATCCTCGTCGCGCTGCTCGTCTACGCGAAGATCGTCGGCTCGGAGCGCCTCACAGGATGACGACCGTCGCCGCCTCGCCGCCGACGGCCCGGCGCAGCATCGCTGCCCGCACCTGGGCGTTCGCGAAGCGCCATGCCCTGACCGTCTATGCGGTGCTCGTCGTCGGCTACCTGATGCTGCCGATCGCCGTCGTGATCCTGTTCTCCTTCAACCACCCGACCGGGCGGTTCAACTACGTCTGGAACGAGTTCACGTTCAGCAACTGGTTCCACTGGAACGACGTCCTCGGCATCCAGGACGCGATCGTCAGGTCGCTCGAAGTCGGGCTGCTCGCGACGATCGTCGCCACCGCGCTCGGGACGCTCATGGCGTTGGCGATCGTTCGCCATCACTTCGTGGGGCGCGGGGGGACGAACGTGCTCATCTTCCTGCCGATGGCAACGCCTGAGATCGTTCTCGGTGCATCGCTCCTCACTCTCTTCCTGAACACGACTGCGGTCTTCCAGCTCGGCTTCATCACGATCTTCATCGCGCACGTGATGTTCATCGTGAGCTTCGTCGTCGTCACCGTGAAGGCTCGGCTGATCGGATTCGACCGGCACCTCGAGGAGGCGGCGATGGATCTCGGCGCGAACGAGGTCACGACCTTCCGCAAGGTGACCCTGCCGCTGATCGCGCCTGCGATGCTCGCTGCCGCGCTCCTCGGGTTTGCACTCTCCATCGACGACTTCGTCATCACCTACTTCAATGCGGGTGGTACGCAGACGTTCCCGATCTTCGTCTGGGGGATCGCGCGCGTCTCGGTGCCGCCGCAGGTGAACGTCGTCGCGAGTGCCATCTTCATCGTGGCGATCACCCTCGCCCTCGGCAACGTCCTGTGGGAGTACCGCAGCGCCAAACGAGCCCGGGGAGCCACCTGAGCGACGCGAGCACCGGTGCTGCGGGCCGCATGCGGGAACCAGGCTACGCTCGGCCCCATGAAGCGGCACCCCGCGTTGATCCCGCTCTCGCACGACCACCATCACGCTCTGGCGCAGGCGCGACGGCTCGACCGGGAGGCGGCGCGGGACGCGCCGGAACGGCGCGAGGCTGCGGCCGCGTTCCTGACGTTCTTCGCTCGCGACACGCGCACGCACTTCCGTGACGAGGAAGAGCGGTTCTTCCCGCTGCTCGTCGATGCCGACGCGCCGGCCACCGAGCTGCTCACCCGGGCACTGTTGGAGCACCAGCACCTCCATGCGCTAGTGCGCACGCTCGAGAGCGAAGTGGCCCAGGGCGATGTGTCGGCGACGACGATGCGGAAGCTCGCCGGGACGCTCGAGGAGCACGTTCGTTTCGAGGAGCAGGCCCTGTTCCCGCTGATCGAGAGCGTCACGCCCGAGGACGCACTCCGCCGGCTGCAGGAGGCTGCGGCTGCAAGCGCGCCCGTCGAGCTGCTGTCACCGCAGGGGAAAGGGCCGCTGTGGGGGACCGCGACCGAAGATCTCAACGCGACGCTGCTCGCCTGGCCGTCCGGCGCCGGCCCGCCCGAGCACGTCAACACCGAGCGCGACGTCCTCCTCGTCCTGCTGGCCGGCTCCGTCACCGTCACCGTCGACGGGACGGCGCGGGTCATCGAGGCCGGTCAGGCGCTGGTCGTCGAGAAAGGCAGCGTGCGCCGCGTCGTCGCCGGACCGGATGGAGCCCGTTACCTCTCCGTCCACGTACGACGCGCGCCGCTCCAGATCTCTCCGGCACCTGCTGCTTAGCGCCGCCTCGGTCGGCTAGCGAGTTGGGCAGGGTCGCGAAGCCGGCGGATCGAGCTCCGCACCGGGAAGGTAGCCGCTGGGTGCATTTCCCGTGCGGGTCACGCCCCGTCGCTAGATTCCCTCGAGATCATGGCCGCGCCCTCGGATCAGAAGCTCGCCTACTCCGCACCGGAGTACCAGGAGCTCGCGAAGGAGCACCTGTGGATGCACTTCACCCGCATGGGCGGGTTCGATGCGGCGGACGTGCCGATCATCGTCCGCGGCGACGGCTGTCACCTCGAGGACTCGAAGGGTCGGCGCTACATCGATGCGCTCGCTGGGCTCTTCTCCGTCAACATCGGCTACTCGTTCGGCGAGGAGATCGGCCAGGCGGCGCTCGAGCAGATGCGCGAGCTGCCGTTCTACACGAACTGGTCGTACGCACATCCGCGCGCGATTGAGCTCGCCGCGGAGGTCGCGTCGCTCGCGCCGGGCGACCTGAACCGCGTGTTCTTCTGCTCCGGCGGCTCCGAGGCCGTCGAGTCCGCGTGGAAGCTCGCGCGCCAGTACTACACCGCGCGTGGAGACGAAAGCCTCCGCGGCCACGTCACTCCCGGCGCTCGTGCCGGCGCGCAGGAGCCCGAGGTCGACCACGACGTGATCGTCGCAACCGCCGCCTCGCCGCCTCGGCGCTACAAGGCGATCGCCCGGCACATCGCGTACCACGGAACGACGATGGGCGCGCTCTCGATCAACGGCATCCCGGCTCTGCGCGCTCCCTTCGAGCCGCTCGTCTCCGAGGTTCGTCACGTCTCGAACACGAACCGCTACCACCGCCCTGCGGGCGAGACCGAGGCCGAGTTCACACAGTTTCTCCTTGCCGAGCTCGAGCAGGCGATCATCTCGATGGGGCCGGAGACGGTGTGCCTCGTGCACATGGAGCCCGTGCAGAACGCGGGCGGCTGCTTCACGCCGCCCGAGGGCTACTGGCGCGGCGTGCGCGAGATCTGCGACCGCTACGACATCCTGCTCTCGGCCGACGAGGTGATCACCGCCTTCGGTCGTGTCGGCTACTGGTTCGCCTCCGAGCGGTACGACATTCGCCCGGACATCGTCACGAGTGCGAAGGGCCTGTCCTCGTCGTACGCCGCGCTCGGCGCGGTGGTCGCGACGGACAAGGTGATGGAGGCGTTCATGGGCCAGACGTCCATGTTCTCGCACGGCATCACGTTCGGCGGCCATCCCGTGATGTGCGCGATCGCGCTCAAGAACATCGAGATCATGAAGCGCGAGCGGATCCTCGAGCACGTGCGCGAGAACGAGGACGCGTTCCGCGCGACGCTCGCTCAGCTCCTCGACCTGCCGATCGTCGGCGACCTGCGTGGGACTGGCTTCTTCTGGGCGATCGAGCTCGTGAAGGACAAGGACACGCGGGAGACGTTCTCGGACGAGGAGTGCGAGAAGCTCCTGCGCGGCTATCTCTCGGACGCCCTCTGGGACGCCGGCATGATCTGCCGCGCCGACGATCGCGGCGACCCGGTGATCCAGATCTCGCCGCCGCTCGTCGCCGGCCAGGCCGAGTTCGACGAGATCACCGGGATCCTCGGCGAGGTGCTCACGGGCGCCGTCGCGCTCATGCGCTCGTAGTCTGCGCAAGACCGGAGAAGTCCGCTCGCGCGGGCTTCCCGTCGCGCGAAGATCCCTGAAGGCGGCTGCTTCGCAGCCGCGGTCATCGCGACAATTTGTCCCCCTTGCGTTACGCGTCGCGTGCGCAGCGGAAGCCGGCGAACGGCTCGCGGCGCTCCGGGCTCTCCCACCGCCGGAATGACGTTCGCGCGACGAGCGCGTCGGTCGCCCACGAGCCGCCGCGCAGGACGCGCATGTCGTCCCCGAAGTTCACCTCGGAGCACTCCGGATACGGAAACGGGACGAAGCCCGGATAGGGCTGGAACGCCGACGCCGTCCACTCCCAGACATCGCCGGCCATCTGCACGCACCCGACCGGGCTGACGCCGCCGGCGTACGAGCCGGCGGGAGCGGGGGAGAAGCGGCGCCGATCGAGGCTCGCCTCGAAGCCCATCCAGGCCTGGCCCCACGGGTACCGGAACTTCCCCTCGTGGTCGTGCCAGCCCGCGGCGCGCTCCCACTCGATCTCGGTCGGCAGCCGCTTTCCCGCCCAGTGGGCGAACGCCTCGGCCTCGTGGAAGGAAACGTGCTGGACGGGCTCCCACGGCGTGATCGGCTCGCGCCGGCCGAAGCCGGTGCGCTCCCAGCCGTAGCTCGACCGCTCCCAGTACAGCGGCGCCGTCACGTCTTCGCGCTCGCGCCAGTCCCAGCCGGCAGCGCTCCAGTGCTTGCGGGCGCGGTAGCCGCGGGCGTCGAGGAACTCGGCGAACTCGCCGTTGGTCACCGGCGCGCGGTCGATGCGGAAACCGGGAAGCTCCGTCTCGTGCGGCTCGAGCTCGTTGTCGTACGCCCACGGCTCGTGGACCGCGCCGAGCGTGAACGAGCCGCCGGGCACGTCGATCTCTTCCGGCCCGCCGGGTGCGCGATCGGGGGCCGAGTGCTCGACGACCGGGTACTCGCGTCCCGTGCCCGACTGCAGCGCCTCGAGCATCGACTCCTGCGACTGGAGCTCGTTCTGGAGAACGAGGCCGAAGACGAAACCCCGGCGGACGAGGACGTCGGGGGCCTCGAGATCGATGCGCTCGAGCATGTCGAGCGACCGCTCGCGCACGTCCTCGGCGTAGGCGCGCACGGCCGAGGGGTTCAGGGTCGGCAGCTTCGCGCCGTTCGACCGCTCGCGGCGAAACGCGTCGTAGACGTGGTCGTGAGCGTCGGGGATCGGACGCGACCCTCCGACGGTGCGAAGGATCCAGAGCTCCTCGAAGCGGGCGACGTGCGCGTAGCTCCAGGCGAGCGGCGGGACGCCGGGCGCGATCTGGGCCACGAGGTCGTCGTCCGGGACGGGTGCGAGCAGCTCCTCGGTCGACGCGCGGGCACGCCCGAGCGCACCTTTGATCTCGAGGAGCGTCTCCACCCTCGCACTGTGGTCGACCGACCGGCTGTTGGCAAAGAGCCGAAAGGGTGAACTCGGTAGCCTTCGCCGCTCGCGATGGGAGAGGAGCCACCAGGAATGAGCGAGAGCCAGAACGGAGCGGTCGTGGTCGCGCATGACGTGACGCGCCGATACGGAGAAGGGGACACGGCCGTCGACGCGCTGCGCGGCGTCACGGTCGAGATCGCGCCTGCCAAGGCGACGGCGGTGATGGGCCCCTCGGGGTCGGGCAAGTCGACGTTGATGCACATCCTCGCGGGGCTCGACAAGCCCACGGCCGGCTCGGTCGGCATCGCGGGCACCGAGATCACGACGCTCGGCGACAACGATCTGACGAAGCTGCGCCGCGAGCACATCGGCTTCGTCTTCCAGTTCTTCAACCTGCTGCCGATGCTCGACGCGAAGGAGAACATCCTGCTCCCGCTCACCATCGCGGGTGAGAAGCCGGACAGCGCGTGGTTCGACCAGCTCGTCTCGGACGTCGGGCTCGGCGACCGGCTGTCGCATCGCCCGGCGGAGCTCTCCGGCGGCCAGCAGCAGCGGGTCGCGATCGCGCGCGCGCTCGTCTCGCGCCCGACGGTCCTGTTCGCGGACGAGCCGACCGGCAACCTCGACTCGTCCACGAGCGCGGAGATCCTCGAGCTGCTCCGGCGCTCGGTCGACGAGTACGGCCAGACGATCGTGATGGTCACGCACGACGCACGCGCGGCAGCCGTTGCGCATCGCGTGCTCTTCCTCGCCGACGGCCTGATCGTGCGCGAGCTCGGCGAGTGCGATGCGCACACGATCCACAGCGTTATGGACGAGCTCGCCGCAGCGTGACCAAGTTCGCTATCCGCGGGCTCCTGAGCCGCAAGCTGCGCACGGCCCTGACCGCGATCGCCATCGTGCTCGGTGTCGCGATGATCAGCGGCACGTACGTTCTCACGGACTCGATCGACCAGGCGTTCGACAGGATCTTCACGGACATCCGGGCAGGCTCCAACGCAGTCATCTCCGGCAAGTCGGCCGTCGATCTGAGCGATCAGGACGGCCTCAGCCCGCCGACGCTCGACGACTCGTTGCTGCCGCAGGTGCAGGCGCTGCCCGGTGTCGCCGAGGCCGAGGGCAGCGTCGACTCCGATGCGACGCAGCTCATCGGTGACGACGGGAAAGCGATCGTGTCGGGCGGCGCGCCGAACCTGGGCTTCTCCATCGCCAACGGCGACTCGGTGTTCAATCCGTTGACGCTGGTGGACGGCAGCTGGCCCGGTCCGAACGAGGTCGTGGTCGACAAGGAGACCGCCTCCGAGCAGGACTTCACTGTCGGTGAGAAGATCGGCGTGCAGGCGGAGGGCCCGGTCGCCGAGATGCGCGTTTCGGGCGTCGTCCAGTTCAGCTCGGGCCTCACGATCGGTGGCGCGACGCTGGCGGGGTTCGACCTGCCGACGGCGCAGCGTCTCTTCAGGAAGGTCGGTCAGCTGGACGAGATCGCAGTCGCCGCGAAGCCGGACGTCACGGACGCGCAGCTCGTCGACGAGATCGAGCGCGATCCTCCCACCCACCGCACAGGTGCTGACGGGGAGCCAGCAAGCACAAGACGATGCGGCGGACACGAACGACTTCATCTCGTTCCTCCGCACGTTCCTGCTCGCTTTCGCCGGGATCGCGCTCTTCGTGGGGTCCTTCGTGATCGCGAACTCGCTCTCGATCACGATCGCGCAGCGCACGCGCGAGTTCGCGACCCTGCGAACCATCGGTGCGACCAACCGCCAGATCCTCGGGTCCATCGTCGTCGAAGCGCTCGTCGTCGGAGTCGTCGCGTCGACCGTCGGCCTCTTCCTCGGGCTGCTCCTCGCGAAGGGTCTCTTCAAGCTGTTCGACGCCGTCGGCTTCACGTTGCCGAACTCCGGTCTCGTGTTCGAGCCGCGTGCGGCCGTGATCGCGCTGACCGTCGGAATCCTCGTCACCCTGCTCGCGAGCATCTATCCGGGCATCCGCGCGACCACCGTGCCGCCCATCGCTGCCGTCCGCGAGGGAGCGGTTCTGCCCGGCGAGCCGCTCGACCGCATCCGGGGCACGCTGCGCGGCGCCGTCGTCACGGCGGTCGGCGTCGTCGTCGGCGTGCTCGGGATCTCGGCCACACCGGTCAACACGCTCGTGACGATCCTCCTGTCGGTCCTGGGCCTCCTCCTCGTCCTGTTCGGCGGCGCGCTCTTTCCGTCGAGGACGATCGGCGCGCTCGTGTCGGGCGCACTCGGATTCGCCGCGCTCCTGTACGGGCTCTTCGTGCCGGGGCTCGGCACGACGAGCGTCCTGCTGTGGATGGGCGTCGGCGTGCTCCTCGTGTTCTTCGGTGTGGCTCGCGTCACGACGCGCCTCATTCCCCGCCTGTCGTCCCTGGTGTCGCCCGTGTCGCGCTGGGCCGTCTTCCTGCTGGCGGTGATCTTCTGGCCCTTCTTCACGCTGCCGTACTGGCTGCTGCGCTACGGCGCCTGGGGACCGGGGTCAGCGCTCCTCCGCATCCTCGCGTTCATCGGCGGCGCGCTCATCAACCCGCTTCTCCTCGTGATCGTGCTCGCGATGTGGCTTCGCAGGGCCGTCAGCAGCTGGACGCCCGAGTGGCCGATGGAGTTCCCCGGTGTCATCCCGGACCGGTCGACGACCCGGATCGGCACCGAGAACGCGCGGCGGAATCCTCAGCGCACCGCGTCGACCGCGGCGGCGTTGATGATCGGGCTCGCGCTCGTGACGCTCGTGGCGACGCTCGCGGCGGGAATCATCGCGTCGTTCGAAGACTCCGTGAACGACCTCTTCGTCGGTGACTACGCGATCACCGCGCAAAACAACTTCTCGCCGATCCCGATCGATGCGGCGGAGGCCGCCGCCAAGGCGCCGGGCGTGACGGCAATCGGCAACGTGAGAACGGGTGAGACGCTCGTCTTCGGCGACAGCGTGTTCTCGACCGCGGTCGATCCCGGCGCGGCGCAGGTGATCGAGCTCGACTGGAAGGTCGGGTCGCAGGAGGTCTTCTCGAGCCTCGGCGCGAACGGCATCTTCGTCGACGACTCGTTCGCCGACGACCACGATCTCGAGGTCGGCTCTCCCGTGGATGTCACGTTCGCGAACGGGATCACGAAGTCGTTCGTGGTCAAGGGCATCTTCGATCCTCCGACGGGCGGCTCGCCGTTCGGGAACGTCACGATGTCGACGGAGGCCTGGGACAGCCAGAACCCGCAGCCGCGCAACCTCTACTCCTTCGTGAAGATGGAAGGCGGCACGACGGACGCCAATCAGGCCGCGCTCGACGCGGCGCTAGCGGACTTCCCGAACGCGAAGGCCGCGACGCGCCAGAAGTTCATCGACGACCAGATCTCGGGGCTCAGCTCCGTGCTCAACATCCTCTACGTCCTGCTCGCCCTCTCGGTGATCGTGAGCCTCTTCGGGATCGTGAACACGCTCGTCCTGACCGTCTTCGAGCGGACGCGTGAGATCGGGATGCTGCGCGCGATCGGGATGACCCGCCGTCAGGTGCGCCGCATGATCCGGCACGAGAGCGTGATCACCGCGCTCATCGGCGCCGCGCTGGGCATCGCCCTCGGCATCGTCCTGGCCGCGCTGCTCATCGCTCGGGTCGACTTCCTCGTCTTCTCGTTCCCGACGACGCAGGTGATCATCTTCGTGATCGCGGCGATCGTCGTGGGGATCGTCGCCGCGATCTTCCCGGCCCGGCGAGCCGCCAAGCTCGATCCGCTCCGCGCTATCGCGTACGAATGACGCCGTCCGAGGCGAGTTCCTCGATCTCCGCTTCCGAGTAGCCGAGCTCGCCGAGGATCTCGACTGTGTCCTCGCCCACGAGTGGGGGGCCGGAGCGGTGCGTCGCCCGGACGCGGTCGAACGAGAGCGGGAGCGCCGGCAGGCGCAGGTCGGGGATCGTCGGGTGCTCGACGCTCTGGAGAAAGCCGAGCGCCGTCGTCTGCTCCGAGGCGACGACGTCGGCGACGTCCGCGACGGGGGCGGCCGGAACGCCCGCAGCGGTCAGGCGCTCCTGCCAGTCGGCCGTGTCGCGCTCTGCGGAGCCGCGTCGACACGAGCCCGACCAGCGCCTCCCGGTTCCGCACGCGATCGGGGTTCGTCCGGAAGCGCTCGTCCGTGACGAGCTCGGGCAGCTCGAGCGCCTCGCAGAGCCGGCCGAAGAGCCGATCGTTTCCGCCGGCGACCATCAGCTCGCCGTCGCGGGTGGGGAAGACCTGGTAGGGCGCGACCATCGGGAACGTCGTTCCCTGCCCGGTCGGCACCGTCCCGTCCGCGAGGTAGCCGACGAGGTGGTAGCCGATGTAGCCGAGGGCGGTCTCGTAGAGGGATGAGTCGACCACGGTGCCGCGGCCGGTCTTCTCACGTTCGAGCAGCGCGGAGACGATCCCGAGCGCCGACCACATGCCGGTCCCCATGTCGATGAGTGACGACCCCACGCGAACTCCCGGACGCCCCGGCTCTCCGGTCATGCTGATGAGTCCACCCGCCGCCTGCATGAGGGCGTCGTATCCGGGCTCGTCCGCGAGTGGGCCGACCTGGCCGTACGCACCGACCGAGCAGTAGACGAGCCTCGGATTGCGAGTCCCCAACGCGTCCGCGCCTAGACCGAGGCGCTCCGCCAGGCCGGGTCGCAGGCTCTGGAGGAAGACGTCGGCGCTCTCGCGCGAGCCGCAGCACGACGTCGCGGCCGCGCTCGTCGCTCAGAGACACGGCTAGCGAGCGCTTTCCGGCGTTGACGGCGAGAAACATGGCGCTCTCGCCGTTCCAGAACGGGGGGCCCCACGCGCGGCCATCGTCTCCCGTGTCCGGCCGCTCGACCTTCACCACGTCCGCACCGAGTGCCGCGAGGATCTCGGCGCAGTACGGCCCGGCGATCGACGTCGTCACGTCGATCACACGCGTGCCGTCGAGCGGGAGGAAGCCCATCGGGGGATCATCGCCGCTCTGCGCTCGCTCTACCCGCAGATCGAGAAGCTGCGAGCGCAGCTTCTCGATCGCGACGATCCCGAAGCGCGCGGGCTTCGCCCGCGCGGTCGTCGCGACAACGTCGGCGCTGGATCTGCGAAATGCCCGAATGCCGAGCTGGCTCGACTTCAACCAGATCGCCGACTGGGTCTCGGGCGCGTGGTGGAGCTACTTCGTGATCTTCGGCGTGGCGGCTGTCGACGCGTTCTTCCCGCTCGTTCCCAGCGAGACGGTCGTGATCCTCGGCGGGAACCTCGCTGCGTCGGGCGACCTGAGCCTCCCGCTCGTGATGGTCGCGGCCGCTGCCGGTGCGGTCGTCGGCGACAACATCTGCTTCGCTCTCGGCTCGCTCGTCGGTGAGCGCACGGTCAAACGCTGGTTCAGCGGCCCCAAGTCGCAGGCGCGGCTCCTCTGGGCCGAGCGCATGCTGGACGAGCGCGGCGCCTACATCATCATCATCGGCCGCTTCATTCCCGGCGGCCGGACGGCGGTGACGTTCTCCGCCGGCTACATCCCGACGTTTCCGTGGCGGCGCTTCATCGTCTACGACATCGCGGCGGGCTGCATCTGGGCCTCGTACGCCGCCCTCCTCGGGTACTTCGGAGGGAAGACCTTCGAGGACCACGCGTTCCTCGGGCTCCTGGTCGCCCTCGGGATCGCGCTCTCCGTCGGCCTCGCCATCGAGGTCGTCAGGCATCTCCGCCAGCGGCGCACGGCCTGAGCTCGGCCGCGCGCCAGTGTCGGAGTCGCGTTAGGTCGTCGGCGTTTCGGTGGTCGCGGACGTGCCCTGGAGCATCTTCCAGGTGCGCCACGCGATCAGGAACGCGATGACGAAGACGATCGGGACGAGCGCGGCGTGGAACGCATGCACGGCGGCGTCGCTGCCGTCGCTGATGTCTCCGCGGCCGGCAAGGAACGCCTGCACCGTGCCGACCGCGGCGAGTGCGAACGGCCACCCGGTCCGTCGCCAGTTGGGCCACGCACCGACGAGCGCGGCGACGAATGTCAGCACGTAGAACAGGTGCACGACCTTGCCGAGATCCTTGTGTGTGGTCAGCCAACCGGTCTCACCGAAGATGTAGCCCCCGATGAGGTAGACCTGCACCAACATGCCCACCACAGCCAGCGTGGCAAAGGCGAACGTTCCCCAGAGACCGAGCTGTTGTCTATTCATGCGGACGACCCTAAGGCGTAGGCAGGTC
>CAVXOS010000008.1:0-114194 GCA_963763465.1 uncultured Gaiellaceae bacterium | reverse complement strand
TCGGTCCGACACGGAGGAACGCCGCAACCTCGCCCGTGCGAGGTTGCGGCTTCTTCCAGGCAGTTCTGCCTCTCGAGGCCGCGGCGAAGGGGCCAATCCGGGCGGGAGCACCGACTCGACGACGAGCGTGGAGCCTGTGCCCTTCCGTCAGGACCTGACGAGGTTGTGAACCTCGAACACCTCGGGCTCGCCGGAGAACTCGATACCGACGTCCGTGAGGATCGGCATGAGGCCGGCACCGAATGCCTCGAACTGCTCCCTGGAAGCCCAGATCTCGCTCACGCGGAGGTCGTTCTCGTCTCCGAAGGCGACGTGGAGCTGGAGACCTGCCGGATTGGGCCATAGCCCCGCCTGCTCGAGCCGGCGCAGGCTCTCGTCGTACTTCTGGCGGTCGACGTTGGTGGGGCTGAATCGAACGACGATGCTCATGCAGCACTCCCTCTTGTGAGTGGACGGGTCGGGGCGACCCTAGTGCTTCCGCGCGAGCGGCAGCGAGATCGTGTCGCCCAGCCGCACTGGGCCGTCCGCACCGGAACCGCTACGACGGGCGAGCGACTCAGCCGGTCGGCGGACCCTCCGACCGCTCCGCTGCGGGGGCGCCTGCTGTCGGCAAGGCGGGCGACTCGTCGAGCGCTCGTTGTCTTCGAGCGAGCCTGCTCTGCCATCCGTTCGAGGTAGTGCGCGACGTCGTGCGCTTTCGCCGCGAGTGCGCCGAGCACCTCCGGCGAGCGCTGGCCGGCTTCCTCCTTGAGCGAGGCCAGCCACTCCTCGATCCGCTTGTCGTAACGCCTGAGGCGCGAGACCTGTTCTTCGTCGTCCGTCTCGGGCGTCGAGTTGACCTGCTCACCATCGGCCGTTGCTGCTGGATCTGCCATCGATTCTCCCTCCGTGCGCTGCGTGATTTCCGTCGCCGAACGCGACGCGGACCCGCATTCCCGCCGAGACGAACCGCGAAACGCACGACGCGCAGCGACGAGGCGCCGCACGCGCGATGCCGCGCATCGGATAGAGGGCGTGACCGGCGCGCGGCGAACGCTTTCACGGCCGGGCCGGTCATTGGCGTCCTCATCCCCTCCCCTGAACTGGGGACGCGGTTGGGTTGCCGGCTCGGCCTACTTTCCGAAGAACGCGCGTCGAAGCTGGCGGGATTGCGGTGACGAGAGGCGCGGCTTCGCGAGGATCTCCACCACTTCGTCCGCGATCCGCGTCTGCTCTGACGGAAGCGACGGCACAGCCCGGTCCCAGCTCAGTCGGGCGCGAACGTGCGCGTGGATTCGGGTGCTCGACCGCGTCAGCTCGTCCGCACGCTTGTGCAGCTCGAGCACCTGCTCGAGCAGCGACTGGAACTGCTCTTCGTCGATGCCCATGCCCTACAGAGCGTCGGTTCTCGACCCGGCTCGGAGGGGTGTCTGCACGATCCGTCGAGCGTAGCGCGACGTGTCCGGCGCACGAGCCCTTCGCGCACGCACGTTGTGGCGCGCCGGATCTAGTCGATTGCTCGTGGCGAACGCCAGAGGATGACGGTGCCGAGCGCGACCAGCATGGTCCCGATGAGCTCGTGGACGTGTACCCCGTGACTCCGGGGAAGGACGACGATCACGGCGTCCCAGCGAGCCGGGTTGAACCCGACGATCGCTGTCCCGAGGACGACGAGGGCCACTGAGATGGGTCGGCGCACGATGCGAGCAGCGTAGATCCAGTGTCTCGGCTCCGGGGAAGGGTGAGCCGTTGACGGCGCAGCTGCAAGCAGTAGGTGCGGCTGGCGTCACCAGGACGTCGATCCAACGACGGGAGGGGGAAGAATGAGCATGAAGTCATGGCTCATGGGTGTGTTGTGCGCCCTGGTCTTCGCAGCAGTGACTGCCGGCTCCGCGTTTGCCGGTGAGGTCACAGGGAACGGCAAGCCCACGGCTGCGCCCGCGAACGCCAACTCGGCGTGTGCCTTCAGCGGGCTGAACGACCAGACGGAGGGCGAAGGCCCGGTCGGCCCGCGGACGCAGACGCCGGCAGGCTCACGAGGTGCTCCCGGACACGGCACGGGCCCGGGCACGTTCTTCGAGTTCGGCTGCAGAGGCGGTCACAACCCGGCGAATCCCCCGGGTTAGCAGCAACGAAACGGCCGGCCCCGGCACCATTGGGGCCGGCCCACCCTTCTGGGCCTGGAGACGCTCCCGGGTGTGTCCGTCACGCCAGCTCGAAGACCAGCGCCTCGTACAGATCGGCGGACTCGACGGTGAGACCAACGCCGCCCGCGAACTGCCTGCGCCGCTCCGCCAAGGTCTCCTCGGCGGACGTCGCCGCTGCCTCGCTGTCCCAGAGCAGGATCGCCTTCGCTTCCTCGTTCGCCTCGTCCCAGAGGGCGAGATACCCGACGAAGCCGTCGTACTCGCGCAGCGTCGGGATCACGGTGCCGTTGATCAGCTCGAGCGCCTTCTCCCGCTTCTCCGACCCCGCGCCGGACATGGTGACGAGTCGCGCGTGCATGAGCTCTTCCTCTCGACGGTTACCGCTCGAGTCTATGGCGGGAACGGAACGCCCGCCCAGAACGGTCGGCTACGCGTCGAGGATGTCGATGCGAAGCGTCTTCTTCGCGACGACCCGGAGCCCGTCGGTGACCTGGAAGGTCACGCGATAGCGACCGGCCCTGGTCGGCGTGCCGCTGAGGACGCCGAGGCCCCGATCGAAGCGGATTCCCTTCGGGAGCGGACCCTTCGCGATTCTTCCACTTGCGCGGGAGCACGCCACCCGACGAGGAGACCTTCGCCCGATACACGCGACCGACCTTGCCGGGCCGCAGCGCGAGCGTGCTCACCGCGAGGCGCGCCGCGACGCCGAAGTTCGCGGCGTAGTCGGTCGTACGACCCTCGCTGTCACCACCTTCACGGTCGCACGGAACACCCCGGCCGTGCTGGGCGTTCCGGACAGGGTCCCGTCGGGGCCAGAGCCAGGCCCGTGGGCAACGTTCCGGTACCGAGCGTGAACGTGTACGTGCCGCTCCCGCCCGAAGGCGTGAGCTTGGCTGTGAACGCAACCCCCGCCTCCCACGCGGTCGAAAGCGGCGGTGTCGCCAGTGGCTTTGCCGGCGTGACCTTCAGCGGCTGCCGCACCGTCAGCGCGTACGTCTGTGCGTGCTTGCGGCTCGCGTCGAGTCGCGGCCTTGCACCTGGAAGGTGTACGAACCTTCGGTGGTCGGTGTGCCCGAGAGACCGCCGTTCGCCAGCGTGAGCCCCGGCGGAAGCGTGCCCTGAGTCACTGGACCACGTCGAGCGAGCCCGGAGCAGGGGTTGAGCCCGACGGTGGGTTGACACTCGTGACGAGCTGCGCGTCGAGCGTCGCGGAGTACGGAGCACCGACGGTGGCACCCTGCGGAATGGAGTTCGTGACGATCCGGAGACCCGGATCAATGGCTGATCCGGAAGATCGCGCTGGCCGTGTGCTTGTCGTCTGTGCACCACGAGACTCCAGCAGTGATCTCTCATCGTCACCGCAGAACATCCAGGTACCCGCCTGCGTTGGCGGTACCGCTGAAGAGTCCGCTCGAAGACAGTGTGAGCCCCGGCGGTAGCCCTGAAGCGGAAAACGAGACCATGTTCTCGGGGCTCGCGCCGTCCTCCGGCCAGCAACCACTGCGGCCGCTTAGCTGAACCGAATGAACCGGCTCCTACGAGGCCAGAGGGACACGTCTTCGGGTCCGCCTCCGTCGTACCCTCGCCGGGACAGATCGCTTCCGAAAAAGCGAGCGCGTGCGCGGTCGTAGCGCCAACGCCCGCGACGACCGCGGTCAGCGCGATTATCAGCGCCAAGCGCACGAAGCGTGCTCCTCCACGTCCCACGGCGGCGCAGGGTAGCAGAGCGCTCGACGAGCGCCAGGGCTTGTTAGGGCACTGTCAACACGACGAGCTCGGCCACGCACACCGGCTTCTCGACGGCGTCACATTCGACCGTCGCCTCGATCACCGCACGAACTCCGCGAGACGTCTCGTCGATAGAGGCGACGCGAAAGCGACCGCGAACGCGCCCTCCGGACGGAACCGGCGCCGGGAAGCGGACGCGGTCGACGCCGTAGTTGACGCTCATCCCGCCGCTCGACGGGAGCACTTCGCCGAGCATCGCCACGCACAACGACAGCGTGAGGAAGCCGTGCGCGATCGTCGTTCCGAACGGCCCTTCGGCCGCCCGCTCGCGATCGACGTGGATCCACTGCGGGTCGCTCGTCGCGGCCGCGAACGCGTCGATGCGCTCCTGCGTGACAGCGAGCCACGACGTCGGGCCGAGCTCGACGCCGACGAGATCGCGCAGGCCACTCACGACGCTGCGTCGACGCCGGCCCGAAGCCGCGCGAGCGTCGCGTCACGACCGAGCAGCTCGAGGCTCTCGTAGAGGCCGGGTGAGACACGAGACCCGGTCACGGCGACGCGGATCGGCAGGTAGACGGTGCGCGGCTTCTCGCCGAGCTCGTCACAGAGCTGCTTCAGCGCGTCCTCGATCGAGTCGGTCGTCCAGGGGTCCACCCCACCGAGCGCCTCGGTCGCTGCGGTCAGGATCCGCGCGTCGAGGAGCGCCGGGTCCGGCTCGACGTCGTGGAAGAGGAACCCGGCGAACCCCGGGAACTCTCCGAAGCGGCCGATCTTCTCCTGCACGATCGGCGCCGCGGCGCGCACGCGCTCCTCGGGCCAGTCGAGCCCCTGCTCGCGAACGTAGCCGTCGAGGCGCGTCGCGTACTCGTCGGGCGCGAACGCGCGCAAATAGACGCCGTTCATCCAGTCGAGCTTCGCGTAGTCGAACGTCGCCGGGCTCGAGCCGACGCGATCGAGCGAGAAGCGCTCGACCAGCTCGTCCGCGGACATGATCGTCGTCTCGCCGTCCGGCGCCCAGCCGAGCAGCGCGAGGAAGTTCATCAGCGCCTCGGGGACGTAGCCGTCCGCCCGGAACTCGTCCACGGACACCGCTCCGTGCCGCTTCGAGAGCTTCTTGCCGTCCGCGCCGAAGACGCTCGGAACGTGGGCGTAGACGGGCGGCTCCGCTCCGAGCGCGCGCAGGACGTTGATCTGCTTCGGCGTGTTCGAGACGTGGTCGTCGCCGCGGATGACGTGCGTGATCCCGTCGATCCAGTCCTCGAGCGGCGAGGCGAAGTTGTACGTCGGCCTCCCGTCCGAGCGCACGAGCACGACGTCCTCGAGCTCCGCGTTCGGCACCTCGATGCGGCCCTTGATCGCGTCATCCCAGTCGGTGGAGCCCGCGTCGGGCATGCGAATGCGGATCGCGCCGTCGTCCTCGTACGCAGTGCCTTCGGAGACGAGCCGCCGCGCTTCCTCTCTCGCTCGGTCCATGACGTCGAGCTGGAACGTCGTGTCACCGTCCCACTCGATGCCGAGCCAGCGCAACGAGCGCTCGATCTGCTCGACGGACTCCGCGACTTCACGGCTCGTGTCGGTGTTCTCGATGCGCAGCAGGCACTCGCCCGTCTGGCCACGCGCGAAGAGCCAGTTGAAGAGAAAGGTGCGCACTCCCCCGATGTGGAGGAGCCCTGTGGGCGACGGCGCCATGCGAACGCGGACGGGCACGGCGGCAGTATCGTCGCCGCGTGCTCTTCGGCGCCCATGTCTCTGCGGCCGCGGGCATCTCCAAGGCGATCGATCGGGTCGAGGTGATCGGCGGAAACGCCGTCCAGGTCTTCACGCAGAGCCCGCGCATGTGGAGGCCGACAGAGCACGCACCGGAGGAGATCGCCCGCTTCCGTGAGCGTCGCCGGCAGGCACGAGTCAGGGCGGTGTCGTGCCATGCCCTCTACCTCGTGAACCTCGCCAGCCGAGACGCCGCCGTCCGCGAGAGCTCCCTCGCGGCGCTGCGCGCGACGATGCAGACGGCCGACGCGCTCGGCTCCGACGCGGTCGTCTTCCACGTCGGCTCCCATCTGGGCCTCGGCTTCGAGGATGCCGTCGCGCTCGTCGAGCCCGCGCTGCGCGAGCTTCTCGAGCTCACCACCGAGGACCTCTGGCTGTGCATGGAGAACGCCGCCGGCGCAGGAGGCACGATCGGCCGCTCGATCGCGGAGCTCGCCGCGCTGTCGGACGCCGTCGACCGCCATCCGCGGCTCGGCCTCTGCCTCGACTCGTGCCACTGGTGGGCGTCGGGCGTCGACGTCGCGAGCGCGGACGCCCTCGACGCCGCGCTGGCCGACCTCGACGCGCGTATCGGCCTCGACCGCGTACGGCTCCTGCACGTCAACGACTCCCGGACGCCGATGGGCTCGAATCGCGACCGGCACGAGCTCGTGGGCAAGGGTCTCATCGCGGACGGGCTCGCGACGTTCCTCGGCCATCCCGCCTTCGCCGGGCTTCCCGCGATCACCGAGACGTGGGAGGACAACGGCGAGGCCACCGACGACCTCCACCGCTTGCGCGCGCTCCACCGGCGCGGCAAGAGGCGCTGGGCTCGACGCTAGGAGTCGACGGTCGCGAACACGCGGAACGTCGCCCGCTCGCGGGGCAGCTCGTGGAACTCGGGGATGCGACAGCCGAGATCGTCCTCGCGATGCGGGTACGTCCCGACGACCTCCACGTCGCACATCGGGAGCGGCGCCCGCCGCGCGCGCACGGCACCGAAGCCGCCGCGTCCCGACTCGGCCTGCTCGAGGAGGTCGAGATCGATCTCGACGTCGTAGATCTTCTGCATGCAGCCGACGTACGTGTGGCCCCAGGCCTCGTACGCGTAGACGAACGGGCAGGCCATGCGGAGGCAGGCGGCTGGATAGACGACCTTCTCGCAATGGACGTCGCAGTGGCGGCACGCCACCTCGTCCTGGATGCGGAGCGGGAGCTCGACCCCTGCCACGATGTCCGTCACGACCCGATTGTGTTCACCGTTGACCGCCGCGCGCAAGACTTGACAAGCACGCGGTTTTCAGGCAGTGCGACAGGGCGAAGTGGGTGCGAGACCTGTCGGTAGGGTCCGCGAGCGTGGTACGGAAGGCTCTCTTCGCGTCGCTCGCGCTCGCGCCGTTCACGATCGCGCTGCACTACGTGGCGCATCCGCCGGAGACGTTCGAGTTCGTCCTCGCCGCGCTCTCCCTCGTGCCGCTCGCGTGGCTGATCGGAGAGGCGACAGAGCACGCCGCGGAGCACACGGGCCCGGGTATCGGCGGCTTCCTGAATGCGACGTTCGGGAACGCGCCCGAGCTCATCATCGCGCTCATCGCCGTGAACGACGGTCTCACCGCGGTCGTCCGTGGGTCGCTCACGGGAAGCGTGGTCGGGAACCTCCTCCTCGTGCTCGGCGCCTCGCTCGTCGCCGGAGGCCGAGGTCCGCTCGATCGCTACTCGAGCTTCCTCTCGATCGGGCTGATCGCCCTCGCGACGCTGCTCTTCCTCGTCCCATCCGTGCCGGGCTGGGGCGGAGACCCCGACACCGACGCCCTCGCTGCGGTGTCCGTCGGGATCTCGATCGTGCTGCTGGTCGTCTACGTCGCCGTCACGTGGTACTCGCTGCGACGGCACCACACGATGCACGTCGCCTCCGACGACGAGATCGAAGGCTGGTCGCTGCGCGCGGCGATCGGCGTGCTCGCCGCTGCGACGGTGGTTACGGCGCTGGTCGCGGAGATCCTCGTCGGGTCGCTCGAGGTGTTCTCCGAGAAGGTCGGTCTCTCGGAGTTCTTCGTGTCGGCCGTGATCGTCGCGATCGTCGGGAACGCGGCAGAGCACGGCGGCGCCGTCGTCGTCGCTCACCGGGGGAAGATCGCGCTGGCCGCCGAGATCGCGCTCGCGTCCGCTGCTCAGGTCGCGGTCTTCCTCATTCCCGCGGTCGCGCTCCTGTCGTGGCTCATCGACCCGCTCTCACTGAGCTTCCGGCCGATCGAGATCGCCGCACTCGGCGGATCGGTGGCGTTCGCCGCGCTCGTGATCGGCGGTGGGCAATCGACCCGTGCCCGTGGCTACCTCCTCCTCGCGGGCTACGCGGTGATCGTCGTCGCGTTCTTCCTCGCCGGCGACCTCTAGCTACGCGCGCGTTGTCGCGAGCAGCGCTTCCGGGATGAGCTCCGCGGCGCGGGCGACGTCCTCATCCGTCACCCCGAGGTGCGTTACGGCGCGCATCACGGAGGGATGAATCGTGGCCGAGAGGCCGACGCCGAGACTCGCGAGCCGCGCCAGCGCGTCGGACCGGTCGAGGCCGAGAGGGGCGGCGTCGATCTGGACGAAGTTCGTCTGCACCTGCTCGAGATCGACCGGGACGCCCGCCTCGTGGAGACGCCGCGCGAGCGTCTTAGCGCGCGCGTGATCGTCAGCGAGCCGGTCGACGTGGTGGTCGAGCGCATAGAGCCCGGCCGCGGCGACGATCCCCGCCTGCCGCATCGCACCGCCGAACAGGTGCTTCTCGCGCCACGCGCGCTCCATGAGCTCGTGTGACCCTGCAAGGAGGGCTCCGAGCGGGCAGCCGAGCCCCTTCGAGAGACAGAGCGTCACGGTGTTGAAGTTCGCGGCGATGGCCGACGGCGCAACGCCGAGGGCGACCGACGCGTTGAGGAGCCGGGCGCCGTCGAGGTGCACGGCCAGCCCGAGCTCGCGTGCGGTCCCGACGACGTCGTCGAGTGCCTCGAGCGCCCAGACCCGGCCGCCCGAGCTGTTGTGCGTGTTCTCGAGCGAGAGCACCGTGGCGCGCTGATCGGCGACCTTCGCGCTCGGCTCGGCCGCGGCGCGCACCTGCTCCGACGTGAGGCGCCCGCCCTCGCCCGGCAGTCCCAGCGTCACGAGCCCGGCGTGCGCCGCAGCGCCGCCGTACTCGTAGATGACGACGTGCGCGTGCTGCTCGGCGATGAGGACGTCGCCGGGCCGCGACTGGATCTTCAGCGCGATCTGATTGGCCATCGTCGCGGTCGGGAGGAAGATCGCCTCCTCCTGCCCGAGCAGGCCGGCGACGCGCGACTGGAGCTCGTTCACGCTCGGGTCCTCGCGCTTCTGCTCGTCACCGACCGCCGCCTCCGCGATCGCGCGGCGCATGCCCTCGGTCGGCCGTGTCGCGGTGTCGGAGCGCAGGTCGATCACCTTCGGGACGCTACCGTCCGCCGCGTGGACCTCGCACTCCTCGAACGGACGCTGACCGATCGCGGGCAGCCCTCCTACCGCGCACGCCAGGTCTGGGAGTGGACGGCGCGCGGGGTGGCGTCGTACGAGGAGATGACGACGCTGCCGAAGGACCTGCGGTCGACCCTCGCCGCGTCCGTCCCGTTCTCGACGCTCGAGCTCGTGACCGAGCGCGAGTCCAGGGACGGCACGGTGAAGGCGCTCTTCCGCACGGCGGATGGGCACCCGGTCGAGGCAGTGCTCATGCGCTACCGCGACGGTCGGCGGTCGGTCTGCCTCTCGTCACAGTCGGGCTGTCCGCTCACGTGCACGTTCTGCGCGACGGGAGCCATGCGCTTCGGGCGGAACCTCACTGCGTCCGAGATCGTCGACCAGGCGCTCCACTTCCGTCGGCGCGATGCGGTGAACCACGCCGTCTACATGGGGATGGGCGAGCCGTTCCTGAACTACGACGAGGTCGTCGCCTCCGCCCGCCGGCTTCCCGATCTCGGAATCACGCATCGCCGCACGACGATCTCCACCGTCGGCTGGATGCCAGGTCTCACGCGATTCGTGGACGAGGTGGACCAGCCGATCCGCCTCGCGCTCTCGATTCACGCGGCCAACCCGGCGAAGCGCTCGGAGCTCATGCCGGTGAACGACCGCTATCCGCTCGGCGACGTCCTCGCCGAATGTCGCCGCTACGTCGAGCTTCGCCGCCGGAAGGTCTTCGTCGAGTACGTGATGCTGGCCGGCGTGAACGACTCGGCCGCCGACGCGAAGGCGCTCGCCGCCGTCCTCGACCCCAGGGCGTCCAAGGTGAACCTCACCACGCATCGGGGTTGCCCGTTCAAGGTCAACCTGATCCCCTATAACCCCACGGGGTCCGCCTACGACGGGTCAAGCCGGGAGACCATCGAGAGGTTCAAGCAGGTGCTCACCCGGGCTGGCGTTCCCGCGACCGTCCGGCTGACGCGCGGCCGGGACATCGAGGCGGCCTGCGGCCAGCTCGCCGCCACACGCTCATAGGCCCAAGCAGTAGGACGCCCGACCAGTCGAACGACCTCACTCTCGAAGCGAGGTTCTGCTCGTCGGACGCAAGAGCCGTCGGGCCGGCCGCCTAGTCCTCGCCTTCCCAGTACTCGACCGCGGGTCCGGGCCTCGCGAACATGACGTCTTCGTCGTCGACGCCCTTGGCGAGAACCTTGCCGGTGTCCAGGTACTCGATGATCTCGCCCCGGATCATCGAGGAGAGCATGACCACGCGGACAGGCGAGTCCGTTCGGTTGCTGATCTGGTGCGCACCGATCTTGCCGCGCGGAAAGCAGACGATGTCACCCTCCTCCAGAACATGCTCACCTTCGGGCGTGCGCAGCGTCGGCTCGCCGCGGAGCACGATCACCCATTCCTCGTTGAGGTAATGCGTGTGGTAGGGCCAGAGCCTGCTGCCAGGCTCGATCTGCGACATGGTCGCGCCCAGTAGCTCACCGCCGATGCGTTCGCCCACCAGCGTGCCGCTGCAGCGCCAGCCTTCGCGATCCCTCGTCGCGTCCCACTCGTCGCTATTCAGGTTGAAGGTCTTCATTCGCCGAACACTAGCCTGCGTCTCAAGGGACATTCCGCACACTCGCGCACCAGCTACGCGGGCTCGTCGCGGGAGCTGATCGAGCGTTTCAAGTCGGTGCTCGACCGGGCGCGAATCCCGGCGACTGTGCGCCTCACCCGCGGCCGGGACATCGAGGCGGCGTGCGCCAGCTGGCAGTGTCCCCCAGACGGAGCGCGTGACAGGCATCGGCGACGTGTTCTTCCGCCCGAAGGCGCCCGTCCGGCGATTCGGCTGGGCGGCGATGAGGGCAACCGCTTCGAGCTCTGGCAGCCCCCCGACCGCTACGTGACGAGCGCGGGGTGCTCGTCGAAGAGGTATCGCAAGACGGGCTGCTTCGCGGCACGCACCTCGTCGAGCCGGCGCACCGGCCGGCCGTGCGGCGCTTCCTTCAGGAGCTCCGGCGAGTCGGCCGCCTCGCGTGCGATGGCCCGCATCGCGTCGACGAAGTCGTCGAGGCGCTCCTTCGGCTCCGTCTCCGTCGGCTCGATCATGAGCGCCTCGGGCACGACGAGCGGGAAGTAGACGGTCGGCGGGTGGATGCCGTAGTCCATCAGCCGCTTCGCGACGTCGAGGGCCGTGATCCCATGCTCCCGCTTCAGGCTCCGCGCCGAGAGCACGAACTCGTGCATGCAGTGACGGTCGTACGGAAGGTCGTAGTCGTCGCGCAGCTGGGCGAGGAGGTAGTTCGCGTTGAGGACGGCCACCTCGGACATCTCGCGCAGCCCGGGTCCGTAGGCCCGCATGTACGCGTACGAGCGAACGAAGACGCCGAACGGGCCTGCGAAGCCGCGCACGCGGCCGATCGACTTCGGCCGGTCGTGGTCGAGCCGGAACGATTCGCCGTCGCGCACGACCACGGGCGCCGGGAGATACGGCTCGATCGTCTCACGCACGGCCACCGGCCCGCCGCCCGGGCCGCCTCCGCCGTGCGGCTGAGAGAACGTCTTGTGCAGGTTGTAGTGGACGATGTCGAAGCCCATGTCGCCGGGCCTCGAGATCCCCACGACCGCGTTGAGGTTCGCCCCGTCGTAGTAGAGGAGCGCGCCGGCGTCGTGGAAGATCCGCGCAACCTCCTCGATCCCCTCGTCGAACAGGCCGAGCGTCGACGGGTTCGTGAGCATCAGCCCCGCCGTGCGCCCGTCGACCTTCCCGCGGAGGTCATCGAGGTCGAGGTTCCCGCGCGTGTCGGTCTCGACCTTCTCGAGCCGATAGCCCGCCATGGTCACGCTCGCCGGGTTCGTCCCGTGCGCGGTGTCGGCGGTGATGATCGTGTCGCGCTCCTCGCCGCGATCGGCGAAGTACGCGCGCATGAGCATGAGCCCGGTCAGCTCACCCTGCGAGCCGGCAGCGGGTTGCAGCGTCACGGCCGGGAGCCCGGCGACCTCCGCCAGGATCTCCTGCAGGCGCCACATGAGCTCGAGCGCGCCCTGGGCGTCCTCGTCGTCGGCGTGCGGGTGGAGGTCACGGAAGCCGGGAAGCGCCGCCAGCCGCTCGTGCACCCGCGGGTTGTGCTTCATCGTGCAGGAGCCGAGCGGATAGAACCCGGTGTCGACGCCGAACGTGCGGTCGGCGAGCGCCGTGAAGTGGCGGACGATCTCCGGCTCGGCCAGCTCGGGCAGGCGCGGCGCGCTCGACCGGCGCAGCGCCTCGGCGATCTCCGGCACCGGGAGGTCGGGCCGTGGCGGCCTGCCGGCGCGCCGGCCGGAGCGAGACCGCTCGAAGATAAGCGGCGTCTCGCGCCAGGCGGTGCCGGGCTCGACGCTCACGCGCACACCTCGGCGAGGACGTACGCGAGGCGATCGACGTCCTCGACGCTCTTCGTCTCGGTCACGGCGACGAGCAGCACGTCGTCCATCCCGTCGTAGTCGCGGCCCAACGCATAGCCGGGGTTGACGCCGTGCTCGCGCGCGCGCCGGATCACCTCCCGCGCGGGCAGCGGAGCCCGGAACGCGACCTCCTTGAACGACACCGCCTCGAACGCGGGCTCGAGCGGCACCCGTTCACGGACGTACTGGGCGAGCGCGAGGCACGTCTCCCCGACCTCTTGCAGACCCTGCGGCCCGAGCCACGACAGCGTCGCCAGCCCGCCCAGTGCGAGCAGCGTCTGGTTGGTCGTCATGTTCGAGGTCGCCTTCTCGCGGCGAATGTGCTGCTCGCGGGTCTGGAGGGTGAGCACGAACGCGCGGCGGCCGTCCGCATCGACGGTCTCGCCGACGATGCGTCCCGGCATGCGGCGCACGTAGTCGCTACGCGCTGCCAGGAAGCCGTAGTGCGGGCCGCCGTACGACGGCCAGTTCCCCGCCGACTGTCCCTCGCCGATGGCGATCGCGCACCCGTACGCGCCCGGAGCCTCGAGCACCCCGAGCGACATGAGGTCGACGTGCGCGACGGACAGCGCGCCCGCCTCGTTGACCGCCGCTGCCAGTGCCGGCGCGTCCTCGAGGCACCCGAG
Source organism: uncultured Gaiellaceae bacterium (assembly GCA_963763465.1). Classification (GTDB taxonomy): domain Bacteria; phylum Actinomycetota; class Thermoleophilia; order Gaiellales; family Gaiellaceae; genus GMQP-bins7. The sequence continues at coordinate 101,077 of CAVXOS010000008.1, read as the reverse complement.
GTAGTTCGGCTGCTGGAAGAACACCGCGGCCGCGTCCGCCGAGGCCCTCGCGAGCTCGCCCGGGTCGATGACACCCCCGCTGTGGGGGACCTCGACGACCTCGAGGCCGAAGCCCGGCGCGTACGTCTTGACGACCTGGCGCACCTGCGGATTCAGCGTCTCCGCGAGCACGACCTTGCGGCGGTCGGAGACGTGCCGCGCGACGAAGCACGCATCGGCGGCGACCGTGCAGCCGTCGTAGCCCGACGCGTTCGAGACGTCCATCCCCGTCAGCTCGCAGATCACCGTCTGGTACTCGAAGATCGCCTGTAGCGTTCCCTGGCTCATCTCCGGCTGGTAGGGCGTGTACGCGGTCAGGAGCTCCCCTCGGGAGAACACGACGTCGGCGACGGAAGGCACGTAGTGGTCGTAGATCCCGGCCCCGACGAACGAGAGCTCCGAGCCGGTGTGGACGTTCTTGGCGGCGAGCTCCTCGAGGTGGCGAGCGAGCTCCGCCTCGCCGAGCGCGGGTGGGACGTCGAGCTCGCGGCCGAAGCGGACGCCCGGGGGGATCTGCTCGAACAGCTCGTCGATCGACGACACGCCGATCGCGGCGAGCATCTCCGCGCGATCCGCGTCGGTCAGGCTCAGATAGCCCATGCGCCTACTGCTCTGCGACGTGCGCGCGGTACGTGTCGGCGTCCAGCAACGCGTCGAGCTCGGACGCGTCGGACATGCGAATCCGGATGAGCCAGCCTTTGCCGTAGGGATCGTCGTTGACCGTCTCCGGCTCGTCGGCGACCTTCGCGTTGACCTCGAGCACCTCGCCGGAGAGCGGCGCGATGATGTCGGAGACGGCCTTGACGGACTCCACCTCGCCGTACGACTCGTCCTTCGTCACCGTCATGCCGGCCTCCGGCGCCTCGAAGTGGACGAGCTCGCCGAGCGAGTCCTGCGCGAACCACGTGACCCCGAGCGTCGCCTCGTCACCGTCGACGCGTGCCCAGTCGTGCTCGGGGTGATACCGGAGGTCGTCCGGGTAGCTCTCTGCCGCTGGCACTAGGTCTCCTTCCGGTAGATCGGCTTCTTCACGACACGCGCGCGACGCGGCTTCCCGCGGACGTCGACGACGAGCTCGGAGTCGGGCGCGGACATCGCGGTCGGGACGTACCCCATCCCGATGCCGACGTCGAGCATCGGCGAGTGCGTCCCCGACGTGACCTCGCCGCCGCCCTCGATTGGCATGCCCTGGCGCGGCACAGCGCGCTCATCCATCACGAACGGGACGAGCTTGCGCGTCGGCCCGTCCGCCTTGATGCGACGCAGGGCCTCGACCCCGGTGAACTCCGTCTCGAGCGCGCATGCCCACCCCAGCCCGGCGGAGATCGCATCCGTCTCGGGCGTGATGTCATTGCCGTGGAGCGGGTAGCAGACCTCGAGCCGGAGAGTGTCGCGCGCGCCGAGGCCGCATGGTGTGACACCGCGTTCGAGAATCGCGTCCCAGAGCTTGACCGCGTCGTCCTCCGAGCAGCAGAGCTCGACCCCCTGCTCACCGGTGTAGCCCGTGCGCGCGACCATGACCTCGATTCCGTCGATCGCTCCCATCGCGTGGGTGAACGCGGGAGCGTCGGGAAGCCCGAGCCGCTCCAGCGCGCTGGGGCCCTGAACCGCGACCAGCCCGTAGTCGTCGGAGGCGTCGCGCACCTCGCACCCGCGCGGCTCGCGCTCCTTCAACCAGTCGTAGACCGCGTCACGGTTCGACGCATTCACGACGAGGTAGAACTGGCCGTGTGCGAGCCGGTACGCGATGAGGTCGTCGATGATCCCGCCGTCGTCGTTCGTGAGCAGCGTGTACTGCGCATCTCCGTCCTCGAGCCGGTCGAGGTCGTTCGACAGCACGGACTGGAGGAACGCCCCGGCCGTCGGGCCGTCCACGTGCATCTCGCCCATGTGGGAGACGTCGAAGGCTCCGGCGCTCGTGCGCACGGCCTTGTGCTCGGCAATGACGCCCTCGTACTGCACGGGCATCTCGTAGCCGGCGAAGGGCACCATGCGCGCGCCGAGCGCGACGTGGCGCTCGAAGAGCGGCGTGCGCTTCAGCGTGGCCTCCACGAGACGCGACTCTACTGCTTGCGCAAGACCGGAAATCGGCTAGCGCCGAGTTTCCAGTCGCGTCAAATCCCTGAAGGCGACCGCTTCGCGGCCGCGTCGTAGCGCACCCTCGGACGCGACTCAGTCCTCTTTCAAGAAGGACGGGATGTCGATCTCGACGTCGCGCACGCTCGGCGCGTCGAACGACGGGCGCTCGCGCTCCGACGCGCCGACGCCGGCAGTCGCCTCGACGCGCCTGCGCCGGGGTCGCCCGCCGAAGCCGGTGGCGATCGCGGTCACGCGCACCTCATCGCCCATCGAGTCGTCGATGACGGCGCCGAAGATGACGTTCGCGTTCGAGTCGGCCGCGTTCGTGACGACCTGGGCGGCCTCGTCGACCTCGGCGAGCCCGAGATCCGGGCCGCCGGTGATGTTGAGGAGGATTCCGGTCGCGCCGTCGAGGGTCGTCTCGAGGAGCGGCGACGAGATGGCGGCGCGCGCGGCCTCGACGGCCCGGTTGTCGCCGCGAGCCGACCCGATGCCCATGAGCGCCGAGCCGGCCTCGCGCATGATCGTGCGCACGTCTGCGAAGTCGAGGTTGATGAGGCCGGGCACGGTGATCAGGTCGGTGATGCCCTGCACGCCCTGGCGCAGGATGTCGTCGACCATTCGAAACGCCTCGGTCACCGGCGTCGAGCGCTCGACCACCTGCAGCAGGCGGTCGTTCTCGATGACGATCAGCGTGTCGACGCTGTCCCGCAGCGCCTGGATGCCCTGCTCGGCCTGGTCGCCGCGGAGCTTTCCCTCGAACCCGAAGGGCCGCGTGACGACGCCGACGGTCAGCGCTCCGAGCTCGCGGCCGATCTGCGCCACGACGGGAGCCCCGCCCGTTCCCGTGCCTCCGCCCTCACCGGCGGTCACGAACACCATGTCCGCACCTTTGAGCGCTTCCTTCAGCTCGTCGCGGCTCTCGTCGGCGGCCGCGAGGCCTACCCGCGGGTCAGCGCCGGCGCCGAGACCTCGCGTGGCCTTCGAGCCGATGTGGATCTTCACGTCCGCCTCGGTCATGAGGAGCGCCTGCGCGTCCGTGTTCACCGCGACGAACTCGACGCCGGACACCCCGGCCTCGACCATCCGCGTCACGGCGTTCGTACCGCCGCCGCCGATGCCGACGACCTTGATCACCGCGAGGTAGCTACCTGGCTGATTGCTCATGTCTCAAGTCACCTCAAGCTGAAGTTCGTAATGAACGTTCGGGTTGTCGCGCACCCTTCGCCACCGAGGGTAGGCCTCCTTCGCGGCAAAGTCAACGACCCGCGGTCGCACAACCATCAACCTCGACCTTAGAGTTGAACCTTAGGCTGCGACCGGCCGCTGGGGCACGCTGACGTCGACGTAGGTCGCGTCACCGCCGACCGCCGCGAGCACCTTGCGGGCGATGACGAGCTTCATGAGCACGTCGGCAGGACGGCCGAGGCGGACCTCCGTACCGTGGCGCAGCACGAGGGTCAGCTCGTCTCCCGGCTGACGGACTCCCTTGACGCGACCTCCGAGCCCGGCCGCGCGAGCCTCGGCGAGCGCGCGAGTGGCCGAGGTGAGCCCCGCGGGTATCTGACCGCCGACCCGGATCGAGGCGCCGCGCCGGAGCCAGAGCCTGGGCATCCCACGGTGCGTCCCGACCTCGATCTCACGGACGACCCTGCCCGCACCGGTGGCGAGCCAGGCGGACGTGCCGCTGCGCACGACGGCGACCGAACGCTCCGGCGCCACCTTCACGACGAGCGTGTGCGGGAACGCGCGATCCACCGAGACGCCGGCCACCTCGGGCAGGGCTCGGAGCGTGCCTTCCACCTCGCCTGCGTCGATCGCCACGAGGCTTCGTCCCCTGAGCTCGCGCGTGGCGACCGAGACCTCGCGCGCGAGGGCCGGCGGCGCTCCGCGCACCTCGACCTCGTCGATCGCGAACACCGGAGTCGAGTACGCGAGCCAGTACGCGAGGCCGATCGCGACCAGCGTGCCGAACGTCACGAGCAGGGAGAGGCCGGAAGGGACGAAGCGCACGAGATCCAGGCGAACACCGGCCGCATCTCGCGGAAACGGGACGACGACGCTTGCCGCAACAGCATGCCGACGCGAACCGCGTTCGCTCCGTCCCCCGACCATGGACCTGGATTCGGCGCCGGAACAGCGCTTCCTACGTGACGGGGTCGAGCTCCGGCACTCCCGCGAACACGACCTCGTGCTCGAGCTCGACGCCGTACTCGGCGTACGCGCGGCGGCGCGCTTCCGCCATCAGCGCGACGCAGTCCGCGCTCGTCGCGGCGCCGGCGTTCTCGATGAAGTTCGCGTGCTTGGGAGAGATCTGCGCGCCGCCGATGCGATGGCCCTTGAGCCCGCAGAGCTCCAGCATCCGTCCCGCTCCGAGGTCGCCCGGCGGGTTCTTGAAGACGCTTCCGAACGTCCGCTTGTTCGTGGGCTGCGTGTCCTTTCGCCGCGCGACGAGGTCGGCGACCTTCGCCTTGATCTCGGCAGGCGGGCGCGGCTCCAGGCGGTACTCGACGCGGGCGACGACCTCACCCGGCACGAGCGCCGAATGCCGGTAGGAGAGCCCGAGCTCGTCAGGCGTCCTCCATGCCTCGCCCTCGGCCGTGACGACCAGCGCGCGAACGAGCACGTCCGACCAGTCGCTGCCGTACGCGCCGGCGTTCATGGCCACCCCGCCTCCCGCGGTCCCCGGGATGGCGCACGCGAACTCGAAGCCGCCGAGCCCGGCGGCGCGCGCGCGATGCAGGCAGACGGCGTTCGTCGCGCCACCTCCGGCCCGCAGCGAGGTGCCGGCGACCTCGACCGCGGCCAGCTCCCCCTCCAACCGGAGGACGAGGAGGTCGATCCCGTCGTCGGACGCGAGCACGTTCGAGCCCAGCCCGACGACGAGCACGTCGAGCCCTTCGTCCCTCGCGAATCGCAGCGCGTCACCGAGCTCGGCGGCCGTTCGCGGTCGCGCGAGCGCTCGCGCCGGCCCCCCGGTGCCGATCGTCGTCAGCCTCGCGAGCGGGGCACCGTGCTCGATGGCCGTCACGGGGCTAAGCCCTCGACGACGGCCGCGCGCGATCCTCCACGGCTCCCCCACGCCGAGCGTCACGACGACGTCGCCGGGACGAGCCCAGGCGAGCGTCAGCCTCGTTGCGTCGTCGAGGGTCGGCGCCCAGCCGCGCCGGACGCCGGGCGGCACGCCGTCGAGCACGAGCTTCCCGCTGACGCCCGGGACGGGAGCATCGCGTCCGCCGATCACGTCGGTGACGACCGCCGCGTCGGCAAGGCCGAGCGCCTCGCCGAGCTCCCGGTGGAGATGGCGCGTTCGCTCGTAGACGTGTGGCTGGTAGACGGCGATGAGCGCGCGCGGCCCGAGCGCCCGAGCCGTGGTCAACGCTGCTGCGATCTCGGTCGGGTTGTGCCCGTAGTCGTCGATCACGCGGACGCCGCCTCGTTCGCCGACGAGCTCGAACCGGCGCCCGACGCCCGTGAACCCGGCGATGGCGCGCTCGGCCTCTGCCCGATCGACGCCGGCGAAGGCGAGGGCGGCGAGAGCGGAGGCGGCGTTCATGCGGTTGTGGTCGCCCGGCACCGAGAGCGGCAAATCCACGGGCTCCAGCTCCCAGCCACGCACGACCGACGGGGCGGCGCGGTCGAGCCAGCGCTCGAAGAACGCCGACAGCTCGGCCACCGAGCCGTAGGTCGAATGGTGGTCGAGCTCGACGTTCGTCACGACCGCGATCTCGGGCTCGAGCAGGTCGATCGAGCGGTCGGACTCGTCGCCCTCGACCACGAGCCAGCCCTCACCCGCGCCGGCGTTGCCGCCGAGCTGTGGCACGACACCACCGATGATCCACGCGGGGTCGTGGCCGAGCTCGCGCAGGACGTACGCGATCATGGCCGCCGTGGTCGTCTTGCCGTGCGCGCCACCGACGACGATCGAGCGGCGAAGCGCAACCAGTTCGGCGAGGAACTCCGCCCGCAAGCGTCCTTCGACCCGTCCCGCGTGTGCGGTCGAGACGACGACCTCGAATCCGTCGGGCGGCGCAGGCTCGCCACCGATGTCCACGTCCACACCCGCGACTGCCTCGAGGAAGATCGTCTCGCGGGTATCCCAACCCCGCACCTCGGCACCCCAGGCGCGCGCGAAGTTCGCGTACGCGGAGAGACCCGCGCCGCCGATCCCCACGAAGTAGATCCGCCGTCCCGCGAGCGGGAGCGTGCTCACCTGCGTGCCTCGGCCAGGGCAATCAGCTCGTCGGCGACGACACCGGCGGCGTCCGGCCTGGCGAGCGCCAACATGCCCTCGCGCATGTGCGCGAGCCTCGTCGGGTCGGCCAGCAGCTCCTCGGCGAGCTCCGGGACACGCGCGAGCTCACTCTGGTCGACGACGATCGCGCCGCCGCCGCGCGCGAAGTGCTGCGCATTCGACGTCTGGTGATCCGCGGTGGCGTGGGGATAGGGCACGAGGATGGCAGGCGTTCCCGCAGCCGCGAGCTCCCACACCGTCCCGCCGGCACGAGAGATCGCGAGGTCGGCGGCGGCGAGAGCGGCGCCGAACCGGTCGGTCGACGCGACGAGCACGTAGTCGTCCCGCCGCACGCGCGAGCGAACGGCCCCGTGGTCACGCTCCCCCGAAACGTGCAGGACCGCAGGGCCGCGCTCGCCGAAGGACTCGACGGCGAGCTCGTTCAGCGCCTGCGCGCCGGCCAGCCCTCCGAACACGGCGAGCACCGGAGCGTCCGGCGGAAGCCCGAAGAGCGCCCGTCCCTCGGCTTTCCCGGCGCCGAGGTGTGCTGCGGGGATCGGTCGGCCGACGACCCGGTACTTGCCGCCGTCGCGGCCGGAGATCGCATAGGCGAGAAAGACGCGACGCGCGAACGGGGCGGCGAGGCGATTCGCGAGCCCGAGGTGCGCGTCGGCCTCGGTGAGCGCAGCCGGAATGCCCCGCAGGCGCGCAGCCAGCACCATGGGGCCGGCGACGTAGCCGCCACCGCCGAGCACGACGTCGGGCCGCCGGCGCGCGAGGATCCGACTGCACGCGAACGGCGCGCGGGCCGCCTGCGTGAGCGCTCGGAGGAGGCCGAGCCCGATGCGCCTGGGAAAGCCCGAGACCGCGAACGTGTCGAGCTCGAAGCCCGCCTCAGGAACGAGCTGCGACTCGACGCGGTCGGGCGACCCTGCGAACGTCACCGCCACTCCGCGCGCGCGCAGCGCTTCCGCGACTGCGAGAGCGGGCCGAACGTGACCGGCCGTCCCTCCCGCCGCGATCACGCACCGAAGCCTCGACGACCCGTCCATTGACGGCGATGTTAAGGAGAATGCCCATCGCCGCGAGGAGGACAACGAGGCTCGAGCCGCCGTAGGAGACGAACGGGAGCGGGATCCCTGTGAGCGGCGCGATGCCGAGCGCGGCGGCGAGGTTGATCGCGGCCTGCCCGCAGACGAGCGCCGTGATGCCCGCGGCCAGGAGCTTTCCGAACCGATCCTGGCAGCGCATCGCGATGCGGAACCCCGCGAGTGCGAGGACGGCGAACGCACAGATCACGAGCGTGACGCCGATGAGGCCGAGCTCCTCGCCGATGACGGCGAAGATCATGTCCGTGTGCGCCTCGGGGAGGTAGGAGATCTTCCCGACCCCCTCGCCCAGGCCAGCGCCCGTGACGCCGCCCGAGCCGATGCCGATGGTCGCCTGCACGATCTGGAAGCCCGCGCCCTGCGCATCCTTCCACGGGTCGAGGAAGCTGAACACACGCGCGCGGCGGTACGGCTCGATGTAGATCGCGAGCAGCCCCATTCCCAGCGCGAGAAGCGACGCGATCGCGAGCAGCCGCACGGGCACGCCTGCGACGAGCAGGATCGCGAGCATCATCCCGCAGATCGTGATCGTCGTTCCCAGGTCCGGCTCCACCACGATGAGCGCGCAGAACACGACCGTGAGCAGCCCGAGCGGCTTGAAGAGCTCGCCGAAGGTCCTCGGCGCCCGCCGGCGCGCGAGGTAGACGGCGGCGAAGAGGCAGAGCGCGAGCTTTGCCAGCTCCGACGGCTGGAAGCTCGCGGGGCCGACGATGAACCAGCGTCGCGCGCCGTTGATCGCCGGTCCGAGCACGAGCACGGCGGTGCAGAGGACCAGCGCAGTGAGCAGGAGCGGCGGCGCCAGGTAGCGGAGGCGGTGGTAGTCGAAACGCGACGCGACGGTCATGAGCGCGATGCCGATGAGCGCGTACACCGCCTGCCGCTTGAGGAAGCTCATCGGATCGCCGTTGCCGATCGCGGCGGAGGCGGACGTCGCGCTGTACACCATCACGAGCCCGAACGCGACGAGCCCGAGCGTGACGAAGGCGACGAGGCGCTGGTCGCCGTGCCCGTCGCCCTTCACGCGAGCGCCTCCACGAGCTCGCGGAAGGCATCGCCGCGCGCCTCGAAATCGCGGAACTGGTCGAAGCTCGCGCAGGCGGGTGAGAGGAGGACGACGTCGCCGGCGGTTGCGTCGTTCGCGGCCGCGCCGAGTGCCTCGGCGAGCGTGGCGGACGCGACGCACGGGATGCCTGCGGCCGCGAGCGCCGGCGCGATCTCGTCCGCCGCCTCGCCGATCAGGTACGCGATGTCGCCGGGGCCGAACGCTGCGGCCAGAGGCTCGTACGACTCGTGCTTGCCACGGCCACCGAGGATGACGCGGAGGCGTGATCCCGGAAACGACGCCAACGCCCGGCGTGCGGCGGCGACGTTCGTCGCCTTGGAGTCGTTGACGTAGCACACGCCGCGGAGCTCGCGGACGAGCTCGATCCTGTGCGCCACGCCCTCGAACGTGCGCAGCCCGAGCGCGATCGCCTCGTCGCCGACCCCGGCCGCACGTGCGGCGAGTGTGGCGGCGGCGGCGTTCTCGCGGTTGTGGGGCCCGCGGATGAGCGGCTCGGCGGGAAGCTCGTCGTCCGCCCCGAACTCGTGCCGGCGCGCGGCGCCGGGGACCGAGCCGTGCCCACGCGGCACGATCGCCGTGTCGCCGGCGCCCTGGTGCTCGAACAGCCGCAGCTTGGCGTCGGCATACGCGGCGAAGGTCCCGTGGCGATCGAGGTGGTCGGGCTCGAGGTTCAGCAGCACGCCGACGCGCGGCGTCAGCGTGTGGACGTCCTCGAGCTGAAAGGACGAGAGCTCGCAGACGATCCACGCGTCGGGCGCGACGTGCCCGACGAGCGACGTGAGCGGCCGCCCGACGTTCCCGGCGACCTCGACGGGCCGGTCGGCGGCGCGGAACATCGCGCCGAGGAGCTGGCTCGTCGTCGTCTTGCCGTTCGTTCCGGTGACACCGAGGATCGGGTTGCCGAGCAGGCGCGAGCCGAGCTCGATCTCGCTCCACACGGGGATGTCGCGCTCGCGGGCACCCTCCACCAACGGCGTCCGGCCCGGTACTCCCGGGCTCTTCACAACGAGATCGATCCCCTGCAGCAGCGTCGCCTCCTCCTGTCCGAGGCAGACTTCGACACCGAGCTCCACGAGCCTCCCCGCCTCGAGCGCCTCGTTGCGGTCGAAGCCGACGACACCCGCGCCGGCGCCCGCGAGCACCTCGGCGGCGGCCATCCCCGAGCGGGCGAGACCGACGACGAGAACACGCTTGCCGGCGAGCTCGGCACTGCCCGGCGCTGCGCTCATCTCACGGCTGGACGAAGTGGAGGAAGTCGCTGTAGAAGAGCGCGAACCCCGACGCGCAGAAGATCGCGCAGACCACCCAGAAGCGAACCATGATCTTGGTCTCCGACCAGGCCTTCATCTCGAAGTGGTGGTGGATCGGCGCCATCAGGAACACGCGCTTGCCGGTCCGCTTGAAGCTCACCACCTGGATGATCAGCGACATCACCTCGATGACGAAGATGCCCGCGATCAGCGGGAGCAGGATCTCCGTGCCGGTCACGACCGCGAAGCCGGCGATGGCACCACCGAGGGCGAAGGGGCCTGTATCGCCCATGATCACCTCGGCGGGGAAGGCGTTGTACCAGAGAAACCCGATCGTGCCTCCGATGAGCGCGGCCGCGAGGGTCGCGATGTCGAGGAGCGTGTCGCTGCGCGCGCCCGCGTCGCCCGAGCGGATCCAGGCGATCCCGGCCATCGCGAGAAACGTGAGCAGGATGATCACGAAGACCCCTGCCGAGAGCCCGTCGATCCCGTCCGTGAGGTTCGCGCCGTTCACCGTGCCACCGATGAGCAGGAAGAGCAGGACGTAGTAGCCCCAGGAAAGGTCGAGCGTCCAGTTCACGATCGGCACGTACACGTCGGTCGAGAACGTCGTGCTCTCGTTCAGGAGGATTGCCGCGACGACCGTTACGACCGCGAGCCCCACCATCTTCCACCTGCCCTGGAGGCCCAGGGAGTGACGCCGACGGAGCTTCAGGTAGTCGTCCGTGAACCCGATCAGCGCACACCCGAGGGTCATGAAGAGGACGGTCAGCCCCTCGGCCGTGTACTGCGAGAGGAAGAGAAACGGCACGACGGCCGACGCGAGGATGAGGAGGCCGCCCATCGTCGGCGTCCCCTGCTTGACCGCGTGGGTGGCCGGCCCTTCGGCGCGGATCTGCTGGCCGAGGTTCCGGCTGCGCAGGAGCTCGATGAACTTCGGCCCGATCACGACGGCGGCGACCATCGCGATCAGGCCCGCGATCAGGACAGGGACCATGCTCGGGCGAAGTTCGTGATCTCGTCTGCGATGCCTTCGAGCCCTACGGCGCGGGACGCCTTCACGAGCACCGCGTCGCCCGGGCCGATCCGCGAGCGCGCTTCCTCGAGGGCGGCGTCGGGCGTCGCCGCCCACACGATCGGCTCGTACGCGCGCGACGCCTCGCCCACGCCGATCACCTCGATCTCGAGCTCGGCCGCGAGCTTTCCGATCTCGCGGTGGTACGTCTCGGAGGACGTGCCGAGCTCGGCCATCTGCCCGAGGATCGCCACCTTCCTGCGGTCCCTGCCCGCGCGGCGAGGTGCTCGAGCGCGGCGCGCATCGAGTCGGGGTTCGCGTTGTAGGCGTCGTTGACGACGAAGCCGCCTCCGAGAAGAGCCAGCTCCTCGCCACGCCAGGGCGACAGCTCGATGGCGCCGACGCCCTCCGCGGCCCGGTCGAGCGGCAGTCCGAGCGCGTCGTAGGCGTGCAGCGCGGCGAGCGTGTTCGCCGCGAGATGGCGCTGCGTGAACGGGAGCTCGAGCTCGACGCGCTCGCCCCGGACCGAGAAGAGCGTGACGGGGCCGTGCGTCTCGATCTCGTCCGAGTCGAACCGCCTGACGTCGATGTCGCGGCGTGCGAGGTACGGCTCGAGCTCGGCGGCGAGCGCGGGCACGACCGCGGTGCCCGCTGTCGGCAGCGCTGCGATCGCCTCCGCGTTGGCCTCGGCCACGCGCTCGACCGTTCCGAGAAGCTCGAGATGCTCGGGACCGATGTGCGGGACGACGACGACGTTCGGGCGCGCGATCTCGCAAAGCGCGGCGATCTGGCCGAGGCCGCGCATCCCCATCTCGGTGACGAGAACGCTCGTGTCCGGCTCGATCCGGCAGACGGTGAGCGGCAGCCCGATCTCGTTGTTCAGGCTGCGCTCCGCGAAGACGGTCGGAACGTGCGGAGAGCAGAGCGCCCCGAGGATGTCCTTCGTCGTGGTCTTGCCTGCCGAGCCGACGACCGCGACCACGTCCGCGTCGCTCTTCGAGCGCACGAGGGTCGCGAGAGCGGCGAGCGCCGCCTCTTGCACGTCGGGCATGAGCACCGCCGCCCCCTTTGCTCGCGCCTCCCCGGCGTAGCGAGCCCCGGTGTTCAGCGCGACGAAGAGGTCGCCGGGGCCGGCGTCTCGGGAGTCGGCGGTGATCCGCGTGATCTCCCCACCGCCGTCGAGCGCTCCGAGCCCGAGTGCCGCGACCTCCTCCCATGCGAGCGGGATCACCGGCGCCCTCGCAACGCCTCGCGCGCCACGTCGCGGTCGTCGAACGGCGAGACGACGCCGCCGACGTCCTGACCCTGCTCGTGGCCCTTGCCCGCGATCACCACGACGTCCCCCTCGTCGGCGAGAGCGATCGCGCGTTCGATCGCGCCGTGCCGGTCTGGATCGATCTCGACGTCGACTCCGGCTCCCTGCAGCACGTCCTGGATGATGGCCAGCGGCTCCTCGGAGCGCGGGTTGTCCGACGTCACGATGGTGATGTCCGCCAGGTCGGCCGCGACCTTTCCCATGAGCGCGCGCTTGCCGCGGTCACGGTCTCCTCCGGCGCCGAACACGACGATGACGCGGCCGTCACCGAGGTCACGCGCCGCTTCGAGCACGGTCGCGAGCGAGTCGGGCGTGTGCGCGTAGTCCACCACGAGCGCGAACGGCTGTCCCTCGTCGATCGCCTCGAACCGTCCCGGGACGTCCTCCATTCGAGCGACTCCATCGACGATGGCGTCCTCCTCGAGATCGAGCAGGATTCCTGCGGCGACGGCGCCCAACACGTTCTGGACGTTGAAGAGCCCGCGGAGCGGCGTCTGGAGCTCCAGGCCGCCCGCGCGGAACCTGCTGCCGTGCGCGCCGACCTCGAGGCCTTCGGGATGGATCTCGGCCGCCTCCGTGAGCCCGAACGTGAGGAGCGGCGCGCGGTGCTTGTCCTCCAGCTCCGCGGCGAGGCGTCGCCCCCACTCGTCGCCGACGCTCACCGCGGCCGGCGGCGGCTGGGCGCCCGTGAAGAGCCTGCGCTTCGCCTGGAAGTACTCCTCCATCGAGCCGTGCAGATCGAGGTGGTCCTGGCTCAGGTTGGTGAAGACGAGCGCGTCGAAGCGGACACGGTCCAGGCGGCGGAGCGCCGAGCCGTGGGAGCTGGCCTCGACGGCCGCGCTCAGGTCGCCCGCGTCGAGCATCTCACGGAAGAGGCGCTGGAGATCGATCGCCTCGGGCGTCGTGAACGGCGCTGGCCGCGGCTCACCGCCGACCTGCCATTCCACCGTCCCGACGAGGCCGGGCCGGCGGCCCGCCGCATCGAGCACCGCGCGCAGGAGGAACGCCGTCGTCGTCTTCCCGTTGGTTCCGGTGACGCCCGCGACCTCGAGCTCCTTCGTCGGCTCGCCGAAGAAGAGATCGGCAGCGACCGCCATCGACTCGCGCACGGACGGCACGAGGAGCTGCGGGACGTCGACCTCGAGCGGACGCTCGACGACGACCGCGACAGCGCCGCGCTCGATCGCCTCCCAGGCGAGGTCGTGGCCGTCCACCCGCGCGCCGCGGACACAGAAGAAGAGCGCGCCGGCCGTGACGCGCCGCGTGTCGTACGCGAGATCGGCGACTTCTACGGGCCGCCCTCCCGTCACCTCGCTCGGCGCGAGGGCCCTGATGAGGGCTTCCAGCTGCATCGGTCGGAAGGCTAGTTGCGGCGCGGCACGTCAGCGATCGGCGTTGCGGACGGCGAATGCCGGCGCTTCAGGGATCTTTCGCGGCCGAGCCGCGTCAGCGGGATCCGGACCTGCGGGAAGGATCATCCTGCGGGATCTCGAGATGCTGCAGGTTGAAGCGCGCGATCTCGCGGAACGCCGGCGCGGCCACGACGCCGCCGTAGATGTCGCCGTGCGGCTCGTCGACCATGACCATGATCACCAGCTTCGGCTTCGTCGCGGGCACCATCCCCACGAACGACGCGACGTAGCGCGACTTCGAGTAGGTGCCGTCCGGATCGATCTTTGCCGCGGTTCCGGTCTTGCCGGCCACCGTGTAGCCGGGGATGGCGGCCTCGGTGCCGGTTCCCTCGAGAACGACCCCGCGCAGCATCCCGAGCATCTGCTCGGCGACGCGGCGCGAGACGATGCGGCGCCCGTGCCTCGGCGCGATGCGTCTTGCCGTCGATGCGATCGATCATGTGCGGCCGCACGAGCAGGCCGCCGTTCGCGATCACCGAGTACGCGCGCGCCATCTGCACCGGCGTGACGGCGATGCCGTGCCCGATGGGAACGGTCCCGATCGTGGAGCCCGACCACTGGTCGAGCGGCAGCGCGAACCCGGCCGACTCGCCCGGGAAGTCGATGCCGGTCTTCGCTCCGAACCCGAAGCGGTCGATCCACGACGCGAGCCGGCCGGAGCCCAGGCGCTCGGCGATCGTGATCGTCCCGATGTTCGACGAGTACTCGACGATCTGCTTGACGGTCAGCCGTTCCGTTCCGCGCGTGTGCCCTTCGTGGATCACGCGGTCGGCGACCTGGATCGTGGGAGCGAGACGGAACGAGCTCCGCGGATCGACGATCTTCTCCTGCAGCGCAGCCGCGACGGTCACGAGCTTGAACGTGGAGCCCGGCTCGTACGTGTCCGTCACGGCCCGGTTGCGGCGACGGTCGGCGCGCGTCGTCGGGAAGCGGTTGGCGTTGAAGCGCGGCGCCGTCGCCATCGCGAGCACCTCGCCCGTGCGCGGGTCCATGACGACGGCCGTCGCCGCTCGCGCGCCCCAGCGGCGAACCGTGTCCTGCAGGACCTCCTCCGCATTCGCCTGGATCTCGCGGTCGAGCGTCAGGCGGACGCTCCGCCCGGGCGACTCGGGCTTGGTCTCGACGACGTCGAGCGCGCGCCCGAACGGGTCCTTCACGATCGTCTGGCTCCCGGGCTTTCCGGCCAGCGTGCCTTCGAGCGAGCGCTCGAGCCCCTCGAGGCCCTTGTTGTCGAGCCCCGCGTAGCCGAGCACCTGCGCCGCGACCGGGCCCTGCGGGTAGTAGCGCAGCTCCTCCGGGTAGAAGCCGAGCCCGGCGAAGTTCCGCGCCTCGAGGTTCTTCGCCTTTCTCGGATCGGCCTTGCGGGCGACGTAGACGAAGCCTCGCGAGCGGTCGACGAGCGTCGGGTAGAGGACAGCCGGATCGATGCCGAGCTGCTTCCCCGCCGCCAGCGTCAGGTCCCGTGCGTCGTCGACCTGTCGCGGATTGGCATACACCGTTGTCGCGAGCCTCCCGATCGCGAGTGGCTCGCCGTTGCGGTCGACGATGGTGCCGCGCGATGCCGGCACGACGACCGTCTCGCGGTGCTGGCGCAGCGCCATCGCGGCGTACTCCGGCCCCTTGACGACCTGGATCCAGGCAGCGCGGGCCAGCGTCGCCGCCAGCAGGACGAGGAACGTCCCCGCCAGCAGGGCGATGCGGCGGTTCGTCGCCGCCGGCTTCACCGACCGAGCCGGATGTAGGTGGTGTCCTCGGGCTCCACCTCGCGGAGCCCGAGCTCACCCCGCGCGAGCCGCTCGATCCGCGTCGTCGCCGCTGCGCTCGAGATCTCCGCGCGCAACCCGGCGATGTCGTTCTTCAGGTCGGTGCGCTCGCGCCCCGACTGGTCGAGCTGCAGGTTCAAGCGCAACACGGCGACGTTGATCGCGACGACACCTGCGAGCAGGACCGCGAACACGACGATCCACGCGACGCCGCCGCTCACGAGCCACGAGCGCCGGCGCGGCGCCGAGGACGTACGCGCCCGCCGCACGCGGGCCGGCTGCGCGATCGTCGACATCAGACCCGAACCGCCGCGCGGAGTCGCGCCGAGCTCGCGCGCGGATTGTCGTCGATCTCGTGCGCGGAGGGCCGCACCGGCTTCGGCGTGAGGACTCGCGCGTCCGGTTCCTTCCCGCACACGCACACCGGAAGCTCGGGCGGGCACGTGCAGCCCTTCGCGCGTTCGCGCAGGAACCGCTTGACGATCCGGTCCTCGAGCGAATGGAAGCTGATGACGGCGAGCCGCCCGCCGGGCCTCAGCATCTCGAAGGCAGCCGGGAGACCGATCTCGAGCGACTCGAGCTCGTGGTTCACCTCGATCCGCAGCGCCTGGAAGACGCGCTTCGCCGGATGCCCCTCGCCGAAGCGTGCCGGAGCCGGAATCGAGGCACGGACGACGTCGACGAGCTGCCCCGTCCTCTCGATCGGCTCCTCCGCTCGCCGCCGCACGATCCCACGCGCGATCTGGCGCGCGTAGCGTTCTTCGCCGTAGCGGCGGAAGATCGTCTCCAGCTCGCGCTCGTCGTACGTGGCCACGACACCTGCCGCGCTGGGCTCGTCCGACGGGTCCATCCGCATGTCGAGCGGCGCGTCCGTCGCGTACGAGAAGCCGCGTTCCGGGCGGTCGACCTGCATCGAGGAGAGGCCGAGGTCGAGGAGCACCGCGTCGACACGCACGTCGTTGCCCGCGAGCTGCGAGAGCACCACGCCGTAGTCGCCGCGCAGGAACCGGGTCTGCACGCCCCGGGTCGCGCCCTTCACGCGATCGAAGTACGGACGCACACTCGGGTCACGGTCGATCGCGACGAGCTTCCCGCTCCCGTGCAGGTCCTCCACGAGGAGGCGCGAGTGCCCACCCGCGCCAAAGGTCGCATCGACGACCGTCTCTCCCGGCTGCACGTCGAGGAGCTCGCGCACCTCGTCCGCGAGCACCGGGACGTGATCAGCCGCGTCTGTCCGCTGCACGTTCGGCAACATCTCCGACGCTCCCTTCGATCGCGCTGACGTGAGACGCCCACTCCGGGCGGTTCCAGATCTCGACGTGGTCGTGGACACCGACGACGGCGACGTCCCTCGCGAGGCCGGCGTGCCGCGCGAGGTCCGGCGGGACGAGTACGCGGCCCTGCTTGTCGACCTCGGTCACGGTCGCTCCTGCAAAGACGAAGCGCTTCATCTCGCGCGCCTCCCGCGTGAGCGAGTCGAGAGCGGTGATCCGCTCGACGCTCGACTCCCACGTGGAGCGCGGATAGACGTCGATCGTCCCGTCGATCCCGCGCGCGAGCACGACGTCTCCGCCGAGCCCGTCACGGAACTTCGCGGGCAGCGTGAGGCGGTTCTTCTCGTCGATCGTGTGCTCGTGAGTTCCGTAGAACATGGGCTGCGTCGTGGTGTGACTCCCACGGCGTCCCACCTTACTCCACTTCTCCCCACAACGCAACCCCTGCGCCCCACTCGCGTGGCACTCGCCTACGGGAGCGAAATCGCCTCCGCGTGGACGCCCGGGCCGGCGATCGCGCCGGCGCCGCAGCGTGCGGCGAAGTCGAGCGCATCGAGGCCCTCGAGACCGGCGGCGAGCGCGAACGCGAGGCCTGCCGCGAAACAGTCCCCCGCGCCGTATGCATCGGCCGGATCGGGCGGGAGCGGCGCCGCCTTGAACGGCCCTCCGGGCTGCGCCCAGCCTCCGAGCGCTCCCGCTGTCGTCACGACGATGCGCGGCTCGGGATCGAGCTGACCCGGGTGGTAGCGCTCGGCCTCGTCCTTTCCGCTCGAGACCAGCACGTCGAGCTCCACCGCTGCCTGCTGCAGCGTGGAGAGCTCCCGCGCGGTGGCGACGAGCACGCGTGCGCGGCGAGCGAGGAGCAGAGCGTCCGCGTCGCCCGCGCAGAAGTACACAGCGTCGCAGCGTGCGAGCTCGTGCCACGGGAGCGACTCGTCGTGGCCGCGCGGATGGAGCTTCCGCCCGATCGTCGTGATCGTGCGCTCGCCGGTCTCGTCGATCAGCGTGAAGCCGCTGCGCTGTGCGGAGGTCGACGGACGTCGCATGCACGGTGACGCCACGCGCCTCGAGCTCGGTGCGCGCCGACCGGGCGCGCTCGTCGTTCCCGAGTGCCGTGAAGAAGTCGACGGAGTCTGCGAGCTGTGCCAGCTGGACCGCGGCAACCGAGCCTCCGCCGGCCGCCTGCTCCCACGACTCGTCCGCGTGGACGATCTCGCCGGGACGCGGGACGGCCTCGACCGGGACGAACTCCATCCACTCGACGTGCCCGACGACGGCGGCTCTCATCCCGGCATGCTCACAGATCGACGGCAACGAGCGTTTGACGAGGATGATGCACGCCGTGGCGATCCCCCCGTTCGAGCGCTTCTACGAGGAGCATCGAGTCGAGGTTCTTCGACTGCTCCGTCGACGGCTGGGCGTCGATCGCGCCGACGACGCCTTCCAGGAGACGTTTCTGCGCGCGCTCCGCGCGTACGGTCGTCTCGACCACGGCGAGCATCTGCGCGCCTGGGTGCTCACCATCGCGCAGAACGTCGCGCTCGACGCGCTGCGCAGGGCACGCCCGACCGGCGAGCTCGTCGAGGTGGCCGCGGACGACACGCGAGCCTGCCTACACGGAGCTCGCCGAGCTGACCGACGGCCTCGGGCCCGAAAGAGCGAGCCGCCGTCGTTCTCCGCTACGGCTACGACCTCTCGTACGAACAGATCGCGACCGCGCTCGGCTCGTCTCCGGACGCGGCCCGGCAAGCCACGTCCACCGGCGTTCGGCGCATTCGAAGGAGGATCACCTCATGACCGTCTCTCCGGATCTCGACCGGCGCTTCCGCGACGCGGCCGCGACGCTCGGGCTGCATCGACGTCGGCTATGACGTCGTCGACTCGCCCGTCGGCGATCTCCTCGTGGCGGCGTCTGATCGCGGCGTCGCGACGATCTCGTTCGACCCCGACCCCGGCGAGCGGCTCGAGCAGCTCGCCCGCATCGCCGGTCCGCGCGTCCTCCGCTCGCCGCGGAGCATCGACCGCGCGCGCAGGGAGCTCGACGAGTACTTCGCCGGCAGCCGCCGCGCCTTCGACCTCACGCTCGACCTGCGTGAGCTGCCGCCCTTCACGATCTCCGTCCTCGACGAGCTCGCGCGCGTCCCCTACGGGGAGACGACGACGTACGGCGCCCTGGCGCAGCGCGTCGGTCGCCCCCGTGCCGCTCGAGCCGTGGGCACGGTCATGAACCGCAACCGCATCCCCATCGTCCTTCCGTGTCACCGCGTCGTCGGCTCGACGGGCGAGCTGACCGGGTACGCGGGCGGCCTCGACCGCAAGGTCAAGCTGCTCGCGCTCGAGGGCGCACGCTGACGCCACCTGCTCGCCGGGCGTAAGCTCTCGGCATGGGTAGCGAGGCGATGGAGGCCGTCAACCGCTGGCGAGCAGCAGCGTTTGAACGTGGAGCGGTCGAGGATGTCCTGGCCGAAGACGTGGAATGGGTCGTCCCGAACCGCGGCGGAGTATCGAGCGTGCGAGGAATCGATGCGGTTCTCGAGTGGTACGCGAGCGGAGGAGCCGCCGACGAGCTGCTTCCGGACGAGAGTCTCGACGTCTCAGAAGAGCGGGGCGAGCTCGAGGACTTCGGGGAGGGCCGAGTGGGCTCGCTCAACCGAGTGATCTACACGTCGAAGGAATCGGGCGAGGTCGCGTACGTGAAGACGCACCGGCTCGTCTACACCGTGCGCAACGGGAAGATCGTTCGCTACGAGCTCGAGAACCTCGGCGAGTCCGAGGTCGGGCGCGCTCCGTCGGACTGACGGGCACATCCGGCGCCGCATCGGCTCGAACGGCGACCCAAGACGGACGCAAACGCGCTTGAGGAACTCGGAGTCGCGCCCTGCGGGCGATTTGACGTCGCTTGCCTCGTTTGTGCCGAGTGGTGCATAATGCCGCCGGGGCCGGGTGTGGCTCGTCTGTCCGATGAGGGGGCGACAGAGAACTGACGAGTCTGGCCGTCGGTCGACCCCTTTTCCCACGGCCGGCCCCACCATCCTCGTGCTTGCATCGCGCTCGTCCCCGCAATCGCGCGCGCCACGACCGAAGTGCTTCGCGCGAGTGATCGCCTGGACGCGAACGCGGAGATCATCCTCGTTCCGGGGTCGACGGAGCGTCAGTCGAGCATGCGATAGCCCACGCCCCACACGTTGACGACGAACCGATCGTCCGGCTCGATGCAGAGCTTCTTCCGCACGCGGGACGCATGCGACTCGAGCGTGCGGGTCCGTCCGAGCGCGCGGTAGCCCCACACCTCCCTCAAGAGGTCCTCCTTCGTGAAGACGCGATACGGCTCCGACGCCAGCTTCGCCACGAGCTCGAACTCCTTCGCCGAGAGGATCACGGACGTGTCGCGGACATGGACCCTGCGCGTCGGTCGGTCGATCACGAGGTCGCCGGCGACGATCACCTCGCCCGTCATCGCCGAGCTCCGCCTGAGGAGCGCGCGGATCCGCGCGAGCAGCTCCTCGTAGGAGAACGGCCTGCCCATGACGTCGTCCGCGCCGCGATCGAGAGCGCGCACGCGCTCGACCGGGTCCGACGTCGGTGCGAGCACGATGACCGGGACGTTGCGATCCCAGCTTCGGCCCGGCTCCCCCCGGCGAAGACGGAGGCACAGCTCGAGCTCGGCGAGAAGCACGACATCCGGGCGCGCCGTCTCCGCCAGCTCGAGCGCCTCGCTCCTGCGCGCCGCGCCGAGCACGTCGAAGCCGTCGTCGCGCAGCTGCCGGCCGAGGTACTCGCGCGTCTCGGGCTCGGGCTCGGCGACCAGGACGGCACTCGGCATGCAGCCGACGCTAGCCCGATCGGGTGCCCGGCGCCAGATGTCCTTTGCAGCGGATCTGCGACAACCCTTCCTCAGCCGTCCGACGCCGACATGGCCGGGAGCTACAGCCTGCCGTGTCTCAGAATCCCCCAGACCAGCCAGGTCCCGAAGACGCCGGCGATGAGGAAGCCGGCCAGCGCGAGCAGGTGGATGCCGAGCGCGTGCGGGCCGCCCGTCGCGAAGACGCCGATGATCGCCGAGCCCATGAGCCCGCCGAGGATCACGAGCGCCACCGCGATCCGGTTCGTCGCCTTGTCGATGTGGTCGTCGATCTCGTCGATGCCCGGGTTCTCGATGTGCACCTGGAACGTGCCCTGGCGCAGCTGCTCGAGCACGTCGGAGACCTGGTACGGCACGTCGCGCGCGATCGACGCGAGCCCGAGCGCCTCGACGCGAGCACGCTGCGAGAGCGCGCGCGGGTGGAAGCGATCCGCGAGCAAGCCGCGCGCGTACGGCTTCGCGACCTCGAACACGTTGAACTCCGGGTACACCTCCTGCCCGACCGACGCGAGCGTCGCGATCGCCTTGTCGAGGATGACGAAGCGGCTCGGGAGCTTGAGGTTCAGCGAGTAGATGAGCTGGAACCCCTCGCGAATCACCTGCAGCGGATCGATGTCGGAGAGCCGGGTGCCGTAGTAGCGGTCGAAGAGAACCTGGAGCTCCGAGCGGAACTCCTGCTCGCGCGCGGCGTCGTAGCGGACGCCCAGGTCACGCAGCCGACGCGGGATCGAGTCCACGTTCTCCGTGGCCGCATCGACGAAGAGCATGGTCAGCTTCGCCATGTCGTCCTCGGTGAGCTTCCCGGCCTGCCCGAAGTCGACGAGCCCGAGCGCGCCCGACTCGAGCACGAAGATGTTCGCGGGGTGCGGGTCGGCATGGAAGAAGCCGTGCCGGAACACCATCGCCATCCACGCGTCCGCGAGCGCATGCGCGATGTCGCGACGCTCGTCGGGCCGCAGCGCCTCCACGTCGAGATCCGCGATCTTCGTGCCGCGAAGGAACTCGAGCGTCAGGATCCGCGCGGTCGAGTACTGCCTGATGACCTGCGGCACCACGACGCGCTCGTCGCGCGCGAAGTTGCGGTGGAACATCTCCGCGTTCCGCGCTTCGTGGCCGTAGTCGAGCTCGAGCCTGATGGAGCGCGCGAACTCGTCGACGAGCTCGCGCGGATCCATGAACTCGAGCGCCTTGACGCGCTCGCGCAGGAGCTTCGCCGCCTGGTAGAGCAGGCCGAGGTCGGCCTCGATCTGCTCCGCGGCGGTCGGGCGCTGCACCTTGACCGCGACCTCTCGCCCGTCGGGGAGCACCGCGCGGTGCACCTGCCCGATCGAGGCCGACGCGAGCGGCGCGAAGTCGAACTCGAGGAACGCGCGATCCATGCGCAGGTCGAGCTCCGCCTCGACGACGTCGCGCACCTGCTCGAACGAGATCGGCGAGGCGTCGTCCTGCAGGCCGCGGAGCTCGGCGACGATGTCGGGCGGGACGACGTCCGGACGCGTCGAGAGGAGCTGCCCGAACTTGACGAACGTCGGCCCGAGCTCGTCGAGCATCGCCCGCAGGCGCTTCCCGCGGTCCGAGGCCGTCGCGGCGTTCCCGTTCGCGTCGCCGGGAACGAGGTCGCCGAGCCGGTTGCGGCGCAGGAAGTAGCCGAAGCCGTGGCGTGCCGCCACCTGTGCGATCTCGGACAGGCGCCCGAGGTTCCGCGACGGCCGGTCCTGGGTCGTCGCCATCGGCTGATTGTAGGCCCGCTCGCGCGGGGGCTTAGCTGTCGTGGCCTCGCTCGAGGAGCTTCACGCGATGCTCGAGCTGCGCGACGCGCAGCGCGAGGTCGCCCACCGACTCACGAGAAGCCGCGCCGAGCTCGGACGCGGCGCGCGCCGCGTACGTCCCGCCGCTCTCACCGAGCCGGGTGGCCTCGCGGCGCCAGCTGTCGAGAAGATCGGCGATGACGGCGCGAACCTCGTCCCGCTCGACACCGAGCCGGGCACCGATCTCCGAGGCGAGCTCGTCGGCGTGCTGCGCGATGAGGGCGACCGCGCCGACCCCCGCCAGGCTCAGTGTCTCGAGCGGGTTGCGCTCGTTATCGGGATCGGCCATGGGGCCTGGACGCGCGTCGTTGTCGTCTGCGTTCCCGCTTGGAGGAGACGGGGGCCCCGGCGGCGGGAGCAGCGACCGGGGGCCGGGTGTCCTCGCGTGCGGGCTCGTCGTCCTCGGCCGCCTCGTCGTCGGACGATGCGGCGACCTCTTCGGCCTCCACGGCCAGCGTGCCGCCGACGGACGCGACGCCCGCGAGCGCGCCGAGGTCGTCACGCCTGCGCGCGAACTCCGGCTCACGCTCCTTCAGAACGGCGACGAGCGGGGCCGCGAGGAAGATCGACGAGTACGCGCCCGAGCCGATACCGACGAGCAGCGCGAATGCGAAGTCCTGCAGCGTGTCGCCCCCGAAGAGGTACAGCGAGGCGACCGGCAGCAACGTGATGAACGTCGTCGCGAGCGACCGCGGGAGCACCTCCCACATCGACACGTTGCCGATCACGCGGAACGAGGCACGCCGCATGAGCGGCACGTTCTCGCGCATGCGGTCGAACACGATGATCGTGTCGTAGATCGAGTAGCCGAGGACGGTCAGGATCGCGGCCACCGTCGCCGTCGACACCTCGCGGCCCGTCAGCGCGTAGATCCCGATCGTGATGACGACGTCGTGCGCGAGCGCGACGAGGACGCCGACCGAGTACTTCCACTGGAAGCGAACGGAGATGTAGGCGACGATGAGGAGGAGGCTCACCACGATCGCGAAGAGCGCGTTACTGGCGATCTGGCGGCCGAAGCTCTCGGAGACGTTCTTGGCGCCGAACGACGTTGCCTCGACGGCGTCCGCGAGCCCCTCCTGGAGCTCGTTCTGCTCGGCGGTCGTCAGCGACTCGGTGCGAATCTGGAAGCTCGAGTACTTCCCGTCCGTCGAGCTACCTCGGCCCTGGATGACCGCCCCGGCCTGACCGATCGTCGCGGCCTCCTTGCGCACCTGCTCCAACGACGTCGGCTCCGCGGTGCGGAACGTGAGCTGCGTCCCGCCCTTGAAGTCGATCCCGAGGTTGAGGCCGTTGACAGCGATGGCGAGGACCGAGATCGCCACCACGACGCCGGCGATCGCGAACCAGATCCGGCGCCGTCCCATGAAGTCCCAGCGCAGCCAGCGCGGGATCCCCTGGCCGGTGGCGCCCATGAAGCGCGGGTTGTCGAACCAGCCGAAACCACCGAGCACCGCGAGAATCGCTCGCGTCGCGGCCACCGCGGTGAGCATCGAGAGGGCCGTGCCGATGAGGAGCATGAGCGCGAACCCCCGCACGCTCGCCGTCGCCACGACGAACAGCACCATGGCAGTGATCGCAGTCACGACGTTCGCGTCGACGATCGTCGCGAAGCCTTTCCGGTAGCCCTGCGTGATCGCGGCACGCACGGACTTGCCGGCGCGCACCTCTTCCTTGATGCGTTCGAAGATGACGATGTTCGCGTCGGCAGCGACGCCGAACGTCAGCACCAGGCCCGCGAATCCCGGCAGGGTCAGCGTGACGTTGAAGATGAGGATCGTCGCGTAGAGGAATGCCGCGTAGATCCCGAGGCCGATGACCGCGACCAGCCCGAGGAAGCGGTAGAAGATCAGCAGGAAGATCGCGACGAGGATGAGCCCGGCGATCGCCGCGCGCCACGCCTCCGTGAGCGAGTCCTTGCCGAGCGTCGCGGAGATGTCGGTGCGGTCGAGCGTCTCGAACTTGACGGGCAATGCGCCCGTCTGGAGCACGAGCGCGATGTCCTTCGCCTCCTGCAGCGAGTCGAGGCCCTGGATCTGCGCGCGTCCGCCGCCGATTCCGCCGGACAGGCTCGAGTCGGTGAAGTCGATCTGCGGGAACGTCTTGATCTCGCGGTCGAGGACGATCGCGAAGTGCTGCGGCTGCGAACGCAGCTTGCCGCGGATCCACTCGTCGCGCGTGATCCGCTCGAACGCGTCGGCGCCGGACTTCGTGAACTCCATCGTCACGATGGGGCTTCCGCCCGCGCCCGGGCTGGTGTCGAAGTCCGCCCGCGTCCCTGAGAGCTTCAGGTCCTCACCCGTCATCTGTGGGACGGTCGGCGGGTCGTACTTGAAGAGGTAGTAGTAGGTGCGGTTCGGGCCCGGTATGCCCCCACCGCCCGGGCCGCCCGGGCATACGACTGCGCCCTTCCCGCACGTGACCACGACCATGTCGTCGGGCACCGCGAAGATCTTGCGGCCGGCCGGAAGCTCCCCGCCGGACTTCTTGAGCGCCGCCTCCTCCGATTCGTACGGGCCGGAGACGACGCGCTTCGTCTTGGGGTTGACCACGTAGTACGCCTCGGACGTGCCGTCCTTCACCTGTGACTGAACCTGCGCCGAGGAGCGCATAGAGCGACGCGCTCTCCACCGGCTGGCCCTGGATCGAGAGCGACGGGCCGACGAGCGAGGTCTCGAGGTCGAACAGCTCCAGCTGCGCCGTCGTGCCGATGATCTCGGCGGCGGCTTCCGGATTCTTGACGCCGGGAAGCTGGATGACGATCTGATCGGAGCCCTGCGTTCGGATCTCCGGCTCCGTCACGCCGAGCTTGTCGACGCGATTGCGCATGATCTCGACCGAGCGGTCGAGGTCCTCCTTCGTCAGCTCGCGATCCACAGGCGGAACGGCTTGGAGCGTGACCTCGAGCCCGCCCTGCAGGTCGAGGCCGAGGGTCGGCTTCTGGTGGAGCGGTGATGCGGGGATCGCCATGAGGACGACACCGATCAGCGCTGCTGCCAGCAGCCCGAGGACGAGATATGAGTTGCGCCTGCTCACGGTCGGCGCCCCAGGTTAGCGGCGCTCGTCTCCGTTGGAGACATCGGAGGCGGCGCTCCTAACGGCTTCTTCGCCGTCCGTAACGGCTGCTTCATCGGCCTCGGCGACGTCGTCCTCCTCCTCTGCGTCGAGGAGGTCGTCGTCCTCGTCGATCTCCTCCTCTGGCGGCAGGACCGCCGCGATCCCCCGCCGCGTCATGTGAACCGTGATGCCGGACGCGATCTCGACGACGACGTCGTCGCCCTCGGCCCGGGTGATCGTGCCGTAGATCCCGCCGGTGGTCAGCACGTCGTCGCCGACGCTCGCGTCGTTGATCATGGCCTGCTGCTGCGACTGCTTCTGTCGCTGCGGGCGGATCATGAGCACATACATCACGCCCAGCATCAGCGCCATGATGATCAGGAATTGCACGGTTCCTCCTCGGATGGGGTGTCGAGCCGGGCGAGGGACTCGTCGTAGAACGCCGAGAACGCTCCCCGCTCGATCGCCGCTCGCGCACGTGCGGTCAGGTCGAGTACGAACCGGAGATTATGCAGGCTGAGCAGGCGTAGCCCCAGGATCTCCCGCTGCGTCACGAGGTGCCGGATGTACGCGCGCGAGAAGCGCTCGCAGGCGGGGCAGTCGCAGTCCGCGTCGAGCGGCCTCGGATCGGTGCGGTACGAGGCGTTGCGGAGGTTGAGCCTTCCGTCCCAGGTGAGCGCCGAGCCCGTGCGGGCCGTCCGTGTCGGCAGGACGCAGTCGAACATGTCGATGCCGCGGGCGATGACCTCGAGAATCCCTGCCGGGTCGCCGATCCCCATGAAGTAGCGCGGATGAGTCGACGGCAGCAGGGGAGCCGCCCACTCGACGCAGTCCAGCATCTCGTCGTTGGACTCCCCCACGGCGAGGCCGCCGAGCGCGAACCCGTCGAACGGGAGCGCCGTGATCTCTTCGATGGACCGCCGACGGAGCTCCTCATCCGTCGCGCCCTGCGAGATCCCGAACCGAAGCTGGCCCTGTGCTCGCGGCTCGTCGACCTGCCTCGCCGCCCACGTCGTCGTCGTCTGAACGGCCTGCTCGAGCCCTTCCCGTGGCGAGCCCGCGGGGAGGCAGACGTCGAGGCACATTGCGATGTCGGAGCCGAGCCGGCGTTGGATCTCGCACGCAGCTTCGGGCGTCAGGCGGTCCTCGGCCCCGTCGTAGACGGAGCGGAACGTCACCCCGTCGTCGTCGAGCGCGGTGATCGTGTCGCGCAGCGAGAAGACCTGGAAGCCCCCCGAGTCCGTGAGGATCGGCCCGTCCCAGCCGGAGAACGCATGGATCCCGCCGAGCGACTCGACGACGGCCTCGCCGGGGCGGAAGTGGAGGTGGTACGTGTTGGCGAGCACGACGTCGGCGCCGAGGGCACGCACCTCGTCCGGATGGAGCGACTTGACGGTTCCCTTCGTGCCCACGGGCATGAATGCCGGGGTCCGGATCTCCCCGCGCGCCGTCGAGAGCACGCCGGTGCGAGCCGCGCCGTCGGTCGCTCCGAGGCGGAAGCTCACGGGCTGAAGCGCGAGCTTCGCGCGCTCACAGCACGACCATCGCATCGCCGAAGGAGTAGAAGCGATATCGCTCCGCGATCGCTTCACGGTAGATCTCGCGGGCCTCCTCCACTCCGACGAACGCCATCACCATGGCGAGCAGCGTGGAGCGCGGGAGATGGAAGTTCGTGAGCAGCGCGTCGACCCGCCGGAACACGAAGCCCGGAGTCACGAACAGCATCGTCCTGCCGGCGAGCTCGCCCGTCCGAGCCACCGTCTCGAGCACTCTCACCGTCGTCGTCCCCACCGCCAGAACACGCCGTGCGGACGAGATCCGCTCCCACGCATCGGCGCCGACGACGTAGCGCTCGCCGTGGATCTCGTGCTCCTCGACCCGAGCCTCGGTCACGGGCCGGAACGTGTCGAGCCCGACGTGCAGGGTCACGCGAGCCGGATCGAGCTCCTCGACGAGCGCGGGAGTGAAGTGCAGGCCGGCCGTGGGAGCCGCAGCCGAGCCGCTCGCGTCCCCGTAGACGGTCTGGTAGCGCGTGGCGTCGCCGAGCGGCTCGCGGATGTACGGAGGAAGCGGCGTCTCGCCGGCTGGCTCACCCTCCAGCTCGACGATCCAGCGTCCGGCGCCGAGCGGCTCCACGAGGCACAGCGGACCGAGCCGCTCACCTGCCCGCAGGCGCCGCGACGGCCGCGCGAGCGCCTCCCAGCGCCCGTCGTCGAGGCTCTCGAGGAGGAGAACCTCGACCGCCGCTCCCGTGGAGCGATGCAGGCGAAGACGCGCCGGGACGACCCTCGTGTCGTTGACGACGACGAGTCGCTCGCCGACGAGCTCGGGCAGCTCCGAGAAGCTTCGATGCTCGATCCCGCCCGACCCTCGCCGGTAGACGAGGAGCCTCGAGGCGTCGCGCGGCTCGAGCGGATGCTGCGCGATGAGCTCCGGTGGAAGGTCGTAGTCGAGCTCGGCAGTGTCCATCCGGCGCGGAGAGTAGCCTCGGCGCGCATGGATGCCCTGGCACTCGAGCGAGCCAAGCAGCGGATCGCGGACGCGGCCGCGGGTCGGTCGGCCCCGGCCGACGTCGAAGCCGCGCTCGAGCGCTCCCGCGAGCAGGTCGAGGCGCTCGCCGCCACGGCCGCCGAGCTCGAGGCGTCGATCCCCGCCCATGTCGGGAGCGCCGTGCGCGACGGGCTGCGCACGGAAGTGCTGCCGGTCGCGCGCCACATCGCCGAGATCCGCGGGCTCTTGAACCAGGCAATCCGCCGGCTCGAACGACTGGAGGGCGACATCCTCGCCGAGCGTCACGCACGCGTCGACGACCTTGCGCTGCTCGTCGATCTCGTGAGCTCCGGCTGGCGCGGCGTCGACGCCCGGCTCGAGCGGCTCGAAGGCGCAACCCGCATGTCCGAGCCGGAAGACGCACTCGTCGAAGAGCTCACGCGCACCGAGCAAGCCACGCGCGAGCTCGAGCACGCGGCAGCGGCCTAAGCCATCTAGTTACAGGCTCGGCGTTCGCGGCAGGACGAGCCGGAAGCGGCTGCCGGCTCCGCTCTCCGACTGCAGCTCGAGCCCGCCGCCGAGCGCGGCCGCCAGCTCCCGCGCGATCGGCAGCCCCAGACCGGTTCCGTCGGCGTCCTGCGAGACGAACGCCTCGAAGATTCTTCGTCGTTGCGTGGGCGGCACCCCGGGGCCGGTGTCGAGCACGTCGACCGAGACCGTGCCGTTCGACGATGCCAGCTGGAGCTCGATGCGCCCGCCGTCCGGGGTCCACCGAAACGCATTGGAGAGCAGGTTGGTGATGACCTGCAGGACCCGGTCACCGTCCGAGACGATGACCGGCGCGCTGTCGACGCCCGACAGGCGGTAGTCGATCTCGCGCCGTCGCGCCTCCTCGGTGAACGCGCCGTAGGCGTGGTCGAGCACGCGCTCGAGATCGACCTCCTCGTGGCGAACGGTGAATCGGTGAGCCTGCAGCTTGGCCAGGTCGAGAACGTCACCCACGAGGCGCTCGAGGCGGTCCGTCTCCGCGGCGACGATCTCGAGCGACACGTGCACCTGGTCGGGCTCGCTCACGATCCCTTCCCGCAGCGCCTCGACATGGCCGCGAATCGCGGTCAGCGGCGTCCGCAGCTCGTGCGACACGGACATGAGGAACGAGCGCTTGAGCTGCTCCGCCTCGGCCAGCTGCGCGACCATGCCCCGGAATCGCTCGCTGAGGAGGGCGATCTCATCGCCCCCGCGGGCCTCCGGGATCTCGACGTCGTAGCGTCCGGCCGCGACCTCCTCGGTCGCGCGGGTCAGGGCTCGTACCGGTTCCGTGAGTCGCCGCGACAGCCACAGGAACAGGACTCCGCCGAGGGCTATCCCGACGGCGAGAGCTAGCGCCAGTCGCCCGAAGAGAGTCAGCCATTGCTCGCGAAGCTCCGTCTCGGGCTTCGCGACGATCAACCACCCGAACGGCTCGGTGCCCCGCACGAGCTGAACCGGCTGGGCGGCTGCGATGAGGCCGCGCGTCTCGCCCGGCGGCGTGAACTCGACGATGACCTGCCGATCCCGGTCGAGCTCGGCCCCGCCCAGGGCGCTGCGGGGAAGGCGTGTGAGGCCGAACCGCTGGCCCGGGAACAACGATGCTCCGATGTAGTAGAGCTCGTCCCCGGTTGCGAGCTCGAGCTTCTCGGCCGCGAACTCGGGCGCCTTCGCGCCTTCGTCGGAGGATCGAAGCGCGGACTCCGCGTACAGGGCCGCGAGCCCCGTCGCCTCCCGCCTGAGCTCCTGGACCGACTGCTTCCGCGTGACGTCCTGGAACAGGCGTACGGCGAGCCCGATCGACACCAGACCGAAGACGAGGACGACCGCGACGAAAAGAGCCGTCAGACGGACCCGAAGCGTCCCGAACATGCGACCCAGCGTAACCCGCTAGATGGTGGCCGCCGTGCGATCCGAGGCGACCTTGTACCCGACCCCCCACACGGTCACGATCGGCGACGCGTCGCCGAGCTTGCGGCGAATCTGGCGCACATGGACGTCGACGGTCCGCGTGTCGCCGGCAAACGTGTATCCCCACACGCGCTCGAGGAGCTGATCTCGCGTGAGGACGATCCCACGGTGATCGAGCAGCTCCCAGAGAAGGTCGAACTCCTTCGGCGCAAGCCGGATCTCCTCGTCGCCGACGTGCACTTCGCGCTTGCCCGCGTTGATGGTGAGCTCGCCGTGCTGGAGCTCCTCCGACTCGCTCTTGCGACGCTCGGGCGACGCGCGGCGAAGAATGCTCTTGACCCGGGCCACGAGCTCGCGCGGGTTGAACGGCTTCGTCATGTAGTCGTCGGCGCCGACCTCGAGGCCGATGATCTTGTCGATGTCCTCGTCGCGGGCCGTGAGCATGAGGATCGGGACATCCGACGTCTTGCGAATCCTGCGGCAGAGCTCGACACCGTCGCCGTCGGGAAGGTTGAGATCGAGGATGACCAGCGCGGGCGAGTCGCCCGCGAGCTGAATCAGCGCCGCCTGAGCCGTCGCCGCGGTTTTCACCGCGTAGCCGGCATTCCGCAGGTAGGCGGCCACGAACGATGCGATGGAGGTCTCGTCCTCGACCACGAGGATCGTCGCCGGTGTCGTCACTGCGAGATCCTCGGCTTCGGCTCGCTCGCCGGCGGCTCGAGCACGAACCGCTCCGGCTCGGTCGGCAACGGCAAGCAGTTCTCGGGCTCGGTGCTGCAGTCGGCGCCGTCGTGCGAGTAGATGCCGACGTCGTCACCGGGGAAGCGCGGTTCGCCGTCGAGCATGACCACGCCGCGTCCCACGGCCGAGACCGAGATGCCCGTGCCGCGCACGACTATTCGATACCCGCCGCCGACCATCCTGAAGCGCAAGCCCTGGCCGCGGTAGACGACGGTGCGCGGCCCGAGCCGTTCCTGGGTGAGCTTCCGCCCGACGACGAGGGCGCCGTAACGGTCGTTCGGCGTCTGGTCCGTCACGCGTAGGACCCCCGTCGTGAGCCGCCCCAGCACGTTGCCACGCAGGTCGATCATGACGGCACCCTTACCGCGCTCGAGGGACAGCGTGCCCGCGGTCGGCCCCGCCGCCCACGCGAGCGAGCCCGCGAGCGCGGCGGCGCAGAACGTGCACAGGAAGACGGCGAGCTTCAGCATGGCTCCGGCCTAGTATCTGCACACCGCATGTGACCGCGGTGTGATGCGTGTAAGGAGACTGTTAGCGACCTGGTGGCAGTGCGTCCGCTCGGTCGTCTGGATCGGAGCGAGCGCGGCCGTTGAGCCAGTAGATTCCATGCTCATGCCGCCAGGCTCGCGTCCGGCTGGTTCCGGCGCGTGTCGTGGGCGCTGATCGTGCCCGCACTCGCCCTTGTCGCACTCGCGGCAACCTGGGGATCGAAACCCGGAAACGTCGTGCTCTCACTCATGGCGTTGCTGCTCACGGTCACGCCGAGGTCGTCGCACAGCGTGTGGGAGAGCCGATCGGGTCACTCGTCCTCGCGGTCGCCGTTGCGGTCATCGAGGTCGCGCTCATCGTCGTGTTGATGGCGGCTCGACGGCGCTCTCGTGCTCGGATTGAGCTCGACCCAGATCGTGCTCCTCGTGCTCACCGCCGGCGTCGGCGCACTGACCATCCTCCCGGGCCGCGCCACCCTCCAGGAAGGCGGCGTGCACCTCGTGATCTTCTGCTCGTTCCTGCTCCTCGCGGTGAACCCATGAAGAGCCGCGTAGGTCAGTCGTAGGTGTAGAACCCGCGCCCGCTCTTGCGGCCGAGGAGGCCGGCGTTCTTCATCGCGACGATGCGAGCCGGCGGGGCCATCCGCGGCTCGCGCAGCTTCTCGTACAGCGCCTCGGACGCATGCACGTGCACGTCGATGCCGACGAGGTCGACGAGGGTGCACGGCCCCATCGGCCAGCCCGCCCCGGCAGTCATCGCCGTGTCGAGGTCCTCGGGCGAGACGCGCGCCTCGTCGAGGACGCGCAGGCAGTCGTTGAGAAGCGGGATGAGCACGCGGTTGACCACGAACCCCGGCGTGTCGTGACACCGGATCGGCCGCTTGCCGAGCTTCGCGCCGACCGCGAACGCAGCCTCCACTGCCTCGTTAGAGGACAGCTCCGCACGCACGATCTCGACGAGCGGCATGAGCGGCGCCGGGTTGAAGAAGTGCATGCCGACGACGCGTTCGGGCGTCGAGACGGCGGCGGCGATCTCCGTCACCGAGAGCGCCGATGTGTTCGTCGCGAGAATTGCATCCGCCCGCACGATCGCGTCGAGCTCGCGAAAGAGCTCGAGCTTCGGGCCGAGGTCCTCGACGATCGCCTCGATCACGAGGTCGCAGTCGGCGAGCTCGGCGAGCTCGGTGGTCAGCGAGAGCGCCCCGAGCGCGCTCTCGCGCTCGGTCGCCGCCATCTGCTCCTTGTCGACCTTGCGCTGGAGGAAGTGCGCGATCCGCTCGCGAGCCTTCTCTCCGAGCTCGTCCGACACTTCGCGACCGACGGTCTCGAAGCCTGCCTCGAGCGCCAGTTGTGCGATGCCGGCGCCCATGGCGCCGAGACCGACGACGCCGATTCGACGAATCTCGGGGACGGTCATGTCAGAGACGCTCGAGGACGCCTGCGATCGCCTGGCCCTGGCCGATGCACATCGTCGCGATCCCGTACTGCGTGGCGCGACGGTCGAGCTCGTTCAGCAGCGTCGCGGTGATGCGGGCGCCGGTGGCGCCGAGCGGGTGCCCGAGGGAGATGCCGCCTCCGTTCGGGTTGACGTCGCCGTCCTTCCAACGCTCGTGCAGCCCGGTATCCGCAAGGAACTGCAGGACGACCGAGGCGAACGCCTCGTTCACCTCGATCACCGAGATGTCGTCCCAGGTGAGGCCCGCCTTCTCGAGCGCGCGGGCGCACGCTTCCGGGTTTCCGTGCAGCATCCGATACGGGTCGACGCCGGAGAGGCCGAACGAGACGAAGCGGGCGCGCGGCTCCAGGCCGTGCCGCTCGAGCGCGGCCTCGCTCGCGAGCAGCATCGCGGCCGAGCCGTCGACGATCGAGCTCGAGTTGCCGGCCGTCACGACGCCGTCCGCCTTGAATGCGGGCTGGAGCGATGCGAGCTTCTCGAGCGACGTGTCGCGGCGTGGCGTCTCGTCGACCGCGAACAGCACGACCGCCCCGCCCGCGCCGACCTCGACGGGGATGATCTCGCTCTCGAACCGTCCTTCGTCGGTCGCCGCGACCGCTCGGCGATGCGACTCGAGCGAGTACTCGTCGAGCGACTCCCGGCTCAGGCCCCACTCCTCGGCGATGACCTCGGCCGAGATCCCCTGAGGGACGATCGGCCAGCGCTCGCCGATCTTCTCGTTGACGGCCCCCCACCCCGCGTCACCGAGATTCGATCCCATCGGCACGCGTGTCATGTGCTCGACGCCCGCCGCCACGACGAGGTCGAGATGTCCGGCCTGGACCGCCGAGGCGCCGTTGAACGCCGCCTGCAGCGACGAGCCGCACTGGCGATCGACCGTCGTCGCGCAGACCGTCTCGGGCCATCCGGCGACGAGCACCGCACCGCGCCCGACGTTGAGCGCCTGCTCGCCGACCTGGGTCACGCAGCCCATCTGCACGTCCTCGATCTCGCTCGGATCGAGGTCGACCCGGCCGACGAGGCCGTTCAGCACCTGCGCGGCGAGCTCGTCCGCGCGGATCTCTGCGAGAGAGCCGTTCCGACGACCGATCGGCGAGCGGACGGCATCGATGACATAGGCGTCAGGCATCGACGACAGAATAGAGGCGCCACCGTTCCGGGACGCCCTTCAGCTCGTACTCGCCGCGCGGCTCGAACTCGATCCCCGACCCGGCGACCAGATCTCTGACGGTGCTCGAGACGAGGACCTCACCGCGTCCCGCCAACGCCCCCACACGCGCTCCGATGTGGACGGCGATGCCGGCGACCGTCGTCCCGTGGATCTCGCACTCGCCTGTGTGGAGACCAGCGCGAATCTCGAGACCGATGCTGCGCACCGAGTCGCGGATGGCACAGGCGCAGCGGATCGCCCGCGCCGGACCGTCGAAGGTCGCAAAGAACCCGTCGCCCGCCGTGTCCACCTCCGTGCCGCGCCAGCGCTCGAGCTCCTGTCGCACGAGCAGGTGGTGGAGGTCGAGCAGGTCGCGCCACTCGCGGTCGCCGAGCTGGACGGCACGCTCCGTCGAGCCGACGATGTCGGTGAACATGACGGTCGCGAGCACCCGGTCGATCTCCGGCCCGCGACGCACGCCGGTGAGGAACTCTTCGACCTCGTCGAGGATCGCGTCCTGGTCTCCGACGAACGGAAGATGGTCCGCGCCGGGGAGCTCTACGAGCCTCGCCCCTCGGATCCGCTCGGCCAGGTAGCGGGCGCCCTCGACCGGGAGCGAGCGGTCACCGGAGCGGTGGACGACGAGCGCCGGAACGCCGATCGTGCCGAGCACGGGTCGCACGTCGATCTCACCGTTCATCCGCGTCAGGGCCAACGCAGCACTGGGGCTCGCACTGCTTCGCAGGTACTCGGACCACCAGGCTCGGAAGCGATCGTCGTGCTCCAGGCTCGGGGCGCGGGCAGCGAGCCCGACAGGGCCACCCCACCCGCTCTCGATCTCGTCGAGAAATGCTTTGTACTGCTCCGGCGTCGCGCCGAACGGATAGTCGTCGGCAAAGAGACGGCGGGCGTACGTCCCCACGAGGACGAGCGCAATGGTCCGCTCCGGGAAGGTCGCCGCGAACAGCAGGCACATCGGCCCACCTTCCGAGTGACCGAGCAACGCTGCACGCTCCACGCCGACCGCGTCCAGGACGGCGCGAACGTCGTCCATCCGTTCCTCGAGAGTGGGCAACTCGGCGATCGGGACTCGGTCAGAGAGTCCCGTCCCTCTCTTGTCGAAGAGGATGAGACGGGAGAACGACGCCAAGCGGTGAAGGAAGCGCGCGCACGATGGCTCGCCCCAGAAGGCGTCGAGGTGCGACACCCACCCGGAGACGAAGACGAGATCGAGCGGCCCATCGCCGATCACCTGGTACGCGATGCTGGCGTCGCCGGACCGCGCGTAGTGGACCTCCGGGATGTCCATCGGCCCAAAGTGTCCCACTACACTCACGCCGTGGCGACGACCGCGATCGAGCGGAAGCTGCTCCTCGACGGCCGCTGGGTCGAGACCGGCGACTGGCTCGAGGTGCTCTCCCCGTACGACGGGAGCCTGGTCGGACGCGTGGCACGAGGTGGCTCGGCGGAGACGCTCCGCGCCATCGACGCTGCCGAGCGGGCGATGGCGAGCCCGCTTCCGGCTCACGAGCGCGCGGCGATCCTCGACCGCACCGCGGGGCTCATCGCGGATCGCGCCGAGGAGATCGCGCGCACGATCTCGGCCGAGGCCGGGAAGCCGATGAAGGCCGCCCGCGTCGAGGTCGCCCGGGCGACCTCGACGTTCACGATGGCCGCAGTCGAGGCACGCACGCTGGCCGGCGACGTGGTTCCGATGGACGCATCTCCGGCAGGGATCGGAAAGCTCGCGCTCACGCTGAGACTGCCCATCGGCGTGGTCGGGGCGATCTCGCCGTTCAACTTTCCGTTCAACCTGGTCGCGCACAAGGTGGCGCCCGCCCTCGCAGCCGGCTGCGCCGTCGTGCTGAAGCCCGCCTCGCAAACGCCGCTCTCGGCACTTCTCCTGGCCGAGCTCGAGTCGGAGGCGGGCCTGCCGGCCGGCTGGCTCAACGTCATCTGCGGATCGGCCGCGGAGATCGGGGACGTCCTGGTCGCAGACGAGCGCGTCGCGCTCATCACCTTCACCGGCTCGGCGGGCGTCGGCTGGAAGCTCCGCGAACGGGCTCCGCGCAAGCGGGTGAATCTCGAGCTCGGCAACGCCACGCCTGTCATCGTCGCGGCTGACGCCGACCTCGACGACGCCGCGACGCGACTCGCCGCGAACGCGTTCTCCTTCGCGGGTCAGAGCTGCATCTCGGTGCAGCGGATCTACGTCGAGCGGCCCGCGTACGACACGTTTCTCGAGCGCTTTCTTCCGCGGGTCGAAGCGCTCGTCGTCGGCGACCCCGCGGACGATGCAACGGATGTCGGACCCCTCATCGCGGCGAGCGAGCGCGAGCGCGTCCTGGCCTGGATCGACGAGGCTACGTCTCGCGGCGCGCAGGTTCTCGCGGGCGGCATGCTCGACGGCGAGCTCCTGCGGCCGACCGTCGTCGCCGACGCACCGGCCGACGCGAAGGTCGCGTGCGAAGAGGTCTTCGGGCCACTGTGCACGGTGACGGCTTACGACTCGCTGGACGAGGCGATCGCGCTCGCGAACGGCACGCGCTTCGGCCTCCAGGCCGGGATCTTCACGCGCGACATCAACGCGGCGCTGCGTGCAGCCGGTGAGCTCGAGTTCGGCGGGGTCACCGTGAACGAGGCACCGACGTTCCGCGCCGACCAGATGCCGTACGGCGGCATCAAGGATTCCGGTAACACCCGCGAAGGGCCTGCCTACGCTGTTCGGGAGATGACCGAAGAGCGCCTGGTCGTGCTCCAGCTCGACTGACGTCACATGGCTGACCACACCACCGCAGTCCCATCCGCCGGTTCGTACGACGTGCCACCGGCGCGCGAGCTCAAGCGGGAGCGCAAGGCGTTGCTCGAGGTGCGCGAGGAGCGACTGCGCGACCTCGGCGGCCTGGCGCTCGAGATGTACAAGCGCGATCGGTTCAACGCCGGCCTCGTCGTCGAGCGCTGCGCCGAGCTCGTCGCGATCGAGGCGCGCGTCCAGGAGATCGACGCGCTCCTCGACGGCACGGCGCGCATTCGTCGCGGAGGCGGCGGCGCGGTCTGCATCTGCGGCGCGCCCATCCTCCTCGGTGCCCGCTTCTGCGCGAGCTGTGGCCGGTCGCTCGCTCCGGGCTCGGCCGAGTCGCGGCAGGCCGGATCGGACGCTCCTGGATGAGGACGTGCCCGTCGTGCCGGGCGCCGCTCGCAACCGGTCAGGAGTACTGCCTGGAATGCGGGCTCCGCGTCACAGGCAGCGCATACGGGGGTGCGTTCACCTCGGGCCGCGCGCTTCGCTACCTCGCCACGGCGGTCGTCGCGATCGTCGGAGCGGCGGCTGCCGTCGCGGCGACCGGCGGGGACGGCGGCGGAGCCGCGATCGAGACGGCAATCGGCGGCTTCGCCACCGCGCCGCAGGCATCCGACGGCGAGTCACCCGTCGGCCCGTCCGGCGTTGCCGAGTGGCCGACGGGCGAGGCCGGATGGACGATCGCGCTGGCCTCGCTGCCACAGACGGGCGGCCGCCCGGCAGCACTCGCGCGAGCGCGGGCCGCGCGGGCCAAGCGGCTCACGGCGGTGGGACTGCTCGACTCGTCGCGGTATGCGAGCCTGCACCCGGGCTACTGGATCGTCTTCTCGGGCGTCTACGCGAGCGAGGCCGAGGCGACGAGCGCCCTCGAGGATGCGCGCCGTTTCGCGCGGACGGCGGCCGTCAGACGCGTCGTCCCCTGACGGGCCGCTGTTGCCTTCTCGGACGGCCGAAGGTCGCGACTTTGTAACACCTCCGAAAAGGCGCTACACTGGCGTGGCTGCGCTCGTCGCAAGCCATTTTTTCGCCCAGTACCGAGGAATTCGGGGAGACGGAGTACTTTCGTTGGACGATCACACGGCTCAACTTCGCTCCTGTATGTATCAATACTCGCGAGCGATCTATCGCTCGATCAAAGACCTCATCGACCCGTATGCGTCGAGGGACGATCAGCTCGGGTATCGGCGCGCCGTGCTCGTCGAATGCGAGCGGACGATGTCACGGCTCGCCGACGACCCGCACTACTTCGCGCGGCCTGACCGGGCTCTCTTCGCCGATATCCGCCGCTACTTCCCGATCACGGCACAGGCGCAGGTCGCCTGGACGGTCAAGGAAGGCGTCGGCGCGGCGACGTCCTTCATCGAGCAGCAGGTCGAGGCCGGCCTGCTCGACGGCGGGGTTGCACGGTGCCACGCGACCACGCGAAAGGGCAAGGCCTGTCAGCGCACGCCGCTTCCCGGTCGCGACTACTGCCCGTCGCACCAGCATCTCGAGCACGCGACCGTCGCCGCCTGAGCGGCACTGCGCCCTCACTGTAAGCTCGGAGATCGATGTCGCATGACGCGGACAAGCTGATCCGTCAGCTCTCGCTGGTCGCATTCCTCATGGCGGAACGGCGACTGCTCACCGCTCGCGACGTCAAGTCGAACGTCGAGGGCTACAGCGAGATGTCGGACGAGGCGTTCGCGCGCCGTTTCTACTCGGATCGCGCGGAGCTCACGGCGCTCGGAGTCCCGCTGCAGTCGCAGCGCGACGAGTTCACGGGAGAGGAGCTCTACACCCTCCGCTCGGAGAACTACTTCCTCGACAGGTTGGACCTCGACGACGACGAGCTGGCCGCGCTCCAGACGGCGCTGTACTACCTCGAGGGCAAGTTCGCGTACGCGGAGCCGCTGCGCCTCGCCCTCCAGAACCTCGCGCTCGGGCGCGTGGGGTTCCGCGAGCCGACGACCGACACCGCCGAGCGCGTTCGGGTCAGCGCGCCCGACTACTCACCAGAGCTTGCCGGTCGGCTCGCCAAGCTCGAGTCTGCGATCTCGAAGCAGCGGACCGTCCGCTTCGGCTACTGGAGCCCACGCCGTTCCAGGCCTGGCGATCGGAGCATGAATCCCTACGCGCTGCGCCTCGACGACGGCAACTGGTACGTGATCGGCCACGATCTCGACCGCGACACGACGCGCACGTTCAAGGTCTCCCGAATCCGAGGCGACATCCGCTTCGCCACGCGTCGAGAGCGCGACTTCCGGACTCCATCGGACTTCAACGTCGAGGAGCACCGCGTTCCGCGGCCGTGGCAGATCGGGGAGACCTCCGGCCGAGCCCGTATCGCGGTCTCCGAGGACACCGCGTGGTGGGTCGAGCGAACGCTCTCCGACGCCGGAGTCGTCGACGACGGCGTGTTCGAGACCGACTACGCGAACGTCGAGCTCCTCGCCGGCTGGGTGCTCCGGCAAAACGGGCGGGCGACACCGCTCGAGCCCGATGAGCTCGTCGAGTCCGTGAACGAGGCTCTCGCGACTCTTGCCGCGGCCCATGACAGCGACGCGCCCTCGGTCGCCGGCCCGAAGCGCTCCGACCCCCGGCAACCGCTGCCCGAGCGACCGACCGGCCCCGTCGCCCCCGAGCGGTTCGGCGTTCTGCAGGCGCTCCTCGCCCACCTTCTCGCCGCCTGCGGCGACGAGCGCTCGGCGACGATCTCGGCGGACGAGATCACGACCCGCTTCTCGATCCCGCTCGAGGAGCTGCAGGATCACCTGTCGCTCCTGAACCTCGTCAATTTCGGCGGCGGCTGCTACGCCGTGTACGCCGAGCACGACGGCGACGTCGTCCGGATCGAGAAGGAGCTGTACGGCGACGTGTTCCGCAGGCCGCCGAAGCTCACACCACTCGAAGCGCGTGCAATTCGCCTGGCGATCGAGTACGTGGGGCCGACGATCGCCGCCGAGGCCCACACGCCGCTCAAGCGCGTGCGCAAGAAGCTGGAAGAGACCTTCGGGCGCTTCGATCTCGCCGGCACGCCACAACCGAGCGATGCGTCTGCCGAGGAGTCACTCGTCAAGGTGCTCAGCGACGGCGCCGAGAAGCGCCTCGTCGTCGAGATCGAGTACCTGAAGGACGGTGACGCGCCGAGCCTGCGGCAGGTCGAGCCCTACACCATCGAACGCGAGCTCCCCGTCTGGCGCGTACACACATGGGATCTGAGCGTGGACGCAGCCAGGACGTTCCGGCTCGACCGCATGCGATCGGCGCGGCTCACCGGCGCGAGCTTCGAACCGCGGGACGGCTTCGATCCCTCGTACATGCACAACCCTCGCGTCGCTCGGCTCCTCCACTCGCCCGCGGTGGCGCGGTGGAAGCTCGAGCGCGGCGCACGCCCGCTCACGGACGGCTCGGCGATCGCGGACGTCCCGTTCAAGACGGAGGAGTGGCTCCTTTCCGAGGTGCTCGCAGATCGGGGCGAGACGACGGTCCTCGAGCCACAGCGCC
Source organism: uncultured Gaiellaceae bacterium (assembly GCA_963763465.1). GTDB lineage: Bacteria > Actinomycetota > Thermoleophilia > Gaiellales > Gaiellaceae > GMQP-bins7. Next base: position 61,248 of record CAVXOS010000008.1, on the reverse strand, counting down.
TTCGCGACGTCGTCGCAAAGCGCGCGCGCCGGCTCCAGCGCGAGCTCGGACGCGTCCCCAGCAGACGCTGATCCTCACGTAGCCGTCACAACATCGCGCCGGTTCGTCACGGCGCGACCGATCGTGCCTGCTCGGCGCTACCGTTGTCTCATGAGCAAACAGAGGAGCGTCATGAGACGAATCAGACACGCGCGCCGAGCTCCACACCGGACCATCGCCGGGCTCCTGGTCGTCGCTCTCGTCTCGACTGCGGCCGTCGTCGTCGGAGGGGCCGCGTTCGCGCAGCGCTCGTCCGGCGTCCCAAGCGCCGTCTTCGAAGCCACGCACCTGCCCCCTCTCCTCGTGCTGCCGGGCGAGCCGACGCGTCTCACGTACGACGTGCATTGCCTCGCGGAGGGCGTCGACGACCCCGAAGCGCGCTGTGAGGTTGCCGGTTCGCTGTTCGTGCGCGCTCAGGATGGCGGCCGCTTCCAGACGCTGCCGCTGCACGAGACCCGGGCTCAGGGCATTCGGCAGCTGACGGCGGTCGTCCCCGACTCGCTCGTGGCGAGGACCGACGGGATCGAGTACTACGCAGAGCTCGAGCGCGTCGGGACGGCCGATCGCCTCCTCGTTCCCCCGGGCGGCGAAGCCGCGCCGTATCGATCGCGGGTGCTGAGAGACCCGGTCGACGTTGACCTCGGCGTTGCCGACTTCGGCGTGCATCGCCGCGGGGCCCGACTGGTGTCGGCGCGCTGGGGCGACGGCGCGACCTCTGTCGGGCTCGAGGCCGGAAAGAGCGTGAGCCCTGTCGGAGCATCGTCGTTCGACGTCGACGAGACCGGCACGGTGCTCCTGCTCGATCAGGTCCACCGGCGCTTGCTGCGTTGGGCGCGCGGCGCGCAGGCTCCAGCGCGCGTTTCCGTCTCGATCGACGGTCGAATCGCGGACCTGGCGCTGTCCGGCGACGGCTCGCTCTACGTCCTCGAGTCGGTCGCCTCCCCAGGGCACGACGGTCCGCTGGTTCGCCGCTTCGACGAGACGGGGCGCGAGCTCGACGTCGTCGAGGCCGCCGAGCGGTCGCCCTCGCAGATCCGCATGGGGCCCGATGGGCCGGTGGTCTTGCAGCATCCGTCCCATCAGTGGACGCCGGTCGCGACGGACGGTTACCCGCTTCCACCGAACGAGCAGCGCCGCCGAGCGAGGAGCGGCCGGCCTCTTCGATCGGGCGCCGAGGCGATCGTCCTGCGCACGGGAAACGAGCTTCGACTCGCCCTGGCGTCCGGCGACCGCGTCGTGCGGTCGTGGAGACTGACGAGCGCGACGCCGCTCGGCGAGGTACAGCTTGCCGAGGTGCTCGAGACGCGTCTCGTCGTCGTCGTTCGCGTGTACACCGAGGGCGCGGACGAGTTCCGGGTCGTCGTTCTCGATCGGCACGGCGTCGCACAGCAGTTCTCCGTCGCGTCGGCGGACTGGGCTGAGACGGCCCCGCTCAGCCGCTTCCGGCTCGTCGGCAGATCCCTCTATCAGCTCGGCTCGAATGCGACCGGAGCCTTCGTCGACCGCTATGACCTGGAGGTGCGCTGATGCTCCCTGGCCGGATGTTCGTCGTTGCCCTGGCGGTCACCGGGATTCTCGGAACCGCTGGAACCGCTGCCGCATACCACACGAGGTTCGTCGCCGACAACTGCAACTACGCCGCGCCCACCCCGACGTCGTACATCACGCGGGACGGCTCGGCAGCAGTTGCCCTCCGGGCTCGCCACGAGGGCTACCAGTGGGCGGGCGGGTGCTGGAACGACAACGATCGCGACGATTCCCCGAACGACCCGCACGAGGACCCCGGAACGGGCGGTGAGGGTGGCGACTGCTCCGGCTTCACGTTCAAGGTCTGGCGCGAGTCGCTCAATCAGAACGATGCGAGCTTCGACCAGTGGGGAATGTTGCGCAACGTGCACGGGCCGTACACCGCGGCAGCGTTCAAGGCGGGCGCGGGAGCTCCGAACGTGACCGTGTCCAAGACGGCCCTGATCAAAATGGACGCCTTGGCGAGCGACACGCATGTCGGTTTGATCTATGCCGTGAACCCCGACGGCACGGATCAGATCATCGAGGCCAAGGGCGAGGACTACGGCACGGGGATCTGGACCCGGACGTACCGCGGTAGCTCGAGCTACAGCGGCGTCAGGAGGACCGGCTGGAGCTCCTGACATGAGAATGCGGCTTGCCCTCGGATCGCGCGTCGCCGTGGCAACGCTCGTCGCCGTAGCTTCAGCAGCCTGCGGGGGAGAGACGAAGCCCCCGGCGCAGCTGATCGATGGAACACCCGCACAGAGACCGTCTCCGGTAGCGCTCGACGGTGTCGCGGGAGATCAGATCGCCACGACGGTCGTCGCGGTCGACGCTCGACGGGTTGAGCCGAGGACGGTCGCCGCGCAGTGTCTTCGCCGAGCACGGGATCACTCCGCGGTCGGGCCCGTGGTCTCGCGCGTCGGCGTGAACGGCGAAAGCATCACGTTCCGCGACTCGTCCGGACGGAGCCTTGTCGCGTGCGATCGCGCCGGGCCTCGCCTCGACGGCCGCGCCGTCTGGTGCGGTATCGCGGTCGGGCGGCTCGAGAGCGGACGACTCCAGGATCCGCGCCTCGATCTCGCCCGCTGTCGCAGCACAGCGGACGACCCCGTCGCATTCGCCTGGGTCGTGCCGGGGCGCGCGACGCGGTACGTCGCGGTACGTCAGCCGGGCTTCGTCGAGGTGTACCGGGTCGCTCGCGGCCTTCCGGTGCGCGTCACGACGACCTCGGGTATCGACGAGGAAGGCTCTCGCGCGTCGTTCTCCATCACCGAGCACGACCGCAGGGGCCGCCTTCTGCGCGCCTACACGCTCGACGCGCAGGTGGCCGGCTAGGCGCGACGAAGCGGCAGAGTGATGACGAACGTCGCGCCCTCACCCGACGTCGACCTCACCGTGAGCGACCCACCATGCCCTTCGACGATCGCGCGCGCCAGCGGAAGCCCCAGTCCCGATCCGCGTGAGGTCGGATCGAGCCGGACTCCGACGTCGAAGATGCGGTCGAGCTGATCTGGCGCGATTCCCGGCCCCCGGTCGGACACCGACATCAGGACAGCGTCGACAGCCTCGGCTCGTACCGAGACGGCCCCGTCCGCGGGGCCGTGCGCCAGTGCGTTTGCGATGAGGTTGTCGAGGGCCTGCCGAAGACGGGACGCATCGGCGTCGATCGTCGGTAGCTCGCCGACCACCGCGAGCTCCACGCGTGCGCCACGAACGACCGCTCCCGCCACGACATCTCGGACGAGCCGCTCTGGATCGATCGGCTCCGCTCGGATCGAGGCGACCGCGACATCCATGACCACCCGCTCGACGCCACGGCAGGCGAGAGTCACGAGTCGAACGAGCTCGCGACGCGTCTCCGCGTCCGTGTCGCCGTCGGCGAGCGCTTCGGCCATTGCCGAGAGAGCCGCCACGGGGCTCCTCACCTCATGGACGAGGATGGCAATGCGCTCGGCGTCGAGATCCGGCGTCACGCCGCGCCACGCTCGCTCATGCGGGCGAGTGCCCAGGAAGCCGCGTCGGCGAGCATCGGATCCTCGGACGCGACCTCGCGGTCGACGCTCCGACGCAGGGGCGCCCCTCCGACGTTGCCCGCGGCGATCAGCGCATTGCGTCGCAGCCACTTCCCGTCGTTCTTCGGGACGTAGAGGCGGTCGAGCTCCTCGCTGAGCTCGCTCACGTCGCGATCGAGCCACTCCGCCAGCGACACCGTCGGGGTCGAATCGGCCGGAATCACCTCGCCACGGCGTCGCTTCTCGATGCCGCGATTCCACGGACAGACGTCCTGGCAGATATCGCAGCCGTACACCATGTCACCCATCTCCGTGCGGAAAGCATCGGGGATCGGCGCCGGCGCCTGACTCCAGTAGGACAGGCACTTCGTGGAGTCGAGGGTCCCGGGCTCATCGAGCGCACCGGTCGGGCACGCGTCGATGCAGAGGCGGCACTCTCCGCAATCGAGCGAGAGCGCCGGGCTCGGCTCGATCTCGACCTCCGTGACGACGACGCCGAGGACGACCCAGGAGCCATGGCGGCGTGTGATCGCCATCGTGTTCTTGCCGTAGAAGGCGATGCCCGCGCGAACCGCAGCCGCCCTGTCCACGTGGTCGTTGTCGTCGACGAGTACCCGGTACGCGCCTCCGAGCCGTCGGCCGAGAGCTTCGAGCTGCTCGCGGAGGATCGCGTACTCGTCGCGCCAGGTGTAGCGAGGAAGCCGGCCGTGGCCAGGCGGCGTCGGAGGAACGTCCGCCGCGTAACAGCGCGCGGCAGCGATGACCGTTCGCGCGCCGTCGACGAGAAGCTCGGGATGACACGAGATCTCGGGCCGCGCCATCGTGAACCGCATGTCCGCGAAGAGACCCCGCGCACGCCGCTCGCGAATGGCGTCTTCCGTGTCGTCGTAGGGCGTCGCTCGCGCCGCACCGACCACGTCCAGGCCGAGCTCCGCACCCAGCTGGCTCAGCTCCGCGCTGGTCATGACAGGATTCTGCACCGTGAAGGCGATTCGCATCCACGAGGACGGCGGGCCAGAGGTCCTCCGCTACGAGGACGTGCCCGATCCCGAGCCCGGGCCTGGCGAGGTCCTCGTCTCGTTGCGCGCCGCTAGCCTGAACCACCTCGACGTCTGGGTGCGGAAGGGCCTGCCTTCGGTGCCGAAGCCGCGCATTCTCGGTGCCGACGGTGCCGGCATTGTTGCCGGGCTCGGCGAGGGCACGGCCGGTTTCACCGTCGGCGATCGGGTCGTCATCAATCCGGGCATCCCGCACGACGGCCGGATCACCGTGATCGGAGAGCACACCGACGGGACGTGCTGTGAGCTGAAGACGATTCCCGCCGGTCAGCTCTATCCACTGGACGAGGCCCTGTCGTTCGAGCAGGGAGCCGCGTTCCCGCTGACGTTCGAGACCGCATTCCGGATGCTCGTGACGAAAGCCGACGTCCAGGCCGGTGAGTGGGTGCTGATCTGGGGGATCGGCGGAGGCGTCGCGCTCGCCGCCTTCGAGATCTGCCGTGCGCTGGGTGCTCGTACCGTCGTCACGTCGTCGAGCCGCGAGAAGCTCGAGCGAGCACTCGCGCTCGGTGCCGACGTCGCCGTCGACCACGCTGACGGTGACGTCGTGCAGGCCGTCAAAGACGCCACCGACGGCGCTGGCGTCGACATCGTCGTCGAGACAGTCGGTGAAGCGACCTGGGAGCGTTCGCTCGCCGCCGCCGGGCAGGAGGCTCGAATCGTGGTGTGCGGAGCGACGTCCGGCCACAGCCCGCCGGCCCGGCTCTACCGACTCTGGTGGAAGCAGCTCGTCATCTACGGCTCCACGATGGGGATGCCGTCGGACTTCGAGGGAGCGTACGAGCTCGTCCGGTCCGGCCGCGCTCGCATTCACATCGACAGCGTGTTCCCGCTGGCCGCCGCCGCCGGGGCCCACGAGCGGCTCGAGTCCGGCGCGCAGTTCGGCAAGGTCGTCCTCTCGATCCCCGATTGACCGACCGTCGGCCCGAGCTCGGGGCGCGGCCCCGACCGGCAGCTAGCCGAAGCCGAGAATGAACTTCGCGTCGTCCGACATGCGATCCGGCGTCCACGGCGGATCGAACGTCAGCTCCGCCTCGACCTCCGCGACACCCGGAACGCCGCGCGCGGCATCCACGATTCCCTCGGCGATCATCGCGCCCGCGGGGCAGCCCATCGAGGTCAAGCTGTACAGCACCTTCACGCTCGGCCCGTCGACCTCGACGTCGTACATGAGCCCGAGCTCGACGATGTCCATCCCGAGCTCGGGATCCTCGACACCGTGCAGCGCCTCGACGACGTCTTCGCGCGTGACCACGCGGCAAGTGTAGAGACGGCGGCCTAGCCGACGGCGACGAGGCTGTCGGCGCGACGGAGGACGAGGTCGAGCACGTCCCCGATCGCCTTGTCGAGCGAGTCGTTGTAGATCACCGGCACGTCGTGACGTCGGGCACGCTCGACGAGATAGTCCTGGATCTCACGGATCTGGGGAAGCGAGTCGAGGTACTTCTCGAGCGGACGAAGGCCTTCGGTCGCATGGTCGCGCACCCAGAAGTGGCTGCGGTGCAGATTCTCGTCCTCGATCGCGACCACGCACTGGACGACGAATGCCCCGGGGTACTGCGGGCCGACCATGCCGGGCACGAGGTGGACGCCCTCGAGCACGGTCGACCACCGCTCCGTCGCCGCGCGCTCGAGCGCCGCGTCCACGCCGACGAGGACGTTCCGTGTCTGATCGAGAAAACCGAGGATGGCCGCGTCGCCCGACTCCTCCTCCTCGGCCCGCGTCAGCGCCAGCCTTGCCTCGAAGCTCGAGTAGTGGACGGACGGCATGAACTCCTTGGAGAAGAACGTCCGCATCGTCTGCCGGATGAAGTCGGTCGACGTCACGCGCGTGATCCCGAGGCGATGCGCCGCCTCCGTTGCGATCGTCGACTTCCCCGTCCCCGTGGCACCGCCGACGAGCAGGAGCAGCGGCTCGTCGAGCCGCTGGAGGGCGTCGATGCGTCGGAGTCGACGCACCGTCCGCGCAGCCTCCTCGTCGCCGATGAGCCCGGCGGCGAGCTCCCCGAGGCGATCGAGGTCGAGCGAGAGGGCCCCTCGCTCGGCCAGGTCGCGGTCCGCGCGCTGGGCGACGAGGTATGCACGCTCGGGGTCGAGGCCCGTGACGACCAGCGCGCGCGCCATCAGGCCCTTCGAGAACGGGACCTCGTCGCCCAGCGGCAACGGGAGACTGTGGCGGCGCTCCCTCACGAGGTGAATTTGGCCATGTCGAGCAGCAGTTCGTCAAGGTCCGGCTCGCCGGCCAGCGGGACGACGTCGCTCGTGGCGAGGACGACCTCGGCCTCCTGGGCCAGCGCGGCCTCCGCCACGACGTCTATCGCGGCGGCCTTCAGCTCCACGAGGAACACGTCGGCGCGGACGTCGACGAGCTCCTCGCGCAAGGCGGCGCGGTTCGCGAGGTTCCCGGACACGTGGACGATGCGAGCGCCGTGCTCGGTCTCGAGATGCTCACGCAGCCGTCCGTGCGCGGACGGTGGAGCCGCGCAGAAGTAGGCGACCGACCGGCCCTCGACGTCGGCGGCCGGGCGTGGCTGGAGCCTCGTCGCGACCACCGGAGTGCCGCTGCGAACGGACTCGGCCACGCGGCTGCGAACCGCCTCCCAGCTCGAGCCCGGTTCGGCCATCGTCACGACGGCCACGTCTGCGAGCAGCAGGCGGTAGGTGTTCAGGTACCCGCCGACGACCTCCGGATCCTGGTGGCCCCCGATGACGACGACGGTGTGGTCGGCGGCGATCGGCGGCAGCGCCGCGCCGCTTCCGTCGAAGAGCACGAGATCGGGACCGAGACCGACGGCGATGCGCGCTCCGTCGGCGACGTTCGAGGAGCCGACGGCTCCTGCCAGCCCACCGCCACATCGCCGACAGCCGACGGTCGGCACGCCGACGAGGGCGGCCGTCTCGAGATGATCCGAAGCGGCATGACGGCCCGAGCGCGAGAGTGCGACCAGCGACTCGACCGTCGGCGGCACGCTGACCACCTCGGGCTCGGGCGGGCCCCCTCTGCCCATCGCGACCACGACGACACGGCGATCAGCGGAGAGAAGCCGTGCAACGTGCCCGGTCACGGCGGTCTTGCCGACGCGCTTACCCGTTCCCACGACGGCGATCGAGGGGAGCTCGAACGGCTCGCGCGCCGGCGGATCCAGACGGAAGTCGGATCCGACGTACGGAAGGCCGAGCGCGAGCACGCGACTCGCGAGCGCGAGGCGCTCGACGGGACCGAGCACGGGCTCGTCGGAGAGGTCGACGACCACCTCCGGGGCGTGCTCGGCGATCGCCGATTCGACGTCGGCGACGAGCGGGACCCCGTAGTCCTCTCCCCCGCGGAGCTTCTCCTGCCCCCCGATCAGAACGGCCGCGACGAACTCGTACGGGAGCTCGGCAAGCGTGTCACGTACGACGGGGGCGTAGTGCTCGCCGTCGACGATCGCGAGAGCCCTCACGTTCGCGCGGTGACTTCGTCCTCAATCGCGCCGGTGAACTTCGCGTACTCGAGGGTGTCCAGGGCGAACGAGACGAGCTTCACCTGGCCGTGGAACGGATGGCGCCGCCAGATGTCGACGCGCGTCCCGTCGATCTCGATCAGGTTGTAACAGGGTCTCGTGTTCCCGCGCAGGCGGAGCGAGGACACCGTGCCCGCATTCACCACGAAGAGATCCTCGAGCCTCCAGACGTACGGCACGTGCTTGTGGCCCGACAGCACCAGGCGCACGCCGGCGCGCTGCAGGCATTCGATCGCGTCGCCGGCGTCGTAGACGACATTCCGCTCGCGCCCCGTCCCCGGCACCGGCAGCAGGTGATGGTGCAGGACGAAGATCTTCATCTCCGCCGGCGCGGCCGTGAACTGCTCCTCGATCCAGCGATAGCGCCCGCGCCCGATCTGACCGTGATCGAGGTCCGGCTCGCTCGAGTCGACCGCGACGATCGACACCGGGCCTTTGCGGAGCACGGAGTTGCGTGAGCCGAACATCTCCTCGAAGTGCACGTAGCCGACGTTGCGGGAGTCGTGATTGCCCGGCACGACGACGAGCGCGTCGCAGTCGATGCGATCGAGGTACTCCCGCGCGGTCAGGTACTCGTGCCGGAACCCGAACGTCGTGAGGTCTCCCGAGCACACGACGACGTCCGGCTGGAGCTCGTTGATCTCGCCGATCGCGCGCTCGAGAAGACTCGCCTCGAAGTACGTCTCGCCGCAGTGAAGGTCGGAGAACTGGGCAATCCGGAACATCAGCGAAAGTCTACGGCGGATCCATGGTCGTCCGAGGGCGTCGGTACGCTGGTGCAGGTGCGGGACGAAAGGCCCGTTTTCCAGGCATATTGTGGAACTGACCCCCCGCGGTTCGCCAACCGTATCGAGGTCGAGTGCGCCAAGATCCTCGATTACTACGGCGTCCCCTGGGACTACGAGCCCCACTCGTTCGTTCTCGAGCGCGACGCGAAGGGTCGGGTCGTCTGCGCGTTCACCCCGGACTTCTATCTCCCCGAGCAGAAACTCTTCATCGAGGTGACGGTGATGAAGCAGTCGCTCGTGACCCGCAAGAACCGCAAGCTCCGCGAAGTGCAGCGCCTCTACCCGCACGTGCGTGTGAAGCTCTTCTACCGGCGCGACATCGAGCGCCTTGCGCAGCGGTACCGGCTGCGTCTCGCCTCGTAGTGGCGCAAACGCACCGATCGGACAACGGCGAGGTCGGCGCGGTCTACCTGTCGCGCGCGGACATCGCCGCGCGGGTGACCGAGCTCGGAGCGGAGATCGGACAGGCGTATGCGGATCTCGACCCGATCCTCATCGCGCCGCTCAAGTCGAGCGTCGTGTTCCTCGCCGACCTGACGCGAGCGCTCTCGATCCCGCACACGCTCGACGTCATCGAGCTCGCTCCGTACACCGACGGGCAGGACGGCGGTGTGCGGCTCCTCAAGGACGCCGACTCGGCGCTCGACGGCAGGCACGTCCTCCTCGTCGAGGACGTCGTCGACACCGGGCTGACACTGCATTTCCTCTGTCGGACACTCGGCCTGCGGAATCCCGCAAGTCTCGCCGCTGTCACGCTCCTCGACCGCCCGTACCGGCGCCTCGTGGACCAGCTCCCGCTGCGGTTCATCGGCTTCACCGTGCCCGACGAGCTCTTCGCGGGATACGGCCTTGGTCTCGACGAGCGCTGGCGAGCGCTCCCCGACCTGCACGTCGTCAGCTCGATCGCGCTTCCCAGCGCCGCGACCGAAGCCGCCTGAGCAACGCCTTAGAGGTATGGAAGCGGGTCGACGGCCACGCCGTTGATGCGGACCTCGAAGTGGAGATGCGGCCCGGTGGCGTGCCCGGTCGAGCCGACGAGGGACACCGTCTGGCCCTGAGCAACCGTCTGACCGACGCCGACGAGGATCGACGACGCATGCGCGTATGCGGTCGAGAGGCCGTTTCCGTGGTCGATGACGACCAGATTGCCGTAGCCCCCGAGCCAGCCCGCATAGATCACGGTCCCGGCGGCCGCGGCACGATTCGGCGTTCCGTACGCGCATCCGATGTCGATGCCCTCGTGCATGCGACCCCAGCGCATGCCGAACCCACTCACGACGACGCCGTCGCACGGCCAGATGAACCCCGCGGAGGACGGAGCACCGCTTCCGGTCGTGCCGGCGCCCTCCTGCGCTTCGCGGATCTGCTCGCCCAGTGCAACGCTCTGCGCGGCGAGCGCGTCGACCTCGTGGACGTACTCCGCGCGCGTCTCCGCGTTGCTCGCGAGCGCGCTCTGCTTGACCGACTCGACCGTGGTCAGACGATCGCGCTCGACGGCCAATCGGTCCCGTGCGGCGCGCGCCTCTGCCGTTCGATCCGTGATCACCGAGACGGTCGCCGCCTGCTGCTGCCTGGTGGAGATCGTCGCACGCCGCTCTGCGGCAGCCCTCGAGCGCGCCCGCTCCACCTGGCGGGCGACGCGCCGATCCTGACGACCGAGACGAGTGAGGAAGTCGAGATTGTCGATGACGTCGTCGAAGCTCGACGCGGAGACGAGGAACGCCAGCATGTCCGGAGGCTCGTCGATGTACGCGCTCCGCACGCGCGCCTCGAGAATCGCGATCGCCTTCTCGTACTCGGCCTGAAGCCGATCGAGCCGACGCGTCCGAACGGCGAGCAGCGCCGTGAGCTCGTCGAGCCGGCCGCGAGCCGATGACAGCTCGGCCTCGAGCGTCGAGACACCCGCCTGGGCGTCGTCGACCGCAGCCTGGGAACGCTCGAGCTCCGCGACCACGGCAGTGAGCTGCGTCGTCAGGACGCCGTCCTGGGCCTTGGACTCCTCGATGTCGGCCTGGAGCGCCGCGATGCGGGCGTCGACCGCCGCCTTCTCCTCGGCAGGGTCACCGGCGGAGGCAGGGCCGGCGGCGATCAGTGCGAGAGCCAGCCCGGCGAGCGCAAGGGATCGCCGTGCCATTCCTCTAGTTTCGCTCGCCGGCTGGTCGACCCTCCCCCGAATCGGGGTCGAGCGCCTGGAGCGCGGACGCCACCTCGCGGCGCAGTGGGCCGACCTGAGCTCGGTAGTCCTCATCGGAGACGGTCCCCGTGCGATGGTCGAACTCGAGCTCCTTGAGCGCCGCCAACGCGCGATCGCGTCCCTCGAGGAGCTCCAGCCGCCGGCGCTCGTCGTCGTCGAGCGCGTCGAGCGCATCCGACTCGGGCTCCGGCTCGCGCAGGAACGGCATCGCGACCGCGACGACGCAGGCGACGGCGAGCGCCGCGGCGAGCACCAAGGCCAGCGTCAACGCGCTGCGGGAAGTCCGACCGCGGATGCTCGCGCGACGAGCCTTCGCTGCTCGCGACGGTCGGGCCACAGCGTGATGAGCGAGCCGATCAGGAAGACGAGACCGGCAAGCCAGATGAGGTTGACGAGCGGCTTCACGAACACACGGAAGTAGATGCTTCCGTCCGGGTCGATCTGCTCGGCGATGACGAAGAGATCCTCCCCCGTCAACCGGTCGCTCCGAATCCCGACCTCGTTCGAGACCTGCTGCTCGATCGTGTACGCGTTCTTCCCCGCCTGCAGCGTTCCCAGGTCACGGTCGCCGCGCCGGACGCCGAGGGTCGCGCGGATCTCCGTGGCGTTCGGCGCGGCTCGTTCCCGCAGCGAGCGGTAGACGAGCGTGTAATCGCCGATCCGCATCGACTCGCCCCTCGTGAGCTTTGCCTCTGCGACCGAGTCGAACGCGCTCGATCCCGCCACGCCGATCGCGAACAGGACGATCGCCGCGTGGACGACGTACCCGCCGTAGCGACGGCGGTTCCGGGTGATGAGGCTCGAGAAGGCGCTCGGCCACGAGCCTGCTCCGAGTGCCTTTCGGGCACGCGTGCCGCGCGCGAACTCCATCACGATGGTCGCGAGCACGAACGCCGAGAACGTGTACGCGACGAGACCCGGCGGTGAGCTGCCCGCACCGACGAGCAGCAGCACGGCGCCGGTCACGAGCGCGACGAGCGTGGGCCACCGGAACGTCGTGGCGAGGCTCTTCAGGGAGGCGCGCCTCCACGCGATGAGCGGCCCGATGCCCATCAGCAGCAACAGCGGCAAGCCGAAGGCGCGCAGGAAGAAGTCGTAGTACGAGCGGCCGAGAACGACCGCCTCGCCGCGCACTGCCTCGGACAGCACCGGATACACGACGCCCCACAGGATCGCGAGGCAGAGCGCGAGCAGCAGGAGGTTGTTGTAGAGGAACGCCGCCTCGCGGGAGATCGGGGACTCGAGCTTCGTCGGCGAGCGCAGGAGCGGCAGGCGCCAGAGCACCAACCCGACGGAGACGGCGACGGCGACGGACGATGAACGCCAGGAACCAGGGCCCGATGGAGCTCTCCGTGAAGGAGTGGATCGAGTTGACGACGCCCGAGCGCGTGAGGAACGTCCCGAACAGCGAGAGCGAGAAGGCCAGGATGACGAGGAGCACGTTCCAGACCTTCAGCATCCCGCGCTTCTCCTGGATCATCACCGAGTGGAGGAACGCGGTAGCCGCGAGCCACGGCATGAGCGCGGCGTTCTCGACCGGATCCCACGCGTAGTACCCGCCCCATCCGACCTCGACATACGCCCAGTGGCTGCCGAGGAGCTGCCCGACGCCGAGCGCCGCCCACGCGAACAGGGTCCAGCGGCGAGTGGCGATGAGCCAGCGCTCGTCGAGCCTGCCCGAGAGCAACGCGCCCATCGCGAAAGCGAACGGCACCGTGAGCCCGACGTACCCGAGATAGAGCAGCGGCGGATGGGCGAGCATGTACGGGTTCTGCAGGCTCGGCGTCATTCCGGCGCCGTCGAGCGGCGCCGCCTGCGTCGCGAACGGGCTCGCGACGAACACGACGAGGAACGCGAAGAACGTCGCCACGGCGGCGAACACGGGCACGACCCACACGATCAGGTCGCGCGCCCAGCGCGCGATTCAAGCTGACGGCCGCGGTGCCGAACCCCGTGAGGATCAGCAGCCAGAGAAGCAGCGACCCCTCCTGCCCTCCCCAGAACGCCGAGATCGTGTACGCCGTCGGCAGCGCCTTGCTGGTCGTGCGCGCGACGTACTCGAAGGAGAAGTCGTTCCGCAGCAGAGCCGAGAGGAGAACGCCGGCGGCGACCGCGGTCGTCACGAACGATGCGACGAGGGCGTTCTGCGCCGAGCGCGCGAGGCGACGTCGCCCGACGTGTGCGGCATACGTGCCCGCGACGAGCGCGTACAGCGTCAGCCCGAGTGTGACGAGGAGCGCGGCTCGACCCAGCTCAGGCATGCGCGCCTGTCAGGCCGAGTCGCCGGTGCGCTTCGGCGCGTACTTCGACGGGCACTTCGTGATCATCGAGCCAGGCTCGGCGACGAACGTGTCCCTGCGAAGCCGGCCGTCGACGACGATATGGCGGCCGACCTTGAAGAGATCCGGCACCGAACCGGAATACCGGACCGCGACCGTCGTCGTCGCGCCCTTGCCGATGTCCTTCAGCCCGAAGCGAAGCCCTCCCGCGTGCGCGTCGCCGTGCACGGGCCCGACCACGATTCCGGCGAGCTGAACCTCACCCGTTCGGCCGGCCAGCTCGCTGGGAGCGAGCGAGGGGTTCCCTCCTCCTGCGATCGACGTGTACAGCAGGAACACGGCGAGCACCGCCGCCACCGACAGCGCGATGACGAGCCGCGCCGGACTGGCGTTCCGAGCCACCCCGAGAGTCTAGCCGGGGCCGAGCCGAAGCCCCTGCACAGGCGCTTACGCGGCCCTCTCGGCGGAGTCCCACTCGGGGACACGGTGATCCGGCAGCCGCCGGCCCGGAATGCGGTAGCCGTGGTCGATGCACAGCGAGCCGGGATCCTCCTCCGTGAGCGCATCGCAGTAACCCTTGCCGTACGCAGCGCGGATGAAAGCCGCGACGATCTCCAGGTTCCAGTCGGAGACATCGATGGCCTCACGCCAGAGGTCGGCGAGCCGGAGGTCGATATCGAGCTCGAGCAGGTCGATCCTGGATGGGTCGGTAGCCATGTTTCGAGCGTACGGGTCCCGTCGGACGGAGTCGCGATCCCTTACGGCTCCTCGGATCGGACGGTGAACGGCATCGTCCAGTCCTCACGGGTCGAACCGTCGATGGTCAACCGCCACTCGTATCGACCCGGCTCCAGCGGCAGCGGCGTCGAGTTGACCGCCACGGGAAAGTCGAGCGGCGTTCCCGGCTTCAGCCCCGGCGGACGGCCGACCTCGAACTCGCCCCCGAACGCGACGACCTGATCCGAGTCCTCGTCACCCTCGAAGCCGATGGGCGCTCCGTCCGAGTCGAGGAGCTCCACCGAGAAGGAGTGTCGCGTGTTCGCCTGGTCCCACGGCACCTGGACCAGGAGACCGATACCGAACGACGCGGGCTCCGGGCCGGTCTGCGACCAGCCTCCCCCGACGATCGTGAGCTTGCCGTCGGAGACGACGGCGTAGTCGGCGAGGAGCATCGTGGCTTTCACGTCGCGTAGGCAATCACATCACGGCATAGGATCGAGGCGTGGCGTCGCGCATTCGTGTCGGGCCGGCCCGCATGCCGTCCCGCGAATCGCCCGAGCAGGCGATCGAGATCCTGCTCTCCCGCGGCTACGACGCCTGCGAGATCGATTTCGAGAGCGGCTTCTGGATGGACTATCCGTTCGCGGAGCGCCTCGGCGAGCTGGCGCGCGAGAACGACGTAGCGCTCTCCGTGCACGCACCGCTCTTCGGCTTCATGGGGCACCTCGAGGCCAGCGGGCGCAAGTTCACGTCGGCCGTCGGCGCGCTCGATCGTAGCGCCGGGATCGTCGCGGCGAGCGGCGCGGAGCTCGTGGTCTTCCACCCCGGCTTCCTGCTCGGCCGGGAACGCGACGATGCGATCGACGCAGTCGTCGACCAGCTCGGCACGTTGCGCGAGAGGCTCGAGGCGAAGGAGCGCGCGGTGCCGTTCGGAATCGAGGTGATGGGCCGCGTCCGCGATCTCGGCTCGGTCGACGACGTCGTCGAGATCGCGCGTCGCCTCGACTGGGTGCGACCCGTTCTCGATTTCGCGCACATGCACGCGACGAGCGACGGCGCGTTCCTCGAAGCGGAGCCGTTCCGCGAAGCGCTCGAGCTCGCCGACGCCGTGCTCGAGCCCGAGGCGCCGTTCCACATCCACTTCTCGGACATCGCCTTCGCCAACCGCAACGAGACGAAGCACCTGCCGTACGGCGACGGAACGCTTCGCGCCGAGCCGCTTCGCGACGCGCTCGCGGGCTTCGAGCGTCCGGCGACCGTCATCTCCGAGTCGCCCGACGAGGAGTCGAGTCAGGCGATCCGCGCGGTGCTCTGCGGGCGCGGCAAGGACGAGCTCGGCGAGTCGCGCCTCGTAGCGGCCGGCGTCGTCCTCGCGTCCACGACGGTGGAGGAACTCGACGAGCTGCTCGAGCGGGTGGCGCTCGAAGAGCTTGAGATCCGACGTCCGCGCGAGCTCGATCGAGCTCACGAAGAGCTCCTCCGCCTCCGCGTCGCGCCCTGCGCGGCGCGCACGGAGGCGAGCGCGGTGATCACGAACACCTGGCCGCTCGTGTCCTCGCGCACGGCGTGCGCCGCGGCGTCGAGCGCGAGCCGCTCGGCCTCGTCGACCTTCCCGAGATCGGCGAGCGTCGTCGCGAGTGCCGCCTGATAGTCGGGCAGCAGCCCGTGATCGCCGCGTCCGCTCGTGACGCGAACGGCTTCGCGGAACAGCTTCTCCGAACTGCGGAGGTCGCCTCGGCGCCGTGCGATCCAGCCGAGACTCATGAGGGAAGCCGCGACCGCGGGCTCGAGGTCGAGCTCCTCGGCGGTTGCCCGGACCTCCTCGACGACCGTCTCCGCCGCGTCGAGCTCGCCGTTCAGCCGCAGGAACCAGCCGTACGCGAGCGTCGCGCTCATGCGAGCGCGCACGCTCCCGCTCTCGTCGGCGAGCTCGAGCGCACGCGTGATGCAGGAGCTCCGCCTCCTCGAGCTCGAGCCCGACCATGTGCGCCTGCGCGAGCGCCTGCGCAGCGATCGTCTGGAGGTCCTTGCGGCGCGCCTCGAGGGCCGTGGCATAGGCGCGCTCCATGTACCGCACGTAGTCGTCCTGTGAGCCGCAGCCAAGCGCCGACGTGCGAACGCATGCTGAGCGCTTCGAAGAGGGCGACCGGGTCCTTCTCGCGCCGCGAGGAGCTCGAGCGCCTCGTCGACGGAGTCACGCGCACCGAACGCATCGCCGTCGCGTTTGAGCGACGCCTCGGCGAGTGCTGTGAGCGCCGACGCCTCGACGGTCGGTGTCGCCGTCCTCGCGAGCCTGGTCGCGTACCTTCGACCATCTCCACCCGGACGGCTGTCCAATCCTGGAGCCTCCACGCCGCCCGGGCTGCGACGTACCGTGCGTCCGAGCGTCGGGCGCAGTTCGACGGCCCGAAGCCCGAGCGTCCGCGCGTTCGGGTACGCCTCGCGTGCCATCGCACGCTTCGCCGCCTTGACGAGCGCTTCAGCCGCGTCGTCCGCGAGCTCTCCCGGCGGCGCGCCCTCGAGCTCGGTGAGGAACTCGACGGCCCGATCGAGGTGGTACGCGCGAATCTCGACGAGCTCCTCGCCCGTCCGCTCGGCGAGCCACTCCGCGAAGCGAGCGTGGTACTGCGCCCGCGAGAGCTTGGCCATTCCGGTGTAGGCGACCTCGCGGATCATCGCGTGCTTGAAGCGGTACGCCGTCTCGCCGGAGATCGACGAACGCGGCTCGCGGAGCAGAAACTCGCGCTGCAGGAGGTCGTCGAGCAAGGCCTCGTGGCCGGTCACGTCGGGAGAGAGATGCTCGAGCGCGCCCTTCCAGAAGACCCGGCCGATCACGGAGGCGCGCTGGAGCAGCGTCTTCGCATCGGGTGCGAGGTGGTCGATGCGGGCCGCGATGAGCGCCTGCAGCGTGTCCGGGACGCGGTCGGACGAGCCGTTGCCGGAGCCACTCTCGATGAGCATGCGGATCGTCTCCTCGACGAACAGCGGGTTTCCCTCGGCGCGGTCGAGCGCTTCCTGTGGAAGCGACTCCGGTCGCTCTCCGGCGGCGCCCGCGAGCTGGTTCAG
This sequence comes from uncultured Gaiellaceae bacterium, assembly GCA_963763465.1. Taxonomy (GTDB): domain Bacteria; phylum Actinomycetota; class Thermoleophilia; order Gaiellales; family Gaiellaceae; genus GMQP-bins7. The sequence continues at coordinate 44,077 of CAVXOS010000008.1, read as the reverse complement.
GAGCTGCTCGACGAGCTCGGCGCTCTCCTCCTCCGAGAGCGGCTCGAGCTCGATCGCCGTCGAGCGCACACGCCCGCCGCCCCAACCGGGTCGCGCGTCCAGCAGCTCCGGCCGGGCGAGGCAGAGGATCAGGATCGGCGCCCGCACCCAGTCGGCCACGTGCTCGATGAGGTCGAGCAGCGGTCGCCTCCGCCCAGTGGATGTCCTCGAAGAGGAGGATGAGCGGCTGGACGTCCGCGATGCCCTGCATGACCTCGCGTGCCGCCCACGCGATCTCCTGCGGGCTGCGCTCTCCTTCGAGCGCCTCCATCAGCCCTGCCGCAAGCCCGAGAACGTCGGCCACGGCCTCCTCGGCGCAGCACTCGCGCAGCTTCTCGAACGCTTCCTCGAGCGGATCGTCGTCGGAGATGCCGGCGGCGGCCTTGACCATCTCGCCGAGCGGCCAGTACGTGACGCCCTCGCCGTACGGCAACGCGCGCCCCATGAGCACGCTCGCTCGCTCGACACTGTCGAGGAACTCGCGTGCCAGCCGGCTCTTCCCCACACCGGCCTCGCCGTAGATCGTGAAGAGGTGGGCGCGGCTGTCCCTCAGGCTGCGGTTGAACGTGTTCGCGAGGAGCTCGAGCTCCGCTTCCCGCCCGACGAGCGGCGCGCGTGGGCCGAGCGCGCGAACCGGGCCGTCGAGCATGTCAACCAGCCGCCAGGCCCGCAGCGGCCCGTCGATGCCTTTCAGCTCGAGCGGGCCGGCGTCCTCGACGACGAGGCCGGCCGCCGCGAGCCGGTAGGCCGTCGGGCCGACCAGGATCTCGCCCGGACGGGCCGCGCTCTGGAGACGCGACGCGAGGTTGACCGCCTCTCCCGTCGCAAACGTCGACTCGGAGCCCTCGACGACCACCTCGCCGGCCTCGATCCCGATCCGCGCCTGGAGATCGAGCCCGTCGACCGCGTCGCGCATCGCCAGCGCTGCTCGTGCGGCGCGCTGCGCGTCGTCCTCGTGTGCCTGCGGGACGCCGAACGCGGCCATGACGGCGTCGCCGGCGAACTTCTCGACGATGCCGCCGTGCTGCCTGACGCACTCCGAGACCGTCTCGAAGAACTCGTTCACGCGGCGCCGCACGACCTCCGGGTCGGTGCCGGTGACGAGCTGTGTCGAGTCGACGATGTCGACGAACAGCACCGTTGCGAGCTTGCGCTCCACGTGTGAAGTGTAGAAACGACGACGGGGGCGCCGTCCATCCCGCATGCGGCACTAGCATCCCGTCCGTGCTCGATCCGTCCGTGTTCAAGGCCTACGACGTCCGCGGGCTCTACCCGTCGCAGCTCGACGAGGACGGCGCGTACCGGGTCGCGCGAGCGTACGTCGACCACTTCGAGCCGCGCGCCGTGGCTCTCGGACGCGACATGCGGCTCTCCTCACCCGCGATGCTCGCCGCCGCCTCCGACGGCATCGCAGATGCGGGGGCGGACGTCGTCGACCTCGGGCTCGTCGGGAACGGAGATGCTGTACCACGCGGTGACGGAGCTCGGCCTCGACGGCGGCATCTGCGTGACCGCGTCGCACAACCCGAAGGAGTACACGGGAATGAAGATCGTCCGACGCGGGGCGCTACCCGTCGGAGGCGACTCCGGGCTCGCGGAGATCCGAACGCTCGCGGAGGCCGATTTCGAAGCGGCGACCCGTGGGACCGTGCGCACGGTGGACGTATGGGAGAGCTACGTCGCGAAGGTGCTCTCCTTCGTCGACGTCGCCGCGGTCAAGCCCTTGCGCGTCGTCGTCGACGCGGCGAACGGCATGGCGGGAATGATGCTGCCGCCCGTCCTCGAGCACCTTCCCCAGCTCGACGTCGTGCGCTGCCACTTCGACCCGGACGGGACGTTCCCGAACCACGAGCCCAACCCTCTCCTGCCCGAGAACCGCGAGTTCATCGTCGCGAAGGTGACCGAGGAGTCCGCTGACCTCGGCGTCGCGTACGACGGTGACGCCGACCGCTGCTTCTTCGTGGACGACACCGGCGAGTTCGTCCCCGGCGATTTCGCGACGGCGCTGCTCGCCGAGGCAGTCCTCGCCGACGCGCCCGGCGAGAAGGTCATCTACGACGTCCGTGCGAGCTGGGGCGTGCCCGAGACGATCGAGCGCGCCGGTGGCATTCCGCTCGTGAACCGCGTCGGGCACGCGTTCATCAAGCAGCGGATGCGAGCGGAGGACGCGGTGTTCGGCGGCGAGGTGTCGGCGCACTACTACTTCCGGGAGTTCTCCCAGGCGGACAGCGGAGTCGTGCCCTTCCTCGTCATGCTCGGGCTGCTCTCCGGGGCGGACGCGAAGCTCTCGGAGCTCTTGCGCCCGTACCGTGAGCGCTACTTCCTCACGGGCGAGATCAACACGCCGGTCGCCGACGTCCCGCTCAAGCTCCAGGAGCTGAAGGAGCGCTACACCGCCGAGGGCGGCCGCGCGTCGCACCTCGACGGCCTCTCGATCGACTTCGACGACTGGCACTTCAACGTCCGCCCGTCCAACACCGAGCCCCTGTTGCGACTCAACCTCGAGGCCCTCTCGGAGGCGCTGATGGTCGAGAAGCCGCGACGAGGTACTCGCGGTGATCCGCTCGTGACCGATGCGCCCGAGCTGGGGCGACTCACCGGTCGGCGCCCGCCCTTCAAGTACTCGGCGCTCACGCGCGTGTGGTTCTCGGACACCGATGCGCAAGGGCGTCGTCTACTACGGCCGCTACCTGCCGTACTTCGACCACGCGCGGACGGAGTACCACCGGCACCTCGGCGGCCTCGCCACAGCCGGGCGCCGAGTTCGTCATGCGCGCATCCGCGGTCGAGTACCACGCCCCCGCGCGCTTCGACGATCTCATCGAGGCCTTCGTCCGCGTCAGCCGGATCGGACGCTCGAGCATGACCTACGAGTGTGCGGCCTACCGGCTCCCGGACGAGACGCTCATGGTCACGGCGCAGCAGACCCTCGTGCTCGTCGACGCGGAGCTTCGGCGCCCCACGCCCGTGCCCGACGAGCTGCGCGTCGGCGGTTCGCGGCTTCGAAGGAAGCGATCTCGAGGAGTGAGCGACGATGCCGCTCGATGCCGTTCGGCGCATCGTGGAAGCAGGCGGCGACGCCGACGACGTGCTTCGCGCGTGCGTCACTCGCCTCACCGACGAGCCCGATGTCAGCTGGGCAGGAGTCGCTCTCGCCGAGGATGGCGCGCTGCAGCTCGGCCCTTGGTCAGGTGCCCCCGACCCGGGGCGCCGAACGTGCGCGCCGATTCTCTTCCAGGGCGAGGCCGTCGGCGAGCTCCGGGTCGACGGCGCGATCGACCGGGCCATCCTCGATCGCGTCGCTGCGCTCATCGCGCCGTTCGCCCTGATCGGCTGGGATACCGGCGGCGAGGCCTGGGACCCGTAGCGGCCGGACGACTCGCCTCGATCGAGGGAGCGTCACTCGTTCGAGGGGGTACCTCGTACGAGGGATTGCATCCCCCATTCGCGTGACTACAAGGAGATTGGGGAGAGGGGAAGGGAACCGCGCGCTCGTCCCAACGGACGGGCGCGCGGTACAACCCCGACCCCAGCGGTCGGGCACCGCCGCTCTCCCCCTTTCCTCGGTCTCGGTGAACGCACGAGGGCCGGGCTCTCGCCCGACCCTCGCTTGTCGCCTGCCTAGGCCCGCGGGCCACCGACTGCCGGTGGCGCTCGCGGGAAGCCCGATCCCGGCCAGAACCCGGGTCCCGGCCGGCCGCCGTGTTCGGCGAGCTCGCCGTTGACGAGTGCCTGCATGCGCTCGGTGAGCTTCGACTTCAGCTCGGAGGCCTGTGCCTTGGTGATCCGCCCGTCGGCGACCGCCTCGTCGATCTTCTTCTCCTCCGCGGTGACGAGCGCCTTGACGAGGCCCGAGACACTCTTGCCTTTCTCCTTGGCGATGTCGGCGAGGGTCTGGTCGTCGATGGCCTCCCGCAGATCCGCTTCACTCATCCCGAGGTAGGCGGATGCGGTCGCGAGAATCTCGAAGTGGCCGTGATGCCCGAAGCCATGCCCGTCGGGGCCACGGTCGTGGCCGAAGAGCAGCGGGTACTCGTCGGAGTCGATCCGGCTCCTTGATTTTCGCGCCCTGTTCCTTGGTCAGCCTCCCGGCGTCGACGGCGTCATCGACCTGGTTCTTGAGGGCCTGCTTCAGTGCGTCCGAGAGCGCCTGCGGCTCGACGCCGAGCTGATCTGCGGCGTCGTCGATGACGGCCTTGCTCTCCTCGCTCGGCGACTGCATCCGCGAAGCTGCGATCGCTCCGGCGGCGCCGAGCCCGACGACGAGCGCTGCGATCGCGGCGCCGCCGGCAACGAACGTGACCTTCTTGCGTCGGTTCATGCGGCGTCATCTGACCAGCAGCGGCTAAGAGGGCGCTGAGAGGAGGCTAAGAAGATCCGACGAGCTCGGAGGAGGCGATCGCCGGTTTCGGCACGCCGATGGTCAGCACCATGCGCGTACCGCCCCCCTCGGCATGCTCGGCGACGACATCACCGCCGTGCGACTCCGCGACCTGACGGACGATCGCGAGGCCGAGGCCGGAGCCCGGCATCCCACGCGCCGCACGGGCTCGATAGAAGCGATCGAAAACGTAGGGGAGATCCTCGTCGGCGATCCCGGGTCCGTGATCTCGCACGACGAGCTGTCCCTCGTGCACCTCGACCTCGACCTCGGAGCCCGGCGGGCTCCACTTTGCCGCGTTGTCGAGCAGGTTCCCGACGGCCCGCTCGATCGTGTCCGGAACACCCTTCACCGTCGACGGCTCGAGATCGACGGAGTAGGTGACGTCGGGCCGGTTTCGGCGCGCGCGCTCGACGACGTCGGCGACGAGGAGGTCGAGCCTCACCTCCTCCGGCTCCGTGGTGTGCTGCTCGGCGCGCGCGAGCTCGATGAGCTCGGAGATCAACGTCGTCATCTCGCCGAGCTGCTCGACGACGTCCGAGAGAAGACGGCGGCGATCCTCCGGGTGGCAGCGTTCGATCGCCTGCGAGCACCTCGACGTTCGTGCGGACACTCGTGAGCGGCGTCCGCAACTCGTGCGACGCGTCCGCGACGAGCTGACGCTGCGCGCGGGTCGATTCCTCCAGCGCGCCGAGCATCGTGTTGAAGCTCGCCGCGAGCCTGCTCAGCTCGTCCTTGCCCCCCACGTCGATGCGCTCGGACAGATCGTGCGTCTCCGTCACTCGTTCGACCGTGGTCGTGAGCCGTACGACCGGTGTGAGCGCGGCGCGCGCGACGAGCAGCCCGAGCACAGCGGCGATGACGATGCCGCCGAGCGCCACGAGGATGAGGAACAGCCCGATGCGATTGAGCGACTTCTCGACCTCCGTCAGGGGCCGGGCGATCTGGACGGCCGCGTCAGGGCCATACGCGAACGTGAGCATGCGCAGACGCGTGCCGTCGACGGTGACGTCCTTCCAGAATGCGGCGTCCTTGTCGCGGGCGACTCCGAGGACGGCGTCGTCCACGGGCAACGACACGTTCTGTCGCGGGGGAACGAGCGTGCTCCCATCCGTACGCACCAGCTGGACGTAGCCGCGCGCCTCGCCGAACTCCGGGCGTAGGGCAAGGTACGTCTTGCCGTCGGGCGAGTCGAGCACCCCGAGTGGCTGGAGGGAGATCTCCGCAGCCCGAGACTCCAGCGCCTCGTCGACGGGCGCGCGAAGCTGCTCACGCGCGATGAGATAGACGAGAACGGACGCGGCGATGACGGACAGCGCTACCGCCGCAGCCGATCCGACTGCGATGCGCGAACGGAAGCTCACGTCACGCCTCGCGGAGCGCGTACCCGACGCCGCGGACCGTGTGGATCAACCGTGACGCGTCTCCGGTCTCGGTCTTCCGTCGGAGGTAACCGATGTAGACGTCGAGCGAGTTCGACGTCGGCCCGAAGTCGTATCCCCAGACGCGCTCGAAGATGATCGACCGCGTGAGCACCTGTCGCGGGTTGCGAAGGAAGAGCTCCAGCAACGCGAACTCGGTGCGCGTGAGGTCGATCGCGGCATCGCCACGCCGTACCTCGCGCGTTCCGAGGTCAAGCTGCAGGTCGGAGAAACGGAGCACACCGGCTCCGCCGTCGTCGTTCCCCGCGCGGCGAAGGAGGGCTCGAAGCCGCGCGAGGAGCTCGGCGAGAGCGAACGGCTTCGGCAGGTAGTCGTCGGCGCCGGCGTCGAGCCCCGCGACGCGGCTGTCGACCTCGGCGCGCGCGGTCAGCATCAACACCGGCACCGGATTGCCGTCGACACGGAGCCGGCGACACACCTCGAGCCCGTCGATGCCCGGCATGAGCACATCGAGGATCAGCGCGTCGGGGCTCTGCGTCCTCCGTGCGATCGACGCGAGCGCCTCCTCACCGTCCACGGCGAGCTCGACGTGGTACCCCTCGAGCTCGAGCGCCCGCTGAAGTGACTCGCGAACTGCCCGCTCATCGTCCACGACGAGGATGCTCATCGCCTGCATTGTGCGCACGCGGAGGGCCCGCGACGGCGGTCTTAGCGAGTTCTTAGCCCCTGCTCAGCCGACACTCATCCGCCACTGGTGACCTGTCAGCCACACTGATGGCAGATGGAACAGTGACCCAGCGAGCCCGCACACCCTTCGTCGTCGGCGGCCTCGTCGCCGCGCTCGCCCTCGGCATCGGGCTCGGCGCGGCGGCCATCGCGGTCGTCGACGACGGAACGACGACCGTCGTACGTCAGGTGACCGTCGGGGGCTCCGAGCCCGTGGCGAACGACACGCTTTCCGTCGGGCAGATCTACGACCGTGCGTCGAAGGCCGTGGTGGAGATCGCAGCGACCGGAGGCTCGACACTCGGCGGGCAGTCCAGCGCGCAGGGCTCCGGGTTCGTCTACGACGAGGCCGGCCACATCGTGACCAATCAGCACGTCGTCGCCGGGGCCTCCTCGATCTCCGTGAGCCTCTGGAACGGAGCCGAGTACGACGCGAGCCTGGTCGGAGTCGATCCCTCGACCGACCTCGCCGTTCTCCGCATCAGCGCACCGAAGGCGCTGCTCGAGCCGTTGGGTCTCGCCAATTCGAGCACGGTCGCCGTCGGCGATGCGGTTCTGGCGTTCGGAAGCCCCTTCGGGCTCGAAGGAACGGTGACCAGCGGCATCGTGAGCGCGCTCCACCGCGAGATGACAGCGCCGAACGACTACACGATCACAGACACGATCCAGACGGATGCGGCGATCAATCACGGAAACTCGGGAGGGCCGCTCGTCGACGGTCGAGGGCAGGTCATCGGGGTCAACGCCCAGATCGAGAGCGAGTCCGGCGGCTCCGACGGCGTCGGCTTCGCGATCCCGTCCAACACGGTCCGGTCGATCGTCCGCCAGCTCGTGGCGAACGGCGAGGTCGAGCACGCGTACCTCGGCATCCGCATGACCCCCGTCGCCGGCGGTGTCGCCGTCACGGCGGTTCTGGCCGGAACCCCCGCTGAGAAGGCGGGGCTCGAAGCAGCCACCGGGACGAGGCTCGTGGACGGGCAGGAGCAGCCGACCGGCGGCGACGTCGTCGTCGAGTTCGACGGCGACGCGGTGACCTCCGCGGTCGCGCTGCAGAGTGCGGTCGATGCGCGCCAACCGGGCGACACCGTCTCGATCACCGTGCTTCGGAGCGGCTCGCGCCGGACGCTCGACGTCACGCTCGGCGTCAGGCCGTGACGGCCCGCTCGCCATGGTCTGGGAGCTACCTGGACCATGGGCTAGTGTCGACTTCTCCCGACATGTCTGTATGCTCCGATGCGGGAGGTAGAGGAAATGGGTAGAACTCGTTCGTCCGCGTTCGTTTTCGCGGCTGCATATGTCGTCTTGGTCGCCGGGCTGTTCCTGGCGCTCGGTGGGGCCGCGTACGCGTCGGCGCCCTCCGCTGCCACGGATCAGTACGGAACCAAGGTCAAGGGAGTGGAGGTGTCGGCGACAACCGGTGGCGAATCCGCCTCCGCTGCAGCCGATGCGCTTCCGAACACCGGTCTCTCGCTTCTCGGCGTGGTCGTCGTAGGTGGCGCCCTCGTCGGCGGCGGGCTCGTGCTGAGACGGCGCGAGCAGCGCAAGAGCTAGCCCGGTCTCGGAACGTCACTCGCCCGGCAGCCCCTTTTCCAGGGGATTCAACTTGTGCACCGTCCGGTAAGCGGCGGCACGCTCGGCTCCACGAGCTACCTGAGCGACGTGGAGCCAAGCGAGCCAATTTCGCGGATCGGCGGCTACGGCCGCACGGTAGTGCCGGAGCGCCCCGTCACGATCGCCGAGACCCGCGGCGGCGTCGCCGAGCGCGAGGTCCGGCTCCGCCGACCAGAAGAGGAGCGCATGCGCTCGGCGTCCGTGCTCACGTGCGTCGACCCACTCCTTGCGGGCGGCCGCGTCGCGCGCCGCGAACAGTGCCTGGTTGCCGACGAGGCTCCAGGTTGCGGCGACGCTCAGGACGACCGTCACCACGATCGCACCAGCCCGAGTCGGCGAACCGAGAAGCCGCGTCTTACCTCGCTCGGAAGCAAGCAGTGAGGCCGCGCCGACGAGGAGCGCGCTCACCGTCACGCCGACCATCTCCCAGTGCCAGTCCAGCGCTGCGGCCGCCGCCCACGCGAGATACGCGCCGGCGGCAGGAGCTGCCAGGCGCCGCTTGCGCCCGCGAACCGCTCCGATCAGCGGGACGATCAACGCGCCGCCGAGCAGGGCCAGACCCACGACTCCGATCTCTCCGAGTGCCTCCACGTAGAGCGAGTGCGCATCCCTGACGACCTGGCTGCTCGGCCGCTCCGCGTACCAGATGTACTCGAAGGTCCCGGCGCCCTCGCCACCCACCGGGTGCGCGGACGCCATGTCCCACGCGACGCCGATCGTCTCGGTACGGCCGTTACTCGACAGGCTGAAGAGCCGATCGTTGAGATCAGGACCGCCTGACGTCGGAGCCTGCTCGAAACGGTCTCGCAGCCGGTCGAGCGCTGCATTCGGCCCACCAGACACGACGAGCGCAACCGCGAGCGCACCGAGTACGGTGGCGGCGAGTGCAACGTCGATGACACGCCGGCGGCGAGCGTCGATGGGCACCGAGTCGGCGACGCGATGCGCGAGCCAGCCAAGTGCGCCTGACACCACGACGAGCGCGCCGACGATCCACGCTAGGCGATGCCCCTCGCGCATCGCGACTGCGGTGGGCGAGTCCTCGGTCGTCAGCGCGTCTTGACCCGACGCGATCGCGACGGCGATGCATGACGTCGGGGCGATCACGACCAGCGACCAGATGGTTCGCAACCTGCGGGTATCCAGGACGATCGTCGCGCACAGGCGCGAAGACGAGTGCCGCCCAGGAACCGCGGGAGAACGTGAAGTACAGCGTGAGCACGAGAATGGGGCTCATCGCCGCAGCGGCGACCGCGTACCGGCGGCGCTTCGAATGAGCGACACCGCCGACGGCGAGAACCACGCCGATCGCCGCCAGGAGGCCGAGTGAGTTCCAGTATCCGACAGGCGCGGACAGCCGGTAGTAGCTGACGGGGTCGTCATACGTGTGCAGGCGATCGGGGACGAGGCGCGTCGCGAGGGCGTAGGCGCAGACCAAGGTCGTCCCGAGAGTCACGCCTGCGAGGAGAGCCGGTCCGTCACCGCGTCTCAGGACGAACGCCACGGCGAGCGCGACCGCGACGTAGACGAGGACGCGCTCGACCTCGCGGATGGTGGCCGGCGTGCTGATCGACCAGACGGCCGTCAGAGCGATCCACAGCCCGAGGGCAACCATGAGCCCGGCGAAGGCGACCCGGAGCCTTCCCGGCGCCTCGACACGATCGAGAACGAGGAGCACGGTCGCCGGCGCGAGGAACGCGAGCGCCACCCAGCCCCACGACTGGGAGAAGTACGCGCCCTGGCTCGCGTTCGCGGCCGTCACGATCGCCGCGACGGAGGCCGCGACAACGTACGTTCGCTGCGTTCTCGTCATGCCGGGGCCACGACTGCGGTCAGCTGCCTACTCTGTGATCGGTCATGAGACATCGCCTCGGCACGCTCCTCCTCGTCATCGGCCTCGGCATCCTGGCCTGGGCCGCAACCGTCTACCTGTGGAAGGACCCGTTCACGACGGCCTACACAGCGTACGAACAGCGGCGGCTCGAGTCGAAGCTGGACGAGCAGTTCGCCTCCTACGAGCCGCTCCGGACGCCGGTCGTCGCGCATCCCGCGAAGCCGACGCCGCGACCGCAGGACGACGTGCGTCGAGAGGCTCGGAGGTTCCGCTTGGCGAGCGACGAGGGAGACGCCGTCGCGAGGCTGAAGGTCCCGCGGCTCGGATTGAATGCGGTCGTCGTCAACGGGACGAGTGTCTCCGATCTTCGCCGCGGCCCGGGACGGCACCTCGAGACCTTCATGCCCGGCGAACGCGAGCTCGTCTACATCGCAGGGCACAGGACGACCTACGGTGCGCCGTTCGGCGACATCGACAAGCTCCGCAGCGGTGACACCATCACCGCCGAGCTCCCCTACGCGTCGATCGTGTATCGCGTCACGGGACATCGGATCGTCGACGACAACGACGTGTCGGTCCTCGAGACCCATCATCGCGAGCAGCTCGTCCTGCAAGCCTGTCACCCGCGTTTCTTCGCGAGCCAGCGCTACCTCGTCTACGCGCGGCCCGTCAGCGTGACCCGGCGCGGCTAGATTCCAGCCGTGCCAGGCGGCTGGGACAGCGTGCGCCTCGACGAGATCGCGCCGATCTCCGTCGTGGGCGGCACGCTCCTGTGGCGACCGGTGCGTCGGACGCTCGACATCGGCGCGTTCGGGATCAACGCCTACGTCGCACCGAATGCGGGTGACGACGTCGTCGAGGAGCACACGGAGCGGTCCCTGGGGCACGAGGAGGTCTACGTCGTGCTGCGCGGGCGGGCGACGTTCACGCTCGACGACGACACGCTCGACGCACCGGCGGGAACCGTCGTCTTCGTCCGCGACGTCGACGTGAAGCGCCACGCCCGCGCCGAGGAGCCGGGAACAACGGTGCTCGCGATCGGTGGGCCGCGTGAGGCGGTGTACGAACCGTCGGCCTGGGAGGACTTCTTCGCGGCCGAACGGCATCGCTCCGCCGGCGACTACGACGCGTACCTCGACGAGCTGAGGGCTGCTCTCGACCGCCGGCCCGACCATCCCGGCGCGCTGTACCACGTCGCCTGCGCGGAAGCACTGCTCGGGCGAGGTGACGACGCGGTCGGGCACCTTTCTCGGGCGCTGGAGCTCAGGCCCGAGCTAGCCGAGCATGCGAGTGCCGACGAGGACTTCGTCGCACTGCGCGATCGGCCCGACTGGCCGCTCGCATAGGGCGCCGGGAGCGTCAGGACGGCGTGACTCGGTACGCGTCGAAAACGGCTTCGAGGTTGCGAAGGGCGGTGAGGAGCGAGCGGAGCTCCTTCACCTCCCCCACCTCGGCCGTGTACCAGTTCCGCGCCATGCCGTCCTCGACCACGCCGCCGTACGAGACGATGTTCGCGCCGTGCTCTGCGAACGTGCGCGCGACGTCCTCGAGCAGCCGCGAGCGATCCCACGCGTCGACGGCGATCTGGACGAGGAAGCCGGCGGAAGCGCCCCCCTCCCACTCGACGTCGGTGAAGCGCTCGGGGTTGCGCTGGAGCGCGCGCACGTTCGGACAGTCCTGCCGGTGCACCGTGATGCCCCGTCCCATCGAGACGTACCCGACGATGGTGTCGCCCGGAACGGGCGTGCAGCACTTCGCGAGGCGGACGAGCACGTCCTCCACGCCCGTGACGTGGATGCCAACGCGTTCGCTCGAGACGGCCTTGCGACGCGGCGCCTTCGTGGTCAAGACAGGCGCGGAGGCGACCTCGTCGGTCTTCAGTCGCTGGATCACCTTGTTCACGATCTGCGACGGTGAGAGCTTCCCCGCTCCGAGCGCGACGTAGAAGTCCTCCGCCTTCTTGAAGCCGGTCTCGCGGATCACCTGAGCGAGCACGCTCGAGCCCTGCAGCTTGCGGTACGGGAGCTTCTGCGCCTTGAGCGCCTGGTCGAGGAGGTCGCGCCCCTTGGCCTCCGTCTCCCCGCGCGTCTCGCGCTGATACCACTGGCGGATCTTGTTGCGGGCGCGCGACGAGGTGACGAGCGCGAGCCAGTCGCGCGACGGTCCGCGCCCCGACTTCGACGTCAGGATCTCGACGAAGTCACCGCTGCGGAGCCTGTAGTGGAGCGGGACGATGCGGCCGTTGACCTTCGCCCCGACCGTGCGGTGGCCGACGTCCGTGTGGACGGCATAGGCGAAGTCGATCGGCGTCGCGCCCGACGGAAGAACCTTCACCTCTCCCTTTGGCGTGAAGACGTAGACCTCCTCTGCGAAGAGATCGGTGCGCAGGCTGCGCATGTACTCGCCAGGATCCTGGCCTTCCGGCTGCCCCTCCATCAGCGACTTGACCCATGTGAGCCACTCGTCGTCGCCCGCCTTCGCCTTGCTGCGTCGCTTGTAGACCCAGTGCGCCGCCACGCCGTACTCGGCCTCCTCGTGCATCTCGCGCGTTCGCACCTGGATCTCGAGTGGCCGCCCCTCCGGCCCGATCACCGTCGTGTGCAGCGAGCGGTACCGGTTGAGCTTCGGCATCGCGATGAAGTCCTTGAACCGACCAGGCATCGGCTTCCAGAGCGAGTGCACGAGACCGAGCGCCGCGTAGCAGTCACGCGTTCCCTCCTCGCCCGACCGCTCGCAGATGACGCGCAGCGCAGTCAGGTCGTAGATCTCGTTGAACTCGCGGCCTCGCTTGGCCATCTTGTCGTAGATGGAGTAGAGGTGCTTCGCCCGGCCGGTGATGTCGGCGGGCACGTCGGCCTTGTCGAGCTCCTCGCCGAGGACCTCGGCCGCTTTCTCGGCCTGGTCCTCTCGATCGGCACGCCGGTCGGCCACCATCGCCTTGATCTCGGCGTACTTGCGGGGATGGAGCGTCTGGAACGCGAGGTCTTCCAGCTCCCACTTGAGCGCATGGATACCGAGCCGGTGCGCGAGTGGCGCGTACACCTCGAGTGTCTCGCGCGCCTTCTGAGCCTGCTTCTGCTTGCCGAGGTACTCGATGGTCCGCATGTTGTGGAGACGGTCAGCGAGCTTGATCAGGATGACGCGGACGTCCTGCGCCATGGCCACGATCATCTTCCGGTAGTTCTCGGCCTCGGCCTGCTCGCGGCTCTGGAAGGTGATCCGCGTCAGCTTCGTCACGCCTTCGACGAGCTGCGCGACATCGGCGCCGAACTCGGAGCGCAGCTCCTCGAGATCGGACTCGGTGTCCTCGATCACGTCGTGAAGGAGCGCAGCGGCGATCGTCTGCTCGTCGAGATGAAGCTCCGCGCAGATCCGTGCGACACCGAGCGGGTGATGGATGAACTCCTCGCCCGACCTGCGGGTCTGCCCGGTATGCGCGCGCTCGGCGAACTCGAATGCGCGTCGGAGAAGCTCCTTGTCGACGTCCGGGTTGTACGCCTCGACCTCGGCGATCAGCTCCTCGACCAGGTCTTCGCGATGCCGTTTTGCGTCGAGGACACTCATGAGTTCAGTGTACTGAGCGGGGTTTTGTGACCCTTCTTGCCGGGGAGGAGGGACGCGCGTGTCCGCGAACTGGATCAGTCCATGAGCAACCTTCGTCGCTGGTGGCGCCGTCGGAACGCCCGGCGCCTCGCACTTGCCATGCGCGATGCGCTCGTGCCGTCGCGCCCGGGCCTCGGCTGACCACCTAGGCAGCGCGCGGCAGGGCCGCGTCGAGCAGCAGGGCCCTGAACGACTCCGACTCGAGGAGCTGGCCACGACCGGCCTCCTCCGCGTCGAGAGCGAGCTCTCGAAAGACGCTGCGTGCCTCCGGCGTCCACGCCTGCTCGCCCCGGCGCCACAGCTCCGCGAACGCCGCTCGCAGCTCCTCGTAGCCCTCGGCGGTATCGAAGATCCTCCTCACGACGAGCTGCGGCGCGACCGTGCCGTTCCAGTGGTTCTCCTTGAGCCGGAACGCCACGTCGAACCGGCCCACGGCGCGCAGGCGATCGAGCTGCGAGCCCAGCCCGAACGCAATCGCGCTTCCGGCATCGCGACCGTGCTGGCGAACGCGAAAACGAAGGTGCTTGCCCTCCCCGACAGTCGCCGGGGTCACGGCCTCGGTCGCGGGGACGAGCAGCGTGACGTCCGGGTTGCCGAGGCCGAAGGGCGCGAGGCGCTCGAGCTCACCCGCCAGATCGAGCGTGAGATCGCGTGCCGAGACGACGGCGTCCACGGGGATCGTCTCGAACAGGTCCTCGGGGCCGAGCTTGGCGTCGGCGTGCGCCGCGAACTCCTCGGCGAACGGCGCGATGCTCTCCTCGTCGATCGACAACCCTGCGGCGGCACGGTGTCCGCCGAAGCGATCGAGACGCCCCGAGCACGCGGCAAGGGCGCCGTGCAGGTCGAAGCCGGCGATCGACCGTCCCGATCCCTTCCAGCCGTCGTGCGAGCGCGTGATCAGGACGATCGGCCGATGGAACCTCTCGGCGAGCCGAGAAGCGACGATCCCGATCACGCCTTCGTGCCAGTCCTCGTTCCACAGGACGTAGCCACGACGTCGTCGCTTCGTCTCGGGCAGCGCGTCGACGGCCGCGATGGCGTCGCGCAGGATCCGGTCCTCGACGGCCTGGCGATCGCGATTCAGCTCTTCGAGGACTTCGGCATGACGCCGCGCCTCGTCGGGATCGGTGGTCAGCACGAGCTCGAGCGCCACATCGGGGCGACCCAGCCGGCCTGCCGCGTTGATCCGGGGTGCTAGGCGGAAGCCGACGGAGCCGGAGTCGACCGTGGCCGGATCCACGTGTGCGCTCCGCATGAGCGCCTGGAGCCCTGGACGAGAGGTCGAGGCGAGCGCTCGGAGCCCGGCCGTCGCCAGCGCGCGGTTCTCGTCGACGAGCGGGACGACGTCGGCGATGGTCGCGAGCGCGACGAGATCGAGGTTGCGTCTGAGCGCCGCATGCTCGGAGCCGAGAAGCGCCTCGCCGAGCTTGTACACGACCCCCGTTCCGCACAGCTCCGGGAACGGATAGCTCGACGGCCGGGTCGCCACGACCGGGCAGTCGGGGAGCGTCTGTCCCGGTCGGTGGTGATCGGTCACGACCACGTCGAGGCCGCGGGCCTTGGCCTCTGCGATCTCCTCCACCGCGGTGATCCCGCAGTCGACCGTCAGCACGAGGCCCACGCCGTCGTCGGTCAGTCGCTCGAGGGTCTGACGCGACACGCCGTACCCCTCTTCGAACCGGCTCGGAAGATGCCAGGAGACATCTGCACCGAGCTCGCGGAGTACCAGCACTGCAAGCGCCGTCGCACAGATTCCGTCCACGTCGTAGTCCCCGTGGACGCAGATGCGCGCACCACTTGCGACCGCTGCCCCGATCCGCTCGACAGCTGCGGCCATGTCCCCGAGCAGGAACGGGTCGTACCCCGGGGGCTCGGC
Organism: uncultured Gaiellaceae bacterium; assembly: GCA_963763465.1. Lineage (GTDB taxonomy): Bacteria > Actinomycetota > Thermoleophilia > Gaiellales > Gaiellaceae > GMQP-bins7. Next base: position 28,625 of record CAVXOS010000008.1, on the reverse strand, counting down.
CTCGAGAAAGCGGCGGGCGGCGTCAGGCTGGTCGTATCCGCGTCGCGCGAGGACCGCTGCCGTCGTCTCGCTGACGCCGAGCTCGCGTGCGAGCGCGCGGGCACTGCGCACGTCCAGGGATGAGATCGTCCACGAGCTCGTCACTCATGGTGACGGTACGGAGGCGATCGGACGCCGCGAGGGCGGCGCTCAGCCCGGTCCGCGGCGGCGGCGCAGGGAGTCCGTGACGACCTTCACCCAGAGCAGGACGAGGCCGACCGTGGCCCCGACGACCACGACGGCGATCGGGGTGTAGTAGGCCATACGCTCGAGCGAATACTTCGTCACGGCGGTTCCCGCCAGCCAGATGCCCACCACGACGACGGCCATGACGGCCCACAGGCGACGGTCGTTCATGTCGGGAAGGGTAGATACCCTGGCCGCGATGCTCGCAGCCAACTATCGGTCGGGGGACGACTTCGTCGTCGAGTTCCTCGGGCACCGGTTCGAGTTCTCGACACGGGACTTCGAAGAGCGCGTCATCGCCGCCGCGGTCCGCATCGAACTGATCGCGACCAACGACGCGGACGACCAGGAGTCCGCCGATCTCGTCGAGCTCGTCGCCGACGGCCGCATCGAGGACCCGAGGAGCGGGCTCGGGCTGTACCTCGTCCGTCACTGGGAGCGCGTCTCGCTGCAGAACGGCGAGTCGCTCGTCTACTGGCTGCGCAAGCTCGTGTTTCGCGGCGCCTGGCTCGACCACCGGGTGAAGGAAGGGCTCCTCGACGTCTCGTGGATCGACGATACGGGCGACTTCGGCTACGCCGAGCCGCAGGGTGGCCGCACGCTCCTCGAGCTCGCGCCCGTCCCGTCCTGGAGCGAGCTGCAGTACAGGGGCTGAGCTCCCCGGACGAGCGCTACTCGGTCGGGATGAAGCCGAACGGCCGGTCGGGATCCGGAGCCGAGATCTCGATCGAGCGAACCGCTCCGATAGGCACGATGAACCTCCTGGGCTCGTCGCCTTCGTCGCGGTGAGGAGTGAACGAGAAGAACCCGAACCCGGGATCTGCGCTCGTCGTCTCGAGGGTGTGGCGCGATCCGTCGACGAGCTCGACGCACACCTCCGCCTGCTCGAGCTCGTGCTCGGCCGCGAAAGCCGCGACGATCCGCGTGAGCCGGCTCACGAACTCGTCGAGCGGCCCTGCTGCACCGGGTGTCCAGACGTGGGCCGACATCTCCTCAGAACAACCCGTCTCCGGCGCGCTCGGCGCCGATGTGAGCGCGTCCGAGCTCGGTGATCACCCGGCCGCGCGGCGTGCGTTGCAAGAAGCCGAGCTGGAGCAGATAGGGCTCGTAGACGTCCTCGATCGTGTCCGGCTCCTCGCCGAGTGAGACCGCGAGCGTCGAGAGCCCCACCGGCCCTCCACCGAACTTGTGGGCGATCGCCGTCAGCAAGTCACGATCGATCTTCTCCAACCCCGCCGCGTCGACCTCGAGGAGCTCGAGCGCCTCGCGCGCGATGTCGATCGTCACCGCTCCCGCATGTCGCACCTCGGCGACGTCACGGATCCGCCGGAGGATCCGGTTCGCCACGCGCGGAGTGCCACGCGCGCGGCCGGCGACCTCGTCGGCAGCCTCGTCCGCGATCTCGACGCCGAGGATTCCGGCCGAGCGACGAACGATCGTCGCAAGCTCACCCCGCTCGTAGTAGCCCAGCCGGAATGTCATGCCGAAGCGATCGCGCAGCGGCGTCGTCAGCAGCCCGGTGCGCGTGGTCGCGCCGACGAGGGTGAACGGAGGCAGGTCGAGCGTCAGCGTCCGGGCTCCGGCGCCCTGTCCGACGATGATGTCCAGGCGGAAGTCCTCGAGCGCCGGATAGAGGATCTCCTCGATCGCGCGGTTGACTCGGTGGATCTCGTCGACGAAGAGGACGTCCTTCGCGTCGAGCCCCGTGAGGATCGCCGCCATGTCGCCCTTTCGCTCCAGCGCCGGCCCTGCGACCGTGCGGATCCCGACGTCGAGCTCCTCCCGGATGATCGTCGCGAGCGTCGTCTTGCCGAGGCCCGGCGGGCCGACGAGGAGGACATGGTCGAGCGCGTCCCCGCGGCCCTTGGCGGCCTCGAGGGCGATCTCGAGCTGCTCCTTGACTCGCTCCTGACCGACGAAGTCGTCCAGTCGACGCGGCCGCAGCGACTGCTCGACCTCCTCGTCGCCCTCGCGAAGGGCCGGTGCGAGGAACTGACTGGTCACGCAGCGCTCCTCAACGCCTCGCGCACCCGCTCCTCGACGGGCAGCTCGGGATCGACCCCGGCGAGCGCCTGCTCGGCCTCGACGAGCGAGTACCCGAGCTCGACGAGAGCGTCACGAGCGACCAGCTCGCGCGGAGCTCCACCATCGATCGCCGGCGGGAGCTCCGTCACCGACCCCTCCAGCTCGAGCACGATCCGCTCGGCCGTCTTCTTGCCGATGCCGGGGATCACCTGGAAGCGCGCAGGGTCGCGCAGCGCGATCGCGCGCTGGAGCTCGTCGGGCGACGCGCTGGAGACGACGGCGAGCGCGACCTTCGGCCCGATGCCGCTCACCCCGAGGAGCTGGACGAAGAGCGAGCGCTCGGCCCGGTCCGCGAACCCGTAGAGCTGGAGAGCGTCCTCGCGGACGTGGAGATACGTCTCGACGGTCAGCTCCGTCGCGCTCTCGGCGCGGCGGAGGACCGTCGGCGTGGCGTTCACCAGGTAGCCGACGCCGCCGACGTCGAGCACGAGCCCGTCGGCCGTGCGTCCGGCCGGAGCGCCTCGCAGCCTCGAGATCATCGCGCCATCCCGACGAGCGGGGAGCCGAGGGCATGGCAGATCGCCACGGCGTACGCGTCCGCCTCGTGCGAGGTGCGCGGCTCGTCCTCGAGCCCGAGGATGAGCTTCACCATGCGCTGCACCTGCCCTTTCTCGGCGCGCCCGTACCCGCAGACGGTCTGTTTGACGCGCGCGGGCGCGTGCTCAGCGCACTCGATTCCCGCGGCCGCGGCCGCGACGAGAACGGCGCCGCGCGCCTGCCCGACGGAGAGCGCGATGCGGGCGTCGGCACCGACGTACGACTCCTCGAGCGCGACGGCGTCGGGCTCGTGCTCCGCAACCAGATCCCGTACTCCCTCGAAGATCGTCAGCAAGCGCGCGTCGAGCCGCTCCCGCGCGGACGTCCGCCAGCACCCCGACACCACCGCCTGGAGGCGCCCGTCGCTTCCGTGGACGATCCCGTACCCGCACGCAGCCGTCCCTGGGTCGATGCCGAGGACCTTCACGTACAGAAACTATTCGGCGGCTCGGACGTTCCTCCCGCCGCGTTTCAGGGACCGTCGCGACCGTGTTCCCGAGCTGGCGGCTGCACGGTCTGCGGGATCAGCCGTTGCAGTTCGCCTGCGACCAGGTCTCGATGCGCTGAGAGGCGGCGGTCAGCTCCGTCTGGTCGAGCGAGGTGAGAGCCGCTTGCAGCTCCTGGACTTGCTCGGCGGTCGGTGCGGTGCCCGGCGTGATCCCGATGTCCTTCAACTTCGCCAGGTACGGACCGATCGCCTCGGCGATCATCTGGACGTCGGCCCTGATCTCTTCCGGGACCTTGCTGGCGAGCTGGTCGAGCTCCTCGGTATTCAGGTCGCCCGAGCCAGACGCGCCAGAGAACGCCTGCGCCATCGTGGCGCCCACGCTGGCGAGCGCGAGACAATCCTCGTTGCCGAGAACGCCGGAGAGATCAGTCGTGTCGGTCGACTCGGTGTCGGTCGACTCCTCCGTCGTCGTCTCGTCGGTGGTGGTCGTCTCCTCGACGGTGGTCTCGGTGGAGCTTGCGGACTCGTTGTCACCTCCACCGCAGCCGGCTGCCACGAGGGCGAGAGCAACGACGAGGATGGAGAGCCAGCGGAGCACGGCGACGACCCTAACAGCGAATCACGACAGATGCTGGGAGAAGAAGCCGACGATCGCGTCGTAGCAGCGAACGCGATTCGGGAGCTTCAGCACATCGTGACCCTCGTCGTCGAAGACGAGGTAGTCGACCTCGCGGCCCAGCCCGCGGAGCTGCTCGACGACGTCTCGGGACTCGCGCTCGACCACGCGCGGATCGTTCTGCCCCTGGATGACGAGGAGGGGGCAGGAGATGTCGGCGATGTGGGTCTTCGGCGAGCGCTCGACGAGGAAGTCGCGATCGGTCTCGGGGTCACCGACCGCGAGCGCGAAGTACGGCTTCCACGTCTCGGGAAGCCGATCCATGAACGTGAACAGGTCGTACGGGCCGAACATGTCCACGGCGCCGCGCCAGAGCTCCGGGTGGCGCGCGGCGAGCGTCAGCGTCATGTAGCCGCCGTACGAGCGTCCGACGACTCCCGCACGCGCGGTGTCGACCCGCTCGTGGCGCGGGAGCACCTCGGTCATGGCGTGGACGTGGTCGAGCCGATCGAGCCCGCCCCAATCGCGATCGACGCGCTTCGAGTAGTCGAGCCCGTAGCCGGTCGATCCGCGGGCGTTCGGGACGAACACGGCGAAACCTTCGAGCGTGAGGATCTGGACGAGGGGCATCGAGAACCACGCGAAGTCGGGTCGCTCCTGGCTCTGGGGGCCGCCGTGGACGTAGTAGACGAGCGGCCGTTGCCCGTCGAATCCGAGCTCGGGGGAAGGCAGGTAGAGGCGCGCGGAGACCCGAAGCCCGTCGTGCGACTCGAACGACGCGTCCTCACCCACCGCGAGCAGCTCGGGTGCGAGGCCGAGCGCCCGCTCGCGCGTCAGTGGCACCGGCGCCGAATCTTCGGCGGGTAGCAGGTGGAGCTGGGTCGGGGTCGTCGCCGTGCAGAACGATGCGACGAAGCGGCCGCTCCCCTCGTCGTAGTCGATCCCGTGGAGGACGCCGCCCTCGAGCTCGCCCACTCCGACGAGCACGCGCTCGATGGTGAACGACCGGGCCTCCTCGTCGAATGCTCCCGCATACACCCACGAGCAGCCGTCGATGTTGTACGTGAGCGAGTACGTGTCGCCTTCGAGCTGCTCGAGAGCCTCCAGCTCGCCAATGCCGTCGTGGGCCAGGCCGGTGATCTCCACCGGCTCGAGGCCACCCGGCGCCTCGAGCGGGAGGAACGCGAGCGAGCCCGTGTCCTCGTACACCGTGGTCGTGAGCAGGACGCCCGCGCCGCTGGCCGTGCCGTACGCCGACTGGAAGCCCGACGCGGGCTGCGTCGTGTCGGGATCGCGCTCCTCGATCGGGGTCCCGTAGAGCATCCGGCGCTCGCCGGCTTCGTCGATCTCGTAGAGGACGATGTCTCCCATCGTGTAGCCGTCGACGAGCACGACCCGGGAGTGATCGGGCGTCCACGCGGCGACGAATGCCCCGTACGCGCTCCGCCAGAGCGTCTCGGTCTCGCCGGTGCCGAGGTACACACGGACGGCAGTCGTCAGCGACTCCTCGACCGACTCGACGGCGAAGTAGGCGATGTCGGTCGCGTCGTCGACGTGCACGAGGTGCGACCGGCCCCCTGCGAACGTCTCCGGCGCGAGGGGCTCGGGAAAGCCTCCCTCGATCGGGATCACGTGCGGGACGTAGTTCTCGTCGCCGTCCGCGTCGATCATGACGAGGATCCGCCGGAGCCCCGAGAGCACGTGATACAGGTGACCGCCGACCAGCTCCGGGTTCTGGAGCGCGATCTGCGGCGGCAGCAGTGGTTCGGGCACGCCGCCGGACGCATCCATCGCGTACAGGCTCAGACGTCCCGACAGGTTCGAGACGAACGTGATGCGGTCGTCGGCGAGCTGCGGCTCGACGAACAGGCGCGCGGAGAGCAGCGACTCGATTCTGTCCGCTCTCCTGCCCGCAGTGTCTGCCGCCACGATCGCCACAGGTGCTAGGAGGCTACCGCCTCGAGAACCGACTCGGGGATGTCGAAGTTCGCGTAGACGTCCTGGACGTCGTCCGACTCCTCGAGCCCGTCGACGAGATTCATGATCTTGCGCGCAGTGGACTCGTCGGAGACCGAGACCGTCGTCTTCGGCACCATCGCGAGCTCCACCGACTCGATCGCGAAGCCGCCCGCCTCGAGCGCCTGGCGTACGGCGGTCAGCGATTCCGGCGCGCTCGTGACGACGAAGCTCGATCCGTCGAGCTCGACGTCGTCGGCCCCCGCCTCGGCCGCGACCAGGACGAGCCCGTCCTCATCCGCGCCGGACGCTGCGACCAGGACGACCCCGCGCCGCTCGAACTGCCAAGCGACCGCACCCGTCGTCCCGAGGTTGCCGCCGTGCTTCGTGAACGCGTGGCGCACGTCCGAGGCGGTGCGGTTGCGGTTGTCGGTGAGCGCCTCGACGAGCACGGCGACGCCCTCCGGCCCGTAGCCCTCGTACAGGACCGTCTCGAAACTCGTGGCCTCGGCATCCGCGCCCGCGCCCTTTGCGATCGCGCGCTCGATGTTGTCCTTCGGCATGGAGTACGAGCGCGCCTTCTCGATCGCGTTCTGGAGCGCGAGATTGGCCGACGGGTCCGCTCCACCCTCCTTCGCCGCGACGATGATGGCCCGCGAGAGCTTCGAGAACAGCTGGCCGCGCTTCGCGTCCGCCGCGCCCTTCTTGTGCTTGATCGAGCTCCACTTAGAGTGTCCCGACACGGCTGGCCTCCTCGACCATCGTCATGAAGAGCGCGTGCACTCTCAGGTCGTCGGTCAGCTCGGGGTGGAACGACGCGAGCAGAAACCGGCCGTCGCGCACCAGCACGGGCTCCCCGTCGAGCTCGCCGAGCACCTCGACACTCTCGCCGAGGCCGCGTATGCGCGGCGCCCGAATGAACACGCCGCGCAGCGGGATCTCGTCTCCGACGAGGTCGACGTCGGCCTCGAAGCTCCTCACCTGCCGCCCGAAGGCATTCCTGTCGACGACGAGATCAGCGCGATCGAGATGCTCTCGGTCGAGCACGATCATCCCGGCGCACGTGCCGAAGACCGCGCCGGCGTAGGAGCGAATCGCCTCGTCGAGGCCGTAGAGCTCGGCGAGTCGCATGATCGTCGTCGACTCGCCGCCCGGGATCACGAGACCGTCCAGGCCGTCGAGCTCCTCCGGCAGGCGGACCTCGACGACGTCGGCGCCGAGCTTGCGAAGCGCCGCGACGTGCTCCCGAAAGGCCCCTTGCAGGGCGAGGACGCCGATGCGCAGCGACCTCTCCACGACCGCGCTACCAGCCGCGGACTTCGAGCCGCTCGTCCTCGGCGAGCGAGCTCGCCGAGATGCCGACCATCGGCTCCCCGAGACCGGCCGAGACGTCGGCGAGCACCTTCGCGTCGTCGTAGTGCGTCGTCGCCTCGACGATCGCCTTCGCGCGCGTCTCGGGATCGCCGGACTTGAAGATCCCCGAGCCGACGAAGACGCCGTCCGCCCCGAGCTGCATGCAGAGGGAGGCATCCGCAGGCGTCGCGATACCGCCCGCAGTGAACGTCACGACCGGGAGCCGTCCGTTCTCGGCAACCCAGCGCACGAGCTCGTACGGCGCGCGGTGCTCCTTCGCGGCGGCGTGCAGCTCGTCCTCACGCAGCGCCTGGAGCGCGCGGATCGCGCCGAAGACGGCGCGCATGTGCGTGACGGCGTTGACGATGTCGCCCGTTCCGGCCTCGCCCTTCGTGCGGATCATCGCCGCGCCCTCGGATACCCGGCGGAGCGCCTCGCCGAGGTTGGTCGCCCCGCAGACGAACGGAACGGTGAACCCCCACTTGTCCACGTGGTGCTCGACGTCGGCAGGCGTCAGCACCTCGGACTCGTCGATGTAGTCGACCTCGAGCGCCTGGAGGATCTGCGCCTCCGCAAAGTGCCCGATCCGGCACTTGGCCATGACCGGGATCGTGACCGCCGCCTGGATCTCCTTGATCTTGTCGGGATCGCTCATCCGCGCGACGCCGCCATCGCGCCTGATGTCGGCCGGGACGCGCTCGAGCGCCATGACGGCGCACGCGCCCGCGTCCTCGGCGATGCGCGCCTGCTCGGCGTCGACGACGTCCATGATGACGCCGCCCTTCAGCATCTCGGCAAGGCCCGTCTTGACCCTCAGGGTTCCGTACTCGGCCACGGAGGCAGTCTAGCCACGCGCTCGCCCGCGGAGCCCTGTGGATAGTCGCGACGGAGTTCGACCAATTTGCGGGATTCACGGTGTGGAAATCCCCTGGAAAACGTCGTGTCCGTCCGCACGATGTGACATAGGTTCCGGCTACCGGCGCGACTCCTCTCCCCGCAGGCGGACTCGCCTGGCCCCGAAGTTGCGCCGCTTTGCACGGGTCCCGCCCACCCGGGTCCCTTGCGCAGATCAAGAGCCCGCCAACGGCGGGCTCTTGATCGCGAGAATCCCTGAAGCGCGACTGCTTTGCAGTCGCGATCGCATCTACTGGTCGGCCGCCCGGCGGTTCGCGAGCTCTACGCAGCAGGTGCCTACCCTGCGCATCTACCGGTCGGCCGCCCGGCGGTTCGCTAGCCCCTCAGCTCCTGCTCTCGGCGAGGACGGCCGGTTCGGGCTGGTCGACGATCCGGATGTACGGCTTCGGCGACTCCCAGCCGTCCGGCCAGATCTCCTTCGCCTCGTCGTTGGACACCGAGCCGGCGATGATGACCTTATCGCCCTGCTGCCAGTTGACGGGCGTCGACACGCGGTGCTTCGCCGTCAGCTGGAGCGAGTCGATGACTCGCAGCACCTCGTCGAAGTTGCGGCCCGTCGTCATCGGGTACACGAGGACGAGCTTCACCTTCTTGTCGGGGCCGATGACGAAGACGTTGCGCACCGTCTGGTTGTCCGCAGCCGTCCGATCGGCAGCCTCGCCGCCGATCTCGTCCGGAAGCATGCCGTACAGCTTCGACACGGTGAAGTCCGAGTCACCGATGATCGGGTAGTTGGGCGCCGTGCCCTGCGTTTCCTCGATGTCCTTGGCCCAACCCTCGTGGTCGCCGGTCGAGTCGACCGAAAGCCCGATGATCTTGACGTTCCGCCGGTCGAACTCTGGCTTGATCCTTGCCATGTAGCCGAGCTCCGTGGTGCACACGGGCGTGAAGTCCTTCGGGTGCGAGAAGAGCACGGTCCACGAGTCGCCGATCCACTCGTGGAACTGGATCTCGCCGTCCGTGGTCTGCGCCGTGAAGTCCGGCGCGGTGTCGTTGATCGTCAGCGTCATTCCTGCCTCCTTCCGGGGCCGAGCCCCGTGTTGCGGTCGTGCGAGATCTTCGCTCGCCCGAGTCACTCTGTCCTACGAGTCGGCTCAACGCGCCTGGGCGCTGCATTGTTCCACGCGGCGCGGCCCCGACTGCGGCCCGATCGACGATCACGGGGCCGCGGAAGCGACGGCACGGGCGCACGCGCTCGCAGCGGCCCCGTTCGAGGATGAAGGGTTACCCCCGACGGACAGTGATCTCACCTGCCGGCGCACGTCGACAGCCGGCGATCCCCTCGTTCCAGGGATTGATCTCCTCCCGAAGGGTCATTACCTGGGACATAGACGCAATTGCCCGGCCTCCGCCAGCAGGCGACGGAGTCGCCGCCGGCGCTAGCTCCCCCGACGAGAGGAATCGACGTGAAGACGATCTTGAGACGTGTAGCCTCCTTGGCCGCCATCTCGGCGCTTGGACTGTTCGCCGCGGCAACGGTCACAGCTGCGAACCCGCACCTGCTGTACACATGCGTGAAGGTGAAGCAGAACGGCCGGCAGGATGTTCAGGTGAACGTCCCGGAGCCCGCTGTGCCGGGCCTGACGAACGCCGGCTTCACCTGCGTCGCCATGCCGGCCGAGGAAGAGGGCGGCGATGAGCGCGGCGACCAGGGCGACCAGGGTGGCGACCAGGGTGGCGACCAGGGTGGCGACCAGGGTGAACAGAGCGACGAGGCCGGTGCGAGCGGTGCAAGCGGCGATCCGTATGTGGCGCCGGAGTCGCGGACGCTCTTCTGCTCGACTAACGGACCCGCCTTTCGCGCCAATGGCGAAGGTATGGGCATTGCTCTCAATCTGCCCGACTCCGCCGGCGCTGCCATGGTTCAGCTCGGCCTCGTGAAGCCCGCGACGTTCTACCAGGGCATCGGAGCGTCCTGCGATCAGCTGCCAGGGTTCGAGGACTCCGGCCTGTGGGTTGATCACGTCGGCGATGTCGTCCCAGGCGTCGCCGTGTATCCACTGTTCGTCACCGCATAGCCGGAGGGATGGGGAGAGGCGGGGCGAGCCGGCCTTGTTCGGCTCGCCCGCCTCGGGCTCGCGCTCCCGATCGACCGGTGACCCGCAGGCGTTTACGGAGCGGGAGTTGCTGGTACCTCGTTCGCATGAGGACGTACGAGATTCACTGCGGCACCCGGGTCATCTCGCGCGTGGAGGCACCCACACCGCGCTATGCCGTCAACGACTTTCTTCGCTCACGCGGTTGCCGCGACGACGAGCTCGAGCCGATGGGTGTCGATGCGGTCGCTTGGAGGGGTGCTGTCTACACCGCCGTCGAAACGAAAGAGGACGACGCCCCGGGCTGAGAGTTCGCGCGCAGACGCCAGAGCGTCCTATGCCGATACGAGCCCTCACTCACCGCTTGGGGTTTGGCTCACCCGAGGAGACGAGGAGCCCCGCTGGCGGCGAGCGAGGCTCCTCGGGAAGGCGGCGTCGGGGTCAGACGTGGTCTTACGGACTGGTCGGGTCGGCCGCGCTGCCCTGCGGGTTACCGCACAGGCCCGAGTTGTTGAACCCGGTCTGCTGACCGTCGGCGCCACCGGCAAAGTTGTTGCCTTTGCCGAAGGCCCCGAACGCCCCGTGCCCTGCGCACGGTGTGTTCGCCATCGCCTTCTCGAACCCCGGCTGGCTGCCGTACTCACTGCCGTCGCCCGAATTACCGGCAAGCCCGATTGCCGGAAGTGCCAGCGCGGCGCAGATCCCGGCCAGCGCGATCTTGTTCTTGGTCGTCGTCATCTCGAACCCCTCCTGTTGGTTACCAGGGGTGTCGGCATGTCTTCCTCGCTCCGAATCCCCTGATCAGGAGCGAACCATGTCGCTGGGGCGTCGGGCCTGGCTCCTCGATCCGCAGGACGCCGCCCGGGAGCGTGGTCCGCTCAGCCGACCAAGTCGACCGGGACGAGTACGAGCGCGCCCTCCTCCGACTTGAGGAGATCACCGATGCTCGCTGGGTCCGGCTCGACGGTCACGGCCAGCTGCTCCCCATCGGCGTCCTCGACCGAGACGACGTGGAACCGCGTGCCGTCGTGCCAGATCGCGTCGCCCACCGCGAGCGGGCGGCCGGGGTAGCGGAACTCCTTGGTGCCGTCGGGGAAGCGAACGATCAGCGCCGGCATAGAGGGCGCACTGTATCGCCAGGGGGCGTCGGGCGAGAGGCCGTCAGGCGCCGGAGCCGGCGGACGCTGGCAGAGAAAGCTCGCAGGTGACGAGCGGATCGACGTCGTCCGGCTCGACCTTGCGGACGATCCACAACTCACGCTGGTGGCTCACGAAGTCGCCGACGGCGGGAAGGGCGCTCGTGTAGCGGACTTCCCGGGCACCGGCGAAGTCGAACGTGACGCGCATCTGGGCGTCACCCATGGTGGAGAGATGCCCGACAGCGGCACCGCTAAACGCGGGTTCTCTGCCCGACTTCTCGACTCACAGTCAGCGCGCCGAAGACGAGAACGGCGGACAGCCCCTGAGGAGGGGCCAACGTCAGAAACCGGCGAAGGCCAGACCAGCGCCGGTACGCGCCATCCTCGAAAGCTGTATCAAGCCGTGCGGTACCCGACCGCCAGGAGCCGGTAAACGTCGGCGCGCTACGACGAACCCGCCGAGTCGTGGCAGCGCAGCGTGCGGAGCGAGGTTGGCCTGCCTGACTCCGAACGTCGCTGCTAATCGAAGACTTCGCGCGCTCGAGGTACGCACGTCGGTATGCGCGCCGGGGTGTCGGGGTCGCGCCCGTTCGGAGGGGACGATCGGTGGAGCGCAGATACGCCCGCGCGGCTTGGCGAATCTCGGCCGAGACCGATCGGTCGGCGAGCTTGGCTAGATGCACGAGAGCTTCCGTGAGGGGCGAGGGGAGAAATGCGGAGACCTTCGGCACGGTTGCTCTATCGGCTGCATCCCACACGAGTGCCGGGGCGAACCGCGATCGAGTCCAACGAAGCGACCTTCGCGCTCGAGTGATTACCGGCCGGAAGTGCCGATGCGGCCGTGACAAGTGAACAACCCGTAAATTCGGGCCAGTTCTCGTTTGCTCACGCGAGGCCGAAGGCATCCTTCAGGAATGCTCGAAGTGCTCATCGTCTGTGCGCTCGTCGTATCCGCACTCGTCGGCTCGTACTTTGCGGCGACCCTCTGATCCTGCCTCAGTCCGGCGGCTTGACTCGTTGACGAAGTAACTGCGACACGCCGTCTGGTGGTGGTGTAAACATCGACCGCCGAGTGGCACGTCTCCGCGAAAGTAAGTCGCAACCGTACAACTGGGGCCTCCTGCTGCTGCTTGTGCTCTGCGCCGAGTTCTGGGTCTTCGTGACGACGGTCGTCACCGAGCTGTAGCCCACGAACGCTTCTCCGCTGTAGGTCGTCGGTGCAGCGCCCCCCAGACCGTCGACCTGGCGTTCGAGGACTGGGTCGTGATCACGCTCGATCGGGCCGCGAAGGTGATCCGGCGCTCCAGCCGCTAGCAGGTCTCGTCTCGAAGTTCCACCGAGGTCTGCACCACATCAACATTCGGCACATTCCTCGCACACCCAAGTCGCATAACTAAGCGAAATCCGCTTAGCCATGGGTGTCAAATGGGCCGGCCTGAACACGAACGTCCCTGCTGATCGCACCTTTCGTGCGCGCCAGGAGGCACCCAGGTAGGCACGTGGCGGCCACTGACCGCTCGCCCTCCGTCAAGTAAAGCTCGTGGCAGCGCAGCGTCGCGTTCTCGTACTTCGGTGATCCGCGCTCGGCGTAGAGGTGGGCGCGGCTGCCCGTGACGTCAGGCGTGCGCCGCGAGTTCCCGCTGGCGTGCAACGGCGGCTGTTCTAGTGTGCACGTCGAGCTTCCCGAAGATGTTCTCGAGGTGCGTTCGGACCGTCGTACGTGAGAGGACGAGGCGGACCGCGATCTCGCCGTTCGTGAGACCCAGCGCCACTAGGCCTAGGACCTCGGCCTCCCGATCGGTGAGCGAGGAGGGTCGGCGGCGGCGCTCCCAACGCTCTCGGATATTCAGGAGGTGCGGCTGCAGGAGTTCGAGCACCGATCGGTCGCGCTCGTCGAAGTCGCGCTCGCGCGGGCCTCGAACGAGGAAGAAGCCGCGGCACGCTCCTGCAGGTGCAGACAACCAGAACTTCAGCTCGTGCTCGATTCCCGAGGGGCGCATCACCTCGCAGTACCACGGGTTGCGACGCAATTGACGGCGCGTCACGAAGTCACTTAGCTTTAGAGGTGGACGCGACAGAGCCACAGGGGAGCGGTCGCAGTCGCACGTGTCACGCAGCGGCCATGAGCCGATGGTCTCGGTGATCGCGTCTACAGCCCAGTCTGCTGGGATGCAGCCACAGGACGGCGCGTCGACGAAGAACGTGTTGGCCGTCCCGAAGGCCTCGCCGCCGTTGCTGTACTCGAAATAGCCCGCGCGGTTGGCGGGTATGACCTGGAGCAGACTCTCGATCGTCGACCGCTCGAATGGCTGTGTACCGTCCGCGGCCGCGGCCTCCGAGACAAGCGCAAGCGCATCGTGATAGTCGCGGTTGCTCAGGCGTGCGGCGGGCACCAGCCGAAGATACGACGTTTGTCGGATCGACACAACCGGCCACGGCCGTCACGCTCGGGGGGTTGTGAACGACAAGCGGATCGCCGTAGCGATGATCGTCTGCGCCGCCCTCTCTGCACTCGTCGCGACCGCGGTCGGCGCAGCACTGACGGACACTGAGCCGCTCGCGCAAACTTCGCGCCCGCGTCCGTCTTCGGTTCCCGCTGCCACGTTCTTGCGGGGTGTGATCCGCCGTCTTGCGGCGAACGACTATGCGCGAGCCTGGACGAGCCTCGACCCCAGTCAGCAACTCCTCGTCGAGCAGCGTGCCTACGTCCGCTGCGAGAGCCTGAGCGCCATTCCCGGCCGGCTCGACCGCATCGACGTCCTCGACGCGCACCCCGAGCGAGTTGTCGTCCCCGGTTCGGGCGGACGACGGATGCGCTCGAACGTCATCACGTTCCGCCTTACGTTCGCCCCGCGACCTTCGCAGAGCCCCGTTGTGGTGCGCGTACGAGCGCACGCTCTCCGTAGCAACGGCCGCTGGGCCTGGATGCTCCCCGCTAAGCGCCTCGCGCTGCATCGGTCAGGTCAGTGCGGCACTACGCCTCCGTATGTGTACCCGGACGTCTGAGACTCTCGGGCAGCTCCGCCCGCCTAGCTCGCGCTCGTCGATCCGCAGGAAGCTCGCGAGCTCCTGCGATCATTGCGCTGTGGATCAGGTGCGGATCGACAAATGGCTCTGGGCAGCACGCATGTTCAAGACGCGCAGCGCGGCGACCGGGGCCGTCCTTGGCGGGCGGGTACACGTGAACGGCGAGCGCGTGAAGCCCTCGAAGGTCATTCGGACGGGGGACACGATCGAAGTGACCATCCGGACGATCCGGCGCACACTGGTCGTAACCGGGGTGGCCGAACGCCGCGGCCCGGCGAGCGATGCTCTCACGATGTATCTGGAGACGCCCGAGTCACTTATCGCCCGCGAACTGCACGCGGCTGAACGTCGGCTTTCCCGTCCGCTCGGAGCTGACCTCGGCACGCGCCCCACCAAGCAGGCGCGGCGCCGACTCGACGCGCTGCGACGGGGACAGCGGGGCGCACGCTGAGCGCCGCCTTCTAGTTCGTCGTGAGCGTGACGGGCGCCGGCCTCCGGCTCATTCAGCTCGCTCGCCTCGAGCTCGAGCTTCCACGAGACTCGCCGTGACCTTCACGACATCCCGCATGCCGGGTGAGCCTTTAGTGAGGTAGCGCGCCAGCCAGGAGCCATCACCAAACCACGACGCCGTCAAGCGACATTCCCGCACACTAGGGTTCAGGAGCGTGAATCTGGCTCCACGCCTGGCTTCTCGGCGAGCGAGCAGGCCGATGGGCAAGCGATGGGCAAGTTTCGTTTCGCCGTCGGTGTCAGACCGCGGCCCGCGGCACGATCCGCTGTGGAGGGGAGCTACTCCTCGGCGAGCAGCCCGTAGCTCGCCCACGCGATGAGCACGCCGACGACGATGATGAGCCAGACCTGGTAGCCGGGGATCGCGACGGCGACCACGACCGAGAGCACGGCGATTGCGACCATGACCCAGCGGGTCGTCCTCATGGTCGCGGGAGACTGCTGGAAGCGATCTCCGAGTCCTCTGGCAAGAACCGGATCGACGGCTGCAGGTACGCCGCGATCGAGCGCCGGACGAGCCTGCGGCCTTTCGTGGTTGCAACCGTGGCCGCGGCAGCGCCGAGGACGACCCACCGCAAGCGCTTTCGCTTCATCGCTCGACCCACGGGCCTACGCCACCGATGCGGTCAACCGTGATGTGCATGACGTTGCCGGGCGGAGGATTGTCCATCGGAGGGAACTTCACCTCCGGGCCGAGATACACATAGGCAAGCCGCTGCAGTAGCTCGGCCGCCCCGCCTTCTACGAGCCGCGCCCGACCGTGAACGACGAGGTACTCCTTCAACCCCGGCGGATGGATCTCTGTGCCCTCGATCGAGAGCGCGACCCGCGGATCACGCACGACGTTCCTCAGCTTGCGCTGGTCTGCTGCAAGGTGACCCGAGACGATCTCGTCGTCGTCCAGCCCTATCCAGACGCACGACACCTGCGGTGAACCGTCCGAATTCAGGGTGACCAGGTGCGCCAGAGATCCCGATTCGACCACCTTGCGTGCGGTGTCCGGAAGTCTCACCGTCTGCCAGCGTCCGCATAGCGATCCGGCAGCTCGACCATTCGGGTCATGTTCTGCAGCTCGGCCTGGGCAGCCATGACCTCCCGGAGGGCCGACTCGTCGCTCGCGCCCGGAATCGATACGACGACCCCGCGTTCGAGGTCGTACAGGCTCGCGGTGACCACGTCTGCAGGCTCCATGCGCGGGACTGTGCTGAGATCGATTCCTTGGCGGGAGTGAAACTCCGTACGAACAATCCCTGGACAGACGACCTGAGCCCGAACGCCGGTGCCACGAAGTTCGCTTGCCAGCACCTGCGTGAATGTCAGGAGGAAAGACTTGCTTGCTGCATAGACCGCGCGACGTGGAAGCTGGGGGTTGTCCCAATCGCCGCTGAAGGCGAGCAACGAGGCTACGTTGACGATCGCACCCTCTCCTCTCTCGATCATCCCTGGTACGACCGATCGAGTCACGAGAACGGGGGCGAGGACGTTCAGGTCCACGAGCGATTGCGCCGTTTCGAGCGGAAGGTCAGCGAGTGGCATGTAGTGAGATAGCGCCGCGTTGTTAACCACGAGGCTCACCTCGATCTCTGCCACCTCGGCGAGGAGCCCGTTGAGCTGAGCTTCGTCCGCGAGGTCGGCGGCGATCGCTCGTGCGTGGACGTCGTAGTCGCCAGCGAGCCTGCGAGCGAGCGCATCGAGTCGGTCATACCGCCGCGCGACGACAACGAGGTCCCATCCGTCCCCCGCTAGCCGTTCGGCATATGCCTCCCCAATCCCGGACGACGCGCCGGTAACAAGTGCTAGCCGCGCCAAAGCTTTCTCAGCTGGTTCGCTGGGAGGCACGCGAATTGGCCGATCATGCGTCGCGCTCGTCCTCGGTCGTCTCCCGACGAATGCCAGGCAGCGGGACAATCTCGCCCGCCCCCTTGTGCTTCGTCGTGACCGCGACCTCGATCCCCCACGCCTTCGCGTCGGCGATCAGCTCCGCGGTCGTCTTGGTCGCCACGGCAGCAGCGTAGCCCCGATCGACGCGGTTCGACCCAAATGGCGCGATACCACTGGAGATACGGGTCGAAGTGCGTCAACTGCCGCAGGCCGTACCGTCAGGTGATCGTGTAGAGGTTCGCGCCCGGCTTCGATCGCGCTTGGCGATGTTGTCGCGAGCGCAGAGGAGCTGCACGTTCGCGTCGACGAGCACGCCTGTGGTGTTCAGCAGAGCGAGGACAGAGTCGGCGCCGGCGGTGAGGCGACGTTCCCTTCGATGCATATCGGGCGGGCGCTGGCCACGACCTTCGCAAATTGCACCGACTTTCGTATGGGTGCTTCTTGACCGGCGAGCGGGTGGTCCCTAGAGTCGCCGATGCACTGAGTACGGAGCGTCTGAGGTTGATGGCTCTCCGAGTGGCAATCGCTTCGGCGGAGGTCAGTCGGAAAGCCGGACGAGGTCGCCACCGGCTCGGTGCATTTTTCTGGTCCTGATTCTCCTCGCCTGTCTCTTCGCCGGATAGCTCAGGATGAAGGAGTGGATGTCGTGACCGGCACCCGCGAACGAGCGCGGCGCTTCCTGATACGTGCGCTTTCACGCATCCACGCCCGCGCCTACCGCATCAGCGGGGGACGCATCCTCGGCAGTCTCGTCGGGATGCCCGTGCTTCTCCTCATGACGACCGGGCGCGAGTCGGGCAAGCCGAGAACGGCCACGCTCGTACCTCCGGGACGGCCCCGAGCTTGGGCACGCCTCCGCGAGCAGCTAGGCACCGGCATTTCCTGAGCACCCAGACAGGCCGCCTCCCGATCCTGTCGAGCCCGCGTGGAGAATGATCTAGTTACGCGCTCGAGGAGGCGCGCATAATCATGGTATGAGTGAGCGCGACGACTTCCTCGCGTGGGTGAACTCCGGTCTCCGGGACGCAGAGATCGCCCTGCACGACGGCGATGCCGACCCTCGCCGCAAGATCTGGTCGCGCGAAGAACCAGTGACCGTCCTCGGTGCCTGGAAGAGCGCCACCGGACGTGCCGAGCTCGATGAGCTCTTCACCGCGTTGGAACAGACCTTTTCCGGCTGCGCGTCATACCGTTTCGAGGTCGTCGCGGCCGAGGTCAGCGGCGACATGGCCTACACGGTGGGGCACGAGCACACGCAGGCAGTGATCAATGGGGAGCAGCGCACCTACACCCTTCGCGCCACGCAGATCTACCGGCGCGAGGGTGGAGAGTGGAAGGTTGTCCATCGGCATGGAAGCGAGCTGCCAGAAGAAGTTGCGTTCGGAGATCGAGCCGTTGCGGGTCTTGATGCGCTGTACCCCGACGATGCCTAGGTGGAATGGTCATCGTTCGGGGCTGGGCGACTAGCGAACATCTCGCGCTCGGTGTGCTTTGGCCGAGGTGGCGCATGAGCCACCGCCCCGGTAGATGGGATCTCACGCGACGTGATCATCCGCCGGTATCGGATTCGCGCAAGATTTCAATCGCCTGTGGCTCGAGCCCTTCGGCTTATGCGGAAACGAGGAGAGGAACGTCCGTCCGTAACGCAGGCGACTATGTCGTCCCGCGCGCGAACGTCCCGCCGGCGAGGCTCGAGCCAGAGTGCTCGGGCGGACCTGCGTCGGGCTCGACCGAGATGTCAACGGCGACGTAGTCTCCCGCACCGGGAAGGCCGAGCTCGAGGCTGACTTCGGGCGTCGTCGGGTCGAAGACTCCGACCGCCTCCATCACGTCTCCAGTCGACGGCCGCAGTACCCACACCTCGTAGTGCTCGCCCTCGGGCGCGGCGGGAACGTCCGCGAGCTCCAGGCGCAGAACGCCGTCGGGCGTGCCCGAGCCGTAGAGCCGAGCGTCGCCGTGCACGCCAACGAACTCGGGCGTTCCGCGAACAGAAGCGACGGCGTCGGGCGTGCCGAGCCCGCTGCTCGATCCGAGTGCGAGTGCGACTGCGAAGACCGCGGCGGTCGCGACGGCCCCGAGCGCGAAAGCCGGGAGCGCTCGTCGCCAGCTCCAGCCGCGCGAGGAGCGGGCGGAAGCCGGCCGGCCGGCTTCAGGCCCGATCTCCGCGAGGATCCCGGCGAGGAGGTCGTGGCTCGGCGTCTCTCGAGCGACTGTGGCCTCGAGCACCGAAACGGTGGCACGATACTCCTCGAGCTCTCGGGCGAGCGCAGGGTCGCGCGCGAGCTCGGCGAAGAGCTGTTCGGACTGCTCAGGCGTAAGAGAGCCGAGCGCTTCGGCAGCCGCCAGGTCGCGGTGCTCGTCGGTCATGCCTCGGCCTCCGAGCCGAGTGCGTAGTCGGGTGCGATAGCCCGCAGCCGGTCGAGCGCGAGCCGGATACGTCCCTTGACCGTGCCGATAGGCACATCGAGCCGCTCCGCGATCTCGGCATGCGAGAGCCCGTCGAAGTAGGCGAGCGAGATCGCGTCGCGCTGGGCGTCCGGGAGCTCTCCCATCGCGGCGGCCACGCGGATCGCCTCATCGCCCTCGGAGACGATGTCCGCGGTATCCGGCGCCTGCTCCGTCGTCCACGCGTCTTCGTGCAGAACGACCGGTCGAGTCGCGCGACGCCGTGTCGCGTCGATCGCACGGTTGCGCGCAATCGTGAGGAGCCACGTGCTGACGCGCGCCCGCGCCGGCTCGTACGAGCCGGCGGTGCGCCACACCGAGACGAAGACGTCCTGCGTGCACTCCTCCGCCGCGTGACGGTCACCGAGAACGCGGTACGTCATTCCGAACACGATGCCTCCGAAGCGCTCGTAGAGAAGGCGCAGTGCGTCGGTGTCGCCCTCGTCGAGGCGACGGACGAGAAGTGCGTCGTCGACCGGCTCGGGCACAGCCGAATGATCGCAGGACCGGGACGAGGCTTCAGCGTCATGCCCGTTGTACGCAGCCGGAAGTGCAATCCGATCATCGACACCCGTCGGCAGAAGTGATCCGAATTCGTCCAGTGTGCGTAGAGAGTTTGTCAATGTCCATAACGACCGGAGGTCATGTCGTGAAAGTACGCATCGCAGTTCTCGTCGGCGCCCTCGTTGCAACGGCGTCGGTCGCGGTCGGCGCCACCGCAGCGCCGAGCAAGCCCGAGGCGCAGAGCGCCACCATCGTCGGCATCGCGGCCGGCGACAAGCGCTTCTCGACGCTCGTCACGCTTGTCAAGCAGGCGGGTCTCGTCAAGACCCTCTCGAGCAAAGGCCCGTTCACGGTCTTCGCCCCGACGAACGCCGCATTCGCGGCGCTGAAGAAGAACGCGCCAGACACCTACAACGCCGTCGCCAGCGACAAGAAGCTGCTGACCCAGGTGCTCACCTACCACGTCCTCGCGGGCAAGGTCGACAGCACCGCCGCGATCGCCGCCGCGAAGAAGAAGGCGTCGGTGAAGACCGTCCAGGGCGAGAAGATCAAGCTCTCGCTGAAGGGCGGAGCGCTCTACCTCAACGGCTCGTCGAAGGTGATCGTCGCCGACATCAAGGCGTCGAACGGTGTCATCCACGCGATCAACGCCGTCATCGTCCCGCCGAGCCTCTCGTAGCGAGGCGCGGCAAACCACGACCCAATAGGAGGCAACCGAAATGGTCAAGAGACTCGCACTCATCGCAGCCGTGATCGCCGCCGCCGCGCTGGCGGTGGCCCCGATCGGCTCCGCGGCGAAGCCCGCGGACCCCGGCAAGGGCGGTCGCTGCATCGCCGCGGGCGTCGGGACGCTCGTCTCGCTCGGCCTCATCGACGAGGCGGCGCGGGGCCAGCTCAACTACGCACCCTTCGACGCGAGCGGCGCCGGATTCATCCGGACCGAACTCGGCAACGAGGCTTTCCTGCCGCTGAGCACGGTCATCGGGCTCCATCGCACGAACCCGGAGCTGTTCGTCTGGTGCGACAACGTCTGAGAATCTCGGACGCGCTTGGACAGGCGAGGCCGGGGAAACCCGGCCTCGCGCTCGTCATGATCAGGCCGCCGCGTTCCGGGTGCTGTCGCGTTTTCGTCTCAGGTCTGTATAAAAGGCTCCCGTGACCAGATTCGCCCGCCTCGTATCTGGCCACCGCTCGAAGTTCGTCGTGCTGGCCGCCTGGCTCGTTGCACTCGCCGCGCTCGGACCGCTGATCGGCTCGTTCGAGTCGAAGCAGCGTAACGAGCCGTCGAGCTTCCTGCCCGGCGACGCCGAGTCGGTGCGCGCTCTCGAGCTCTCCGATCAGTTCCCCTCGGCGGAGGGCATCGCAGGCATCGTCGTCTTCTCGCGCGAGGGCGGGCTCACTCCCGCCGACCGCGAGCACATCGCGAACATCGAAGCCGAGCTCGACGCGAATCCCCCAGACGGCGTTGTCTCAGTGAGCCCGCCTCGGCCGTCGGAGGACGGCGAAACCGCACTCGTCGTCGTTCAGATCGTCACCGGAGGCGACGAAGAGGTCCTGATCGAGGCGGTCGACTCGGTACGCGAGACGGTCTCCGAAGGCCTGCCGACAGGCCTCGAGGCGAAAGTCACGGGGCCGGCCGGGTACTCGGCCGATGCGAGCGCGGCATTCGAAGGAATCAACTCGACGCTGCTCCTTGCCACGTCGCTGCTCGTCTTTGTCCTACTCGTCCTGATCTATCGCAGCCCGATCTTCTGGATCCTCCCGCTGCTCTCGGTCTTCTTCGCCGAGGCGATGGTACGCGGGATCGGCTCGCTGCTCGTCGACGCAGGCGTCGTCGTGAACGGCCAGACGGGCGGCATTCTCCTCGTCCTCGTCTTCGGAGCCGGAACGGACTATGCGCTCCTGCTTACCGCGCGCTACCGCGAGGAGCTCCACCGGCACGAGGACAAGCACGAGGCGATGCGGATCGCGGTGCGGCAGGCAGGCCCTGGGATCCTCGCCTCGGCGGGCACCGTCGTCGCGGCGCTTCTCTGTCTCTCTCTCGCGTCGGTCAACTCGACCGCGGGGCTCGGCCCGGTCGGCGCCATGGGTGTGGCCGTTGCCGCGGCGGCGATGCTCACGGTGCTTCCGGCCCTGCTCCTGATCGGAGGCCGCCGCGCCTTCTGGCCATTCGTGCCCCAGTTCGACCGGCCGGGCGAGTCGGAGAACGGGACTTCCTGGCGGCGCGGGTTCTGGGGACGGCTCGGCCCATGGATCGAACGCCGCCACCGCCCGGTCTGGATCGTGACCACCCTCGCGCTGCTCGCGGTCGCACTCGGGACTCTCACACTTGACTCGAACCTCACGACCGGCAACGCCTTCCGCGGCGAGATCGAGTCGGTCGAAGGGCAGGAGCTCCTCGAGCGCTCGTTCCCCGCGGGTGCGAGTGCACCGACGACGGTCATCGTGACCGACCCGGAGCAGCTCGACGCCGTGATCGCGGCAACCGAGAAGTCTCCCGCCGTGGCCGAGGTCGGCCCCGTGCAAGAAGCTGCGCCGGGTGCGCTGTTCACCGTGACGCTCACGGAGGACCCGTTCAGCCAGGAGGGCTTCGCGTTGATCGAGCCACTGCGCGACGAGCTGCGTGCTGCGGGCGGCGACGCCGTGCTCGTCGGCGGAGCGACAGCGGAGGAGCACGACCTGCGCGAGGCCGTCCGAAGCGACACGCTGTTCCTCGTCCCGCTCGTGCTCCTCGTCGTCTTCGCCATCCTCGCTGTGCTGCTCCGCGCGCTGCTCGGTCCGCTCGTGCTGATGGCCACCGTCGTGCTGTCGTTCTTTGCCGCGCTCGGCCTCGCGCTGATCGTCTTCGAGCTCTTCGCCGACTTCCCGGGCGAGGATCCGAGCTACCCGCTCTTCGCCTTCATCTTCCTCGTCGCACTGGGTATCGACTACAACATCTTCCTGATGGCACGCGTGCGCGAGGAGGCGCATGCGATGCCGACGAAGGAGGCGATGCTGAAGGGGCTCGCGGTCACCGGTGGCGTCATCACCTCGGCCGGGGTCGTCCTTGCCGGCACGTTCTCCGTCCTCGCCGTCCTGCCGCTCGTTGCGCTGACGCAGATCGGGATCACCGTCGCGCTCGGCGTCCTCCTCGACACCTTCGTCGTCCGCTCGATCCTCGTCCCCGCGCTCACGTTCTCGATCGGGGAGAAGACGTGGTGGCCGTCCGCGCTGGGGCGGCGATTGCGAGTTACCCGATGAGACCGGACGGGGGAGCACTTCGGATCGGCGAGTTCGCCCGCAGGGTAGATGTGAGTCCGGAGCTGCTGCGGGCCTGGGAACGCCGCTATGGCCTCCTCCAGCCAACCCGCACGGAGGGCAGATTCCGCCTCTACTCGACCAAAGACGCCGATCGCGTTGCACGCATGAAGCGAGGCCTCGCCGAAGGTCTGTCCGCAGCGGAGGCTGCGCGGCAAGCGCTCGTCGAGGAGCGCCCGGCGGGTGGCCTGTTGGACGATGGGTCGATTCGGCTCTTGCGCGCCGCTCATGACTACGACGAGGTGGCGGTGCAGGCTGTCCTTGACGAAGCGATTGCCACCTTCGCGCTCGAGACCGTCCTCCGAGAATTGATCCTGCCAGTGCTGAGAGAGGTCGGCGACCAGTGGGAGCGCGGCGAGCTCGAGGTCGGCCAGGAGCACTTCGTGTCCCATCTCATCCGCGAGCGACTGCTCGGTCAGGCTCGACTCTGGGGTCGCGGGAACGGCCCGCTGGCGATCCTCGCCTGCGCGCCCGGCGAGCGACACGACATCAGCCTGCTCGTCTTCGGCCTCGTCCTTCGCTCCTACGGCTGGCGAGTTCTCTTCCTCGGTGCGGACACGCCCCTCGAGACTCTCGGCCGCGCCGTTGCGGCCACCGAGCCGCGGATCGTCGTCGTCTCGAGCTTCGACGCTTCGCTGCTCGACGCGGTGGCCACCGGACTTCGTCGGCTCGCTCGAACGGCGCCGCTCGTCCTCTCGGGCCCGGGCGCCTCCGACGAGCTGTGCGCACGACTTCGCGTCGATCGGCTCGACGGTGATCTCATTGCCGCCGCAGACGCGGTCGCGAGGAGGAGCTGACATGCGGTCTGAATCAGAGATCCGCTCCCAGTCTCGGATTCTCCTCACGGGCGCTACCGGCTACGTGGGCGGCCGCCTGCTTCCTGCACTGCTTGCACGTGGCGAGCAGGTTCGCTGCTTTGCCCGCCGGCCCGAGGCGATCCAGCCGCGGCCTGGACTCGAGGTCGTAGCGGGCGATGCGCTCGACGGCTCGGCCGTGCGGCGCGCGCTCGAGGGCGTCGATGTCGCCTACTACCTGATCCATGCAATGGGCTCACCCGACGGATTCGAGCAACTCGATCGGCGCACCGCGCTGATCTTCGCCGAGGCTGCACGCGAAGCGGGTGTCGGACGGCTCGTCTACCTCGGCGGTCTCGGCGAGGGCTCCCAACTCTCCCCGCACCTGTCGAGTCGTCAGGAGGTCGGCCTCGTGCTCGCGTCGACGGGCGTCGCGATGATCGAGTTTCGCGCCTCGATCGTGATCGGCTCCGGCAGCCTCTCCTTCGAGCTCGTCCGATCGCTGACGGAGCGACTGCCCGTGATGATCACGCCACGCTGGGTTCGGACGCGCGCGCAGCCGATCGCGATCGAGGACGTGGTCTCCTACCTCGTGGCCGCACTCGACGTGGAACCGGCGGGTCACGAGGTGTTCGAGATCGGCGGCGCCGACATCGCCACGCACGGCGAGCTGATGGGCGAGTACGCGCGCCAACGCGGCCTGCGACGGCTGCTCATCCCGGTCCCGTTCTTGACGCCGCGCTTGTCGAGCCTCTGGCTCGGCCTCGTCACCCCCGTTTACGCGCGCGTCGGGCGCAAGCTGATCGAGAGTCTTCCGAACGAGACGGTCGTCCGCGACCCGAGCGCCCTCGAGCGCTTTCGAATCCGGCCGCGCGGTTATCGTGAGGCGATCGCGCGGGCACTCGTGAACGAGGAC
Source organism: uncultured Gaiellaceae bacterium (assembly GCA_963763465.1). GTDB lineage: Bacteria > Actinomycetota > Thermoleophilia > Gaiellales > Gaiellaceae > GMQP-bins7. The sequence goes on along the minus strand of CAVXOS010000008.1, from coordinate 3,941 downwards.
CGCGAGTTCGCAGAGACGCGTTGGTCGGACGCACTAAGTGCGGGCCAGCGCACGTCACGGGCGCCCCGTGGTCACGCCCGCGGGCGTCTGGTCGACTCGCGAACGCGGGACGTGCCGGTCGCCCCGGCCCAGGCGTTCGCGCCCGTCCGACGCATCGGCGGCCGCACCGGCTGGTATTACGCCGACACCCTCTGGCGCCTGCGTGGCTTCGTCGACCTGCTCGCCGGCGGCGTCGGACTTCGCCGCGGACGCAACGACCCGGAGCTGCCGACCGTCGGAGCCGCTCTCGACTTCTGGCGCGTCGAGGCCTACGAGCCGGACCGCCTCCTGCGCCTGCGCGCGGAGATGCGGCTTCCCGGTCGCGCCTGGCTCCAGTTCGAGGTGGACGGCGACGAGCAAGGCTCCCGCATCCATCAGACTGCGATCTTCGACCCGATCGGGGTCGCCGGCCTTCTTTACTGGTTCGCGCTACTGCCGCTGCACCGGCTCGTGTTCGCAGGGACGCTCGCCGGTATCGCCCAGGAGGCGACACCGGCTCCAACGCCCGCCCGCCGACGCACGCCCACGGAGTCACAGCGATGACGCGCACGGCAGTCGTCCTCTTCACCCGCGATCTGCGTGTGCACGACCACCCGGCTCTGGCCGCGGCCAGACGCGACTGCGACCGGGTCGTGCCGCTCTTCGTCCTCGACGAGCGGCTGCTCGCGGCGAGCGCGAAGCGCACGCGCTTCCTGCACGAGCTTCTGGCCCGCCTCCGCGTGGCGCTCGGGCTTATCGTCGCCAACGGTGATCCGGTGGAGGAGACGGCGCGCTTCCAGCCACATGCCGTCTACTTGAGCGAGGACGTCAGCGCCCATGCGCGTCGCAGGGTTGCCCGGCTGGCCGAGCACTTCGACCTCCACCTCCTCCCGGGCATCACGATCGTCCCTCCCGGCGATGTTGCACCGGCGGGCAAGGATCACTACCGGGTCTTCACGCCCTACTGGCGGGCGTGGCGCGCACGACCGCTGCCGGCTCCCGTCGAGTCGGGCAAGCCGCTGTCTGTCGGACCCGGGCCGCTCTCAGCGCACCTGCACTTCGGATCCGTCTCGCCTGCCGAGGTAGCGCACAGCGCCTCCGACGACGTGCTCCGACAGCTGTGCTGGCGCGACTTCTTCGCCCAGCTCCTCGCGTCGGCGCCCGAACTGGAGTGGCGCGACATGTATCCGGGCCGCCGGATCTGGCGCGACGACCCCGACGGCGTCGCCGCGTGGAAGGAAGGCCGCACCGGCTACCCGCTCGTCGACGCCGCGATGCGGCAACTGCTCGCCGAGGGCTGGATCCCCAACCGCCAGCGGCTCGTCGCCGCCTCCCTCCTCGTCAAGCAACTGCGGATCGACTGGCGCATCGGCGCCGCGCACTTCATGAAGCATCTCCTCGACGGAGACGCTGCCTCGAACAGCGGCAACTGGCAGTGGGTCGCGGGCACAGGCGCCGACCCGCGGCCGAACCGCACTTTCAACCCGGTCCGCCAAGGGCGCCTCCACGATCCTGAGGGCGACTACGTACGCCGCTGGGTGCCCGAGCTGGCCACGCTCCCGGCCACGCGGATCCACGACCCGGTCTCGGAGCAACGGCGGGCCGTCGGCTACGTCGACCCGATACACGTCGAGGAGCGAGCCGCGTGACGGCGATAGCCCTCTCGTTCGGCATCGCGCTCGCGCTGAACGGAGCCTTCTTCGCCGTTGCCGCCGTCCGCAAGACGGACGTCGTCACCGACCTCTCCTACAGCCTGACGTTCGCGCTGCTCGCTGTCTTTCTGCCGTTGACTGGCGCACGCGAGCCGGTTCAGCTCGTGGCATCCCTGCTCGTGGTGATCTGGGCAGCGCGGCTCGGGACGTACCTGTTCCGACGGATCCTGCGCATGAAGGTCGACCACCGCTTCGACGAAATGCGCGACAAGCCGCTCCGTTTCGCTCGTTTCTGGCTCCTGCAGGCGATCGCGGTCGCGGTGATCATGCTGCCCGTTACCTATCTCCTCAGCCGAAGCGAGGCTCCAGGCTTCGGAGCCTGGGCGATCGTCGGCACGGTGGTCTGGCTGGTTGGGCTTCTGATCGAGGCGGTAGCCGATGCACAGAAGTCGGCCTTCAGGGGGCGGGAGGAGAACCGCGGACGCTTCGTACGAACCGGCCTCTGGCGCTACTCGCGCCACCCCAACTACTTCGGAGAGATCCTCGTCTGGTGGGGACTGTTCGTCTACGCCGTGCCTTTCCTGAACGGTGCTGCGTTCGCCGTCGTGGTCGGCCCCATCTTCATCACGCTCCTCCTCCTGTTCGTGAGCGGGATCCCACTACTCGAGCGCAGCGCGAACGAGAGGTACGGCGCCGACCCGGACTACGGTGAGTACAAGCGGCGCACGAGCATCCTCGTCCCGCTCCCACCCCGCAGATCGTGAGAACAAGGCGTCTTCAGTCCGACCCTCGACCTCAGAGCTTTCCGCGCACACGAAGTGCGCCGACATCCTGCTAGTCGATCAGTGCAGGGTCCCGGTGTAGCTCGTGTCGTCGAAGTGGAGCGTTCCCTGGAGGCCGGCGAGTTCGCCGAAGCCCTTTACCGCCACAGATTTGATGTCCTTGCGCTCGAAGCCACGCAGCTCCTTGCCTTCGGCCTCGGAGAGGTTTCGGGCTTGAGCGTCTCACCGCGGGAGCTCGACCTAGCGGAGCGCCCACAACAAGAGCACCACGAAGAGAACTACAAACACACCGACCACCGACCAGAGCCAGAACGCCATCGGCTTTCCGCGTCGTCTGCGGCCTGGTTCCAAGAGCCTCACAGCCGCAGCGAACCCGTGATCAGGTGCTACTCGGACCAGGGCCTTGGGCGGTCGCTGCTGTTGACTGGTCGCTTCGCACTTCGGCGGGTGGTGGTGTGAGCGCCGGAGCATCGCTCTTAGACCTCGCTCGCTCTGCCAGCTTGTCCAAGTACTCACTGACGTCCTTCGCCTTTGCGGCAAGTGCACTTAGCACCTCCGGCGAGCGCTGACCCGCCTCGTCTTTGAGTGAGGTAATCCACTCTTCTATTCGTTGGTCGTAACGCTTGAGTCGTGACTCCTGGTCGTTGTCCGCGGCAGATTCGGCGGTGGTGTTCCTGCGTTCCGGTTCGGTCGGCTCGGTCATTACAGCTCCCTTTCTGTCCAGAAGCCCCGCTCGTTGGCGAGGCTTCTGAGTCGACTTGTTCTTTCCTGGTCTCAGGCTCGGAGCGCCTGCCGTCGCTTAGGTCAACGAGTCCGGCTCGCTGGTGAAGTCCTCGGTGCGCTCCGTGAGCCGCGCCCGAATCTTCGGGAGTGCAACAGCGCCTGCCGCTACTCCTGCGAGCATCAGCACGAAGTTGCGAAGGCGATGGCTCTTTCTCCGCACACGACTGCTGGCCGCATCGAGATCGTCGAGCATGGCTCGAAGGTTCTTCCGGAGCTTCTTGTCAGCCGCCAGCCGTGAGTAGATCCCGCCGCCCGCCTGGATGTCCTTCCTAAGCTGGTCGGTGGCCTTTGAGCCGTGTGCAAGCGCGGCGCCCACATCCGCCCGAAGCCGTTCGTTTCCGGCGACCTGCTGAGCGTTCCTGACAATGTCCTGAAGTGTGCGCTTTGCCTTGTCCATCTGACTGTCTTTAGAGCGGGTCAACATCGCATAGCCCCCTTGCCTATTCTCCATGCGGCCGCGCAACTCTCGGCCGACTAAGGATGGAATCCGTCCGCACTATCGGCGGACGTAGACGCCGCCAGTCAGCAGCAGGACCAACAGCACGATGATGAGTACCCAAGCCCACACTGGCATGACGACCTCCCTTGATCATTGACGTTCGCTCAAGAGCAGTACCCGCGGAGCGACACTCTTGAACATCGCAATGAAAGCTCGACGAATGGCGGGTCCGGAAGCTTAGGTCCTGCCCTGGTTGCGGCCACGGGC
>CAVXOS010000007.1:0-26337 GCA_963763465.1 uncultured Gaiellaceae bacterium | reverse complement strand
AACCGACGTCTACTCGCCCGTCGACGGGACCGTCGTCGCGCTTCGCGACCAGGTCGTCTCCGGGCGCACGGTCGGGTCCGAGATCGAGCTGCGGCCCTCGTCTGCTCCGTCGCTCGTCGTCTCGATCCAGAACGTGCGGCCCGACCCGTCGCTGACGATCGGCGCGAACGTCGCCGCCGGCTCCTCGAAGCTCGGGACCGTGACCGACATCAGCCGTTTCGAGCGACAAGCCCTGAAGCGGTACGCGGCCGACGGCGGCAACAACGTCTCGATCCAGGTCTTCCCGTCGGCGACGCTCGGCGTTCCGTAAAGTCCCGCGGCTTGCGCATCCTCTTCATCGCCGACGTGGTCGGCGCTCCCGGCCGCAAGGCCCTCGAGGAGCGTCTCGGCGGGCTGCGCTCGGAGCTCGAAGTCGATGCCTGCGTCGTGAACGGCGAGAACGCGGCGGACGGCATCGGCATCACGCCGCGGCTCGCCGACCAGATCCTCGGGCTGGGCGTCGACGCGATCACTCTCGGGAACCACGCGTTCCGCCGCAGCGAGATCGGCGCGTACCTCGAGTCGTCCGATCGCGTCGTACGGCCGGCGAACACCTCGCGCAACACTCCCGGGCGCGGTGCCACCGTCGTCTCGACGGCGAGCGGCCGGAAGCTCGGGGTGATCAACGTTCTCGGGTCGCTCTTCCTCCACCCGGCGACGTCGATGTTCGAGCTGATCGACGAGCTCGTCGAGGAGGCGCGGCGCGAGACGCCCGTCGTGCTCGTGGACGTGCACGCGGAAGCGACGAGCGAGAAGGCTGCGCTGGCGCGCTGGCTCGACGGTCGCGTCACCGCGGTCGTGGGCACGCACACGCACGTGCAGACGTCCGACGCGACCGTCCTGCCGAAGGGGACAGCGTTCATCACCGATGCCGGCATGACGGGCCCGCACGACTCGGTGATCGGCGTCGAGGCCGATCTCGCGATCCGGCGGATGCGAACCGGGCTTCCCGTCCGGTTCGAGACCGCTCAGGGCGGGGTTCGCATCGAGGGCGCGCTCGTGGAGTGCGACGCCGAGACCGGCAAGGCCTCGTCGATCGAGGCCGTCCGCGTCCGGGTCTCCTGAGGCTCGGGCTCCGGCAGGAGCAGCCACAGGAACACGAACGGGACGACCCACGGCAGGTAGAGGTAGAACCAGTGGGTCAGCGTGAGCTCGAACGCGACGAGGACGGCGGCGGTGAGCGCGGCCAGCTCGATCGGGCCCTTCCTGCGCGGGACGAACGCCAGTAGCGCCGCGAGCGCGACGGCGAGCGCCGCCACGACCGGTTGCAGGAAGCCGAGGTCCGGGATTCCCTGGGCGTGGTACTGGCCCCAGCCCCAGATCGAGAACGGTGAGTCACGTCCGGACTGGAACCCGAACGTCCGGTCCCAGAACGTGCGCAGCGCTTCCCACAAGGACGGCTCGAGCAGGAGAACCGCGAAGGCGAGCACCGTCGCGACGACGAACGCCGCCGCGAAGCGGAGCACGCGTCGCAGCTCGTAGGTCGGGTACGTCGCCCACAAGGGCGCGACGAGCAGCGCGCCGAACTTCGTCCAGCCGGCGAGCGCGGCCGACGCGCCGCGCGCCCAGTCCGAGGTGACGAGCCAGAACCCGAGCAGGAGGAGCGCGGGCATGATCGCATCGTTCGTGTTCGCGTCGAGCATGTAGGCCGTGAACGGATAGGCGGCCCACGCGAACGCAAGCAGGACGGCGAGCCGCCGGCCGCCGAAGCGCAGCCCGACCAGCAGGAGAGCGACGACCGCGAGCAGGTCGAACGCGATCGAGGTCGTGTGCGCGGCGGGTAAGGAGTCCCACTTCCCGCTCCAGCCGAAGACGCCGACAGCGGGCACGTAGGCGAGGTACGAGACCGGGCCGTAGGTATCGCCGCGCTCGATCGCCGCCTCGCAGCGCCCGTTCGTCTGGATGCGCTCGCGTACCTGCCCCTCTGCGTCCTTCGGGCCGCACGGCTCGAGCGTGCCGCGCTGCGGCATGTTCCCGTACGGCGCCTCGCCGTCGAGGATCCGGTCGGCGCCGACGACGCCCGCGAGGCCGACGTCGATCACGCCGCGAGGCGCCTCGAGGTTGAGCCCGATGCGAAAGCCGAGGAGGAAGACCGCTGCGGCGGCGAGCACCCACGTCGGCCAGACCGATGTCAGCACCCCCGAGCGCCGTCCGAAGCCGACCCAGAGCCCACGGGCGAGGAGGTACGCGAGCACCGGATAGACCAGCGGGACGCTGCGGAAGATCTCTCCGCGGTCGAAGAACGCGAGCGAGACCGTGAATCCGAGAAGCGCGAGCAGGTCGAGGTTCCCGGTCGAGAGCGGCCGGCGCAGATCGGCGAGCCCGAGCAGGAAGACGAGGCAGAACGCGAGCCAGACGTACGGCTTCAGGAGCGTCTTCCCGCCGAACGCGCCCTCGCGACCGCGCGCCATCTTCCAGGCGACCTGCGGGCCCGTCCACGCCTCGGTGACGGTTCCCGTCGAGTCCTCGACGACGGCCTGAGCGACCTGGCCCGCCTCGCCCGACCAGGCCTTCACGAGCCACGTGCCCGAGTCCTCGCGATAGTCGCCGGACGTCGTGGGATCGGGCGGGTAGCGGTCGAGCCAGCGCGCGATCTTCGGATGGTCGAGCGCGAGCTCGACGGCCCTGTCCTCGGTCAGGCGCGCCAGGCGGTCGTCGCTCGGCCGCGCGGCTCCGGTCGAGGGAAGGGCGAGCGTGAGAGCCGCGAGCGCGGCCAGCGCGATTAGCTTCGAGGTCCGAACGACCAGAGCTTATTGCCGACGAAGTTCACCGGCGTGACGAGCACGATGGCGATCGCCTGCGAGAGCACGGGCTGATCCGTCGCCGAGACCAGCAGCTCGAGGATCAGCAGATTCGCGCCGAGGGCGAGACCCGAGACGACGACGAAACGCATGCCCTGATAGGCGACGCTGCCTCGCTGGGCGCGGAACGTCCAGAGACGGTTCCACACGTAGTTGTTCGTGACCGCGACCAGGAACGAGAGCGCGGCGGCAGGGAGGTAGTGCATCCCGAACCCGGTGACCAGGAACGTGAAGACCGCGAGGTTGACGGCGTACCCGCTGGCGCCGACCACGCAGAACTTGAGCAGCTGCTCCCAGTTGGAGCGCTTGCGCATGCCTGCACGGACGCGCGCAGGCGAGAAACCGGCGTCGATCTGGGCGGACGAGGACTCCACGGTCATCGCAGGGTAGTCGGGCAAGGAATCGTCACCGTCCCCCATACGATCAGTTCTCCCCAAACCCTTCGTCGCCCACGAGCGGGACGAAGCGACAGGGGATCGACGTGCGCTCGCTCGAGCCGTCGGGAGCCCGCGTGACGAGAACGAGCTCCTGCCCCAACCGCGAGCCGCGCGGGACGACGAGACGGCCGCCTTCGGCGAGCTGGTCGAAGAGCGCCCGAGGGACCGTCGGAGCGGCCGCCGCGACGGCGATCGCGTCGAACGGAGCGCGCTCCCGCGCACCGAGCGAGCCGTCGCCCACGATGACCTCGACGTTCCTGTACCCGATGTCGGCGAGGGTCGCGCGCGCCCTGTCGGCGAGCTCGGGGATGCGCTCGATCGTGAGCACCTCCGCAGCGAGCTCGGCGAGCACGGCTGCCTGGTAGCCCGACCCGGTCCCGACGTCGAGCACGCGCTCGCTGCCGTGCAGGCCGAGGAGGACGCAGATCGTCGCGACCACGAACGGCTGCGAGATCGTCTGGTCGTGTCCGATCGGGAGCGCGCCGTCGTCGTACGCATGCGCGCTCAGGCTCTCCGGGACGAAACGCTCACGCGGGACGCGAGCCATCGCCTCGAGGACGCGCTCGTCCGTGATGCCGCGCCGGCGCAGCTGCCGCTCGACCATCTCCGCGCGCGCGCCGGCGGCGTCGACGGACGCGGTCACTTCGCGAGCGTTCGCAGCCCCGCGAACCGCGCCGCTTGCCGCCCGCGCATGCGAGCGGCCAGGATCGGCAACGCCACGGCGAGCACGTAGCCGGCGACGGGGATCAGCGCGATAAGGCAGATGAGCACTCCGAGCGCTCCCATGTACGCGCCGACGCCGAACCGCGTCGCGCCGCGCCGAAGGGCGCCGACCACCACGGCTGCGGCCGACAGAGCGCCGAGAACACCGCCGACCGCGCCGGCAATCGTCTCCGGGGTGCCGGCGACCACGAGGCCGATCGCGCCCCCGAGAACGGCACCGACGACCGTGGCCGCGCCGATCCCGAGCACGTTCGTGCCGAGAATCCCCGTGATCGCCACCGAGAGGCCGAGCCCGAGGCCGAGACAGAGCCCGATCGTGTACCAGCTTCCCACGGGGCGCAGTGTAGAGAGGCAGGCCTAGCGCGAGCCTTCGATCCGGGAGATGACGGCCAGCCCGAACGCCGCCGCACGCGCGCCGTCGACGACGCGATGGTCGAAGGTGAGCGCGAGCGTGCCGGTGCGCCGGACGACGACCTCGCCGTCGCGCACCACCGGCCGCGGCGCAATGCGGCCGATGCTCAGGATCGCGACCTCGGGGTAGTTGACGATGGGGGTCTGGAAGAGGCCGGCGAGCTTGCCGGCGCTCGACACCGTGAACGTCGAGTTGCGCAGCTCCTCCGCGCCCAGCGACCCTGCGCGGGCGTGCTCGGCGAGCTCCGCGATCTCGGTGGCGAGAGCGTCGATCGTCTTCCCGTCGGCGGCGCGCAGCACCGGGACGACGAGCCCGTCCTCGGTCTGCACCGCGACGCCGATGTCGTAGCGGTCGAGGAGCACGATCGCGTCGCCGTCGAAGCGTGCGTTGAGCTCGGGGAACTCGACGAGCGCGTCCGCGCACGCCTTCACAACGATCGGGAGGAGCCTGTCGAGAGGCACGTCCTCGAAGTCGCACTCCTCGACCCAGGTCACGGGAGGCACTTCACGATGAGCGCGCGCCATGTGCTCGGCGATCACGCGACGGACTCCGCGTAGAGGCTCGCGGCGTCCCTCTCCGCCGACCGAGGCGGCGCGAACGTCGTCCTCGGTCACTCGTCCGCCCGGTCCCGTCCCCGTCACGGCGGCGAGATCGACACCGAGCTCCTGCGCGATACGCCGAACGACGGGCGTGGCCTGAACTCGCTCCACGGGAGCCGTCGTCGGGGTCGCGGCGCGCGGCGCTGCATCAGGCGACGGTGTCGACACGACGTCGCCGGAGCTCTCGCCGGCGGCGCCGATGACGACGAGCTCGGCCCCCACGGGAGCGATCTCGCCCTCGGCGACGAGGATCTTCAGCACCGTCCCGCCGTACGGCGACGGGATCTCGACGGTCGCCTTGTCGGTCTGGATCTCGACGAGCGGGTCGTCCTCCGCGATCTCCTGCCCCTCGGCGACGAGCCAGCGCGCGACCTCGCCCTCGGTCAGGCCCTCTCCCAGGTCGGGAAGCGTGAACGCGCTCGCCATCGTCAGCCGTGATTCTCGTGCGCGGCCGCACGTCGCGCGCGCCACCGGCTACCGCGCGACACGAGCATCGCGAGCGCCGCGAGCGAGATGAGGAGCGGTGGCGCGACGAACGCGACGGCCCAGGCGTAGTGAACGGTGCCGCACTCGTTGTCGCACGTCGCGAACGAGTCGGCGCCGTGAAACTCCGTCGCGATCGCCGCAAACGCGGCTGCCCAGGTGACGACGGCGAGGGTGAAGAGCGCGATCGCCGCGACGCCCAGCCTGCCGCGCATCCACGCCGCCGCGAGCACCCCGCAGACGAGCGCGAAGATCCCGACGATCATGACCTGGACGACCCACGTGGACATCGCGTCTGATTGTCGTCTAGCGGAGCGCGTCGTGCGCGAGCCGCGCGTGAATTCCTTTGGCCTCGTTCACGTCCTGGTCACGCGTCGAACCGAAGGTGAGGTCAGTCGAGCGGTCTCGTGCAGGTCACTAGGCCGCGAGAACTCTGCGAACCGCGTCGACCACGCGCTCGGCCGACGGCATGTACGCATCCTCGATCTGCCAGTACGGATACGGAACGTCGTATCCGGTCACGCGCACCACGGGCCCACGCAGGTCGAAGATCGCCCTCTCCGCGAGGACGGCCGCGACCTCGGCGGCGAAGCCGCACACCCGCGGCGCCTCCTGCACGACGACGACGCGGCCCGTTCGCGCGACCGAGGCGAGCAGGCCGTCCTCGTCGAGCGGCTTGAGCGAGCGGAGGTCGAGCACCTCGCAGGACGCCTCGTCGCCGAGCGCCTCCGCGGCCGCGAGCGCGATGTGCACCATCGCCCCGTACGCGACGATCGTGAGGTCGGAGCCCTCGCGCGCGATCCGCGACTCGCCCAGCGCAACGACGTGCTCTCCCTCGGGAACGTCCTCCTTGGAGGTGCGGTAGTGGAGCTTCGGCTCGAGGACGACGACCGGATCGGGATCGCGGATCGCCGCCGCGAGCAGCCCCTTCGCGTCCGCCGGGCGTCGACGGAATCGCGACCTTCACGCCCGGCGTGTGGACGTAGTACGTCTCCGGCGAGTCGTCGTGCAGCTCGGGCGCACGCACGCCGCCGCCGTACGGCATGCGGATCGTGAGCGGGAACGACATCGTCCCGCGCGTCCGCCAGCGATAGCGACCGACGTGGTTGATCAGCTGGTCGAGCGCCGGGTAGCTGAAGGCGTCGTACTGCATCTCGACGACCGGGACGCCAGCCCGCCATGCACAGGCCGACGGCCGTCCCGAGGATTCCCGCCTCGGCGAGCGGCGTGTCGACGCAGCGATCCACACCGAACCGCTCCTGCAGGCCGGCCGTGGCGCGAAAGACGCCGCCGAGCTTCCCGACGTCCTCGCCCATCACCATGACCGACGCGTCGCGCTCCATCTCGACGTGGAGCGCGTCGTTCACGGCCTCGACGAGGAGGAGCTCAGCCACCGAGCAGCCGCCTGAGCTCGGCGAGATCGTGCGCCTGCGACGCGGGCGGGTCGGCGTAGGCGTGCTCGAAGACGAGAGCCGGATCCGCGGGGGGCTCCGCCTCGGCGGCCGCGATTCCGGCGCGCATGAGCTCGAGGGCCTCGGACCTGACCGCCTGCGCATCGTCCTCGGAGAGAGCCCCGATGCGCCGGAGATAGCGCTCGAAGCGCCCGACGCACTCGTTCTCTCGCTCCTCCTCGACGCGCTCGGCGTCGATGTAGATCGACGGGTCGTCCGCGGTCGCGTGTGGCGCCGCCCGGTAGGACACGGCTTCGATGAAGGTCGGGCCGTCGCCGGCCCGAGCACGCGCGACGGCGTCGCGAGTCGCCTCGTACACGGCGAGCACGTCGCCTCCGTCGACCCGGACGCCGGGCATCCCGTAGCCGATCGCCTTGTCGGCGAGCGTCGGCGCGGCCGTCTGCTCCGAGAGCGGCGTCGAGATCGCCCACTGGTTGTTGTTGCAGAAGAGGACCACCGGGGCACGCATGACCCCCGCGAAGGTCGCGCCTTCGTGCACGGCACCCTCCGACGTGGCGCCGTCGCCGAAGTACGCGATCGCGACCCGGTCCTCGCCTTTCAACCGCGCGCCCCAGGCGTAGCCGACCGCGTGCGGGACATGCGTCCCGATCGGAACGCAGATCGACGCGACGTTGTGCTCCACGGGGCTCCACCAGCCCGTCGGGTGCCCGCGCCACCAGCTCAGGATCGTCGCGGCGGGAATCCCGCGCAGCAGCCCGATGGCCGACTCGCGGTAGCTCGGGAAGATCCAGTCGCGATCCTCGAGCGCGAACACCGAGCCCGCCTGCATCGCCTCGTGGTTCCAGAAGATCGCGTACGTGCCGATGCGGCCCTGCCGGTGGTAGATCACCGAGCGCTCGTCGTACGTCCGCAGCAGGACGAGGTTGCGGTACAGCGTGAGCAGGTCGTCGTGCGACAGGCCGTCGACCTCGCCGTCCGGAACGGCTGCACCGTCACCGATGACGCGGCGCAGGTCGCCTTCGGCGGGGAGCACGCGGCTCATCCGGGCGGATTGTAGGCGCGCTTCCCGGCTTCAGACGAGAACGGTCACGGCGTCGTGCTCGGCGTCGTACACCGCTTCCGTGACGTCTCCCGCGTCCTCGCCGTCCACCTGCAGCGGGAGCGGCTGGTCGCAGCGAACGACGATGCGATCGACGTCGCGAGCGGAGAACGCCTTTCCCTCCTGCAGGCCCGAGCCTCGAACGCCGCGGATCAGGACGCTCGGCAGGTCTCGAGCTCGCAGGTTGACGGGAGCGAGGTACGCGAGACCCGCGTCGAAGTCCGCGCCGGGAACGAGGTCCAGCGCCCTGGCGCCGGCGAAGGTGTACGGCGAGCAGTTCGCCACCAGCACGAAGGCGGCGCGTCCGACTCCCTCGACCTCGAGTTGCTCGTCGAAGCGCGCGTTTCGCGCCCAGAGCACGCTCGCGGCGACCCGCATGAACGCGACCTCACCCGGCCGCCTTCCCTCGGGGGTGCGTCCGATCTGGTCGACCTTGCGGACGAGCTCCGCATCGAAGCCGAGCCCCGCGTTGAAGCCGAAGCGGCGGCCGTTCACCCGCCCGAGGCCGATCCGCCGGGTCGTGCCCCGAGAGACTTGCTGCGCGGCCTTGACCGGGTTTCGCGGCAGTCCGAGCGCGCGCGGAAGCACGCTCGTGCCGCCCCCGGGAAGGAAGCCGAGCGGGACGTCGGCCTCGACGCCGTTGAGCACCTCGTTGTACGTGCCGTCACCGCCGAGGACGTAGATCGCCGTTGCATCGCCGGCCTCTCGAGCGATCTGGGTCGCCTCGCCGGGCGCGGTCGTGAGGCGGGTCTCGGTCCCCCCCGGCAGCGACGCCTGCACGGCGGCGAGCCGATGCTCGTCCACACCCGACGCGAACGGATTGACGATCAGAAGGGCTCTCACCGCGGCGTCGCGTAGCCGCGAATGCCGTCGACGACGATCGCGAGGAAGCGATCCGCGAGCTCGTCGGTGTCCCGACCGGGCTCGAGCCAGGTGTACGCCCAGTTCGCGGCCGAGAGGACGAGCAGCGTCGCCGCGCCCGAGTCGAGGTCGGTGCGGAGGTCTCCCGACTCGACGCCTTCACGAAAGAGCGCGCGCCACCGCTCCTCGTAGCGCCGCCGCTCCGAGACGATCTCCTCGCGGTGCTCGCCCTCGAGATAGCGCCACTCGCGGATGAACACGGTGGCGACGTCGAGCTGCTCGGAGACGACGCGCAGATGGCCGCGCAGCGCCGATCGCACCCGCTCGATGGCCGCTGCGTCCTCGGGCACGGCGTCGAGAGCTGCGTGGAAGGCGCGCGCGCCCTCGCGCATCGCCTCGTACAGGAGCTCCTGCTTGGAGCCGATCAGCGAGTAGAGCGAGCCCTTCTGGATACCGAAGCCCTGCGCGAGCGCATCCATCGACGTGCCGTGGAAGCCCCGCTCGGCGAAGAGGCGCGCGGCCTCCCGGGTCAGCTCCTCCCGTCTCGTAGCCATTACACTCGATGCTAACGACCGTTCGGTAGGGAGGCCACCAGCGTGGACACGCGCAGCCAGGAGTTCCTCGAGTACGTCCAGTCCGGCGGGCAGGTCGAGACCGGAGACTGGATGCCCGACGAGTACCGCGCACGGCTCGTCAAGTTCATCGAGATGCACGGCAACTCGGAGCTGATGGGCGTGCTGCCCGAGCGCGACTGGATCCTCCGCGCGCCCACGCTGCAGCGCAAGCTCGCGCTCACCGCGAAGATCCAGGACGAGGTCGGGCATGCGCAGCTCATCTACCGCGTGGTGGAGGACCTCGGCAAGCCGCGCAGCGCCTGCCTCGACGACCTCGTCTCGGGCAAGGCGAAGTTCCACAACGTCTTCCACTACCCGACGAAGACGTGGGGCGACGTCGGCGTCATCGCGTGGCTCGTCGATGCCGCGGCCATCGTCTCGCAGAAGGCGCTTCTCAAGTGCTCGTACGCGCCGTACGCGCGGATCATGAAGAAGATCTGCTGGGAGGAGTCGTTCCACATCCTCCACGGCCGCGACGTGATCCTCGCGCTGGTGACGGGAACCGACGAGCAGTTCGCGCTCGTCCAGGAGGCACTCGACCGCTGGTGGGAGCCCCTGATGCACTTCCACGGCAACCCGATCCCCGCCGACGAGGACCCGATGGTCGTCTGGCGGATCAAGAGCCAGGCGAACGAGGAGGCGCGCCAGCAGTTCCTCGAGGGCTACGTCCCGCAGATCCGCGAGCTCGGCCTCACGATCCCGGATCCCGCCCTGCGCAAGGACGAGGACACGGGGACGTGGCTCTACACGGAGCCCGACTGGGAGAAGCTCCGCTCGGTCGTGACCGGGCACGGTCCGGCGTCGGCGGAAAGGCTCGCGTTCCGGCGGCTCTCACGCGAGGACGTAGCCTGGGTCGAGCAGGCGGTGCTCGCGGAGGCCGCGTGATCTTCGAGGTCTTCAGGCAGGAACGAAAGGGGCAGGCCTTCCAGCACGCAGGCTCGGTGGACGCCCCGGACGAACAGTTCGCGGAGATCTACGCGCGCGAGCAGTACGCGCGGCGCCAGGAGTCGGTCGCCCTCTGGCTCGTCCCACGGGAGGCCGTCAGCGAGATCGAGGAGTTCCCGGACGAGTTCGAGATGAAGTATCGCCGCGTCGACGGCTACTCGATCAAGGCTCGGCTGCACGAGGCCCGAGAGCGGGCCGGGACGCTCGGCATGGCGCCCGGTGCGGGAGATGCCGCGTGAGCAAGCGCACCGACCTGCTCCTCTCGCTCGCCGACGACGAGCTCATCCTCGGCTGGCGCAACTCGGAGTGGACGGGGATCGCCCCGTTCCTCGAGGAGGACGTCGCGTTCTCCTCGATCGCACAAAACGAGATCGGGCACGCGCGCGCGCTGTACGAGCTCGCCGCCGCGGAGCTCGGCACGACCGCCGACGAGCTCGCGTTCGATCGCAGGCCCGAGGACTATCGCTCGGCTCCGCTCGTCGAGCTCCGCCGTCTCGAGTGGGCCCGCACCATCGCGCGACACTGGCTGTACGAGACCGCCGACGAGATCCGCCTTGCTGCTCTCAAGAGCTCCGACGACCCCGAGATCGCCGGGCTCGCCGCGAAGATCGATCGGGAAGAGGCGTACCACCGCATGCATGCCGAGATGTGGGTCGACCGCCTGCTGTCGACCGACGAGGGCCGAACACGGCTGAACGAGGCGGTCGACGAGCTGTGGCCGTACGCGCTCGGCGTCCTCGACGACGAGCTGCGAGCAGAGCTGAAGGCCCGCGCGCGAGAACGGCTCGGGCGTGCTCTACCGGACGCCGAGCCCGTTCCGCGCGGCGTGCACGAAGCGGAGCTCGCCGAGCTGTGGGAGGAGATGACAATGGTGCGGCGCTCGGCGCCACCCGGCTCGCAATGGTGACGGCCGACGAGGTCTGGGAGGCGCTCGCCGAGATCCCGGATCCGGAGATCCCGGTGATCTCGCTCGTCGACCTCGGTGTGGTGAAGGGAGTAGCCGTCGACAACGGAGCCGTGCGCGTCGACTTCACGCCGACCTTCATGGGCTGCCCCGCCCTCGAGGTGATGCAGCGCGCGATGGAGTCGAAGATCGCTGAGCTCGGCGCGACACCCGACATCCGCGTCCGGCTCGACGACTCCTGGTCGACGGACGACATAACGGCCGACGGTCGCGAGAAGCTTCGCGTGGCCGGCTTCGCGCCGCCCACCCCGAGGCCGGCCGGACGCATGGACCTGGTGCAGCTCCAGCGCGGCTTCCGCTGCCCGTACTGCGGCTCCACCGAGACGAAGCTCGAGAACCTCTTCGGCCCGACACCGTGCCGCTCGATCCGCTACTGCGAGAGTTGTCGCCAGCCGTTCGAGCAGTTCAAGACGATCTGACTAGAGTGCCGACGTGACCGTCGAGATCCTGTTCTGCCCGACCTGAAGCGGGTACGACACACGCGCCGCGAGTCTCGCGGCCGAGATCAGGGAGACGCTCGGAATCGAGGCGACTGCGACCCCGGGCGCGAGATCGCAGTTCGACGTGCTCGCCGACGGCTCGCTGATCTACTCGAAGCAGGCGAAAGGCCGGTTCCCGGAAGACGGTGAGGTCGTCGCGCTGCTTCGTTAGCTCTCGCCGTCCTTCTCGCGCCCTTTCTCCTTGCCCCGATCCTGCTCGTCGCATTGCTTCTGCGCGTCCTTGCGAAGACGATCGATCTCGGAGCGTCGGCCCTGCACGTGCTCCGAGCGAGCGACGAGCTCGAGCACGCCGTCGCAGCGCCCGAGAGCGAACCGTGTGAACGCCAGGTTGTAGCTCGCATACGCCTCGGCGAGCGAGCCCGAACCGGCGAGCCGCGAGACGGCTCGCTCGAGCAGCGGCAGCGCGCCTTCGTAGTCCCCGGCCCGCATGCGCTCGAAGCCCGCGTCGTTGAGCGCGGCGCCACTCGCGCTCGAGGCCGGGGCGGCAGGCCCGGTCGAGGCCGTGGTGTCCTCCCGCCGTGGAACCGTTGCGGTCTCGGTGACGGTCAGCGTCGACGTCTCGCCGGAGATGGTCGTCAGCGTCGTGGAGACGCGCATGACGGTACGGACGCCGGGCTCGCCCCCGTTCGAGACGAACGCAGCCGCCGTCAGCCCGGCGAGGAGAAGCCCGACGAACGCCAGCGGGACCAGCCAGTTGGCTCGTGCCCGACGCGCCGGCCGCGGTCCCGCGTGTGAGGGCGGGAGCACGGCCGTGACCGGCTCTGACTCGTGGAAGGCGTCGCTGAGCTCCTCGACGAGCTCGCCGGCGCTCGCCGGACGATCGCTCGGCTGCTTCGCGAGCGCACGCTCGAACACGGCATCGATGCCGCGGGGAAGCGACGACGTGACCCGCTCGGCGCTGGGGATGGGAGCGTTGAGGTGCCCGAACGCCTCGGTCATCGGCGTGTCCCCCTCGTACGGTCTCCGACCGGTGAGAAGCTCGAAGGCGACGACGCCGAGGGCGTAGCGATCGCTCGCGGCGGTCGCGGTCTGGCCGCGTGCCTGCTCGGGCGAGAGATAGCCGGCGGTGCCGAGCACGGTTCCGGGCAGGGTGAGCGTGTCGAGACCGGCGGCGGATGCGATCCCGAAGTCGGTCACATGCACGCGTCCGTCGCCGTCCAGCAGCAGGTTGGCCGGCTTCACGTCTCGGTGGACGATGCCCTGCGCATGGGCGGCGTCCAGGCCGGCCGCGGCCTGGCGGAGCCATTCGAGCGCACGATCGGGAGCGACCCGGGCGGATCGGAGCCGATCGTGGATCGAGCCGCCGTCGAGGTATTCCATCACGATGAAGGGCTGACCCCCGTGCTCGCCGACGTCGAACACGGTCACGACGTTCGGATGCGCCGAGAGGCGGGCGGCTGCACGCGCTTCCCGGGTGAAGCGCGCCCGCACGTCGTCGTTGCGTGCGTGGCGCTCCGCCAGGACCTTGACCGCCACCGTTCGACCCAGCAACCCGTCGGTCGCGCGATACACGTCACCCATGCCGCCGCTCGCGAGATGCGTGACCGCGGAGTAGCGCGACGGGACGGCCCGATCGGACATGCTCCGGAGGTACCCCGAAACGTCGATTCTCTAGCGGAGCAGGAAGCCGTCCGGCAGTGGATCGGACGGGTCGAGCACGAAGAGATGCTCACCGGTGCGGTAGGCGCTGCCCTCGACCTCGGTGATGACCGCGGGAAGCCCCGCGACCTCGGTGTCGCGAACGACCCGGGCCGTGAACTCCGTGTCGACGATGCTGCGATGGCGGAGCTCCGCGCCGCGTGGTAAGCGGCCGGCACGGTCGAGCAGCGCGAGCCGAGCGGACGTGCCGCTTCCGCAGGGCGAGCGGTCGACCTCGCCGTCGGCGAAGACCGTGACGTTCCGCTGCGTCAGCGGGCTCTCGCTCTCCTCCTGCCAGAAGATCACGCCGTAGATGTCCCGGAGCTCCGGCTCGAGCGGGTGGACGACGTCCTGCCAGGCTTCGAGCTCGCGCTTGAGGTCACGGCCGAGAGCGATCAGACGCGGCAGCTCGCTCACCTCGACCTGCTCTTCGAGCGAGGCGTAGAAGGCGCCGCCGAAAGCGACGTCGACCGTGCGCTCGCCGAGCTCGACACCCTGCGCCCAGACGAACGCCGGCACGTTGTGGAACCGCACCGACCTCACGCGACCGCCCTGAACGTCCGCCCACGTCTCGAGCCGGCCCGAGGGAACGTCGACGACGACGTGGTTCTCGCCCTCCCGCTTCTCGACGATGCCCTCGTCGAGCGCCCAGGTGACGAGCGCGATCGTCCCGTGCCCGCACGCGGTCGAGTAGCCGGCGTTGTGGAAGAAGACGACGCCGAGGTCGGCATCGCCGTCGTCCGGCTCGACGACGAAGCAGCCGTACATGTCGGCGTGCCCGCGCGGCTCGTGGACGAGGAGCCGGCGGACGTGGTCGAGCCGGTCGTGCGCGTCGCGTCGCTTGTCGAGGATCGAAGCTCCACGCGGTGCGTCGACGCCATCCGTCACGATCCGGAACGGCTCGCCTGCGGTGTGGTAATCGACCGTACGGATTTCCATAGAGCCGACCCTAGTTGCGACCGGCCGCGCCAGCGGCCGCTTCAGGGATCTGCGCGATCGGAACTCCGCGTCAGCGGTTCCCGATCACTGCGGACCCTGTGCGACCGGCCGCGCCAGCGGCCGCTTCAGGGATCCTCGCGCGATCGGGACTCCGCGCTAGCGGATCCCGATCGCTTGCGAAATGAACAGAGCGCCGAGGATCCGTCGTCGAGCGCGGACCCTCGGCGCCCCGGGAGTCGAGTACCGCCCGACAGAGAGTTGCCGTGACGGTGTGGTGAGCCGCTTCGTTCGTCGCCCGCGGCGCGTTTCCTACGCGCCCTTGAAGTCGGGCGCGCGCTTCTCGAGAAACGCCGCGACGCCCTCGGCGAAGTCGCCCGTCTCGGTGGCAGCCTGCTGAAGCTCCGCCTCGAGCGCGAGCTGCTCGTCGAGGGACGCCGTGGAGGCGTGCTCGAACAGCCGCTTCGTCATCGCCACAGCGCGCGTCGGCAGCGCCGCGTACCAGCTCGCGAGCTCGGCCACCCGCGCCTGGAACCCTTCGGGCGCGACCTGCTCCGAGATGAGCCCCCAGGCGAGCGCCTCGTCAGCCGAGAGCCGCCGGTTCGAGACCATCCACTCGAACGCCCGAGCGAAGCCGAGCAGGCGATGAATGAACCACGTTCCACCGGCGTCGGGGACGAGCCCGATTCCGATGAAGCCCGGCACGAAGTTCGCGCCGGACGAGCCGATGCGGACGTCGCACGCGCACGCCAGCGAGAGGCCGGCCCCGGCAACCGGGCCGTTGATCGCTGCGATCACGGGCTTCTCGAGCGCGCGGATCGCGCGGATGTTCGGGTGGTACGTCTGGTCGAGCGCCTCGCGGACGCCGCCGGGGAACGACTGGAATTCGCGCAAGTCCTGGCCGGAGCAGAATCCGCGACCCGCCCCGGTGAGCACGACCGCCCGGATCCCCGGGTCGGCCGCCTCGGCGAGCGCCGTCGCGAGCCCGTCGTGCAGCGCGCGGTTGATCGCGTTGTAGACGTCCGGACGGTTCAGCGTGACGGTGAGCACGGCGCCGTCGCGTGACGTCAGAACCTCGTCGCCCACGGCTACTCCTTCCTGCGCAGGGCCGGAACTCGGCTCGCGCCGAGGTTCCGGCCGCGCGACAATCCCTGAAGGCGGACGCTTCGCGTCCGCAAGGTGGTCATCACTCGGCTGCCTTTCCTCGGTCGAGGAACGCCCGCACGGCGTCCTGGGCCTCCGAGCCGAGCATCGACATGGCGAGCCAGTCGCGTGCGTGGCCGACCGTCTGATGCCACGCGAGGTCGCGCCAGACGTTCAGCTGCTGCTTCGCGTAACGCGTCGTCTGCGGGAGCCTCGCGGCGAGCTTCTCGACCCACTCGTCGACGGCGGCGTCGAGCTCCGCCTCCGGGACGGCGCGATTCACGAGGCCCCACTCCTCGGCCTGCACGGCCGGGATCTCGTCGCACAGGAAGACGATCTCGCGCGCGCGGCGGTCGCCGACCATGAGCTGGAGCCACTGCGTCGCGCCGCCCGCGGGGACCGACCCGTGCTGCAGCCCGACGTGCCGGATGAACGCGGTGTCGACCATCACCGAGAGGTCGCACGCCATCTGCAGCTCGTTGCCCCCGCCGACCGCGATCCCGTTGACGCGCGCGATCGTCGGCTTGCCGATCTCGCGCAGCCGGTCGTGCATGTCCTTGAAAGCGCCGAACCACTTCCAGTACTCGCTCGACTTTCCGAGGAGATCCTCGTCCCACGACCGCAGGTCGGCGCCGACGCAGAAGGCGCGCCCGGTCCCCGTGACGACGACCGCGCGGATCTCGTCGTCCCACGAGGCGTCCTCGCACGCCCGCGCGATCTCGCGGAGCATCCGGAAGTCGAACGCATTGAGCACGTCGGGCCGGTTCAGCCGGATCGTCGCTCGAGGCGGCGCCTTCTCGTAGACGATCGTCTCGAAGCCGAGCTCGGCCGGATCGAGCGGACGTGGGTGCGTCGGCTCGGTCACTCGATCGACGCGAAGCTCACCGTGAACGGGATGCCCATGGCCATCGCGTCTTTACCCGCGGCCGCGAAGGCCTCCGAGGCGGTTGCGGCCTTGAACGACTCCATGTCGTCCCACTCGAACTCGGCGTGGTACCGGTAGGCCGGTTCGCCGAACGGCGATCCGAAGACCTTGCCGTGCCGGAACGCCGTGCACTCGACGGGCGCGGTGAACACGTCGAGGTGCTGCTGGTACCGCTCGGGATCGGGCTCGGACTCGTACTGGATGATCGCGCGGATCACGTGCGCTCCCTTCGTCGGGGACGGCGGGAGCGTATAGCGTCCTCGCGGTGAGCACGACCGCGTTCGCCGCCATGCTCGCCTTCGTCGCGGGGCTCGGAGGAGCGGTGCAGATCGCCGTCCAGGGCCGACTGGGCGACCGGGTCGGAGCGTTCGAGGCGATGGCAACCGCCTCGTTCATCGGAGCGGTGATCGCGCTCGTCGTGCTTCTCCTCGCCCGCCGGTCGCTGTCCGGCGTCGGCGAGGCGTTCGGCGCGCCGAAGTGGATGCTGCTCGGCGGCGCGATGAGCGCGCTGATCATCCTTGCGATCACGATCGCCGGACCGCGCATCGGCATCGTCGCGACGACATCCGTGCTCATCGCCGCGCAGTTCACGCTCGCCACCGTGATCGACCGGTACGGCTGGTTCGGTGTCGAACGGATCGCGGTGAGCTGGCCGCGCGTGCTCGGGCTCGGATTCCTCTGCGTGGGAGCGGTTCTCACACTCCGACGCTGAGCGCACTCGAGCTCGGGAATCTGGCGAGCTAGCTGCGGCGACAGCGGCTCTCGAGAGCCGCTCGATCCACGAGGGTCGTCCGCCCGCGCGCCAGGGCGACGGCGCCGAGTCGCTCTTCCTCCCGCAACACGCGATTGACCGTCGCGCGCGACGTGCCTGCCATCGCCGCGATGTCCTCCTGCGTCAGCGGCACGACGCCGTTCTCATACGTCGCCGCGAGCTCGACGAGGCGACGGCGGACGCGAGTCTCCGCATCGACGTAGTGCGCCTCCACGACTCGATCAGTCGAGCGCCGCAGCTGTTCGGCGAGGAGCCTCAGGAGCACGTCCTTCACTCCTGGGTGCTCTCGCTGGAGCAGCGCGAAGTCGTCGCGGAAGACCGAGCGCGTCTCTCCCGCCTCGAGCGCCTCCACCGTGGCCGAGCGACGAGCGTCGGTCAGCAGAAGCGCGAGCTCGCCGAAGCTCTGGCCCGGCCCGAGGACGTCGATGAGGACGCTCTCGCCGAGCGGCGTGAGCACACGCGCCCCGAAACGACCGCGGACGACGAGGTGGAGCGAATCGGCCGGATCGTCGCGATGGAAGACGACCTCGCCCTTGCCGAACGTTCTGCGACGAGCGATCGAGAGGAGCCGGCGGACATCCTCCGGCGGCAGATCGGCGAGGAGTGGCCACTCCATGCGGACAGTGTGTGTAACGACGGTGACATTCGCAACGTCACGTGCGCGAACGACACGACGCGGCGGCGCGCCTACTCTCGGGTCATGACGGATCGGACGAGAGAGGAGCACCACGTGAAGCGCATCGCCACCATCGCAGCCATCGTCACCGCCTTCGCAGTCGCACCGTCGGTAGCCGCCGCAGGGAACGCCTCGGCGCAGGTGAAGGCACAGGTCTCGGCCCAGGTCATCGGTGTTCAGACCGCGAAGGCGCAGCGCGCAACGGCTGCGTTCACCGTTCAGCGGCACCTCGTGCAGATCGCGCAGGCCAGGCGCTTCGCGCTCATCCGCGCACAGATCCGCTAGTTCCTTCTCACGTTCCATCCGAGGGAGAGCGGGGCCGCAAGGCCCGCTCTCCTTGTGCTCAGAGGCCGACGATGTCGTCCGGGCGGACCGGGACGCGGGCGAGCTCGCGGCCGGTCGCGTCGCGCAGCGCAGACACGATCGCCGCCGTCGAGACCACCGTCGGCGGCTCGCCGACGCCCTTGACGCCGTAGGGCGCGGACGGCTCGGGATCCTCGACGAGCTCGGAGACGACCGGCGGCATGTCGAGGAACGTCGGGATGAGGTAGTCCGTGAAGCTCGCGTTCGTGATCAGGCCGTCGCGCGTCTGGATCTCCTCCATCAGCGCCAGGCCGAGGCCCTGCGCGGTGCCGCCTTCGATCTGCCCCTCGACGGCCGCGCGGTTCAGCGCCTTCCCGACGTCCTGCGCCGTCCCGATCCAGACGACGCGCGTGAGGCCGAGCTCCACGTCGACCTCGACGACGACCTTCATCGCGGCGACCGCGAGCGCGACGTGCGCCTGGCCGTCCGTGATCTGACCGGTCTCGGGATCGAGCGGGAACGTGCGTGGATGCCGATAGATCCGCTCGACGTCGACAGGGCCGCCGCCCGCGCGCTCGCGCTCCTCGACTGCTGCGCGGCAGGCGGTCTGCACCGCTCCCGCCGCCATCCACGTCATGCGTGAGGCCGACGCCGAGCCGGCCGATTCGACGCGCGCCGTCGTTCCCGAGGCGAGTACGACATCGTCGGTTCCGAGCTCCAGTCGCGCGACCTGGAGGATGACGTCGCTCACGCCCTGCCCGACCTCCGCGGCGGCGCAGTGCACCTCAGCCGAGCCGTCCTCGGCCAGGACCACGCGCGCCGCGCAGTAGTCGTCGAAGCCCTCCGAGTAGCAGATGTTCTTGAAGCCGACGGCGAACCCGACGCCACGCTTCACGCCTTCACCGCGCGTCGTGTTCCCCGTTCCTCCGGGAAGCCGGATCGCCTCGCGCGGGAGTTCCTCGGGCTCGGGAGCCTCGAGGGCGGCGGCGCGCCGGATGACGTCGCGCGTGGGTAGCGACCCTGTGACCGGCTGCCCGGTCGCGAGCTTCCCTCCCGGTTCGAGCGCGTTCAGCAGCCGGAGCTCGACCGGATCGATGTCGAGCGCCGAGGCGAGCTTGTCCATCTGCGCCTCGGCCGCGAAGCACGTCTGCACCGCGCCGAAACCGCGCATCGCGCCGCACGGCGGGTTGTTCGTGTAGACGGCGAGACCGTCGATCAGGACGTTGTCGACGGCGTACGGGCCGACCGCGAACGAGCAGGCGTTCGAGATGACCGCCGTCGAGCTCGAGGCATAGGCGCCGCCGTCGACCAGGATCCGCATGCGAACCGCGACGAGTCGGCCGTCGTGCGTCGCCCGGTGCTCGGCCCAGATCCGCGCCGGGTGGCGGTGGATGTGGCCCACGAACGACTCCTCGCGGTTGTAGACGATCTTCACCGGCCGACCGGTACGGAGCGCGAGCATCGCCGCGTGGATCTGCATGGAGAGGTCCTCGCGCCCGCCGAACGCGCCGCCGACGCCGGCGAGATGGATCCGAACCTGCTCGAGCTCGAGGTCGAGGCACGGCGCGACCTGGTCGCGGTCGACGTGGAGCCACTGGGTTGCGACGTGGATGTCGACGCCGCCCTCTCCGTCCGGGATCGCGATCCCGGACTCGGGGCCGAGGAACGCCTGATCCTGCTGGCCGACGTCGTAGATGCCCTCGACGGTGACGTCCGCCTCCACGTCCGGATCGCCGCGCCGGATAACCATCGAGCGCACGACGTTCGGCCTCGGGTCGTCGCGATAGCCGTGGCCCATCGTCGGGCGGTCGGGATGTAGCGGCTCCATCTCGGTTGCGCGCTCGGGATCCGTGACCGGATCGAGGACCTCGTACTCGACGCGGACCGCGGCGGCTGCGCGCCGCGCCTGCTCGGGCTCCTCCGCAGCGACAACCGCGACCGCCTCGCCGAAGTAGCGGACGCGGTCGATCGCGAGCACCGGCTGATCGGCGAACTCGAGGCCGTAGGTCTTCGCTCCCGGGACGTCTCCGTGCGTCAAGACCGCGTGCACGCCGGCCATCGCGGCCGCCTCCGAGGTATCGATCTCGACGATCCGGGCATGCGCGTGTGGACTCCGGATGGTGTGCCCCCAGAGCATCCCCGCCGCCTGGAGGTCGCTCGAGTACGCGAACTCGCCGGTGACCTTCGGCACGGCGTCGGCGCGACGACGCGTCGTCTCGGCGCGGCCTCGGCGCAGCGTCCTCGTCGCGGAGCTCATCGACCGGCCGCCACGTGCACCGCGTCGAGGATCTTCTGGTACCCGGTGCAGCGGCAGAGGTTGCCCGAGAGGGCCTCGCGGATCTCGTCGTCCGACGGATCGGGGACGCGGCGCAGGAGATCGGCCGCCGCGACGACGAAACCAGGCGTGCAGAAGCCGCACTGAACGGCGCCGGCATCCGCGAATGCCTCCTGCACGGGATGGAGCGCCTCGTCCCCTCCAAGTCCCTCGACGGTGACGACGTCGTGCCCGTCGGCCTGCGCCGCGAGAACGAGGCACGAGCACACGAGCTCGCCGTCGAGGAGCACCGAGCACGAGCCGCACTCCCCCTGTTCGCAGGCGTTCTTCGAACCCGGAAGCTCGAGCCGGTCGCGCAGCGTCGTCAGGAGGCTCTCGCCGGCCCAAGCCTCGGCCTCACGCGGCTCGCCGTTGACGGTGAGCTCGACTCTCATGCGAGACACCGCTCGAGCGCCCGTCTGGTGAGGACACGGAGTGCGTGGCGGCGGTAGGCAGCGGTGCCACGCACATCGTCGATCGGCGCCGCAGCGTCGGCGACGCGATCCGCGAACCCGTCGGCTTCGTCGATCGGCGACGTGACCAGCCGCGCAGTCGGTGCAGACGAGCCGAAGGCCGCGCGCAGCTCGCCACGTTCGCGATCGGCCACGACCGCGAGGGAGCAAACGGCGATGACCATTGCATTGCGCGGCCCGACCTTCATGAACGTCTGCGGCTGACCGCATGGGTCGAGATGAACGGCAACGATGAGCTCGTCGTCCGCGAGCGCATTGCGCTTCACGCCGACGAGAAACTCGTCGAGCGGCATCCGCCGGGCGCCGCGAACGCTGGCCAGCTCGATCTCCGCGCGCTCTACGAGCAGCGGCGGCAGCGCGTCACCTGCGGGCGACGCAGTTCCGAGGTTCCCGCCGATGGTCCCGCGGTTGCGGATCTGCGGAGAGCCGACGGTGCGCGACGCCTCTGCGAGCGCGGGCAACACTTCGGCCAGGTCGCGGTGCATCGCCTCCGTATACGTCAGCCCGGCGCCGAGCCGCAGCGACCCGTTCTCACGCGACCAGCCGCGAAGCTCCTCGACTTCGTTCAGGTTGACGAGCAGCTCGGGTCGAGCGCGGTCGAAGTTGAGAGCGACCATCATGTCGGTGCCGCCCTGGATCGGAACGCGCGTCGGGATGCTCCGCCTTGATCTGCAGCGCCTCGCCGAGCGAGCGTGGGCTCAAGACCTCCACGAGGACGTTCTACCGCTCTTCGCGAACGTACGGAACCCCGAGGGCAGCAGGCGCGCCGAGGCGCCGCTTCGAGAGGCCGGTCGAGACGAGCACCAGCACGACGATCGTCATCACGTACGGAAGGGCGTAGAGGAACTCCGGCGCCACCTGCACATCGCGAGCCTGCAGCGCAAATGGGAGCGCCGACAGCGCTCCGAACAGGTATGCACCCACGAGACAGAGCTCAGCACGCCAGAACGCGAAGATCACGAGCGCGATCGCGATCCAGCCCGCTCCTCCGACGAGCGTGTCGCCAGACGTCCAGCCCGCTGTGATGGACAGGCTGTAGCAGGAGCCGGCGACCCCGGCGAAGGCGCCCCCGACGAGGACGTGGACGTATCGATACAGCGTGACGTTGATGCCCATGGCGTCCGCGGACGCGGGAGCCTCGCCGACAGCGCGAACGTTGAGCCCCCACCGGGTGCGTCCGAGGTAGAGCGCCACGAGGAGCGTGAGACCCCACGAGGCGTATACGAGTGCGGACTGGTGGAAGACGATCGGGCCGACCACGGGCAGGTCGCCGAGACCAAGCGTGTCGAGGTCGCGGAATTGGTGCGTCGCAGGGAGATCGGCAAGCCCGAGCTCCGTTCCGACGTAGGCGGCAGAGACCGAGACCGCCGGCGAAGATGGTGAGCGCGAGCCCCGAGACGATCTGGTTCGCACGGAGCGTGATCACGAAGAACGCATGGATCGCCGCCATCGCCGCCCCGGCGAGCGCCGCGGCGAGCACGGCGAGAAACAACACCACGGGCTCCGAGCCGTCGACCTTCTGTGTGATCCAGAAACCGATCGCCGCACCGAACAGCATCATCCCCTCGACTCCGAGATTCAGCACTCCGGATCGCTCGGCGAGGAGCTCCCCGAGCGCCGCGTAGAGGAGCGGCGTCCCATACAAGACGGCCTGCGCCAGCACGATCACGATCAGGCTGTCGTTGACGCTCACGACACTCCCTCCGGAACCGGCTTCCCGGCTCGCAGCCCTCTGATCCGGAGCCGATACCGGAGCAGCAACTCGCCGCCGAGGGCGCAGAAGAGAATGATCCCCTGCATCACGCCGACGAGCCCGGACGGGAAGTCGGGGCCTTGCAGGGTGTAGCCGGCGTTCAAGAGCCCTCCGATGAGCACCGCGACGAGGCAGACGGCGAACGGGTTGTAGCGCGCGAGTGCGGCGACGACGATGCCCGTGTAGCCGAACGCAGCAGCCTGCAAGCCCGTAGGGCTGCCGTCGAGCGTATACGTGAAGTCGCCGATCTGACTCGCGCCGCCGATCCCCGCCAGTGCGCCCGAGAGGGCCATGACCGCGAGAATCTTTCGGCGCGTTCGCATGCCCGAGTAGCGCGCAGCGCGGGGCGAGTCGGCCATCACGCTCACCTCGAACCCGAACCGCATGCGCGAATAGAGCACCCAAACGCCAAGCGCGGCGGCAAGCCCGATGAGAAACCCGAGCGGGACAACGACCGACGAGCCGAAGGTCGGCCAGTTCGATGCATCGGGCATCGGCTTGCCTTGCGGGAACGACCGAGCCTGCAGCGTCGACGTGTCTCGCCAGTAGGACGCGCTGTCGAAGATCAGGTAGGTGAGGAGAAGTCCGGCCACGTAGTTGAGCATCAGCGAGGTGATGATCTCGTTCGTCCGCGCGAAGGCTCGAAGGACCCCCGGGATCAACGCCCACAGTGCGCCGAGTGCAGCTGCCGCCACGCACATCGCGACGACGTAGAGAGGAGTCGACGTGACGTCGCGATCGCCGAGTTGGAGCGCGATCCACGACGCCCCGATAGCGCCGAGGTAGAGCTGACCTTCCGCGCCGATGTTGAAGAGCTGCATGCGGAAGGCCACCGCCGCAGCCAGCCCGGTGAAGAGGATCGGCGTAGCCGAGATGAGCGTTGCAGACAGCGCCCCGTTCCCGGTGAAGCCGGCTTCGACGATCTTCCGGTACGTCTCCCACGGATCGCGCCCTGTTAGCGCGAGGATGACTCCCATCACCGCAAAGGCGACGACGAGCGAGCCGACCGGCACGACAACGGACAGCCACCAGGGCTGGGTGAGACGTCGCTCGAGCTTCATTCCCGCGTCCCTCCGGCCATGAGCAGCCCGATCTCCTCGACCGACGCAGATCCCGCAGGAAGCTCGCCGACGATCGTGCCCTCGTAGATGACGAGGATGCGGTCGGCGAGCGCGCGGATCTCGTCGAGATCCTCGCTCATGAGAAGGATCGCGACGCCCTTCGCCGCCGCGTCGCGGAGGTACGAGTGCACCGTCTCGATGGCGCCGACGTCGAGACCGCGCGTCGGCTGGGCGACGACGAGGACGAGCGGGTCGTCTGCGAACTCTCGCCCCAGAACGAGCTTCTGGAGATTGCCGCCGGAAAGGTTGCGCACCGGAGTCCCCGGGCCTGGCGTCTTGACGTCGTAGCGTCCGATGATCGCGACGGCCGTCTCCCGCATTCGTCGAAGAGCGAGAAGCGGCCCGCGCGAGAGCGAGCGGGTTCGGTACGTCTTGATGACGACGTTGCTCGTGACGCTGAGGCTCGGAGCGAGCCCCGTTCCGAGCCTGTCCTCCGGGACATGCGCGACGCCGGCCAGGATGGCCTCGCGTGGATCGCCACCCCGCAGCCGTCGGCCGGCAACCTGGACGCTCCCGGAGCGGATGTCTCGCATCCCCGACACCGCTTCGGCCAGCTCGCGCTGACCGTTCCCCGCGACACCCGCGACTCCGACGATCTCGCCCTCCCGGATCGAGAACGAAACATCGTCGACGGCCGTCTCGCCGCGATCACCCGGAACCGTGAGCCCATCCACTTCGAGCATGCGGACGTCCGCGAGCTGCCTGGCCTGCTCGAGCGGTTTCGCAACGTCGATCTCGCGTCCGACCATGAGAGTCGCGAGCGACTGCAGTGTCGAAGGCGCGGCGTCGACAGTCGCGACCGTCCGACCGCCGCGCAGCACCGTCACGCGGTCGGCGATCGCCTTCACCTCGTGGAGCTTGTGCGAGATGAAGATGACGGTCTTGCCCTCGTCGGCCATCGTGCGGAGCGTCTCGAAGAGCTTCTCGGCTTCCTGTGGTGTGAGCACTGCGGTCGGCTCGTCCATGATCAGGATGCGCGCGTCCCGGTAGAGCGCCTTCAGGATTTCGACGCGCTGCTGCTCGCCGATCGAGAGCTGCCAGATCTTCGCCTTCGGATTGACCGCGAGCCCGTAGCGCTCGCTCAGCTCCTCGACGCGCTTCTCGGTGGCCGACGTACGCAGGACGACGCGGCGACCCTCGCCTCGATGGTCGCCGAGGACGACGTTCTCCGCGACCGAGAACGGCTCCACCAGCCGGAAGTGCTGGTGCACCATGCAGATGCCCGCGTCGAGGGCGTCGCGTGGCGAGTGGAAGCGGACCCGCTCGCCCCACAGCTCGATCTCACCCTCGTCCTGCCGGTAGAGCCCGGTCAGGATGTTCGAGAGCGTCGTCTTCCCGGCGCCGTTCTCGCCGAGGAGTGCATGCACCTCGCCCGACGCGGCCTCGAAGCTGACGCCGTCGTTCGCCACGACGCCGGGAAACCGCTTCGTGATTCCGGTCATGCGGACGGCGGGAGCGAGAGAGGCGCCGGACGAACCGGCGCCTCTCTCATCTGAAGGAGCAACGGGGGTGGCGTCCCCCACCGGCTAGCCGGGCGGCAGGACCGTCGAGACCTTGCCGACCACGCCCTTGACGAGCCATTGCATGGAGTAGAGATCCGGAAGGATCTTCGGGGTCTTCCCGGCGGGTACGACGACCTTCCCCGCCTGGTCGACGATCGGTCCCGTGAAGACGTTGAACTTGCCCGAGACGATCGCCGCGCGCTTGGCTGCGATCGCCGCCTTTGTCTTAGCCGAGACCTTCGGCCCGTATGGGGCGAGGCTCGTGAATCCGTCCTTGATCGAGCCGTAGTAGAAGCCAGGCTTCCACGTTCCGTTGATCGCCGCTTTTACGCGCTTCACGTAGTACGGGCCCCAGTTGTATGTCGCCGCCGTCAGCCACTGCTTCGGCGCCGACTTCCGCGCATTCGAGTCGTAGCCGACCCACGGAACGCCCTTCGACTCGGCGACCACCCCGGCCTGCGGGCTGTCGACGTTCTGGCCGATGACGTCGGCACCCGCCGCGATGAGGTTCTTCGCGGCCGCGGCTTCCTTGGGCGGTGAGTACCACGCGTTCGTCCAGATCAGCTTGACCTTCGCACCGGGGTGCGTGGCCTGCGCACCGAGCGCGAATGCGTTCGTATGACGCACGACCTCGGGAATGCCGAACGGGACGACGTAGCCGATCAACCCCTTCTTGCTCGCGGCCCCCGCCGCCATGCCAGACAGGTAGATCGTGTCCTCACCGGCACCGAAGTACTCCGCCTGGTTCTTCTTGATCTGCGTGCCGGTCGCCTGTTCGAAGAGCACGTCCGGGTACTTCTTGTAGAGCTGTCCGTTGACGCCGTTCTCGAACATGCCGAACGAGCAGCCGACGATCATGTTGTAGCCCTCGCGCACGAGACCCGCGACGATC
>CAVXOS010000006.1:75000-236711 GCA_963763465.1 uncultured Gaiellaceae bacterium | reverse complement strand
CCGAGGTTGACGACGAGGATCATCACGCCCGCTCCGAGGAGCAGGACGGCGGCGACTGCGATCAGCCCGATGCCCATGTCACACGTCCATGTTTGCGATTCGCTTGATCCAGAGCGATCCGATGAGAACCATGATTCCTCCGAAGACGAGGGCGATTCTGCCCACGAGTGACGACAGCATCGGATCGAGGTAGTCGCCGCCTGAGAACATCAGAGCGAGCAGAACGAAGATCGGGAGGCTGGTGAGGATCCAGCGAGAGATACGGGCCTGTGCCGTCAGCACGTCCACGAGGCGCCGGAGCTCCATCCGCCCGCGAATGACCTCCGCGACCCGGTCGAGCACTTCGGCGGTGTTACCGCCGGCCTCGCGCTGTAGCCGCATCACGAGCGCGATCTGCTCGGCGTCCTTGCTGCGCATGCGGCGCGCCATCACCATGAGCGCGTCGTCGATCGGGACGCCGAGCTGCTCGTCCTGGAGAACGCGGCGGAACTCGGACTTGGAGGGCTCGACCGCGCTGTCGACCATCACGCTGAGGGCACCCATTGTCGAGTGGCCGGTGCGCATCGCGCCGGCGAGCACGTCGAGGTTGTCGGCGAGCTGCTCTTCGAAGGCCTTTCGCATCTTGCTGACCTTCCGCGAGACGAACCAGCGCGTCACGAACGGCGCGGCGAGGCCGATGAGCAGGCCCCAGAGCGAATGCAGGACGATGGCTCCGACGATCGAGGCGACGATTCCACCCACGATCGTCCAGCCCGCGAGTGCGAGCGGCGAAAGATTGAGCCCGGAGAGCTCGACATCCGACTCGAACCGCTGCCACCAGCGCTGGCCGCCGACCGTGCGCTGCGCGGTGTCCGCGAGCATCGCCGAGACCTCGGCCCGGCGCAGCCGCGACTCGTCCTCGCTCGGCACCGTGACGTACTGCGCCATGCGCCGGCGGAGGGAGCGGTTGCGGACGTCGACCGCCGAGACAATCGCGAAGCAGATGAGCGCGAGAACCGAGATGACCACGAAGATCATCAGCCACGGCGACGTGATGACATCGTCGACCCAGTTCGTTTCGAAGGTTCCCGTGGGTGTGAGGTCGAGGGCCGGAGTGGTGTACTTGGTCGACGCCGGCGCCATGCCCGCGACCTTCACGAGGACGACGGCCTTCTGCTGGGGCGGAAGCAGCGAGCGATAGCTGACTTCGTACTCACTCGAGAGCTGCTGCCCGATCTCCGTGTAGATCTGCTCGAGCGCGGCCGGATTGTCCGCTTCGATGTAGCTCCCATTCGTCCGCCGCGCGAGTGTCTTCAGGGTCGCCGGCGTGTACTGGTCGGACTTGAGACCAATCGAGATGACACGGACGTTCGCTTCTTTCAACGCCGACAGCGCTTCAGCGAGGCTTGAATTACTCGTGTCGAAGTTCGCGCCGTCGGACAGAAGTACGACTGTCGTTCGCTCGAGTCCCTGATCCTTCGCCTTGTTTGCGGCTTCGATGAGGGCGTCGTAGATGTGGGTTCCCTCGGCTGTGGCGGGCGTTTCCGCGACCGCCGCAGCGAGATCCGCCTTGTTCGTGGTGAAGTCCGAGAGGGTCTCGACGTTCGGGTTGAAGGCGATGATCGCTGCCGGCAGGTCGCTCTTCCGCTCGTTGAGGAAGGCACGGGCGGCGACCGTCGCACCCTGAATAGGAGCACCCTTCATGCTGTTCGAAGCATCGACGAGCAAAAGCGCGCCGCTCTTCGAGCCGCCCGGCGGAGCAACTGCGAGGCCTACGACCGGCTGGTCGTTCTCGGTTACCTGGACCTGCGAGGTGTTGAGAGGCCGCGTCTTGTCGAGCGCGACGATGTACGCCTTGTCGGGGAAGCCCGAGGTTGTCGACTCGCTCAGCTTGGGCGCAGCGCTCTGGCCCAGCGCGAGAGTAGGCAGAGCGAGCGCGGTAACCGCCGCGCTCGCGATCGTAAGTCGCAGTCCGCGCTTCACGCTGTTGCGCCCCTTCGTTCGTCGAGGGAGTGGACACGCTCGCCGAACATGCTCTGCGGGAGCTCGATGCCGCGCTTGCGGAACTTCTCGAGGAAGACGGGGCGGAGGCCGGTCGGCTTCAGGCCGCCCGTGATCGTCCGGTCGGGCGCGACTGCCTCGATCTCGAACTCGAAGATGTCCTGGAGCTGGATGACGTCCGACTCCATGCGGAGCACCTCGGTGACCGCGACGACGCGCCGCGAGCCGTCTTCCATGCGGTCGATGTGCACGAGCAGGTCGAGCGCCGCCGCGATGTGCTGGCGGATGGCGCGAAGCGGCAGGTCGTAGCCGGCCATCATCACCATCGTCTCGATGCGGTGGAGACCGTCGCGAGGCGAGTTCGAGTGCACCGTGGAGAGCGAGCCGTCGTGCCCCGTGTTCATCGCCTGGAGCATGTCGAGCGCCTCGGCGCCGCGAACCTCGCCGACGATGATCCGGTCGGGGCGCATACGCAGCGAGTTGCGCACGAGGTCGCGAATCGGGATGTGTCCCTCGCCCTCGATGTTCGGCGGGCGAGCCTCGAGGCGCAGAACGTGGCGCTGCGCGAGCGACAGCTCGGCCGCGTCCTCGATCGTCACGATCCGCTCGTTGTTCGGGATCGACGCCGAGAGCGCATTCAGCAGCGTCGTCTTGCCGGAGCCCGTGCCGCCCGAGATCAGCATGTTGCACTGCGCCTCGATGCAGCGGCCCAGGAACTCGACCGACTGCTCCGAGAGCGAGCCGATGTTGATCATGTCCTCCATCGACAGGCGCCGGCGGCTGAACTTCCGGATCGTCAAGAGCGGGCCGGAGAGAGACAGCGGCGCGATGATCGCGTTCACGCGCGAGCCGTCGGGGAGGCGCGCGTCGACCATCGGCGACGACTCGTCGATGCGTCGGCCGATCTGCGACACGATCTTGTTGATGATGCGGCGCAGGTGCGACTCGTCGGTGAAGCGGACGGTCGTCTCGTAGAGCTTGCCGCCGCGCTCGATCCAGACGTCGTCGGGGCCGTTGCACATCACCTCGGTGATGGAGTCGTCCGCGAGCAGGCGCTCGAGCGGGCCGTAGCCGAGGATGTCGTCGAGGATCTCCGACGTGAGCCGCTCGCGGTCCTCGCGGGCGATGCCGGGCTCGTCGTTGAGCAGCCGGCGCACGTCCGCGGTGACGCGGTCGCGGAGCTCGTTGGGGTCGACGGCGATGTTGAAGAGCTGCGGGCCGAGCTCCGAGATGACGCTCATGTGGACGCGGTTCTTCAGCTCGGCGAACGGCTCCTGATCTCTGATGGGGCCGCGTTGACTCGAGATTCGCTCGTGGAGTTCCATGGATTAGCCCTTTCGTCCGAAGAGCCGACGGCGGGAGGGGGCGGGGGAGCCGTCGCCGGAAGTCGCCATCGCCGGGACGGCAGCAGGGGCGGAGACGGGCACCTGCTCGCCCATGAGGAGGTCGGTGAGCCGCGCGAAGGCCTCGGCCGGCTCGGACTGCGGCCGCGCGACGACGATCGGGATGCCCTCGTTGACCGTGCGCGGGATCTCGCGATCGGAGGGGATGAAGACGTCGGGCGTACGCCCGAGCACCGCTTCCACGTCCGACTGGCTGATCCCGACGCGGCTGTGTGCGCGGTTGAGCAGCAGGTAGATGTGGTCGGTGTCGTACTTCATGAGCTCGAGGGTCTCGAGGCCGAGCTTCGTGTTCTTGAGCGACAGCGAGTCGAGCATCCCGACCATGACGATGTCCGTCGAGTGGTCGATCGACGTGATGACCTCGGCCGTGAAGCCCGGAGGCGTATCGACGATCACCCAGTCGTAGTTCTGGCGCAGGATCGAGTAGATCTCGCGCAGGAGCTCGGCGCCGACCGCGCTCGCCTGATCGGGGCGGCGCGGGGCGATGAGCGTGTGGACGCCCGAGGAGTGGAGCGCCATGAACGCCTGGAGCTTTTCCCAGTCGAGGACGCCTGGCGACTGCGCGAGGTCGTAGACCGTCTTCTCCGGCGGCAAGCCGAGGCACAGGGCCACGTCGCCGAACTGGAGGTCGAGGTCGATGAGCGCGACCTTCTCGCCGCGCTGCGCGAGGCAGACGGAGAGGTTCGTCGAGCTCAGCGTCTTGCCGGTGCCGCCCTTCGGGCCTAGGATGCAGACGAGCCGCGACTTCTCGTTGACGGCCGGCGTGTTGTCGCCCTGCTTGCGGGCCATGAGCTTGTGGATCTCGAACCGGATCTGCTCCGGCGTCGCCGGAAGCATGACGATGTCGTCCGCGCCGGCCTCGAACGCGCGCCTGAGGAAGCCGTTGGGCGATCCGTGCCCGAGCACCATCACGTTCAGCCCGGGGTTCTGGCGGGCCACCCCGTCAAGGAGCAGCAGGGCGCGGTCGGAGTAGCCGGCGCAGGCAACGAGGAGCAGATCGGCGATGCCGCCGCGGAGCCACGACAGCGCCTCGTCGGTACCGGTGACGACACCGACGACGTTGAAGTCCTCGCCACCGGGCAGCGAGTCCTTCACGTCCTCGGCGTCGACACCGGGCTCGATAGCGAGAAGTGCTTGTACCGGGCGGCTCGGCATCGGTCGGTCCGTTTTACCTCAGCACCGACGCTGCGGTCGCCTGAGAAGGCTTCGTCGGCTTCGCACCGACAACCGGGCGAAGGACGAAGATCAGCTGCGTGTTGTCAGCGGTATACAGCCACCTCGCAGCATCCTTTGTCTCGATGCGCAAGATGAGGTTGCCACCGCCGGACGGGCCGGGGATGGTCGGGATCGTGAGCACCTTTACGTTCGGCCTGAAGAGCTTGGTGATGCCTCCGACTGCTGTGTAGACATCGACGGAGTCGCCTGCTTGCACCTGGGAACTCACTCCGTGGACACCGTCGATCGAGATCGCGAAGGCCCGCTGGGTTCCGGTGATCTGTGAGTCGACCGATGTCGTGTCCGATGCGGCGAAGTCAGTTGCCGTGATCTGCTGGCCGGGGAAGATGTCTGCAGCTGCAGCGCGACCGGCGAGGTACGAGGGATCGGAAATTGCTCCGACCTCGACCTCCTTCCGCGGAAGCGTCGTCGGCGCATACATCGAGTTTATCGCCACGATCGAGCCGGGCGTCCCGGTCGGGATGATTTGCTTCGCGACGAGCACCGGCGTCGGGGCGTTCCGACCACCGACGCGGGCGCGGTAGCGATCCAGGTAGACGACGAGCAGGATCGCGGCGAGCACGACGGCGCCGATGCCGAGGGCAATGGCCCATCCGCGCGACGACATCCTGCCCGAGACCTTTCCTGTGAACGTATTGGACATGGCTTCCTCTCTCGTCAATTCAGTCGGTGCTGCACCTATGTCGGCACATTCGCCGAACAAGTTGAGATTCGACGCTCAGACGCCACATCATTCGGCCCTAACGGTACGGACATCACTGGCTATTCGACCAGGACGGCAACGCAATTTCCGGCGGTCGTCGACGTGAAGTCGCACACCGGGTCGCCTGGTGTTGCTGATCCGCTGAACTCGACGATGTTCACGTAGTGGCCCCACATGTCGAAGCGTGCTCGCGAGCCGGTCAGGCCAAGCGGGTGCGGAGCGTCTCCTGGGCAGAATACGGCGCCCGAGCCGGTGTAGTAGAAGCCGGCGAAGGATTTAATGGGGCGTGGATCCGACGACCCGGACCCGAAGAAGGCTGTGAAGTCGGCGACCACGAGTGTGATGTAGCGCGGGTCGTTGGTGAAGTTGTAGTTCAGGAAGAAGTCCTCGACCTCAGCGTCCGACGCCGATGGATCGGGCCAGTTGTTTGGCGTGCACGGGGACGCGAACCGAGCGGTCAGCGCGTCACGAAACTGACCAGCCGAGACCCCAGTCTGGATAGCCATGCAGTTCGGCAACGGGTTGTTGAACTGGGCGTCGGGCGGTTGTGCTCCCCACGCTGCCTGGTACGCATTGCAGCCTATGTCGGCCCACTCCTGAACGCCATCCGCCGGCGTGCTCCAATCGCCGAAGTTCTCGCGATACCAGGTTAGACAGCCGTCTTTGAACTCGTTTCGGAAGTTCGAATGATTCCCCGACGGACCGCTCAAGTTGCTGTCGTCGCAGTCCAACGATCGCGTCTGGCTGCTATTGCTGCTGCCAAGTCGGAGCATGACCGAGGGCTCGCGTGCGTCGAGCAATTCCAGCGGGCGCTGGAGGCCAACCGTGACGCGTATTGGTCTCGGCGTCGAGTTCTTTGGCGTCGAGTTCGAAAGGCCGACAGGGAACGTGGTGTTCTCTAGCGTCAGATACTGGACGGGTCCTGAGTTGGCGTCCGCGACGTATGGGGCAGCGACTCGCGGGAAGCTGCGCGTGATTCGCTGGTTGCAATTGCTGCGAGACGGGTTTCTGGACTCGGTCGTGAGGTTGACGACGTTGCGGCCCGAACCTTCCGGAAGATTCGTGATGACGCCGGTGAAGACGGAGCCGTCGGCCACGTCGCCGCTGAACGCTAGTTCTCCTGACACGGCGTTGGACATCACGTGAACGCACTTCGGAAACGCGGTTGGATCGGGACCCAGTGCCATCCCGAAGTCGATAATCGCCTGGACGCTGACCGAACACTCGCCGTTGAGCATGAAGTACGGGGCAGAATGATCTCCGCCTGCTAGGCAATTGCCGTCTATTAGGTCGACGTCTCGAACAATCGGGGTCTGAAGTGAGAGGCCTCCAGAGCCTGTCTCATATCCGTGGATCATGCTCAGGCCGCTCTGATTACCAGCGCCCCCGTAGCAGAGGATCAGTTCACTGGCTCCGGTCCCATCTCCCGGCGGATCGCAGATCTGCCCGAGGGTGCCTGACAGATTTGGGTTTGGATCGTTCCGGCTTACGAGAGTGACCACGCCGATGTGGTCGGTGTTGACCAAAACGCTCGGGAATTCGACGCTCCAGCACTTGTACGGATAGGCAGGAAGGGGCCCACCCGCATCGGGATCGGGACAGCTCGTTAGCTTGTCCAACTCGAGAGCAGCGAGGACGTTGCCGTTGAACTCGTCCACAAAGATGGCTGCAACTGCTCGGGGATCTACTTCCGGAACAGCGATCGGCAACATTTGGTTTGAGTCGATGACGTCATGAATCTCGATTTTTGCGTGCGTCTTTGGACTCGGTGTAAGAGGTATGAGGCCCCACAGCAGAGGCGCCTGGTCGTCGGTGGCCTTCGCGTCAAGCGAACTCGTCGCGCAGGGCATTTTCGCGGGATCGGCAGGGCGGCCGGCGAGGGCGTCGGCGCCGTAGTCGAGGCCATATCCGGAGGCTGGATCGCTGGTGCCATCGCTCGACCGCCAATACCGATCGCCGTTGAGGACTACACGAACGTCGTTCGGCTGCTGGACCTGGAGGTTTTTCGTTGCGCCGTCGCGCTTGGTGTCGCCCGCATAGGCGAGTGCGGCGTTCGCGATCGACGGGTTGGCACCCGCCTGAGAGTGAAAGCAGCCGACGAAGTTAGGCGCGGCGGCGAATACCGCCGCATCGACTTGGGTTTGAAGGTGCCGCTTGTGCACGTACCAGTTGCCTACATCGAGGACGATCGCGCCCATCGCGAAGAGGACCGGAAGCAGCAATGCGAAGAACACCACCACCTGGCCGTCGTCGCGTCGGCTCAGCTTCGTCATGGACACGGCAAAGTCGCTGAAACGTCGTCTGGCTTCTGTTCCAGGCGCATCGTTGCGTCCGCGCCGAGCTTCAGAGAGCCGACACCAAGGATCGGCAGAAGATCGAAGTCTGACTCGAGCCGCACATTCACCGGGTCACCGATGTTTTCTCCTGAGTACGCGGGGGCTGTCGTCGTCGACGGATACGAGATCTCGACGCAAACGGAGTTTTTGAGCCCCTGCGTTAGCGCCTGATCCTCAAGCGTCTGCTGAAGCGATGGGCTGCAGGGATTGAAAGGAGTCGGAGTGCTCGAAGACTGGCCGCAATTGACGGCCGCCCACCGCGCGCCCTGGTTCGCGATGCGCTGCATATCCAGCCAGTAGTTCAGGCCGATCCCGAACTGGATGATCCCGGCAACGATCAGGAGGAGCGGAAACAGAATGAGCGCGAACTCGACCATCGCCTGACCGCTCTCGCGGTCGCGACGGTGGCGCGCACAGGTGACATCGGGTGGTCTCACGAGGCCTACTGAGCTCCTATCGGAACGGTCGGTTCGATCCATGAGTGCTTGTCTCCCTCCCCTGGGCGACAGCTACGGGGCATCACGCGCCTGCCCCATTGTGCACAGGAGTTCGCAATTCCGAAAGGGTGGTTCTTGCTTCGGACGTTCCCCTTGCAAGAGACGTATGCGCCAGCCCGGTCGAGGGGGTAACCGGGCCGGCGCACACTTCGGTGTCCCGAGTCGTCAGTGCATCAGACGACTGCGGATCCGGCGATGGATCAGCCGCCGGGTGCGTTCGAAACGCTGCTCGCGGCGTCCGAGAACAGACCGCGGAGAACGTTCCTGAGGAAGAAGAGCGCGATGATGATGGCGATTGCGAGGAAGCCGAGCAGGATTGCGTACTCGGTCGTCGTCTGGCCATCCTCACGCTCGCGCAGCTCATGCACCGCGATCTGCAGTGCAATCACCGGGCGCATCAGGATGTCGGTCATTTGGAGGTTCCTCCTCCTGTTAGAGGGGCTACTCAGCCCCTGCATGTGACTGATTGCCCTTCCAACTTCGGTGGGCTGACTCACATTCCTCATGTGGGCGGTTTCCGACAACCGGCCGAAGGATGGGTTCCCACTAGACCTTCGGCTTCTCGTTCGGGGCACCCCGTGCGACGCTCGAGAACAGAAACGCCGGCCCGCTCGGGGGCCGGCGTTTCGTTGCCTCACGAGCCGACGGCTAGTTGCTCGGCGCGTTCGAAACGCTGCTCGCGGCGTCCGAGAACAGACCGCGGAGAACGTTCCTGAGGAAGAAGAGCGCGATGATGATGGCGATTGCGAGGAAGCCGAGCAGGATTGCGTACTCGGTCGTCGTCTGGCCATCCTCACGCTCGCGCAGCTCATGCACAGCGATCTGCAGTGCGACGAACGGGCGCATCAGGATGTCGGTCATGTGGAGAGCCCCTTCCTTTCTGGGATGCGGCGTGCACCCCTCGCATGCGACTGCCCCGTCCGACGAAGCGGGGGGTGAACGCACTTTCGGTACGAGTCGTCCGAGGGCTAACTACTCGAACGGTGGATTCCGATGAGACTGATCGATGGCACTTGCTAGCCGAACGGGGCGGAGACGCCGGCCGCACGAGAGGCCATCATCACCAGCGATGAGGTCAGCCTCCGACGCCTCCGTGGCATGGACCGCGACGCCCGCCCGGAAACGTCCGGGAGTTCTCACGGTCACGCTCCTCTTCCTCGGGATCACCGCCATGCTCGGGCTCGCGGGACTGAGCGCAGCGGAGGGTCTCCTGGCGTGGGACGTGCGCTTTGCATATCTGCCTGCGGCGGAAGCCGTCCTGCACGGCCACTCGCCGTATCCCGCACTCGACGATCCGATACTCGACGAGCAGAAGGGATACGTGTACCCGCCGCAAGTGCTGTTCTTGCTTCTCCCGCTTGCGCTTCTCCCCGTCCCCGTGGCGTCCGCCCTCACCGCGGCGGGCATGATCGTGCTGCTCCTCCTGACGCTCCGCGTCCTCGAGGTGCGCGACGTCCGTTGCTACGCCGCCGCTCTTCTTTGG
This sequence comes from uncultured Gaiellaceae bacterium, assembly GCA_963763465.1. Taxonomy (GTDB): domain Bacteria; phylum Actinomycetota; class Thermoleophilia; order Gaiellales; family Gaiellaceae; genus GMQP-bins7. The sequence continues at coordinate 227,073 of CAVXOS010000006.1, read as the reverse complement.
GTCCCCGCAATCAGCGGCGTGCTGCTTTCCAATCTCTCGATCCCGTTGGCGTTCGCGCTCGCCCTCATGTGGCGCTATCGAGATTCGATGTGGCCATCGGCGATCGCGCTCGGTCTGTCGGTGTCGGCGAAGCTCCTTCTCTGGCCGATGTTCGTCTGGACGCTCGCGACGAGGCGGCTACGGACGTTCGCTCTTGCCGTGCTCATCGGAGCAGCCGTCACGCTTGCGGCGTGGGCCGCGATCGGGTTCGACGGATTCTCGACGTACCCCGATCTCCTCGACCGCCTCTCGGGGCTGCAGTCGCATCGCAGCTACTCCTTTGTCGGAATGGCGTCGACCGCCGGGCTCGACCCGATCGTTGGGACCATGCTCGCCCTTCTCGTGGGAGGCGGGCTACTCGTCGGCTGCGTCGTCTTTGCGCGGCGGGAGGACGAGCCCCGTGCCTTCGCATGTGCGGTCTTCGCGACCTTGGCGCTGAGTCCGGTCGTCTGGCTCCACTACCTCGTGGCCCTCCTGGTCCCCCTGGCCATCCTGCGCCCACGCTTCTCGGCGATCTGGCTGCTTCCGGTGCTCCTATGGGTCAGTCCGAAGCCGGGTTACGCGGAGGGTCCCGCGACGTTCGCGCCGGCAATCGTCGCTGCGATTCTGTTCGCTGTGATTCTCATGCGCCCCCGGGCACGAGCAGCCTCTCCGCCCGTGCTGCCGGCATGACCACGGTTAGCACCGGAACGAAACCCGCGACTGACTGGCGGCGCACGCTCTCGACGGGCGTGTTGGTAGGGGTCGCAGCGATGCTGATGGTGGCGCTGTTCGCCGCGACGGGTACGGAGAAGCTTGGCTACGACTTTCGGGTCGCGTACCTGCCGGCGGCCGAGTCTGTGTGGGACGGCGATTCGCCGTACGAGCCCGACAATGACTCGGCCCCGGGTGCGCGGCTTCCGTATGTCTATCCGCCTCAGCTCGCGATCGCGCTCGTACCTCTGACGGCACTGCCCGTGAACGCCGCCGCATTACTCGCGGTTCTCCTATCACTCGCTGCCCTCGTGGGTGCGCTCGCGGTCGTCGGCGTGCGAGACGTGCGTTGCTTCCTGGTTGTTCTCATATGGGCTCCCGGCTGGAACGCCCTCCAGATGGCGAACGTGTCGGGGCTGCTCGCTCTTGCACTCGCGACCGCATGGCGATTCCGCATGGAGCTTTGGCCGCTGGCAATTGCGCTGGGCCTCGCGGTCTCCGTGAAGCTGTTCCTCTGGCCCATGCTCGTTTGGACAGCCGCAACCCGGCGGTGGTCTGCTCTGGGCGCGGCATTCGGGATCGGACTTGGTGTCAGCCTCTTGTCTTGGGCCTATATCGGATTCGCGGGCCTGACGTCATTTCCGGACCAGCTCTCGATGGTCGACTTCGACTCGAGCTACTCGATCGTCGCCATCGCCGATGGGCTGGGTCTGAGTCGAGTCGTCGGGCGGGTGCTCACGATGGTGGTCGGCTGTTCCCTGTTGCTCGTCGCAGTGCATCTGGCTCGTTGTCGCGACGACTTCGGCTCGTTTACTGCTGCAATCGCGGCAGCATTAGCGCTGACGCCAGTTGTATGGCAGCACTATCTCGCTCTCCTGGTCGTGCCGCTAGCGATTGCCCGACCTCGCTTTTCTGCTGTCTGGCTTCTGCCGATCTTGCTCTGGCTGAGTCCGCGTGCGGCGAACGGCGACCTCGTCCAGACGCTCATGCCCGCGGCTGTCGCGGCGATTCTGGTCGCTCTCGTGCTGGCCCGACCGCCTGACCTGGCCACGGCCGAGTCGCCAGCGTGATTCACGATACTCCGGCATCTGGCAGCGCCGCGGCGAAGTCTGTGCTGCTACCACGTGTGACCTGGCTGGCATCCATGGCCTTTTGCGCGGTGTTGCCCGTCGTGACGCTGCTCACGCTGTTCGCGACCACCATCGACGACGACTCTGTCGCATTCGACTTTCGGCCCTTCTATTCGGCCGCGGGCGAAGTCCTTCGCGGACACACACCGTACCCGCTGACGAACGATCCGCTCACGGCAGCGTCTGGCGCATTCGTCTACCCACCGCTGACCGCCCTCACGGCGATTCCGCTGCGACTGATCCCGCTCGACGCTGCCGGAGTGATCGTAATGGTCCTGCTCGTCCTGGCGCTGCTCGCGACTCCTTTCGTCCTTGGCGTGCGTGACTGGCGGTGCTACGGGCTCGTCTGCCTGTGGCCTCCAGTACTCTCGGCGATCCAGTCCGGAAACGTCACGCTCTTTCTTGGTTTGGCGGCCGCACTGGTATGGCGCTTCCGCGACCGCGCCGTTCTGAGCTCGGCATTCGTGGGCGTAACGATCGCTGTGAAGTTCTTCCTATGGCCGCTCGTCGTCTGGCTCGCGTCGACTCGCAGGGTCGGCGCCGCCGGGCTCGCTTGCCTGGCAGGCTTCGGACTGCTGGTGGTGTCCTGGGCGGTCATCGGCTTCACGGGGCTTCTCGACTACCCGGAGTTGATGAGACGGCTCGAGGATTCGATCGGCGATGACTCCTACACACTGTCGATCGTCGCTCAGGATTTGGGGGCGCCGGAGTCGGTCGGACGCGCCCTCTGGCTCTGCCTCGGCATCGGCGTGCTCGTTGCCGCTGCCGCGGTCGGACGGCGAGGTGATGAGAGGGACGCGTTCATTCTGGCCATTGCCGCCGCGCTTGCACTTACACCGATCGTTTGGCTGCACTACTTTGCGTTGCTTGTCGTCGTCGTGGCGTTGGCGCAGCCGACGCTCGGCCTGGTGTGGTTCATCCCGCTCGCGATGATCCTCACACCGGGCAGTGGCCATCCAACTCGGTTCGAGACATCGTGGACGCTGGCCGTCGCTACGCTCACCTTTGGGCTGGCGCTTCGTGCCTCGGTCGGCGTACGGCACGGAGAGCTCGTCGGCACCGTGCGTCGAGACAGCGAGGTCATTCGAGCATGACACCGGCTGCCGAAGGCGTGGCGTCTGCCGGCACGGCGCCAGCGCCTCGTTCGATGCGCGTCGCGGGATTCGTTTCCCTTGTGCGCGACCACGCTTGGACGCTCGCGATCTGGGTCGCGATGACGGTTTGGGCCTGCACGTTGTGCACTATCGTCCGCGATCGCTACTCGGAGTTCCGCCTCGGCCGATTCGACCTCGGCAATATGGTGCAAGCTGTCTGGAGCACTGCGCATGGTCGCCCGCTCGAGGTCACCGACGGCGCAACCGGAGATCAGATCGTTCGTCTCGGCAATCACGTCGATCCGCTACTGGCTGCGTTGGCTCCGCTCTGGATCGTCCTTCCATCACCCCTCACGCTTGCCGCGCTCCAGGTCGTGGCAGTCGCCCTCGGTGCGCTCCCGGTGTTCTGGCTTACGCGGCGCCATACGGGGGTCGAGCGAACCGCCGCGCTGATCGCGTTCGCGTACCTCGCGTACCCCTGGATCGCGTGGACGGCACTCGATGCGTTCCATCCGGTGACGCTGGCGATTCCGCTCCTTCTGTTCGCTGTCTGGTTCCTCGACACGGATCGAATTGCGTCGTTCGCGCTCTGCGCGGTGCTCGTTGTCAGCACCGGAGAGCTCATGGGCGCCACGATCGCGGCATTGGGAGTCTGGTATGCGCTTCGCCGCGGGCGCAGGGTAGCGGGGGCCATCATCGCGTTCGTCGGTGCGGCCGCGACGCTGCTGGCGCTCTATGTCGTCGTGCCCCTGTTCGCCGGCGGCTCCAGCGTGTTTTACGGAGCGTTTGAGGATGTGGGCGGGTCCCCGTGGGGACTGTTGCGCACGTTGGTGACCGATCCGGGGGCGGTCGTGACTGCAGCCGGCGAGGGAAGAGACGTCGCGTACGTTTTCCTGCTCGCGGTCCCCGTCGTCGGCGCGTTCATGCTGGCCCCCGCGATTGCTCTCGTCGCGTTGCCGCAGGTCGTGGTGAACCTGCTGGCGAACGATCCTGGGCCGACCGATCCGCACGAACACTATGTCGCTGGGATCCTCCCTTTCGTTTTCGCAGCGATCGCGATCGGACTTTCGCGTCTCTCCGTTCGGAGTAGCGGGCGCGTAGCACTCCTCGTCCTCGTATCGTCGGTCGCGGCGACGGTCGCGATCGGCCCGTGGCCGCGGACGCTGCTCGGGGCGGGAAACTGGGGCCCCCTCCCGACAACGCCGGCATATGTCCGATCGCTCGATCGCGCGGTCGCGTTGGTGCCCGACGGTGCTCCCGTCAGCGCGACGAATCGTGTGGGCTCGCACCTCTCCGAGAGGCGCTACGTCTACAGCGTGCCGGTCGTGCGTCGCGCACGGTGGATTGTGCTCGAGACGACCGATACCTGGGTTCCGCAGTCCGTCAGCGGGTTGTCGAAGCCTAACGTGCTACGCGCATTTCAGCGACGGATCGAGCGAAGCGTCAACTGGCAGACGGTATTCGAACAGCATGGCGTTCTTGTCTTCCGAAAGGTGCAGGCGTGAGCTCGGTTGCTCGGCCCGCGCTTGCCGAATCGAAGCTGTCTGCTGCGGCCGGGCTGGTACGCGCGCGCGCAGCTGTGCTCGCCATATGGATCGCGAGCCTCGGCTGGTCGCTGGCGCTATTCCTCGTCGTCCGGGACCAGTTCCTCCACTTTCGGCTGGCGCGTTACGACCTCGGGAACATGGTGCAGGCGGTCTGGAGCACGGCCCACGGTCGACCGCTCGAGGTGACCAACGGCCCGACAGGAGAGCAGGTCGTTCGGCTTGCGAACCACGTCGATCCGATCCTGGTGCTCCTCGCGCCACTGTGGCTCATTGCTCCGACACCGCAGCTTCTCATCGCCGTGCAGATCGTCGCGGTCGCAGCAGGCGCATTTCCTCTCTTCTGGCTGGGCCGGCGTCGACTCGGGTCCAGCACCGCAGCTGCGTGCGTTGCTCTGGCGTACCTCGCCTATCCCTGGACCGCATGGACGGCCGCTGACGCGTTCCATCCCGTGACGTTGGCCATTCCGCTGTTCCTGTTCTGCATCTGGTTCCTCGACACGGATCGTCTCATCCCGTTTGCCGTATGCGCCGTGCTAGCGGCCGCAAGCGGCGAGCTGATGGCTCTAGGTGTCGCTGGGCTCGGTATCTGGTACGCGTTCGGAAAGGAGCGGAGACGCGCCGGCTTGGCAATCATGTCGTTCGGCCTCCTGTGGAGCTGTCTCGCACTCTTAGTCGTCGTTCCTGTCTTCTCGGGGGGCGACAGCGTGTACTACGACGCGTACGACGCGATTGGTCGTTCTCCGATGGGCATCGCCAGGACGGCGCTCACTCATCCCACCAGCATCGTCGCGGAGCTGACCGAGTCTCGAGACCTTCTTTACCTCGCATTGCTCTCGGTGCCGCTCGCAGGCGCTTTCCTACTCGCGCCGGGTCTCGCGGCCGCTGCGCTTCCTCAGCTACTGGCCAACCTACTCGCCGGATTCGGCAGAACGACGGATCCTCATTCTCACTACGTCGCCGGAGTCATCCCGTTTCTGTTCGCCGCCCTGGCAGTCGGACTCGGTCGGTTCAAGGAAGCTGCGGCGATTCGGATCGCCGCGCTCGTGTTGACGCTCACGATGGCGGCGAGCGTTGTCGGGCCGTGGCCCGGCGCGCTCGCGCGGAAGCCCAGCTGGACCGGCGGCGGCGGGGCGGTTGATGTCGCGCGTCGCGCCGCAGTGCGCCTCGTTCCAACCGATGCATCAGTGAGTGCAACGAATCGGCTTGGAGCGCATCTGTCGACACGGCGTTACATCTACAGCGTGCCCTTCGTGCGAGACGCCGACTGGATCGCCGTCGATACGACCGACCCGTGGCTGCCGACCACGTTTACCGGCGACTTCGACGTTCCGCGATTCGAGACGTTTCTCAAGACCTTGGAACGCAGTTCCGAATGGCGGAAGGTGTTCGAGCAGGGACCCGTGATCGTCTATCGCAGGATCGCCTCGTGGTGAGCGTTTGCGCGGCGGCACCCGGAGCACTTCCCCACACGCGGCCCGAGTCGTTCGCGCGGGAGCACGTCTGGACGGTCGGTCTTTGTGTGGCGATGTTCGTGTGGACTCTCGGGCTGTTCCTCGTCGTGCGCGATCACTTCCTGAACTTCCGCCTCGCGCGCTACGACCTCGGCAACATGGTGCAGGCGGTCTGGAGCACCGCCCAGGTCGCCCCCTCGAGATCACAACGGGGCAGCTGGAGGAGCAGATTGTGAGACTTGGAAGTCACATCGATCCAATCCTTGCGCTGCTGGCCCCGCTCTGGCTGGCGCCGCGCGACGGGGCGGCCGTCAGCACGACGAACCGCCTCGGATCGGACCTCTTGGCGCGCCGGTACGTCTATACCGCACCTGTCGTCGGGCGTGCCAGCTGGGTCGTGCTCGATCTCACCGATTCGTTTATCCCGAAGTCCGTCGGCGGGTATCCCGACCCCTCTGCTCTCGACGGTTTCCACTCACGGCTCATGGCGAGCGCGGGGTGGCAGCAGGTGTTCCGACAGGGGCCGGTTGTCGTCTACCGAAGGGTCGCCTCGTGAGTTTCGGAACAGCGGCCTTCCCGCTGCGAAACGACGTCCGCGATGCGATGCGGGAGCACGCATGGTCGATCGTGATCTGGGCGAGCATGGTCGCGTGGACCGCGGTGCTCTTCTTCGTAGGGCGTGATGCGTACTCCGAGTTCCGTGTCGGCAGGTTCGATCTCGGGAACATGGTGCAGGCTGTCTGGAGCACCGCGCACGGACGACCTCTCGAGGTCACGAGCGGCGCTACGGGCGAGCAGTTGCTGCGACTTGGGTCTCACGTCGATCCGTTTCTCGCTCTGCTCGCCCCGCTGTGGGTGCTGTGGCCTTCACCGCTCGTGCTCGCGCTTGCCCAGATCGCGGTCGTCGCTCTCGGTGCGCTTCCCGTCTTCTGGCTCGCGCGTCTCCGCACCAGCTCCGAGCGCACCGCCGGGCTACTCGCTCTTGCATACCTTGCCTATCCGTGGGTGGCCACAAGTGCGGCTGCAGCCATTCACCCCGTGACCTTCGCGATCACGTTCTTCCTTCTTTGTATTTGGTTCCTCGAGACCGATCGGCTCGTGCCGTTCCTCGTGTTCGCCGTTCTTGCACTGTCTACCGGTGAGTTGATTGGGCTTCCGGTAGCAGCGCTAGGTGTCTGGTTTGCGTTAGCAAAGGGAAAACGAAGGGTGGGTGCATGGATCGCCTTTCTTGGAGTTGCCTGGACAATGGTCGCCCTCTACATCATCGTTCCCGCGGCTTCCAACAGAGACAGTCTCTTCTACAGCTTCTATGACGAGATCGGCGGATCCCCGCAAGGGATCATCCGAACGTTTGTAACCGACCCATCGGCGATCGTCGGCGCGCTTACAGAGACCGCAGACCTCCTCTACTTAGTGTGGCTGGGCCTTCCGCTGCTCGGGCTTTTCCTGGTCGCTCCTGGCCTCGCCGCCGTCGCGATCCCCCAGCTTCTTGTGAACGGGCTGTCTGACTTTCGGTCCATGACGGACCCGAGGTACCACAACGTCGCCGCGATCATTCCATTCCTCATCGCAGCAACTGTGCTCGGCATCGCTCGGCTCGGCGAATCACGGCGCCAGTTCGCAGCGGCGGCAGTGCTCGTGTGCTCGGCGTCGATGTCGCTTTTCCTCGCTCCGTGGGTGCGCATCGCCGGCGGTACGCCTCTAGGGGGCAGAGACACCGTGAGCGCGAGCCGCGTTGATGCCCTCCACAATGCGCTCGCTACGGTGCCGGATCACGCGCCGGTAACTGCGACGAACGTAGCGGGTGCTTATCTGTCCGCGCGGCGCTACGTGTACTCCGTACCGATGCTCGGCCGTGCACAGTGGGCGGTGATTGACCTCGACGACACTTGGGTCGTATACAAGCGGTCGCCGATCCTGACGAACCGTCCGGAGATCGTTGCGGCGTTCATCGCGCGGCTCAGGCGCAGCGCTGACTGGCGTCAGGTGAGCGATGAAGCCGGGGTCATCGTCTTCCGGCGGGAACCGTGAGCTCGGGCGACACAGTCGTCGAACTTACCCCGAGCACGCCGTGGGCACGTCTCATGCAGGCCGTGCGTGCGCACGCGCACGTTCTCGTCGTGTGGGCAGCGATGACCGCGTGGTCGGTGGTGATGTTCGCGACGGTGCGGCACGACTACCTCCGCTACAGGCTCGGCAGGTTCGATCTCGGAAACATGACGCAGGCGGTGTGGAGCACCGCGCACGGAAGCTTCCTCGACAGCACTGACATAACGGGGCAGCAGGCGACCCGGCTTGCGAGTCACGTCGATCCGATTCTCGCATTGCTCGTGCCGCTGTGGCTCCTCGCACCGTCGCCACTGACGCTCGCTACGGCGCAGGTCGTGGCGGTGGCTCTGGGAGCGCTGCCCGTCTTCTGGCTGGGCCGGCGCCATCTGAGCTCACCACGTCTGGCGGTCGTACTCGCAGGCGCCTACCTGTTCTACCCGTGGCTCTCATGGACTGCACTCGACGCAGTCCATCCGGTCACATTCGCGATCCCGCTCCTGCTGTACGCGGTGTGGTTCCTCGACATCGACCGTCTCGGCCCGTTCGCGTTGTGCGCAGTGCTCGCGGCGTCGTGCGGCGAGCTCGTCGGCCTGACGATCGGAGCGCTGGGCGTGTGGTATGCGCTTGCTCGCGGTCGCCGATTGGCGGGCTCCGTGATCGGGGCCGCGGGCGTGGCCTGGACGTTCGTGGCGCTGCTCGTCGTCGTGCCTGCCTTCTCAGGTGGAGCGAGCGGCTTCTACGGTTTCTACGACGCGGTCGGAGGTTCCCCCGCAGGCATCGTGAAGTCCGCGTTCACCGATCCTCTTGCGATCCTCGGGCAGCTCTTCGATCCCGACGTCCTTCTCTTCCTGATCGCGCTGGCGGCTCCACTCGCGGGACTGTTCTTGCTTGCACCAGCACTGGCAGCGGTAGCGCTTCCCCAGCTCGCGCTCAACGCGCTTGCCGATCCTGCCGGCCCGATCGACCCGCGCCAGCACTACCTCGCCGCGATGCTGCCCTTTCTCGTCGCGGCGTCCGTCTTCGGGATTGCGCGGCTTCGGCTCGAGGCGCGCGGTCCCGCAGCCGTGATGGTTCTCGGGCTTTGCCTCGTCACATCACTCGTCTTCGGGCCGCTTGGAGCAGGTCGCGAGACGGCGCCACTCTGGTACCAGTCCGCGCTGACGCCGGCACACGTCACGGCGCTCGATCGGGCCGTCGCGACGGTGCCCGCCGGAGCGGCAGTGAGCGCGTCGAACAGAGTCGGCGCACGTCTTGCAGCGCGCCGCTATCTCCAGACATTGCCGCACGTTGGAAACGCCGACTGGATCGTTCTGGACACGACCGACCTGTGGCTTCCCGACGCCCGGCTCCCGGTGCTTGCCGAACGGTCGCCTGCGGCGCTCGCCGGACTCAGAAAACGCTTCGAGTCCGACCCCCGGTGGCGGCGAGTCTTCGCCAACGATGGCGTGTTCGTGTTTCGGCGGGCGTGATTATCCCTGCCTAGCGACGACCGTGATCTCGTCGTCGCGGTAGATCACGCGCGCGCCCGGTTCCTTCGCGAAGTTGCGTGTGTGCGACTTGCGCGTCTCGTCGAGGATCACGATGCGGTAGCCGTCGGCGAACGACTTCCAGTTCGGGCCGTCTTCGAAGTTGTAGTCCTGCAGCTTGTCGAAGAACGCGCGGTCGTATAGCTCGAAGCGGACGTCGTATGCGACTCGACCGCGCAGCTCGGGGATCTTGAACAGCATCCAGTCCGAGAAGCGGTCCGGCGCGAACACGTGGTCTCCGGGCTGCAGCTCGCCGCGCACCGCTTCGACGACGTCGCGGTTCCAGTAGTCCTCGAACCACGTCTCGTCGCGTGCGAACAGTGAGCCCGCGACGGCGAGAAGCGCGACGGTGAGGCCCGCGGCGATCGCGATGTTGAGGCCTCGCCGGGGCTCGCTCTGGCGCTTGCTCTCGAGCCTGTTCCCGATCGCCACCGGGAGGAAGACCATGGATGCGAGCGCGAACCACACGATTCCCCGGATCGCCTCCAGACCGCCCGCGAGCGTGAGCGCAAGGATCAGCACGTCGAAGACGGTCAACCGCCTGCGCCCGAGCCAGACGAGGACGATCGCGATCGCAGCGAGCGCGTAGAAGAACATCGAGTCCGTTCCGGGTGAAGCCCAGCGCCACTCGGTGACCCTGCCGGCGAAGGGCGGGTCAATGAGCAGCAAGTGGTAGTAGCGGACTGTCGCCGCAGGCCCATACGGTGTGACGAGGACTGCGAGCGGGGCGAGGACGACGAGGCCTGCGCTTCGCGCCCAGCTGCGGCCGTGGCTGCGAACGAGCTCGTACGCGCCGAGCAGGACGACCAGGAGCGCGCCGAGGGCGACGCTCCCGTGGATGTTCGCCCAGAGGACGAGGAGGGGAAGGGCGAGCCAGACCCGTCGCGTCGGGGCGCGCGCCTCGCTCGCGAGAAGCCACAGCAGTGCGGTGTACAGGGGAAGCGCGAGCATCTGCGCGCGGATCGACCACGCCCAAGGGGCGGCCACGAGCACGGGGAGGAACATGACCCAGAACGCGCGCGCGCCGGCGCCGAGCGACCGGGCGGCGGCGGCGGCGATCGAGAAAGCGCCGACGACGGACACGCAGGTTGCGATCGAGAGGAGCGCGAATCCGCCCAGGCTGTAGACGCCGTACATGAAGACCTGCGCGAGCCACTGCTGATCCGTCCAGGTCCCGCCCAGCCCGTACACGGTGAGCTCGTCGTGCCTGGGAAGGCCGTGGTGCACGACCTCTCGCCCGCTCGCCAGGTTCAGCCAGCTGTCGTTGACGATGAGCGCGGGCGGGAAGACGAGGAGGAAGATGAGACCGAACCCGCCCAGGAGGACGAGGAGGACGTACTCCTCCTCGATGATCCTCCGGAAGCGACCAGTTCGGGCCAGTGTCGGATCCGGCTTGGGAGGGCGAGCAGCGCCCGCGGGATCCGAGCCCACCGGGCTGACCGTCGTCGACGTCATGCCCTATTCGTCGGCGTAGATGGGGCTTTCCACAAGCCCGTTCTGATACGCGATGCGCGTCGCCTCGGTGCGGTTCTTGACGCCGAGCTTGCGGTAGATGTTCGTGAGGTGGAACTTCACCGTCTGCGGAGCGACCCAGAACTCCTTCGCGATCTCGTCATTGGAAAGTCCGCGGGCGAGGGCGCCGAGAATCGTGATCTCGCGCTCGGTGAGCCCGAGCGCCTTGGCGCTCGCGCGGTCGGATTCCTCCCCCCCGACCGCAGTGTGGACGTTCCCCTCGAGCGCCTGGCGTAGCGTTGCCGGCAGGTCGTCGGGGTTCACGGTCTTGATGACATAGGCGGCCGCCCCGCGACGCAGCGCAGCTTCGACGAGCTCGGGATTGGCCGACGCCGAGAGCATCACGACCTTGACGTCGGGATGCCGCTGCCGCAGCTGGTCGAGGCACGCGAGCCCATCCATGTGCGGCATGCGCACGTCGAGGAGCACGAGATCGGGGCTCGTCTTGCCCACGAGCGGGAGCACCTGCGTCCCGGACTGCGTCTCACCGACGATCTCGAAGCCGCCGTCGGCCTCGAGCGCGCGCTTGATCCCGTCGAGGACGAGCCGGTGGTCGTCGGCAATCACGACGCGCACGAGAGCCAGTGTGGCACAGAGCCCCGACGCCGCTCTGGGCTCACCCGGCCGCGTCACCCCGAGGGCCTCCGCCCAGGGAGGCGGTTCGCCCTGGCCATCGGTTCAGACCCTCGTCCGAGACGAACGGCCCGTTGCTTTCTCAGCTAGCGCTGGGAGGTGCACGTCGGGCGAAAGTTTCACGAGAGATCCCGGAGCCGATCTTGCGGTCGTGTCAGTCCTCGAATCGACAAGAACGGATACGCCTCTTCACGAAAAGCCGTTGGCATGCTCCGTAGGTCTGAGGAGGCGTGCAGATGCACCGTTGATCGTTCGGACGCGCGTTGGGAACGAATCGTGCCGCCCTTGCGGTTATTCCGAAGCGAGTTCTTAGCCGGAGGTCGCGACGAACGCGTACGGCACGACGTCCTCGCTCGCGAGGGTGCGGTCGTAGACGCCCGACTGGGCAGGCGCCGAGGCGAGGTCGCGGAGCACGTTCGCTCCGTCGAGGAACTGATGCCCGGGCACGAACGGGCGCCACGAACCGCCGCCCCCGTACGAGACCGAGACTCGCTCGAAGCGGAAACCGAACTCGTTGCAGGCCGGTGTGCCGGCGTTCCAGCTCTCCGCCGTGGCGATCGGCGCCCATCTCCCCGAGGAGCCGCGCAGGCGCAGGCGGTCGGTCACGGCCTGCCCGTCCACCCAGACGCGCCACCACCCGGACGTCCCGCCATCTCGAGGACCGCGAACCTGTGCGACCGGCCAAACGCGACCCCTGTTCGACGAGGATGAACCGGGGTGCTGCGCTTCCCCGTGTGATCTCCGCGTAGATCACCGGATCGGAGCCCTGCATCGACGCAATCCCGGCCTGGATCCACGCGTCCTCGCCGTTCTCACCCTGACCTGGGCCGCCAACTCCGACCCGGCCCGCGACGTGCCCGGCCTGGACGCTCGGGGCTCGGGTCATCGTGATCGTCGCGCGCACGCCATGCCCTCGGTACGTCGCCTGGTGACCGGCGTACGCGTAACCACCCGGCTGGACGTCGCTGACCAGGCACGGCCGGCATAGGCTTCGTGGAGGCGCCGACGAGCGCGGCGAATGTCAGCGCGCCGACGAGGACTGCGAGGAACGGCCGCGCGCGCACGCGTGTGTGTCGGCGGTTGATCAGCCGCCTCCGATCCCTTGTTCTTGCGATCAGGTTCGGCGCGTGCGGGTCCTCTCAGCGCCCTGCCTACAATGCGGCGCGATGGCGACGACCGAGGACCGCGGCGCGGCCGAGTCGCTCGACGCCTGGCGCGCGAACGTCTACAAGCGCGCGCCGGAGCGCACCGACGAGCTCTTCTCGACGATCTCGGGGATCGAGACGGAGCCGCTCTCGACGCCCGAAAACGTCGACATCGACCACGCGCGCGACCTCGGCTATCCGGGCGAGTATCCGTTCACGCGCGGCGTCTATCCGTCGATGTACCGCGGCCGGCTCTGGACGATGCGCCAGTTCGCCGGCTTCGGCACGCCGGAGGAGACGAACGAGCGCTTCCGCTACCTCACCGAGCACGGGCAGACCGGGCTCTCGACCGCGTTCGACATGCCCACGCTCATGGGCTACGACTCCGACCACGCGCGCTCGCTCGGCGAGGTGGGGCGCGAAGGGGTCGCGGTCGACTCGCTCGCCGACATGGAGACGCTCTTCGGCGGCATCCCGCTCGGCGAGGTCTCGACCTCGATGACGATCAACTCGCCCGCGGCGATCGTGCTCGCGTTCTACGTCTGCGTCGGCGAGCAGCAGGGCGTCCCGCGAGACAAGCTCCGCGGCACCGCCCAGACGGACATCCTCAAGGAGTACATCGCGCAGAAGGAGTGGATCTTCCCGCCCGAGCCGTCCATGCGGCTCGTCGTCGACATGATCGAGTTCTGCGCGCGCGAGATGCCGCTCTTCCATCCGGTCTCGATCTCCGGCTACCACATCCGCGAAGCCGGCTCGACGGCGGCGCAGGAGCTCGCGTTCACGCTGGCGGACGGATTCGCCTACGTCGAGGCGGCGGTCGAGCGCGGCCTCGACGTCGACGAGTTCGCGCCGCGCCTCTCCTTCTTCTTCAACGCGCACCTCGACTTCTTCGAGGAGATCGCGAAGTACCGCGCCGCCCGTCGCATCTGGGCGAGGGAGCTGCGCGACCGCTATGGCGCGCGCAACCCGCGCTCGCTGCTCATGCGCTTCCACACGCAGACGGCGGGCGTCTCGCTCACGGCGCAGCAGCCCGAGGTCAACATCGTCCGCACCGCGCTCGAAGCGCTGGCCGCCGTGCTCGGCGGCACGCAGAGCCTGCACACGAACTCGTTCGACGAGGCGCTCGCGCTCCCGACCGAGGACGCCGTTCGCATCGCGCTGCGCACGCAGCAGGTGATCGCCCACGAGTCGGGCGCGGTCGAACGCGATCGACCCGCTCGGCGGCTCGTACCACGTCGAGAGCCTCACGAACACGCTCGAGACGCAGGCGTACGAGTACTTCGACCGCATCGACGCGCTCGGCGGCGTGATCCCGGCGATCAAGGAGAACTTCTTCCAGCGCGAGATCGCCGAGGCGTCGTATCGCTACCAGTCCGAGGTCGAGTCGGGAAAGCGCGTCGTCGTCGGCGTGAACCGCTACGTCCTCGAGGACGAGGAGCCGATCCCGATCCTCAAGATCGACCCGGGGCTCGAGCAGAAGCAGATCGACCGGCTCGCCTCGGTGAAGGCGGGACGCGACTCGGCGAAGGTCGAGGCCGGCCTCGCCACGCTGAAGGAGGCGGCATCGCGCGAGGGCGTGAACCTCATGCCGCCGATCATCGAGGCCTCGCGCGACTACGTGACGCTCGGCGAGATGTGCGACGCGCTGCGCGAGGTGTGGGGCGTGTGGCGCGAGACGCCGGTCTTCTGACCCGGTCAGCCGCCGGGCGCAGTATGCGTTTCGAGTGCGTGATCCAGGATCGAACGCCAACGTGCACCGAGCACGGACTCGCTCGCGTGTTCAGAGTACGTCTGCCGCCCTCGCTCCGAGAGATGTCTCCTCAGCGTCGGCTCGGCTGCCAATGCTCGAATGGCCGTTGCGAGCGCGCGTGGGCTTCCTGGTGCCACGAGCAGTGCGTCCTGGTGGTCAGTGAGGAGCTCTCGGGCGGCGGGAGTATCAGCCGTGATGAGGGGCGTTCCCGTGGCGAGAGCTTGGAATGCCTTGTTCGGGATCACACGCGCGGCCTTCTCGGAAAGCCCGAAAACGCCCAGGGCGCAACCGGCTTCGCGATACAGATCGGGTAACCGCTCGTAATCGACCCAGTGCTCCCGATGAACATTGTGGGGCAATCGATCGAGCAGCGTGTCGAGCTGTCCGCTTCCGACAACGCGGAACTCGATCTCGTGGCAGATCTCGGCTGCGGCGAGGATGGTCTCCAGTCCATGTAGCGGAATGAGCTTGCCGACGAAGAGGACGTTGAACGGTCCCTCGGATCGTTCGCCGGCACTGAAGATGCGGTCCTCGGCACCGACGTAACAGACCGCCGTACGCTCGCTGCTTAGTCCGAAGCGCTCCTCGAAATACTCGGCGTGGGCCGCGGTGTCTGCGACGACAAGATCGGCCGAGCGAAACGCGGATCGGTCCAGGCGGCGAAGGGCATGAGCCCGCAACGAGGATGAGGAAGCCAGCGCTCTGTCGCCGATCATGGTGTCCTCGAGCGAAACCAGAGGATTGAAGACGACCGGGCGTTTGCCGGCGACTCGCTTCGCAGCAGGCATGTCGATGTGACCGGGATACCCGACCAGGATCACGTCTGCGTTACCCCCAGAACTCCGCGCCAATCGGATCTCCGCCTGGACAGCCCGGCCGAGTGTGCGCAGACTCGGCGAGAGCTTGTGTCGCGCGCCGTCCCAAAGTGGGACGTGTGTTTCCACCACCTCCACGCCTGCTCCCCGCAGACACGAGATCACCTGGGCGTTCCGCGGGTAGTCGCGCTCGTAGGTGCCGAAGTACAGGACGCGCACCGAGTGGTTAGCGGAAGACCTCGTCGACGACCTGATCCATCCGATCGCGCTCGTCGATGCGCTCTTCGTGCTGAGAGGTGATGAGCTCGGAGAGCAGCCCGAGCGACACGAACTGGATCCCCACGACGATTAGTAGCACGCCGAGTGTGAAGAGCGGTCTGCCGCCGATGCCCTGGCCCCAGAACCACTCGACCGTGAGGTACAGGAGTATCACGAAGCCGACTGCGCCCATCAGTAGCCCGACGCCGCCGAAGAGGTGCAGCGGCCGATGTCGATATCGACCCATGAAGGTCACGCTCATCAGATCGAAGAAGCCCCGTAGATAGCGCTCTGGGCCGTACCGGGACCGCCCGTGCTGACGCGCGCGATGGTTCACGGGTATCTCCGCGACGCGATAGCCGCGGTAGGCCGCGAGGACCGGGATGAAGCGATGGAGCTCGCCGTAGAGCCGCATTCCCCGGAGCACCTCCGCCCGATACGCCTTGAGCCCGCAGTTGACGTCGTGGAGGTGGACGCCCGAGATCGTGCCGGTCATCCAGTTGAAGACGCGTGAGAAGAGCCTACGCAGGACTGGGTCGTTGCGACGCGTCTTCCAGCCAGAAACGAGGTCGAAGCCCTCATCCAGCTTGACGAGCATCTTCGGGATTTCTGCAGGGTCGTCCTGAAGGTCGGCGTCGATCGTGACGATGAACTCCCCCCTCGCTTCGAGGAAGCCCGCCTGAAGCGCCGCCGCCTTGCCGAAGTTCCGGCGGAGGTGGACGACGACGACGTTGGGAAGCTCGTCGTGCAGGCGCGCGAGAACTTCGAGACTGCCGTCGGTTGAGCCGTCGTCGACGAACACGACCTCGAACCCATCGTCGAGCGGCTCGAGCGCTCGGCCGATCTCGTGGTAGAGCGCACTCAGCGACTGCTCCTCGTTCAGCAGCGGAACGACGACAGAGATCATCTCGGTGAGGGTATCGGCGGCCCCGGCCGCTGTCTTCAGTCTTTCGGCTAGACCTCGAGCTCGAGCCCGTCGTATGCAAGCTCGAACTCGCGGGGTGTGGGCAGCTCGCGCGGGCGGTGCGTTACGAGGAGCCGCTTGGCGCCGGACGCCTCGAATGCTTCCACGGCCTCGTCCAGTGAGAGATGCCCGCGGGGCTCGCCGTCGAGCTCGCCTCGCAACAGCGTCGCTTCGCATACGAAGAGATCCGCATCGCGTGCCGACTCAACGAGCTCCGCTGCCGGCGCCGAGTCGCCCGAGTAGGCGAGCACCGTTCCGTTCGCCTGCACGCGGAAGGCGTACGTCTCGAGACGGTAATGGGGAACCCGTGTCGGCGTAACGGCGAGGTGCCCAATCGCGAACGGCGTGTCGGGCTCGTACTCGGACAGATCGAACGTGCGCTCGAACATGTCCGGGAAGCCGAGGCGCTCGCCCAGACCGGCGAGAAACTCGGCTCCTCCAGGCTGAACCCATAAGGCGGGGCGAGGGACGGGTCGCCTCGCTGCGAGATAGAAGCTGCCCCACACCCACGGGACGAGGTCGCCCCAGTGATCGAGGTGCCAGTGTGTGATGGCGATCGCGTCGACGTCCGGCCACTCGGAGTGCTCACGCAGCCGGCCGAGGACGCCCGGCCCGCAGTCGAGCAGCACGCGGCTGCCGTCAGCCTGGAGCATGTACCCGGAGTGCGCGCTTCCCGGGTTCGGCCATGCCGGCGAGGAGCCGATGACGGTCAGGCGCACCGCGGTATTCTGCCCATGTGCCGGGCACGATACGAGTGGTTATCGCGAAGCCCGGTCTCGACGGGCACGATCGCGGCGCGAAGATCATCGCGCGAGCCCTGCGAGACGCAGGCATGGAGGTCATCTACACGGGGCTTCATCAGACGCCGGAGCAGATCGTCGAGACTGCGATCCAGGAGGACGCGGACGCCGTTGGCGTGTCGATTCTCTCGGGCGCGCACATGACACTGGTACCCCGGATCGTCGACGGCCTGCGCGCGAACGGCGCCGACGATGTGCTCGTCGTCGTCGGCGGGACGATCCCGCCGGACGACGCCGACGAGCTGAAGGCGAACGGCGTCGCCGCGGTGTTCGGCCCGGGAGCCACCACCGGCGAGATCGTAGACTTCCTGCGCGGCGCGGTCGCGGTCTGACCGAGTGCAGCGCCTCGCACAGGGTGCGCTGACCCTTTACGCGCGGGGTGGCGGCCTCGTGGCTAATCGTCCAGCCGGCGCGCGACGATAACAGTCGCATGGGACACAGCCGGAATTTCGACCCCACGGCAACGCGATCGTCGTTGCGTCGGCGCTTACCGACGCATGTGCGTCGCCCGAACGTGTTCCCTCGATCGGAAACCGCGCGCGGGCGCCCAGGCTGGACATCGCCATCGTCGCCGGCGTCTCGTTGACGCTGGGCCTGATTCGCCTCGGGGCGCCGGCATTCTGGGTTGACGAGTCGTTCACGGCGCGGGCGACCAACCGGTCGGTGCCGACAATCGTCGAACAGCAGGTTCACGCCCTCTACTACCTTCTAGTGAAGGCTTGGGCAACACTTGCCGGGGATTCCGAGTGGGCGCTTCGGTTTCCGTCGGTCCTGGCCGCCGCGCTGTCGTGCGCACTTCTGGTCGTGCTCGGGAACAAGATCCTCGACAGGCGGACTGCGCTCATCGGCGGGCTACTGCTCGCCGCGAGCCCATTCTTCGTCCAGTGGTCGCAGCAAGCGCGCAGCTATTCAGCCCTCGTCGCGCTCAGCCTCGTCGCGACGCTCCTGCTGCTCCGAGCCCTCGAGCTGAATTCGCGCGGCGGGTGGGCGTGGTACGGGGTGGCCTTCACGCTTGTCGTTGTCTGGCACCCGCTGGCGAGCCTCGCGCTCGTGCCTGGGCAGCTCGCCCTCATCGCTCCGCATCGGCGCCGGATTCTCCCGCATGGCCTAATGGCCGCCGTAATCGTCGGGCTCGTCGCCGTGCCGTGGGCGGCAGTCCTCGCGATGCGCACAACGGGAGAGAACTACGCTCTCAACTGGCTCCGCGGACCGACGCTTCGAGACGTCGGCTGGACGCTCATGGAGGTCTCAGGCGCTGTAGGTCTCGGTGCCGTTCTTGCGCTCGTCGGACTCGTGGTGCTCTACCGTGCCGGCAAGATGGACATCACGATATGGCTAGGAGTGTGGGCACTCGCGCCGCTGTTCCTCGCCTTGGCGGCATCGGCTGCGAAGCCCGCATTTCTCGACCGGTACCTGATTGTCGTGTCTCCCGCGTTCGCCCTCCTGGCCGCCGTGGCTCTCACCAATCTGGCGAAACGGCTGAACGTCATCGTGACTCTCGCAGTCATCGCCGGCACGCTGGTGGGGCTTCTGCATTGGTACTCGCTCGGCTACGGCGGGAACTGGCGAGGCGAGGATTGGCGCGCAGCGGTAGCCTGGATAGACGCGCGGAAAGGTAATGCGGACCCCGTGCTCGTCGTTCCCTGGTGGGCGTCGCCTGCGCCGCGCTACTACGGTGAACCGACGACCGACGTTTCCACCGCCCACGCCATATGGGTCTTGAGTTGGTCGGAGGGAGTCGGCGAGATCTCGCAGCGAGTTCGCAGACCGCTCGGCTTCGGAGATCACGTCCTAGTCGAACGGCACGAGTTCGGATCGAGGGTCAGCGCACAGCTTTGGGTTCGTCAGGATGACTGAGGCGAGGGAGGCACCAGCCAAGCGCGGATCCTGCGGCCGCGTGTGTACTGCCTGACCTCGATCTCCGGCGTCGTGGGAGTTATGCACGGGAAAGTGGCATTCGGTATCGCCCACTGTTGCACGACGATCACGATGCGCTGATGACGCGAGCACGCTACGCGCGCGAACTCAGGACGTCTGCCCGCCGCCGGAGCGCGTCCGAGATAGAACGCGAGGTCTAGCGGGTGCACCACATACGCAAACACCGGAGCGGTGCTCCACCCGCGTGCGCGGATCGCGGACACTGCTTCCTTGTGTGCCTCTCGGGGCAGTCGCACGACGTCGAGCTCCCTCGCGACGAACGACCCGGCGAGTAGAGCCAGCACAACAATGGCGACGAGCGAGCGAAAGATGGCGGGCCGGGTCGGAAACCGCTCGAAGATAGCGGCCGTCCCGCTTGCGACCAGCATGAACAGCGGCACGAGCAGGAAGCTCAGAAAGCGGGGCACGGCACGAGTGTCCGTGACGAAGAGGGCGACGATGGTCGCGACTGGTCCGACGATGAGAACGGAAGCCTGCATACGTCCCCGCAGCAGCGGGCTCG
This sequence comes from uncultured Gaiellaceae bacterium, assembly GCA_963763465.1. Taxonomy (GTDB): domain Bacteria; phylum Actinomycetota; class Thermoleophilia; order Gaiellales; family Gaiellaceae; genus GMQP-bins7. Next base: position 207,227 of record CAVXOS010000006.1, on the reverse strand, counting down.
TGCTCATGAGGATCACCGCGACGGCGACAACCGGAATCCACACGAGACCGGGAAACAGCACGACGCCGTCGATCCACATGAGTGCGGGCAAGAGGATCTGGTCAACGGGTGCAGTAACGAGCCACCACGGCTCGATGTGTACTCCGTATGCCTGGCGCGAGCTGTGGAGCAGGTCGTCGATGTGAGGCGCGTACCAGGCAGCGATGGCAATCACGGTCGCGGGGAGGCAGAACGCCAGAGTTCGCCGGGCTTTCGGATCCCCCAGAACCACGACCGAGATCGCGAGGAACGCGACGCCGAACACGGGCAGCGTCGCTGTACCGACGAAACCAGCTCCGCACGCCGCGATGCTCGGCCAGAGCTCACTCCTCCGCGTGGCCTCAATCCCTGCGATGACGAGTACCGCCATAGCGAGGAAAGCCAGTCCATATCCGCGCGCTTGCCGTGAGATGTCGAGCAGCAGTGGCGATAGCGTTGCCAGGAACAAGAAGACGATCCCGGTGAGGTGACCCAGTTCGCGGTCGAGCCAAATTGTCACAAGCGCCACGCCGAGGATAAAGGGCACTACCGACCAAAGTCTGAGCGCGATCTCCGACTCGCCGACAGATCGAGCTCGTCGCCCACCCGAGCAGGCTGAACAGCTCGTGGTTGTTGGGCGAGTAGTGCCCGGCGAGGATCTCCCGCGGCCCTGCCCTCACGAAGTACGACGACGGTGACGATCTCGTCGTGCAGTAGCCGCCGACTGAGACCGTAGAGCCGAGTACATGCGAGAAGCGCGCCGAGTACCGCGTACGCCGCGCCTGCGGCGGCGCGAGTCACGTCACGCGGCAGCGAACGAGCGTCCGCAGGACGCGGAGCCCGTCGAACGCCGTGAGCTTCTTGCCCGCCTCGCGGCCGCGTGCCTTGTACGAGATCGGCACCTCGTGGATCCGCTCGCCGGCGCGGAGCACGCGCGCGGCGATCTCCGGCTCGATCGCGAAGCCGCGCTCGCGGAGCGGCAGCGAGCGGAAGAGCTCGGTGCGCATCGCCTTGTGGCAGGTCATGACGTCCGAGATCCAGCAGTTGTAGAGGACGTTCGTCGCCATCGTCACGGCCTTGTTCCCCATCACGTACCAGAAGCTGAACGACGACTGCGACGTCCAGGCGCGCGTGCCGAAGACGACGTGCGCTTCTCCGGAGGCGAGTGGCTCGAGGACGTGTGCGAGGTCGGCGGCGCGGTACTCGAGGTCGGCGTCGAGGATCGCGGCGAACTCCTCCGACGCGTGCTGCAGCGCCGTACGTACGGCTGCGCCCTTGCCGAGGTTCCGCTCGTGGTAGACGACCTTCACGTTCGCGGGCCACTCGCTCGAGCTGAGCAGCTCGCGCGTGCCGTCGGTCGAGCCGTCGTCGACGATCACGAGCTCACGGCTTCGGCACCGGCAGCTCGGCGGTGAGAGCGTCGTCGATCGCCGCTTCGATCGTCGAGCGCTCGTCGAAGACAGGCATGAGGATGGAGAGGCCACCGGCCATGGTTGGTCAGTTCGACCGAGCCGGTCGACGTCCTACCGCGGCTACGGCGTGGGTGCGACGCGACCGAGCATCAGCGAGCCGGGCGCTCCGACGATCGCCGCCGGTGTCGTGTTCGCCTTCAGGGTGAACGCGGCGACCGGGATGGGCGTCTTGAGCGTCCTGAGCGTCGCGCCGGCGAGCTGATCGAGAGATGGCGCGACCTCGGCGCCGAGCGGAACAGTTAGCTCCACCTCGCGCTTGTCGATCTCGAGCCAGCGACCGCCGGGGTACTGACGGACGCGATCGACCTGGAGTGTCGCCGCTCCCGCGCCGGCGGCGATGAGCGTTCCGCGCAAGCCGAGGCTGAACACGCTGCCCTTCCTCGCGGCGAAGAGCGGCTTCTCGGCGCGGCGCAGGTACTTGAACGGGTTCACATCGGCCCCGTCGTTCGGGTGAACCTCGAAGTGGAGGTGTGGGTTGCCGTTCGCGTCCCCCGAGTCGCCGTTCCACGCGATCTGCTGGCCGGCCGTCACCTTCGCGCCGTTGGGAACGGCGAAGGTGACTTCCTTGACGCAACCGCCCTTGTTGTCGTTGCGTGGGCGTCAGATCGTTGTTCAGGTGGATGTAGAGGTAGGTCGTGCCGCTGCGTCCGTAGTGGTAGAGCATGCAGCCGCCGAGGCCCGGACTCCCAGTACTTGACCGTGCCGTCCTCGACAGCGACGACCGGCGCACGCCACGGGTTCTCCATGTCGATTCCGGCGTGGCGTCCATTGCCGCGGGGATCGCCGTAGTTGTCCCAGAGCTCGGTCTTCGCGACGAGTGGGAACACGAGTCGCGGCACGGCTCCCGTCTCGTGTCCGCTCGCGGGCGTCGTCAACGCAGCGGCGAGGCCGAGGACGAGGAGGATGGCGGCTGTCGTCCGGTGGCGTCTCATAGACGGTGTGCTCCGGTGCGCGCTCGAAGGGTCGGACGCTAGCAGACCCGCCGAAAGTACGGACCTTGCGCAGCGCATTCCAATCGACAACGGGGAGTGAAGGCGATTGCATCGAGGCGGCGGCATACGACGTGACCGCGAACTTCACGAGCGGCGACCGCGGACGCGAGCTCTGCGATGTCGTTGGGAGCGCTCTACGCGCGAGGTGCTACTACGGCGTCGGGGGACGTGCTCGGACGCTTTCGCATGACCTCTGCTGACCGCATCGCCGATTGCGAGGGCATCGCTGCCGGCCGGCCTTCGCATGTCGCCGCGTGCGTCGTGGCGGGCGCGAGAAGCTCCCGCGCGGGTTGCGGTTCGGGGTCAGCGGCCTCGGCCACCGCCGATAGAGTCCGCGCCGATGAAGATCGCCGTCTGCGTCAAGCAGGTGCCGGACGCGACCGTGCACAAGCGGATCGACCCGGCCACGAAGCGGCTCGACCGCTCCGGCGAGGCGGCGCTCAACCCGACCGACCTGAACGCGGTCGAGGAGGCGCTGCGGATCAAGGAGGCGCAGGGCGGCGAGGTCGTCCTCGTCTCGATGGGGCCGGAGAAGGCGGTCGACGCGCTGCGCAAGGCGCTCGCGATGGGCGCGGATCGGGCGGTGCTCGTCTCCGACGACGGCGCCGCCGGGTCGGACCTGCTGGGAACGGCTCGCGCGCTCGCGGGCGCGCTCGAGCGAGAAGCGGCCGATCTCGTCCTCTTCGGACAGTCGTCGGGAGACGGCGACGGCGCGGTGCTGTGGTCGGCGGTGGCCGACAGGCTTCGCAGGCCCGTCGTCTCGCAGGTCGCGGCGCTCACGGTCGAGGCGGATGCGGTCACCGGGAAGCGCCAGACCGAGCACGGCTACGACCTCATCCGCGCGCCGCTGCCCGCGGTGGTCGCGGTGTCGGACGCGATCAACGAGCCGCGCTATCCGTCGCTCAAGGGGATCATGGGCGCCAAGACGAAGCCGCAGGAGACGGTGTCGCTCGGAGATATCGGCGTGGACGCAGGCTCCGCGGGCGAGGCAGGCGCCAAGACGACCGTGCTCGACCTCGGCCCGCCGCCGTCCCGTGGCGGCCAGGTGAAGATCGAGGACGACGGCTCCGCGGCGCAGAAGGTCCTCGACCTCGTCGTCGAGAGGAAGCTCCTGTGAAGTCGCTCGTCTTCCTCGAGCACCACGGCGGCGAGCTCGAGAAGGGCGGGCTCGGCGTCCTCGCCAAGGCGGCGACGCTCGGCGAGGCGGCGGGCGTGGTGCTCGGCGAGGGCGCCGCCGCGCTTGCGGCCGGAGCAGGCGCGTACGGAGCGACGAAGGCCTACGCCTGCGAGGCGGCGGAGCTCGCAGCTCCTCTGCCGCAGCCGCGTGTCGACGCCCTCGCGACGCTCGTCGAGCGGACCGGGGCGGAGACGGTCCTCTTCGCGGCGTCCGTGCTCGCTGCCGATGTCGCGTCGGGTCTCGCCGCGCGTCTCGACGCGGGTCTCAACTGGGATCTCACGGACCTGGCGCTCGCCGACGGCGAGCTCGTGGGCAAGCGTCCGGCGCTCGGCGACACGGTGCTCGTCGACGTCGGCTGGAAGGGCGGCCCGCGGCTCGCGCTCGTCCGCGCGGGGGCGTTCGATCCCGTCGAGTCGGGCGGATCGGCCGAGGTCGAGACGTTCGAGACGACGTTCTCCGACTTCTCCACGCTCGCGACGCTCGTCGAGCACACGCAGGAGGAATCGAGCGGGCCGTCGATCGAGGATGCCGACATCATCGTCGCCGGCGGACGCGGGCTCGGCTCGCCGGAGGGGTTCACGATGATCGAGGAGCTCGCGGCGGCGCTCGGCGGCGCCGTCGGCGCGACCCGCGCGGTGGTCGACGCGGGCTGGTACCCGTACTCGACGCAGGTCGGCCAGACGGGCAAGACGGTCTCGCCGAAGCTCTACATCGCCTGCGGGATCTCGGGCGCGATCCAGCACAAGGTCGGGATGCAGGGCTCGGGGACGATCGTCGCGATCAACAAGGACCCGAACGCGCCGATCTTCGACTTCTGCGACATCGGCGTCGTTGGTGACCTGCACCAGATCGTCCCGAAGCTCACGGAGCTCGTGCGCGCTCGGAGCTAGAGCCAACTCGTGTCCAGGCCGATCGACTTCCCCCCGCCATTCGGAGCCATCGACGCGGTCGGCGCGCCGACCGATCCGCGCGAAGAGCGGATCGAGGTCGGCGTCGCGATCGTCGGCGCGGGGCCGGGCGGGCTCGCGTGCGCCATCCGGCTCGGCCAGCTGCTCGAGGAGCACCCGGACGTGCGTGAGCGGCTCGGCGACGTGCCGATCGCGGTGCTCGAGAAGGGCAAGCAGGCCGGGTCGCACCTGCTGTCGGGCGCGGTCATGAACCCGTCGCCGCTGCGCGCGCTCTTTCGCGGCCGGCTGAAGACCGCCGACTTCCCCACCTACGGCGAGGTGCCCGGGCGAGGCCGTCTACGTGCTGACTCGTCGCTCGGCCTTCCGCATCCCGCCGCCGCCGACGATGCTCAACCACGGGAACTTCATCGTCTCGCTGTCCGAGCTCGGCCGCTTCCTCGCCGAGCAGGCCGAGGCGCTCGGCGCGGTGGTGCTGCCCGAGACGTCTGCGACGAAGCTCCTCGTCGAGCACGGCCGCGTGGCCGGCGTGCGCACCGGTGACCGCGGACGAGGTCGGAGGGGCGAGCCGCTGCCGACCTTCGAGCCCGGGAACGACATCGTCGCGGGCCTGACGGTGCTGGCCGAGGGCACGCAGGGCTATCTCACCGGCGCCGCGATCGACCAGTTCGGCCTCCACGGCGAGAACCCGCAGATCTGGGCGCTCGGCGTGAAAGAGGTCTGGCGCGTGCGCAAGCCGCTGCGGAAGATCATCCACACGATGGGCTGGCCGCTGCGGACGTCGGCTAGCTTCGGGGAGTTCGGCGGGTCGTTCGTCTATCCGATGGGTGACGACCTGGTGACCGTCGGCTTCGTCGCCGGGCTCGAGTCGGCTGACGTCGAGTTCTCGGTGCACGATGTCCTGCAGGAGTTCAAGACGCACCGGTTGATCTGGAAGATCCTCGGCGGCGGCGAGCGGGTCGCGTGGGGGGCGAAGACGATCACGGAGGGCGGCTACTACTCGCTTCCGAGCCGCTTCAACGCGCCGGGGCTCCTGCTGGTCGGAGAAGGCGCCGGGCTCGTCAACGTGCCGCGCCTGAAGGGCGTGCACTACGCGATCGAGTCGGGCCGCCTCGCAGCGGAGGCGGCGTTCCGCGCGCTGCAGCGGGGAGAGGTGCCGAGCCGCGTCGGCGCGCTCGACTCCTATGACGAGTCGCTGCGCGCGAGCAAGCAGATGAGGGAGCTGTACGAGGTGCGCAACATGCGTCAGGTCTTCGACAAGGGCTTCTTCATGGGCGGTGCGCTCGCGAGCATGATGACCGTCACCAAGGGCCGTGCCCCGAACGGCCGCTATCCGACGCATCCGAACGCGTCCGCGTCGCTCAAGAAGACGGGTCGGGCGTCGCGCTACCCCGCTCCCGACGGGAAGTACATCTTCGACAAGCTCTCGTCCGTCTTCGCCTCGGGCAACCGCACGCGCGACGACCAGCCCAACCACCTCAAGGTGCGCACGACGGTCCGCCGGCCGGTCGCGGAGGCGTGGGAGTGGATGTGTCCCGCGCACGTGTACGAGGTCGGCCGTGACGTCGGCGACGGGATGGTGAACCTCGAGATCACGCCGTCGAACTGCGTCCAGTGTGGCGCGATCACGGCGAAGGGCGGGCGGCTCACCCCGCCGGAGGGCGGCTCAGGCCCCGAGTACACCCTGACCTAGACGGCCAGTCAGGGGTCAGACCCCGCGGTCTGACCCCTGACCGAGCGCTACGGTCGCCCGGCAGTCGGCCCACGCCCGCGCCATCGCGACGCGCTCGGCGAGCGCCGGGTGACTCCCGAAGACGAGCTGCGCCAGGGTCGGCGGATCGGGATCGCCGAGCGAGGACTTCGAGAGCCCGACCATCACGCCCTCGAGCGCGGCCGGGTCGCGGGTGACCTGCAGCGCCTTCCAGTCGGCCTCGGCCTCCATGCGCCTCGAGATGTGGCTCGCGAGCGGGGCTGTCGCGAGCTGGAAGACGGCGACGACGAGAAGCGCCAGTGGAACGGCCTCCGGCGCGCCCATGCCGCCGCGGCGCCTGGTCGTCCGCATGAGGATCCACGCGCCCGGAATGGCGAAGAGCGCAAACCAGCCGATCCCCTTCGGCAGATGTCGCTGGGAGTGGTGTGCGAGCTCGTGCGCGAGCACGACCTTCTGCTCGTCCTTCGTGAACGGGTCCCGGAGGATCGTGTCCCAGAAGACGACACGCCTCGAGGGGCCGATCCCGAACGCGTACGCGTTCGCCTGATCGGTGTCGTCGCTGACGTCCTCGACCCGCAGCGGGACGTCGCCGACGCCGAGCTCCGCCCGGTAGTGGCGCGCAGCCGCGAGCAGCGCCTTGTCCTTCAGCGGCCTGGTCGTGAAGTCGAGGTACGGCGCGACGAAGGTGAAGAGCGAGGCGATGGCGACGAACACCGCGGCACCCGGAAGCCACCAGCGATCGCCGAGCCGTCGCGCAAGGCCCATGACGACGAGGAGCGCGAAACAGACCGACAGGAACTGCGCCGCGAGCAGAGCCCAGTCCTCGAGGATCCAGTCCACGTAGCCGAGGTCGCTCTCTCCCCAGCGCCGCTCCCACCAGTGCGCCGCGAGCGCGAACGGAAGATGCGCGATCCACGCGACCGCGAGACCGAGCATCCCGAGGAGCATCCCCGTCCCGATCGGCCCGGCGGACGACTCCCGCGCAAGGCCGGCGCCCCGCCGCGCGTAGACCCAGAGCGTGACGAGGAGCGCGATCTGCGCGAGCACCCAGTCGACGTAGAAGAACCGCTCGTAGCGCTTCGCGCGCTCGACGAGATCGCCGCCGAACACCGCGTCGACGTCGATCGGCCCGAGCTCGAGCGAGCCCGGAACGGCGGTCGGGTAGAGGAGGTACGCGGCGGCCGCGAGCGCAACGGCGCCGAGCGCGGCGAGCGCGATCCTCAGAAGGTGTCTCCGAGGACGGGCAGCGGGAAGTCGACCGGCTCCTCGGCGACCGGCTCGGCCTGGTGGAGGACGGGCGCAGCGTACGGATAGCGACCCGTCACGAGCAGCGCGTACGCAGAGGCCTGCGCCGAGTAGCGCAGGCACGTGACGCCGAGGTTCCTCATGCCCTCGGGCACGCGCGCCGTGACCAGCGCGTACCACCAGGCGAGGAGGGCGAGGACGAATGCGACCCCGCCGAGCGCGCTCGCCACGATGAACGCCGGCAGCGCGAGGAAGACCCGGAAGAGGATCGTCAAGCGTGACTGCGGGGACGGCGGATCGATCGCGAGATCGATCCCGTACGAGCCCTCGCGCCCGGTGAAGCCCGGGAAGCGCCGGCCGACGAGATAGACGAACGCGACGAGATGGGTCGCGTACCGGATGTACGCCGCGAGGAAGCGGTGCAGCGAATCGGGAAGTCGCCCAAGAATGAGCGCCGCGATCCAGCCGACGAAGGCGACGAACACGACGGCGATCGACCACAGGAAGATCCAAACGAAGTGGGGGATCGCGAGGAAGACGCGGAAGAGGACGGTGAGCCGAGGACGCGCCAGGTCGTCGTCCACCACTGCTCGAACCGGGTGCTCGGGGAGGTCCGAGTACGCCTCTGCGAGCGCGGGGTCCGACGTCGGGTAGCGCGGCGTCAGCAGGAACAGGTACGCGCCCGCCTGCGCGCCGTAGCCGAGCGCATAGGCGGTGAGATCGCGCAATCCGCGCGGAGCCCGTCCGAGCCAGACGGTGAAGAACCATGAAAGGACCGCAGCCGCAGCGGCGACGCCGCCGAAGGAGGAGACGTTCGACCAGAGCGCCTCGTCATGGCCGCTCGACGCGGACCAGGAGCTCTGACTGGGAGCACTCGACGTCAGGCCGGAGCCGAGCACCGACGCGATGACGAGCGCCGGCAGCGCGAGCACGAGCCGGAAGAAACCTCCCCAGCGCCCCTGACGTACGGGCGGGTCGATCTCGAGGTCGACCGGATAGTCGGACTGGCAGCGAAACCACGGGTAAGGGCCTGCCGCGAGGAAGATGTAGGCGCTGACCTGTGTCGAGTAGCGGATGTACGACGCGACGAAGCCGTGCAGGCTGTCGGGCACCTCGCCCTGGATCAGCACCGCGAGCCAGTTGACGAAGCCGACCACCGCGGCGGCGATCCCGCGCAGGACCACCCAGATCACGAGCGGGATCGCGAGGAACAGGCGGAAGACGACCGTCACGCGGTCTCGTGTCAGATCGTCGCGGACGACGAGTCGAACGGGTCGCTGCTCGCTGGCCGCCATCGGCGCATTCTCGCGCATGGCGGCGAGTGCCCAGCGTCTACCCGACTACGATCGGGCATGGCCGTCGACCGCGATGCCATCGAACGCGCGCGCGAGCTGATCGACGGCCGCCTGCACAGAACGCCGGTGCTCTCGTCGAGAGCGCTCGGCAAGGACGTGTTCCTCAAGGCCGAGCTCTTCCAGAAGACCGGCTCGTTCAAGCCGCGCGGGATGGTGAACAAGGTGGCGTCCCTGTCGGAGGAGGAGAAGGCGCGCGGGATCGTGACCTGGTCGGCGGGGAACGCGGCGCAGGGGGCGGCGTTCGCCGCGGCGGAGGCGGGCATCCCGTGCATGGTCTTCATGTGGTCGACGGCGAATCCGGTCAAGGTCGCCGCGACGCGTGGCTACGGCGCCGAGGTCGACCTCACCGCACACGGTCCGGCGGACGCGCACGAGCGCCTGCTCGAATACGTCGAGGAGACGGGGCGCACGTTCGTCCATCCGTTCGACGATCCGGTGCTCCAGGCGGGGCACGGGACCCTGGGGCTCGAGGTCGTGGAGGACGTCCCCGGCGTCGCGACGGTCGTCGTCCCGGTTTCAGGCGGCGGGCTGATCGCCGGTGTCGCATCGGCCGTCGACTGCCGGGTGGTGGGCGTCGAGCCCGACCGCGCGCCGTCGCTCTCCGCTGCGATCGCGGCGGGCGAGCCCGTGCGCATCGAGCCGAGCTCGATCGCCGACGGCCTCAACGCTCCGTTCACCGGGCAGGGCACGCTCGACGTCTGCCGCGAGCGCGTCGACGAGGTCGTGCTCGTGACCGACGACGAGATCGCGGCAGGGATGCGCTTCCTGTACTCGCGAGCGAAGCTCGCGTGCGAGCCGGCCGGTGCCGCCGCGGTCGCCGCGATCCTGGCCGGGAAGGTCGCGCTGGAGGACGGCCCCACGGTCGCCGTCGTGTCGGGCGGCAACGCGGATCCCGAGATCGTGGCTGGTATCCTGGCCAGCCGATGAAGCCCGACATCCATCCCGATTACGTCCTCGCGCACGTGACGTGCTCGTGCGGAAACGAGTTCTGGACGCGCTCGACGAAGGAGGAGCTCCACGTCGAGATCTGCGCCGAGTGCCACCCGTTCTACACGGGGAAGCAGAAGCTCGTCGACACCGGCGGTCGGGTGGAGCGTTTCCAGCGTCGCCTCGAGAAGGCCGGCGCGACCCGCGGCGACGACGAGTAGCCCATGGCCGTCAGCTACGGCGGGCAGGCCGTTCTCGAGGGCGTGATGATGCGCAGCCCATCGTCCTGGGCCGTGGCGATCCGCACGCCGGAGGGGGAGATCACGGAGGTGGTGCAGGACATCTCCTCGCCGATGCAGCGCCGGAAGCTCTGGCGCCTTCCCGTGATTCGCGGCGTCATCGCGCTCGGCGAGTCGCTCACCATTGGGTTTCGCGCGCTCGCGATCTCCGCCAATGTCGCATCGCAGGAGCGCGACGAGAACGGCGAGATCCAGACGCAGATCGGCCGCGGCCAGATCATCTTCTCGTTCGTCATCGCCATCGGCTTCGCGCTGATGCTCTTCAAGATCGGCCCGGCGCTGCTCACGAGCTGGCTCCCGGTCGAGTCGACCGGGAGCTTCGTGATCGTCGAAGGCCTCATCCGGGTCGGCGTGTTCATCGGCTACATCCTGGTCATCTCGCTGCTCCCCGACCTGCGCCGCGTCTTCCAGTACCACGGAGCCGAGCACAAGGCGATCAACGCGCTGGAGGCCGGTGCGGATCTCACGCCGACCAACGTGCAGAAGTTCAGCTTGATTCACCCGCGTTGCGGAACAGCTTTCTTGCTCTGGGTCATGGTCATCGCGATCTTCGTGTTCGCGTTCGTCGGGCGCCCGGTCTGGTACTGGCTGATCCTGAGCCGCATCCTGCTCCTGCCGGTGATCGCCGGGCTCGCGTACGAGCTCATCCGCTATGCCGGCAAGCATCAGGACAACCGCGTGCTGATGACCCTGCTGGCACCGGGCCTGTGGCTCCAGCGCCTCACGACGCGGCAGCCGAGCGACGATCAGGTCGAGGTCTCGATCCAGGCGCTCCAGCGTGTGATGGAGAAGGAGGCAGCCGAGACTCCCGAGCAGCGAAGGCTCGAGTCGCGCGTGGAGGTGATGGCGTAATGCCTCGCATCGTCCGGGAGGCCGACATCCGCTGGGAAGGCACCGTCTCCCGTGGCTCGGGGGTGGTGCGGGCCACGAGCTCGGGTGCATTCGAGCTGCCCGTGACGCTCGCCTCCCGCATCGCCGAGCCCGAGGGCAAGACGAGCCCGGAGGAGCTCCTGGCCGCCGCCCACGCCAGTTGCTTCGTCACGTCTCTCGGAAGCGAGCTCCACCGCGCCGGCGCGCCCGCCGAGCGGATCGACGTCCACTGCACGATCACGATGGACGAGGTCGAGGGGCAGGGCCACCTCATCGTCGCCTCGGAGATCACGGCGCTGGCCGTCGCGCCCGGCGCCGACGAGGAGACGCTCGCGAAGGCCGCCGAGGCCGCAGATGCGGGATGCCCGTTCTCGGCGCTGATCAGGGCCAGCGCGACTGTCACCGTGAACGCAACGCTCGAGGAGGGAAGCTAGATGGCCGATCGCACAGCGCATGTCACCTGGTCGGGGTCGCTCATGGAAGGCGCCGGGACGATCACGAGCGTCGGGAGCGGCGCCTTCGGGCCGCTCGACGTGACGTGGGCGTCGCGCGCGGAGGAGCCCGACGGGCGCACGAGCCCGGAGGAGCTCATCGCGGCGGCGCACGCGGCGTGCTTCTCGATGGCGCTCTCGCACGGCCTCGCGGAGGCAGGCACACCGGCGGAGAAGCTCGACGTCGACACGACGGTGACCTTCGTTCCCGGTACCGGGATCACGGCGATCGAGCTCGCCGTCGTCGGCACCGTGCCCGGAATCGACGAGCCGGCGTTCCTGCACGCCGCAGGTGCGGCGAAGGACAACTGCCCGGTCTCGGCGGCGCTCGCGTCGGTGCCCGAGATCACGCTTCGAGCCTCGCTGGCGTAGCCGCCCGATACCCTCAGGCGATGGCGATCGAGCGCCTCGTCGACGAGCTGGACCGCTCCTACGCGGAAGCCCAGGAGCGCATGTCCGACCCCGCGGTCTACAACGACCATCGCCAGGCTGCCGACGGCGGGCGCCGCCTGAAGGAGCTCGAGACGCCGAAGCGGCTCGCGGACGAGTGGCGTGCGGCGAAGGAGAACCTCGAGGTCGCGCGGAGCGACCCGGGCTTCGCGGACGAGGTGCCCGTGCTCGAAGCCCAGATCGAGCGGCTCGAGGACGAGCTTCGGCTCGCGCTCGTCGAGCGCGACCCCGCCGACGAGAAGGATGTCATCGTCGAGATCAGGCAGGGCGTGGGCGGCGACGAGGCCGCGCTCTGGGCGGGCGACGTGCGCCGGATGCTCACGCGCTACGCCGAGCGCCTGGGTCTCAAGACCGAGACGCTCTCGACCAGCGAGAGCGAAGGCGGCGGTGTCAAGGAGTCCGTGTTCGCCGTGAAGGGCCAGGGCGCGTTCTCGATCTTCAAGTTCGAGGGCGGAACCCACCGCGTGCAGCGCGTTCCCGAGACGGAGTCGCAGGGACGCATCCATACGTCGACCGCGACGGTCGCGGTCATGCCCGAGGCCGAGGAGGTCGAGATCGCGATCCAGGAGAACGACCTCCGCATCGACGTCATGCGCTCCACGGGCCCCGGCGGCCAGAGCGTGAACACGACCGACTCGGCCGTCCGCATCACCCATCTTCCGACGGGCCTCGTCGTCGCGATGCAGGACGAGAAGTCGCAGCTCCAGAACCGCCAGAAGGCGATGCGCGTCCTCCGTGCGCGCCTCTATGAGCTCGAGCGCGAGAAGCAGCAGGCCGAGCTCGCCGCCTCCCGGCGCTCGCAGATCGGCACCGGCGAACGGGCGGAGAAGATTCGCACCTACAACTTCGCGGAGAGCCGCGTCACGGACCACCGGATCAAGCTCACGCTGCACCGGCTCGACCAGGTGCTCGACGGCGACATGGCCGAGCTCACCGAGGCGCTGCGCGCCGAGGAGCAGCGCCAGGCGCTCGCCTCCGCATCGGCGTGAGGGTCTCGGCCCGGACGCCGCGGCGCGTGCTCACCGGCCGGGCCTAGGGCGCTCCTACGGAGCATGGCGGGTGTCCGGGACACAGTGGCTCGCCTCACCGACCGCCTTGCTCGCGCCGGCGTCGAGTCGCCTGGCGTCGAGGCCGAGATCCTCGTCGCCCACGTGGTCGGGGTCGCGAGGTCGGAGCTCGCGCTGCAGCCGAAGCTCCCGCGGAAGGACGACGAGACGCTCGAGCGACTGGTCGCGCGCCGCGAGCAGCGCGAGCCGCTCGCGTACGTGCTCGGCGAGTGGGGGTTCCGGCGGCTCACCCTGAGCGTCGACCGGCGAGTCCTCGTCCCACGGCCCGAGACCGAGGTCGTCGTCGAGCGCTGCCTCGCGCGCCTGGCGGCGATCGGCGAGCCCGAGGTCCTCGACGTCGGGACGGGAAGTGGCGCGATCGCGCTGTCCATCGCCGACGAGCACCCCGGGGCACGGGTGACGGGAATCGACGTGTCTGCAGGTGCGCTCGAGGTCGCCGGCGAAAACGCGCTTCGGAACGGCGTTGCCGTCGAGTTCCACGAGTGGGATCTCTTCGCGGGGCTTCCGGGCGGGCCGTGGGACCTGGTGGTGTCCAATCCGCCGTATGTCCTGCCGGAGGAGATCGAGACGCTCGAGCCCGAGGTGCGGGACTGGGAGCCGCGTCGAGCGCTGGTGGGAGTGGGAGCGACCGAGGCGATTGCCCGGGGAGCGCTGGACGTTCTTCGACCCGGCGGCGCGCTCGTCCTCGAGGTCGCCGCCGGGGATGCGGCCCGCGTCGCGTCCCTTCTCGGGGCGCTCGGCTACACCGACGTCTTGGTGACGCGGGACCTGGCCGGCAGGGACAGGGTTGTCGAAGCTGTGACCACATTGTCTCCTTGATGTGACTACACTGTCGATACCGTGACTACTCGAGTGGGCGTCCGTGAGCTGAAGGCGAAGCTGTCGTACTACCTCGAGCGCGCGGCGGCGGGGGAGACGATCGTCGTCACCGACCGAGGAAAGGCGAAGGTCGAGATACGTCGCCTGTCGGTCGAGGAGCGGATCCAGCAGGGCATCGAGGAGGGCTGGATCACGCCTGGGAACGGCGAGCGGCCGTTTCGCGAACCTCTTCGCCTCAAGGGACGCAGGACGGTTGCCGAGGTCATCGACGAAGACCGCGGTGAGTGACCGCTTACGTCGAATCGAGCGCGCTGCTCAAGCTGTACGCCGACGAGCCGGAAACCGGCGCCGCTTTCGCGCTGATCCACGAGCATGAGACGTGGACCACCGGTCGGCACACGCTCGTCGAGGTCCGGCGAAACCTCGTGCGCATGCTGGCGAACTCCGATCTCGTCGCAGCCCGAGCCGCCTTCGACGTGGACTGGCGACGTATGGTCGTCGTCGAGCTCGATCGCGTGGTGTGCGACGCCGCCGCGCGCCTGGCCGAGACAACGGGCATCAGGAGCCTCGATGCGCTCCATCTGGGGGCGGCGGAGGTGGCCGGTGCACCCGACGGGTTACCCTTGATCACGTTCGATCGGCGGCTTGCCCAAGCTGGGCGTTCGCTCGGCTGGACCGTCTTCGGTGCGGAATGAGCTCCATCGGCCAGACCGTCGCTGCGATCGCGTCGCGAGACCTCGTTGTCATCCCCACCGACACCGTCTACGGGCTTGCGTGCCGCGCGGATGAGGAGGGGTCCGTGCGCGCGCTGTCTGCGCTCAAGGGCCGGTCGGTCGACCAGCCGATCGCGCTCGTCGCGGCAAGCGTCGACGCTCTCCTCGAGCTGATTCCCGAGCTTCCGGCGTCCCGCCTCCCGCGCGGCCCCCTCACCTTCGTGCTCACGAATCCTGCCCGACGACTCCCGTGGCTGAGCGGAGCGCGTCCCGACACGATCGGCGTCCGCGTTCCCGAGCTGAACGGGATCGCCGGCGAGCTCCTCGCGCGAGTCGGCGTCGTCGCCGCGACGAGCGCGAACCTCCATGGCATGCCCGATCCGCGCTCCATCGCCGAGGTGCCCTCTGAGATCCTCGACGGCGTGGGCGCGGTCCTCGACGCCGGCGAGCTGCCGGGGACGCCGTCGACCGTGATCGATCTCACGGGCGCGGAGCCGCGCGTCCTTCGAGAAGGCGCCGTCCCGGCGGCGGAGGCTCTCGCGCGGGTCGCCGAGTAGCATCCGGCGTCATGGCCACGGTCCCGCTGACGCTCGATGATCTCCGGACGGCCGGCCTCGCAGACGTCGATCCCGAGGTCACGGCGCTGCTGGAGCGCGAGCTCGAGCGCCAGCGCGGCGAGATCGAGCTCATCGCCTCCGAGAACTTCACGTGGCCGGCGCTGCTCGAGGCGGTCGGAAGCGTGCCGACGAACAAGTACTCCGAGGGCTATCCGGGTCGCCGCTACTACGGGGGCTGCGAGGTCGTCGACGAGATCGAGCAGCTCGCGATCGACCGCGCGAAGGCGCTCTTCGGCGCGGAGCACGCGAACGTCCAGCCGCACGCGGGCGCGCAGACGAACATGGCGGTCTACTTCGCGGCGCTCGAGCCGGGCGACACCATCCTCTCGCTCGAGCTCTCGCACGGCGGGCATCTGACCCACGGCCTGAAGGTGAACTTCTCGGGCCGGCTGTACACGATCGTCCACTACGGCGTCTCGCGCGAGACGAACCTCGTCGACTACGACGACGTGCTCTCGCTCGCGAAGGAGCACCGTCCGAAGCTGATCGTCTGCGGCGGCTCGGCCTACCCGCGAACGGTCGAGAGCCGGCGCTTCCGCGAGATCGCCGACGAGGTCGGCGCCCTGCTCCTCTGCGACATGGCTCACTTTGCGGGGTTGGTTGCCGCCGGGCTGCAGCCGAACCCCGTCGAGCACTGCGACTTCGTGACGTCGACGACGCACAAGACGCTCGCGGGCCCTCGTTCCGGATTCATCCTGTGTCGCGAGGAGCACGCGCAGGCGGTCGACCGCGCGGTGTTCCCCGGCATGCAGGGCGGGCCGCTCAACCACGTGATCGCCGCCAAGGCCGCGTGCTTCGGGATCGCGGCGTCCGAGCCCTTCCGCGACTACCAGCGCAGCGTGCGCGCGAACGCCGACGCGCTGGCGTCCGCGTTGCAGGACGGCGGGCTCGAGGTGCTCACCGGCGGCACCGACACGCACCTGCTGCTCGTCGACCTTCGCCGGACCGAGTGGAGCGGCAAGGACGCCGAGGAGCGCCTCGCCGAGGTCGGCATCACCGTCAACCGCAACACCGTCCCGTTCGACGAGCGTCCGCCGACCGTCGCCTCGGGATTCCGCGTCGGCACACCGGCCATGACGATGCGAGGCCTCGACGAGGACGACTTCCGGGAGGTCGGCGCGATCATGTGCGCCACGCTGCAGCCCGACGCCGACCTGCAGGCTTTGCGCGCCCGAAGCGCCCGACTCGTCGACCACCGCCCGCTGTATCCGGGCCTGTCGGCCTTTCCGTCGTTCGGAGGCTAGGAGGACGCCGTGGACACGACCACCGACCACGGCGCGTCAGCGACCGGGCTCGTCACGGAGGTCGTGCACCCGCTCGTCCAGCACAAGCTCGGGCTGCTGCGCGACACGACGACGACGACGCAGATGTTCCGCCAGCTCGTCAACGAGCTCACGCTGCTCCTGACGTACGAGGCGACCAAGGACCTGGCCGACGAGGAGATCGAGATCGAGACGCCGCTCGAGCGCACGGCGGCGCGGCGCATCTCCGGCAAGAAGGTCGCGGTCTGCCCGATCCTCCGAGCGGGAATGGGGATGCTCGACGCGGTCCTCTCGCTCGTCCCCGGAGCGCGCGTCGGCTTCATCGGCCTCTTCCGCGACGAGGAGACGCTCGAGCCGGTCGAGTACTTCGTCAAGCTCCCCGGCGACATCGCCGACCGCGACGTCATCCTTCTCGACCCGATGCTCGCGACCGGGAACTCGACTGCCGCGGCGGTCGAGACCGTGAAGCGCGCCGGGGCGACGTCGGTGCGGCTGATCGCCCTGATCGCGGCGCCCGAGGGCATCGAGCGCGTGCACCGCGAGCACCCGGACGTGCATATCGTCGTCGCGTCGGTCGACCGCGGGCTGAACGAGAAGGGCTACATCCTTCCCGGCCTCGGCGACGCAGGCGACCGGCTCTACGGAACGAAGTAGGCGCTGGTGCTCGACGAGCTGCGTACGACGCCCGAGGTCCTCTACGGGGCGATCATCGCGTTCGTCATCGTCGTTCTCCTGACGCCCGCCGTCGGCGGGATGGCGCGGCTGCTCGGCGCCGTCGACCGTCCGGACGCTCGGCGGATCAACCGCCGTCCGATCCCGCGGCTCGGCGGGCTCGCGATCTTCCTCGGGATCCTCGTCCCGGCGCTTGCGTTCCTCGACCTCTCGGGCGAGAGCCGCGGCGTCTTGCTGGGCGCTGCCGTCGCGACCGTGGTCGGCGCGATCGACGACTTCCGCGGGCTCTCGCCGCCGGTCAAGCTCGTCGGGCAGTTCGCGGCGGCCTCGATCCCGTGCCTGTTCGGCGTCTGGATCGACCACTTCACGTTCCCGTTCGTCGGCGTGGTGGACATCCCGGCGTGGATCGGCGTGCCGCTCTCGATGGTGTTCATCGTCGCCGTGATGAACATGGTCAACTTCCTCGACGGCATGGACGGCCTCGCGGCCGGCGTATGCGGCATTGCAGGCCTGACGTACGCGATCCTGGCTCTCTCCCTGGGGAAGCCGGACCCGGCGATCCTGTCGGCGATCGTCGCCGGCGCGTGCCTCGGTTTCCTCCGGCACAACTTCTTCCCCGCGCGCATCTTCATGGGCGACTCGGGAGCGCTGTGCCTGGGGTTCATCCTGGCGGCCGTCTCGATCCAGGGACTGCTGAAGACGGCGTCGACGGTCGTCCTCGTGCTCCCGTTGCTCGTGCTGGCGGTCCCGATCATCGACACGTCGTTCGTCGTCGCGCGGCGGCTGAAGCACTCGCGGCCGATCTACACCGCCGATCGCAGCCACCTCCACCACCGCTTCCTCAACATCGGGTTCTCGCAGCGCCGTGCCGCGCTGACGATGTGGCTGTGGTGTGCGAGCCTCGCCGGCGCCGCCCTCGCGACGCGGTTCGTGCCCTTCCGCGAAGGCGGCGAGTGGCACCCGTGGGAGACGCTCGCGGTGCTCGCGATCGGTCTGTTCGCCGTGGCCTTCTCGATCTACGTCGTCTACCTCCTCGAGATCGTCAAGCTCGCGAACCCGCGGATCCGCCGTCGTGAGCGCGACGATGCCGAGCCGAACGAGCGGCTCAGCGCCTAGCGGCGCGCCGCACTCCCGACGAAGCCCGCGAGAGCCTCGTTGAAGGCGGGGTGGAGCTGGACGACATGTCCGTGGCCGGGCAGGACGAGGCGCTCGGCCGGGAGCTCGCGCTCGAGCACGTCGCAGATCGCGTCGAACGCCGGGTGGTGCGCGCCCGAGACGACGAGCTTCGGGAAGCTCGACGCCGAAAGCTGCGCGAGCGGGATCTCCGCCTCCCACGGGCCGCGCTCGACCTGGAGCGCTCGCGCGCCCTGCACGAGCTCCGGCGGGAGCGGCGAGGGCGGGTCGAATCGTGAGCCGACGGCGCGCAGGAACCTCCGCAGGAAGGCCTCGGGGTCGTCCGTCGCGCCCGACGCGTAGAGAGCTGCACCCGCTGCGGCGAACGCGTCCGCCGCGGGGTGCCCGGCGGCGACCGACGTCGCCGGAGGCTCGACCACGGTGAGCGAGCCGAGCCGGTCCGGACGCGCCGCGGCAGCCAGCAAGGAGATGACGCCACCATAGGAGTGCCCGACGAGATGATCGCCGGGCTCGAGCAGGCCCGCGACGAGCTCGGCGTCACGCTCGAAGTCGATACGAGGCAACGGCGGATTCGGCGGGAAGCCCGGACGGTCGAGCACGACGAGCTCGAAGCGGTCGGCGAGCGGCCGCTGCGCGGCCCACGTCGCGCGACCGTTCACGACGCTCCCGTGGACGAGCACGATCCGCTCCATCGAGCGATCGTAGCCCCTTGTAACGAAGTCGGCCCGATTTCCTTCTACCAAGCGAGATCGTGCTGTTACAAGCACGCTGATATGCTCACGCCGGGATGACGCCGGACACGGCTCCCTCGCCTCACTCGCTCGCCACCGCCTCAGGCCTCCTGCTGGGCACGCTCGCCGCTGCCATGGCGCTGGGCGCGATCATCGGGTGGGCCGCAGGGTCGGGCGGGCTCGGGCTGCTCGTCGGCGCGCTCGTCGGCATCCCGCTCGGCGTGCTCGTGGTCTACCAGGTCTACGGGCGCGGGCGGAACGCGTGAGCTCCGGGATGTTCTCGACGCCGCGTCCGCTGCCGAGCCGGCTCGGCCCGACGCTCGCAGGGGGCACGATCATCGCGCTCGCCCTGCCGATCTTCGCCGTCGCCGGCTGGCCGCTCCAGGGCTGGGCGCTCGCCGCGGTCCTCTGGGTCGCATCCGAGATCTTCGCGCTGGTACTGACGCGCCTTCCCGACAGCCCCGATAACCTCGCCGCCGCAGGGATGCGGGGAATAGGGACAACCTCTCGCGCGCTCCTCGTCGGCATCGTGCTCGTCGTCGTCACGGTGTCGAACGAGACCGTCGGCCTGTCCGCGGCGATCCTCTACGCCATCGCGTTCACCGCAGAGCTCGGCGTCGGGCTCGCGACCTACTTCGGCGCGGAGACGAAGGCGTGAAGCGCCTCCTGGCCCTTGCCGTGCTCGTCGCGCTCGTGCTGCCGTCGGTGGCGCTCGCGGCCGGAAGCGACGACACGGAGTTCGACCCGTCCGAGGAGTGGAACCTCCATACGTGGGGGCCGGAGCTCAAGATCGGCCCGATCGACATGTCGATCAACAAGGCGGTCGCCTACCTCATGCTCGGCACGCTCGTCTCGATCGTCATCGGGATCGCGTTCATGCGCATCCGTCCGGGCCGCGGCCCCAACCGGCGGCAGGCGCTCGGCGAGACGATCTACGAGGTCGCGCAGGTGCAGGTCGCCGAGCAGGGCCTTCCGACCAAGGCGATCGGCCGCTGGTTCCCGTACGTCGCGACGCTGATGATCTTCATCTGGGTCGTCAACATCCTCGGTTTCATCCCGCTCCCGCTCTCGGACGAGCGCTGGCACGTGGCCGGGATCAGCGTTCCCACGCTCGCGATCTTCGCCGCGACGTCGACGCTCTCGGTGACGCTCGCGCTCGCTCTGATGACCTTCGTGTTCACGCACGTCGAGGGGATCCGTGAGAACGGGGCCGGGGCGTACTTCAAGAGCTGGATCCCGGACGTGCCGAAGGCGATGCTGCCCATGATCATCCCGCTCGAGATCCTCGGGCAGTTCATGCGCCTGATCAGCCTCTCCGTCCGTCTCTACGCGAACATGCTCGCCGGCCACATGCTCATCCTCACGTTCATCGGGCTGATCTTCCTCGTGACGCCCTGGGTCTTTCCCTTCTCCGTCCTTCTGGCGACCGTCTTCTATCTCTTCGAGGTCGTCATCGTCGTCTCGATCCAGGCGTACATCTTCGCCGCCCTGTCCGCCATCTACATCGGCTCGGCCATCGAGCCCGAGCACTAAGGAGGAGTCCCGCAATGCTTTCCTCGTTCTTCTTCCTCGCCGCCGCCGAAGACGGCGCCGACGCCGGCAAGGCGATCGCCCTCGCGCTCGGCATCGGCCTCGGCGCCCTCGGCGCCGGCGTCGGCATCGGCAACATCTTCGGCTCGATGATCCAGGCGGTCGCCCGGCAGCCCGAGCTGCGCGGCGAGCTCACGGGCATCCAGTGGCTCGGCTTCGCGCTCACCGAGGCGGTCGTCTTCTACGGCCTCATCGGCGGCCTCCTCGCCTACGTCCTCGTCTGAGTGATGCCGCCGTTCCTCCTCGCAGCAACGGAAGAGTCGTCCGGGGGGCTGATCGACGTCGTCCCGGGCCTGATGATCTGGACGCTGATCTGCTTCGCGCTGACGTTCTTCGTCCTCAGACGGTTCGCGTTCGGCCCGATCCAGAAGACGATCGACGAGCGCCGCGACCGGATTCGCGCGGCCGTCGACGAGGCGGACAAGGCGCGCGACGAGGCGCGCGAGCTGCTCGAGCAGCACCGGCAGCTGATCGCCGAGGCGAAGGGTGAGGCCGCCGGCATCCTCGCCGACGCGCGCAAGGTCGCCGACGCCCAGATCGAGCGGGTGAAGGAGGAGACGGAGGTCGATCGTGCACGACGGCTCGAGGAGACCAAGCGCCAGATCGACGCCGAGACGAAGCGCTCCCTCGACATGATCCGCTCGGAGGTCGCCGACCTCACGCTCGAGGCGACGGCGCGGGTCACCGGCAAGGTGCTCGACGCGGAGGACCAGCGCCGGCTCATCGACGAGGCGATCTCGGAGCTCGACTTCTCCGCGCTGGAGAAGGAGCGCGGCTAGGCGTGGGAGTCGCGCAGCGCATGTACGCCCGCGCGCTCTTCGGGGCGGCGCAGGAGGCGGACCGCGTGGACGTGGTCGCGGCGGACCTGGCTGCGCTCGCCCGGGCGATGGAGGACGTGCCCGAGCTGCGGGCCTTTCTCCGAAACCCGCAGATCGACCCTGCGGGCAAGGCGGAGGTGCTCGCGCAGCTGGCCGCCGACGGAGACCAGCTGACCCGCAACTTCGTCCGGCTCGCGGCGGAGAAGGGCCGCGCCGGCGAGATCCCGGAGTTCAGCAAGGAGCTCGACGACCTCGTCGACCAGTCGCAGAACCGCCTCTCCCTCGAGCTCACCACGTCGCACGAGCTCTCGGACGACGAGGCGCAGGCGATCGTGCAGACGATCGAGAAGGCCTCGGGCCGCTCGGTCGAGGCCACTCGCTCGGTCGATCCGGCGCTCATCGGCGGGATCGTCATCCAGGTCGGATCGCACCGCGCCGACGGAAGCGTTCGCGGGCGCCTCGAGCGCCTGCGCCATGAACTCGTCACAGCCGGATAAGGAGACCCCTTGAAGCTCAGACCCGAAGAGATCACGTCGATCCTCAAGGATCGAATCCAGCAGTTCGACGTCGAAACCGACCTCTCGGAGGTCGGAAGCGTCCTCCAGGTCGGTGACGGCATCGCCCGCGTGCACGGTCTCGAGAACTGCGTCGCGCTCGAGCAGCTCGAGTTCGAGCACGGCGTGACCGGCATCGCGTTCAATCTCGAGGAGGACAACGTCGGAGCTGCGCTCTTCGGCGAGTGGCAGCGCGTCACCGAGGGCCAGCCGGTGCGCCGCACGGGCGAGGTCATGAGCGTTCCCGTGGGGCCGGGCCTCCTCGGCCGCGTCGTCGACCCGCTCGGAAACCCGCTCGACGGGCTCGGCCCGATCGAGGCGGCAGAGCGCCGCCCGCTCGAGTTCAAGGCGCCGGGCGTCATCCAGCGGCAGCCCGTGAAGGAGCCGATGTACACGGGGCTCAAGGCGATCGACTCGATGACCGCGGTCGGCCGCGGCCAGCGCGAGCTCGTCATCGGGGACCGCTCGACCGGCAAGACGGCGGTCGCGATCGACACGATCCTCAACCAGCGCGGGGGAGACCTCATCTGCATCTACGTGGCCATCGGGCAGAAGGGCTCGACGGTCGCGCAGGTCGTCGAGCGCCTCCGCGACGCGGGCGCGATGGAGTACACGATCGTCGTCTCCGCGCCCGCGCAGGAGGCCGCCCCGATCAAGTGGATGGCGCCGTTCGCCGGCTGCGCGATGGGCGAGTACTTCCTCTACTCGGGGCAGCACGCGCTCTGCATCTACGACGACCTCTCGAAGCACGCGGACGCGTACCGCCAGCTCTCGCTGCTGCTGCGCCGCCCGCCGGGTCGCGAGGCGTTCCCCGGCGACGTCTTCTACCTGCACTCGCGGCTCCTCGAGCGCGCGTGCAAGCTCTCCGACGACCTCGGCGGCGGCTCGCTGACCGCGCTTCCGATCATCGAGACGCAGGCCGGCGACATCGCCGCGTACATCCCGACGAACGTCATCTCGATCACCGACGGGCAGATCTTCCTCGAGTCGAGCCTCTTCTTCTCGGGCGTCCGGCCGGCGATCAACGTCGGCACGTCGGTGTCGCGCGTCGGCGGGAACGCGCAGACGAGAGCGATGAGAAAGGTCGCCGGGCGCCTGCGTCTCGACCTCGCCCAGTACCGCGAGCTCGAGGCGTTCGCGCAGTTCGGCTCCGAGCTCGACGCCGCGACGCAGAGCGCGCTCGGCCGCGGCGAGCGGATGGTCGCGACGCTGAACCAGCCGCAGTACCAGCCGTGGGCCGCCGAGGAGCAGGTCGTCGCGATCTACGCGGGAATCAACGGCTGGCTCGACAAGATCCCGGTCGGGCAGGTGCCGCGGTTCCACGACGAGCTGCGCGAGCATCTGCGCACCGAGAGCACGATCCTCGAGACGATCCGCACGTCGGGTGACCTGTCCGACGAGACCGCGGAGAAGCTGGCAAAGGAGCTCGAGCACTTCCAGAGCGGCTTCAACGTCGAGGAGGAGAAGGGCCTCGCGGGCTAACGTGGTCGCCGCCGCGAACACGCCCAGTCCGGCCGGCTGCGAACCTTCGCATCCCGGCGTCCT
Source organism: uncultured Gaiellaceae bacterium (assembly GCA_963763465.1). Lineage (GTDB taxonomy): Bacteria > Actinomycetota > Thermoleophilia > Gaiellales > Gaiellaceae > GMQP-bins7. The sequence continues at coordinate 183,793 of CAVXOS010000006.1, read as the reverse complement.
CAGTCGCGCCCATATTTCGTCAAATATGGGCGCTCCCTGCGTCCTTGGGCTGCTCGGTTCTCGCGCGGCCGGCCAAGACCGTGTTCACGGCGGAGACCACTAGATGGCGACCGTCCAGGACCTCAAGCGCCGGATCCGCTCCGTCCGCAACACGCGGAAGATCACGCGTGCCATGGAGCTCGTCGCGGCAGCGAAGCTGCGCCGCGCCGAGCAGCGCATCACGGCGCTTCGCCCGTACGCGGAGACGATGAACGAGCTCATCGCCGGAGTGGGGCGCGCGGCCTCGTCGGTGCGGCTGCCCCTCCTCGAGCGCCGCGAGACGGTCGAGGCGGTCGCGATCGTCCCGCTCACCGGCGATCGCGGGCTCGCGGGCTCGTTCAACGCTCAGGTCGTCCGCCGAGCCTTCGCGCTCGAGCGCGCGCTCGAGGCCGAGGGCAAGACGGTCCGCTGGGTCGCAGTCGGCAAGAAGGGGCGCTCGACGCTCACCTTCCGCCGACGCGAGCTGTCCGGCGCGTACATCGGGTTCACCGACCGGCCCGCGTACGAGAACGCGCAGGCGATCGCGCACCGTGTCGCGGAGCTGTTCACAGAGGGCGAGGTCGATCGTGTCGTGCTCGTCTACAACACGTATGTCTCCGCGCTCACGCAGAAGGTGACCGAGCAGGAGGTGCTCCCCATCTCGCAGGACCTCCTCGAGACCGACGACGAGGAGCGCGAGACGGACACGCTCAGAGGCGACTTCATCTTCGAGCCGGAGCCCGAGGAGATCCTCGAGCGACTGCTCCCCGTGTACCTCGAGACGCAGATCTACCGCGCGCTCCTCGAGTCCACCGCGTCGGAGCAGGGCGCGCGGATGACCGCCATGCGCAACGCCTCGAAGAACGCCGCCGAGCTCATCGACTCGCTCACGCTGTCGATGAACCGCGCGCGCCAGGCCGAGATCACCCAGGAGATCCTGGAGGTCGTGGCCGGCGCGGAAGCGTTGACGTAGGCCCCTGCCTCGTGCGCTGCTAACAACCACGGGCCACCGGCGTACAAGGTCAGTAGCGCGCGGCATGACGAGCCCTGTCCCACATACGACGCCCGCTAGCATCGAGCCGGTGGAGCCGGTCGTCGCCGCAGCGCCCGAGCCCGAGCGCTTCGAGCGCGCCGGGGTCATCGCCGATCGCCTCGTCGACAACATCGAGACGGTCGTCTACGGCAAGCGCAGCGAGATCAAGCTCGTCCTGACTGCGCTCGCCTGCGACGGCCACGTCCTCCTCGAGGACGTGCCCGGGACGGCGAAGACCGTCCTCGCGCGCGCGATCGCGGGGAGCATCGAGGGGGCGATCCCGCAGCGGATCCAGTGCACGCCGGACCTCCAGCCGACCGACGTGACGGGGCTGTCCGTGTTCGACCAGCAGACCCGTGGCTTCGAGTTCAGGCCGGGGCCAATCTTCGCCAACGTCGTCCTCGTCGACGAGATCAACCGCGCGACGCCGAAGACCCAGTCCGCCCTTCTCGAGGCGATGGCCGAGCAGCAGGTGACCGTCGACGGCATGACACGTGAGCTCCCGTATCCGTTCATCGTCCTGGCGACGGAGAACCCGATCGAGTACGAGGGCACGTTCCCGTTGCCGGAAGCGCAGCTCGACCGCTTCTTCCTGCGCGCGTCGCTCGGCTATCCGGAGCTCGAGGACGAGCTCAGGATCCTCGTCAACCAGCGCTTCGCGCATCCCCTCGAGGGCCTGCAGCCCGTCGTGGGGCTCGACGAAGTGCACGAGCTTCGATCCGCCGCGCAGCACGTCTACGTCGACGACGTCCTCCACCGCTGGGTCGTGGAGCTCGTGCGTGCGACACGCGAGCAGGAGTCCGTCGTCATCGGCAGCTCCGTGCGCGGAAGTCTCGCGCTCGAGCGAGCGGCGCGCGCATGGGCGCTGCTCGACGGTCGGAGCTACGTCGTGCCCGAGGACATCGAGCGGCTCTTCGTCCCGGTGCTCGTGCATCGCGTCGTGTTCTCATCGGGCTTCGTGGCGCGCGCCCGAGCCGGCAGCTGGCCGGAGGCGATCGAGGAGTTCCGGGCCAGCTGCCTCGAGCTGGCGCCCCGTCCCGGCTCCGAAGAGGATCCCCTGTTCGAGGGCGGGGGTCAGACCCCGCGGGTCTGACCGAGAGGCCGACGTGCCGGGCGCTCGGCTGACGTTTCCGCTCGTCCCGCGCCGTCGCGTGATGGGGCTCTCGTTCGGGACGATGAAGAGCCTGAGACGCGGCTCGGGCACGGATGTCGCCGGCTCGCGCCCGTACCGGCCGGGCGACGACATCGACGCCATCGACTGGGCGGCGTCGGCGCGGTTGTCGACCGCGAAAGGGAGCGACGAGTTCGTGGTGCGCGAGCGCTTCGCCGAGGAGGCGCCGAGGGTCGTCATCGTCTGTGACCGGCGTCCCGAGATGTCCTGCTTCGCCCCCGGGCTCCCCTGGCTCGACAAGCCGCGCGCCATGCGAACCGTCGTCGAGCTGATCCTCGCGAGCGCAGGCGCCGCGGGAGGGTTCGTCGGCTACCTCGACTACGCGGACGGGGACCCGCACTGGCGCCAGCCCAAAGGCGAGCGGAAGCTGATCGAGCTGCGTGATCACCGCCTCTGGTCGTCCGAGTACGGCGGGCCGCCGGACTGGCTCGAGCGCTCGGTCGATCATCTCGCGGCGCACCCTCGCGGCGTGACGCCGGGCACGTTCGTCTTCGTCTTGTCCGACTTCGTCCCGGAGCCGTCCGACGACCTGTGGCTCGCCGCGATGGAGCATCGGTGGGACGTGGTGCCGGTCGTCATCCAGGATCCGACCTGGGAGCAGAGCTTTCCGGACGTGAGTGGAATCGTCGTCCCGCTTCGCGACCCCCGGACGGGCAAGCTGACGCCGGTTCGCCTGCGACGGAAAGAGGCCGCCAACCGTCGCGCGCACAACGCGGCGCGGCTGCACGCGCTCCTCACGAGGTTCCGATCGCTCGACATCGACCCGATCCTCGTGTCGTCGAGCGAGCCCTTCGCCATCCTGACCGAGTTCCTCGGCTGGACCGACCTGAGGCGCACGAGGCGCGTCCTGGGGGCGTGATGCCGGTGCCGCCGCGCGGTCGACTGCTGACCTGGGGAGTCATGGCGGCGGTCGTCGTCGTGAGCGCGATCCTCGTCGTCCTGACGGCCTGGATCTCGAGCGATCCGGCAGACGGCCCGGGCAAGGCCGGCCCGTCGTTCGACGTGAAGGCCGAGGCCGATCTCGCGCCCAAGGTGGCCCTGTTCGGAGACACCGTTCGTGCGCATGTCGACGTCGTCGTCGATACGACCCGCGTCGATTCCGACTCGATCAGGATCGCGGCCGACTTCGCCCCCTGGGAGATCGTCGAGAAGCCCGAACGGCGACAGACCTCGGCGGGAGGCCTGGAGTACGTGCGAACGGCGTACACGCTGCGGTGCCTTTCGAGCACGTGCGTCCCGTCCGGGCGTTCGACGACGTACCAGTTCGACCGGGGCCGGGTGTCGTTCGCGCGCATCACGCGGACGGCCCCCGACGAGGACTCCGTGCGAGTGACGTGGCCGTCGTTCCGTGTCTTCTCCCGCGTCGCGGCAGCGGATCTTCAGAACAACCCGCGCTCGTCCGCACCCTGGCGGGCCGACCTCGTCTCGCTTCCGGAGGCGTCGTTCCGGCTCGCGCCCGGACGCCTCGTCGCCATCCTCCTCGTCGCCGCTGCGGCGCTGGCTGCCGCGGCGGTCGGGCTCGCGGTAGCGGCGTGGCCCCGGCGTCAGCCCGCACCGCCGCCTCCACCGCCCCTGCCCCCGCCCACGCCCAGGCTCAGTCCGCTCGAGCAGGCGCTCGCCCTGCTGGAGCAGTCGGTGCGGAACGACGGAGTCGAGGAGCAACGCCGTGCGCTCGAGCTCGTCGCCGAGGAGCTGGAGACCGCCGCGTGGGGCGATCACAGTCTTGCGAGTGCCGCCCGGCGGCTGGCGTGGTCCGAGGTGGCCCCACCGATCGACGCGACGATCGACGTTGCGGCGCGAGTTCGCGCCGCCGTCGATCTGATGCACGACGCGAGCGAGAACGGAGACGGTCGTGCGACATAGGCCGTGGATGTCGCCAGGGCGGGTGTCCGGGGTCGACACGCACGATGTCGGCGCCTTCCCGGCCGCGGCCTGGCGCGCTCGGATCCTGAGAATCGCCTTCGCTCTCGCCGCCGTCGTGCTGGTTGCGGGCGCGGCCTGGTCGACGCGCGGCCTGGAGACACGGGAGCACGGCCTGCTTCCGAGCGGCAGGACGGGTGTGGTCGTCGTCGACCTGTCGCTCTCGATCACGGACAGCGACTACGACACGCTGCGCGGCGCGTTTCGCCGCTTGATCGCGGAGGACGCGAGCATCGGGCTCGTCGTCTTCTCGGACGTGTCGTACGAGCTGCTCCCTCCGGGGACGCCCGCGTCTCAGCTCCGGCCGGTGCTTCGGCTGCTCGTCCCTCCGCGGCTCGGGCAGCCCGTGAATCCGTGGACGCAGACGTTCCGCGCGGGCACGCAGATCTCCGCCGGCGCTCGTGCTGGCGAGGACGATGCTCGAGCGTGACGGGGTCAAGGACGGCTCGATCCTGCTCGTGAGCGACCTCGAGACCGCGCCCGACGACCTGCCGCCGCTGACGAGGGCCATCGGGAGCCTGAAGCGGAGCGACATCGCGCTGCGGGTCATCGGGCTCGGGCCGTCGTCGGACGCCCGGCGAATCTTCGCGGGCACGTTCGTCGACGGCCCGTTCGACGCGCCCGCGCGCGCTCCCAGAGAGGCGGCGACGGAGAGTCACGTGCGGGCAACCTTGCCGCTCGCGCTGCTGATCCTCGGCGCGCTCTCCTTCGTAGCGCTCGCGGCCCACGAGCGCTTCGCCGGCCGCCTCGGGCTGTCGACGCGCACCGAGAGGCACGCATGAGCACCACACCCCTCCATGATCACGGTGCGACCGAGGGCCCCATGAGCCGAAGAGAGCTCACGCGGCGGATCGTCATGGCAGCCGGGGCCGCCGTCTGCCTCGTCCTAGCCCTCGTTCTCGTGCTCGCCGCGGCCGACGTCGTCGGGTGGGAGAGGGCCCTGCGGGCAGGCGACGTGAGCTACCGCGCGTCCCCCGGCGCCGACACGCTGTGGGACAGAGACGCGATCCTGCCCGTCGACGTCGCCCGCCGCTTGCTCGCGGTCGACGACGACGTCGCGCTGCGCAAGGCCCTCCGCTCCCTGCGGCTCGCGCACCTGGACGATCCGATCGTCTCCGTCTCCGATCCAGAGGTGGCGATCAGCCGGAACGAGGCCCAGCTCCGCCTCGAGGCATTCGTCGCAGGAGACGCCGACGCTGCCCGGCGCTCGCGTGCGGCGGGCCTCCTCGGTGTGCTCGGGCTCGCGCGTTTCATCACGGAGACCGAGGAGCGCGAGGCGCTCCTGTCGAGCACGGTCGCGAGCCTCCGCCTCGCGATCGCGCTCGACCCCTCGAACGACGAGGCGAAGCACAATCTCGAGCTCGCCTTTCAGCGCGGGCGCGGCTACCAGCTGACCGAGGGATCCGGCGGAGCGAATCCGACACCGGGTGGAAGCGGAGCCAAGGGCGCCGGCACAGGCGATCCCGGCTCGGGATACTGATGGCGAGCTCGCTCGTCTTCCTCACGCCCGTCGGCGCGGTCCTCGCGATCGGCGTGTTGCTGCCGCTGACGGCGCTCTACTTCATCCATCGCCGCGCACAGCGCGTCCGCGGCTCGCTGGAGCTGTCGACGCCGTCCGCCCGGCATCTGGTCGTGGCGGTCGGCGCGGTGATCGCCGCGGGAGCGTTCCTCGGAGCCGCGGCCGCGCAGCCCGTGCTCGAGCGGACGTCCACGCTGCGGACGCGAACCGACGCCGAGGTCTTCATCGTCGTCGACATCTCGCGCTCCATGCTCGCCCGCCACGATGCGGGGTCGCCGACGCGGCTCGCGCGGGCAAAGCGATTCGCCTCACTGCTTCGGGCGTCCATCCCCGAGGTTCCCGTGGGCATCGCCTCGCTGACCGATCGGACGCTCCCGCATCTCTTCCCGGGAGTCGACAAGGACGTGTTCAACGCGACGCTCGATCGTTCGGTCGGCATCGAGCGCCCCCCGCCGAGGTCGAGCCTCGCCACCACGGCGACCAGCCTCGACGCACTGGCGACCGTTCGCGGCCAGCGCTACTTCACGCCGACGTCGCGCAAGCGAGTCGTCGTCGTCCTCACCGACGGCGAGAGCCAGCCCGTCTCCACCGCACGGCTCGGGGACGTCTTCCGTCAGGCGCCGGCCATCGAGCCCGTCTTCGTGCAGTTCTGGGATGGTGGCGAGCGGGTCTTCACCGGGGACGCCCCCGAGCGCCGCTACCGGCCCGACCCGTCCGCCCGCCCCTTCCTCGAACGCGTCGGTCGGGCAGTGGGCGGCAGCGTCTTCGGTGAAGACGAGGTCGTGCAGGCTCGAGAGGACGTTCGACGCCGCCTCGGCTCCGGGCCGACCGTCGTCCGCGGAGAGCAGAGCGGGCGCGTCGCCCTCGCGCCGTACCTCGCCGCGGCGGCGCTGGCGCCGCTGTTCCTCGTCCTGTGGCGACGAGATCGCTAGTCCGTCGGCTCCTCGTCGGGGAACCATGGTGCGACCGCCTCCGGAAACCCGCTCTCGTCCATATAGGAGATGGCCCGGCTCAGGAGCCAGACGATGGCGCCGGTTCCCACTCCGTCGAGCGCATCGCGAACGGCGGCGTCTCCGTGTCCCGGGCCTCCGCGTTGTCCTGCGCTCGCGCGGCGGAGCCGGCAGAGCGTGAGCGCTGCTCGGTCGACATCGCTTCCGTGCGCGTCGTACCAGCCCACGCCGACCGAGCGCTCCACGAGCGGCCCGGCTTCGACGGCATAGCGCACGACGTCCTCGGTGGCCACCTGAAGGCTCGGCTCTCGCCGCTCATCGCCTGGAATTCGCATCTTTCGCCCCCTCCTAACGAAATTGACTCCGCTACGTCACACACTATGATCCTGCACTTGTCGATGGCATCCGGAGACACCTGCATGACCCGGCGACGGCTGTGCGCGTCGCGAGCGATTCGGGCTACTCCGGGCCACGACGAGTACCTGCAGGGGACCACTCGGATGGAGGGAGTACATGCGTAAGCGTTCGATCTTGCTCCTCGGCGGGGCAGTCGCGATCATCGCGAGCCTCGTCGTAGGCCCGGCTGCAACAGCCGGCCCGGAGCGCGCGTCCGCGGGTACCGCGGTCATTATCCACGACCAGGAGCCGGGGATTCTCAACCCGTTCCTCTCTGAGGGGAACGGGTACACCGTTGCCCTGGTCATGAACAAGATCCTCAACGCCGGCCTGATCTACAACAACAAGGTCCAGGTAACGCCCGAGCTCTTGACGGCGCGACCGAAGATCCTGAGGAAAGAGCCGCTGACGGCCACGGCGACCTACAAGCCGACCGCGAAGTGGAGCGATGGCCGGCAGATCACCGGCGCTGACTTCGTGGCCACGTACAAGACGATCATGAACCCGAACTGGGACATCGTCTCGCGCGAGGGCTGGGAGGACATCGCGAACATCAAGGTGCAGGGCAAGAAGTTCACGGTCACCTTCAAGCCGCATCGGGCGTTCTACAACTGGGAGTTCATCCTGGGCGCCCAGATCCTCCCGGCGCACAAGGTGGTCGGCCAGGACTTCAACAAGCTCTGGTCCGACTCGATCGACATCTCGAGCGGAGCCTTCAAGTTCGGGAGCTGGCAGAAGGGCACGCAGCTCACGATGCTGCGGAACGCCGCGTACGCCGCTGGTCCCAAGGCGAAGCTCGACCGGATCGTCGTCCGCTATCTCGCGGGTGCCTCGCAGTTCCAGGCGCTCAAGAGCGGCGAGGGCGAAGTCGTCGAGCCGCAGCCCCAGGTCCAGATCGTCGACTTCTACAAGGACAAGGGCTTCAAGGTTCAGGCGGGCTCCGGGTACCAGTGGGAGCACATCGACTTCCAGCAGGGTGCGAAGGCCCATCCGGCTCTGAAGCTGAAGTACGTCCGCCAGGCGATCATCCAGGGCATCAACCGTGCCCAGATCCGCGACGTCCTGTACGTCAAGACTGGCCTCGTGCAGTCGGCCAAGGAGCTCCCGGTCCTGCAGAGCAACATCTACAAGCCGTTCGAGCCCCAGTACAAGACGCCGTACGCGAAGTGGAAGTTCAGCCAGCGGAACGTCATCGCTCTGCTGAAGAAGAACGGGTGCACGGGCGGCCCGGCCAAGCCTGCCGCCAACAACTCGAGCATCTACAGCTGCCCGAACGTCGGCAAGCTCTCGTTCGTCTTCACGACGACGTCGGGTAACCCGCTGCGGGCTCTGACGTTCGAGATCATCCAGAAGCAGCTCAAGAGCGTGGGTATCGAGCTCACGCCGCGGTTCATCTCGCCGGCCGTGCTGTTCGGAGGCGGAACCCTCACCTCCGGCGACTGGCAGATGGTCCTGTTCACCTTCCTGAGCAGCCCGTCGAACACTGGCAACTTCGCCAGCATTCAGGGTTGCGGTGGCGACCAGAACTACATGGCCGCCTGCGACAGGAAGGCGAGCGCCATGCTGACCAAGGCGAAGTTCACCGCCGACGAGACGACGCGAGCGAACCTGCTGAACAAGGCAGAGGTCATTCTCGCCGATGACGTGTACTCGATCCCGGTGTTCTCACGCCCGACGTACCTCATCAACGCGAACAAGGTCAAGGGTGTCATCAAGAACCCGACGCAGCAGGGCTCGACCTGGAACTCCGAGACCTGGAGTGTCACCTCGTAGCAAGCGCATCACCGTTCGACGTGCAGTGATCTGCTGCACGACGTCCAGTCCCGCCCCCGCCCGCCGGCGGGGGCGGGACATCGTTCTAAGATCAGGAGCGTAGGCCGTGCTCACTTACGTCATCCGCAGGCTCCTCTACAGCATCGTCGTCCTGTTCGCGGCGAGCGTCCTCGTGTTCTGGGGCATGAGTCTCGTCACGAGCCCGATCGGATTTCTCCGGATGCAGCCGAACATCTCGGAGCAGACGATCCACAACATCGAGCAGCGCAAGCACCTCGACCGGCCGATCTACGTCCGCTACGGCTACTGGATGAAGGACGTCGTGACGAACAAGTTCGGCACGGAGACGATCAACGACACGCCGATCTTCCCTGACCTCAAGCGGGCGATGGGCCATACGCTTCAGCTCGTCGTCGTGGCGGAGCTGCTCGCGATCCTGCTGGCGGTCGGGATCGGTGTCTTCTCGGCCTTACGCCAGTACAGCGTGTTCGACTACACCGCTACCACGGCGAGCTTCGTGGGGCTGGCGATACCCGTCTTCTGGCTCGCCTTGATGCTTCAGGTGCTGTTCGTGAACATCTACCTCTGGTTCCACGTGCGGATCTTCTACGTGGCGAATCTGAGCGGCGTCGATCCGGGCACCGGCCTCCACTTCGCCCTCGACCGTGCGCAGCACCTCGGTTTGCCGATCCTCGTGCTCATGGTGGCCAGCATCGCGCAGTACTCTCGGTTCATGCGCACGTCGATGCTCGAGGTCGTCAATGCGGACTACGTGCGAACGGCGCGCGCGAAGGGCCTCGAGGAGCGCAGAGTCACGATGAAGCACGCATTTCGCAACGCCCTGATCCCGATGGTGACGGTCGTCGCGCTGAACTTCGGCGCGCTGCTGGGAGGCGCGGTCGTGACGGAGACGATCTTCGCACTCGACGGCATGGGCCTCTACTTCATCACCAAGCTGAATGCCGGCGACCCCTACCCGGTGATGGCGTTCTTGATGGTCACCGCCGTCTTCGTCATCATCTTCAATCTGCTCGCCGACCTCGCCTACGGCTTCCTCGACCCGCGGGTGCGACTTGATTGAGCGACCCCCACCCGACGACCTGATGCGCTCGACGACGCAGGAGCCCGGCATGCTCGGGGCCTCGGCGCCGCTGACCGCGGCCGTCGCAACGACGGGAGGCCCCGTCGCGTCCGATCTGGACCTGAGCTACCAGTCGGGCCTCGAGGTGAAGGCGCGGAGCCAGTGGGCATACGTTCGCATACGGTTCTTGCGCCACCGGCTCGCCGTCGTGAGCTTGATCATCCTGGTCGTGGCGGCGCTGGTGGCGATCTTCGCCAACGTGGTCGCCCCCTACGGCTACGACGAACAGGACTACAGCATCATCCTGCAAGGCCCGACGCTGAGCGGCGGGCACCTGTTCGGTACCGACGAGCTCGGGCGCGATTACCTGAGCCGCGTCATCTTCGGGCTCCGCACGTCGCTCTGGGTGGCGCTCTTCGTCGCCGTGGTGGCGACCGTTCTGGGCACGATCGTGGGAGCTGTCTCCGGCTACTACGGCGGAAAGATCGACAACCTCATGATGCGGTTCGTCGACCTTCTGCTCGTCGTCCCGTTCCTCGTCATCCTGCTCGTCCTCTCGGCCTATCTCGGCCAGGGCAAGCCGTTTCGGGTCGGGCTCATCCTGGCGTTCCTGCTCTGGGTGAACCTCGCACGTATCGTCCGCGGCACGTTCCTCTCGCTGCGCGAGAAGGAGTTCGTCGAGGCTGCCAAGGCAGCCGGGGCGGGGGATCTCCGAATCATGTTCCGGCACATGCTGCCGAGCAGCATCGGGCCGATCGTCGTCACGATGACGCTGCTGATCGCCGCGGCGATCCTCATCGAGGCTGCGCTCTCGTTCCTCGGCTTCGGCGTCCAGCCGCCTACACCGGCGCTGGGGAAGCTCATCGCCGACGGCCAGGTCTCGGGCTTCGCGGCCTGGTGGCTCGTGACGTTCCCGGGTCTCGTGATCGTCGTCATCGCGCTCGCCGTCAACTTCGTCGGCGACGGTCTTCGCGACGCGCTGGACCCCCAGCAACGAGTCCGTGCCTGAGCCGGTCCTCTCCGTCAACGAGCTCACCGTCGAGTTCAAGACCGAGGACGGAGTCGTTCACGCAGTCAACGAGGTCAGCTGGGAGCTCTATCCGGGCGAGGTGCTCGGGATCGTCGGTGAGTCGGGATCCGGCAAGAGCGTCTCGACGATGGCTCTTCTCGGCCTCATTCCCATGCCGCCCGGTCGGATTGCCAACGGCGGCGCCACGTTCGAGGGCGAGGACCTCTTCGCGATGTCCAAGAAGCGCCTCAGGGAGCTGCGCGGTGGGCAGATGGCGATGATCTTCCAGGATCCCATGACGTCGCTGAATCCCGTGTTCACGATCGGTGCGCAGATCATCGAAGCGCTTCTCGCCCACCACCCGGACATGAAGGACGACGCTGCACGTGAGCGGACGATCCACCTGCTCGAGACGGTCGGCGTCCCCTACCCGGAGCGACGCATCGACCAGTACCCGCACGAGTTCTCGGGGGGCATGCGCCAGCGCGCGATGATCGCGATGTCGATGGCGAACGATCCCGCCGTGCTCATCGCCGACGAGCCGACGACCGCTCTCGACGTCACGATCCAGGCCCAGATCGTCGAGGTGCTGAAAGCCGCGCAGCGCGAGACGCAAGCCGCGATCGTCCTGATCACGCATGATCTTGGGCTCGTCGCCGAGCTCGCGGACCGCGTCGTCGTGATGTACGCGGGGCGCGTGGTCGAGCAGGGTGACGTCTTCGAGATCTTCAACTCGCCGCGGCATCCCTACACGATCGGCCTCATGAAGAGCCTGGCGAAGCTCGATGTCGAGCTGGAGCGGCTCGAGCCGATCCCGGGACAGCCGCCGAGCCTCATCAGCCTTCCTCCGGGTTGCGCTTTCCACCCCCGCTGCACGGTGTCACAGGGCCGGGCGATCTGTCGGACGGACATCCCGGCGCTCAGAAGCGCCGCGGGTGAGCGAGAAACCCATCGCTCCGCATGCCACTTCGCCGAAGAGCTCGGGGCGGAACGCGTCGGCGTGGGGTCTGGCGTGGACGAGAGCCCGTGAGCGAGACGCAGGCTCCCGTCGCCGCGGACGCGGCGGCGACGAACGGTGGCGAGCTGCTCCGCATCGAGGGCCTCGTCAAGTACTTCCCGATCAAGGCGGGGCTGTTCAAGCACACCGTCGGTCAGGTCAAGGCGGTCGACGGGATCGACTTGACGGTGCAGCCCGGTGAGACGCTCGGCATCGTCGGCGAGTCGGGCTGCGGCAAGACGACGCTGGGGCGCACGATCATCAAGCTGCTCGAGCCGACGGCCGGCAAGATCGTCTTCGACGGCCGCGACATCACGAAGCTCAAGCGGCGACAGATGCGTCCCGTCCGCCGTGACATCCAGATCGTCTTCCAGGATCCGTACGCGTCGCTGAACCCGCGGATGACGGTGCGTGAGATCGTCGGCGAGCCGTTGCGCATCCACGGGCTCTACCGCGGCGCGGAGGGCAAGCGCCGCGTGGAGGAGCTCCTGCGCACGGTCGGAATGAGCCCCGAGCACGGCAATCGGTTCCCCCACGAGTTCTCCGGCGGGCAGCGTCAGCGAATCGGCGTCGCGCGCGCGCTCGCGCTGAACCCGAGGATGATCGTGCTGGACGAACCGGTCTCTGCTCTCGACGTGTCGATCCAGGCCCAGGTCGTCAACCTGCTCCAACAGCTCCAGGACGAGTTCGGGCTGACGTACCTCTTCATCGCCCACGATCTCTCGGTCGTTCGTCATGTCTCGGATCGCATCGCGGTGATGTACCTCGGCAAGGTCGTCGAGCTCGGCACCCGAAACGAGATCTACAGGACGCCGATGCACCCGTACACGCAGGCGCTGCTCTCGGCCGTGCCGATCGACTCGCCGAACCTGCGCGGGAAGCGCCAGCGGATCGTGCTCGAAGGGGATGTCCCGAGCCCCGCGAACCCGCCGTCAGGATGCGTTTTCCGCACGCGCTGCTGGAAGGCGCAGGCGATCTGTGCCGAGGAGGTCCCCGCGCTCGTTCCGCGACCCGGAGGGAACCAGCCGGTCGCGTGCCACTTCGCGGAGGTCGCCTCGCCGCTCGGCGTGGTGAGCAAGGGGAACGGCCAGCCTCTCTCCACGGTCTAACTCTTCGTGCGCCTCGTCGTCTCTAGGGAACATGAGCGTGGCGCCGGTACCTCATAACTGCGACAGGGTTCGAGCGCAGGTCTCCCTGCGGCTCGACTCCGAGCTGTCGCAGCTCGAGGTGAGGATGCTCGAGGCACACCTCGCGCGCTGTGCCGACTGCCGCGAGTTCGAGGCCTCGGTGGCGGAGTTCACGACCGAGCTTCGTGCGGCGCCGCTCGAGCCGCTCGCGCGCTCGGTGGTCATTCCTCGCCGGCGTGGGTTCTCGGTCATCGGAGCGCAGGTGGCCGTCGCCGCGGTCATGGCGCTCGCCATCGCAGGTGTTGCCAGCCGAATGGCCGCCGATGAGCTCCGGCCCGCCGGGGATTCGCCCTCGGCGGCGCCGGCGACGCTGTTCACGACGTCGTGGCGACCCGAACGGGAGCTGGCGGACCTCGCCAATGCGCCCGAGATCACGGACCGCAGCCCCGGAGGCCCGCAGACCGCTGTGTGAGCGCGTGGGGCTCGAGCCCTCGCGTGAGTGAGTGAGCCCGGGCGCTAGGAGAACGTGACGAGCGCCTCGGCCGGCGCGTCGGGCACCGGCGACGCAGGCCGCGCGGACATCCGGCACGTTGAGGTTCGGGCACCCCGACCGTGCGAAGCGGCCGTCGGTGACCACCGTCAACGTCTTCCCGAACCATGCGTAGCAGCGGTGCTGCGCGTGCTGCGGGAATTTCGCGCAGGTGCGGAAGAGCCGCAGTTGCTCGTACTTGTTCGTCGCCACGACCGGGACGTTGACGCCCCGCAGGCAGTCGAGCGAGTCCGTCGCCTCGAGACGCGAGCAGATGAGTGCGTGGTCGGCGCTCTCGCGCTCGCGGGAGAGGAGAAGTGACGCGCCGCCCATGCAGCCGGCCCGCTGCAGCCCGGAGTAGTCCCCGCACAGTCGCAGGAGGCCGTCGACGCCTCCGACCCATTCGTACCCCTGGCGCTCCCAGAAGTAGCGATACCAGCACGGCCTCGGGAACGAAAAGCGCCCGCAGAGCGACTTCGGGTTCGTGTCGGCGTTCTTCGGACGCGTCGTCCCGTCGCCGCTGCTCAGGGAGATCCAGTAGTCGTGGAACGCCCCTTGCGCGCAGTCAGGAGCGAATCTCGGCCCCAGCTTGGTGCACGCGAGCACCGCTCCCGGGAGCTGACCGTGGTAGCCGCGCATGAGGGCGTGACCCGTGCCGTGGATGCACGTGTACTCGCGGAATCGTGTCGGGAGGCTCGTGCAGGACCTGAGCGCGCTGCGCGGGTTGAGAACGACCTGCACCCCCAGGTGCATGACGAGCCCCATGCCGAATCCTGCGGAGCAGCCCGGGTCGTTGGACCTGGGCACGTAGCGGTTGAGGTTCTCGAACGTCACGCCGTGCCGGGTTGCCCAGGTCCGCCCGACGGCGTGCATGAACATGTGGCAGTTCGATTCGAGGTACCCGCCGTTTCGGTGGACGTCGTCGTCGATGCGCGGGAGCGTGCGGGCCGGGTCGTTGGTCTTCTCGACCTCGGCGAGCAGCCCTCGGATGTAACAGGTTGGCTTTCGCGCCTCTGGCAGCTTGGAGCATTGCTTGAGGTAGAAGTCGGTCGTTCCCGGTATCGGGAAGTCGGGAACCGGGCCCGTGGAGCTCCCGGCCCCGCCGCTGAGCACTCCGGCGCAGATGCTCGTCACGAGCAGGATCAACGTCGCGCGCTTCATGGTCACTGAGACGGACTGCTCGCGGGCCGGTTAGGTCGTATGGCGCGACAGGAGCTCGACCTTGATCCCCAGCCGACGCAGCTCGCGGAGCACGTTGTTGACCTTGTCCCAGCTGGGGAAGTTGAGACCCTCCGCACCCTGGAGGATGTCGTCGTAGCCCGGTACGCGCAGCTGATCGGCTATGCCCTGCACGTCCGTCGACAACGACCCGAGATCGTCAACGAGCCGTCCGTGCGGGCTTTCGAGGCCGGCAGGAGGCGTCGTGTCGTCGAGCTCCCCCGCGGCCTTGTCGATCTCGGCTGCCGCTTCGTCCATGCGAGTGGTCAGCTCCTCGAGGGACTGAGCCTTCGAGAGCCGCCCCAGGGCGAAGTCGACACGGTTGCGCGCCACCACCACCGCGGCCTGGTAGTCCGCCTGCGAGCTCGGCTCGCCGCCCCCTGCGAACGCCCTCCCCAGAACGACCGCGGCGACGAGCGCGGCGATGGCCACACCGGCGATGATGGGCCAGTTCCATCTGGAGCTCACGCCGGGAGGATAGCCAGCCTCGTGTTGCGCCCCGGCTGCGAATTCGAGTACCGCGTGAACAGGCAACCGCCCGTTCTCGACGCGCGCTGCGGTAGAGTTGAGGCCCGCCGGCACCGGTCATCGTGTGAGCCGGGGAACCCTTTGAGGAGACGTATGCCCGACAACGGAGACACCGCGAATACAGGCCGGATCATCGAGATCAAGGGCGTCGTCATCGACGCCGTCTTTCCCGACCGGCTCCCTGAGATCTACACGGCCCTCGAGATCGCCGTCAGCGAGGGCGACACGACCCGGACGCTCGTGGCGGAGGTGCAGCAGCACCTCGGCGACGACCGCGTTCGCGCCGTGGCGATGGACTCGACCGACGGCCTGTCACGTGGCGCCACGTGCGTGGACACGGGCTCGCCGATCTCCGTTCCCGTCGGCGCCGCGACGCTCGGTCGCCTCTGGAACGTGATCGGCGAACCGATCGACGAAGCCGGTCCGATACCGGAGGGCGTCGAGCGGTGGTCGATCCATCGGGAGCCGCCGAGCTTCCGCGACCTCTCGCCGAAGATGGAGACCTTCGAGACGGGGATCAAGGTGATCGACCTGATCGCGCCGTTCGTGAAGGGCGGCAAGGTCGGGCTCTTCGGCGGCGCCGGTACCGGCAAGACCGTCCTCATCCAGGAGCTGATCCACAACGTCGCGCTCCAGCACGGCGGCGTCTCGGTGTTCGCCGGCGTCGGTGAGCGCACCCGCGAGGGCAACGACCTCTGGCTCGAGATGACCGAGTCCGGGGTGATCGACAAGGTTGCCCTCGTCTACGGGCAGATGAACGAGCCGCCGGGCGCGCGCCTGCGCGTGGGGCTCTCCGGCCTGACGATGGCGGAGTACTTCCGCGACGAGGGCCAGGACGTCCTGCTGTTCATCGACAACATCTTCCGCTTCGTGCAGGCGGGCTCCGAGGTCTCCGCCCTGCTCGGGCGCATGCCGAGCGCCGTCGGCTACCAGCCGACGCTCGCGACGGAGATGGGCCAGCTCCAGGAGCGGATCACCTCGACCCTCACCGGCTCGGTGACGTCGGTGCAGGCGATCTACGTGCCCGCCGACGACCTCACGGACCCGGCTCCGGCGAACACGTTCGCGCATCTCGACTCGACCGTCGTCCTCGACCGCGCGATCGTGGAGAAGGGGATCTACCCCGCGGTCGATCCGCTCAAGTCGACGTCGCGGGCGCTGCAGCCCGGGATCGTCTCGGCCGATCACTACGAGGTCACGACGACCGTGCAGCAGACGCTGCAGCGCTACACGGATCTGCAGGACATCATCGCGATCCTCGGCATGGACGAGCTGACGGACGAGGACAAGGTCGTCGTCGCCCGCGCGCGCCGCATCGAGCGCTTCCTCTCGCAGCCGAACTTCGTCGCCGAGCAGTTCACGGGCACGCCGGGCAAGTACGTGAAGCTCGAGGACACGATCCGCAGCTTCCGCGAGATCATCGACGGCCAGCACGACGAGCTTCCCGAGTCGGCGTTCTACATGGTGGGGACGATCGAGGACGCGGTGGAGAAGGCGCGGCAGGCCGAGGCCGTCGCGGCGTAACGAGCCGTGGCTGAGTCTCATCCGAAGTTCGACGTCGCGCTCGTCACCCCGGACGGCGCGGCCTTCGACGGCGAGGCCGAGATGATCATCGTTCCCGGCGCCGCCGGAGAGATCGGCGTCCTCGCGCGGCACGCGCCGCTGGTGGCGACCCTCAAGTCGGGCTCGACGCGCATCCACCTCGGTCCGAACGAGGTCCTCGAGTTCGCGACGGGGCCGGGCTTCTTCAAGGTCGAGCTCGATCGCGCGCTCGCGCTCGTCGACGACGCCGTCAGCGTGACGGAGATCGACGACGAGAGGGCTCGCGGCCAGCTCGAGGCGGCGCAGGCGGAGCTCGAGAGGCTCGAGGCCGGCGAGTCGACGGCGGATCGCTGGCAGCTCGAGCAGCGCATCAAGCACGCCGAGAACCAGCTCTCGGTCTCCGGTCGAACCACCGGCTAGATGCGCGTCGCCGCGCTCGCGGACGTTCACGGCAACGCGCCCGCTCTTGCGGCGGTCCTCGAAGAGGTCGAGCGCGAGCGGCCTGACCTCGTCGTCTTCTGCGGTGACCTGACCTGGGGCTCGCTCCCGCAGGAGACGCTCGCGCTCGTCCGCGCGCTGGAGATCCCCGCGCGCTTCGTTCGCGGCAACGCCGACCGTGCCGTGGGCATGGACCTCGACGGGCGAGGCGCGTGGATGGCGTCGATGCACACGCCTGAGGATCTCGCGTTTCTCGCCGGGTTCGAGCCGACCGTGCTCGTCGACGTCGACGGCCTCGGGCCGACGTGCTTCTGCCACGGCTCGCCGCGCTCGGACGAGGAGTGCGTCACCGAGCGGACCCCGGCAGAGCGGGTCCACGAGCTCATGGCCGACGTCGACGCGAACGTCGTCGTCACCGGGCACGTCCACGTGAGCTACGACCGCGTCGTCGACGGGATCCGGACGATCGGGCCGGGAAGCGTCGGCCTTCCCTACGAGGCCGGGCGGGGCGCCCGCTGGGCGCTCCTCGGTCCCGACGTCGAGCTCCGACGCACCGAGTACGACGTCGACTCGGCGGTGGCGCTCATGCGGGCGACGGACGATCCGCGCGCTGAGACCATCGTCGAGCTGATGCTGAGCCCGCCGTCGCGAGACGATGTGATCGCAGACGCGGAGCGACGCGTCTTCGCCGGCTGACGCCGCAGGATTCTCGTACCGACGGGCGTATTCGCTAGCCTGAGAGAGCCCCGGAGAGCTTTGAACGGCAGCTTGGCGACCGGGTTACCAAACGCCTAAAGCGCGAGAGCCTTCCGGCTCCCGACCCTTTAGGCGGGAGCCGATCTTCGTGAAGGACGTCACCGAACACCTCCAACAGCATCTCGCCGAGAGAATCCTCGTGCTCGACGGGGCGTGGGGCGTCCTCATCCACCGCCGCGGGCTGAGCGAGGAGGAGTACCGCGGGGAGCGGTTCGCAACGCACACGCACGACGTCAAGGGCGACCCGGATCTCCTGAACCTCACCGCGCCGGAGATCGTCGCCGAGATCCACGACGCGTACTTCGACGCGGGCGCGGACATCGCGACCACGAACACGTTCACTGCGACGTCGATCGGACAGGCCGACTACGCCCTCGGGGGCGCTGCAGCGGAGATGAGCCTCGAAGGAGCCCGCCTCGCGCGTGCTGCCGCCGACGCCTGGACGGCGCGGACGCCGGAGAAGCCGCGGTTCGTCGCGGGCTCGGTCGGGCCGCTCAACGTCTCGCTGTCGCTCTCGCCGAAGGTCGACGAGCCGGCCTTTCGCGCCGTGACGTTCGACGCCGTGCAGGCCGCGTACGAGGAGCAGATCCGCGCGCTCCGTGACGGGGGCGTCGACCTCCTCCTCGTCGAGACGATCTTCGACACCCTGAACGCCAAGGCGGCGATCGTGGCCGCGCAGGCAGTCGCGCCCGAGTCTGCCGCTGTGGCTCTCGTTCACCGCGATCGACCGCAGCGGCCGCAATCTCTCCGGCCAGACCTCGGACGCATTCTGGATCTCCGTCGAGCATGCCGAGCCGTTCATCGTCGGGGTCAACTGCTCGCTCGGCGCGACGGAGATGCGGCCGTTCCTCGAAGGGCTCGCGGGCGTCGCGTCCACGTACGTCTCGTGCCATCCGAACGCCGGGCTCCCGAATGCGCTCGGGCTGCACGACGAGCAAGCGGCCGACACGAGCCGCTACCTCCGCGCGTTCGCGGAGGACGGCCTCGTCAACCTCGTGGGCGGCTGCTGCGGCACGACGCCCGAGCACACGCGAGCGATCGCCCGGGCCGTCGCGGGGCTGCCGCCGCGGCGCGTCCCGGAGCGCGACCCGAGGCCGCGCTTCTCGGGCCTCGATCCGTTCGTCATCGGGCCGGACACCGGGTTCGTCGTCGTGGGCGAGCGCACGAACGTGACCGGGTCGGCGCGTTTCCGCCGGCTCATCGAGGCGAACGACTTCCAGGGAGCGGTCGACGTCGCGCTGGAGCAGGTCCGGGGTGGAGCGAACCTGCTCGACGTGAACATGGACGCCGACCTGCTCGATGCCGAGCAGGCGATGACGACCTTCCTCAATCTCCTCGCCACCGAGCCCGAGGCCGCACGGCTGCCGATCATGGTCGACAGCTCCCGCTTCTCGGCGCTCGAGGCCGGCCTGCGCTGCCTGCAGGGCAAGGGCGTCGTCAACTCGATCTCGCTGAAAGAGGGCGAGGAGCCGTTCCTCGAGCAGGCGCGGACGGTTCGCCGGTTCGGTGCCGCGGTCGTGGTCATGGCCTTCGACGAGCGAGGGCAGGCGGACACCGTCGAGCGCAAGGTCGAGATCCTCGGCCGTGCGTACGACCTCGTCACGACGCAGGCGGGCTTCGCGCCGGACGACGTCATCCTCGACCCCAACATCCTCGCGGTGGCGACCGGTATCGAGGAGCACGCGACCTATGCGAAGGCGTTCATCGATGCGATCCCGCTGTTGAAGGAGCGCTGCCCGGGCGCGCTCGTCTCCGGCGGGATCTCGAATCTCTCCTTCGCCTTCCGCGGCAACGACGCGGTGCGCGAGGCGATGCACGCGTCCTTCCTCTACCACGCGATCCGCGCGGGGCTCGACATGGGGATCGTCAACGCCGGACAGCTCGCCGTCTACGAGGACATCGAGCCGGATCTGCTCGAGCGAGTGGAGGACGTCCTCTTCGACCGCCGCGAGGATGCGACCGAGCGGCTCGTCGAGTACGCGTCGACGGTGACCGGCGGGGCGACCGAGCGCAAGCTCGACCTCTCGTGGCGGGAGGCGCCCGTGGCCGACCGGCTCGCGCACGCGCTCGTTCACGGTGTCGTGGACTTCATCGAGGAGGACACGGAGGAGGCACGGGCCGAGTCCGCACGGCCGCTCGACGTGATCGAGGGGCCGCTCATGGACGGGATGAAGATCGTCGGCGACCTGTTCGGCTCCGGGAAGATGTTCCTCCCGCAGGTCGTGAAGAGCGCGCGCGCGATGAAGCGAGCCGTCGCGTACCTCGAGCCCTACATGGAGGCGGAGAAGACGGAGCGCTCCTCGGCAGCCCGGATCGTGATGGCCACGGTGAAGGGCGACGTGCACGACATCGGCAAGAACATCGTCGGCGTCGTCCTCGGCTGCAACGGCTACGACGTGATCGATCTCGGCGTCATGGTGCCGGCCGACCGGATCCTGGACGTCGCGATCGAGCAGGACTGCGACATCGTCGGCCTCTCCGGGCTCATCACGCCGTCGCTCGACGAGATGGTCTCGGTCGCCAAGGAGATGGAGCGACGCGGCTTCGAGTTGCCGCTCCTCATCGGCGGCGCCACGACCTCGCGCCAGCACACGGCCGTTCGCATCGCGCCCGAGTACGGCCAGCCGACCGTGCACGTCCTCGACGCCTCGCGCGTGGTGGGTGTCGTGGGAGATCTCCTCGACACCGATCGTCGGGCGCGGCTCGACACCGAGAACCGCGCCGACCAGGAGCGACTCCGCGGGCTCCACGCCGAGAAGGGGCGCAAGCCGCTGCTGTCCCTGCGCGAGGCGCGCACGCGCCGCACGCCGATCGACTGGCATGCGGACGACCTCGCGACGCCCCCGTTCACGGGAACGCGTCTGGTGGAAGAGGACGTGGCGACGCTCCGCGAGTACGTCGACTGGACGTTCTTCTTCCATGCCTGGGAGCTGAAGGGCCGCTATCCGGCCATCCTCGACGATCCCGAGAAGGGCGCCGTCGCACGCGATCTCTTCGCCGGGGCGAACGAGCTTCTCGACGAGATCGCGCGTGCCGGCTCGCTCCAGGCGCGAGGCGTGTACGGCTTCTGGCCGGCCAGCGCGGACGGCGACGACGTGGTGCTGGACGACGGCGTTCGGCTTCCCATGCTGCGCCAGCAGGCGGACCACGCCGACTCGCGTCCGAACCGGTCGCTCGCCGACTTCGTCGCGCCCGGTGAGACGGGCCTCCTGGATCACATCGGCGCGTTCGCGGTCGCGATCCACGGTAGCGAGGCACTCGCCGACGGGTTCGCGGCCGAACTGGACGACTACCGCGCGATCATGGTGCGCGCGCTCGCCGACCGCCTGGCCGAGGCATTCGCCGAATGGCTGCACGAACGTGCCCGCCGCGAGTGGTACGCGCCCGGCGAGGCGCTGACGCGCGACGAGCGGATCGGCGAGCGCTTCCGCGGTATCCGTCCCGCCTACGGCTACCCGGCGTGCCCGGACCACTCCGAGAAGGGGACGCTGCTGGCGTTGCTCGACGGCGGACGTGCCGGCATCGAGCTGACGGAGTCGTACGCGACGACACCCGGCGCGAGCGTCAGCGGCCTCTACTTCGGCCACCCGCAGGCCCGGTACTTCTCGGTCGGCCGGCTGGGACGGGACCAGGTCGCGGATTACGCGCAGCGGAAGGGTGTCGAACTCGCGGAGTCCGAGCGCTGGCTTCGCCAGAACCTCGCGTACGAGCCGTAACCGGGCCGCTCGGCGAGAAGCAGGCGCCCATGCCGCGGTGCCGAACTTCCCGGACATGTCCCGCTTGGACACGGCGGGAAGAGCCGTAGTCGAAATCGGAAACTGGTGGTAGCGTCAACGCCGGTCGTGGAGAGCTCAAGCCGTCTCGGCCTTCTTCGCCGTTCGCCGTCCTTCGGATACCTCTTCCTTGCCTCCGCGGGGTCGAGCTTCGGCACGTATCTCGCCGCCGTCGCGCTGACGCTCCAGGTCTACGACGAGACCAAATCGGGGACCTGGGTCGCCGCGCTCCTCATCGCGGATTTCCTCCCGATCGTCGTGATCGGGCTCCTGCTCGGCCCGCTCGTCGACAGGCTCTCGCGCCGAAGGCTGATGATCGCGTCCGACCTCGTGCGCTTCGGGGTGTTCGCGGCGCTTCCGTTCGTCGACGGCGTCGGCGGGCTCGTCGCGCTGGCGGCGGTCTCGGGCATCGCGACCGGCTTCTTCCTGCCCGCCGCGAATGCCGCGATCCCCAACCTCGTCCCGGAGGAAGAGCTCGTCAACGCGAACTCACTGGTCGTGACGGTGGAGACCCTCTCGTGGATGATCGGGCCGGTCGTCGCCGGGCTCATGGTGACGGCGTGGAGCTCGGACGTGCCGTACGTGGTCAACGCGGTGACGTTCCTCGTCTCCGCAGCGCTCGTCGCCCGCATCTCGGAGAGCGAGCTGCGCTCGGAGGACTCGCTGACGCGGGGGCACTGGCGCGACGTCGCCGACGGCCTGAAGCTCGTCGTCACCGGACGGCCGCTGCGTACCGTGCTCGTCGTCTGGAACGTCGCCCTCATCGGGTCGGCGGCGGTGAACGTCGCCGAGGTCGTGTTCGCCAAGGACACCCTCGACGCAGGCAATCTCGGGTTCGGCGCGCTGGTCGCCGCGAGCGGCGTGGGGCTCGCAATCGGAAGCTTCCTCAGCGCGCCCGCGCTCGGCCGCGTCGGGCTTCGCCGGAACTACATCGGCTCGCTCGTGCTCATGGGCGTGGGGTGGGGCGCCGCTGCCCTGAGCGGCTCCATCTGGCTGGCCGTTGCGTTCGTCGTCGGAGGAGCCGCCGGGAACGGGTCCGTGATCGTCTGCAACCGACTCCTCGTCCAGCGTGGCGCCCCCGATCAGTACCGCGGCCGCGCGCTCGCGACGATCATGAGCTCGAACTACGCCGTGCTCGGGCTCGCGATGGCGGCCGCCGGCGTGCTCACGGACGTGGTGGGCGCACGCGCCGTCTGGGTGGGCGCAGGCGTGGTGTACCTCGTCGCGGCCGCTGTCGCCGTCCTGATGACGCGCTGGCTGCCGGTCGCGACGGAGGACGAGGGCGAAGCGTTCGAGGCGAGCTCGGAGTCGGCGGTCGCGGCGCTCAGCAACGGTCACCAGCACGGCGCGCCCGAGCCCGTGGAGGCGGGCACGAACGGCACGCACGCGCCGCCCCTCGAGCGCATTGCCGGCCTGCTCGAGGAGATCGAGGCGCGTCGCGAAGCCGAAGCGCAGCGAGCCCCGTAGCGCCGCATAGAGTCCCGGCGTGGCGCGACGGGAGCTGACGCTCGACGAGCTCGTTGCCGGCGTGCGCGAGGGAGACCGGCGGGCGCTCGCCAGGGCCATCTCGCTCGTCGAGGACGGCGACGCGCTCGCGTACCCGCTCGTGCGCGAGGTGTACGCCGAGACCGGTCGTGCCCGGGTCGTCGGCGTCACCGGCCCTCCCGGAGCGGGCAAGTCGAGCCTGATCGGCGCGCTCGTCGCCCACATCCGCGAGCGCGAGCAGACGGTCGGCGTCGTCTCCGTCGATCCGTCGAGCCCGTTCACGCACGGCGCGCTCCTCGGCGACCGGATCAGGCTTTCCGACCACTTCCTCGATCCCGGGGTCTTCATCCGCTCGATGGGGACGCGTGGGCATCTGGGCGGGCTCGCGGAGGCGAGCTTGCAGGCAGTCCTGCTCCTCGACGCGGCGGGCAAGGACGTCGTGTTCGTCGAGACGGTCGGAGCCGGGCAGAGCGAGGTCGAGGTCACCGGGATCGCCGACACCGTCCTCCTCGTGCTCATGCCCGGATCGGGCGACTCCGTGCAGGCGCTGAAGGCGGGCATCATGGAGATCCCGGACGTGATCGCGATCAACAAGATGGATCACCCGGCGGCGAAGACGATGCTCAACGAGGTGCGCTCGATCGTCGCTCTCGCGCAGCCCGACGAGCGGCCCGAGATCCTGCTCACGGGCGCCCTCGACGGGGAGAACGTCCCGGAGCTCTGGGATGCGCTCGAGCAGCACCGTGCGACGCTCGAGCGCGATGGCCGCCTCGAGGAGCGCCGACGCAAGAATCTCGCAGCCGAGGTGTTCGCCGTGGCGTCGAGTCGTGCGAGCGCGCATCTCCGTGCCGCCGTGGCGGGCGATCCCGGTCTGCAGCGCGTCCTGGCTCGGGTGGAGGGGCGTGAGCTCGATCCGCTGAGCGCCGTCCGCCAGATCATGGAGGAGGTGTTCGAGCTCGATGGCGCCGACGATCGCTGACGTCGAAGCCGCCCGCGAGCGCCTCGCCGGGATCTCGCGCGTGACGCCGCTGTACCCGTCGGAGACGTTCTCGCGCCTCACGGGCCGCCAGGTGTACCTGAAGGCCGAGAACCTTCAGCGGACAGGCTCGTTCAAGATCCGAGGCGCCTACAACACCATCGCGACCCTCGGTGACGAGGAGCGCAGCGCCGGCGTCGTCGCGGCCAGCGCGGGCAACCACGGGCAGGCAGTCGCATGGGCCGCGCGCGAGGCGGGCATCCCGGCGACGATCTTCATGCCGCAGGACGCCCCGATGGCCAAGATCGAGGCGACGCGGTCGTACGGCGGGGACACCGAGCTCACCGGCGAGAGCTTCGAGGACGCGGTCGCGGCAGCGCAGGCCCACGTCGAGCGCACCGGCGCGACGCTCGTCCACGCCTTCGAGGACGAGCGCGTGATCGCGGGCCAGGGCACCATCGGCCTCGAGCTCGCCGAGCAGGCGCCCGACGCGGACACGGTGCTGATCCCGATCGGTGGCGGGGGGCTCGCGGCAGGCATCTCCCTGGCGCTGAAGGAGCGCCGCCCCGAGGTGCGCGCCATCGGCGTGATCTGCCAGCCGGGCTACACGATCGCCGACGGGATCGCCGTCAAGCACCCGGGCGCTCTGCCGTCGTCGATCCTCGAACGGCTCCTCGACGACACCGTGCAGGTCTCGGACGAGGAGATCTCCGAGGCGCTCGTCCTGTGCGTCGAGCGAACGAAGCTCCTCGTGGAGGGCGCCGGAGCCGTCGGGCTCGCGGCGCTGCTCGCCGGTCGGGTGTCGGGCAAGGGATCGGTCGCCGTCGTCCTCTCGGGCGGGAACATCGACGCGACGACGCTCATCTCCGTGCTGCGGCACGGGCTGACGGAGGCCGGGCGCTTCCTCGCGATCCGGCTCCTCATCCCGGATCGGCCGGGGGAGCTCCGCCGCGTCCTCGACCTGATCGCCCGCGGACGGGGCAATGTCGTCTCGGTCGACCATCACCGCGAAGGCCGCACGACGAGCGCGCTCCAGACCGAGATCGAGCTCGTCGGTCTCGACGCGCGACGAGTCGCACTGCCAGGAGCTGCTCGAGTCGATTCGCGCCGCGGAGTACACGGTGGAGCGGGTCGGGCCGCCCTCGTAGAATCCCGCCGGTGCCGGCGGATGCGATCGTGAGCGTCGTGACGGGGTCGTCGGGCCTCCCGCGCGTCGCGGGAATGGCGACGATGCCGTCGCGTGCCGACACGGCGCCGCGCGCGATCGCGTCGATCCTCGAGCAGGTCAGCCGGCTCTGGCTGTTCCTCGACCGGTTCGACGTCGTTCCCGCGCACGCCGAGCACGAGCGGATTCGCGTCCTGCGCTCCCAGGACTGGGGTGACCTGCGCGCCAACGGCAAGCTGCTCGGGCTCACGTGTGAAGCCGAGCCGTCCGTCTTCTTCTCCGTCGACGACGACGTCGAGTACCCGGCCGACTACTGCGACACGCTCGAGACGCACCTCGCGCAGCACGGCGGCCGAGCGGCGGTCGGAGTCCACGCGGCGCTCCTCTCGTCGCCGGTGGCGTCGTACGTCGGCGACATGACGGTGCTGCACCGCCGCGCGGCGCTCGACGACGCGACCGAGGTGGATCTGCTCGGGACCGACTCGACGGCCTTCCGCACCTCGACGCTCAACTTCGACGTGCGCGAGTGGGAGCACGTGAACCTCGTGGACCTCTCGTTCGCGCTGACCGCCCGCCGGGAATCGGTTCCACTCGTCGCGATCCCGAGGACGAAGGGCTGGGTCAACCCCCTTGCCGAGCGGCAGCACGACAGCATCTGGCTCGGCGTGCGACGCGACGACACGAAGCAGACGGCGCTGGCGCAGGAGCTCGTCGCGCTGCCGCGTCCGCGCTTCGCTCCGCTGCTGCCCGCCGCGAGCTGAGTCAGCTGCCGCAGCGGCGGAACTCGACCGTCGGCTTGCCGGCCGCGGCCCACGAGTCGATGCCTCCGTTGACGACCGGATGCGCGTCGAAGCCGTGAGCGGCGAGGATGCTCGCGGCGATCGCAGCGCGCGGCCCCGTCTCGCAGATCGTCACGATCGGCCTGTCGCGCGGGAGATCGGCCTCGCCGAGCGCGAGCAGGCGGTACGGGATGTTGCGGCTGCCGGCGATGTAGCCCGTGTCGCGCTCGTCCTTCTCGCGCACGTCGATGAGCTCCGCCCCGCTCGCGAGGAGCGCGTCGAGCTGCTCGATCGAGACGAGCTCGAGCGCCTCCGCTCCGCCTCCGAGCACGTACCCCGCGATGTCGAGGTGCCCGACCGAGTGCAGGCACCGTGTGGCGAGAACGACCTCGTCTTCGTCCGACGCCGCGATGGTGATCGGGCCGGCGTCGAGCACGAACGCTGCCTTCGTCGAGAATCCCGTGCCAGAGACGGGAACGCTGAGCGCGCCAGCGTGATGTCCGGCTGCGAAGGCCTCGATCGAGCGCACGTCGAGGATCTGTGCTCCGGCCGGCGGCAGCGGAAGCTCCTGCCGGCTCGGGTTGCGCGCCGACGAACGGGCCACGGTTCAGCTCGACGATGCGCTCCATGTTCGGCGGCCGCGGCGCGGAGATACCCGCGGACTCGGCGATGAAGAGCGTGATGTCGTCGTGCTCCAGCGCCGGGTTGAAGCGCCGCTCGAAGCCGATCGTCGTGGATGCCTTGGAGCTCATCGCCTTCCCGCACAGCGAGCCCGCGACGTGTCCCGGGTAGACCTCGACGCCGTCTCCCAGCTCGACGAGCCGGCGCAGCGAGTGAAAGAGACCCTCCGCGCCCTCGCGCGCCTCGACCGCGAGGTCCGGCCGTGCGGCGTCGCCGACGAAGAGCGAGTCGCCGGTGAGGACGATCCACGGCTCGTCGCCACGCGTTCGGTCGCTGACCGCCAGGCAGCAGTGCTCGGGCCGGTGACCCGGGGTGTGGATGCAGCGAAGCACGATGTCGCCGAGCTCGATCTCCGTGCCGTCGGGCAGCGGGTCGTTCGGGTACTCGGCGCCGGCGGCGGGGTGCACGCTCACCCGGATGCCGTGCTCGAGCCCGAGGCGCCCGTGCCCGGAGAGGTGGTCGGCGTGCGTGTGGGTCTCGATGGCGCGGACGATGCGCACGTCGCGCTTGTCGGCCTCGGCGAGGTACTGCTCGATCGCGAAGGCCGGATCGACGACGACGGCGTCACCCGTACCGGGATCGCCGACGAGGTAGGACGCGCAGCCCAGAGCGTCGTCGACGAACTGCGTGAAGATCATGGCCGCGCCCGACCGTACCAGCGGCTCCCGCTATTTCTCTTGAAGTGCGCCGGGCGCAACCGGCGCACCGCTTTGCGTCGAGGCCACCGGTGGAGTGGAGTTGCCGGCGACGTGCAACAGCGGCTGACCGTCAGGGTTCGTAGGTCGTCAGCTCGATGACGTTGCCGTCCGGGTCGGAGAAGTAGACGGAGTGGGAGTTGCCGTGATCCTCGAAGCGGAACTCGACCCCACGCTCTTCCAAGCGAGTCTTCGCCCGGCCGATGTCCTCGCGCCCGACCATGAACGCGATGTGACGCAGACCTGTCGACTCCTCCTGGCGCGCGGGCGATCGCACCTTTGCTTGGAAGAGAGCGATGCACGCGCCGAACTCGCCCAAGAAGACGGGCCAGTCGTCCTGTTTGGCGGCTCCGCGTTGCTCGAGTCCCAGCACGTCGGCGTACCAGGCGATCGAGCGGGCTCGGTCGCTGACGTTCAGCGAGACGTGGTCGAGTCGCCGGAGATGCAGATCGGTCATGGCGCGTCCGGGCGCTTCGGGTCGCGACGACGCCACGCGAGCATCACGATCGCGGCCGTCACGAGCACACCGATGAGCGCGACGACTCCGGCGAGCGCGAGGTTCTGGCGCGGGCTCTCCGCAGCCGGCACGACCGTGACCTGCACCGGCCACGTGACGGCTGTGCCGCCGTAGAGCTGCTGCGTGTCGAGCTCGACGAGCCCGGGCTCGACGTCCGCCTTGAGCGCGATCGTGAAGCGCACCGTCTGCTTCGGCGGCAGCGACCCGCCGGTCCACTTCGCGCTCGTCCCATCTGCGACGCCGCTCCAGCCCGCGACAGGGTCCGCGTGGTGGATCACGAGCCCGGGCGGGGCGTTCACCACGAACCCCGTCATCGGCTCGGAGAGCTCGTTCGGCACCTCGAGCGTGATCGACTCCGAGCTCTTGCTCGGGAGATACGTGGGCATGGCGACGACGTGCGCCGCCGCGGGAGCCGCGAGCAGCAGCGCGCTACAGACCGAGATGGCGAGCGATGACCATCCGCTGCACCTCATTCGTGCCCTCGCCGATCTCGAGGATCTTCTGGTCGCGGTAGAAGCGCGAGATCGCTGCTTCCTCCATGTATCCGAAGCCGCCGTGGATCTGGAGAGCGGCGTTCGCAACCCGGTTGGAGAGCTCGCCGGTGTAGAGCTTCGCCATCGCCGCCTCGCGCGCGAACGGACGGCCCTGATCCTTCAGCCACGCGGCCTTGAGGACGAGCGCGCGGCCGGCCTCGATCTCGGTCGCCATGTCCGCGAGCTTGAAGCGGATCGCCTGGAAGGACGCGATCGGCTTGCCGAACTGCTGGCGCTCCTGCGCGTAGGCGAAGGCGAGGTCGTACGCGCCCTGCGCGAGACCGACGCCCATCGCCGCGACGGAGATCCGACCGCCGTCGAGGATCTCGAGGAACTGGCGGAAGCCCTCGCCACGTGGCCCGAGCAGGTTCTCCTCGGGAACCGCGCACTCTTCGAACGAGAGCTCGCGCGTGTCGGACGCGCGCCAGCCGAGCTTCTTCATCGGCGCCGACACGACGAAGCCGGGCGTGCCGTTCTCGACCACGATGTTCGAGATCTCGTCGTCGCCGGTCCGCGCCGTGAGCGTGATGCCCCACGTGATGTCGGTCCCCGCGTTCGTGATGAAGAGCTTCGAGCCGTTCACGATCCACGAGCCGTCGCGCAGCTCGGCCGTCGTTCGCGTCGCGCCCGCATCGGACCCGGCATCTGCCTCGGTGAGGCCGAAAGCGGCAAGCCGGCGGCCCGACGCGAGATCGGGGAGCCAGCGCTCCTTCTGTGCGGCGGAGCCGTACGCGAGGATCGGCATCGTGCCGAGCGACGTGTGCGCGGCGACCGTGATGGCGACGGAGGAATCGACGCGCGTGAGCTCCTCGATAGCGATCGCATACGACACGATGTCTCCCCCGGCGCCGCCGTACTGCTCCGGTATGGGGAGCCCCATGAGGCCGAGCTCACCGAGCTCGGCGACGAGCTCGTACGGGAACCGCCCGGTGAGGTCGAGCTCGGCCGCGACCGGCTCGACACGTTCTCGCGCGAACGTTCGGACCGTGTCGCGGATCAACTCCTGCTCGGGAGTGAGGTCGAAGTCCACGCCGCGCGGATCGTAGCCGCGCGATAGTCTCCGCGCCGTTCTCGAACCGAGGAGGAGAGACCGGGACCATGGGCGCCGTGCAGGAGTTCTTCGAGGGTCTTCCGACCCGCGTCACCCCCGATCGCATCGAGGGGATGAGCAACACCTACGTCTTCGACATCGAGGGCGCCGGCGTCTGGACCGTCGCGATCGCGGACGGCGCTATCACGGTCAACGAGGGCGCAGGTGACGCCGACTGCACGTTCGCGACGAGCGAGGAGAGCTTCGAGAAGATCGTCGCGGGCGAGCAGAACCCGACGACCGCGTACATGACGGGCAAGCTCAAGATCAAGGGCGACATGGGCGCCGCCATGAAGCTCCAGAAGCTCTTCTAGCTCGAACCGGTCGCCGGGTGACGCATGATCTGGATCGCGCTCCTCGTCCGTTGGGGCATCAACGCTCTGGCGCTCATCGTCATCGACTGGATGTTCAGCGGTGTCGAGATCGGCATCTGGGGGTCGCTGCTGCTCGCCGCCGCGATCCTCACGATCGGCAACACGATCATCAAGCCGATCCTCGCGATCCTCACGCTGCCGATCATCGTTCTCACCTTCGGGCTCGCGTACTTCGCGATCAACGTGCTTATGCTCGCGCTGGCCGAGTGGATCACGCCGGACTTCTCGATCGACGGCTTCTGGACGTACGTGGGAGCGACGATCGGCGTCTGGCTCGTGAACGTGGTCGTCGGCTGGCTTCTCGATAGGGTCAGCGCGCAATGACCTGGTACGAGCTCTGGTTGTTCCTCCACATCTCGGGCGTCGCGATCTGGATCGGCGGGGGCGTCGTCGCGCAGGTGCTCGGAGCGCTCGCCAACGCCTCGGGCGACCCGGCGCGTTCGGCGGCATTCGGCAAGGACATCGGCTCCGTCGCACGGTGGGTCTTCATGCCCGCGTCACTCGTCGTGCTGGTTTCGGGGATCCTGCTCGTCGAGAACGGCAACTGGGACTGGAGCGAGAGGTTCATCCTGCTCGGTCTGGTCGGCTGGGCCGTCGTCTCCTTCACCTTCTTCGGCTACATCACGCGCGCCATGCGCCACGTCGGCATGCGCATGGCGACGGAGGGGCCGAGCCCGGAGCTCGGTGCCCAGGTCGGCCGTCTCGTCCTCCTGGCGCGGATCATGATCCTCGTGCTGTTCGCGCTCGTCTTCGTGATGGTCGTCAAGCCCGGTACCTGAGGAGGATCGCGTGACCTGGTACACGTTCCTGCTCTTCGTCCACGTCTCGATGGCGATCATCTGGATCGGCGGTGGCCTGATGATGCAGCTCTTCGGGGTCCGCGCTGCGATGTCGGACGACCCTTCGCGCATGGCCGCGCTCGGACAGGACATCGAGTGGATCGCGAACCGCGTGTTCATCCCCGCGTCGCTCCTGGCGTTCCTCAGCGGCGTCCTGCTCGTCGTCGAGTCGGACTTCTACGGCTTCGGCGACGACTGGATCGTCATCGCGCTCG
Organism: uncultured Gaiellaceae bacterium; assembly: GCA_963763465.1. Taxonomy (GTDB): domain Bacteria; phylum Actinomycetota; class Thermoleophilia; order Gaiellales; family Gaiellaceae; genus GMQP-bins7. The sequence continues at coordinate 152,666 of CAVXOS010000006.1, read as the reverse complement.
TCCTCTACGCGACGACCTTCCTCGCGGGGCTCCTGTTCCTCGGTCCCGAGTCGGGCCGGATCGGCAAGCTCACGGCGGAAGGCTCGCCCGAAGCCGGGCCGAGGACGATGCGGCTCATCATGCTCTCGCGCCTCGACCTCGTCCTCCTGTTCCTGATCGTCTTCGACATGACCGTGAAGCCCGACTTCGGGGACGCCGGCTCGTTCGTCTGGGCGGTTGTTGCAGCGGCGGTCGCCGTCGGAGTCATCTACTGGCGGTACAAGGTCGCACTCGCACGTGGCGGCGGCCCGCAGGCGGCCACCGGCTAGCTCTCGAGCTCGACGAGCAGGGCGCCGCCGGCGACACGATCGCCGGCAGCCACGTGCACGTCGGTGACCGTGCCGTCGAACGGCGAGGCCACCGGGATCTCCATCTTCATCGCCTCGAGCACGACGAGCGGCTGTCGCGCCCGGACCTCGTCGCCGGCCTCGACCTCGACGCGGATGACCGTTCCGGGCATCGGTGCCGTCACCGAGCTCGCACCGTGCGCAACGACCGGGCGCTGCGACTCGACGTCGATGTCGGGCGGCGACGCGAGAGGCGGCGCGGGGAGGTTGAGCCGCCAGGGCGTGCGGAAGGGCGCCGCGGCGACCCGAAGCGGCAGCGCCGAGAGCGGGGGGTGCTCGGTCAGGAACGCGGTCGTCGCGCCGCCCTCGCGCACCACGGGGTGCGCGACCAGCCAGCGGAGGAACGGGATGTTGGTCGTGACGCCGCCGACGACGGTCCCGGCCAGGGCAGCGGCGAGGAGGTCGAGCGCCTCCGTGCGCGTGCCCGCGTGCGCGATGAGCTTCGCGATCATCGGGTCGTAGCCGAGGCCGATCTCGTCGCCCTCCTCGACCCCCGCGTCCACCCGGACGAAGCTCGCCGGCAGCGCGAGTCGCTCGATGCGGCCGGCCTGCGGTAGGAACGTTCTGGGATCCTCGGCGTAGAGGCGAACCTCGACCGCGCAGCCCCGGGCCCCGTGACGCTCGGTCCCGAGCGTCTCGCCTTCCGCGATGCGGAGCTGCCGCTCGACCAGGTCGAGGCCGGTGACGGCCTCGGTGACCGGGTGCTCGACCTGAATCCGGCCGTTGAGCTCGAGGAAGAAGAAGTCGTCGCCGTCGACGACGAACTCGACCGTCCCCGCGCTGCGATAGCCGATCGCGCGACCGAACGCGACCGCCGCTTCGTGGAGCCGTCCGCGCAGCGCCTGGGGCAGGCCGGGAGCCGGTGCCTCCTCGAGCACCTTCTGGTGGCGGCGCTGGACCGAGCAGTCTCGTTCGCCCAGCGCGACGACGTTCCCGTGCACGTCGGCCAGAAGCTGCACCTCGACGTGGCGCGGCCGCTCGAGGTAGCGCTCGCAGTAGAGCGTGCCGTCGCCGAACGCGCCCGCTGCCTCGCGCTCGGCCGCCGCGAGCGCGTCGTCGACCTCGGCAGACGAGCGGACGACGCGCATTCCCCGCCCGCCGCCGCCGGCCGCAGCCTTGACGAGCAGCGGGAAGCCGATCTCCTCGGGTGTCCCGTCGGGGAGCACCGGGACGCCTGCCTCGCGCGCGATCCGCTTCGCCGCGAGCTTGTCGCCGCCGAGCCGAAGCGCCTCGGGCGGCGGGCCGACCCACGTGAGGCCGGCGGCTCCAACCGCCTCCGCGAAGCTCGCGTTCTCCGCGAGGAAGCCGTAGCCGGGATGCACGGCGTCGGCGCCCGACGCGAGCGCCGCACGAACGTGCTCCTCCGGGTGGAGGTAGCCCTCGATCTCGACCAGCTCGTCGGCCGAGCGCGCGTGCAGGGAGTCGCGATCGTCGGGCGCGGCAACAGCGACCGTCTCGATCCCGAGCGCGCGACACGTACGGAAGATGCGCACGGCGATCTCTCCCCTGTTCGCGACGAGCAGTCGCCCGATCGGCACGGGCGCACTCTATTCAGCGCCGGGGAGTTGCTATACGCTCGGCGCCCGTGATCCGCTTCATCGTGCGAACCGCGATCGTCCTGCTCGGCAACGCCGTCGGCCTGATCGTCGCGTCGCTCGTCCTGGACGGGTTCGACATCGACGTGACGGGGTTCGTCGTCTCACTGATCGTCTTCACCGTGGCGGTCGCGCTCATGACGCCGTTTCTCGCGAGCACGATGCGGCGCAATCAGTCGGCATCGGCGGCAGAGGGCGGTGTCGCGCTGATCTCGACGTTCGCCGCGCTGCTCGTCACCGACGTCTTCACGGACGGCCTCTCCATCAGCGGAGTCGGCACCTGGATCGGCGCGACCGTCCTCGTGTGGCTCGGCTCGCTGCTCGCGGTCTTCATCCTCCCGTACCTGGGGTTGAAGAAGTACCTCGAGGAACGCCGGGACTAGCTCGGCTCGAGCCAGCCAGGCTGCCGGCGTTCGAGGAACGCGCGGAGTCCGTCCTGCCCTTCCTCGCTCGTGCGTCGAGCAGCGGCGATGTTCGCAGCCTCGTCTCCGGCGGGCCGCTCACGCACGAGCCGCTTCGCCTCGCGAACGGCGATCGGGCCGCCTGCGACGATGTCTCGGAGGATCGACTCGGCCCGTTCACCGGCGTCCTCCGAGATCTCAGACACGAGCCCGATCCTCAGCGCGTCCTCCGCGGCGAAGCGCTCTCCGGTGACGAAGTAGCGCCGTGCGGACGCCCCGATCTTCGGCAGGACGAACGGTGAGATCACGGCCGGGATGATCCCGAGGCGTACCTCGGTGAACCCGAACACCGCGTCCGGCCACGCGATCGCGACATCGGCGCAGGCGACGAGGCCGCAGCCGCCTCCGAGCGCGAACCCGTGCACGCAGCACACCACCGGGGCCGGGCAGGAGTCGATCGCGTCGAGCATCCAGTACAGGCGCAGCGCGTCGGCGACGTTCTCCTCGTAGGACAGGTCGATCGACGCGCGCTGCCACTCGACGTCCGCGCCGGCGCAGAACGACGGCCCCTCACCCTCGAGCAGGACTGCGCGGGCGTCACCGACGTCCGCGAAGGCATCCGTGAGCTCGGCGATGAGCGCGGCGTCGAACGCGTTGCGGCGCTCCGGCTTCGCGAGCGTCACTCGGAGAACGTGGCCGTCCCGGTCGATCCTCAGCGACGCCATCTGCGCGGAGCTTAGAGTCCGAGAATGCTGAGGGGTGCGCTCGCCGCGTCGGTCACGCCTCTCCGGGAGCACGGCAGTGCGCTCGACGACGACGCCTTCGGGCCGCTGTGCGACTTCTACGTCGGGGCGGGCCTCGACGGGCTGCTCGCGCTGGGCACGGCGGGCGAGGGGATCCTGCTGCGTCCCGAGGAGCGGCGCCGCGCGGCCGATCTGTTCCTCCAGGCGTCGGACCGGCGTCTTCGGGTAGCCGTCCACTGCGGGGCGCAGACCACCGCGGACACGGTGACGCTCGCGGCCCACGCCGCGGAAGTGGGCGCCGACGCGGTGGTAGTCATCGGGCCGCCGTACTTCAGGCTCGACGAGCAGGCGCAGTACGCGCACTTCTTCGCCGCTGCCACGGCGTGCGCTCCGGTGCCCTTCTACGTCTACGAGTTCGCATCGACGACGGGATACGCGATCGCGCCGGCGGTGCTCGAGCGGCTGCGCGACGATGCGCCCAACGTCGTCGGGCTCAAGGTGTCCGACTCGCCGTTCGAGGCGTTCGAGAGGTACCTGCTGCCCGGCTTCGACATCTTCGTCGGGCCGGAGGCGCTGATCGCCGAAGGGATGGCGCGCGGCGCCGTCGGCGCGGTCTCGGCGCTGGCCTCGGCGCTTCCCCGCGAGGTCGCCGCAGTCGTGCGTGAGCCGACGCCGGAGGGCGCTGCGCGCCTGGGAGATCTGCGCAGCTTCGTGGAGCGCTTCCCGCGGCAGGCGGCGCTGAAGCGGCTGCTGGCGCTCCAGGGGGTGCCCGTCACCGAGGACGTCCGGGCGCCGCTCCGCGCGCTCACGGCCGACGAGCGCGACGCGCTCGATGCGTGGGCGGACGGCGTCCTGAGCTACGCGGAGTCGAACTCCTCGTAGACGTCGGGATCGTCGCCGACGAGGTCCTGCGCCCAGCCGACGGGCTCCGGAAGCTCGTCGCCGAACGCCAGGACGCCGAAGCGCTCGGCCGCCTCGTTCCAGATCCACCGGCTCGGCGGCTCGAGCTCGGGCAACGAGTCGCGGAGCTCGTCGATCGTCGTCCGCGACTCGGCGACGTTCCAGATGAGCAGCCGGACGATCACATGCGGAAGATGCCGAACGTCGTCTCGGGCACAGGCGCATTGGCGGCCGCGGCGAGCCCGAGGGCCAGCACGCGCCGCGTGTCGAGCGGGTCGATGATGCCGTCGTCCCACATGCGGGCGGTCGAGTAGTACGGGTTGCCCTCCGCCTCGTACGTGGCGCGGATCTCGTCGGGATCCGCGTCGCCGACCATCGTCAGCACGGTCGCCGCCTGCTCGCCGCCCATCACGGAGATCCGCGCGTTCGGCCACATCCACAGCTGGCGCGGCTCGTACGCACGGCCGCACATCGCGTAGTTGCCCGCTCCGAAGGACCCGCCCGTGACGACGGTGAACTTCGGCACGTCCGCGCACGCGACCGCCATGACGAGCTTGGCGCCGTCGCGCGCGATCCCGCCCTCCTCGTACTCCTTTCCCACCATGAACCCCGTGATGTTCTGGAGGAAGACGAGCGGCACGCGCCGCTTGCACGCGAGCTCGATGAAGTGCGCGCCCTTCTGCGAGGACTCGGCGAAGAGGACGCCCTGATTGGCCAGGATCGCAACCGGGTAGCCCTCGATCCGCGCGAAGCCGCAGATCAGCGTCGTGCCGTAGAGCTGCTTGAACTCGTGGAAGCGCGAGCCGTCGACGATCCGGCCGATGACGGCGCGCGCATCGAGCTCGTGCTTGAAGTCCTCGGGTACGAGCCCGTAGAGGTCTGTCGGATCGAGCGCAGGCTCCTCGACCGCGGAGAGGTTCCAGGGCGAATGGGGAGGGGGATCGAGGTGGCGGACGATCTCGCGGGCGATCGCGAGCGCATGCTCGTCGGAGGTCGCATAGTGGTCGGCGACCCCGGAGCGGCGTGCGTGGACGTCGGCCCCGCCCAGCTCCTCCGCGGTCACGTCCTGCCCGGTTGCCGCCTTCACGAGCGGTGGGCCGCCGATGAAGATCGTCCCCGTCCCCTTGACGATCACCGTCTCGTCCGACATCGCGGGCACGTACGCGCCGCCCGCAGTGCACGAGCCCATGACCACGGCGACCTGCGGGATCCCGAGAGCCGACAGGCGCGCCTGGTTGAAGAAGATGCGCCCGAAGTGGTCCCGGTCCGGGAACACCTCCGCCTGGAGCGGGAGGAAGGCGCCGCCCGAGTCGACGAGGTACAGGCACGGCAGGCGGTTCTGGCGCGCGACCTCCTGTGCCCGCAGGTGCTTCTTCACGGTGAGGGGGTAGTACGAGCCGCCCTTCACGGTGGCGTCGTTGGCGACGATCACGCACTGCCGTCCCTCGACGACGCCGATGCCGGTGACGATCCCGGCCGAGGGCGCGTCGCCGTCGTAGAGCTCCCAGGCCGCGAGCGCGTTCAGCTCGAGAAACGCGGTCCCGGGATCGAGGAGGCGTTCGATCCGCTCGCGCGCCGTGAGCTTCCCGCGCGAGCGGTGGCGCTCGGTCGCCTTCTCGCCGCCTCCCGCCGCGACGAGCGCCGAGCGCTCGCGCAACTCGGCCACGAGCGCCTCCATCGACGCGTGCCGCCGGTCGAACGTCTCGTCGCGAACGACCTCGGGCGTGAGCACCGCCATCGGTGGCTGAGCCTACCGCTTGCCCGTCGAGGCAGGCTCAGCCAGACTCCGGCCACTGCCGTCCACCACGGAGAGGAGCGCGAGATGCCCGACCAGGTGAAGTACGTGCTCGACGAAGACCGGCTTCCGGAGGCCTGGTACAACATCGCCGCCGATCTCCCGTCGCCTCCTCCGCCGGTGCTGCATCCCGGAACGGGGCAGCCGGTGGGGCCGGACGACCTCGCGCCGCTCTTCCCGATGGAGGTCATCCTGCAGGAGGTCTCGACGGATCGGCTCATCGCGATCCCGGAGGAGGTGCGGTCGGTCTACCGCCAGTGGCGCCCGACGCCGCTCTACCGCGCGCGCCGGCTCGAGCGCGCGCTCGAGACGCCGGCGCGCATCTACTACAAGTACGAGGGCGTCTCGCCGACGGGCTCGCACAAGCCGAACACGGCCGTCCCGCAGGCCTACTACAACAAGCAGGAGGGCGTCACGCGGCTCGCGACCGAGACGGGTGCCGGTCAGTGGGGCTGCGCGCTGGCGTTCGCGGGCGGGGTCTTCGGCCTCGAGGTCGACGTGTGGATGGTCCGCGCCTCGTACGACCAGAAGCCCTACCGCCGCGGGCTGATCGAGGCCTTCGGCGGGCGCGTCGTCGCGAGCCCGTCCGAGGAGACCAATACGGGCCGCGCGATCCTCGCCGAGCACCCCGACTCCACCGGCTCGCTCGGGATCGCGATCTCCGAGGCCGTCGAGTCCGCAGCTCCGCGCGACGACACGAAGTACTCGCTCGGCTCGGTGCTCAACCACGTCCTCATGCACCAGAGCGTCATCGGCGAGGAGGCGCAGATGCAGATGGACGAGGCCGAGGACTACCCCGACATCCTCATCGGCTGCACGGGCGGAGGCTCGAACTTCGCCGGGCTCACGTTCCCCTTCATCGGCCGCGCGCTGCGCGAGGAGGCCTCGATCCGTGTCATCGCGGTCGAGCCTGCCGCCTGCCCCAGCCTCACGAAAGGCCTGTACGCCTTCGACTTCGGCGACACCGGTCACCTCACGCCGCTCGTGAAGATGCACACCCTGGGCTCGACGTTCGTCCCGCCTCCGTTCCACGCGGGCGGCCTGCGCTACCACGGGATGGCGCCGATGGTCAGCCACCTCCACGAGCTCGGGCTCTTCGAGGCGCGCGCCTACACCCAGACCGAGGTCTTCGAGGCCGGCGTCCGGTTCGCGCGCATCGAGGGAATCCTCCCGGCGCCGGAGGCGAATCACGCGGTGAAGGCCGCGATCGACGAGGCCGTCCGCTGCCGCGAGGAGGGCGTCTCGCAGGCGATCCTCTTCAACCTCTGCGGGCACGGCCACTTCGACATGCAGGCGTACATCGACTTCGCCGCCGGGAAGCTCGAAGACCACGAGTACTCGGAGGACGAGGTCGCACTTGCGCTCGCGGGGCTTCCGGCCGTTGCCTAGCCGGCATGGAGATGACGAACGAGCACGACGAGTGCTCGGGGACGGACAGACGACGGAGCCCGCGGACTCGGTGGCGGGGGCGGCAAAGACACCGCGGATCCTCGAGTCGACGACCGTCAAGCTGGGGCACGCGTTCGGACAGCGGCTCGACCAGGCCGTCCGCAATCGTCACCGTCAGCACCTGCGGCACGTCGGCTGGTCTCATGCGCTCGACGCCGATGGTCTCGAGTACGCGCGGGAGACCTTCCCCGTACGTCAGGGCAACCGTCTCGACGTTCTCGTCGACGGTTCGGAGGCGCTGCCGGCCATGGCGGAGGAGCTGTCGCGCGCGGAGTCCTTCGTCCATCTGAGCGGCTGGTTCTTCTCGCCCGAGCTCCACCTGTCGCGAGACGAGGAGCCGATGATCGTCAGGAACCTTCTCGCCGAGCTGGCAGAGAGGGTCGACGTGCGGCTGCTCTCCTGGAAGGGCGCGCCCCTGCCGCTCTTCAAGCCGTCCCAGAACGACGTCCGCGAGATGCTCGACGGGATGGCTCGGCATACGAAGATCGAGGCGCACTCCGACGGCTGCACGGGATTCACGCACTGCCACCACGAGAAGACGATCGTGATCGACGGTCGCGTGGCGTTCGTGGGCGGCATCGACCTGACGCTCGACGGCGGCGATCCCTGGGATACGCCGACGCACGTCGCGCGCGGCGGGATCGGCTGGCACGACGCGGCGGTACGGATCGAGGGTCCCGCCGTGGCGGATGTCGCGAACCACTTCCGCCTTCGCTGGCACGGGGCGACCGGCAAGGTTCTGCCGCGCCCCGAGGTTCCCGACGAGGCGGGTGACGTCGAGGCGCAGATCGTGCGCACCCTCCCGGCCGGGACGTATCGGGCGGTGCACCGCGGCGACTACTCCATTCTCGAGTCGTACATCGGCGCGCTGCGCTCCGCCGAGCGCTTCGTCTACCTCGAGAACCAGTTCCTGTGGTCACCCGAGGTCGTGGCCGTCCTCGTCGACAAGCTCGAGAGCCCACCGAGCGACGACTTCCGCGTCCTCGTCGTGCTGCCCGCGCGCGCGAACGACGGCGCGGACATCTCGCGCGGGCAGGTCGCCGCTCTCATCCATGCCGCGGACGAGACCACGCGCTTCCTCGCGTGCACGATCTACGCGCGGTCGCGCAACCTTCGCGACCCCGTGTACATCCACGCGAAGATCGGCATCGTCGACGACCGCTGGCTCACGGTCGGCTCGGCGAACCTGAACGCGCACTCGCTCTTCCACGACACGGAGATGAACGTCGTGACCCACGACCCCGATCTCGCGCGGGCGACGCGAATGCGACTGTGGTCGGAGCACCTCGAGCTTCCTCTCGAGGAGGTCGCGGGAGACCCGATCCAGCTCATCGACGAGCACTGGGAGCGCATCGCCTCAGAGCAGCTCGAGCTCCTCGAGGGCAGCCAGGCGCTCACCCACCGGCTCGTGAAGCTTCCGGGGGTCTCGGCACGGCGACGGCGGCTACTCGGTCCGCTGCAGAGCCGGCTCTACGACGTCTGATCCCTGCGGGTCGACGCCGCGTTGCTCGGCGATCTCGGTCGCCTGCTGCACCGGTGCGCCGAGGACCAGGAAGCGCCCGCCGAACGCGATTGCGCAGATGCCGAACCAGGCCCAGCCGAAGGCGAGCCCGGCAATCACGTCCGACATCCAGTGCACTCCGAGCAGAACGCGGCTGCATGCCACCGCGACGGCGATCGCCACGGCTCCCCCGGCGAGGAGCGCGCGCGTCGGCGGTGAGCGCCTGCGCGCGAGCACGAGCGCCGCCGCTGCGTAGAACGCCGCGGCCGCCGCCGAGTGACCGCTCGGGAAGGAGGGCCCGAGCTTCTCGGCGATGGGATCGAAGGTGGGTCGTACGCGATCGAGGATGCCCTTGATCGTGTTCACGAGCACGACGTCTCCGACCATGACCGTGACGAGGAAGACCGGCACCCAGCGATTCGGGATGCGCACGTACTCCACGACCGCCACGACGACGAGCGCGATGACGATGAAGTAGGTGTTGCCGAGCTGGGTGATCAGTCGAAGTACGTCGGTCGACCAGCTGGTCGCGTTGTCGACCCCCCACTGCCCCACCGAGAAGTCCGCGTGCACGAGCGTCCCGCTGCTGCGGACGAGGTAGGCGAGCATCCCGATCAGAGCGCCGCCGAGGATGGCCAGCCCGAGCGCGAGCGTCAAGGCGAGACCGGTCGCGGTCGCCGGGTTCAGGCGATCGCGGACGAGGCGCAGGAGCCAGGGGCTCTTCTCCATGCCCGTCTCGATCTGCTCGGCGGCGGCATCAGCCGGTCGCTCGCCGACGACTGGCGTCGGGTAGCGCGAGCCGACGTAGGCAACGAGTGCTCCGGCCGAGAGGGAGATCAGGAGGAGAACGAAGATCGGCATGATTTGCGGACGTAGAGCCGCAAGTGTTTTACCCCCGTATCTGGGGGGTAAACACCTCCGTCATGAACGCGAGCGTCTATACCGCGCGCCCCGCGCCGGCGACTCCGGACGAGAACGAGCAGAGCGGCGACCACGCCCCGTCGCGGCTGCCGCTGCTCGAGCCGCGTCCCGGCGGGCCGGCCGAGCGGTTCGCGGCGCGCTTCGGGCCCGAGAACCCCGTCCGCGTCTTCATCGTCGCCCTTCTCGCCGGGTACGCGCTCCTGGTCACCGCAATGGTGTTCCTCGGCCTGACGATGATCAATCTCATCCTGCCGATCGGCGGTCTCGGTGAGTCCGACGAGGATCTGAGCGAATGGCTCGCGAATCATCGCTCCACCAATCAGGAGCATCTGTCCTGGATCGGCTCGACGCTCGCCGGCGGCCTGGTGATCCCGGTCGTCATCGGTGCCTGCCTCCTCGTCTTCCTCCTCACCAGGCACTGGCTCCTGGCCGCGTTCGTGTTGTTCGCCGTCGCCCTCGAGTCGGGCTCGTACCGCGCGACCTCGCTCGTCGTCGAGCGCCAGCGCCCCGACGTCGATCGGCTCGAGAGCCTTCCGGTGGATGCGAGCTATCCCTCGGGTCATACCGCCGCGTCGATCGCGCTCTACGGCGGCTTGCTCCTGCTCATCGCGTCGCGCATCCAGAATCTCGCCGTCAGGAGCACGGCGCTCGTCGTCGGCATCGCCATCCCGATCTTCGTCGGGTGGGCGCGGATGTATCGCGGCATGCACCATCTCACCGACGTCGGCGCGGGTGTCCTCATGGGGCTCGCCGCGCTCGTGATCATCGTTTTCGCCGCGCGGGCCGCGCGCGCTGCGACCTACCGACGGGATGGAACCGCATGAAGCGCATCGCTGTCATCGCCCACGCCGGCAAGTCGATGGGCGGCGGCCTCGAGGAGCTCCGGCAGGTCCTCGCGCGCGCCGGCGTCGACGATCCGCTGTGGTCGGAGGTCCCGAAGAGCCGCTACGCGCCCGAGCGCGTCGAGAAGGCGCTCGCAGAGGGCGCCGAGACGATCTTCGTCTGGGGCGGCGACGGCATGATGCAGCGCTGCGTCGACGTCATGGCCGGCACCGACGCGCGCCTCGCGATTCTCCCCGCCGGAACGGCGAATCTCTTCGCCTCGAACCTCGACATCCCGGACGACATCGGCGACGCCGTCCACGTCGGGCTCAACGGTCGCGAGCGCAAGCTCGACCTCGGGAAGATGAACGGGGAGCACTTCGCGGTCATGGCCGGAGCAGGTCTCGATGCGCGCATGATCCGCGACGCCGACGGCGGTCCGAAGGATCGCTACGGCCGCCTCGCCTACATCTGGGCCGCCTCGAAGAACCTCCGTGTCGAGCCGTTCGAGGCGCGGGTCGAGGTGAACGGCGACCTCTGGTACGAGGGGCCGGCGAGCTGCCTTCTCGTCGGCAACGTCGGCGCGCTCTTCGGCGGGCTCGAGGCGTTCGAGAGCGCATCGCCCGAGGACGGCCTGCTCGAGCTCGGCATCACGCAGGCCGAGAGCCTCGGGCAGTGGGCGCGGACGATCACGCGCACGGCGATCGGGACCACGTCGAAGTCGCCGTTCGTCCAGGCGACGAAGGCCAAGAAGATCGACGTCGAGTTCGACCGCAAGGTGCTGTACGAGCTGGACGGCGGTGAGCGCAAGAAGGTCAAGCGCCTGAAGATCAAGGTGAAGCCGGAGGCGCTCACGGTGATGATCCCGGAGGAGAGCGCGTGAGCACCGCCTCGCACGTGCGCGAGACCTGGGAGCTCACGGGCGACGACGCGCGCAAGACGCTTCTCACCACCGGCCGGATCACGCTGCTCAAGGACGCGGTCGTCCGGCTTCGCGCGGCGGACGGGACGACGCATGCGCGCGGGCTCGCCTTCTCGGTCTCGCTCGTTCTCGTGCAGGGCCTCGTCGTGGTGGTGGGTCTGGCAGTCGCGACGGGATCGGCGGGATTCCGTCAGCTCCTCCTCGACACGATCCACGCATCGGCCCCTGGTCCGACGAGCGATCTCCTGACGAATGCCGTCGAGCAAGCGACACGCGTCGGTCGGCACCATCGCTACCTGCCGCTGATCGATCGGCCTCTTCGGAGTTCTCGTCACCGCCACGATGGCGATGGGTCAGCTCGAGCGGGCGATCAACCGCATCTACGGCGACGAGAAGGACCGTCCGTTCGCAGAGAAGTACAAGCGCGCGTTCGTGCTCGCCCTGAGCGCCGGCCTCGTCCTCGCGGTGGCGTTCGTCGCTCCTAGCCTTCGGGCGCGGCCTCGTCGACAGCGGAGCGCTGCGGGAGATCTGGCTCGTCGCTCGCTGGCCGGTCGGGATCGCGCTCGTTGCCGTCGGGCTCTCGCTGCTCTTCCGCTGGGCGCCGAAGCGCCGCCAGCCCGACTGGCCGTGGCTCGTCTTCGGCGCCGGCGTCGGCGTTCTCGGGTGGACGCTGGTGACCGTCCTGCTCGCCCTGGTGTTCAACTTCTCGAAGACGTTCGGACAGACGTACGGGTCGCTCGCCGGGCTCGTCGCGCTGCAGCTGTGGACGGTCTTCTCGGCGCTCGCGATCCTCTACGGCATCGCTGTCGCAGCGCAGCTGGAAGCGGTGCGAGCCGGTGTGCCCGAGGCACAGGATCACACTCGAAGGACGAAAATCCGAGCGCTCGAGCCATGACGCGGTCGCGAGGTTCCGGCCTAAGCACGCGCGCTTCGCGGCTGCAAGCGCGGCCTCGCTCCGCGAGCGCTTCGCCAGGAAGGTGGGGGAGAGCGGCGAACTCCGCCGTATGCCGCGGCCGGAGGGACGTGTCGTCCACGTGTACCCGAGAACCGTCTTCGCGGTCCTCGGGATCACCGCGCTCGTCGTCCTCGTCTTGCTGCTGGGCTACCTCGCGTGGCACGTGCTGTCGTGGATCCTGATCGCGATCCTGCTGGCGGCGGCGCTGAACCCTGCGGTGGAGGCGCTCGAGCGCCGCGGACTGGGGCGCCTACCGGCCGCGAGCATCGTCTTCGGCGCCGCACTGCTGGTCTTGACCCTCATCGGCGCTCTGGTCGTTCCGCCGCTCGTGACCCAGGTGAGCGACTTCATCAACGCGGTTCCCGACCTCATCGACGATCTGACGGCGGGCCGCGGGCCGCTGGGCTGGCTCCAGGACGACTACCAGATCGTCGATCGCATCCGCGCGGCGATCGCGAAGCAGGGCCCCGGCGGCGTGCTCGGACTGAGCGAGCCGGTGCTGGACGTCGTGCGGAGCGTCGTGACGGTCGTCGCGGGCTTCATCACGATCATCTTCCTGACGTTCTTCATGCTGCTCGAGGGGCCGCGCACGGTGCAGAGCCTGCTCGACCTTCTCCCAGAGACGGCACGGCCGCGGTTCGAGCGCGTCGGCCGCGACATCTACAAGACCATCTCGGGCTACGTCTCCGGAAACCTCTTGATCAGCGTGATCGCCGGGACGCTCGCGACGGTCGTGCTCTTCGTCGTCGGCAGCGAGTTCGCGATCGCGCTCGGCGTTCTCGTGGCCGTGCTCGACCTCATCCCGCTCGCGGGGGCGACGCTCGCGGCGATCATCGTCTCGACCGTGATCGTCATCGAGACCGGCTGGGTTCGCGGCCTCGTCGTGATCGTCTTCTTCATCGCCTACCAGCAGTTCGAGAACCACGTGCTGCAGCCCCTCGTCTACGGGCGAACCGTTCAGCTGTCTCCGCTGACGGTCCTGTGCGCCGTCCTCGTCGGAGCCCAGCTGGCTGGAATCCTCGGCGCGCTCCTCGCGATCCCGGTGGCGGGCTCGCTCCTCGCCGTGGGCCGCGAGATCCTCCAGTACCGCGAGGAAACGGCGGACGGGCCCGCGCAGCCGATCTGACGGCTCGACGGCACCCATTGACAGCCCCGGCGCGTTCCGGGCACACTGCGCGGGACAGACCTGTCCCAGGGGGAGGAGCGTCGTGGAGAAGTGCGCTGTGGTCATCGTTCGGCTGGCATCGGGCGGTGTGGAGTACCAGTACGAGACGACGATCCCGAAGGTGGGAGACCGGTACGGTCGAGAGGGCGAGAGCGGATTCGTCACACGCGTCGAGCTGACCGGTGCGGACGAGGCGACGGTGACCGTCGGCACGTCCGCTCCCGAGTTCGTGGCCTGGGAGGACCTCGGAGCCACGGGCACGAGTCGCCGCTCGCGCACCCGCGAGCGCATTCTCGAGGCCGCGTACGAGCTCTTCTCGACGCGCGGCATCCGCGCCGTCGGGACGGAGGAGATCCTGACGAAGGCCGGCGTCTCGCGCTCGACGCTCTATCGCCACTTCCGCACCAAGCAGGACCTCGTGCTCGCCTTCCTCCAGCGACGCGAGCAGCGCTGGACGCGCGAGTTCGTCGAGGCCGAGGCGTTGAGGCGAGGCTCGACTCCCAGGGAGCAGCTGCTCGCGATCTTCGACGTCTTCGACGAGTGGTTCCACCGCGACGACTTCGAGGGCTGCTCGTTCATCAACGTCCTGCTCGAGGTCGCCGATCTGGACGATCCGGTCGGAAAGGCGAGCGCGGCGCACCTCGAGAACATCCGCTCGGTCGTCCGCCGGCTGGCCGAGCAGGCGGGAATCGACGATCCCGATTCGTTCGCCAGGTCGTGGCACGTGCTGATGAAGGGCTCGATCGTGCAGGCGGCGGAGGGCGATTCGCTCGCTGCCAAGCGCGCGCGCGTGATGGCGGTGGGACTGCTCGACGCGCATCTTCCGGAGGCCGTCGAGCAGAGCTCGACCGTGAACGTCTAGGCGCGGCCGAGCCGAGCAAGAGCGAACGGATCACGGATGGCCGCTCTTCTCCGCACCCTGGCCGGAAGCGGCAGAAACGCCCAGGGCACGGCCGGACCCGTTCACTCTTATCCGATGCGCAACGCTAGCGCAGCCGAGGCCGGTCCTCGGTTGTTCGGTCCACGTCCGGCACTCCTTGAACGAGAATCCCTGTGTGCCGTTCAGCGTCATCACCCAGTGCCTCCGCGCGCACCGAGCGAAGGACTGGCAGCGCCTTCGCGAGCTCTTCCATCCCCAGGCGCGGATCGGGGTCTTCGCAAATGGAGGCGCACCCGGGGACCCGGAGGACGCCATCGCCGCCATGGATGCGGCGAGGGAATCACCCGTCTACGGCGCAGACATCGAGTCGGTTCGGGTACTCGACGAGCATGCTGCCGTCCTCGAGGGCCATGTGCAGCACCGAGCCGAGGACGGACGAATCGTTCAGGCTGAGCGGGCGTGGCTCTACGTCGTCGTGGACGACAAGCTCTTCCGGTCTCAGGTCTTCGAGAACGAACGGGCCGCGGTCGAGGCGTACCGCCTGCACGGCCTCGACCTGGGGGTCGCTTCCTCGCCGTGAGAGTCGGGGCTCGTGGTCCGGAGACCGTGTTCGGCTCCGGGCGTGGCGCCGCCGCTAGCCGGCTGTGAGCCGGTCGTAGTACGCCGTCGCGATCTCTCGAGCCTGCTCTTCGGACACGGTTCCAGGAACCGCGTGGCCATGCAGAATCATCGTGTAGACGATTGGACCGTGGGTGAAGCCGATCCAGTAGTCGTCCAGTGGCTTCTCCTCGGTGTTTCCCACTCTCTCGATGTCCTCGGCCGTAGCGACGCGGTGGACGCCCCGCGCACCGGGAATGTCATCCACCTCGAAGCTGCTTCTCTGGACGGCGCAACTCATCGGGCACGGCTTCAGCTGATCGGTCTCGAGCCAGTCGAGGGCACTCGTCGCGCCGTCTTCCGAGCCCACCTCGATGAACGAGCTGAAGACATGCACCGAGGTCTCGGGCGAATGCGTCTCGCCGTAGAATCGTGCGTCCAGGCCCGCGCTCTTGAAGCCCGCGTCCTTGAACAACGTCGTCACCTCGTCCGTGTCGGAATCGACCGACGCATCGCCGAGCGTCGAGATGAACGCGTCGAAGTCCGTCGTCGTCTGGCGCTTCTCGACCGGATCGGGCTTCGAGCCGGGCGCGTCCTCCGCCGTGAGGAATCGCTGCGCGACCGGGACGGGCGCCGCGCTCTCGCTGTCACTTCCGCCGCACGAGACGAGCGCGACCGCGGTCACCGCAACGAGGAGCGAGATGGCGAGCCGCATCGCTCGATCCTACTCGCTCATAGTCCAACGACGAGAAGGCCCGAGGGTCCAGCGACGGCACAGCGTGAGTCCATGCCGAGCAGGGGCGACAGGGATCGAACCTGCGACCTCTGGTTTTGGAGACCAGCGCTCTGCCAGCTGAGCTACGCCCCTGAGTGGCTTGAATCCTAGCCGCGTTCGGTTTAACCCTTCTCGGTCATGCCCGACTCATGCCCGAAACGACTTCGAGGCGATCAAGCAGGGACTCGATCGGCTACGGGAGCGCGGGCCGGGTCCTCGCGAGGATGGGTTCGTCGGCGTTAGGATTGGAAAACGTGACGACCCAAGAGGACATCTACATCTCCCAGGTCGCCGCCCAGTTGGCCGAACTCACTCAGACGGTCGAGGCGATGGCGAAAGATCTCAAGGCGATGACCGAGCGCGCTGACACCCAGGAGGCGCGCGCCGACACCCAGGAAGTGCGCGCTGACACCCAGGAGGCGCGCGCCGACACCCAGGAAGTGCGCGCTGACACCCAGGAGGCGCGCGCTGACACCCAGGAGGCGCGCGCTGACACCCAGGAAGTGCGCGCTGACACCCAGGAGGCGCGCGCCGACACCCAGGAAGTGCGCGCTGACACCCAGGAGGCGCGCGCCGACACCCAGGAAGTGCGCGCTGACACCCAGGAAGTGCGCGCTGACACCCAGGAGGCGCGCGCTGACAACTGGCAAACCATCGCTGGCGGCCAGGACGTCCTCGCGCTAAAGCAGGAAGAGCGCATTGACCTGGCGGCGCGAGAACTAGCCGCCGTCAGTCATCGTTTGCAAGCCGCGGCGACTTTGCTTCAAGAAAGCGGCGTCTACTCTGATCCAAGGAAGCGCTTACGCTTGGAGTAGGCGTCGGAAGATTGCCGGGCGCGTCGATCTCGGGGTACTAAAGGCGCGTCCTACGCCCTGGGTTGCGGCGGAATGGTATCGCCGCACGGGAGTGGCACCATTCCGCGCGTGCAGCGCACCCTCCTCGGAGCATTGTTCGCCGCGCTCGCCATCGGCCTCGGGCTGATCGGCGTCTACGCCGCGCTCGCCGGCGGATCCGCGTGGGTGATCGCGCTCGCCGCCGCGGCGCTCGCGTTGTGGATGGCCGACCTCGCTCGCCGCGCCCTCGTGCGCCGGAGGTTCTGAGGAGTCCGCCTGCGCGCGGCGTATTCTCTTGCCGTGGCTGCGGCTGATCAAACCCAAACGCTCTGGCAGGAGTACCGGCGCTCGAACGACCAGGAGCTACGCGACCGGCTGATCCTCACGTACGCGCCGCTCGTGAAGTTCGTGGCCGGCCGCGTGGGGGCAAGCCTCCCGGCGCACGTCGACGAGCAGGACCTCGTCTCGTACGGGCTCCTCGGCTTGATCGGGGCCATCGAACGCTTCGATCCGTCCCGCGAGATCAAGTTCGAGACGTTCGCCATGGCCCGCATTCGCGGAGCGATCATCGACGAGCTGCGCTCCCTCGACTGGGTGCCGCGCTCCGTTCGCACGCGGGCCCGCCAGATCGAGCGGGCGATAGCCGGGCTCGAGAAGGAGCTGCACCGGGCGCCGACCGACGACGAGATAGCGAAGAAGCTCGGCGTCACGGAAGCAGAGCTCGACGACAGCCTCCTCGAGATCTCGCGGTCCTCGGTCGGAGCGCTCGACGAGCTGTGGTCGCCCGCGGGCGGCGGTGGCGACTCGATCGCGCTCATCGACACCATCGAGGACGACTCCGGCCCCGATCCGGAGACGTCGCTCGAGCTGACCGAGGTGAAGGAAGCGCTCGCCGAGGCGATCTCCGACCTCCCCGAGCGCGAGAAGCTCGTCGTCACCCTCTACTACTACGAGGAGCTGACGCTGCGCGAGATCGGCGAGGTGCTGGGCGTGACCGAGTCGCGCGTCTCGCAGCTGCACACGAAGGCGATCCTGCGTCTGAAGGCGCACCTCTCGGGCGCGGCTCGCGAGCCTGCCGAGACGTAGTCCGCGGCGCCACGTCGTGGGTGCGTTCGACGAAGGCTGACTAAGCTACTCGGCCGGAACCGCAAGCGCCGAGAAGGAGAGCCAGCCCATGCCCGAGCCCGCGAAGATCCGCAACGTCGCCGTCGTCGGCCACCGCGGGACGGGGAAGACGTCACTCGTGGAGGCGCTCCTCTTCCAGACGGGGAAGATCAACCGCCTGGGCACGGTCGAGGCTGGAACGACGGTGTCCGATGCGGACGAGGACGAGCACAAGAGGCGGCTCTCGATCTCGATGTCGCTCGAGCACACCGAGTGGCAGGACCGCAAGGTCAACCTGGTCGACGTTCCCGGAGACCCGGCCTTCCAGGGCGAGCTGCGCTGCGCGGCGCGGGTCGTGGAAGGCGCGCTCGTGACCGTGTCCGCGGTGATGGGCGTCGAGGTGGGAACGTCGCGGGCGTGGAGGCTCGCGGACGAGCTCGGCCTCGCGCGCGTCGTCTTCGTGAACATGCTCGACCGCGAGCGCGCCGACTTCTTCCGCACGCTCGAGGCGCTCCGCAACCAGCTGTCGACGAAATGCGTCGCCGTGCACATCCCGATCGGCGTCGAGCACGAGCTGACGGGAATGGTCGACGTGCTGCACATGTGCGCCTACTCGAGCCCCGAGGGCGCGAAGGAGGGTGAGCCCGGCCCGATCCCTCCGGAGATGGCCGATCTCGCCGCCGAATACCGCGAGAAGCTTCTCGACGCCGTGGTCGAGACGGACGAGGCGCTGATGGAGCGCTATCTCGAGGGGCAGGAGCTCGACACGCACGAGGTCGCTGCCGCTCTCAAGTCGGCGATGACGAGCGGAGACGTCTTCCCGGTGGCGTGCGGGGTTGCGACGAAGAATCTCGGCACGCACGCGCTGCTCGACCTCCTCGTCGAGGGCGTTCCCTCGCCCGCGAAGAAGGGGCCGTCGATCGACGTGAACGGAGCAGCGACCGCCGCGTTCGTCTTCAAGACCGTCGCGGACCCGTTCGCCGGGCGGATCAACGTGTTCCGCGTGCTGAAAGGCACGGTCACCGCCGACGCGACGCTCGTCAACCTCCGCTCGAAGGCCAAGGAGCGCATGGGCACGTTGCTCGACGTGCAGGGCAAGGAGCACCACGCCGCTCTCGACTTCGGCGAGGGCGATCTCGGATCGGTCGCCAAGCTGAAGGACGCGCAGACCGGCGATCTCCTGGCCGACAAGGAGGTCGCGGTCGAGGTTCCCGACTTCGGGTTCCCCGAGCCGGTGATGAGCTTCGCGATCACGCCCAGGTCGAAGGGCGACGAGGAGAAGGTCGCCACCGCGATCCGTCGGCTCGCCGAAGAGGATCCGACGTTGCGTCTACGCCGCGACCAGCAGACGGGCGAGGAGATCCTCTCAGGCATGAGCCAGATGCACGTCGAGGTCGCCCTGGAGCGGGCAAAGCGTCGCTTCGGAGTCGACATCGAGCTGCACCCGCCGCGCGTCCCGTACCGCGAGACGATCCGCCGCGAGGCGCGCGCCCACGGCCGCTACAAGAAGCAGACCGGCGGCCGCGGGCAGTTCGGCGACTGCCACATCGTGATCACGCCGGACGGTGAGATCGAGTACGAGTTCGTCGACAAGATCGTCGGAGGCGTCATCCCGCAGAGCTTCCGGCCGGCGGTCGACAAGGGGATCCAGGAGGCGATGCACCACGGGGAGCTCGCGGGCGCGCCGGTGCAAGGAGTTCGCGTGCAGCTCGTCGACGGCTCCTACCACACCGTCGACTCGTCCGAGATGGCGTTCAAGATCGCCGGCTCGATGGCCTGGAAGGAGGCGTACATGAACGCCGAGCCCGTCCTTCTCGAGCCGATCATGGAGCTCGAGGTGAGCGTGCCCGACGACGCCGTCGGGGCCGTGAACGGCGACCTCAACTCGCGGCGAGGGCGTCTCCAGGGCATGGAGCCCCTCGGCGGCATGACGTCGATCAAGGCCGAGGTGCCGATGGCCGAGCTCCTGACGTATGCGCAGTCGCTCACGTCGATGACGAGCGGCCGCGGCGACTACTCGATGCACTTCCTGCGCTACGAGGAGGTACCGACTCACGTCGCGCAGAAGATCATCGAGGAGACGAAGCGCGAGCGCGAGGCGGCAAAGGCCTAGGCCGTTTCGGCCAGTGCGGTGTCAGACACCGTGTCTGACACCGCCTGTGGATATGTGGAAAACCGCCGTACCGCTGCTAGGGTCCGCACGATGCGCGTGACGAAAGCGAGCGTCCGCCGCGGGTGCGCGGTATGCGACCGATCGCTCCTGCAGGGGGAATATGCCTTCCGCTTCTCACCTGACGGCGTCGAGTTCGTCGACGTCTGCCCGCTGTGCCAGGACTCTGCGCTCGACTACGGCTGGGTGCGAGAGGGCGGGCCCATGTCGCCCGCGCTGTCGCCGCGCGCACGACGCAAGCGAACCCGCTGGTCGCAGCTGCTCGGCACCCCGAACGGCGATTCGCAGCCGGTCGTGCCCGAGCCCGTGCTCCGCAGGCTCACCGACTCCGAGGCCGCGCTCGTGGAGGCCGCCGACCTCTTCAACGCCAGCCTCTTCCGCCGCACGGTCGAGGGCGTGGCGCGGGCGCTCGGAGCCCCGCTGATCTCGATCGTGCCGCTCTCCGGCGTGAACTCCGAGCTCGTCCTCACCTTCGCCTGGGAGATCACCTGGTACCAGTACCGCGTGCTGCCCGAGGCCGGCCAGCCGATTCGCCTCGCCGACCGCGGCGCCGACATCTCGGAGATCGAGCCGGCCTTCACGCAGTGGAACGCGACGCTGGACGACGGCGGCCGCGTCGTTCCCAACGCCGCTCGCTGAGAGATGCGCAGATCGGAAACCGCTAGCGCGGATTTCCGATCGCGCGAATCCCTGAAGCGGCCGCTTCGCCGCCGGCGCCGCGGTCTGCCGCTTTCGATTGCGCTTGCCGCCGATAGGCTGCGGCCATGGCGACGACAACGCGCACGTTCCAGAACTACATCGGCGGCGAGTGGGTCGACGCCGCCTCCGGCGAGACCTTCGACTCGACCAGCCCGGCCGACGGCGAGCTGATCGGAACCTTCCCGCGCTCCGGCGCCGACGACGTGGATCGAGCGGTCGAGGTGGCGAAGGAGGCGTTCGCGGAGTGGCGGCTCGTCCCCGCGCCGAAGCGCGGCGAGATCCTCTACCGCTTCGCGCAGATCGTCGCCGACCACAAGGCCGAACTCACCGAGCTCATGACCCACGAGATGGGGAAGGTCCGCTCCGAGGCGGGCGGCGACGTGCAGGAAGCGATCGACATGAGCTTCTACATGGGCGGCGAGGGCCGGCGCCTCTTCGGGCAGACGACCCCGTCCGAGCTTCCGAACAAGTTCCAGATGTCGGTGCGGATGCCGATCGGCGTCATCGGGGTGATCACGCCGTGGAACTTCCCGATCGCGATCCCGTCCTGGAAGATCGCTCCTGCGCTCGTCTCCGGGAAACACCGTCGTCTTCAAGCCGGCGACGGACACCCCGGCGCTGGGGCAGCGCTTCGTCGAGTTGCTCTCCGAGGCCGGCGTTCCCGACGGCGTCGTCAACATCGTTCATGGAGGCGGAGGAGCGGTCGGCGAGCGCCTCGTTAAGCACCCCGACGTCCCCGTCATCACGCTCACGGGCTCGCGCGAGACGGGCGTCAAGGTCCTCGAGGCCGCCGCCGAGCGGCTGAAGCACGTCCACCTCGAGCTCGGCGGAAAGAACGCGATCATCGTCATGGACGACGCCGATCTCGACCTCGCGCTCGACGGGATCCTGTGGTCGGCGTTCGGCACGTCGGGACAGCGCTGCACGGCCACGAGCCGCGTCATCGTCCACGAGAGCCTCTACGACACCCTCGCCGGGCGGCTCGTCGAGCGGGCCGAAGCGCTGCGCCTCGGCCCGGGCTGGGAGGACGACACCGACGTCGGCCCGGTCATCAACGGCGCCGCGCTCGAGAAGATCGACTCGTACACGCAGATCGGCCGCGAGGACGGCGCGACGCTCCTCACCGGCGGCGAGATCGCCGACGAAGGCGACCTCGCGAAGGGCTTCTACTACCGCCCGACGATCTTCGGCGACGTCGAGCCGGACATGCGGATCGCGCAGGAGGAGATCTTCGGCCCGACGCTGTCGCTGATCCGCTTCCGCGACGAGGCCGACGCGATTCGCATCTCGAACGGGATCGCGTTCGGGCTCTCGTCGTCGATCTTCACGCGAGACGTCAACCGCGCCTTCCGCGCGATGCGCGATCTCGAGGCCGGGATCACCTACATCAACGCCGGCACGATCGGCGCGGAGGTGCATCTCCCGTTCGGCGGGACGAAGGAGACCGGCAACGGGCATCGCGAGGCCGGACAGGCGGCTCTCGACGTCTTCACGGAGTGGAAGTCGGTGTACGTGGACTACTCCGGAACGCTGCAACGGGCGCAGATCGACAACGCGGAGGAGTGAGCAACCTCAAGCTCGTCTGGTTCGTTCCCGCCGGCGCGCTCGACGCCACTCGCGAGGCGGTGTTCGCGGCGGGCGCCGGACGGATCGGCGACTACGAGCGCTGCTCCTGGTACACGGCCGGAACGGGGACGTTCCTCGGAGGCGAAGGCACGGCTCCTACGATCGGCGAGAGCGGCAGGGAGGAGCACGTTCCCGAGCTGCGGATCGAGACCGTCGTCCCAGCCGATCTCCTCGAGGACGTCGTCGCAGCGCTCCGTCGCGCGCATCCCTACGAGGAGCCTGCATACGACGTGTATGCGCTGGTCGACGCGTGAAGGCGAAGCTCTTCACCGACGGCGGCTCGCGCGGCAATCCCGGCCCGGCAGCGTACGGGTTCGTGCTCGAGGCGGAGGACGGCACCGTGCTCGATGCGCGCGGTGAGGCGATCGGCATCGCGACGAACAACGTCGCCGAGTACTCAGCCCTGGTCGCCGGCCTCGAGCGCGCGGCCGAGGCGGGCGTCGACGAGCTCGAGGTCGTCTCCGACTCCGAGCTCCTCGTCAAGCAGATGCGCGGCGAGTATCGCGTGAAGAACCGGGCGCTCCAGGATCTCTTCCTCGACGCGTCACGCGCGGCTCGCAGGATCCGGCGAGTGACCTACACGGCCGTGCGTCGCGAGCACAACGAGCTCGCCGACAGCCTCGTCAACGAGGCGCTCGACCGGGCCGCGGGCTAGCCGCGGCTATACTCCGCCCCCTCGCGGATGTAGCTCAGTTGGTAGAGCGTCTGCTTGCCATGCAGAAGGTCGACGGTTCGAGCCCGTTCATCCGCTTAGGCGTAGAGCCAAATCAGCCGGTTCGGCATTTGGCCGTGCCCCACAAATGCCCCAAACGTCTCAGGGGATCGGTCAGCCCCTCATTCGCCCCGATCAGGCCTGTAGAGCCGTCAGAACCGCGACGCCACACACGATCATGCCGACGCCGACGAGCTGCACCCTCGTCAGACGCTCGCGGAACAGGAAGTAGGCGGCGACTGCAGCGATTGCCGCGAACTGGGAGGCGAGCACAGCGGCGACGGCAACCCCGTCACGCGAGCCCACGGCGAACAGCGCGAACCCGACCACCTCGGCAATCCCGGCGATGACCACGAGCGGCAACGCCGTGCACGTCACCTGAAGCCTCGAGCTCGCCGCAAGTGGGATGAAGACGAGCAGCACTCCGAGGATGCGCGGTGGCGCAACGGCCCACGCGATCGGCAGCTCAGCGCTCGCACGCGCAGTCGCGTAGATGCTCGTCCCGAACGCGCACGCTGCGAGGAGGGGGTAGACGGGGACGCTACGAGCGCGGCCGACGGCGCTCGTCAACGGCGACACGTCCGACGACTCCGCGGTCGTAGCGGCGATAGCGATCCCGACCGCGATGAGGGCGAGCATCGCGGTCGACCCGGCTGCGAGATGCTCTCCGGCGAGGACAGCGAGAACCGCGGCGATCGCGCCTTCCGTCGAGACGATCGGCCCGACGATGCCGACCTTGCCCGTACGTAGCGCCGTGTACACGAAGAGCAGGCCGACGATGTTCCCGATCCCTGCCAGAAGGAGCCAGGCAGCGGAGCTACCGTCGAGCTGTTCAGGAAGCCCCTCGATCGCCATCCACGGCACGACGATGCAGAAGCCCACGAGCATCACCCACGCCAGCACGGACGCGGAGCCGATCATCCGCGTCGCACGTGACGTGCACAGAAGCGTCACCGCCCACGCGAGCGCGGCACCCAGTCCGCCGAGGATTGCCATGGAACGCTGGAAGATACGGGCGATGTCGAGGGCGGCGCACTAGATCACCAGGGGCGAAACGCCTCTGTTGCTACGACCTCGCTGTGCCTCCCTGTGCCTCCAGCCGCTCAAGCAGCGAGACGTGCGCGGTGTCGAGCAGTGCGCCGTAATGCAGCTCGATCATCTTCACGCTTGTGCCCGCGATCCTCGCCGTCTCGAAGACGGTCAGGCCGTTCGCCAGCGCGTTCGAGATGAACGTCGAGCGGAGGTCGTAGATGCGTGCGGGCTTTGCGATCCCCGCCGACTCGACGGCCGGTGCCCACACGCGACGGCGGAAGTTGTGCTGGCGGGGCTCTTGTTCTCACGTCGTTGGCGCCAGTGCGTATTCGCGCCAACATCACCGCGAAGCTTCCCGGTGGCACGATTCGGGCGGCCGGCACGTACGCCGCCAAGAGAAGCCTTGACGTTCCGGTCGTCGGCGGTACAGGTGCATTTGCGGATGTCGGCGGCACGTTGAAGGTGGACACCTTCGCGCCTGACGCACGGACGGCGCTCCTGACCTATCGCCTTCGCCTGCCGTAAACGGGCGAGGCTATTCGGATAGCGTCACGACGGTGCGGATTGCCGGCGTACACCTGGGGGCGCCTGTCGCCCGTCTGCTCTCGGAGGTTGTCGAACGCGAGGGCTACCCCGAAACCGCCCGCAAGATCGCGGACGCGATCGCACAGAAGGTCACCGTTGAAGCCCCGCTTGTCCTCGCCGACTATGAGGCGATCGCCGAGGCGCTCAGCAATGATTGCCCCGCGCCTCTGTACCGCTTGCGGACGCAGCTCCTCGAGGAGTTGCGACGTCTTCGCCGTGTCACCGGCGGATAGACGAGACCTCACGCCGCGGCAGTTCGCTTGAACCGGACACGACAGGCCGAGCACGCGAATCGGATCCACGCGGCGACCGAGGGGCCAGGTGCGCCGCTCGTCGGGTGTGAGCTCTGCGGCGCTCGGGGCCTGGTAACGCTCTCGACCCCTGCCAGGCCGTTGCCACGGGGCATCAGCGGGTCGCCGACGAAGAACCTCCACCAAACGGCAAGTGCGATCCGAACTATGCAGGCGCCCGCGTCCCGCCCTAATCCGCCCGACCTTGACTGCGCCGATTGCGGGCTATGGCCTCGCGCCGGTCAGGAGCATCGGCAGCGATCCGCATTGCCCCGACGACGACGGAATCGGCTGCGAGTAGGACGGATCGATGAACCTCGTTGAGGCTCCCCGGTTCCGCACCCGAATTGGCTGTACTTCAGCGTCCAGCTGAACCGGTGCGCGAGCGGGCGCGCGACACGGCGCTCCCGCTCGCGCTCGTCTACGTCACGCCGCCCGGTGAGGCGTGGAGCCAGGGGTGAAGACGATCCGGGCGGGAACGCGTCCGGCCTCGACGTCGGCGATCGCCTCGTTGACCTCGCCGAACGGACGCGTCTCGCGGATCACGCGCGTCTTGCCGGCCGCGTGCAGCTCGAACACCTCGCGGAGGTCGACCCTGGTGCCGACGATCGATCCGACCACCGTGATGCCGTTGAGAACGGTCTCGAAGATCGGCAGCTCGATGTGGTTCTCCGCCGGCAGGGCGACGAAGACGAGCGTTCCGCCGCGGCGTAGCGAGCGGTACGCCTGCTCGAACGAGGCAGGGCTGACCGCCAGCGCGATCGCCTGGTCGGCTCCACCCAGCTCGCGAATGAACTCCGCCGGATCCTGCTCCGTCGCGTTGACCGTGAACTCTGCTCCGAGCTCCCGTGCGAGCGCGAGCTTCTCGTCGACCACGTCGACGGCGACGACCCGGCCGCCGGCAATCGCGGCGTACTGGATCGCGAGATGGCCGAGACCGCCGACGCCGAAGATGGCGACGAGATCCGACGACCTCGTGCCCGCGACCTTGATCGCCTTGTACGTCGTGACGCCTGCGCAGGTAAGCGGCGCAGCGTCGATCGGATCGACGCCGTCTGGCACCTTGACCACGTACCGGCCGTTTGCCTTGACGTAGTCGGCGAAGGACCCGTCCAGTGAGTACCCGGTGTTCTTCTGCTCGAGGCAGAGGGTCTCCCATCCGCTCACGCAGTACTCGCACGTCCCGCAGGCGTAGCCGAGCCACGGGATCGCGACGCGATCGCCGACGGCGACCTCGGTCACGCCGGGGCCGACCTGCTCGACGATGCCGACGCCCTCGTGCCCGGGCGTGAACGGAAGCGTCGGTTTCACGGGCCAGTCGCCATGGGCGGCATGAATGTCCGTATGGCAGAGGCCTGCGGCCTCGACGTGAACGACGATCTCACCGGGGCCGGCAACCGGCATCGGCACCTCTTCGTACACGAGCGGGCGCTCGAAATCGTGCACGACAGCGGCGTACATCGTCTGGGCCGCCTGTCCATCGGTGGGGAGCGCCTTGGGCAAGCGCTCGAGAGCCGAAGTGGTCATCGTGTCCTCCTTGTTGGCCTCGACCATCGTCGCGCGGCGCGAGGCGGCGGCCATCGGCATCGCCCCGCGCTCTCGGTTCGGCGAACTACCGACGCGCGGTCGAACGGTCGCTCGCGCATGCGGGAAGTCCGCAGCCGTATCCGCCCCGTCCGCGGATGGCGAGCTCACGGATGGCGCCTACCGTTGCGAGTGACTCAGAGAGAAGAGAGGAGGCACGGGTGACGACCGTCACGGCTCCGAGTCGGACGGGAGGCCGCATCCGCCGGCTCACGGAGGTCGTCGCCGGGCGCCCACTCGTGCCGCTCCGACCGCTCGTCATGCCATCGCCGGGCCGGCAGCCGATCGACCTCGAATTGCTCAGCGCCCACTGGCAGCGGGCGCTCGATGCCGCGGGGAGAGCGCTGCAGGCCGCTGGTCACTCGCTCGTCGCCCAGGAGCTTCACGAGCGACGGGCTGCTCTCGTCCGCGAGAGCGAGAGGACGAATGTGGCTCTGCACGCCATCGCGCGGAGTGGCGGGCAGCCCGCGCCCTGGCTCTCCCCGACTCCCGTCACGAGCACGATGCTCGGCCTGCCCGCGACGGTGCGCGCCTGTCTCTTCGACGTGGAAGGCGTTCTCACCGACAGCTCCCGGCTGCATGCGTGGGCATGGGGGGAGGTGTTCGACGACTTCCTGTCCCGACTGGGCGAGACGACGGGCTGGCACCTCGTTCCGTTCGACCGCGTGGCGGACTACCGCGCTCATTTCGAAGGGCGCTCTCGGATCGAGGGCGTGAACGCGTTCCTCCGCAGCCGGGGGATCCAGGTTCGCCAAGGGCAGCCTGACGAGCCGAGTGACGCCGACTCCGCCCACGGTCTCGCGAGACGAAAGGGAGAGTTGCTCGAGCGGCGTTTGCACGAACGAGCCGTGACCGCGCTTCCCGTCGCGCGACGCTACCTCGAGGCGGCACGTCGGGCGGGCGTGATGCGCGCGGCCGTCTGCGAAAGCGCGAGCACGCTCCCGATGCTCGAGCAGGCCGGGCTCGGTTCCCTGATCGACGCGCACGTCGACGGGGCGGTGGTCAGCGGCGAAGGCTTGCGCTCGCGCCCCGCTCCGGACATCCTGGTCGCCGCCTGTCGTCTCCTCGACGTGCCGCCGGAGTCCACCGCCACGTTCACGGCCACCGCCGCCGGGGTCGTCGCGGGACGTCGAGCGGGCATGCTGACCGTCGGAGTGGGTGACGCGCGCCTGCGCGAGTCGCTCGAGAAGCTTGGCGCCGACCGGGTCGTTCCCTCGCTGGGTGCGCTCCTCGACCGGCGCCTGACAACGGCGCTCGACAGCAGCCGGTAGTCGCGCTCGGCGCGCCAACGTTGTTCGCTCACACGCTGCGGACAAGCCGCGAGCACAATCCGCGGTTTTCTCCGATCCGCCCCCGCCGGCTCGTGCGTACGGTGTGCGAAACCGCTCCGAAGGAGGACGAACCACGATGGCTACCTATCGAGCGACCGGCCCGGCGTCGTACAAGCGCGACGACAAGGGCTCCGGCATCGGCGTGTCGGTGCTCGCACTCTTTCTCGGGATCGCGGTCGGGGTCCTCGTCATCCTGGCCGCCGTCCTCATCAAGATCGCCGACGACGCACGCGACGACGTCAATGCGACGTCGACGGCGGCGCCGGCAGCGCACGATCACTCGGCACAGGACTCCAGCGCGGTGAGCCTGCCGCTGCAGAGCTTCGCCGGGGTGACCGGCGAGAACGCGGAGGAGCTCGCGCAGGCGCATGTCGCGACCAACGCCGCGCTGCCGCCGGTGCCGGCGGGGAGCCTCGTCAAGGTCCACATGACCCTCAAGGACATGGTCGTCGAGGTCGCTCCGGGCGTGAAGTACAACACCTGGGCCTTCGACGGGCACGGCGCACCCGGCCCGGTCGTGCACGTTCGTCAGGGGCAGACGGTCGAGATGACGCTGACCAACGGCGGCGTGATCCCGCACTCGATCGACTTCCACGCCGCGCGCATCGCGCCGAACGTGGCCTTCCGCGACGTCGCGCCCGGCGAGTCGTTCACCTTCCGGTTCAGGGCGGGCGACCCCGGCGTCTTCATGTACCACTGCGGGACGAAGCCCGTTCTCGCGCACATCGCGAACGGCATGTACGGCGCGATCGTGGTCGATCCGGCGACGCCACTGCCGAAGGCCGACAAGGAGTACGTCCTCGTCGCGAGCGAGTGGTACCTGAACGGCGACGGCATCTCCGAGCCCGCATCGCTCGACATGAACAAGGCTCGCGCGATGCAGCCCGACTGGACGACGTTCAACGGGTACGCGAATCAGTACGTCACGCATCCGCTCACGGCCAACCCGGGTGAGACGGTGCGCTTCTACGTGGTGGCCGCCGGCCCGACGCTCGACACGAACTTCCATGTCGTCGGAACGCTCCTGAACCGCGCCTGGGTCAACGGCGACATGTCGCAGTACGAGCGCAACGTCCAGACGGTCGCCGTCCCGGCCGGAGGTGGCGCGGTCTTCGACGTGAAGATCGACGGTGAGGGGCTCTACCCGTTCGTGAGCCACTCGTTCGCGCACGTCGATCTCGGCCAGGTCGGGCTGCTCAAGATCGGCGACCCACCGGGCACGATGAGCCACTAGGTCGCTCGACGAGCTGTGCCGAGAGCCGCCCAGGGGCGGCTCTCGGCCTTTCGGAACGGACGGCTATTCGCTGGGCTGGAAGCCGGCCCGGATCCGGGCGATGCGCGCGCGCAGGGCTGGAGCCCCGTGCACGTCACGAAAGAGGGGGCTGTCGCCTGGCTCGGTGAGCAGTCGTCGACATGCGACCGCCGCGCCGGGCTCGAGCTCGAGCGACTCGTCCTCGAGGTCGCGAGCGAGCTCGTCGAGCTCGTCGGTTACCTCCGCGACCCAGGACTGCGGTGTGTGAGCCCAGCTTCGGACGAGCGCGGCGTAGTACGCCCGCCGCTCGATGCGCGCCTCGCGGGCCGCGTAGTCGCGTACCTCGGGGATGGCGTACGCGTCGCGATCGTCGGCGACCCGGTCGACGAGATCCCAGCGCCGCCAGACGGCGCGGATGCCGAGCGCTCCCGCCGCGATGCCTCCGACGAAGAGCGGCATCACGAGCGGCGGGCACACCACGGTCGCGGCGAGTGAGGCGGCGAGCGCGCCGCCGCCGAGCCCGCATTCCTGGAGCTCGTCATGGTGGAGCTCCACGAGCCGCCGCTCGAGGCTCTCCACCGCTCGCGCGTTCACGTCAGGCCGCGACGAGCTCGCGTTCGGCCGCGCGCGCCTCGACGGTCAGCCGAATCGGGACGCCGATGGTGCGAGCGACGAGGCACTCCGTCTGCGCGCGGGACGCGACGGACTCGGCGGCGGCCTCGCAGCCTGCGTCGGTCTCGATGTCGACGTCGAGGTCGAAGACGACGAACCGCGAGCTGCCGTCCTTCGTCTGGACGTGCCCGGTTGCGTCGGTACGAATCGCGTGCATGGGAACCCCGCTGCGACGCGCGATCGCCAGCGCCGTCAGCTCGAAGCAGCCGGCGAGCGAGCCCGTGAGCAGCTCCTGCGGCCCCCATGTCCTCGTGTCCTCCAGCGGCTTGGCCATCTCGAGCCTGGGCTTCCCAGGTGCTTCGAGCGCGAGCCTGCCGTCGCCGAGCGGATAGGTGCGGACTCCGTAGCGATGGAGCTTCACGACTCTCATGGCTCCTCCTTTCGCATTCAGAGTCGTGTGCACCGATGCAGGCGGCATCGTGGTCGCGGCTGACCCGGCGTGCGGTTTCTCCGCACTCCTTCGCTCTACAGGAGCAAGCGCATGAAGAGAACCATCCCGATCGCCGATGTCGCCACGACGCCGGCGACCGTGCTCGGCCTGGTCGTCTCGAGTGCCTCGGGAAGAAGGTCCGCCACGACGAGCCAGGCCATCGCGCCGGCTGCGAACCCGAGGCCGACGGGCAGGAACTCCGAGAACGTCTCGACGAAGAGGAACGCCGGAACGGCCATCAGAGGCTGAGGAAGGCTCGAGAAGACGCTCCAGGCGGCGGCGGTCCGCGGTGAGGTCCCGCGCGGCACCAGGACGAGGCTGATGGCGAGGCCCTCGGGGATGTTGTGGACTGCGATGGCGAGGCCGATGAGGATCCCCAGCTTCTCCTCGACGCCGAAGGCAACCCCGACGCCGACACCTTCCGCGAACGAGTGGATCGTCATGATCCCGACGATCAGGAGCGCTTTCGTGGCATCGGCTCCCTCCAGGGAGCCCAGGTGTAGCGCGCTGTGGGAGTCGATGAACCGCTGCGAGACGAAGATGAAGACGGCGCCGGCGAGGACGCCCAGCGCGGTGCGCTCCACTCCGTAGCGGCCGCCCTCATAGACGAGGCCGAGGCTCGCGCCCAGCATCAATCCGGCGGCGAGGCTGTTCGCAGGCCCGAGCCAGCTGCGCTCGAGCCGCCTGGTGAAGAAGAACGGCAGCGCGCCCAGGCCCGTCGCGAACGCGGTCGCCAGTGCGACGAGAAAAACGGTGAGCACTTCCATCGTCAGCCTCCATGTGACCAGCACGGGGCGTGCGGGACGGGCGTAGCTTTCCGTATCGCGGTGCGGATAGACCGCGACACCGGACCGGCCCGCGTGCACGATCATGCATGAGTGCGCCCGAAACGGTCGAGAAGCTCGAGAGGCTGAACGTGTCGTCCGCGAACCTCACGACGCAGACGCTGGACGTCATCCTGCGCGACGGCCGCACCCTTCGGCTGCGCGAGCCGGGCGAGGCCGATCGCGAGACGCTCGTCCGCTTCTTCGAGGCTCTCTCCCCGCACAGCCTGTACCAGCGGTTCCACGGGACCCCTCGCGTGGACGAGCGCCTCGCGGAGCCGGTGCTCGACCCGGACTGGGTCGAGCGTGGAGCGCTCCTCGCATCCGTGACCGAGGACGGCGCCGAGCGCATCGTGGCGCTCGCGAACTACGTGAGGCTGCGCGACCCGAGAAGCGCCGAGGTCGCCTTCGCCGTCGCCGACGACTACCAGGGGCGAGGAATCGCGACGAGGATGCTGGAACGGCTCGCCGCGGCTGCAGGCCCGCGCGGGATCGAACGGTTCGTGGGGGAGGTGCTGGCAGAGAACGCGCCGATGATCCGCGTCTTCGAGGGAGTCGGGTTCGAGGTCTCGCGAGCGCGTGAGGGCGGCGACGTGGAGATGACGTTTCCCATAGCGGCCACCCAGGACTACGTCTCCCACGTGGAGGCGCGCGACCACACGGCGGTCGTTGCGTCCCTGCGCCCGTTCTTCGAAGCGCGGACGGTCGCGGTCGTCGGGGCGTCGTCAAGGAGGGGCACGATCGGAGGCGAGCTCTTCCGGAACGTCATCGAGGGCGAGTTCGCGGGGTCTGCCTATCCGGTCAACCGTAACGGCGAGCCCGTGGCGGGCGTGCGGGGGTATGGCTCGATCTCCGAGATCCCGGATCCGGTGGACCTCGCCGTGGTCTGCGTGCCCGCAGCCGCGGTCCTCGACGCAGTGCAGTCCGCTCTGGACGCAGGCGTCAAGGCCGTCTGCGTGATCTCGGCCGGGTTCGCGGAGATCGGCTCGGAGGGCGCGGAGCGCCAGCGAGCCTTGCTCGCGATGATCCGCGGGCACGGAGCTCGGCTCCTGGGACCGAACTGCCTCGGGATCTCGTCGGCTGCGGTCCGGCTGAACGCGACCTTCGCCTCCCGCTCGGCGCCGCCGGGCAACATCGGCTTCTCGTCCCAGAGTGGAGCGCTAGGGCTCGCCTTGCTCGAAGCGTGCGAGTCGCGCGGCCTCGGGCTCTCGGCGTTCGTCTCGATCGGCAACAAGGCGGACGTCTCCTCGAACGACCTCCTCGAATGGTGGGAGAACGATCCCGCGACCGACGTCGTCCTGCTCTACCTCGAGTCGTTCGGCAACCCGCGGCGGTTCGGAACGCTTGCTCGCCGGGTCGCCCGCTCGAAGCCGATCCTCGCCGTCAAGAGCGGGACGACCAATGCCGGCGCGCGCGCGGCGAGCTCACACACCGCGGCGCTCGCCGGCTCGGAGGCCGCGGTCGATGCGGTGTTCCGCCAGGCAGGGGTCATTCGGGCGGGATCGCTCGAGGAGCTGATCGACGTTGCCGCGTTGCTGTCGACGCAGCCGCTCCCTCGTGGACGACGAGTTGCCATCCTCACGAATGCCGGCGGTCTGGGAATCCTCTGTGCGGACGCCTGCGAAGCCACGGGCCTCGAGCTGCCCGGCCTCGGCGACGAGACGGTTCGCCGGCTGGAGGCGATCCTCCCGGCGGAGGCAAGCGTCGGCAATCCCGTCGACATGCTCGGCTCGGCGTCCGCCGACTCGTACCGAGCCGTCCTGCCGCTGCTGCTCGCCGACACGGCGATCGATGCCGTCATCGCCCTCTTCGTTCCGGCCGTGACCGCCACTGCGGACGCCGTCGCCGGCGCGATCGCCGAGGCAGGCGCAGCGACGGGCGCCGACACGCCGCTCCTCGCCGTGGTGATGAGCGCCGAGGGCATTCCGGCGCCGCTCCGGGCCGCGACGGGTGTCTCGGCCTTCACCTATCCCGAGTCGGCCGCGCGCGCTCTCGGCCGGGCCGCCGAGCGCGCCGACTGGCTCCGACGACCACTCGGCACCGTTCAGGAGGGCGAGGAGGTCGACCACGAGGTCGCTGCGGAGGTCGTGGCGAACGCGCTCGCCGACGCCGAGGACAGGTGGCTCGAGCCCGACGAAGCGCGAAGGCTTCTTCTCGCCTACGGCATCCCTCTCGTCGCCGAGCAGCTTGCATCGTCGGTGGAAGAGGCGGTCGCCGCCGCCCGCTCGGTCGGGTTTCCGGTGGTCGTCAAGACTGCGGCCCCCGGCGCGCACAAGACGGAGACGGGCGGCATCGCGCTCGACCTCACGGACGAGGGGGCGGTTCGGTCCGCGGCCGAGCGGATCGGAGCACCCGTCGTCGTGCAACCCATGATCACGGGCGGAACCGAGCTTCTCGCCGGTCTCGTGCAGGACCCGGTGTTCGGCCCGCTCGTCGCGTTCGGGCCGGGCGGCGTCCTTGCCGAGCTGATCGGGCAGGCGTCCTTCAGGATCGCGCCTCTGACGGACGTGGACGCGGAAGAGCTCGTGCTGGAGGGCAAGGCCGGCCGCCTCGTTCGCGGCTTTCGCGGCGCCCCGCCGTCCGACGTCGCCGCCCTCGTCGACCTCGTCCAGCGACTCTCGCGACTCGGGCTGGAGATTCCGGAGGCCGCCGAGCTCGACCTCAATCCGGTTCTCGGCCTCCCGGACGGCTGTGTGGCGGTCGATGCGCGGGTACGGATCGCGCGTCCGGCCGTCAAGGCCTCGGCGAAGAGCTGGTAGGCGGGTCGATCGCGTAGAAACCCGCCGGCCGCCGCGGGATTTCTACAGGTGCCGAGAGCGGAGCCCTGGGCGAGACTGGTCTCGACCAAGGGAGGTCCCAAGATGAAGACCATCGTGCTCGGCTACGACGACAGCGAATCGTCGGCGCGCGCTCTGCAGCGCGTCGTCGAGCTCGCGAAGCAGTTCGATGCCCGGGTCGTCGCGATCAGCGCGGCTCCCGTCCTCGCTCCCGTCGCTCACGGAATCGGGCCTGTCGATCCGACCGATACGCCCGAGCAGCACCGCGAAGAGCTCGGTCACGCCAAGGCGGTGCTGGACGAGCTCGGCATCTCGGCCGCGTACCAGGTCGGCCTGGGCGACGCCGCCGACGTGATCCTGGAAGCGGCCGACGAGTGCGAGGCCGACCTGATCGTGGTCGGGACGAGCGAGCCGGGACTGCTCACGCGGATCCTCGGGCTCAGCGTCAGCGAGAACGTCCAGCGGCGCGCGCGCTGTGACGTGCTGATCGTCCACTGACTCACTCTTGGATGCGAGCGGCGAGGTGTCGCAGCTCGCATCCACGGCTGCGACCGCAAGCCCGGACGGACCGGGATCGGCCCGCGCGACCCCGCTCCTTCAAGCAAGCAGGTCGTGCGTAGTTCTCCGCGGCGCGAACGCGGTCGAACTGGGGCGGAGCGACGAGCGTGGCCTCCCTCGGATTCGCCCCTACGTGTCGTGCAGCAGCCCCTCGGAGATCGCATAGCGGACGAGGTCGGCACGGCTCGAGAGACTCAGCTTCTGCATGATGTGCGCCCGGTGCGTCTCCGCCGTGCGGACGGAGATGTACAGCTGCTCGGCGATCTCCTGATTCGTGTGACCGAGCGCCAGCAGCCGAAGCACCTCGCGCTCGCGCTCCGAAAGCGGATCCTGGTCGGCCCGCCGTCGCTCCTCGACGTCCGCCGCGACGAGCCGGGCGCCGAGCGCAGGATGCACGTAGCGCTCTCCGGCGGCGACGGCTCGTATCGCCGAGACGACTTCCGTGTCTGCCGCCTCCTTGAGCACGTAGCCGCTCGCTCCCGCCTCGAACGCCGCACGGACGTAGCGCGGGTCGTCCTGCATCGAGAGCACCAGCACGCGCGCCTCGGGGACTGCTTGCAGCACCGCCGGCATCCCTTCGATTCCGCCCTTCTCGGGCATGACGAGGTCCATGAGCACCACGTTCGGCTTCGATTCGATCGCCTCGAACACGGCGCGGTCGGCATTGGGCGCTTCCCCGACCGTCTCGATGTCGGCCTCGGCGTCCAGAAGACGGCGGAGGCCCGACCGGACGACGGCGTGGTCGTCGACGATGAGCACGCGGATCACCGTACGGGAACCTCGGCTTTGAGCATCGTCCCGGCACCTTCGGTCGAGTCGATCGTCAGACGACCCCCGAGCAGGGCGACGCGCTCCCGCATGCCCACCAACCCGAGGCTTCCCGTCTCGGACGCTCGCCGAGTCGAAGCCCTTGCCGTCGTCGTGGACGACGAGGGTCACGAGTGTCGTCGCGTCGGCTGAGCCTCAGCGTGACCCGGGCTGCGCCGGCGTGCTTCAGCACGTTCGTGAACGCCTCCTGGGCGATGCGGTAGAGGGCTGTCTCCACCTCCGCCGGAAGGCGAGTCGTCCGACAGCTCCGACTGGACCTCGACCGAGATCTCGCCCTGCTCCTCGACGATGTCACGGAGCCGCTCGATCGCGGGCACGAGGCCGAAGTCGTCGAGCGCAGCGGGTCGCAGCTCGACCGCGAGGCGCCGGACGTCCTGCAGCGTCGAGACGACGAGCTGGCGGAGCTCCGCGATCGCCGCTCCGCTTTCGGCGCTGCCCGATCCGTCTTCCAGCGACTTCAAGCCGAGGAGGATCGAGGTCAGGGCCTGGCCGGTCTCGTCGTGCAGCTCTCGCGCGAGCCGCGCACGCTCGAGCTCCTGCGCCTCGACCACGCGGCGGACTGAGTCACGGCTGACGCGTTGGGAGAGCGCGACCGCCGTCGCCGCCCGCGCCGCGAGCGACTCGGTGAGCCTGAGGTCCTCGTCGGTGAAGGCCGGCCCCGACGTCGCTCCGAGCTTGTCGTGCGTGACCACAACGCCGATCGGGCGGCCCTCGGCGAGAAGCGGGACGTACAGCGCGGAGCGAACCCCCATCCGGCGAGCGACCTGCTGGTCCATCTCGGGATCGTCGAGGACGGAGTCGACCCGCTCGCTGCGTCCGCGCTGAAGCACGCGTCCGGTCTTCGAGCCTCCGAGCTCGAGCTCCGATGCCGACGAGGCCGTACGCGTCGGAACCCTCGCCATCGGCTGCGGCGATGCGGAGCTGCTCGCGTCCAGCCTCGGGGAGTGCGATCAGAACCAGGCGGGCGTTGATGAGAGTGCGCAGCCTTCGTGCGATCAAGCCGAGGAGCGGCTCGAGCTCGAGCTCGCCCGCGAGCGCGTCGCCGATCTCGCCCAGGGACTCGAGATGGCGCAGCCAGCGGTTGGACGTCTCGTACAGCCTCGTGTTCTCGATTGCGACCGCGGCCTGGGCGGCAAGGAGCTGCGTCAGCTCCTCGTCCTCGTCGGTGAAACGCCCGCCGTCCTGCTTCTCGGTGAGATACAGGTTTCCGTACGCGACGCCACGAAGCAGGATCGGCACCCCGAGGAAGCTCTGCATCGGCGGGTGGTGAGCCGGGAAACCCGACCGAGCGAGGGTCGTCACCGAGGTCGTCGAGCCGCAACGGCTTGGTGTCGCGGATCAGGACGCCGAGGATCCCGCGCCCGCGCGGCAGGTCGCCGATCGCGGCATGCGTCTCGGCGTCGATCCCCGTCGTCAGGAAGCGCTCGAGGCCCGTCCCGTTCTGGTCGATGACGCCGAGCGCCGCATAGCGCGCGCCCGTCAGCTGCGCCGCCGTTTCGACGAGCTGCTGCAGGAGCGCGTCCAGCGAGAGCTCGGAGCTGAGCGCGATTCCGGCGTCGATCAGCGCACGGAGGCGATCTGGCGGCGCTTGCTGGGTCATGTCCCTTTCTCGGTGGAGATGTCGCTGTTCGGGGGACAGTAGTTCTCCGCAATCGAACGCGTGGTCGCCGCCCATGCCACCAGCGTGCGGCGCCGCAATCCTCAGGGGGTGTCCGAGAGCAGGCCGATCACCCGCGACGCAGCAGCCGGCAAGCCGACGGTCGGTGACTCGATGCACTGGGGCCTGGTCCACTGCACGCCCGAGACGTCGCTGCGGGCGGTTGCGGCTCTCATGTCGCGTGAGCGAGTGCACTGCGTCGTCGTCACGGAGAGCCCGCGGGTGCCGAGATCGCTGTGGGGTGTCGTGTCGGACCGTGACCTCCTCGCTGCTGCAACGGTCCGCCCGCTCGACGGCCAGCGCGCGGGGGGGACCGCCATGAAGCCGGCCGTGACGGCGGTCCCGCACGAGCCACTCGAGGTGGCCGCCCGGCGCATGACGGAGCACGGTGTCTCGCACCTGGTCGTGGTCGACGTCGGCGGGCAGCGTCCGCTCGGCATCCTGTCGACGCTCGACGTGGTCGACGTCCTGGCCGAGCGAGCCGAACCGTGAGGCTGACGCGATTCCTCGCGTCCTCGACCGCGCGTTAGCTCGGCGCGCCCACCGCTGCGCGGGCGCGATATCGCTGGGCGAACGCTCGAGCAGCGTCCCGGCTATGCGTTCGCGACGACCTCGCGCACCTCGGCGCTCTCGAACGTGACGCCGTCGGGGACGCGTCCGGGTATTCGCTCCGCTGCGGCGCGAGCCGCGCCACGCCCGGCGGTGACGTGCCTACGTGGAGACGACTACTCCCGGCGTGGCGAGACGGCGACTCGGCGCCGCTCGTCGCTGGCCGGCCGAGCTCGAGGCGCTACGCCAGGCGGACGGAGACGCGCTTGAGGAACTCGGACTCACGCCCGGCGGGCTCGCCGGCGTCGACTGCCGCCGAGATGTCTCTCGCCAGCATCTCGTGTACCTCGAGGCGGGGAAAGCGATCTCGCGGAGCGTCATGGCGCCCGTTGTGCAGCGGAGCGTCGTAGCGCCCCTTGTGCATGGCGCGAATCGCGGACGAGAAGGTGGTGCGCGGACGGGGAACCACACTTACGGCCTGATCGAGCAGCGCATCGAGTCTCGCGAGCAAGGGGTCGGTCACGATGGAGGGCATGGCGCCTCCCTTTCCGCTCGTCCTGACGCAGTGGCTCGTGTGAGTGCAGTCAGGGCGGAAGGAGGAGCTATGTAGGTGCCTCGGATTGTATCCGAGGACTCCCGGACCGCCGCCCGCCCGACCTCTACGAATCCGAACGTCGGTCGAGTCACCATGCCTGCCGGGTCTGCGAGGATCGAGGGAACAGGCCCGGTAGCCCAAACGGAGGAGGTCGTCTCATGGCTTTCGTCTACATCCAGGAATTCGAGTATGAGGACTGGTCGACCGCGAACTACGACTGGGCCAGGGAGCAGATCGGTGACAGCCCGATCGACGGCTTGATCGTTCACACGGCCGGCTTCGACACGGACGCGAAGGTCTTTCGGATCATGGATGTCTGGGAGTCGCGGGAACAGGCCGACCGGTTCATCGAGGAACGCGTCCGACCCATGATGGAGCAGGGTGCCGAGGCTCTTCCGGACCCGTCGAACGCCACCCCGCCGACGCGCGAGACGTCCTACGAACTGCACGACGTGAGCGTGCCGAGCGCAATTGCACCCGAGCGTACGTCGTAGGCATCCCTCACGCTCGTCGCCCGGCCTGGGCGCTAGGAACCGGAAGCGCGCGCGGTGAGCTTCCGGAGGTTCGTCTCGGAGACGGCGAGCAAGCTCTCGGCCCGGCGGAAGTGGTCCCACGTCGTGGCGCGTCCGGAGCCGCCGTACTCCTCGTCGATGGAGAGCGCGAGCTCGATCTGACCGCAGGCGGCGTTCGCGTCCTCGGCGACCGCGCCCAGGAGGCCCGGCGGCGACCCGAGTTGCGCGAGCGACGGCGCGCACGCGCGCAGGAGCTCGATCTGCTTGGCATTCAACCCCGCTCCGCTCGATCCGCCCGTCGTGGCGACGGCGCTCGCCAGCGGCCGCGAGATCTCGTCGTGCCACGTCGAGAAGCCCGAGACCCACGTACGGCCCTGTGCGTCGAGCTCCCGACTCGGCTCTCTCGTCACGATGAACGTCGCCACGCCGAGCGCGATCAGAAGGAGCACCACGAAGATCCCGATCGCCTTCACGGCCGCGAATCATCGCATCGCGCACCGACCCGATGGAGCCGAGGCACCAGTGGCCGGCTGCCGCGCGGTACGCGTGCGGCGAAGGCCTCGGCCACGATCGTCACCGTTCGGCGAACCCGAGGTAGCAGTCCGGAAGCCATGGCCGCCCCGGGCGCGCTCCGGGGCGCCAGATGTGCAAGGGTGCCGAGGGGCCGCCACGCGCTCGCGGGTTGGCCGCGAGGTGAAGGCGGCCGGAAACGGAGTCCGAATGCACGGTCGCATGGCGCGCTACACGTACACGGGTGACGTCCAGGAGCTCGCGCAGAAGGCTGAAGAGGGCCTGCTGCCGATCTTCCGGTCACAACCCGGTTTCAAGGCGTACTCGGTCATCGCGAGCGGCGACGAGATCTTCTCGTTCAGCGCCTGGGAGTCCGCCGAGCAGGCAGAGGCGGCGAATGCCGCGGTATCCGAGTGGGTCGCCGAGAACCTGCCGGACGGCTTCGAGCTGTCGGAGACGAAGATCGGGGAGATCCTCTTCTCGACGACGCTCGGCGTCAGCACTGCTGCCGGCGCGCACGTCTAGGACGCACGAGATGGGGTCGGGCGCTCGCCCGGCCCCCAGCGCTCCCGGCGCGTCGCCTAGCTCGTCACCAGCAAGAGCTCGCGCTGCGGCGTCGAGAGCCACTCGATGCCGTCGTCGGTGACGAGCACGTCCTCCTCCAGCCCGATGTACCCACGGCCGGGAACCGCCGCTCCGTACTCGAGCGTGAAGACGTTGCCCGCCTCGACGAGACCGAACGGCGCCTCGCCGTAGCGGTCCCAGCGCGGCGCCAGGGTCGTCCCACCGTCGTGCGCCGAGCGGCCGAGCTGGTGGCCGAGCGCGTGCATCGGCTCGGGGTACCCGGCGGCGACGAGGCGCTCGCGCGCGACGGCGTCGACCTCCCAACCGGCGGCGCCGGGCCTCAGCGCGGCCGCGCCGGCGTCGATCGACGTCCACAGCGCATCCCATGCGTGCACGACGTCGCTCGGGGGCGCCGTCTCGCCTTCGTCGAGGAAGTACCAGACACGCTGCAGATCGCTGGCGTAGCCGTCGCGCGACACGCCGAAGTCGACGTGCAGGAGCTCGCCGCGGCCCGTGCGGAGCTCGCCGGGCGGCGCGTGACCGACCTGTTTCTCCGGCCCTGCGTTGACGGCGGGGCAATGGTCGCGGCCCCAGGCATACCCGAGGCCGCGCTGCGCGACCT
This sequence comes from uncultured Gaiellaceae bacterium, assembly GCA_963763465.1. Taxonomy (GTDB): domain Bacteria; phylum Actinomycetota; class Thermoleophilia; order Gaiellales; family Gaiellaceae; genus GMQP-bins7. Next base: position 112,543 of record CAVXOS010000006.1, on the reverse strand, counting down.
CGTCGTGCATCAACGCGGCGATGGCCAGCTCGCTGAGGCCGGGCCGCAGGGCACGTCCGACGGAAGCGAAGATCTCCTCGGTCTCTCGCACGGCGTTGCGAATGCGCTCGACCTCGGCTGCCGACTTGCGGCCGCGCAAGGCGTTGACGAGCTTCTCCGAGGAGACGAACCGCGCCGCGAACGGCGTGTCCGCGAACGTCTGCTGCAGCTCCAGCCAGAGCCCGTGCGTCAGACCGTCCGCTGCCGGGTCGCTCGTCGAGTAGTTGAGGGCGATCGATCCCGGGTCGAGGCGCTCGACCGCGGCGAGGAGCGCCGGCTTGATGCTCTCGTCGTAGCCGATCACCTCGTACCCGCCGATCTGGTCGACGCTCGGCGCGTCGAAGCGCCCGACGATCGCGATCCGCTCACCCGTGGCGGAGACGATGAACGCGCCCGTCCAGGCGCTGTACACGCCGGCGATCAGGTCGAGGCACGGGTCGCTCGTGAGCATCGTCTCGCGGACGAACGTCAGCCAGAGGTCGACGTCCTGCTCGCCCAAGATCTCCACGGCCTGGTGAAGCTTCTCCTGCACGAGGGTCGACGCCGTGGGCACGGCGGCGGAGGCTAGCAGCGGCGCGTCAGCGCTCGACCACGAGCTCGAGCGCGTAGTACCCCGGGATCGGCACCTTCACGACCCGGAGCGCGCGCAGGAGCCTCGGGCGGTCCTGCAGCCTGCGACCGACGCGAAACAGCACTGGGTCGAGGAGTGGGAACCACATGCGGCGCCGCTCCAGCGCGAGGACGCGCAGGTCGGCACTCGTGACGAGCTCGCGCACCCGGCCGAGATCCGTGTACTCGCGCAGGTGCGACGTGTCGAGCACGGACTCGCCGTCGCGCTTGCGGAAGTACCACGCCCACGACTTCTTGAACACGGTCGTGACGTAGGCGCGGCCGCCGGGCCGGAGCATGCGACGGATCTCCCCGAGGTAGGCCTGCTCGTCGGGCACGTGCTCCAAGACCATCGTCGAGATCACGGCGTCCAGCGCGGCGCTCGGAATATCCGGCACCGCGTCGGCGGATGCCACCAGCGTGTGGATCCAGGGGAACCTGCCCGAGACCCGCGCGAGCCTGTCGGCCTCGAGATCGACCGCGTACACGGGAGGCGACGGCGCGATGAGCCCTTCGCGAGCCAGCGCGGCGAAGAGAGGGCCGTCGCCGCAGCCGAGGTCGGCGAGCGCGAGGGGGCCTTCCGGCAGCCAGCGCGCGAGCAGCACCGGGAAGCTCGTCGACGTCGAAGTGGATCGCGGTCTCGGTGTACCGCTCGCTCACGCAGGCGAGGTTACGCGTCGCCGGGCCGACAGTCGCCCGTCGCTCCTTCACAGCATCCGACTTTCAAGCGGCAGCGCGGGCACTGAAACGTGCCGTGCCGCCATTCCATACGCGCACCGCAGCGCAAGCAGACCTCGACGATTTCCCGTACCGGCGCACCGCTCACGCTCCACCTTAGGTCTCCAGGAGGACGGCTACGATGACCCGTCCGGCGCCGTGGCCGAGTGGTTAGGCAGAGGCCTGCAAAGCCTCGTACAGCAGTTCGAATCTGCTCGGCGCCTCTCTCTTCGTACTCGCCGCGGACCGGGCGCCTTGGAGTCGAGTCTAGGTCCGACCTAACCTTTTGGGGGGGACGCAGTCATACTGGTGAGTACTGCGGCGGGAAGGGGGAGAGATGTCGGGGAGCTTGGGCCGCTCATCGGCCCGGACGGTCACGCTTGCTCGCGATGTCTGCGAGTGCGCTCGGGCTCGCGCGGCTGTCCGGCTGGTGGAGCTATGAGCCCCTACCTCTGGCTCGGCGTCTGGCTCGTCGGGCTTGTGTCCTCCGTCGCCGCGCACGAGGCCGGACACGTGCTCGTCGGCCGGCGCTACGGCTGGAGTTTCGCCGGCGTCACGATGAAGCTCACCGGCCCGAAGGTGCTGATGGGCCACTCCTCACCGAAACGCGAGGACTGGAACCTCGGCCGGGTCGCTCTGGCCGGACCGCTCGCCACGCTCATGGCGTGCATGGTCTTCATCGGCCTCGCATATCTCCCCATCGAGTACGCCTGGATCTTCGGATCCCTGGCGGCCTTGAGCTACGCGATCTTCATCTTCAACCTCCTCCCGCTTCCCGTTACGGACGGCGGCCACATCCTCTATGCCGTCACCGGATGGCGAATGAGCTGGAGCGGGGCGGCCAAGGGCTGGCTCGCGGTGGAGGCGCTGATCGTTCTCAGCCTCGCGCTGCGAGCGCTGCTCGGGAGCTAAGACCAGGCAACTCAGCCCGTCGAGCCCGGGCCGAGCCTCAGGAGTGGTTGCATTTGCTACGTAAGCCTGGGAGTCTCTACGGCCTCGACGAGATGATTCGTTCCGACTGAGAGGGGATTTGCGGTGCGGCGCCTATCGAGGAGTGTCACCGACCACAGTCGACGACCACGGCTCGACAGGGCTGCGGTCGCGGTGCTCGGTGCAGTCATCGCCCTCGTCGTTGCGGCCACATCCGCCGCCCGGCCGACAGCCAACGATGTCGGGATCCTGGTGGGAATCGGTGCGCTGGGGGAGCTAGAGAATGACAAGACGACCGTACCCCGGGACTTTTCGCTGAGCGTCATCGTCGCGGGAGACGCACCCGCGCCGGTCACGGTCGATCTCAAGTCGTCACCAGCTCTGCAACTGGGCACGCCAGCTCCAGGCTCCGCAGGCCCGTGCTCGGGCACCTCGGAGCTCGTATGCACTGGCACGCTCAGCCAGACAGGGGGCGGGACCTACGCGTTCTGGGCCTGGAGGGTGATCTCCGCGGAGCCAGGCGAGTACGCCATCACCGCGTCCGCCACGTCTCCCGACGCTGACCCGGACCTGTCGAACAACAGTCGAACATTTCGCTTCCAGGTCGTGGCGCCGACTTCCGGCGGAGGTGGAGGTGCGGGTGGAGGTGGAGGCGGAGGCAGCTCGGTCACGGTGAGTCGGGCGAAGCTCTCCCCGGCGCAGCCGAAAGCCGGCATGTCCGTCGTGGCCACGGTACGGGTGACGAGGGATGGCTCCGCGGTGCGACCGAGCCGCGTGACGTGTGCCGCGAAGGCCGGGACGACGACCCTCAGGGGCAAGGTCAAGGCCGCGAGCGGTTCGGCCTCCTGCACCTTCAGGACCCCGGCGAGCGCGAAGGGAACGAGCCTCCGCGGCGCCGTGACCGTGAAGACGCCTGGCAAGACGATCCGCCGGACGTTCAGCGCGAGACTTCGGTAGCTCCGGTCGACTCTTGACCGCAATCGTCTAGGGTCGAGGAGTGGCCGGCGCACCGATCGTTCTCGTCCCCGGGTTCTGGCTCGGGGCGTGGGCCTGGGACGAGGTTGCCGACAGCCTGCGGGCCGGCGGGCACGACGTCACGGCCGTGACGCTGCCCGGCCTCGAATCGGTCGACGTCGACCGGTCCGCGATCACGCTCTCGGACCACGTCGATGCGATCTGCGATGCCGTCTCGGCGGCTGGCGCTCCGGTCGTGCTCGCCGTGCACAGTGGAGCCGGCGCTCCCGGCTACGCGGTCACCGACCGGATTCCCGAGCAGATCGCGGCGATGGTCTACGTCGACACAGGCCCGGCGAAGGGCGCGCTCGATCCCGACTTCGCCGGAGGCGAGCTGCCGCTGCCCTCGCCCGAGGAGCTTGCGGCGAACGAGAACCTCGACGGGCTCGGCGAGGAGCAGCTGGAGACGTTCAGGCGGCGGGCCGTCCCACAGCCGGGCTCCGCCGTACGGGACGCGTACGAATTCACCAACGACGAGCGCCTCGACGTGCCGAGCACCGTGGTGTGCACGGGGTTCACCTCGGAGCAGTACAAGGACGCTCTGAAGGAGGGCTACGCGTTTCTCGCCGGCCTCGCGGAGTTGCGTGATGTGACCTACGTCGACCTGCCGACGAGCCACTGGCCGATGTGGTCGCGCCCGCAGGAGCTCGCCGCGATCATCGGCGACGTGGCGCGCGCCCGCGGCTAGCTCGCTCGCACGGGAAGATGCCGCGCGGAGCCGGCGTCTTGTGTGTAACGACCGAAGGAGCAGCCATGCAGCAGCTCACCACGACGGCCACCTTCACTGACCGCCAGCTCGACGACGACGTGCTGACGACGATCGTCGCCCGCAGCGTGCTCGAGGCGGCGCTCGCAGAGGACGAGAAGGCCGAGCTCTGGTTCGAGATCGGGCGCGAGGACGAGGACGCGACGCGCCTGGCAATCGATCTGTCCGCCTCCGATCTCGAGGAGATCCTTCGACGTTCGAGCGGCGACGAGGTCGCGCTCACGCTCGACGGCGATGCCGTCGCCGGCCTGCTCGACGATCCCGAGGTCGAGGCTCACGGGCTGAAGGGCGCAATCGCGATCGCCGTGACGAGCGCAGCGATTCTCGCTCCGGCCGGCCACGCCGCGGTTCCGCAGTCCGTCGGCGCAGCCTCGACGGCCCAGCGCGCCGGTGTCGCCGCGACTACCCAGGTGGTCCGTGCCGCGGCGACGACGCAGCGCTCGAGGGTCGCGGCCAGGCCCCAGCTGGCCGGCGTTCAGGTGAAGCTCGCCAGGAGCCACCCAGCCAAGCTGGGCGCGCTCAGGGTGCTGAGGAGCGGGCTCGCGCGCTGAGCGAGGGGCCGCTCCGCGCTGACCGCAACGCGCGGCACGCTGGCTAGGGTACGCGTGATGACGGCGGTCCGGATCGACGGGAAAGCGCTCGCAGAGAAGGTGCGCGCACAGGTGTCGCAGGACGTGCGGGCGTATGGCGGACCGGTGTGCCTCGCGACGATCCTCGTCGGCGACGACCCCGCATCCCATGTCTACGTCGGCTCGAAGCACAAGGCGTCGCACGAGGCCGGCATCGAGTCGCGGGATCATCGCTTCCCGGCGGACACGTCCGAAAGCGAGATCCTCGACCTCATCGCCGAGCTGAACGCCGACGACGGGGTCGACGGCATCCTCGTCCAGCTGCCGCTGCCGGAGCACATGGACGAGCCGAAGGTGCTTCGCGCGGTGGACCCCGAGAAGGACGTCGACGGGTTCCACGTGCTCAACGCGGGACTTCTCTATCTCGGCGAGCCGCACCTCGTCCCGGCGACGCCGTCGGGAGTGATGGTCATGCTCGCGGAGCACGGCGTGGAGCTCACGGGCAAGGACGCCGTCGTGATCGGCCGCAGCGAGATCGTCGGCAAGCCGATGGCGATGATGCTCCTCGCCGCGCACGCGACCGTCACGATCTGTCATTCCCGGACCGTCGACCTGGCCGCGCACACGCGGCGCGCCGACGTCCTCGTCGCCGCAGTCGGCCGCGCCGGGCTCGTGACGTCCGACATGGTGAAGCCGGGCGCCGTCGTCATCGACGTGGCCATGAACCGCAACGCCGAGGGAAAGCTCGTCGGGGATGTCGATCCGGGGGTCTTCGAGGTCGCGAGCCTGATGACGCCGGTCCCGGGCGGCGTCGGGCCGATGACCATCGCGATGCTTCTGCGCAACACGTTGACAGCGGCGCAACAACGCCGATCGCAAGTTGCGGTTCGCGGCTCCTAGGCGCTAGCGTTCCGCCCGTTGTGTTCATCCGGCGTCGGCTCGCCCCTGGGCCTGCGTCATCGCTGTAGGAGGACGAGTAGTGGAGCAGGGCACCGTCAAGTGGTTTTCGAACGAGAAGGGCTACGGCTTCATCGAGCGCGAGGGTGGGGACGACGTCTTCGTCCACTTCTCCGCGATCACGATGGACGGCTTCAAGACCCTCACCGAGGGCCAGCGTGTGGAGTTCGAGGTCGTCCAGGGTCCCAAGGGTGCCCAGGCCGCGAACGTCTCGGCAGCAGCGAGCTAACCGAACTCGTATCGACGTGGCGGCGGGCTCCCGACCGGGGGCCCGCCGTTTTTCTCCACATTCCCCTGAAGCGCACGGTCTTCGCCGATGCGCTCGCGGGGATGGACGGACTTCCGCGAGAATCGAGCGATGGCGATCTCCAGGGATGAAGTCCTTCATGTCGCACGCCTCGCACGCCTCGCGCTGACCGACGAGGAGGTCGAGCGCCTCACCGAGGAGCTCGGAGCGATCCTCGACGCGGTCGGCATCGTCGCCGAGCTCGATCTCGCCGACGTGCCGCCGACATCGCACCCGCTCGACCTGGTCAACGTCTGGGACGAGGACGAGCCGCGTGCGTCGCTCCCTCTCGAGGACGTCTTCGCGAACGCTCCCGATCGCGAGGGCGACCACTTCCGCGTCCCGCCGGTGGGGTAGCGGCACTCCGTGATCGACACCCTGAGACTCACTGCCGAGGACGCGCTGGGCCTCGTCGAGCGACGCGAGGTGTCGGCCGCCGAGCTGCACGCCGCCTACCTCGACGCGATCGCCGAGCGCGACGGCGAGCTCCACTGCTATCTGCGCACGTGCGACGAGCCGAACGGTGCCGGCATCCCCATCGCGCTCAAGGACGTCATCTCGACGAAGGGCATCGAGACGACCGCGGGCTCGAAGATCCTCAGCGGGTACACGCCGGTGTTCGACTCGACGGTGGCCGCGCGCGTGAAAGCGGCGGGCCTCTCCGTGCTGGGGAAGACGAACACCGACGAGTTCGCGATGGGGTCGTCGACCGAGAACTCGGCCTGGGGGCCGTCGCGCAACCCCTGGGACCCGTCCCGGGTTCCCGGCGGATCGGGCGGAGGAACAGCTGCGGCAGTGTCGGCCGGTCTCGCGCCGTGGGGGCTCGGCTCGGACACGGGCGGCTCGATCAAACAGCCCTCCGCGCTCTGCGGGAACGTCGGGCTGCGCCCGACGTACGGCACCGTCTCGCGCTACGGGATCGTGGCCTTCGCGTCGAGCCTCGACCAGATCGGCCCGGTTGCGAAGACCGTGCGTGACGTCGCGCTCCTCTACTCGATCATCGCGGGGCGAGATCCGCTCGACTCGACCACGGCCGAGCTGCGCGAGCCCGTCCGGTTGCCGGAGGGCGAATCGCTCGCCGGCGTTCGTCTCGCTGTGCCCAAGCAGGTCGAGGCGCTCGACGCGATCGAGCCGGGAGTGCGCTCAGCCTTCGAGCGCGCGCTCGAGCACGCGAGCGAGCTCGGCGCGGAGGTGGGGGAGTGCGACCTGCCGCTCTCCTACCGGTACGGGATGCCGTGCTACTACCTCGTCGCGCCCGCCGAAGCATCGTCGAACCTCGCACGCTACGACGGTGTGCGCTACGGGCCTCGCGTCGAGGGCACGACCTACGGCGAGATGGTCGATCGGACGCGCGACGAGGGCTTCGGCCCGGAGCCGAAACGTCGCATCATGCTCGGCACGTACGCGCTCGCGGCGGGGTACTACGAGGCGTTCTACGGCCAGGCGCAGAAGGTCCGCACGCTCCTCATCCGGGAGCACCGCGAGGCGCTCGCGGGCTTCGACGCGATCGTCACGCCGACCTCGCCCACGGTGGCGTTCCCCGTCGGCGACCGGGCCGCCGACCCGCTGGCGATGTACGCCTGCGATCTGCTCACGATCCCGTCGTGCCTCGCGGGGCTGCCCGGGCTCTCCATTCCGTGCGGGCTGTCGGAGGGGCTACCGGTCGGGCTGCAGCTCATCGGGGGGCAGTTCGCCGAGAACGGGCTCTTCGGCATCGGTCACGCCCTCGAGCAGTCGATCGGGTTCGACACGGTTCCCGAGCGCCTGGCATGAGCTGGGAGACGGTGATCGGGCTGGAGATCCACGTGCAGCTCAAGACGCGCACGAAGATGTTCTGCCGCTGCCCGGTCGGGTTCGGAGCGGGGGAGAACACGCAGACGTGCCCGGTGTGCCTGGGCCTCCCGGGCGCGCTGCCGGTGATGAACCGGCGCGCGCTCGAGTGGACGATCAAGCTCGGGCTCGCGCTCGAGTGCGATATCGCCGAGCGCGCGGTGTTCGCCCGCAAGAACTACTTCTATCCCGACCTGCCCAAGGGCTATCAGATATCCCAGTACGATCTTCCCTCTTGCACAAACGGCAAGGTGCTACTACCTACTGCGCAAGGCGACCGCGTGATAGGCATCGTTCGTGCGCACCTCGAGGAGGACGCGGCCAAGACCGTCCACGTCGGCGGGCGCTCCGGCCGTATCGGAGGCGCGGGCTCCTCGCTCGTGGACTACAACCGGGGCGGAACGCCGCTGGTCGAGATCGTCACCGCGCCCGACCTCCGCTCCGCCGACGAGGCCAAGCGCTTCCTCCAGCTCCTGCGGCAGACCATCGTCGAGCTCGGCATCTCGGACGCGGAGATGGAGAAGGGGACGCTCCGCGTCGACGCCAACGTCTCGGTGCGGCCGGCCGGCTCGGACGAGCTGCGCACGCGCACCGAGATCAAGAACATGAACTCCTTCAACTTCGTCGCGCGGGGGATCGAGGCGGAGGCCGAGCGGCAGGTCGGGGTCTGGGAGTCGGGGGGTGAGGTCGAGCAGCACACCTACGACTTCGACGCCGGGACGGGGACCCTCACCGCGCGGCGCTCGAAGGAGGAGGCCGACGACTACCGCTACTTCCCGGAGCCGGACCTCGTGCCGGTCGAGCCTTCGACGGCAGCTCGTGGACGCGCTGCGTGCCGAGCTCCCCGAATCGCCGGCGGCGCGGATCCGGCGTCATCGAGCCCGCGCTCGGACCTCGATCGCGCCACCGTCCTCGTCACGGGCGGTCTCGACGGCCTGTGGGACGACACCGTCGCCGCGGGAGCCGACGGGGTCTCGTCGGCCAACGTGATCGCGAACAACCTCGTCGGAGCGGGCGTCGATCCGGCAGCCGTGCCGGCTGCCGAGCTCGCGAAGCTGGTCACCGCTCGCGACGCGTATCCCGCGAGCGGCGTTCGACGAGGCGGTCTCGCGCCTCGACGAGCCCGGATTCTCCGCGGATTCGTACGTCGCGCAGCAAGCCGTGTCCGACTCCGCCGAGCTCGCCCCGATCGTCGACCGGATCCTCGAGGAGAGTCCCGGCCAGGTCGCCGCCTACCGCGGCGGCAAGGAAGGGCTCCTCGGATTCTTCGTCGGGCAGGTCATGAAGGAGACGCAGGGCAAGGCGAACCCCCGTGTCGTCTCGGAGCTCGTGCGAGAGAAGCTGAGCGCCTAGGGAATACGGAGCTCGCGACCGACGTAGAGGCCCGAGCTCTCGGCCTCCACGAACGGCGCCATGGCGCGCTGGCGCTCGGCCTCGACGTCCGACAGGCGGTAGCGCTCACGGGACTCGGACGAATCCCAGACGGAGATTCCGACGACCTCGTTGCGCTCCTCCGAGAAGCACTCGTACGCGCGCACCATGCCCTCCGGGAAGTCCCGCGGTCTCCAGGCCGTACGGAACTCGTCGTAGGTCCCCGGCCTGATCGTGCGCGTCGTGATCCAGACGACCGACTGATCCCACTCCACGCGGGGAACGTAGCGAACCGCTCCGGGCGGCGCAGCGAACCACACCGACTTGGCCACGAAGAGAAAGGACGGCTGTATGAACCGGGGAGCACTGCCTGTCACGCCCGGCCAGGCGGTCGCGTCCGCGCGAGGCTCCACGTGAGACGGCGAACGACACTTCTCCTGGGCGGCGCGGTTGCGGTGGCGCTCGCCCTCGGGAGCCTCGCCGGAGGCGTGCTCGGCGCGTCTCGCTCTGGCGTCTCGGCCTCGCCCGCCGCCTCCGGCGCGCTCGTCGAGCACGGGCTCACGGGAACGGCCGGCGGGGTCGGCGCCGCGGGCGTGAGCCGGCTCGAGGCAGAGGCGCACGCGCGCCCGCGCGACCCAGAGCTTCTCGTCCAGCTCGGCTTCGCGTACCAGCTGCGCTGGCGCGAGACGGCGGACGCGTCGTACCTGCCGCGCTCCGACGCGGCGTTGCGGCGCGCCCTCCGGTTCGGAGACGACGATGCGAACGCCGTGCTCGGGATGGGATCGCTCGCCCTCATCCGGCACGAGTTCCGAGCAGCGCTGGGGTACGGGCAGCGAGCCAAGAGGCTGCTACCCGGCTCGTACAGGCCCTTCGGGGTGATCGGCGATGCGGAGATCGAGCTCGGGCGCTACGACGCCGCGTTCGCAACGTTCGAGCGGATGATCTCGCTCCGTCCGAGCCTCGCTTCATACGCACGCATCGCGTACGCGCGGGAGCTCACCGGCGACCGCGCCGGCGCGGCAGGGGCGATGCGACTCGCGCTCCTCTCCGCCGCGGGACAGCCTGAGCCCACGGCGTGGGCGCACGTCGAGCTCGCCAAGCTCGAGCTCGCGACGGGCAGGAGCCGGATCGCTCGTCGCCATGTGCTCGCCGCGCTCGCCTCGCTGCCCGGCTACCCGAGCGCTCGCGTCGAGCTCGCTCGAGTCGAGGCGGCGGACGGAAACCTGCGCGCCGCGATCCACGAGGCGCGCCGCGCGGTCGCTGCCACCCCGACCTCGCAGGCGGTTGCCCTGCTCGGAGACCTCCTCGCGCGCGCCGGCCAACCGGACGAAGCCCGGCGTCAGCGGGCCACGGTCGCGGTGATCGATCGGCTCCTCGAGGCGAACGGGGTCCGGGCGGATCTCGAGTCGGCCTCGTACCGCGCGGACAACCTGATCCGCCCGGCGCAGACGGTCGAGCTCGCGCGACGTGCTCGCGCCGACCGGCCGTCGATCTACGGCGACGACGCCCTCGCCTGGGCGCTCGCGCGCGCGGGTCGGTGCGCCGATGCGCTGCCTCTCGCGCAGCGTGCGCTACGTCTCGGGACACAGGATCCGCTCCTCTACGTCCACCGTGGCTACGCCGAGGGATGTGCCGGGAATCGGGCCGCCATGCGCGACTGGTACGGACGGGCGCTCGCGCTCAGTCCCGACTTCTCGGTTCGTTGGGCGCCGCTTGCGCGAGCGGCACTGGCCCGTTCCTAGCAGGCCCGGGACGTATCATCGACGCGTGAACCGCACCTGGGTGTGGCTCGTCGTCTCCCCTGTCGTTGCCGCCGGGGTGCTGACGGGGCACTGGCTCGCGTATCGCCTCACGGCCACCCCGTCCGAGCCGCTCCACGCCTATCTGGAGCATGCGCCGCAGGTGCTGCTGCTCCTCACCGTCGCGGCCGTGATCCTCGCTGCGCTCGGTGAGTGCGTGAGCGCGCCACCCCTCCGAGCGTTCCCGCTCGTCGGCCTGGCGACGTTCGTCCTCCAGGAGCATCTCGAGCGCCTCGCTCACGGCGGCGGCCTGCCGGTGCTCCTCACCTCACCTGCGTTTGTCATCGGGCTCGCTCTGCAGGTCCCCTTCGCGCTCGCCGCCTGGGCGCTCGCCCGCTGGTTGCTCGGCCTCGTCGGGGAAGCCATCCTGCGAACGCCGGTCTGCCCGCACTGGGCGTTCGTGCGCGCCGCGGTTCCGGTCGGCGTACTTCATCCGATCGACGTCAGGATCCCCCCCGGGCGAGGGCCCCCACTGCTCCTGCGGAAACGGTGATCGCCATGCCGCCCGCGAGGCGGCTCGACCGACGAGGAGGACTCTTGAGAAAGCTCATGCTTGCGTGTGCCTGCGTGATCGCCGCGACGGCACTGGCCGGGTGCGGCTCCGATGACAGCCAGAGTGCGTCGTCGACCGATTCGACGACCGAGGAGACCACGACGACCACCGTGGAGACGGAGACGACGACGACCGACGAGTCGAAGCCGACGGTCGTGAGCATCGTGGTCGTGGACGGCGTGCCGAAGGACGGCATCGTGCGACAGTCCGTCGACAAGGGCGATCGCGTCGTCCTCGTCGTGAAGTCGGACGTCGCCGACGAGATCCACGTGCACGGCTACGACAAGTCGGAAGATGTCGCGGCCGGGGGAACGGCGAGGGTGCCGTTCACCGCGACGATCCCCGGTCAGTTCGAGGTCGAGCTGGAGAATCGCGGCGTGCAGATCGCGGACCTGACCGTCAATCCATGAACGTCCTGGCTCACGGGATCGGCGGCGTTCGCGACCTGCCGGTCCCTGAGTCGTTCTTCTTCACGACGGCGGCGATCGTCCTCGTCGTGTCCTTCGTCCTGCTCGGGCTGCTGTGGAAACGGCCGCTGCTCGAGTCTCACGCCGACGGGCGCCGCCTTCCGCGAGCGCTCAGCGCCGTGCTCCTCTCGACCGCGCTGCGCGTCGTCCTGCAGATCCTCGCGGTGGGGTTGCTGGCCGTAACGCTCGCGACGGCGCTCTTCGGCATAGGGACCGAGCTCCTGAACTTCGCGCCGACCTTCGTCTACGTGATCTTCTGGCTCGGCGTCCCGCTGCTGTCGATCCTGTTCGGGAACGTGTGGCGCGCGCTCAGCCCGTGGCGTGCCCTCGCCGACGCGACCGTGTGGGCGCTCGAGCGAGGTGGCCGCGAGGCGCGTCCCCTGCTCGAGTGGTCGGGCCGCTGGGGCCGGTATCCGGCGGCTGCGGCGCTCTTCGCCTTCGTGGCCCTCGAGCTCGCCAACCCTCGGCCCGCCTATCCACGCACGCTCGCCATCGCAACCGCGCTCTACTCGTACTGGGCACTTGCGGGAATGGCCGTCTACGGGCGCGCCGCGTGGACGCGCGGCGGCGAGGGATTCGCGGTCGCGTTCGAGCTCCTCTCGCGAATCGCGCCGTTCGCGGTTCGGGACGGAGCCGTCGTCGTGCGCTGGCCCTTCACGGGGCTCGGCGGAGACGAGCGCATCCGCGGGACGCTCGTCTTCGTGGCGGTCATGCTGGGATCCACGAGCTTCGACGGGTTCTCGCGCACGATCACGTGGAGCAACCTCATCGGCGACATCCGGGCGGACCTGGCGGGATCGGCACAGCGGACCGTGGATCTCGCCACGACCCTCGTGAACGTCGCGGGGCTGACCGCCTTCGTGGCGGCGGTGACGCTCACGTACCTCGGCGCGGTCCGGGTGGCCGGCGCGCTGACCCGTTCGCGACGATCACTCGTGCCGGACTTCGTCCTCCCGCTGGTGCCCATCGCCGCCGCGTACATGGTCGCTCACTACTTCTCGCTGTTCGTCATCCAGGGCCAGTTCATCATCCCGCTCGCGTCCGACCCGTTCGGCCGCGGTTGGGATCTCTTCGGGACGGTCGGCTGGGCGCCGAATCCGACGATCGTCTCGCCGGAGACTGTCTGGTACGTCCAGGTCGGGGCGCTCGTCGTCGGCCACGTCGCAGGTCTCGCGATCGCGCACGATCGGGCGGTATCGATCTTCGAGGACCGGCGCGCCGCTCTGCGCTCGCAGTATCCGATGCTCGCGCTGATGGTGCTCTACACGGTCGGAGGCCTGTGGCTCCTCTCGCGCGGCTAGCCGGGCTCGTCGCTCACGGCGGGGTTCCGGGAGCGATCGTCGAGTCCCTCGTCGTCCTTGCGGTGCTGTCGGTGATCGTCGCCGTGTGGCTTCGTGAGCGTCGCGGGGGCGACGAACCCGGCGTAGAGCAGGAGCGCGGCCACGACGATCGCCGGCGCGAGCGCGCCAATCCCGAGCCCGGCGAGCCCGCTGCCGATCCCGGCCACGGCGATCCCGGCGAGGATGAGCGCGTTTCCGAGCGGGCGTGAGCGGAGCGTGACGAGGGCGACCGACACGACCGCCAACGTCCCGAGCGAGTTGCCGACGATCGCGAGAACGCGTGCGGGCCACAGGTCGAGAACGTGCTGGGCCTCCGGGATCTCGGCCCCCGAGATCGTGGCCTGGAGCGGCACGGCGAGCGCGACGCCGAGCGCGAGACCCACGTAGACGAGCGCGATCGGCATGATCCACCGCCTTCCCACGAGCAGGAGGGAGCCGGCGCCGAGCAGCGCAGCGGTCAAGAGCGCGCCTCCCAGGTAGTACACGCGGAACGCGGCATCGTTCCATCCCGCGGCGGCGCCCCACGCGAGAGCCGCTGCCGCGATCGAATACGCGCCGAGGCCTGCCGCCCAGGCCGCGAGCTCCGGAGCGCGGCGCCTGCGGTAGCGGCGGACAAGATCGGCCGAGAGCCGCAGCGTGAGGAGCGCTGCCGCAAACGCGAGGAGGGCGTCCACGGCGCGGACTGTATTGCGTTGCTACCGCTGGGTACCATCTCGCGCGTGGTCCGCCGCCTTGCCGCGCTGCTGGCGACTCTCGTCGCAGCGTCAGCGGTCGTTCTCGCACCGCTCGAGGCGGCGCCGATGCGCGACTACGCGGCCTCGGCATGGACGATCCTGCCGCCGGGAGAGAACGGCAGCGTCTCCTTCGACAAGAACACGCGCGACCAGGCAAAGCTCTACGACGCGCTGACGCCGCTCCTCGGCAACGTCACCGCGCGCGACATCCGCCGGCTGTTCAAGCCTGCCCCGCTGGGCGCGCCGCCGGCCGCCGGATCCAGGCGCGCGAGCCCTCGGCCGGGCGTGAAGATCGTCCGCGACGCATTCGGCGTCGCGCACGTCAACGGGAAGACGCAGGCGGACGTCGCCTACGGAGCGGGCTGGGTGACCGCGGCCGACCGGGGCCTTCTGCTCCAGCTCATCCGCGGTCCTGCGCGCGTCGCAGCGCTCGACGTGCCCGGGCTCGATCCACTTGCGCTCGCGCTGTCGGGCAAGAGCTTCGTCCCGAGCCAGGAGGCCGAGGCGTTCCTGGCTAATCAGATCGACGCCGTTCGCGCTCAGAGCGGAGTCGGGCCGAAGATCCTCCGCCTGGTAAACGCCTATGCGGCCGGGATCAACGGCTACTACGCGTCGAAGGGGATCCCGGCGGCCCCGTTCACCGCGAACGACGTGGTCGCGTCCGCCGCGCTGATCGCCGCGCGTTTCGGCACGAATGGTGGCCAGGAGGTCGGGAACGCGATGTTCCTGGACGCGCTGCGCGACCGGCTCGGCGAGGCCGACGCGCGTCGCGTGTTCGCCGACCTCCGCGAGTCCAACGACCCCGAGGCACCCGTGAGCCTGCCCGGATCGTTCCGGCAGGAGCTCGCATCCGCTGCGGCGCCGGGAAGCGCGACGCTCGACGACGGCAGCTTCACCGGCGCGTCACTGTCACCGCCGGCCTTCGGCTCGAATGCGTTGCTGATCGGAGCGAAGCGGTCGCAGACCGGGCACCCGCTCTTCGTCGCAGGTCCGCAGGTCGGGTACTTCTTCCCCGAGTTCTTCGCGGAGATGGAGCTCACGGGAGCAGGCTTCGACGTGCGCGGCGCGCTGTTCCCGGGCGTGCCCGTGGTTCTCGTCGGACGCGGCCCGGACTACGCATGGAGCGCGAGCTCCTCCCAGGCGGACAACCTCGACCTCTTCGTCGAGACGCTGTGCGACGACGACGTCCACTACCTGTACCGCGGGCAGTGCGAGCCCATGCGACGGTTCTTCGCGGGCACGCTCAAGGCTCAGGGGCAGCCCGACCAGGAGATCTCGTACGAGGAGACCACGCACGGCCCGGTGATCGGCTACGCGACGCTCGCCGGAAAGCGCGTCGCGATCTCGGTCCAGCGCTCGACCCGCGGCCGCGAGCTCCTCTCGACGAAGGCGTTCTACGATCTCGACACCGCGCAGGTGACCTCGGCCAAGGACTTTCTCTCGACGATGAACGGCGTCGAGTTCAGCTTCAACTGGTTCTACGCGGACGATCGCGACATCGCGCTCTTCTCGAGCGGGCGGCTTCCGATCCGCAGCCCCGGAACGGATCCCGCGCTCCCGACCCTCGGGAACGGAGACTACGACTGGCGTGGGTTCGTCCCGTTCGCCGGCCACGCGAAGGGAATCAATCCCGCCTCGGGCGCGATCCTCAACTGGAACAACCGGCCCGCGGCGAACGTCGGTGCGGCCGACTCGAACTTCTCGTACGGGTCGGTTCATCGCGTCGATCTCCTGCGAGCGGCCGTCGCCGCGCACAAGAAGCACTCCCTGGCGACGCTGACGGGCGCGATGAACAAGGCGGCGACGCAGGATCTCCGAGCCGTTCGCGTGTGGCCGATCATCCGGGCAGTGCTTCAGACCGGCCTGGCCCCGAGCGCGCGCGCGGAAGCGGCGGCCGGTCTCCTCGACAGCTGGCGCGCGAACGGATCGAGCCGGCTCGATCGCGAGCTCGACGGCAAGGTGGACGATCCCGGCGCGGCCGTGATGGACGCGGCGTGGCCGCGCCTGGCCGACGCCGTGATGACGCCCGTGCTCGGCCCGCTCGTCGGCCGTCTGGCCGCGCTGCAGGGCCGAAGCGACGACGCCAATCCGGACGGATCTGCGTACATCTCCGGCTGGTACGGGTACGTCGACAAGGACCTGCGGACGCTGCTCGGGCGCGACGTCCGCGGGCCGTACTCGCGCCGCTATTGCGGCGCGGGCGTTCTCGCGACGTGCCGCGAGGCGCTCTGGGCTGCGCTCGACGCGGCCGCGGCCGAGCTCGAGTCGAAGCAGGGGCCGGCGCCATCGTCATGGCGCGCGGATGCCACGGCCGAGCGGATTCGGTTCACGTCCGGAGTGCTCCCCGACACGATGCGCTGGACGAACCGGCCGACCTTCCAGCAGCTCATGTCGTTCTCGTCGCACCGGCCACGGCCCTAGCTACGCTCGCGCCATGAGGAAGCGCTACCTCATGGCTCCGGGGCCGACCCCGGTGCCGCCCGAGGTGCTCGCGGCGGGCGCCGCACCTGTCATCCATCACCGCGGGCCGGACTTCCGGGAGCTCATGCTGCGGACGCTCCGTCGCCTGCAGGAGGTGTGCCGGACGCAGAACGACGTCCTTCTCTTCACGGCCTCCGGATCGGGCGCGTTCGAGTCGGCGGTCGTGAACGTCCTCTCGCCGGGCGAGCGCGTGCTCGTGGTCACGGCGGGAGCGTTCGGCGATCGCTGGTGCGGCATGTCGGCTGCCTTCGGCGCAGACGTGCAAGAGCTTCGGTACTCCTGGGGGGAGACGCCGCAGCCGGACGACCTCCGCTCACGGCTCGGCGAGACAGCGGCGGAGGTCGTCGTCCTCGTCCATTCCGAGACGTCGACCGGCGTCGTCGCGGACGTGCAGGCGCTCGCGCGCGTCGCTCGGGACGCCGGTGCTCTCGTGGTCGTCGACGCGGTCTCGAGCCTCGGCGCGGTGCCGCTCGAGACGGACGCGTGGGGTCTCGACGTGGTCGTGGCCGGATCGCAGAAGGCGCTGATGACGCCGCCGGGGCTCTCGCTCGCCACGGTCTCCGACGCCGCGTGGGAGCGCGCCGAGGCGCTCGACGATGCCGCGCTACTACTTCGACTGGGAGCGCATGCGGGCTGCGCTCGAGTCCGGCTCGACGCCGTTCACGCCGGCAGTCACGCTGGTCGCTGCGCTCGATGTCGCGCTCGCGATGCTTCTCGAGGAAGGGCTCGACGCGGCCTTCGCGCGCCACGCCGCTCTCGGTCGCGCATGCCGTGAAGGGGTCAAGGCGATGGGCCTCGAGCTGTTCTCGCCGGACGAGGAGCGCTCGGCCGTCGTCACCGCGATCCTCACGCCGGACGGCGTCGACGCGAAGGAGCTCGTCCTCGAGTTGCGCGATCGCTTCGGCATCACTGTGGCCGGTGCCCACGGAGAGCTCGGGACACGGATGTTTCGCATCGGCCACATCGGCTACTACGACGTGCTCGACATCACGACGGCGCTCACAGCCGTCGAGACGCTTCTGGTGGAGCGGGGTGCGGCGATCGAGCCCGGCGTCGCCGCGGCGCGCGCGCTCGAGGCGTATCACGACACCGCACGTGTCTGAGCGACCCCGCGTTCTCGTCCGCGAGCCGATCGCCGACTCGGGCCTCGAGCTCCTTCGTCAGCGCTTCGAGGTCGTCGAGGACGCCGATTCGGACCTCGCCTCCGTCATCGGCGACTACGACGCGATCGTCATCCGCTCGGCGACGACCATCGACGCGTCTCTCATCGAGCGCGCCGACCGGCTCAAGGTCATCGGTCGGGCAGGCGTCGGCGTGGACAACGTCGACGTCGAGGCGGCGACCCGCCGCGGGATCGTCGTGGCGAACGCCGCCGAGTCGACCGTCGACTCCGCAGCCGAGCATGCGATCGCGCTCCTGCTCGCGCTCGCGCGCAACGTGCCGCAGGCACACGCTGCGCTCACGGCCGGAACCTGGGATCGGGCGCGCTTCACGGGCATCGAGCTCGCCGGCAAGACGCTCGGCGTGCTCGGGCTCGGACGGATCGGCCGCCAGGTCGCGCATCGCGCGCTCGGGCTCGGCATGCGCGTCGTCGCGTACGACCCGTTCGTGGCCGCGGATCGGTTCCGCGAGCTCGGGGTCGAGCCCGCCGGATCGCTCGAGGAGGTCTACGCGCAGGCCGACGTCCTGACGCTTCACCTCCCACTGAACGACGAGACGCGAAGGCTCGTCGACGCGTCGGCCTTCGAGCGGATGAAGCCGGGTGTGCGCATCGTCAACGCGGCCAGGGGAGGCCTCGTCGACGAGGACGCGCTCGTGGAGGCGATCGGGAGCGGCAGGGTCGCCGGCGCAGCGCTCGACGTGTTCGAGACGGAGCCGTACTCCGGCCCACTGCTCGGGCTTCCGCAGGTCGTCGTGACGCCGCATCTCGCCGGCTCGACGGCGGAGGCGCAGGACCGAGCCGGCGTCGTGATCGCGGAGCAGGTCGCCGCGGCGCTCGCCGGCGAGGTCGTCCGGACCGCCGTGAACATCCCGGTCGTCGACCCGCGCGAGCTCGAGATCCTCGGCCCGTACGTCCCGCTCGCCTCGAAGCTCGGCCGCCTCGCGATGGCGCTCGCGGGCGCGTGGCCATCACGCATCACGGTGGCCGTGCACGGCCCGCTCTCGGAGCATGACGCGCGACTTCTCACGGTCGCTGCCCTCAACGGCGCGTTTCAGGGACGGGTCGACGAGGCCGTGAACGAGGTGAACGCGCCGCTGATAGCGGCCGAACGCGGCATCGACGTCTCCGAGCAGCGCTTTGCCACGGCGCAGCACTACACGAGCCTCGTGCGCGTCGTCGTCGGGGCGGGGGCGCGCGACGTGGAAGTGGCCGGCACGACCGTCGGTCCCGAGCACCGCCTGTTCCTCGCCGGCGCGCTCGGGTTCTCGATCGACATCGAGCTCGCGCCGCACATGGCGTTCCTCTCGTACGACGACCTGCCGGGCATCATCGGGAAGGTCGGCACGATGTTCGGCGAGGCCGGAGTCAACATCGCCAACATGGCGGTGTCGCGCACGACCGAGGGCGGCAAGGCGCTCATGGCGTTCTCCATCGACTCGCCGCCGCCCTCGGAGCTCGTCGAGCGCGTCGAGGCGTCCGGGTTCGACGACGTGCGGTTCATCTCGCTTGGCTGAGGTTCCCCAGCTGGGCGCGCGTGGCGGAGGCTGGGTCGCGCTGCAGTTCGTGCTGATGGCGGCGATCGTGGGAGTCGTCCTCGCCCGGCCCGACTCCGATTCCGCGTGGCGGTCGGTCGTCGGAGCCGCGCTCTTCCTCTCGGGAGTCGGCGTCGTCGTGCTCGCGGCGCGCGCGCTCGGGTCCGGCTTGACGCCCTTCCCGCGTCCTTCGCTGGACGGGCGGCTCGTGGAACGGGGGCCCTATTCCGCCGTGCGGCATCCGGTCTACTCGGGTGGCGTCCTCGTCTTCTCGGGCATCGCGCTCGCGCGCTCGCCGTGGGCGCTCGTCGGGGTTGCGGTGCTCGCCGTCGTCTGGGCGCTCAAGGCCCGGGTCGAGGAGAGGTTTCTCGTCGAGGCATATCCGGGCTACGCGGACTACTGCACGCGCACGCGCTTTCGCCTCGTGCCCTTCGTCTACTGACCGCCGGGAGGTAGGCTGCGGGCGTGGTTGGGGCCTGGCCGGAGCCCGTCGAGCGGGTGTCCTCCTTCCTCCGCGAATCGGGAGTCGAGGCGCGCATCCACGAGTTCCCCGACGGCACGCCGACCGCCCAGGACGCCGCCACGGCGGCGGGCTGTGACCTCGACCAGATCGTGAAGTCGCTCGTGCTCGTCTGCGACGAGCGGCCGGTCGTCGTCTTCGTCCCGGGAGACCGTCGCTGCGATCCGCAGAAGGTCGCACGCGCGCTCGCTGCAGACTCCGCCCGGGTGGCGAAGGCGCCCGAAGTGGAGGAGGCGACCGGCTTTGCGCCCGGCGCTGTCGCGCCGTTTCCACTACCGAAGATCGACGAGGCGCTGATGGAGCGCGGCCTCTACCGGCACTCGCTCGTCTGGGCGGGCGCCGGATCGTCGCGGCACATGCTCGCGATCAGCCCGAGTGAGCTGGGGCGACTCGCTCGTGCGCGGCCGATGGACGTCGTCACCGAGCGAACCTACGATGCGTCTAGACCGAAGGAGAGCTGACTCGATGCAAGAGACCGAGAAGATCTGGATGAACGGCGAGCTCGTCGACTGGGCGGACGCGAAGATCCACGTCGCCTCGCACGGGCTCAACTACGGCTCCGGCGTGTTCGAGGGCATCCGCTGCTACGACACGCCGAAGGGACCTGCGGTGTTCCGCTTGGACGACCACCTCGTACGCCTGCAGAACTCGGCGAAGGTGCTGTACATGGACCTCCCGTTCTCGCTCGAGGAGATCCGCTCGGCCGCGCACGACGTCATCGCGGCCAACGGGCTCGCGTCGTGCTACCTGCGGCCGATCGCGTTCTACGGCTACGGCGAGCTCGGCGTGGCGTCGACCGGGAACCCGGTCGACGTCGTGATCATCAGCTTCCCCTGGGGCGCGTACCTCGGTGACGAGAGCCAGGCGCTGGGCATCTCCGCGAAGATCTCGAGCTGGGAGCGCGTGGGGCCGAACGTCATCCCGCACGTGGCGAAGGCGACGGGCATCTACCTCAACTCGATGCTCGCGACCATGGAGGCGCGTCGCGGCGGTTACGACGAGGCGATCATGCTCTCCCACGACGGCTACGTCGCCGACGGGCCCGGCGAGAACATCTTCATCGTCCGCGACGGCGTCATCCACACGCCGCCGCTCGCGATGTCGATCCTGCCCGGCATCACGCGCGACACCGTCATCCAGATCGCCCAGGACCTCGGCCACCGCGTCGAGGAGACGCTCCTCATCCGCACCGATCTCTATCTCGCAGACGAGGTGTTCATGGTCGGGACGGCGACCGAGGTGGCGCCGGTGCGCTCGGTCGACGACCGCGAGATCGGCGTGGGGCCGGTGACGCGCGAGCTGCAGACGGCCTATCTCGACACCGTGCACGGGCGCAGCGAGCGCTGGAGCCACTGGCTCGACGTGGTCGAGATGTCTCCGTCTACCGCCTAGCGCGTGGCGTCCGTTCGGACGATCCCGCTCTCCTTTCCCTGGCTCGACGAGCGGGAGGAGGAGCTCGTCGCCGACGTGCTTCGCTCGGGGCGGCTCTCGCTCGGCCCGACGATCGACCGCTTCGAGGAGGCGTTCGCCGAGGCGGTCGGAGCGCCGTACGCCGCGGCGGTCTCGAGCGGCACGGCAGGGCTGCACCTCCTCTGCGTGACGGCGGGGGTCGGGCCGGGGGACGAGATCGTCACGTCGCCGTACTCGTTCGTCGCGTCGGCGAACTGCGCGATCTACGAGGGCGCGACGCCGGTCTTCGCCGACATCGACCGGCGAACGCTGAACCTTTCGCCGGCCGCGGTCGAGGCGGCGATCACCGACCGCACGCGGGCCGTGATCGCCGTCGACATCTACGGCTATCCGTGCGAGCTCGACGAGCTGCGTGCGCTCTGCGACGCGCGCGGGATCGCGCTGATCGACGACGCCTGCGAGGCGCTCGGCGCTCGCTACAAGGGCGCCTCCGTCGGGTCGCAGGGCCCTCCGGCGGCATTCGCCTTCTACCCGAACAAGCAGATCACGACGGGCGAGGGCGGGATGGTGACGACGCACTCGGAGAGCGAGTGGTTGCTGCTGCGGAGCCTCAGGAACCAGGGCCGGGCCGACTCGGGCGGCTGGCTCGAGCACGCCCGGCTCGGCTTCAACTACCGGCTCGACGACATCGGCGCGGCGATCGGCCTCGGGCAGCTCGAGAAGCTCGACGCGATCCTCGCGGCGCGCTCGGCGGTCGCGGCACGGTACGGAGAGCTCCTCGCAGACGTGCCCGGGCTCGAGCTGCCGTGCGCTGACGACGCCGACCACGAGCGCTCGTGGTTCGTGTACGTCGTCGCGCTGCCCGCTCGCGCCGACCGCGAGGCGGTGATCGCGTCGCTCTCCGCGAAAGGCATTCAGACGGCGCGCTACCTGCCGTGCATCCATCTCCAGCCCTACATGCAGGAGCGCTTCGGGTTCCGCGTCGGTCTGTGCCCCGTCGCCGAGGAGATCGCGTCGCGTACGCTCGCGCTCCCGTTCCACGCGCGCCTCGCCGAGGACGACCAGGCGTACGTCGCCGACGCGCTCCGCGAATCCCTGGAGTAGTGCCGCGCGGGATCCGGCCCCCGACGAGCCCGATCTGGCTCGTCGTCAGCGCGGTCGCCGTGCCCTCCGCGATCGCGCTGCTCCGCGAGGACAGGCGCCCGTCATACTCCGCCCCATGACGCCGGCGCGGATGATCTTCCTCGGTTTCGGCAAGTACGCGCGCGCGGACAAGATCTACGCGCTCGAGCCCATCACGGGAGACGACCGCGGAGGCGGACGCCGGACGCGCGTGTGGGTCGAAGGCGTGGGAGACCCGCTCGTCGCGTCTCGAACGGAGCGCACGATCCTCCACGAGATGGGCCACGAGGGCGGAGACTCGGCGCTGCTCGACGGCGCGCTCGATCTCGCGGAGCGACTCGCCGCAGCGGCGGAGGAGGGTCGCGTCGATCTCGGCGACCTCGGGCGCCGTGCCCGCAAGCTGCTCGCCGCGACGGCGCGACCGGCCGAGACCGAGCCGCTCTTCTGACGCCTCCGCGGGGGTTCTTCGCCCGTGACGCGGACGTCGTCGCGCGAGAGCTCGTCGGCTGGACGTTTCTCGTCGACGGCGTCGGAGGGACGATCGTCGAGACCGAGGCGTATGCGCCGGACGATCCGGCGAGTCACTCCTTCGGCGGGCGGACCCGCCGGAACGCGACGATGTTCGGAGCGCCGGGCCGGCTGTACGTCTACCGCTCGTACGGGATCCACTGGTGCGCGAACATCGTCTGTGCGGACGAGGCGACCGGCGCCGCGGTGCTCCTGCGCGCGCTCGAGCCGACGCACGGCCTCGACGAGATGCGGGAGCGGCGAGGCACGGACGACGCCGGCCTGCTGGCGTCCGGGCCCGGCAGGCTCACGCAGGCGCTCGGGATCACGTCCGCGCACGACGGGCTCGAGCTCGAGCGCCCGCCGTTCACCCTGATCGCACCGGCGCCCGGGGCAGTGGGCTACGTCCTCGCCTCGCCGCGCATCGGCATCACGCGCGCCGCCGACACGCCGTGGCGGTTCTCACTGGCCGGGTCTAGGTTCGTGAGCCGTCCCCGACCACGAGCGTGACCCGCAGCCCGCGCGCGACTGCCACACCAGGCTCGCGACTCTGGCGGAGAACTGCGCCTGCCCGGCCGGGGGCCGTCCTGGCGCGAAGCGTGATCTTCAGGCGCGCGGCCTCGCGCTGCGCGTCGGCGATGCTCGAGCCGACGAAGTTAGGGAGCATGCCGTGCTCGGCCTTCGAGACCCAGATCGTCACCGAGTCGTGCGCGGAGAGCCCGCCCGAGCGCGGATCCTGGCCGACGACGATGCCGGGCAGCCGGCCCGCTTTCGCGGGCGCGTACACCACGTTCGCGTCCAGCGGCTGCGCGCGCAGCGTGGCCTCCGCCCCTGGCTTCGTCATACCGACGACGAGCGGCACCGAGACCTCGTTCGGCTTGCAGTCGGCCTCCGTGTCCGGGGCCTCCCCGGAGAAGTACGCAACGAGCCGAGAGCCGCGGCAGTAGCCGTTGTCGAGCTGCCACGCCCCCTCGCGTCGCACGACCCACGTCGAAGCGCCGCCGAGATACGGCGGTGAGTCGAAGGATCGCGTGTCGTCGTCCTTCGTCTTCTCCACGAACGCCTTCCAGATCAGCGCGGGCAGCGTTCCTCCCGCCACCGGCTCGCCGTCGAACTCGGTGAGCATCGGCTTGAGCGCGTCCGGGTACCCGACCCACACGGCGACGACGAGCTCCGGCGTGTACCCGACGAACCATGCGTCTCCGTAGTTGTCCGTCGTCCCGGTCTTGCCGGCGATCTGGCGTCCTGCGATCGCCGCGCGCTTCCCGGTTCCCACTCGTACGACGTCCTGAAGGATCTGGGTCAGAAGCTCGGCGTGGCCCTCGTCCATGACCTGCTTCGGGTCGGGGACGTTGGCGTCCACGCGGCTCGATCGGAACCGCTCGACCGTCTCGACGACCCGAGGGCGGTTGCCGAACTCCGAGCCGTCGACGCGGCGGCCGTCGTTCGCGATGGTGGCGTACGCGCGCGCCATGTCGAGCGGGCTCACCGCGCCCGAGCCGAGACCGATCGAGAAGTACGGGGAGAGCCGGCTCCGGATCCCGAGGCTGCGTGCCGTCTTCACGATCGCCTTCGGCCCGACGAGGTCCGTGAGCTGAGCGAACACGGAGTTGTCCGAGGAGACGATCGCGCGCGAGAGGCTCACGCGACCGAGATAGGTGTGGTCGTAGTTCGTGACCTTCCAGATCCGGTCCCCGGCGTCGATCGAGACCGGCTTCGACTCGAGCTCCGTCGCCGGCGAGATGCCCTCGTTCATCGCCGTCGCGAGCACGATCGGCTTGAACGACGAGCCCGGCTGCCGCTTTGCCTGCGCGGCGAGGTTGAACTGGCTCTGCCGGAAGTTCCGCCCGCCGAACATCGCCTTCACGGCGCCGTCCCGCGGATCGATCGCGACGAGCGCGGCTGCAGGGCCGTCGGGATTGCGCAAGACGCTCTCGATCGCTGCTCGCGCTTTCAGCTGGAGGTCGAGGTCGATCGTCGTCGTCACCTTGAGCCCTCCGCCGAACACGCGGCCGGCGCCGTAGCGCGCGACGAGGTCGTCCTTGACGTAGTTCACGAAGTACGGCGCAGGCCCCTGCGTGCCCGGAAGCCGGACGTCGTCGAGAACGGGGAGAGGAGCCCTGTCCGCGCGCCGGAGCTGGCTCCGCGAGATCTTCCCCTGGTCGAACATCAGCTGGAGCACGTGGCGCCGGCGAAGCACGGCGCTCCGCGGGTTGGTCGTCGGGTCGTACAGCGAGGGATCGGAAGGAATCCCGGCGAGGAGCGCGGACTCGGCGAGCGTCAGGTCCTTCGCGCTGCGCTTGAAGTACGCGCGGGCCGCCTGCTGGATCCCGTACGCCCCGTGCCCGAAGTAGATCGTGTTGAGGTACGCCGTGAGGATCCGGTCCTTGCTCCAGCGCTGCTCGAGCTGCCACGCGAGCGCGGCTTCGCGAACCTTCCGCGCGAGCGTCCGCTCGTTGCGGATGTACGCGTTCTTCACGAACTGCTGCGTGATGGTGGAGCCGCCCTCGACGATGCCCTGCTGGCGGACGTCCTGCCACAGCGCACGCGCCACTCCGCGGACGTCGATGCCGTTGTGCTCGAAGAAGCGCTGATCCTCGACCGAGACGATCGCCTGCCGCATGATCGGCGCGATGTCCTCGGTGCCGACGAGCACGCGGCTCTCGTCGCCGCGGAGCACGGCGAGCACCGTCTTGCCGTTGGACGCGTAGACGACGGTGTCCACGTCCGCATGCTGCGCCGCCGGATCGAGCGCGGGAACCTCGCTCGCGACCGCGCGCACGAGGCCGAAGGTGAACGACAGCGCTGCCGCGACGAACAGGACGAGCAGCAGCGCCGCAAGACGGCGCTTGCGAACCCGGCGCCGCGGACGCGGCGTCCCCTTCTCTCTCCGAACTCGCAAGAGAGGCGATTCTAGCTCCGGGAGACCGAAGCTCCCGCAAAGGGACGGTTCAGACGGTGTGAGAGGCCACGACCGGCGAGGTCGTCGGCGAGTCCACGCCACCGGACGGCTCCACCGTCACCGCGACCAGGTCGCCGGCCTGCACCGTTCCGTCGATCGCGACGATCTCCGTGCCGTCCCGTCCGGGGAAGAGGCCGGCGGGGCTCGCCTCCTCGATGCTTCCGCCCGGCATGATCCACGTCTCGTAGGTCTTCCCTGCGGGTGCGGGGTCGAGGCCGTCGACGACGAGAACTGCCCGTCCGTCGGAGCCGACGACGAGACGTCCCTCACCCGCCTGGAGAGCGACCGACTGCGCATCGGGGTCCGCCAGCACGGCCGCCGCGGCCTCGGATCGCTCGAGCGCCGAGCGAGTGTCGTCGAGCTTGCTCGAGACATTCGCTCCCCACAGCCCGATCCCGAGCGCGACGATCGCCGCGACTGCGGCCACGGCGCCGAGCACCGGCGCGAGCGGACGCCGTCGCGGCTCGAGCGCGACGACGTTCTGCGGCTGTTCCGCGCGTGCGTCCGCGAGGATTCGCTCGCGCAGCGCGGGGCTCGGGCGCCGGGCCCGAGGCCGCGACGGCCAGCGCCTCGGTCGTCTGCCAGAACGATCCGAGCTCCTGCTGGCAGGTCTCGCAGCCCGGGAGGTGCGCCTCGTACGCGGCGCGCTCGTCCGCGTCGAGCGCGTCGAGCGCGTATCCGGCGGTCAGCTCGTGAATTCCGGTTTCCATGATCCTTCGTGGGTCGAGTCGTCGAGGAGCTCGCGCAAGCGTGCGAGCCCGGCGAACATCCTGCTCTTGATCGTGCCCAACGGTACTCCGAGCCTCTCCGCGAGCTCGGACTGCGAGAAGCCGCCGTAGTACGCGAGCTCGAGCGCCTCGCGCTGGACGTCGGGAAGCTGCTTGAGCGCGCCCTGCACGCGCTCGCGCTCGAAGCGCAGCCATGCGGCCTCCTCGGTGTCCTCGGGCGCCTGGCCGAGAGCCGAGTCGTCGGTCAGCGGATCCGCCTGCCGGCGCTCCTCGCGCCGCACGAGATCGACGGCGCGGCGGTGGACGAGCGTGAGGATCCAGGTGCTCGCCTTCGCGCGCTCGGCCCTGAACGTCGCGGCGCTGCGCCAGACCTGGAGGAACGCCTCCTGCACCGCGTCCTCCGCGTGGCGCTCGTCTCGCAGCACGCGCAGCGCGAGCCCGTACGCGATGCGTCCGACGCGGTCGTAGAGCTCGGCGAGTGCGTCCTCGTCGGCCCGCGCGACGAGCGCGACCAGCGCTTCGTCCGAGAGATGAGCGTGGTGCTTCCGCATGGCAAAGCGGTTCGTCGGCCCGGCCAACGCTAACACGGGCACCTCGTGTGCCTGCGCACTCATGGCGCTGCTTCGCGGAATGTGGCGTTTCGGTTCATTTCGCGAAGGGCTCGAACCGGACGACGAGACCGCGCGAACAAGTGCCGTTCCCGCACACGAACAACGAGAGGAGCAGTGATGCGAAGAGGGATCATCGCGCTCGGCGCCGTCGGCTTGCTTACCGCAGCCGCCGCCGTCGGGGCAGCAACACTCGGGCCTGGGAACGGCACCGCGTCGAGCCACCGCGAAGCACCGTTGATCGCGGAGGACCCGTCGGCCGACCTGACGGATCTCTACGCGTTCCGCAGTCCCGACAAGCCCAACACCGTCACGATTCTCGCCAACGTCATTCCCGGCGAGGATCCCGCGGCAGGGCCGAACTGGTACACGTTCTCACCGAACGCGCGCTACAACCTCAAGATCGACACCAACGGGGATGCGCTCCCGAACGTGACGTACCGGTTCCAGTTCCACACGAAGACCGGTCCCTTCTTCCTCGGCGACACCGCGCAGCCGTTCACGGTCACGCGCATCGCCGGCGGGAAGTCGAAGGTCGTCGCACGTGGAACGACTCCGCCGAACAACATCGGGCCGCGCTCGACCCCGAACTACCGCTCGCTCGCCGCGAAGGGCGTCGTGTCCGTCGCGGGCGGAGGGAGCGCGTTCGCCGGTCAGCGTGACGACCCGTTCTTCGGCGACATCGGCGCGATCTTCGATCTCGTCGCGATCCGCAAGGGCACGGGCAACATGGGCGGCGGCAAGGACTTCTTCGCCGGCTATGGCGTCCACTCGTTCGGCGTGCAGGTTCCGATCGCGGGCCTGAACGCGAAGAACGGCACCATCGGCGTCTGGTCGTCCGTCGACCGGCGCAAGGTGACGACCCGCGGCACGGCCACCCGGAACTCGGGTCGGCTGGGTCCAGGTCAACCGCCTTGCGAACCCGCTGGTCAACGAGGTCGTCATCCCGACGGGCCTCAAGGACCAGTGGAACGCGCTCCAGCCGGTGCAGGAAGGGCGTTTCCAGAAGTACTACACGACGCCGATCCTCGCAGCGGTCATCAACAAGCTGTACAAGCTCGGCGCTCCGGAGACCGGCCGTGACGACCTCGTCGCGGTTCTGCTCACCGGCGTGCCGAAGCTCAACTACACGGGACCGAGGCTCGCGGACCTGCTCCGCGTCAACCTCACGATCCCCGTGACCGCGAAGCCCGACCGCATGGGCGTCCTCGCGGGCGACAACCAGGGCTGGCCGAACGGCCGCCGGCTCAATGACGACGTGATCGACATCGCCGAGCAGGCGGTGGGCGGGTTCCTCAAGGGAACGAAGCTCCCGCTCGGCGACGGTGTCAACGGTGACGACCGGAACCTCCTCGGGTCGTTCCCGTACGCCGCGGATCCGCAGAGCGGGTTCGACAACACGAAGGGCAAGTAAGCCGCTCCGACTCGACGTGTGGGCCGGGCTCGCCCGGCCCACACGCGTGACGCGGTCTACCCGGCCGAACCGCGCCGGCTCCTTCCAGCGAACAACCTCGTGAGGCGCCGCATCGCATTCGTCCTGGCCACGCTGTGCGGCGCCTTGGCAGCTTCTCTCGTCGCCCCGACACTCGCCGAGGCGCACCCACTCGGCAACTTCACGATCAACCGCTACGCGGGGATCGAGGTCGCCGGGCGTGACGTGTACGTCCGCTACGCGCTCGATGTCGCCGAGATCCCGACGTACCAGATCGGCGCCGACATTCGGAAGCCGGGCTATCCGGCCCGTCTCGCCGACAAGCTCGTCCTGACGCTGGACGGCCGGCGGGTTCCGCTCGAGGTCGTCTCCCACCGCACGGCCGCGCGCCCGGGCGCGGGCGGCCTGAAGACATTGCGGCTCGATGTGGTCTACCGCGCTCCCGGCGACGGTGGTGAGCTCGCGTTCCGCGATCTCAGCTTCCCGGACAGGATCGGCTGGCGCGAGGTCACGATCCGTGCACGTGACGGTGGGCGAGTCGCCTCGGCGGATGTCCCGTCGACGAGCTCGAGCGACGAGCTGCGCGCGTACCCGGCGGATCTCCTGCGGTCACCGCTGGCGGTCTCGTCGGCGGCTGCGACCGTCGAGTTCGGATCCGGTTCGGCGCCTGCGCCGACGATCGCCGCCGTCGCGGCGCCCGTCCACGTCGGTGGCGGCTTCGAGAAGCTGATCGAGCGCGGTCAGCTGTCCATCGGCGTGCTGCTCCTGTCGTTCCTGATCGCGGCCTTCTGGGGCGCGGCTCACGCGCTCACGCCTGGCCATGGCAAGGCGATGGTCGCCGCGTACCTCGTCGGGACGAAGGGGACGCCGCGCGACGCGTTTCTTCTCGGTGGCACCGTGACGATCGCGCACACCGCCGGCGTGTTCGCGCTCGGCTTCGTCACGCTCGGCCTCTCGGCATTCATCGTGCCCGAGCAGCTCTACCCGTGGCTCACGCTCGTGTCGGGCCTACTGGTGGTGCTCGTCGGCGCCTCCGTCCTGAGGCAGCGGCTTCGCTCACGGGGCGCCGGCCACCAGCACCATCAGCACGAGCACGGTCATGACCACGACCACCATCACGGTCACGACCACCACCGTCACCACCACGATGAGGACGCCGCGCTCTCGTCCAAGGGCATCCTCGGCGTCGGAGTCGCAGCCGGGCTCCTCCCGTGCCCGTCGGCGCTCGTCGTCCTCCTCTCGGCGATCGCGCTGCATCGCGTCGGTCTCGGACTGGCGCTGATCGTCGCGTTCAGTCTCGGCCTCGCCGCGACGATCACGTCGATCGGCCTGGTCGCCGTGCTCGCGCGTCGCACGTTCGGGAGGCTGTCGCTCGACGGCCCGCTCGTGCGTGCCCTCCCGGCCGTGAGCGCTGCGCTCATCCTCACCGTCGGCCTCGTCATCACGATCCGCGCCGTCCCCGGCGTCGTCTAGCCGAACCGATCGCGTCGGGCGGGCGAACAAGAGGCGTGTTCGGGCTCGACGACTGGATCGCAGGTCTCTCCGACGGAGCCTCGTTCGGAGTCGTCCTCCTCGTCGCGGCCCTCCTTGGTCTCCGGCACGCGACCGACCCCGATCACATCGCGGCGATGACGACGCTCGTCGCATCGGGGCGCGAGCGGGTCGCTCGCTCCGCCGCGGAGCTCGGTGCCTGGTGGGGCGTCGGTCACGGGATCACGCTCGTCGTCTTCGGCGTCCCGATCCTCCTCGCGCAGCGCTACCTCCCGGAGCGACTCCAGCAGGGCGCTGAGACGGCCGTCGCGGCGCTCATCGTCTTTCTCGCGCTCCGGCTACTCGTCCGCTGGCGCCACGGGTACTTCGACCTTCACGCCCACCTGCATCCCGAGCAGCATCACCGGCATGCGGTTCGCACTCCTGCCGGTGCGCTCGCCGTCGGGCTCGTGCACGGGATGGGCGGAAGTGCCGGTGTTGCTGTCCTTCTCCTCGCGGCGATCCCGTCGGAGACCGTCGCGATCGCCTCACTCCTGCTGCTTGCGCTCTTCACCGCGGTCTCGATGACGTTGGTCACGTTCGGCTTCGGGCTCACGCTCTCGGCGCGCCCGGTCGCTGCTGCATCGAGAGCGATGATTCCGGCGCTCGGCGCCATGAGCCTCGCGTTCGGCGTCTGGTACGCGGCTGCGGCGTGGTCGCTCGCGCCGTATCCCGTTCTGAGAAGACCTCGAGTCGCCGTGCCTAGCCGAACGTGAAGGCGTAGCCCTCGACGCCGGGCGAGAAGCGCAGCTCGAGCAGTCCACGCTTCGGGTTGGAAAGCGCGCGATCGTGTAGAGCCGCGGCGTCCCAGACACGGCAATCGTCCTCGCCTCGCGTCCGTCGACGAATGGAGCGCACCTGACCCGATCCGGCAAGGACGAGGTAGATGTCGCTCGCCTGGAACCGAAGCCGTAGCCGCGCGTTCGCGCCGGCGACGATGCGCGAGCCTCGACCGTCCAGCGTCCCGGCATAGGCGAGCTGGTCCTGCGCGAGGCGCTCGGGGAACCGGTAGTCGGCTTCCGCGTCGAAGGCGCGGCGCCGTTCGCGAACCGGTCGAGGCGCGCATAGCCGAGATACGACTCGGGCGTCGTGATCTGGCTCGGCGTGGCGTCGGCGACGGACGTGCGCGCGACGGCACCTTCTCTCCGAGCAACCGTCGGATCGCGCTCTCCGTCTCCCCGTACGAGCCTTCGCCGTAGTGCTCGTGAGCGAACGTGCCCTGACTTGTCGATGAGGTACTCCGCAGGCCAGTAGTCGTTGGAGTAGGCGCGCCAGGTCGCGAAGTCGTTGTCGAGTGCGACCGGATACCGCACGCCCAGGCGCCGCACGGCTGAACGCACGTTGTCCGGAACGCGTTCGAACGAGAACTCGGGACTGTGGACGCCGACGATCGTGAGCCCGGCCTTGCGGTACGCGCGATCCCAGGCCTTGAGGTGCGGAAGCGTGCGCAGGCAGTTGATGCAGGAGTACGTCCAGAAGTCGACGAGCACGACCTTCCCCTCGAGCTTGGCGAGCGAGCAGAGGCCTGTCGGGCGTGTTGATCCAGAGTTTGATTCCCTTGAAGTCCGGGAGCTCGAGGCGCGCGGCGTCTGACCTGCGCGGGCCAATGCCGCCCGACCCGTTCAGCTTCTCGATCTCGGCCCGAGCCGTCGAGCTGCCCTCGATCCGATTCTGGAGCGACGTCGTGTAGCCGGGAACTGCGGTGGTGAAGCGCTGGTCGGCGCCGAGCGACGATTGCGATCGCCGTGATGCCGACGACGACCCCGGCTGCCTTTCGGGCTGCGTGCGCATGCGTGCGCACGATCTTCATCCCCGACCCGAGCCGCTGACCGCCGATCGCGATGGCGAGCATCGGAATCGCCGCGCCAATCGCGTACGCACCTGTGACGAGGACGATCCGGAATGTGACTTCGCCGCTCGCGGCGAACGCCGTCACCGCCGCGAGCACGGGCCCTGCGCAGGGAACGAACACGAGGCCGACACTCAGTCCGACGAGGAAGCCGTTCGAGTCTCGGCCGACGCGCCGACGGGTGAGGAAGAGGAAAGGACGCTCGAGCAGCCAGGCGACACGTTGAGACAGGAGGCTCGCGGCCAGGACGAGGAGCGCAACGATGGCGATCGTGCGCAGCAGGTCCTCCGGCAGCCCGAGGGCGCTGAGCAGCGCAGCGCCTGCGAGCGTGAACGTCGTGAACGACACGACCAGACCGGCGACGATGGCGTACGGCCGCCGCCGGTCGGTACTGGTCGCGCTGCCGGCGAGGAGGATCGGGAGCACCGGGAGAACGCACGGCGAGATCGCCGTGATGACTCCCGCGAGAAATGCGACCACGAGGAGGACGAGCACGAGCGAAGCGTAGGCCGAGCTCTATTACGCAGTCGTGAAATCCGCTGCTATCGAGGCGATAGGCTCCGCGGCCGTGGAGCAACTACTCACGGTCGACGACGCAGAGCGGATGGCCGAGCAGGCCGTCACGCCCGAGGCCTGGAGCTACATCGTCGGCGGCGCCGGCGACGAACGGACCCTTCGCTGGAACCGCGAGGCGTTCTCGCGTTTTCGCTTCCGGCCCAGAGTTCTCGTCGACGTGTCGTCGGTCTCGACGGAGACGACCGTGCTCGGGACGCCGGTCTCGATGCCGGCTCTCGTGGCGCCCATGGCGTTCCAGCAGATCGCGCACGAGGAGGGCGAGGTCGCGATGGCGCGCGGCGCGGGCGCTGCCGGGACGCTCATGTGCGTCTCGACCGTTGCGACCGCGACGCCTGCCGAGATCGCAGAGGCCGCCCCGGGTGCGCCGCGCTGGCTCCAGATCTACGTGTTTCGAGACCGGGGCGTCAGTGACGAGGTGATCGAGCAGGCGCTCGAGGCGGGGTTC
Source organism: uncultured Gaiellaceae bacterium (assembly GCA_963763465.1). Taxonomy (GTDB): domain Bacteria; phylum Actinomycetota; class Thermoleophilia; order Gaiellales; family Gaiellaceae; genus GMQP-bins7. Next base: position 79,698 of record CAVXOS010000006.1, on the reverse strand, counting down.
ACCGCGCTCGTGCTGACAGCCGACCTCCCCGTCTACGGCATCCGGCACCGCGAAGCTCGCACCGGGTTCGAAGCGCCGGAGGACGACGTGCCGGCGATCGTGGCCGCGCGAGCACGCGGCGGCGAGCCGGAGGGCCATCACTCGCTGGATCTCCTCGAGTCGGGCCTGGAGTGGGACTACGTGACCGAGCTCCGTGAGCGTTGGAAGGTGCCCGTGCTCGTGAAGGGCCTCGTCACTGCGGAGGACGCGATCCTCGCGTGTGAGCATGGAGCTGCGGGCGTCGTCGTCTCGAACCACGGCGGTCGACAGCTCGACGGCGCCATCGCATCGCTCGACGCTCTGCCCGAGGTGGTCGACGCGGTCGGCGACCGCGCGGAGGTGTATCTCGACGGCGGCGTGCGACGCGGTACGGACGTCGTGATGGCGCTCGCGCTCGGCGCCCGCGCCGTGCTCGTCGGCCGTCCGGCGCTCTACGGGCTCGCGTTCGGCGGCTCGAAGGGCGTCGAGCAGGTGCTCGAGATCCTGCGCGAGGAGACGGAGAACGCGCTGGCGCTGCTCGGCTGCCGCTCGCCGTCCGAGGTGACCGCCGCGCACGTGAAGCCGGCGTAGCGCCATGGGCATCGCCGAGCTCACGCGCAATGCCGTGCACGTCCTGCCGGCCGGCGCGCTCGAGGCGAAGCTGGCGCTCGGCCGACCGCTCCGCGTGAAGCTCGGCATCGACGTGACCTCGCCCGACATCCACGTCGGACGCGGCATCCCGCTGCAGCGCATGCGCGCCTTTCAGGACGAGGGCCACGTCGGCGTCCTCATCGTCGGCGACTACACGACCCGGATCGGCGACCCCTCCGGACGCTCGACGGAGCGCCCGATCCTGTCGGACGAGGAGATCGACGCGAACGCCGAGACGTATCTCGAGCAGGCGCTCCAGATCCTCGTTGCGGAGCAGACGGAGGTGCGGCGCAACAGCGAGTGGCTCGCCGGTCTGAGCTTCGCCGACGTCATCCGGCTGACGCGGATGATGACGGTCGCGCAGATGCTCGAGCGCGACGACTTCGCCGGACGCTACGGCGCCGGCCAGCCGATCTCCGTGTCGGAGCTCCTGTATCCGCTGATGCAGGCGTACGACTCCGTCGCCGTCGAGGCAGACGTCGAGCTGGGTGGCACCGACCAGCTCTACAACCTGCTCGCCGGGCGTGAGGTCATGCAGGCCTACGGCCTGGAGCCGCAGGTCGTGCTGACCACTCCGCTCCTCGTGTCGTGGGACGGCGAGAAGATGAGCTCGTCCGTCGGCAACAACATCCCGCTCACGGCGGCTCCGGAGGAGCAGTTCGGGCGGACGATGCGCATCTCCGACGACCTGCTCGAGGAGTGGTATCGCCTCGTCGTGCAGGAGCCGGTCCCGCCCGGCGATCCGCTCGAGGCGAAGCTCGCTCTCGCGCGCTGGATCGTGGCGCGCTCGCACGGGGAGGAGGCCGCACGCGAGGCCGAGGCTCACTTCACGCGTGTCGTCCGCGAGGGTCGCGCTCCGGATGAGGTGCCCGAGCACCGGTTGCCGGCCGGAGACCCGGTGCACCTTCCGGCCGTGCTGTCGGAGGCGTTCGGGCTGTCGACGAGCGACGTGCGCCGCCTCGTCGCGCAGGGTGGGGTCAAGGTCGAAGATCGTGTGGTCGACGCCCTCGATCTGCCCCGAGCGGAGCTCGTCGGCGCGCTCGTGCAGGCGGGCAAGCGGCGCTTCGTCCGGCTGACGGACTGACGGGCTCCGTGGGCCGGGAACGGCTTGGTTGACACGAGAATCTCCTGTGCTACCATCCCTCGGCCTTCCGCGAGGAGGGTGCAGGAAGCCTGTAACTCGACAAGGAGAAAGCCTTCGAGCGAGCAGATACGACTCTTGTCTGTTTCGTCCCCGAAGGCCTCTGGTGCGAGTCAGAGGTTTTTTGTTGCCGCAGAGCGGCGTGGTCTTTGAAAACTCAACAGCGTGAAACGTCGAGACCTCTCGTCGGGCTCAGCTTGTCTGTGGCCGGCGAGGGGAAATGAACCCGTCTTCTTTTCCTTTGGAAGACGATCGAGCTCTCGGAGCTCGAATGGATCAGACTTGCCTCCGCCTTCGGGCAGAGGCAATAAGTCTCTTCACGGAGAGTTTGATCCTGGCTCAGGACGAACGCTGGCGGCGCGCTTAACACATGCAAGTCGAGCGAGAACCAGGGCTTCGGCCCTGGGGACAGCGGCGAACGGGTGAGTAACACGTGGATAACCTGCCCTCGGCACCGGGATAGCCCGGGGAAACTCGGATTAATACCGGATAGCCCTTTCGGCTCTCGAGTCGGTCGGAAAAGGTAGCTTCGGCCTCTGGCCGAGGATGGGTCCGCGGCGGATTAGCTTGTTGGTGGGGTAATGGCCTACCAAGGCACCGATCCGTAGCTGGTCTGAGAGGACGATCAGCCACACTGGGACTGAGACACGGCCCAGACTCCTACGGGAGGCAGCAGTGGGGAATCTTGCGCAATGGGCGAAAGCCTGACGCAGCGACGCCGCGTGAGGGAGGAAGGCCTTCGGGTTGTAAACCTCTTTCAGGAGGGACGAAGCTACTCGGGTGAATAGCCCAGAGGGTGACGGTACCTCCAGAAGAAGCCCCGGCTAACTACGTGCCAGCAGCCGCGGTAATACGTAGGGGGCAAGCGTTGTCCGGATTTACTGGGCGTAAAGAGCGTGTAGGCGGCCAAACAGGTCCGTTGTGAAAACTGGAGGCTCAACCTCCAGACGTCGACGGAAACCGTGTGGCTAGAGTCCGGAAGAGGAGAGTGGAATTCCTGGTGTAGCGGTGAAATGCGCAGATATCAGGAAGAACACCAATGGCGAAGGCAGCTCTCTGGGACGGTACTGACGCTGAGACGCGAAAGCGTGGGGAGCGAACAGGATTAGATACCCTGGTAGTCCACGCCGTAAACGATGGGTGCTAGGTGTGGGAGGTGTCGACTCCTTCCGTGCCGTAGCTAACGCATTAAGCACCCCGCCTGGGGAGTACGGCCGCAAGGCTAAAACTCAAAGGAATTGACGGGGCCCCGCACAAGCAGCGGAGCATGTGGTTTAATTCGATGCAACGCGAAGAACCTTACCAGGGCTTGACATGCACTGGAAAACCGTAGAAATACGGTCCTCCTTCGGGACCAGTACACAGGTGGTGCATGGCTGTCGTCAGCTCGTGTCGTGAGATGTTGGGTTAAGTCCCGCAACGAGCGCAACCCCTGTCCCATGTTGCCAGCGAGTAATGTCGGGGACTCATGGGAGACTGCCGGTGACAAATCGGAGGAAGGTGGGGATGATGTCAAGTCATCATGCCCCTTATGTCCTGGGCTACACACGTGCTACATTGGCCGGTACAAAGGGCTGCAAACCTGCGAGGGTGAGCGAATCCCAAAAAGCCGGTCCCGGTTCGGATTGAAGGCTGAAACTCGCCTTCATGAAGGCGGAGTTGCTAGTAATCGCGGATCAGCAACGCCGCGGTGAATACGTACACGGGGCTTGTACACACCGCCCGTCACACCACGAAAGTCGGCAATACCCGAAGCCGGTGAGCTAACCCCTCGGGGAGGCAGCCGTCGAAGGTAGGGTTGATGATTGGGGTGAAGTCGTAACAAGGTAGCCGTAGCGGAAGCTGCGGCTGGATCACCTCCTTTCTAGGGAATACCGGAGCACTTACTCCGGTAGGCGTCGGAACCGTTCGATGGCTCTGCTCGTTGGCATTGCCGGCAATCGCAGGGCCGTCCGGTCACTCCGGCTCGCCTGGAATAACGTCGACCTCGACCCTGGCTCTCGAGCCAGGTCACGCTGTTGAGTTTTGAGAGACCCGCCACATGCGGCGGTTCTTCTCGTGGGCGACCGAGCTCACGCGCACCTTGAAAACTCCATAGCAGCAGTAAAACGTGTTCTTTCGAATCAAGAGAACAAGGGCACACGGTGGATGCCTTGGCGCCAAGAGCCGATGAAGGACGTGGGCGGCTGCGATAAGCCTCGGGAAGGAGCTGACCATCCGTTGATCCGAGGATTTCCGAATGGGGAAACCTACGCGTGGTAATGCGCGCGTACTTCTGCCTGAATACATAGGGCAGAGTGAGGCAAGCCGGGGAACTGAAACATCTTAGTACCCGGAGGAAAGGAAAGAAACCTCGACTCCCTGAGTAGTGGCGAGCGAAAAGGGAAGAGCCCAAACCCGTGCGATGTGATAGGCGGCAGCCGTTGTCGCATGGGGGTTGTAGGGCTCGTCTGGATCCGTCTGCCGGCGGGTCGGGAAGTTACAAAGTTGCGCGTTAGTCGAACCGGCTGGAACGCCGGACCACAGCGGGTAATAGTCCCGTAGGCGAAAACGCGTAGCCTTCCTGGACGAGCTCCTGAGTACGGCCGGGCACGGGAAACCTGGTCGGAACCCGCGGGGACCACCCCGCAAGGCTAAGTACTCCTTGGCGACCGATAGTGAACTAGTACCGTGAGGGAAAGGTGAAAAGTACCCCGGAAGGGGAGTGAAATAGCACCTGAAACCGTGTGCTTACAAGCGGTCGGAGCAGGCTTGTCCTGTGACGGCGTGCCTTTTGCATAATGAGCCAGCGAGTTGCTCTTCGACGGCGAGGTTAAGGAAACGGAGCCGTAGCGAAAGCGAGTCTGAACAGGGCGTTCAGTCGTCGGAGGCAGACCCGAAACTGAGTG
>CAVXOS010000006.1:0-72500 GCA_963763465.1 uncultured Gaiellaceae bacterium | reverse complement strand
TGGAGCCTTGCAGGCCGAGCCGTTCTAGACTGCTCGCATGGAGCTTCGCGACGGCGATCTCGTGCTTCGTCCGTGGACGGAGGACGACGTCGATGCCATTGTCGCCGGCTGTAACGACCCGGACGTCGCGTGGTGGATCCCGACGATTCCGTCTCCGTATTCCGACGCGGATGCGCTGCGTTCATCCGAGGTGAGATCGCGCCGGACGAGCAGAGCTTGCGATGACGATCGGGGCGCAGTCGTCGGCGGCATCGGGCTCAGGTCGACGATCAGGGTCACCGCGGCACGATCGGATACTGGGTCGCGGCGCACGCACGCGGGCAGGGCACGTGCACGCGTGCCCTGCGTCTGCTCTCACGTTTCGCCTCGACGAGCTCGAGCTTCAACGGCTCGACCTCGTCACCGATCCCGACAACGTCGCGTCGCAACGTGTCGCCGAGAAGGTCGGGTTCCGGCGAGAGGGCGTCCTTCGCTCTCACCTGCGACACCCGGACGGGCGGATTCGCGACTCGGTGATGTTCTCGCTGCTACCCGGCGAGCTTCGAGAGTGACGAATCGGGGACGCGGCCGTTCGAGCCGGCGCCGAGCTCGCGGAGACGCCGCACGCGATCGTCGAGTGGTGGGTGTGTCTTGAACATCCGCGCGACCCCGTCGCGCTTCGAACGGATCGATCGGGTAGAGCGGCTCCGTCGTCGGCGACGCGGCGAACTCGACGAGCTCGGCCGCGCGGTCGAGGCGCAGCAGAGCGTCGGCGAGATCGTGTGCAGTCCCGGTCGCGGTCGCTGCGAGCGAGTCGGCGTGCAGCTCGCGCTTCGGCGACAGCAGGACGTGGACGAACGCGGCCCCGATCGGCGCGAAGACGTAGAGCAGGAACCGCGAGAACCAGCCTCCGATTCGGCTCATCTCGACGAGCGTCGTCGCGAACAGGACGACGAAGGTCTGCACGAGCACGTCTCGGCGGCGGACATGCGCGAGCTCGTGCGCGATCGCCGCCTCGAGCTCTTCGCGACGGAGCGCTCGGAGTGCGCCGAGCGAGACGGCCAGCGCCGAGCTCGAGGGACCGCGGCCCACCGCGAAGAGTCGAGGGAACCCGTCGTCGATGAGATAGAGCTGAGGAGGTCGCACGCCGAGCTGGGCTGCGACCTTGTCCGCGCCGGAACGCAGGACGGGATCCTCGGCAAGCGCGAACGGCCGGGCGCCGAGCATGCCGAGGAGCGCTCGATCTCCGTACCGGTACACGCCCGTCGCTGCGAGCAGCGAGCAGAACGCGAACAGGAGCGCGGGAGTGAGACCGCCGATCAGCCAGCCGAGCGCGCCGGACAGCGCCGCGAGCAACGCCACCAGTCCGGCCGTCTTGAAGAGGTTCAGCGCGACCGCTCGCGCCACGGCCTACGACTCTCCGGTGTCGTCCTCGATGAACCCGCGCGGCGGCCAGTCGGGCTCGGGTGCGTCGCAGCGGCTCGAGCAGTGCAGCGACGCGACGTTCTGCAGCGGGATGAGGATGTGCCCGTTCAGCTCCACGTGGGGGACGTCCTCGAACGAGCAGTACGCCGTGAGGACGCCTTCCTGGTACTCACCGCCGAAGAGCGCCACCTCGACCTGCTCGCCCTTGTACTTGTTCGTGTAGTCCTCCACCGGCCGGAGGGTAACGGAATCCCGCATGGCCGCGTAGTCGCCCTCGCCGTAGATGTCGGGGGATCGCATGCCGGTGTGGTCTCGGTGTGGTCTCGAGAACTCTCCTGCTACCGCAAGGGGGGCGGGTGCCTTCGGTGGCGCGACCCGTCTGACAATACGCGGCAGATTTCGTGCATCTCCGCGCTGCATCCCGCCGGCCAGCCGGTAGGGCATCGCTAGCTTGTTTTCGCCTGACCCACCAAGGCGCCGCGAGCAGAGGACAGCTCAGCAGCATGAGCCAGCGTTCGGAAATGTCGCTTGAGGTGCGCCACCCTGTCCAAACGCGGAGCGACTCTCGACACGTCTGACCGATGACCTGACACGCCGGGCTATCCGAGTCGGGCAACGAGGCCGGTCCGACCGTACAGTCCGAATGTGCGTTTCGTGACCGCTGTCGCGCTAGGCCTGGTCGCAGCTGCGATACCCACGACGGCCGCCACTCAGGAGGAGCATCCTCAGATCTCCAACGGGCGAATCGCGTTCGTGAGCGGGACTCACCTGTTCACGATCAAGCCCGCTGGCGGCGGGCGACGGCAACTCACGAGGGGCAACGGCCTCGACGACGAGCCCGCCTGGTCGCCGGACGGCCGGTGGGTCGCCTTTAGCCGCACTGAGCGTCGCAGCAAGCTCACGAGTATCTATGTCATCCCCGGAACGGGCGGGACGCCTCGGCTCCTCGTACGCGGAGCACGCTCTCCTTCATGGTCGCCCACCGGACGTCGGCTCGCAGTGCTCCGTGCAAGAGGCAGTTGCCTCCGATCGTGTCCCGGCGCTCGAGGGGTGTGGACGGTTGCTTTCCCGGAGGGCAAGCCCCGCGTGGCATCCGCGGCAGCATGGTCGAGCGACTGGTCACGCTCGGGGAAAGAGCTCGCGGTCATGGAGCCCGACGGCATCGCGGTCGTGAACGTCGCCACGGGCGAGACCAAGGGCATCAGTCCTCTCCGCGGACAACCCGGCGCTCCATTCGACTGGTCGCCTGATGACAGCAGCTTCGTCCTCGTGACCGGCGACGGTGTCGTGACCGTCTCGGTCGCCGACGGCTCTGCCAGGACACTGGCAAAGGCACCGCCGAGGAACGAGTCCTGCTCGTCGCGCTCGGGTGCGGGCTCGGTGCGGGATCCGAGGTGGTCGCCCGATAGCCGATGGATCGCCTATCAGGAGATCGCCTGCGTCCAGGAAACATGGTCTTTCCCCCGCTCGTCGATCAACATCCACGATGCCGCCGGCGTGTTTCGCAGCACTATCGACAACACGCTCTGGGGGTTCTCGGACAACTTCGGGCCGCACTCGTTCGTGTGGTCTCCCGACTCGCGCTACCTCGCCTTCATCGATGAAGAGGACGCAAGTGGTAGGAGCTTTCTCGAAGTTGCCGACTTGTCCGCACCCTTGAAGCGCCTGTCCGCTGGCGCGAGCGGCACGCCATCCTGGCAGCGATTGGTTCCGTAAGGCAGACCCAACCGGGGCCACTCAAAGGAGCCCCCTATCGACGCCTAGATCGCGTCGCGGTGTGGTCTCGGTGTGGTCTCAACGACGCACCGAGGCGCAATCCGCACCACCACACAAACTTTGTACTTGTTCGTGTAGTCCTCCACCGCGAGGAGGTTAACCAAACGCCGCATCGCCGCGTGGTCGGCCTTGCGGCGCTGGTCGCGACGTCCCGCTCGGGCCGAGCTTGCCTCCGTGGCGCCGCGTTCGGCGTCTCGGCAACGAGGACGCAGGAGCTTCACGGCGAAGATCGCGTCGTAACCGATGCCCTTCACGCGGGCTCAATCTCATGGGAGGCAGTGATGAATTCACGGAGCATGGCCGGTTGGATCGGTTTTGCCGGCGTCGTGATGGTGATTCTGGGCGGTCTCAACTTCCTCGAGGGCCTGATCGCGCTGGTGCGGGACAACTACTACGTCGCCACGGGCGAGGGCTTCCTCGTGTTCGACATCACCGCCTGGGGCTGGATCATGCTGATCTGGGGCACCCTGCTGGCGTGCATCGGCCTCGCTCTGCTCGCCGGCGCAAGCTGGGCACGCTGGACGTCGATCGTGCTGGTGAGCATCAACGTGTTCGGCCAGCTCGGGTTCCTCGGTAACACGAACGATCTGCTGTGGGTGCTGACCGCGCTGACGTTGAACCTCATCGTTCTCTACGCACTGCTCGTCCGCTGGGACGAGAGCGTGCCGGAACCCGTCTAGAACGTCCCGGAGCACACGTTCGGGTGCGAGGGCGGCTCGTCGGGAGCGCCCTCGCACCGGAGCCGGCCGCGATCTCGCGCCACCTCGCGACCGATGGCGTCCCCGGTACGGCCTCGACGAGGCGGTCAGCCCACTCGCTCGAGCCTGCCGTCCAGCACGGCGAGCCTCACGACCGCGCAGTTGCCGATCACGTGGATCGAGCGACGCGCCTCGTCGAAGGAGACGCGCTCTGCGGCGGCGAGCGCGGAGCGAATCGGCCCGCCGTGCGTGATCGCCAGCACCTGGCCTCCTTCGTGGCGCCCGGCGATCCGGGTGAGGCCGGTGACGACGCGGGCTCCGAGCTCGTCGTACGTCTCGCCGTCGTCCCAGCCGTGGCCGTACTCGAGCCAGCGCGCGAACCCGGCCGGGTGACGCTGCTCGACCTCGGCTCGCGTGAGCCCTGACCAGGAGCCGACGTCGACCTCTTTCAACGCCTCGTCCGGAATCGGCTCGAGGCCGAGCGCGAGCGCGACGATCGACGCCGTCTCGGCGGCTCGGCGCAGAGGGCTCGTGTGGAGGGCTGCGAACGACTCGCGCGCGAGCTCACTCCCGAGCGCGCGGGCCTGCGCTCGTCCCGTGTCGTTGAGCGGAGGATCCGCATGGCCTTGAAAGCGGTTGTCCGCGTTCCAGTCCGTCTCACCGTGCCTGACCAGGACGAGCGTCGTCGGCACGCCGATACCCTAGCCCGGCTCATGGAACTCGGGCTCGCGGGCAAGAGATGCCTCGTCACCGGCTCGACCGGTGGGATCGGGCTCGACGTGGTGCGCCAGCTCGCCGGCGAGGGCGCGCTCGCCGTGTCCTGCGGACGACGAGAGGCGCCCGGGAGTCGGCGAGGCCGCGCACGTCGTCGCCGACCTGGCTCGCCCGGGTGAGCCCGAGCGCGCCGTGGGCGAAGCGGCGGCTGCGCTCGGCGGGCTCGACGTGCTGGTGAACAACGTCGGCGTCGCGAGGCAGGCACGGTTCGAGGACGTCGCCGACGCGGAATGGGATGCGTACTGGCAGCTGAACGTGATGAGCCACGTTCGCGCGATCCGCGCGGCAGTGCCGCTGTTGCGAGAGGGCGGCGGCGCCATCGTCAACGTCTCGTCGACCGCCGGCAAGCGACCCTCGTCCGGAATGCCTCACTACTCGGTGACGAAGGCCGCGGTCCTGTCGCTGTCGCGACTCGTCGCGGACCTGTACGCAAAGGACGGCATCCGCTGCAACGCCGTCACGCCCGGGCCGACCGAGACGGACGCCTGGCTCGGTGACGGTGGTCTCGCCGATCAGCAGGGCGAGCGTGAGGAGGTCCTCGCGAAGGTTGGCGCGGGACGGCCGCTCGGACGACTCGCGCGCGCCGACGAGATCGCCTCGGTGATCGTCTTCCTCTGCTCCGAGCGCGCCTCGTACGTGACGGGGGCGGCCTGGAGCGCCGACGGCGGCACGGTCCCGATCATCATCTGATGCCGTCTGGGCCGCGGGCAGTCGGCATCGCGCTGCTCGCCGCGCTGGCGGCGTCGCAGGCGGCGCTCGTCGTGCTCAACCCGCTCCTGCCCGACGTCGCGAGCGATCTCGACGTCTCGATCGCGACTGCCGGGCAGCTGCGCACCGTGTCGGGGCTCGCGGCGGGCGTGGCGGCTCTCGCGACGGGGCTCCTCGCCAAGCGGGTCGGCCTGCGCGGGCTCATGCTCGGCGCGCTCGTCGGCCTCGCCTGCGGGTCGCTGATCAGCGGTGCGGCACCCGATTTCGCGGTGCTCGTCGTCGCGCAGGTGCTTGTCGGTCTCGGGATCGGCGTGTCCTACTCGGCCGCGGTCGCGGCGACCGCGGAGTGGTCGACGCCGATCGACCGATCCCGCGTGCTGGCGCTGACGCTGCTCGGGCCGCCGCTCGCGTGGATCATCGGAATGCCGCTCGTCGGACTGCTCGGCGAGATCAGCTGGAGGCTCGCCTGGCTCGTGATCCCGGTCTCGATGGCCGTCGTCGCGAGCGTGCTCCTCCTCCGGCAGCGCGCCACGCCGCCGGCTTTGGCGCGAGCCGGACTGCGATCGGTTCTCGCCCAGCCTGGCGTCGCGCGGTGGACGGTCGGAGAGCTGTTCGCGTTCTCGGGCTGGGCCGGCGCGCTCGTCTACGTGGGCGCGCTCCTCGTCGAGTCCTACGACCTGTCGATCGCGGCGGCCGGGCTCGCACTCGGATTCGGCGCTCTCGTGTACGTGCCGGGGAACTTCCTCTTCCGGCGCTGGGTCGAGCGCTACGGCCGTCAGCTTCTCGTCGGCCTCGCGCTGTCCGCCGCGGTCACGGTCGCGTTGCTGGGAGCGTTGCGGCCGTCGGTGTGGGTGAGCGTCGGGCTCTTCGCCACCCTGTGCTTCATCGCCGGCGGCCGGACGCTCGCCGGCAGCGCGCGCGGGCTCGGCCTCGCGCCGGAGCTTCGACTCGGGGTGACGGGCGTTCGCACGGCCGCGATTCAGAGCGGGTACTTCGTGGGCGCGGCCGTGGGAGGCGCGGCGCTCGCGCTCGGAGGCTGGAGCCTGCTCGGCGCTGCCTTCGCCACCCTGTTCCTCGGAGCAGCGATCCCGCATCTCCTGCCTCTACGCTGACCGGGTGGGCTTCGACGAGACGATTCGCGCGCGCGAGGAAAGCCTGTCGCCGTTCGCGGTGCGCTCGCTCGAGACTTGCGGGCGCGAGCTCCCGGAGGAGCCGTGCGGCGTGCGGACGCCGTTCCAACGCGACCGCGACCGGATCGTCCACTCGAAGGCGTTCAGGCGCCTGAAGGGGAAGACGCAGGTCTTCATCGACCCCGAAGGCGATCACTACCGCACGCGCATGACCCACACGCTCGAGACGACGGCGATCTCACGTGTGGTGGCACGGGCGCTCAGGCTCAACGAGGATCTGACGGAGGCGATCGGCCTCGGGCACGACATGGGGCACACGCCGTTCGGGCACGCGGGGGAGGATGCGCTCGACGACGCGCTTCGAGAGCACGGCTCCGGCCGGCGCTTTCGCCACAACGAGCAGTCGCTGCGGATCGCGCGCTCGCTCAATCTCACCCACGAGGTCTGCGACGGGATCCTCACGCACACCGGCGAGCGCGAGCCAGACTCGCTCGAGGGGAAGATCGTGCGGCTCGTCGACCGCGTCGCCTACATCAACCACGACATCGACGACGCGGTGCGGTACGGGCTTCTCGACGAAGCCGATCTGCCACGCGACGAGATCGCGATCCTGGGGGACACGGGCTCGAAGCGGATCGATCACCTCGTCCACGACATCGTCGACTCTTCGGAGGGCGTGGACGACATCCGCCAGTCCGCGGACGTGGGGGAGGCGATGCTCTCGCTGCGCGCGTTCATGTTCGAGCGCGTCTACCTCGGGCCGCAGGCCGCCCCGGAGCACGAGAAGGCGCACGAGGTGATCGCGGCGATCTTCGTCCACCTTGCGGGGCGCGGCGACGATCTCGACGAGATCGTCGACTACATCGCCGGCATGACCGACCGCTTCGCGCTCGGCTACGCCGACTCGCTCTGAGCGCCGGCGAGCGCGCTCTCGATCTGTTCGATGTAGAACGACGCGCCGACCGAGCGGTAGAACGCGAGAGCACGCTCGAACTGAACATGCCCGTCGGCCGTTCGCCCAGCCGCCAGCATCCGGAAGCCGGCGCTCTGGCGGATGTGCGCCTCGATCGTGGGATTCCCGGCCGACCCGATCAGGTCTGCGGCTGCCACGAGGTCGCCGGCCAGGACGGACTCGATCACGCTGCGCCAGAAGGGCACGCTCGGCCCGGCTCGCTCGGCGGCGGCAGCGAGGAGTTCGTCACCGATGCCGATCTCGTCGGCGAAGGGCGCGAGCCGAATCAGACCGCCGTGCAGCCCGACTTCGCGTACCAGCGGAGGCACCTGCGCGGCATATCGGTGCGCATCGTCGAGCTGCCCCAGCTCGGCGTAGGTCGCGGCCGTAACGGCGAGCGATGCCGAGATGTTGGAACGGGTCGTGTTTCGCGTTCGCGAGCTCGAGCGCGCGCAGCTGGTCACGCAGTGCCCGTCGGTGTCGCCGCGTGCGAGCAGGAGTGCCGCTCGTACTTCCCGCACGGTCAACTCCTGGGTGTGGGGTGAACCGGCTTCGCACTCCGCGATGAACGCATCCGCCGACTCGAGTGCCCGATCCCAGCGTCCGAGCATGAAGTCGAGCCAGATGCGATTGCCGTTGACGAAGCGGACGGTCGAGGCGTCGCCATATCTCTCGGCGACCCGCATGGCTTCGGCGTAGAGCTCGTCCGTGCGCGGAAAATCTCCTGCAAGCGTCGTGTACACGGCGAGGTTGTTGACGATGCTTCCCGCGCTTGGGGAGTCGATGGCGATGGCGATCTCCAGGGCACTTTCCATGTCTGCTACGCCCGTCGGATCGTCGCGGTCGTTCTTCGCCATGCCGATCGTCGTCAGCGCGTGCGCGCGCAGCTCGTCGAGCCCGAGCTCGGTCGCCATCTCGAGCGCTGCCTCTGCGAGACGCCTTCCTTCGTCCACGTCTCCCGCGATCTCGCGGATGCGACCCGAGAACGCGAGGACGCGGAGAGATGCCACGGAGTGCGAATCGCCGGCGAGCTCCTCGGCTCGGGCGAGGTGCTCGTACACAGGATCGTGCTCGCCGCGATCCCAGAACATCCGCGCGAGGAAGGACTCGGCCTCCGAGGCACGCTCCGTGTCGCCGACGGCGAGAAGGGAATCGCGCGCGTCTTCCAGCGCTTGTTGTGTGCGCGCGCCGTCGTACGACCAGTGCAGCGCGAGGGCGAGTCGGAACATCACTTCGGGCCGCTCGTCGTCGTCCGGCCAGAGCGCGAGCGCATCGTCGTACTGGCTCACCGCGACCGCGAAGCTGTTGAGCGCGAAGGCGCGATCGCCGGCATCGCGCAACGCGAACCGAGTGCGCTCGACGAGCTCGGCGTCATCTCCACCCGCTGCCCGGACGAGCGCGAGCGCCGAGCTCCAGTGGTACGCGAGCATCTCGGCGTGATCCTCGGGACGGCCGAGCCCCGCGATCCACTCGGCCGTCCGGCGATGCTTCGCCGCCCGGTCCGCGCGGGCGATCTGCCCGTACGCGACGTCGCGGACCAGCGCGTGGGCGAACGCGAACTCGCCGGAGCCCTCGACCGACGAGCGCCGCTGTCGGCGGACGAATCCCTTGCGCTCGAGCGAGTGGAGTGTCGCGGTCACGTCGTCTCCGTCGCGCTCGAGCCCGCCGGTCCAGAAGACCTTGCCGATGACAGCGGCATCCTGCAGGGCGCCCTTCTCCGCCTCGGGCAGCCCGTCGAGCCGTGCGGCGATGATTCCCTGGAGGGTCTCCGGGAGCGGTAGCTCGTCGGTGGAGCCCTGCTCGAGGTACAGCTCCACGTACTGCTCGGCGTACAGAGGGTTGCCGCCGGCCCGCTCGAGAAGCGCTCGCTGTGAGTCGGCGGCGAGCACGGGACGCGCCAGCAGGCCGCCGATCAGCTGGGCCGTGTGGTCGTCCGAGAGCGGCGACAGCGCCAGCGTCGTCGCGTTCAGCTTGCCGCCGCCCCAGCCCGGGCGACGCTCGAGGAGCTCCGGCCGGGCGGTTGCGACGACGAGGAGCGGGACATCGGTCAGCCAGTCGACCAGCTCGTCGAGGAAGTCGAGGAGGCTCTCGTCGGCCCAGTGGATGTCCTCGACGACGAGGACGAACGGGCGCTGCTCGGCGAGGCCCTCGAGGAAGCGACGCCAGGCGGCAAACGCCTCGTTGCGCCGATCGCCGCCGAGCTGTGTCTCCCCGGCAAGGCCGAGCAGCGCGAGGAGATGCGACTCGACGCGAGCCTCGTCGCCCGTGCCGGCGAGCGTGTCCTCGACGACCCGGTGGATCTTCTCCGTGATCTCGTCGGGCGAGTCCTGCTCGTGGACGCCGGCCTGGGCCTTGACGATCTCGCCGAGTGCCCACAGCGTGATGCCGTCCCCGTAGGCGAGGCACCGTCCCTGGCGCCACGTGATGATCTCCGGATCGGCGTCGACGATGCGCTGGAGCTCGTACACGAGACGGCTCTTTCCGATTCCCGGGACGCCGACCAGCGTGAGGAGCTGCGGCGTTCGCTCGTGGCGCGCACGCTCGAAGGCGTCGCTGACGACGCTTAGCTCGCGTTCGCGCCCGACGAGCTCGGAACGCGCCTCGTGCGCGACGTCCACGCCGAAGCGCGAGCGGGCGGCGACGGCCGTCCAGACGGCGACCGGCTCGGCCTTGCCCTTGGCTTCGACGGCGTTCGCATCCTCGTAGTCCACTGCGGCCCGCGTGGCCCTGAATGTCGTCTCGTCGACCACGATCCCGTTGACGGGGGCGGCACTCTGGAGGCGCGCGGCGGTGTTGACGACGTCGCCCGAGGCCATGCCCTCGCCTGCGTCGGGGCGGGCGTCGAGCGAGATCAACGCCTCGCCGGTGGTGATCCCGACGCGGAGCTCGAGGCTCTCCTCGACGGCGAAGTCGCGGATGGCGAGCGCGGCTCTGACGGCGCGCTCGGGGTCGTCCTCGTGCGCGATCGGGGCTCCGAAGAGCGCCATGACGGCGTCGCCGATGAACTTCTCGACGGTGCCGCCATGTCGTTCGAGCTCCGCGCGGACGCGTTCGTGGTACGGGCGAAGGATCGCCTCCACGTCCTCCGGGTCGAGCGATTCGGCGCGTGAGGTGAAGCCCACGAGATCGCAGAACACCACCGTCACGACCTTGCGCTCGCGCCGCTGGGCGCTCATCCCGTGGCCGCCTTCGCGAGAAGCCGCTCGCCGCGCTCGACGAAGAGCGTCGCGCGGATCGGTCGGTAGAAGTCGAGGGCCTGGGCGAGCTCGATCTCGCCGTCGGCGCGTCGCCCGTTCGCCACGAGCTGCTCGGCGAGACGGAGTCGCGACTCGGCCTCGAAGAGCGCGATGCCCGCCTCTCCGTACGACCGCGCTGCTTCCTCGAAGTTGCCGTCGAGAACCGCAAGCATCGCGCGTTTGCCGGGCGTATCCGGCCGTGCGCTCAGGACCCGGCGAGTGACGTTCGGATCGCCGAGGTCCACCGCCACCTCGGCGAGCGTCCAGGGGCGCGTGTGCGGCGCCAGCTCGAGCAGGGGCATCGCCTCGGAGAACAGGGCCCGGGCCTCCTCCACCTCCCCGATCTGGAGCCGGGCCCAGGCGTTCCGGATCAACGCCGGCACCATCATGTCCGCATCGCGGCTCTCACGTGCGAGCTCCAGCGCTCTGACGAGGTCGTCGAGAGCGCCGGTGCGCTCCCCGCGCGCCAGTCTCATGTAGCCCCGGAACTGGCGCGTCGGGCCCTCGAGGATGTGGGGAGCGCCGTGCTCGCACTCGGCGATGAACGTGTCGGCGCGCTTCAGGGCCTCGTCCCACTCTCCGAGAAAGCAACCCGCCGGGACGAGATTTCCTCGAGCAAAGCGCGCGATATTGGCATCGCCGAAGCGCTCCGCCGCTTCGAGGCTGTCGCGCTGAAGCTGGACGACAAAAGGCAGGTCGACCTGGTCGAGGATGACGGCGAGGTTGTTCAGAGCGCCGGCAACAAGCGGCGAGCCGGCCGAGCGAGCGATGTCGATCGCGCGCTCGAGCTCGCGTCGTCCGCTGCCGATGTCACCCAGATTCGCCTGCGCCGACCCGATGGTGGTGAGCGCGTGAATGCGCAGATCGGTCAGGTCGAGGCTCTCCGCCATCGGCGAGCGCATCACTGGCGCGTCGCAACGCATCGTCTTGGCCAGTGCTGTCGCCCGTGAGCATCTGCTGGCGAGCCGACCACGCGAGAACCCGCGCGACGCCGAGAGTCGGTGGTAGCTCGTTCCACGAGCGCCTCGGCGGAGCGTAGGTGCCCCGACATCGCGTCGAAGTCGCCTCGGAACCAGGCAACGCGTGCGAGCAGCGCTTCGACTTCGCCCGCGGTGGCCGCATTGTCCGTCCCGGCGAGCGCGTCGCGTGCATGCTCGAGCGCCTGCTGCGTCCCGTTGTCGCCCGCGTTGAAGAGCGCTTCGGCGCGCTTGAACAGGAGCTCGGGTACCGCGCGATCGTCCTCGGCCGCGAGGTCGAGGGCACGCGCGTAGTGGCTCGCCGCCGCCGCGAACGCGTTGAGCGACGACGCGCGGTCACCCGCGAGCGCGCTCGCCGTCCGGACCCGATCCTCGAGCTCTTGATCCGTCGCGCCGCTCGTTCGGACGAGCTCGAGCGCCGACTCCCAGTGGTAGGCGAGCATCTCCGCGTGATCGTCCTGACGGCCGAGTGACTCGATCCAGCGGGCGACTGCTCGGTGCTTCGCCGCACGCTCGGCACGGGGCAGCTGCCCGTAGGCGACGTCGCGGACGAGTGCGTGAGCGAACGCGTACTCGCTCTCGTTCTCGATCGACGTACGTCGCTCGCGGCGAACGAAACCCTTGCGCTCGAGCGAGTGGAGCGTGGCGGCGGCCACCTCGGCGTCACGCCCGAGCGACCCGCTCCAGAACACCTTCCCGACCACGGCGGCGTCCTGGAGCAGCTCCTTCTCGTTGGCTCTCGAGCCCGTCGAGGCGGGCGGCGATGACGCCCTGCAATGTCTCCGGGAGGGGAAGATCCTCGGCCGATCCACGCTCGAGATAGAGCTCGGCGAACTGCTCCGCGTACAGCGGGTTTCCTCCGGCGTTCTCGAGCAGCGTCTCCTGGGCGTCCGACAGGACCGGCCGGGCGATCAGGCCGCTGATGAGCCTGGCCGTCTGCTCGTCCGTGAGCGGCGACAGGGCGACGGTCGTCGCGTTGAGCTTTCCGCCGGCCCAGCCCGGCCGACGCGTGAGCAGCTCCGGCCGGGCCGTCCCGACGACGAGCAGCGGGACGTCCGACACCCAGTCGACCAGCTCGTCGACGAAGTCCAGCATGCTGTCGTCCGCCCAGTGGAGGTCCTCGACGACGAGGACGAGCGACCGTTGCTCGGCGAGCGCCTCGAGGAACCGGCGCCAGGCTGCAAATGCCTGGCCACGGCGATCGCCTCCGAGCTCGCTCTCCGCGCCCAGGCCGACGAGTGTGAGGAGCTGTGGCTCGATCCAGGCCACGTCCGAGGATCCGTGCAGCGCGTTCTCGACGGCCTGATGGATCTTCGCGGAGACGTCGCTCGGCGAATCGCCCTCGAGGACCCCTGCCTGGGCCTTCACGATCTCGCCGAGCGCCCACATCGTGACGCCGTCGCCGTAGGCGAGGCAGTGGCCCTGACGCCAGGTGATGATCTCCTCGTCGTCCTCGGCCATGCGCCGAAGCTCGTAGACGAGCCGGCTCTTGCCGATCCCGGGGACGCCGACGAGTGTCAGCAGCTGCGGCGTCCGGTCGTGCCGCGCCCGCTCGAAGGCGTCGCGAACGATCCCGAGCTCGCGCTCGCGGCCGACGAGCTCGGCCCTCGCCTCGTGCGCGGTGTCCACGCCGAACCGCGAGCGAGCCGCGACGGCCTCCCAGACCGGGATCGGGGCCGCCTTCCCCTTCGCCTCGACGGAGTCGGCGGGCCGGTAGTCGATGGCCTGGCGGGTCGCGCGGTGGGTCGTCTCGTCGGTGATGACGCCGTTCACGGGCGCTGCGCTCTGCAGCCGAGCGGCGGTGTTCACGACGTCGCCCGATGCCATTCCCTCGCCGGCGTCGATGCGCGCGTCCAGCCTCACGAGCGCCTCGCCGGTCGTGATCCCGACGCGAAGCTCGAGCCCTTCCTCGACGGCGAAGTCGCGGATCGCCAGTGCCGCGCGCACGGCGCGCTCGGGGTCGTCCTCGTGGGAAGTGGGGGCCCCGAACAGCGCCATCGCGGCGTCGCCGATGAACTTCTCGACGGTGCCTCCACGCCGCTCGAGCTCCTTGCGTACGCGGTCGTGGTAGGGCGTGAGGAGCGCCTCCACGTCCTCCGGGTCCATCGACTCCGCCTGTGCAGTGAAGCCTACGAGGTCGCAGAAGACGACCGTGACGACCTTTCGCTCGCGCCTCGAGGTGACCTCGGCCATGGCTGAGAGAGTACGGCGTTCTCGGCCAGTAGTCTCAATCCATGGCGCGCATCAAAGACTCCTCGGTGCGCGATGTCGTCGCGGCGGCGGACATGGTCGAGGTGGTGTCGGGGCGGACCCAGCTACGCCGCGCATCGGGATCGCGGTTCACCGGCCGCTGCCCGTTCCACGAGGAGAAGACCCCGTCGTTCTCGGTGAACCCGGTCGACAAGCTCTACTACTGCTTCGGCTGCGGAAAGGGCGGTGACGTCATCTCCTTCGTCCGTGAGACGGAGAGCCTCGACTTCGTCGGAGCGGTGGAGTGGCTGGCCGACCGCTTCAGGGTCCCCATCGAGGTCGAGGAGGCGTCGCCGCGCGTGGAGGAAGCGCGGCGGCACCGCGACCGGCTGTACGCGGTCCTCGACCAGACCGCCGCGTACTTCGAGCGGCTCCTGTGGGACGGTGACGCGGGCGCGCGGGTCCGCGAATACCTCGCAGGTCGGGGGCTCGGCGAGGAGATCGCGAAGGAGTTCCGGCTCGGGCTCTCACCTGGCAAAGGCCTCGCCGAGAAGGCGAAGGGCCGCGACTTCACGCTCGACGAGCTCAAGTCGGCGGGACTGGTGACGACGCGCGGCACGGATTACTTCCCGCAACGGCTCATGTTCCCGCTCGCCGACGCGCGCGGGCGTGTGGTCGGCTTCCAGGCCCGGAAGCTTCGCGACGATGATCCGCTCAGGGGCAAGTACGTGAACTCGCCCGAAGGAGATCTCTTCCACAAGAGCGCGATCCTCTACGGGCTCCATCTCGCGAAGTCCGCGATCGGAAAGCAGGATTTCGCGGCGGTCGTGGAGGGAAACACCGACGTCATCGCGTTGCGGCAGGCCGGCTTCGAGCCGGTCGTGGCGTCGATGGGCACGGCGCTGACCGCGCAGCAGCTCCGCGAGCTGGCCCGGATGACCAAGAAGCTGTACCTCTGCTTCGACGCGGATGCCGCCGGGCAGGAGGCGACGCTGCGCGGGATGGAGCTGGCGGCGACGCAGGGCTTCGACGTCAAGATCGTCACGCTGCCCGTCGGCCAGGACCCGGCCGACGCGCCGGACGGGTTCGCGGACCGGCTGCGGGCTGCGGAGAGCTACCTCGTGTACCGCGTGCGGCTCGAGATCGAGCGTTCGGCCGACCGGCAGGAGGGTTTCGTGCGTGCGCGCGAGGTGCTGGCGCACGCGGAGGACTCACCCGAGCGCCAGGAGGCGCTGCGCCTGCTCGCGGATCGGCTCGATCTCCCCCGCGAGACGCTGGCAGGGCTCGCGCCGGCGCGTGGGGGAGCCGCGCGAGGAGGGGAGGACGCGCCGCGACTCCTCGACGCTGGCGATCGCCTGGAGCGAGACGTCCTCGCCGCCTGCGTCGCGCATCCGCCGCTCGTGCGGGGGCTGACCGAGCTGTCGTCCGACCACTTCGACGCGGAGCCCAACCGCCGCTTTCGCGACATGCTCGTCACGGGCAAGGACGATCCAGAGCTCACGGCTCTGCGCGCCGAGCTGGACGCCCGTGCGGCGCAGGAGGCGCTCGACGAGCGAACGGGCACCGAGCTCCTGCTTCGGCTCCGCGAACGGAAGCTGAAGCGCGATCTCGCAGGCGCAGACCTCGCCCGGACGACCGAGCTGCAGGCGCATCTCGCCAAGGTGCGGCAAGCCCTGGCCGAGCTGACCTAGGAGTACCCGAGCTCGCGGAGCAAGGGGCCGGCTTCGGCCTCGACCTCCGACAGCTGCTCGGCATCGAGGTCGCTCTCGTACCGGCCGACCGACGATCCGTGCGCCCGAGCGAGGGCATCCGCGAGAGGCTCGACCGCCGTGGCGAGCTGCGGCGCGAGCACGGAGGCGACGACGGCGGGGTCGCCTGTCACCTGCTCGTAGCGAAGCTCGATCACCCGTGCGCCCGCGGAGCGCGCTGCGGTCACGTACGCTCCGCCACACCCACGCGGCCCGCCGCGCGTCGCTCGCGCGCTCGAACTCGTCCCGCCGCTCGGGCTCGACCCAGAAGCGCGCGTACGAGCCGTAGGGAATCCCGGCGTCGTCGACGCGCGCCTGGTCCGGCCGTAGCCACGGCTTCTCGAGCAGCGAGCAGACGACGTCCCGTCCGTCGCGAACGATGTGCACGACTCGCGCCTCGGGATAGGCCAGCGGCAGCGCTCGAACGAGGTGCGCGAGCTCGGGTGTCTGCTCGACGGCGCGCACCGAGCCCACGAGACCGACGCGGCGCGCGACGGCGAGGATCCGGCGTAGGCGGGCGGCCGCCTCGGCGGGTGGCAAGGCGGCGAGCTCGGGGATCGAGGCCTTGACGGGCGCCACCTCGCCGAGGTCGACGAAGCCGGGGAGCGAGCCGATCGCGCTCGCGAGGAAGGTCGTCCCGGAGCGTGGCGACCCGAGAACGAACACGAGCCGATCGTCGAGCCGGCCGAAGCGCTCGCCGAGCGTGGCCCCGCGCCGGGGCGCGAGCCGCCTGGCCACGCGAAGATTGTTCGCGGTCGTCTCGAGAATGCTGTGCACGGCGGCGATTCTCGCAGCGGCGGGTGGACGCCGTGCGCGGCGTCCACTAGCGTGCTCCGCTAGAGCTCTGTTCATCTAGAGGGAGGTCATTCATGGCGCTTGCACGTGTCGTGACATTCGATGGGGTGACGGACGAGCGGATCGCGCAGCTGAAGAACCAGATCGAGGGGGAAGACGGTCAACCGGAGGGCATGAACGCGACCGAGATGCTCCTCCTCCACAACTCGGGTGACGCGAAGACGCTCGCGATCGTCTTCTTCGACACCGAAGAGGACTACGCGCGCGGCGACGAGATCCTGAGCGCGATGCCCCGGGACGACACTCCCGGGCAGCGCACGTCGGTGTCGAAGTACGACGTCGCGGTCCGCATGACGCAGTAGGAGCCGGACGAGGAGCCTCGCGCTTGCGGGGCTCCCTCCGGACGGGGAGTCTCGCGCGCGCTACTGTCGCCCGATGCGACTCGAGGCAGGCTTCGCACACGAGCAGACGGAAAGGGCCCGGTCGTGATCGTCGCGCTGCACGTGGCGACCGGTGCCGCCGCGGGTGCGGCGAGCAGGTCGCGACTCGCTGCGCTGCTTCTGGGGCCTGTCCTCCATCTCGCGGGCGATCGCCTGCCGCACGAAGACTTCCACTCCCGTCCTTTCGAGATCGGCAGCGGTGTCGCCGGCCTCGTCCTCCTCGCCGTGCGGCGCGGGCCGTTCGACCCTGCCACGCTCGGCGCCGTCGCAAGCTCGGCACCGGACCTCGAGCACGTGCTCCCCTTTCTGCGTCCGGGCGGGCGAAAGCTCTTCCACGATCGCCTCGGCTGGCACCGGGAGGGTGGCTTCCCGGCACCCGTGCAGCTCGTGCTCGCCGGCGTGCTCATCGGCGCGCTTGTAGGGTCGCGCACCCCAGGAGAGGAACCGGAGTGGTTTTAGACCGATTCGACCGCTTCCTGCCGGTGGCCGGAGTGATAGCGGGGCTGTTGTTCGGTGCCGCTTTCATCGTCGACCGAAACGACCCGAGCACGGAGACCAGTTCGGCGCAGACCTTTGCGTATTGGCAGGACAACCGAGGCATGCACCAGATCGTTGGCCTCCTGTTGCTCCCATTGATCGCGTTCCTACTCCCCTTCTTCGGAGCTGGGCTGAAGCGCCGGCTGGAGCAGGGCGGCGGCGACGCCGGGCACGGCTCGGTCGCGTTCGGCGGCGTCCTCCTCGCGGCTGCAGCGTTCGCGCTAGTCGGCATGCTCGAAGCAGCGATGACGAACGCAGCGCACGAGGGGGAGCAGCAGGCCGTTTACACGCTCAACCAGCTCCACTCCTACGACTGGCTGGCGTGGAACGCGGCTTTCGCGGCAATGCTGCTCGCAACCGGCCTCGGTGCACGTCGCAATCAAATGTTGCCGTCGGCACTCGCATGGGCGACGATCGTGATTGGTGCATCGCTCCTGACGCCGCTCGGTTTCTTCGGATTCGTTCTCCTCCCGGCGTGGTTGATCGTGGTCCGCAGTGTGGCTGGTCGCCCGAGACAGGAACGCCACGGCCAGACCGGACACGGAGCTCGTAGGGAGCGAACCCTGACCCGAGGTCGCGAATGACCGCGGATCGAGGCGTGCGTACCCGAAAGGGGGACGAGACGATCGCCGGTAGCGACGAAAACGTGGGTACCCAACCTCCCAGTTCTTTCGCTTGAGTGGCCGTTCCCAGCGGCCACTCTTTCTTTGATACGTCGGCTGCGGATAGAGGGGTTGGCGCGCTGAACTAGGCACTTCTCGCCCAGGTGAGGAATTGCGACCGAAGGCCGAATGCCGCACTGCGCTGCCCTTCTCCCGAACTCGCACAGGGCGACCGGCCGCCCATCCCGTTAGCCGAACTCAGCCGGCGAGCTGCCCCCGACGCTCGTCTTGGCGCCTACCTTGCCGTCGCCGTTCGAGTCGCGCTTGTGGTCGAGGAACTGGGGATCGCCCCAATGAGCCGGCGGCTACACAAGCCCCTCGCGCACCCGCAAGTCTTTCCGGTGTCACTCGTGGTCCCGTTAGATCTCGACGATCGTCTCCAGAAAGACCGATTCCTCGCCGAGCGGGGCCGGCTTGACTACCGGGCCGTGCGCAGCTTGATCCTCGACAGAAGCAGGCTCGAGGATGACGGCGTCCCCGTCGGAGCGGCTGACGCGCCACAAGGCTCCGCGACTTCGGACAAGTACGCCAACGGGAAGCTCTTTACTTGTCCAGCGAATCTCGACCTCGCCGTCGGGAAAGCGCAGCCTCAAGATCGATGTGTGCGCTATGCCGTCGTCGACGGTCATGGCCGCGTCACTTCTGCTCCACATCGACTGGCCATAGACGAGCAAGAGCATACGCAACCGGTCTCGGCTCGCCTTCTCCTAGAAGGAGCTGCGCTTCGCAGATTTATCGCGCTTCGCAGATTTCTCGACGATTGCGACCCGCACGATGACCGGCCTGTCCTCACTCCTGGATGCGACTCTCCACAGCTTGCCCTTACGGCGGATCGTGTCGCCCACCCGAGGAGGCGGGTGCTCGTTGGAGGCATCGATCTCGAAGGTGCCGTTGGGAAAGCGGACTACGAAGCTCCGACCTTGCATGAGCGCTGGATGCCCACAGGCTGTAACGCAAAACCTGGGTCGTCTTGGTTACACAATCCCCGCGCGCACTCGCCACTCGTGCTCGCGGAGCACTACGCCGCGCCGCTGTTTCCGGCGAGCGAGTCGGCCGAGGCTTCCGATGCGGGCCAGACCGTCACCGGGATGAGAGCAAGGCGGAGAGGAGGACCGTTCCGCTCGGAGACGTCGCCGCCGGGGCGCTCGAGGAGCAAATCGCCGAGAGCCTCTACCGGACACTGGAGTCGATCGTGTTTTGCCATCCGCTGCTCGGCTCTCCGCTCGATCCCTCGAAGCTCGACGTACGCGCGGAAGGCGCTCGATCGTGCTGGCGTCGACAAGAGCTTCCGCGTGTGGTGTGGCATGGGCTCCGTCACACGGCGCTCACCGAAACGGCCGCGGCCGGAGCGCCGGCGATGTTCGTCCAGGCAAAGGCGGGCCATGCACAAGGCTCGACGACGGAGCGCCACCTTCACGCGTCGAAGACGAGCTACCCAGAGATGCCGCGGAGCTCGCCGAGGCAAGACTCTTCGTCGAGGGGTAGAAACTTGGGTAGAAAGCGCCGCCTTCTGCGGCTGAAACAGAAAGGCCTGCGCGTTTGCGGGGCTTTTCTACTCCCCGGGTTGGACTCGAACCAACAACCCTCCGGTTAACAGCCGGATGCTCTGCCAATTGAGCTACCGGGGAATGCAGCGGCGGGATTGTAGCCGCGCTCCCGGGTCGACCCCTCGGGGAGGACGGCCGGTGCGACCGCCGAATTCGGGGCCATGCGTCGCCTCGCCGCCGTCGGCGCCGCGGTGTCCATTGGTGTCCTCGCGTTCGCTCCCAGCGGGCTCGCGGCCAGTGCTCGCGTCGCCGCGCTCCAGATCGGGCTCCGTGCTCACGGATTCGACCCCGGTCCGGTCGACGGCGTCCGTGGCCGGCTCACGACGAGCGCCCTGATCGCGTTCCAGCGGGCGCGAGGCGTGCGCCCGACCGGGCGCGTCGGCCGCGCGACGCGGCACGCGCTCGGTGCACGCGGCCGGCCGCTGCTGGGACAGCGCGAGCTCGGCTTCGGTGCCGTTGGCTGGGACGTCGCGGTGCTCGAGTTTCGCCTGCGCCGGTACGGGCTCGGCGCCGCTGCCGTGGACGGGCGCTTCACGCAGAGCACGAGCGTCGCGTTGCGTCGCTACCAAAGTCGGCGCGGGCTGAGTGCCGACGGCATCGCAGGCCCGCGGACGTATCGCTCGCTGGCCGGTCACGTCGCCGCGACGACCTGGCACGTCGTCCAGCCGGGCGAGAGCTTCTTCTCCATCGCGGCGCGCTACCACGTCAGCCCCTGGCGGCTCGCCCGCCGCAACCGGCTCGAGCTCACGAACGTCATCGTCCCGAACCAGCGCCTCGCGCTCCCGAAGGGCGCGCGCCTGACGGCGCCGGCCGGCGCCGGGCCTCCCGCGAGCCGCGACGCGGTTCGCTCCGCGATCGACTACTGGTCGCGGGTCTACGGTGTCGACCCCGCGCTCGCGCGGGCGCTCGCCTGGATGGAGTCGGGCTTCCAGCAGGACGTCGTCTCCAACGTCGGTGCGATCGGCGTCATGCAGCTCCTCCCGGAGACGTGGGAGTTCGTCGACGTCGTGCTACTCGGTGTGAGGACGCCCCGCACGTATCAGGGGAACGTCCGGGCGGGCGTTCGCTACCTCCGCTGGCAGCTCGACGAGTTCGGCGGCGACCGTCGGCTCGCGCTCGCAGGCTGGTACCAGGGCGCGCGGGCGGTGCGCGAGCGTGGCCTCTACGACGACACGAAGGAGTTCGTGCGCATCGTGCTCATGCTCTACGGCTCGATCTGAGGTAGCTCGAGCTCGCCGAGCGCCATCGCGACGGCGTCCCAGAGCTCGAGCCGGAGCTCTTCTTCGACGCCGGCCAGGAAGGTGGGATTCGTCTCATCGAGCAGCGAACCTGACCGCTCTACGCGCACGTATTCCCACGCTTGGTTCGACACGCCCGCTCGCGCTCCGCCTCGAGCGCTCCCAAGGAGCCCGGCGCGCCGCCGGTCTTCGCGCTCCGACACGACTCGCGCGAGTGTCGTGAGTGGGTGAAACGCCGCTGAGCGATTCTCCTCTTGCCGATCGATGAGCAGCACCTCGAGACTGACGGGCTCGGCCGCGGCCAGGTCGCCGCGACCGATCGCGAGAAAGGCCAAGTACGCGAGTACCCCGCCTAGCCACCAGTCCCACGCCAGGTCGGCGGAGATCTTCGCGCTGTCGAGAGTTCGAGCGACTCCAGCGCAAGCATCGCCCTGCGTATCCACCT
The DNA here is from genome assembly GCA_963763465.1 of uncultured Gaiellaceae bacterium. Lineage (GTDB taxonomy): Bacteria > Actinomycetota > Thermoleophilia > Gaiellales > Gaiellaceae > GMQP-bins7. Next base: position 51,243 of record CAVXOS010000006.1, on the reverse strand, counting down.
CGTCCCCTTCGTGATCGCCGCGAACGCCGCGCGAAGCACACGGCGATGCTCGGCGACAGCAGCGGCGTGGTCGCTCGAGCCGAGCGTGTGCAGCAGGCGCGTCGATCCCTCGATGTCGGTGAACAGGAATGTCACCGTGCCGGTCGGGAGAGCCGGCCTCATGTCGGCCAGTCATAGACGCGAGATGGCCGCATGTGCGCGGCGGGCTGCCTCGTCCACGGGCAACGCCCAGAAGTCCGTCGGCGTCGAGAAGATCTCGACGTCGAGGTATCCGTCCCATCCCGCCCCGCGAAGCGCTGCCACGTGCTCCGCGGAGCGCTCGCCTCCCTCGCCGGGGAGAGCGCGATCCGTGCGCTGGGCATCGCGCGGGACGTCGGCCACGTGCAGTCCCGTGACCCGCTCGGCGACGGCGGCGAGGCGCTCCGGCGCCTCCCCCCAGAGGTTGTACGTGTCGGCCATGACCCCCACCTGAGGAAGGTCGGCATCGGCGAGCAGCTCGACCGCGTCGGCGATCCGGTTGACGAACGACACGGACTCGTGCTGCGCCGGATGGGCGGGCTCGAGTCCCAGCCGCACGCCCGCGTCGTCGGCCGCGGTGGCGACCTCGTGGAGGGCTGCGATGACGACTGCACGCGAGCCCGAGTCGATAGCCGGCCCCGTCAGCACGAGGACGCACTCCGGCTGATACGCGGCGAGCCTGTGCATGCTGGCGCAGAGCGCGTCGACGCGGTCGCGAGGATTGGGCAGGCCCTCCATCCCGGGGATGTGCAGCGGAAGGATCGACGGCACGGCCGGCACGCAGCTCGCGACGCCGAGACCGGCCCGCCCGATGAGGGCGACGTTCGCCGCATCGTCGTCTGGGAGCTTCATCTCCCAGACGCCGATCCCGTCGAACCCCGCGTCGGTGTACGCGATCACGTCTTCCTCGAACGTCGCGTTGACCGTGGAGATCTCGCTGAGGGAGAGCCTCATCGGTTGAGAACCGGGACTCGTGCGAGCACGCGGCGCGGAAGCGCCGGCTTCGTGAGCTCCTTGTAGACGAGGTAGCCGGACCCCGCACCCAGGCCGGGGCCGGGATGGGTCGACGCGCCGATGTGCCACAGGCCGTCCACGGCGGTGCGATGCCCGGGCGCCTGCGGGAGCGGCCGGAAGAGGAAGTTCTGGTCGAGCGCGCACGAGCCGCCGTAGATGTCGCCGCCGACGAGGTTCACGTTCAGGCCGGCGATATCCGCGGGCGAGAGGACGACGCGGTTCAGCGTCGCGCGCTCGAGGTTCTGGATGTGGCGGCCCAGTCGAGCGGTGACGCGGTCGGCGTACGCCTCGCGCAGCTCCTCCGTCCAGGTGCCGTCTCCGACGTCGAGCTCGCCGGCGGCATCACCCTTGACGCGCCCGGCCGGAAGCTCCTGTAGCTGGATCCAGATGATCCACGAGCCCTCGGGGGCGCGCGATGGGTCGACCGCCGTCGGCTGGCCGCACGCGATGGTCGCCTCCGCGGGCAGGAGGCCGCGCTCGGCCTCGTTCACGGCGCGCGAGACACCGTCGAGGCCGGGCGTGACGTGCACGATCGCCGTGCGACCGAGACGCTCGTCGCCGTACCAGTCGGGGCGCTCGCTCATCGCGATGTGGATCTGCATGGCGCCGCGGCCATAGCGATAGCGCTCGGACGCGCGCGCGATCGGCAGCGGGATGTCTCCCGCGCCCAGCAGCCGCCCGTAGAGCTGAGTCGGCGTGACCCCGGCGACCACGGCCCGCCCAGCGCGGATCGTCTCGCCGCCGGCGAGCCGGAGCGCGGTCGCGCGCCCGCCCGAGACGAGCACCCGCTCGACCTCGACACCGCTGCGAACCTCGCCGCCCGTGTCGCGCACGATCCCCGCCAGGGCATCGACGAGGACGCGGCCGCCGCCCTTCGGGACGGGCATCCCGCCGAGCTGGAGCGCGCACGCGATCACCTGCGTCATGAAGCCCGAGCTCGCCTGATCCGGCCCAAGCCCCGTGTGGAGCACCCAGGGCGCGAGCAGGCCGTGCGCGGCGTCGGCCTCGAAGGTGTCGTCGAGCCAATCGCGGCAGCTCGTGAGAACACCGCCGACGTACTCGAGGAGCCCCCGGCGTCCGAAGCGGCGCAGAGCCTGCCTGCCGAGGCCGAGACCCGCGGGTGACCAGAGCTCGGTCCCGAGAACGCCGAACGAGAGGTCGGCGTTCGCCATGAACGCGTTGAACATCGACTCCCACGCCGGGCCGTCGGCGGCCGCGTGCCGAGCGAGCTCGGCGACGTTGCCCTCGAGCGACGTCGTGAGGAACGCGGCGGAGCCGTCCGGATAGGCCGCGCCGGTTGGAAGGTCGGTGTTCACGTACTCGAGGCCGCGCCGCTCGAGATCGGGCTTCAGCTCGGCGTACGCGGGCGAGCCCGTGAAGAGCGGGTGCCAGGCCGCGAGCAGCTCGTGCGTGAAGCCCGGAACGGTGAGATCCGTCGAGGTTCGGATGCAACCGCCGAGCTCGGCCTCGCGCTCGAGGACGCAGACATTCCAGCCCGCCTTCGACAGGAGCGCGGCCCCCGCGAGCGCGTTGATGCCCGAGCCGACGAAGACCGCATCGAAACCCGCCACGCGCTGACCGTAACCAATCGGTACTCGCTTGACATGTCACAGCGGCGTGTGACTGAATCTGCTCGTGCTCCTGCGCGAGGTCGAATACGCACGCCCCGCGACCGTCGAGGAAGCGATCTCGTTGCTCGCGGCGTACGATGGAGCGAGAGCGCTCGCCGGCGGACAGACGCTCGTGAACGTGATGAAGGCCCGGGCCGCGGCCCCGGACGTGCTCGTCGATCTCGCCGACCTCTCCGAGCTCCGTGCGATCGGCTTCTCGGCGGACGGCATGCTCGAGATCGGCGCGATGGTGACGTACGCGCAGCTCATGTCGTCGTCGGAGGTCGAGGTCGCGAGGCCGATCCTGGCCGAGGTCGCCGCGACGATCGCCGACGTGCAGGTGCGCAACCGCGGCACCGTGGGCGGAAACGTCTGCGTGAGCGATCCGGCGAACCACCTGCCCGTGCTCCTCGTCGCGCTCGACGCGACGTTCACCATTCGCGGGCAAGACGGAGAGCGAACCGTCTCCGCGGACGAGTTCTTCCTCGGCGTCTACATGACCGCAGTCGGTGAGGGTGAGCTCCTCACGAAGGTGAACGTGCCGGCGTCGAGCGGCGCCGGCGACGGGTTCGGCGGCGTCACGATCGGGGCACACGGGACGTACATCGTCAACGCGGCCGCGTCGGTCACCGGCGCCGCCGCGCGCGTCGCGATCGGCTGCGTCGCTGCAGCACCGGTGCGCGCAACCGCGATGGAGGAGCGTCTTGCAGGCGGGGACTACTCCGACAGCGCTGTGCGGGCCGCCGCCGAGGGCCTCGGCGCATCGCTCGACCCGCCGTCCGACGTGCACGGCTCGGGTGACTACCGGCGCCACCTGGCCGAGGTCTCGGCCGTGCGCGCGGTGCTGCAGGCGGCGGGGAGGCGGAAGTAGTGGCCGCCGGGCCGGTCACGAGCCGCACGGTCTCGCTGGAGGTGAACGGCGAGCAGATCGAGTACGAGGTGCCGACCCGCCGACTTCTCGTCCATTTCATCCGCGACGACCTCGGGCTCACGGGAACGCACATCGGCTGCGACACCGGCAACTGCGGCGCGTGCACGATCCACGTGAACGGCGAGGCCGTGAAGAGCTGCATGCTGCTCGCCGTCCAGGCCGAGGGCACGAAGATCTCGACGGTCGAGGGCCTCGCCGCCGACGGCGAGCTGACGGCGCTCCAGCAGTCGTTCAACGAGCACCATGCGCTGCAGTGCGGCTACTGCACGCCGGGGATGCTCATGAGCGCGACCGCGTTGCTCGCACGAAATCCGAGCCCCTCCGAGGAGGACGTGCGCGTGGCGATCCAGGGCAACATCTGCCGCTGCACGGGCTACGTGAACATCGTCGAGGCAGTGGTCGCGGCGGGAGGCACGCGCTGATGACGACGACGACCGTCACCGAGCCGGCGAAGACGCTCGAGAAGGGGTTCGTCGGGCAGTCGATCCCGCGCAAGGAGGACCGGCGCCTCGTCCAGGGTCAGGGCACGTTCTTCGACGACGTCCGCCGGCACGGGATGGGGTACGTGCACTTCGTCCGCTCGCCCTATGCGCACGCGAAGATCATCTCGATCGACGTCGCGAAGGCGCTCGAGCTCGAAGGCGTGTACGGCACGCTCACGGGCGACGAGGTCGCGATCCACACCGATCCGTTCTTCGAGATGTCCGTCGAGCCGGGCGGGAACATCAAGGACTACGCCCTCGCGGTGGGCCGGGCCCGCTACATGGGCGAGCCGGTCGCAGCCGTGTGCGCGGCGACGCGAGAGCTCGCGCGCGACGCGGCGGAGCTGATCGAGGTCGAGTACGACGAGCTCCCCGTGCTCGTCGACGCTGCGGAGTCGCTCGAGGACGAGGTCGTCCTCCACGACGACGCCGGCTCGAACGTCGTCTGGTCGGGTGTCTTCGACTGGGGGGACGTCGACGCTGCGCTCGCCGAGGCGGATCACGTCGTGAAGATCGACAAGCTCCACTTCCACCGCTTCTCCTCGACGCCGCTCGAGTGCGCGGGCGCGCTCGTGGAGTACGACAAGGGCACGAGCGAGTGGACGCTCCACTGCAACCACCAGATGCCCGGGGTCGGCGCGATCTGGATGGCACCCGCGCTGCGCACCGGAATCGACAAGCTGCGCTTCGTCACGCAGGACATCGGCGGCGGCTTCGGCAACAAGATCTGCCTGCACCCGCAGTACGTCGTTCTCTGCCTGATGGCGCGGAAGCTCGGCCGCCCGGTGCAGTGGACGGAGTGGCGCACCGACCAGCACACGGCGAACGCGCACGGCAACGAGCGCTGGTTCCTCGACGTCGAGGTCGGCGTGATGAAGGACGGGACGATGACCGGTTTCAAGGTGAAGGCGCTCGACGACTGCGGCGCGTTCCCGCGCTACGAGCCCCTCGGCTGCATCATCTGGGCGCAGGTCACGCCAGGGCTGTACGGCTGGCGGAACATCCGGGTCGATTTCACGCAGGTATGCACGAACAAGTCTCCGGTCTCGCCGAATCGCGGCTACTCGCGGATGCAGCACCTCTGGCTGACCGAGCGCATCATCGACATCGTCGCCGCCGAGCTCGATCTCGATCCGGTCGAGATCCGCAAGCGCAACTACGTGAAAGCCGAGCAGATGCCCTACGAGACGCCGAACGGCTGCTTCTACGACTCGGGTGACTACTCTGCGGCGCTCGATATCGCGCTCGAGCTGATCGACTCGGGGTCGATCGAGGCCAGGCGGGCGGAAGCGGCCGAGCGTGGGAAGCTCCTCGGGTTCGGGATCGGCTCGACGCTCGACTCCGGAACGAACAACTTCGGCCAGTCGACGCTCCTGAACCCCGAGCTCCAGTTCTCCGGGAACAACGAGGCGGCGTCGGTGAAGCTCGACATCTTCGGTGAGGTCGTCGTCACGCTCGGGACCGTCCCACAAGGGCAGGGCCACGAGACGACCGCCGCCCAGGTCGTCGCGGACATCCTCGGCTGCTCGCCCGACCAGGTGAACGTGCGCCGCGGCCACGACACGTGGTTCAACTCGCACGCCGGCTTCTCGGGCACGTACGCGAGCCAGTTCGCCTTCACCGGCCTCGGCGCGGTGAAGGGCGCGGCCGAGCTGGTGCGCGGAGAGATGATCCAGCTCGCCGCCGCTGTTCTGCAGGCGCCTGAAGAGGCGATCGAGCTCTCCGAGGGGTTCGCGCGAATCAAGGACGGCCCGCCGGAAGCGGCGCTGCCGTTCATGGCGCTCGGCGCGATCATCAACGCGAACAACGCCTTCCTCCCGCCCGAGTTCAACCCGACGCTCAACCACCGCTACGTCTGCCGGCCGTACTTCGGCATGGTCGACACGGAGAAGAAGACCGGGCAGCTGACGCTCACCTACGCGACGCAGATCCACGCCGCTGTCGTCGAGATCGACCCGGAGACGGGCGAGGTCGAGATCGTCGACTACGCAGCCGTGGACGACTGCGGCACGCGCATCAACCCGCAGATCGTCGAGGGTCAGGTGCACGGAGCGACCGCGCATGCGATCGGCGCCGCGCTGCACGAGGAGTTCGTCTACGACGAGGACGGGACGCTCCTCACCGCCAACTTCTACGACTACCACGTGCCGCACGCGCTGGACATGCCGCCGCTCAAGACGGGCGCGATGGAGTCACCGTCGCCCGTGGCGCCGCTCGGCGCGAAGGGCATGGGCGAGGGCGGGGGCGGCGGGATCCACTGCATCTGCTCCGCGATCCAGGACGCGCTGCGCGCGGCGGGCGGCGCGATCGTCCACGACAGCTGCAACCCAGCGCATAGGGTGTGGTCGATGCTCCAGGACCCGGAAGCGACGCGCGCGAACGTGTCGGTGACGTCGAGGTGATCGTCTCCGGGACGAAGGAGCTGACAGCCTCCCGCGAGACCGTCTGGAGCGTCATCAACGAGCCGTCCGAGATGGCGAGGCTCATGCCCGGCGTCGAGTCGTTCGAGATCACGGACGAGAAGCACTGGACGGCGAAGGTCAAGGTGCCGCTCGGCCTCGGGGGCCTCAAGATGACGATGAACTTCGAGAAGCTCGAGGAGCGCGAGCCGGAGTTCGCGTCCATGCGCGCGAAAGGGCAGGGCGTGGGCGCGCTCATGGACATGACCACGTCGTTCACGCTCTCGGAGGCGGGTGCGGGGACGTCGATGGCGTGGGAGGCCGACGTTAAGATCGCCGGACCGGTCGGCGCGATGGGCCAGCGGGTCCTACAGCCGATCGTGAACCAGCAGGTCTCTCAGGTGCTCGCAGCGCTCGAAACGCGCGTCTCCGCCAAGGCCGGGGAGGGCGGCGCCGAGCAGGGGATCCACCCCGCATCGCCGGAGGCATACGAGGCCGCGCCGGAAGGGCCGACGCACTCCACGACCGAGCCCTGACGGAGACCACGGTGCCGCCACCGTTTCGAGTCGGCGTCATGCAGCTGACGATGGAGCCGCTCGACGAGATGCTCGAGTCGGCCCGCGTCATGGACCGGGCCGGGATGGACACGATCTGGCTCGCCGAGGCCTATCCCTGGTGGCGCAAGCACGGGATGGAGGCGCGGTCGTCGACCGTCGTCTCGGCGCTCATGGCCCGCGAGACGGAGCGGCTGACGATCGGCTGGGGGATCATCTCCCCGTTCACGCGTCATCCGGTGCAAGTTGCGATGGATGCAAGAGTCGTGCAGGAGGCCGCCGGCCCCGGGAGATTCCTCCTCGGCTTCGGCACGTCGAAGATCTTCCTCAACAACATCCGCTCACAGACCTCGAAGACGCTGGGGCCGATGCGCGACGCGGTGACGATCGTCCGCGGTGTGCTCGGGGGCGAGCCGTTCTCCTACGAGGGCGACACCTGGAGCGCCGACGTGCCCGGCCTGAGCCCGGACGCGGACACGCCGCGCGAGGTCCCGCCGGTCTACGTCGCCGCGACCGCGCCGAAGATGCAGGCGCTCGCGGGCGAGATCTCCGACGGGTGTCTGACACCGTCGATCACGACGCCCGCCTTCGTCCGCTACACGCGCGAGAACGTCGCCGCGGACATCGACATCGGCTGCACCGTGGTCGCGTCGATCCACGAGTCGGATCGCGACGCCGGCCGCGACGGTGCGCGCGAGATCGCCGGCATGTACCTCGCGAACAAGGTGCAGAACATCCAGGGCTCGGCCGACACGCTCCTCGACCTCGCCGGCCTCGAGCAGGACGAGATCCGGCCCGTCGCCGAGGCCATGGAGCAGGGTGGCCGGCTCGCGGCGAAGGCGAAGGTGACGGACGCGATCCTCGACAAGTGCAAGCCGATCGCGGGCACGCCTGCGGACTGCATCGCGGCGATCGAGGAGTACCGCGAGGCCGGCTGCACGCACGTCATGCTCGAGCTCTGGGGCGAGCGTCGGCACGACCAGATCAGGCTCTTCGGCGAGAAGGTTCTCCCACACGTGCGGGCATGAGCGCGTACGACGCAGCGGCGTTCGACGCCTATGAGCAGGCGGGCTGGGAAGCCATCGCAGGACGCTTCTACGAGTGCTGGAGCCCGATCACGAGCCAAGCGATCGACGCCCTGCTCGACGCGGCGCATGTCGGCCAAGGCTCGCGTGTCCTCGACGTGGGCACCGGTGCCGGCGACGCAGCGCGACACGCGGTGGAGCGTGGCGCGGAGGCGACGGGTGTCGACGTGGCGGCTGCGATGGTGGAGATCGCTACCCGGCGGAACCCGAAGGCGACCTTCGTCCAAGCAACGGCAACCGACCTTCCGTTCGCCGACGGCTCCTTCGACGCGGTCGTCGGTAACAACGTCATCCAGCACATCGGCGAGCCGGACAAAGCCGCCTGCGAGCTGAAACGGGTCTTGGCGCCACGAGGTCGGATCGCGTTGTCGAGCTGGGATGCAGCGGAGCGCTCGCCCTTCTTCGCCGCTGTGCTCGGAGCCGTCGCGAGCGCCGAGGTGCCAGCGCCACACGAGGCGCCTGCCGGTCCCTCGTTCTTCCAGTTCACGGACGACGTGGTGTTCCGCGCGTTGCTGGAGGACGCCGGCTTCGAGGCAGTCGCCGTCGACGCTATCGCGGTCGAGATTCCTGTTGCCTCGGCGAACGAGCTGATCACGTCGATGGCCGACGGAACCGTTCGCGTCGGAGCGGCGCTTCGCGCCGCCGACGACAAGCAGCGCGACCGGATGGTCGTGTCTCTGGAGGAGCGTCTGGCGGAGTGGCGTAGCGGGTGCGGATTTGCCGTCCCCGCACCCATGAAGCTCGCGAGCGGGACGAAGCCGGCGTGAGCGAGATCAAGATCGACCAAGCGCGCCTCGTCGACTGGGCGTCGCAGGCTATCGGCGTCCCGAGCTTCACCGGCTCCGAGGAGGCGATGGCCGACCTGATGCGCGACACGTTCGTCGGCATGGGCCTGCAGGTGCAGTGGCAGCAGGTGGAGGACGGGCGCGCGAACGTCCTCGGTACACGTGGGGGTGCCGGCGGCGGGCCGAGCCTCATGTTCAACGGGCACATGGACACGTCCTACTCCGGTCGCGAGCCCTGGCTGGCGCACGTCCCCGGCTTCCAGCCGAGCGCCTTCGTGGAGGACGGGCGGCTCTACGGGCTCGGGATCTCGAACATGAAGGGCGCGCTCGCGTGCTACGTGGAGGCGCTGCGCGCGCTCGCCGACGCGGGAGTGCGACTGCGTGGCGACGTCATGGTTGCCGCCGTCTCCGGCGAGATCGAGAAGACGCAGTACGGCGACGCACAGGGTGCCGAGTTCCGCGGCTACGCGGCTGGTTCGCGCTATCTCGTGTCGCACGGTGGCGTCGCGGACATGTGCATCCTCGGCGAGCCGACCGAGTCGAAGGTCGTCCTCGGCCACTTCGGCTCGCTCTGGATCCGCATCTCGACTCAAGGGCCGTTCATCCATACGGCGTTCAGCGAGGGCAAGCGTGACCAGAACTCGATCGTGCGGATGCGAGACGTCCTCGACGCGGTTCTCGAGTGGATCCCGACGTGGGAGGAGGATCCCGCGAACGCCTATCGCGGCGCGAAGGCAATCGTCAACGTCGGCGCGATCGACGGGGGGTTCGGCTGGCGCGTGTCGCGCACCCCGCACCGCACCGATCTCTTCCTCGACGTGCGCGTGCCCCCGACGAAGGCGATGGCCGTCGCCCGCGGCGAGGTGCTGGCGCTGGTGCGCAGCCTCGCGGAGCGATTCCCCGACCATGGGATCGAGGGCGAGGTCTACGTCACCGCTCCAGGCGCGGAGATCGACGAAGGCCACGCGCTCGTCAGTGCGCTCGACGAGGCGCACGACGACGTGTTCGGGACCCCGCCCGAGCGGGATGTCACGCGCTGGTTCTCCGATGCCTCGGTCCTGACGCGCTACGGCATCGCGACCGTGAACTACGGCACGTCGAGCGGCCTGCTCGACACGGTGAAGGGCGAGAACCTCGAGATCGAGGGCCTCGTGCGAACGGCCGATGTGTACGCCCGAGCGGCGATGAAAGTCTGCGGAGTCGCGTGAGCTTCTACCAGCTCCCATCCGACCTGCCGGTGCCCGTCGACGACGGCGCGACCGGCCATCTCGTCGGGCTCGAGGTGCCGGGATGAAGCTCGTCAGCTTCGGCTACGACCGCCAGGTCGGGTACCTCGACGGGGAGGAGATCGTCGTCCTCGACACGCCGTCGATGCGCGAGCTCTTCGAGGACGGCGGTGCGGACGACACCGGCGAGCGCATCGCGCTCGAGGAGACGGAGCTGCGCGCGCCGATCGTCCCGAAGAAGTTCTTCCACACGGCCGGCAACTTCCGCGAGCACGAGGAGGAGTCCAAGCAGGTCGGCTGGTCGCACGAGATCGCTCCGTGGATCGTCTTTTTCCAGAACGTCGACGCGATCGTCGGTCCCGACGAGCCCGTCGTCTACCCCGAGCACCTCACCGAGGAGCTCGACTACGAGCTCGAGCTCGCGGTCGTGGTGCGCCAGGCCGGGACGTGGTTCCCGCCGGAGGAGGCGACCGACTACATCGGCGGCTACGTCATCTTCAACGACATCACCGCGCGAGACATCCAGCGGCGGGAGATGCGATCCGGCGTGTTCAGCTTCTGCAAGGCGATCGACACCTTCTGCCCGCTCGGGCCGTGGATCGTCACGCCGGACGAGATCCCGAACCCGCACGACCTCGCGATGGAGCTCCGCGTCAACGGAGAGGTGCGCCAGACCTCGCATTCGAGCCGCATGAGCGTGACGATTCCGGAGATCCTCAGCCACTACTCGGCGCTCGGCTACTCGGCAGGCGACGTCGTCTCGACCGGAACCGTCTCCGGCGTCGCCGGCTTCTCGCCCGACGCCGTCTCCCTCTACCTCAAGCCCGGCGACGTCATGGAGTGCGAGATCGAGAGGATCGGCGTGCTGCGCAACCCGGTCGTCTCGTGGCAGGAGGCGCACGGCGAGCCGGCCCCGCCGCGCGTGCGTTGGTAGTCGGGGACGTCGAGATCGTCGCCGTGCTCGACGCGGTCGGGGAGCTCGCGGAGCTCTCGGCGGCGTACCCCGACGTGCCGCTCCAGGAGTGGGATCCATATCGGCCGCTCTACCCGGAGCTGTTCGCGGGCACCCGCTGGCGCCTCCCTGTGACCGTCCACGTCCTGCGGGTGCGCGACACCTCGATACTGGTGGACACGGGCGTCGGGCCTCCCGGGCTCTGGGGCTTCTGGTCTCCGGAGCGCGAGGGCTTGCTGCCGGGCCGGCTCGACGAGCTCGGCGTCGGCCGTGAGGACATCGACGTCGTCTTCCTGACGCACCTGCACGTCGACCATCTCGGCTGGAACACGGACGAGAGCGGTGTGGCCTGCTTCCCGCGCGCGCGGTTCGTCACGCACGCCGACGCTCTCGAACGCGCGCTCTCCGACCCGGGGAGGTCGCACATTCGCCGCTGCGTCGAGCCCCTCGCGGATCGCTTCGAGCATGCCGACGACGGTGCCGAGCTCGCGCCCGGCGTGACGGTGCGCCTCCTGCCCGGTCACTACCCCGGCCACGCCGGCCTCAGCATCCGGTCGGCGGGAGCGCGTGCCGAGCTGATCGGGGACATCCTTCCCCATCCCGCGCTCCTCGATCGGCCCGAGTGGGTCCTCGCATACGACGACGTCGAGCAGACGGATACGCGTCCCCGACTGATTGCCGAGCTCGTGGGCTCGGGCTGCGTCGTCGTGTGCGGCCACTATCCCGGCAGCGGGATCGGCCGTGTCACGAGGCAGGGCGGGCGCGTGATCTGGGAGGAAGCAGCGTGAGCTGGCCGCGGGACGACGGGAAGCTCGAGCGTGTCCGCGCGCTCATGGCCGAGGACGCGGTCGACGCACTCGTCGTGCGGGCGCCCGACAACGTTCTCTATCTCACGAACTTCTGGGGGATGAAGGGGTACGACGCGTGCGTGTTCCCGCGCGAGGGCGAGCCGATGCTCATCTGTCTCGAGGCGTCGGAGGAGGATGCGGCTCGTACCGCCTGGACGAGCGAGGTGCGCTTCTTCAGGGGCTACGACGAGCGGGATCCGCGGCCACCGGCCATGCGCGTCCTCGAGCTCGCGCAGGATGCCGCGCGTGAGTATGGGCGCGTCGCGCTCGAGCTCTCGCTCGGGACGCAGGCGTCCGACCGCATGGTGGGCGAGCCGACGACGTTCACGGCCGCCTGGTTCACCGGGTTCGGGGACGTCGCCGACGCGACGCCGCTCCTCTCCTCGGCGCGGGCGCTCAAGACCGAGCAGGAGATCGAGCGCATGCGGCTCGCGAACGACATCGCAGCAGCCGCGATGGAGCACTGCCGCCTGATCATCGAGCCTGGCATGAGCGAGGCGCAGATCGCCGCGGAGTGGGAGGGGTTCGTCCACGGCGAGGGCACGGGCTGGGAGGGGAAGGTCGACCTCGCTCTCGGCTTCTCGCTCGTGTGGTCGGGGCCGGGCATCAAGACCTTCACCGCGACGACGTCGAGGCCCGTCGTCGCTGGCGAGCCGACGCTCTTCGAGATCTGGGTGTGCGCCGACGGGTACTGGTGCGACCACACGAAGAACCTCGTTGCCGGCGAGCTGACGCCGGAGTATCGCGACCTCGAGGCGGGGTTGATGGCGGTATACGGCCACGCGGTCGATTTCGCGCGCCCTGGTGCGAGCTTCGCGGAGCTCGACCGGCGGATCCGCGCGGGGATCGACGCACTGGGCTTTCCGGGCCAGCCGTCGCACCCGATCTGTCACGGCGTGGGCGCGCGAGCGCACGAGCCGCCGTACGCGCACCAGGCCGGGGGAGGCGAGATCGCCGCCGGGATGGTTCTTGCAATCGAGCCAGGATGCTATATAGAGGGTGGCGGCGGCCTGCGCGTCGAGGACAACTTCCTGATCACGTCGGCCGATGCCGAGAAGCTCTCACCGTTCCCCGACGGGATCGTTGCGGTCTGAGTCCGGGCCTGCGAGCGGTCAGTCGTCGGAGTCGAGCGCGTAGCCGACCGCCTCGTCGAGGGTCAGTACGGAGCCTGCGCGCCGCGCGCGTTCGAACTCCGGTCCCGAATCCGCCACGCGAGCCTCCCAGTATGCGGAGTCCAACGCCCACATCGTCGGCGCTCGGCGCTCCTCCGCCTCGCAGGCCCCCCAGAGCAGGCCGGCACGCTCGACGTCTCCCGCGGTACGTGCGATCAACGCCATCGTGGCGAGCGCGCCGATCACTCCTGCGCGGTGACGGATGTGGCAGTTGCGCTGCAACGAGTCTCGGACGTGCATCTCCGCCACGTCGAGTCGGCCGGCCCTGCGCTCGATAGCCGCGAGCTCGCGCGCTTCTTCCGCTTCCCAGAAGGCGAGACCTGCCTGACGGGCTACTGCCAGAGCCTGGCCGACCAGGTCGCGGGCGAGCGCGAGATCGTCTCGGTCGACTGCGAGACGCCCGAGCGTCTCGAGCCTCATCACCTCGACGGCCGGCGATCTCGCCCGCTGGTTCGCCATATGGCCCTCCTCGATGAGCCGTTCGCACTCGTCGAACTCGTCGTTCTCGTAGGCGATCAGTGCCAGCTCGAGGAACATCGTCGCCATTCCGCGCTCGTCGCCGAGCTCCTTCGCGAGAGCGAGCGCGTCTCGATACAGCGACGTCGCCGTGCTCGTGTCGAACGCACGGCAGGCGTTGCCGTACCCCATCCCGGCTCGAAGTCGCAGCGCCGCGGGCACGCTCGCGTCCGCCTCGAGGAGGTAGGCGAACCACCGCGCTCCTTCCTGCGGGTGGTTCGTGAACCAGAAGTAGTCGAGCGCGACCGCGAGCTCCAGCCCGAGCTCGATCTCGTCGTGCGCCTGTGCCCACCTGAGAGCCGCACGGAAGTTGCTCTCCTCGGCGATGGCCAGGTCGAAGCGCTGCTCGCCCGGAGTGTCGAGCGAGAGGTTCGCGGAAACAGCAAGCGCGAGGAAGTGCTTCGCATGTCTCCTTTCCGTCGCCCCTCGATCGCCGGAGACTCTCAGGCGTTCGCCTGCGTACTCCCGGATCGTCTCGAGCATCCAGTAGCGGTCCCCGGAATGGCGAACGAGGCTCTTGTCGACGAGCGAATGGAGCGTGTCGAGGTCTGCCTCCGCGACCTCTTCTGCTGCTTCGAGCGTGCAGCCGCCCAGGAAGACGGCGAGTCGAGCGAAAAGCTGCTGCTCCTCGGTCTTCAGGAGCTCGTAGCTCCACTCGATCGTCGCCCGCAGCGTGCGCTGCCGCTCCGGAAGGTCTCTGGCCCCTCCGGTGAGCAGGGGCAGACGCTGCTCGAGTCGCTCGAGGATCTGCGCCGAGGAGAGCGCCTTGACGCGCGCGGCGGCGAGTTCGAGTGCGAGAGGCAGGTCGTCGAGCCGGCGGCAGATCTCCGACACCGCCTCGCCGGCCTCGAAGCCAGGCTCGACCGCCCTCGCTCGTGCGAGGAAGAAGCCGACCCCCTCCTCGTGAGCGAGCGGAGGTACCGGGTACTCCTGTTCGCCGGTCACGTGCAGCGGCTCCCTGCTCGTCACCAGGAGGTCGAGGTTGGGACAGGAGCCGAGAAGCGCCGCGACGCCGGTCGCTGCTTCGACGACGTGCTCGAAGTTGTCGAAGAGCAGGAGCATTGCCTTGTCGGAGATGTGGTCGGCGAGGATGCCCTTCGAGCCGACGACCTGTGCCGCCGCCTCGAGCACCAGCGCTGGGTCGCGCAACGACGCGAGCGGAATCCACCAGACACCGTCCGGGTAGCCGTCGGAGGCGACGCCCGCAGCATGCGATGCGAGGCGCGTCTTGCCCATGCCACCAGGCCCGGTGAGGGTGAGCAGCCGGGTGCCTTCGAGGAGACCCACCACCTCGACCAGCTCTCGCTCGCGACCGAGGAACGGGGTCGTCGGTACCGGCAGGTTCGTCCGGTAGAGGGATTTGAGCGCCGAGAACTCGCCGTCGCCGAGCTGGTAGATGCGCTCGGGGGCGGCAAGATCCTTGAAGCGGTGCTCGCCGAGGTCGGTGAGCTCGGCTTCGACGAGGGGAGCCGTCGACGACGAGACCAGGACCTGCCCTCCGTGACCGGCGGCGGCGATGCGCGCTGCGCGATGGACGTCGCCGCCGACGTAACCCTCGTCGGAGAGCAGCGGTGTGCCTGTATGCAAGCCGATCCGCACCTGGATCTGCCCGGAGGCGAGCGCCTTCGTCATCTCGGAGGCAGCCGCGACGCCGGCCGGTGCGGTGGGAAACGCCAGGAAGAAGGCGTCTCCCTGAGTGTCGACCTCGACGCCGTCGTGGCGAGCGGCGGCTTTGCGAATCGCGCTTCGGTGCGTAGCAAGGAGCTGCGCGTACGCGTCCGCGCCGAGCTCGTGCAGGAGGCGTGTCGAGCCTTCGACGTCGGTGAACAGGAAAGTGACGGTTCCGGAGGGGAGGTCGCTACGCACGCGAGGAATCATGCGTCAAATGCAGCATGCGATCATCGAGACCACGCTGCTGGCGCGGGGAATCCCCGCGCGGATGCGATAGTCCGCACGTGACCCTGGATCGCTCCAAGCTGTGGACGGGCGACCTCAACGCGAAGGCGCTCGAGCCGCAGCCGCGCGTCACGGTCGGCCTGTACGACACGACGCTTCGCGACGGCGAGCAAACTGTGGGAGTCGTCTTCTCACCAGAGCAAAAGCTAGATATTGCAAAGGCCCTCTCGGACGCGGGGATCGACCGGATCGAAGCGGGATTCCCGCGCGTGTCCGCCGATGACGCGCGCGCCGTCTCCCTGATCCTCGAAGCGGGGCTCGACGCGGAGGTCTGGGGCTTCTCGCGGGCGGTGCGAGCGGACGTCGAAGCGCTCGTCGAGCTCGGGGTGCAGTCCTCGGTGATCGAGAGCCCGATCTCGGACGGCAAGCTGGCTGCGCTCGGAGTCTCGCGCGAGACCATGCTCGAGCGCATTCGCGCCGCGGTGACGTTTGCCGTCTCCGAGGGGATCCGTGTCGCGTTCTTCGGCGTCGACTCGACGCGCGCGGACCTCGAGTTCATTCGTCGCGTGTACGAGAGCGCCGTCGAGGCGGGCGCGCAGGAGGTCGTCGTCGTCGACACGCTCGGGATCGCAACGCCGGAGGCCGCCGCGTTCCTCGTCAACGACGTGGTCGAGCGCCTCGACCACCACGTGCCGGTGCACTGGCACGGCCACGACGACTTCGGCCTCGCTACGGCCTCGGCCGTCGCGGCCGTGCAGGCGGGCGCGACCTGGGTGCAGGGAACCGTCAACGGCATGGGCGAGCGCGCGGGGAACGCCGATCTCGTCGAGGTCGCGCTGGCGCTCGAGGCGTTGTACGGCATCAAGACGCGCCTCGACCTCGCACAGGCGCGTCGGCTCGGCGCGCTCGTGCAGGAGCTCTCCGGAACCCCGCTCGCCGCGTGGAAGCCCGTGACGGGAGACAACCTGTTCACCCGCGAGTCGGGAGCCGTCGCCGCGCAGTTCCACGATCCGCCGGCGATCGAGCCCTACGCGTCCGAGCTCGTCGGCGCCGAGCGCGGCATCGTGCTGGGGAAGAAGAGCGGGCTCGACTCGATCCGGATCAAGGTCACCGAGCTCGGCCTGGACGTCCCGGAGGAGCAGTATCCCGCGCTCCTCGAGTCGGTCAAGCGCGCAGGGACGAAGAAGCGCGGCCTCGTGACCGACGCCGAGTTCCGACGCCTGGCATCACGCCTGAAGGCCCGCACTGCCCCGCACTAGGGAACCTGCGCAGCGACCGGCCGCGAAAGCGGCCGCTTCAGGGATCCTCGCGATCGCGAGTCCGCGCTAGCGGATTCGCGATCTGCGGACAAACATTGACTGACATGTCACCGCGCTGAGATACTCGCTACGCAGCGTGGAACGGGTGTGCATCGTCGGGGCGGGAGTCATCGGGAGTCTCTTCGCGGGTCATCTCGCCCGCGTGTGCGAGGTCTCGGTGCTCACGCGACGCCGCGAACACGCGGAGGCGCTGAGCGAGAGCGGGCTGCGCGTGAGCGGGAAGAGCGACGGTGTCGCCCACGTGACGGCGACGGACGATCCCGCTGCGCTCCCCGAGTTCGACGTCGCGATCATCGCGACGAAGGCATCGGGGCTGGAGCCGGCGGTACAGGCGCTGGCCGGCCGCTTCCCCGATGCGACGATCGTGACGGTCCTGAACGGGATCGGCGCGGAGGAGATCGTCCGCGCGCACGGCGCGTGGCCCATCGTGTCGGGCGTGACGTTCATGAGCGGCACGCGCCACTCGGACACGCACGTCGAGTACATCCTCGACACGGAGACCTGGCTCGGCCCCTACGAGGACACGCCGTTCGCGGTCGTCGAGGGCATCGCCGAGACGATCGTCGCCTCGGGCCTGAAGGCCGAGGCGCTCCCGGACCTGCGTCCGGCGCAGTGGTCGAAGCTCGTCTTCAACGCCGCGGTCAACCCGACCGCTGCGCTCACCGGGCTCCCGCACGACTTCCACTTCGCGCAGGAGTCGGAGCCGGGTGACCTCGGGCACCTCGTCCACGGGCTCGTCGACGAGGGGAAGGCGGTGGCGGCGGCGGCAGGGATCGAGCTCCACGACGACCCGTGGGAGATGAACGTGCTCGCGACGAAGCGGGGATCGGCGCACTACCCGTCGATGCTCGAGGACGTCGACGCGGAGCGGCAGACCGAGATCGAGCTCATCACGGGGTCCCTCGTGCGTGAGGCGGAGCGGCACGACCTGCCCGTACCGCTGCATTCCCTGTTGTATGGGCTCGTCAGAGGAAAGGAAGCATCGTGGCAGGTACCGCAGGAATCGACAGGAGGACAGGAATGACGAAGGTAGGAAAGGCGACGCTCGCGCTCGTAGCCGTCGCCGTCGCCGCAGTCGCTGTCGCGGGCGGTGGCTCGGCAGCACCACAGGCGACGCTCACGATCGGGTGGGCGTACGACGGCGTCGGAAACATGGCGCCGTTCGACGGGCCGGCGCTCGCGACGGCGAAGTCGCACATCGCCGCCATCAACAAGGCCAGCTCGACCAAGGTGAAGCTCCTGACCTGCAACACGCAGGGCAACAAGCCGGCGATTGCGAAGGCGTGCGCACGAAAGCTCCTCGCCCAGGGAGCCGCGGTGATCATGACGACGTGCGACGTCGACTACGCGACGCCCGTGGTGCAGGAGTCGATCAATGCCGGCAAGTTGACCGTCGCCGCGTGCATCGGCACCGACCAGATGGGGCCGAAGCGGTTCGGCCCGAAGGGTCGTCTCGCGTTCTCGTACGGGAACGTGGCTCAGGACGAGGGCTCGGCCATGGCCGAGTTCGCGTGGAAGAAGGGCTGGCGGAGCGCCGACCTCGCGACGGACACCGTGATCGTCTACTTCCGCAACGTCGTCCAGGCGTTCAAGGCTCGCTGGACGCAGCTCGGCGGCAAGATCGTGACAGAGGAGACGTACCAGTCCGCGGGCGGTTCTCCCGCCTCCTGGCAGAGCACCGTGACGCGACTGAACGCGAAGCCGGCCGACGTGATCGTGACGGCGACCGCGGCAGCGTTCGGAGCGCAGGTCCCGATCCTGAACGGGCTGCGCACGCTCGGCAACAACACGCCGTTCCTCAACTCGTGGGCGGGTGACGGGAGCTACTGGTACACCCCGGATCCCAAGATCACGAACTACTACTACGTGACCTTCGCCTCGGCATTCGGGAACGATCCTGTCCGTGCCGTCAACGCCTTGGCCAAGAAGAACGCGGCAGCGATCGCGAAGGCGGGAAGCACGGGCGCGTTCGTCACCGGCCCCGCAGCGATCGACGGCATCCTGGTCGCGCTGAAGCGGACGGGTGGCAACTCGAACGGCGCCGCTCTGGCGGCGCAGATGCAGAAGTTCAAGAACGTCCCGACGATCTCGGGGCTCGTGAGCTTCTCGGGCCGCCTGCACACGGTGTACGGACGCGCGTACCGCGTGATTCGGGTGCAGAACAACACTCCGACCGTCGTCGCCACGATCAAGGCGAAGGTCGTCCCGAAGATCTAGGGCGGCTTGTCGGAATCACCAGCTGACCGAGAGCGGCGGTCCGGGGCAACGCTCCGGGCCGCCGCCGTGTCGCGTGCATACCAGGGCGTGCAGGCGCTGCGCGAGGTCACCCTCGAGCTCGATCGGCACGAGGTGGTGGGCCTGATCGGCCCGAACGGCGCGGGGAAGTCGACGCTGGTGAACGTCCTGACCGGCTTCGACTTCCCGGACGAGGGCTCGGTCGAGCTCGAGGGGCGCGACGTCACGCGCTGGCGGCCCCACCGGCGCGGTCGGGCCGGGCTGTCGCGGACGTTCCAGCACAGCCGCTCGTTTCGCAGCCTGACCGTGCGTGAGAACGTGGAGGTCGCGGCGCTCGGCGTGGGTGCCGGCCCTCGCGAGGCGCGGCGTCGGGCCGACGCGCTCCTCGACTCGCTCCGGCTGCGCGCCTACGCCGAGGCTACGGCCGGCTCGCTCCCGCACGGTGACGAGCGTCGGCTCGGCGTCGCTCGCGCGCTCGCGACAGAGCCGCGCTTCCTGCTGCTGGACGAGCCGGCGGCCGGTCTCCCCGAAGCCGAGGTCCCGGCGTTCGCCGACGTCGTACGCTCGGTACGCGACGAGCACGACGCGGGCGTGCTCCTGATCGATCACAACATGGCGCTGATCATGGACGTGTGCGACCGCATCCAGGTCCTCGATCAGGGCCGCACGCTCGCCGAGGGGACTCCGGGCGAGATTCGCGGGAATCTCGACGTCGCCGCGGCGTACCTCGGTGAGTCGGCGGTGGCGGAGTGATGCTCGAGGTCCGCGACCTCGAGGTCGCCTACGGCGGCGTCGCGGCCGTTCGAGGCGTCTCGCTCAGCGTCGCGCCCGGCGAGATCGTCGGCCTCATCGGCCCGAACGGCGCCGGGAAGTCGACCACGCTGCACGCGATCACGGGCCTCGTCGACACGCGTGGAGGCGATGTCAGGCTGGGCGACCGCTCGCTGCGCGGCCGCTCACCGGAGTCGATCGCGCGAGCCGGCCTCGCGCTCGTCCCCGAAGGCCGCAGGCTCTTCGCGGAGCTCACCGTCGACGAGAACCTGCGACTCGGGCTCGCCGCACGCGGCGGGAAGAACGGCGCCGAGGAGGACATCGCCGCCGTCATCGAGCTGTTCCCGATCGTGGACGAGTTCCGCAATCGCCACGCGGGCGCGCTTTCCGGCGGCCAGCAGCAGCAGCTCGCGATCGCGCGGGCGCTGGTCGCGAAGCCCTCGATCCTCCTGCTCGACGAGCCGTCGCTCGGGCTCGCTCCGACGATCGTCGACCTCGTGTTCTCGACGCTGCGGGTCATCGCCGAGCGGGGAATCGGCGTGCTGCTGGTCGAGCAGCGCGCTCAGCGCACGGTCGCCCTCGCCGACCGGACGCACGTGCTGGCGAACGGGGAGCTGCGCCTGACTCTCACTCCCGACGATGCCGCTGACACCGACCGCATGGTGGCGGCATACCTCTCGTGATCGCGAGCGGCCTCGGCAGCTTCGTCGGCGACGCCCTCGACCTGCAGGTCCAGGTCGACGCGATCGGCCTCGGCGCGGTCTTCGCGCTCATGGCGGTGGGCATCGGGCTGGTGTTCGGCGTGATGCGGCTCGTGAACTTCGCCTATGGGCAGCTGATCATGGCGGGCGCGTTCGCGCTCGCGTACTCCTCGGATCGCGACTGGCCCGTCGGCATCGGGATCGCCCTCTGTTTCGCGGTCGTCCTGGCGCTCTCACTGGCGATGGAGCGCGTCGTGTTCCGGCCGCTGCGGGGGCAGTCCGCCGCCGTCATGCTGATCGCGACGTTCGCGGTCGCGTTCCTGCTCCAGTCGATCGCGCTGCTCTGGTTCGGGCCTCTCGGCAAGACCGCGACCTCGCTGGTGCAGCTCAACAGGCCGGTCGAGATCGGAGGCGCGGACATCCGCAAGATCACGATCGTCGCGATCGTCACCGCCGTGGTCTGCCTCGTGCTCCTCGTCGCGCTGCTGAACCGCACGTCCATCGGGCTGCACATGCGAGCGGCGGCGATCGACTCCCAGACCGCGCGCCTGCTCGGCGTGCGCGCGAACCTGGTCAGCACCGTCTCGGTGCTCATCGCGGGCGCTCTCGCGGCGGTCGTCGCGGTGATGCTCACGGTTCAGTTTCCGACCGTCACGCCGACGTTCGCGCTGCAGGAGACGATCCTCGTGCTGGCGGGAGTCGTGGTCGGGGGCATGACGCGCCTCCTGTCGGCGACTCTCGGCGGCTTCTTCATCGGCTACGTCTCGGGGCTTCTCGGAGGGGCGCTGCCGTCGGCTCAGAGCCAGTACCTGCCGTCCCTCGTCTTCGGGCTCGTCATCCTCGTCCTCCTCGTCCGGCCGGACGGCCTGTTCACGCGCGGCCGTGGCCTCGTGGAGCGGGTGTGAGAGCCCGGCGCGCAGCGGTCGAGCTCCTCGGCCCGGCGCTGCTCGTCGTGGCGGCGGGGATCGTCGGCGCGCTCGTGTCGCAGACGAACCAGATCTACTTCATCACCGCGCTCATCTCGGTTTCGACGGTCGTCGCGATCTACGTGTTCGTCGGCAACTCGGGCGTGCTCTCGTTCGGCCACATCAGCTTCTTCGCCGTCGGCGTGTGGGCCGCCGGCGTGCTGTCCGTCCCGGAAGCCGAGAAGCCCGCGACGATGCCGTACCTCTTCGACTTCCTCAGCTCGACCACCGTCGGCAACGTGCCGTCGCTCCTGATCGCCGCAGCGGTGGGCGGGGTGTTCGCTCTCGTCGTGGGCTTGCCGTTGATGCGGTTGTCGGGCCTGGCCGCGGGCATCGCGACGTTCGCCGTCCTGGGAATCACCAACAACGTCCTTCGCTACTACGAAAAGATCGGGCCGGGGCTGAACACCTTCTCGTCGGTTCCCGAGACGACCGATCTCGTGCAGGCGACGGTCGGAGCCGTGCTGGTCATCATCGCGGCCTTCGCGTACCAGCGAAGCCGGCTCGGGCGGCAGCTTCGCGCGGCGCGCGAGGATCCCGCAGCGGCGCGCGCCGTCGGCGTCTCGATCTACCGCCAGCGGCTCACGTCGTTCGCGCTCTCGGGATTCCTGGCCGGGTTCGCCGGAGGCCTGTACATCCACTTCATCCCGATCAACGTCGACGCCGTCTATCTCGACCTCACGTTCATCACGCTGGCGATGCTCGTGATCGGCGGCACGACCAGCCTGTGGGGCGCGGTCGTCGGCGCGCTGTTCGTGAGCGGCCTCGACTCCCTGATCGGCGAGATGGAGGACGGGATGACGCTGTTCGGGCGGACGATCGACCTTCCCTCCGGGTCGCGCATCGTCGTCGTGAGCGCGGTCATGGCGCTCGTTCTCATCGTCCGGCCGAGCGGCCTGACGGGCGGCCGCGAGCTCTCGCTCCCGAAGCTGCGAACGGCGGTGGCCGAGTGAGGGTCTGCGTCGTCGGCTGCGGTGCGGTGGGGTCGCTGTTCGCCGCGAATCTCGCCCAGCTCGACGACGTGGAGGTGTGGGCCTACGACGTCTCGCAGGCGCACGTCGACGCGATCAACGCGAACGGTCTCAGGCTGACGGGCGCGGGCGACGTCGTCGGACGTCCGCGCGCGACCACCGATCCAGCGGCGCTGCCTCCGTGCGACTTCGGGATCGTCGCGACCAAGGCCATGCATACCGAAGGCGCGATCGCGGCCACCGCCCACGCTTTCGCGGACGGTGCCGTCGCGACCGTGCAGAACGGCGTCGGCAACGAGGAGGTCGTGGCCCAGCACGTCGCGCGTGTCATCCGGGGCACGACGTTTCCGGCGGGGAAGATCCTCGAGCCCGGCGTCGTGCAGTGGGACGTGAAGGGCGACACGACACTCGGCCCGTTCGAGCCCAAGCCCGCCCGCACGGACGAGATCGAGCGACTCGCCGGTGCCTGCACGCGCGGCGGCATGCCGACGGAAGCCGTCGCGGACGCACGACCGGCGCAGTGGCGCAA
This sequence comes from uncultured Gaiellaceae bacterium, assembly GCA_963763465.1. GTDB lineage: Bacteria > Actinomycetota > Thermoleophilia > Gaiellales > Gaiellaceae > GMQP-bins7. Next base: position 28,264 of record CAVXOS010000006.1, on the reverse strand, counting down.
GGTGATCTTCAACGCCTCGACGAACCCCGTCGGCGCGCTCACCGGTCTCACGCACGGCCGCGTCTGCGAGCGCCCCGACCTGCGCGCGATCGTGAGCGCGCTCGTCGACGAGGGGAAAGCCGTCGCGGCAGCGCAGGGAATCACGCTCGACGCCGACCCGGAGGAGCTCATCGACCACGCGGCCAGGCCCGAGGTCGCGTACGGCCACAAGGCGAGCATGCTCCAGGACATCGAGGCGCGACGCGCGACCGAGATCGACTTCCTGAACGGCGGCATCGCGCGCTTCGGGCGTGAGCTCGGCGTGGCGACGCCCCTGAACGACGCCATCACTTCGCTCATCAAAGGACTGGAGGCCTCATGGCAGCACTGAGCTCCGAGTTGCAACGCCGGCACGCGAACGTCCGCGTCGCCATGGCGGCGGACGACCTGGACGCCCTCATCGTCTCCGGGAGCGAGTACTCGGGGTTCGAGGGCGCCGTGACGTACATGTCCGGATTCCAGATCGTGCACCGCTACGCATACGTCGTCGTACCGGCGGACGGCGAGGCATACGTCGTCTTTCCGACCGAGGCGCGGTACGTCGGTGAGCACGGGACCGCCGAGCTCGAGCAGGTCTTCCACGACCGCCCCGGCGAGCTGATCGCATCCCGGGCGCGCGACGCCGCCTGGCGCCGCGTCGGCGTCTTCGGGCTCGACTACATCATGGCCGTGCGAGACCACCGCGCACTCGACGGGCTCGAGCTCGTGCCGTTCGACGTCGAGTTCGACCTCGCTCGCGCGGTCAAGAGCGACGCCGAGCTCGAGTCGGTCCGCGACTCCGTCCGGATCAACGAGCGCGGTTTCGAGATCTTCCTCGAGGCGTATGCCCCGGGGAAGAGCGCGGCCGAGGTCATGGCGGCAGCCGAGGAGTGGTTCGTCGCCGAGGGCTGCGGGCGCCTGACCATGAACATGGTGCTGACCGGCACGGACGGGTTCGCGCGGCCCGAGTTCAAGATCGCCCGGCGTGACGAGATCCTCGGCGCGTTCATGCTCCCGTCACTCGAGGTCGCGGGGCCGGGGATGCACTGGGTCGAGGTCTCGCGCGCGATCGCGTCCCGCGACGCGGTGCTCTCCGACGACACCGAACAGATGCTCGAGGCATACGTGGAGTACTACGACGCGGCTCGCACGGCGATGCGACCCGGGGCGAGCTGCCACGATGTGCATCGCACCGTATCCGCCGGCTTCACCGAGCGCGGATACCACCTAGGGCACGTCACCGGCCACTCGATCGGCATGACGATGATCGAGTTCCCGAAGATCGGTGAGGGCGTCGAATCCGAGCTCGCCGAGAACATGGTCTTCTCGATGCACCCGCACGCGATCGCCGCGAATGGCGAAGACTGCCTGTACATGCAGGACACATGGCTCGTCACCGAGGATGGCGGCGTTCCACTCGCAAGCCTCCCGATGCAGGTCTTCCGTGCCGCAGTTTGACGGATATGCGCGTGAACGGCGCTAGAATCCGACCGTGAGCTGGCCGTGGCTCGTGTTGCTCGGCCTCGCGGCTGTTCTCGCAGTCGCGGTGGAGAGGCCGCGCCTGGAGCGCCGCTTCGGCAGAGCGGCGCGCAAGGATCGTGACCGGCAGAAGCGTAAGAAGCAGCTTCGCGTGGTCACGCCGGACGACGAGAGCGAGGAGTTCATCCGCTCGGTCCAGCGCGACCTCGACGCCCTACCGACGATCGAAGAACGCGACAGAAGGACCTAGCGAACCCGGAATGTGAAGGTCGACGTGCGCGTGTTCGGGAGGATGCGTGCGACGTTCTCCGTGTTCTTCGACTCCTGGTAGTCGGAGATCCGCAGCCGGAGCCGATGGGTTCCTGATGCGAGAGCTCGGCTCGAGATCGATACGACGCCGTTGCGGAACGTGGCGCGGACGACGTCGCCGTCGACCGCCGCGACGATCGAGTTCGCGTAGACGCCGGATCCCGCGTCTACCGCGCCGACCCTTACGTCGTCTCCTTCGCGCACCACGCGAGTTCGCAGGCGCAGCGCCGGCGGCGTGACGTCGTTGACCCAATAGCGGAAACGGAACGAGCCCGCGCCGGCTCGAGAGGCGCTGTCGAACACGACGGCGTACGCGCCCGGAGTGGGCGAGAGCGCGCCAGCCGCGAGCGTCGGCTCGCGGAACTCGTTCATGTACGGGTTGTGGTTGATGGGAAGCCCGGCGTACCCGGTCAGTCGGTTCTCGTCGCGGCCGGCGACGACCCTCGGCTCGACGCGGCTGCCTCGCCCCCGATGGACGATCACGACGCCGAAGTTGGCCGCGCTCTTCGTCAGTCGGAGGAGGAAGACGCGCTCCGGCCCGCGCAGGCTCGTCGTGACATCGACGCCGCTGGGATTCTCCGGGTATCGGTAGCGCGTTACGAAGGAGCTTTCCCCGAGCGTGGTACCGCGGTAGAGCCCGGCCTTTCCCAGAGCCAGCGTCTTGTGCCGTGCGAGCGCTCCGACGCTGACGCGAGCCCACACGGGCACGCGACGTACGTCGGCGCCTCGGCGAAGTTCGAGGTATGCGTCCAGATCTCCCGGTGCAGAGCCGCGGCCGACGTACGCCGAGATGCTGAGCTCGCCCGGCACCGTGACCGTGGGTGGCAAGTCCAGTCGCACGGCCCTCCCACCGGGCGAGTTGAAGACGACGCGGGCGACGTTCCACGTCCCGGCGCCTCCACCGGCGTCCTCGAGGCCCACTGTCTGCCTCGCGACCTGTCCGCGCGTCATGAGGCCGAACGACACCGCGGTCGGCTCGGCGAAGAGGAGTGGGCGATCGGCGCGTTGGAGCGCGACCACTCCTCCACCCTGGAATCGCGGGCCTGCGGCGCGTCCGCGCTCGGCGACCGAGTCGACGCCCGACTGCACGAGGGCCGACTTCAGCTCCTCCACCGTCCACGCCGGGTGTCGCTGTCGCAGGAGTGCCGCCGCGCCGGCGACGTGCGGCGACGCCATGCTCGTTCCCGAGAACTCGGCCCAGCCCCCACCTGAGACCGACGAGAGCACGTCGACTCCCGGCGCTGCAACGTCAGGCTTCAGGTGCAACGAGATCGTCGTCGGCCCGACCGACGAGAAGTCTGCGTGCTCTCTCTTCGTTCCGGTGATCTCGACGGCGCCGACGGCGATCGCGCGCTCGGAGTTGGCTGGAGAAGAGACTGAGCCGGCTCCGAAGTCGCTGTAGTCGTTGCCGGCGGCGACGACGGGCACGACGCCAGCCGCTGCAGCCGCATCGAGCGCGCGCGCGACGATGTCTCGGCTCGGTTCGATCTCCGGCTCGCCGCCCGAGAAGTTGATGACGTCCATGCCGTCGGCGACGGCGGCCTCGATCGCGGCGACGATTGCCGGTGAGTTGGCGTTGGGGCTCAGGCCGTCGTCCGTCTCGACGAAGACCTTGTAGTTGCCGAGATACGCGCGCGGCGCAACGCCCGAGATGCGACGGCCTTCGGCGGAAGTATCGGCGTTCCCGGCGGCGATGCCCGCCACGTGGGTCCCATGAGAGTTGTCGTCCTCGCTGAACGCGAGCCGCACGCTCGGGGCCGTAGCGCCAGTCTTCGGAGGGAAGGATCGAGCGACGATCACCTTCGCGGTCGTGAATCGCTGCTGCCCCTTGGGGAAGCCCGGCGGCATCGTGTACCCGGCCGGATCGAAGTACGGATGCTCGGGGTCGATGCCCGAGTCGATGATCCCGATCTTGATTCCCTGGCCGGCGGTGTCGAGCGTCGGCCCCCACAGCGCGGGGGCGCCGATCTGCTGTGGCGTGGAGGTCGCCTGCGGGGCATAGCTCCCGGCGGGCAGGACGTCGCGAACGCCATGCAGGCGGCCGAGACGGGCGACGTCGTCGTGGGGCAGCGTGAGCGAGAAGCCGTTGGCAACGAGGCGGTAGCGCCAACCGACTCGCGCGGACGGGACCTGCGTTGCGAGCTCCTCGCGGAACGCGTGCTGCTCGGCGTCGATCTGGTCGCCGGATTCAGGTGCTCGCGCGAGCGGCGGCGCGGAGAGAAGCACCACGACTTCCGAGGTCTCACCGCCGGGGGCGGGCAGGGAAGGCATGCCGATCACGAGAAGGGCCGCCACGACGGCGACCCCGACGGCTGCGACGCGGGTCATCGGGAAGTGAGACGACCCGAAGCTAGAATCGTTCGGCCGCGCGGATGTGGCGGAATTGGTAGACGCGCACGGTTCAGGTCCGTGTGCCCGTAAGGGCGTGGAGGTTCAAGTCCTCTCATCCGCATGCGACCTATTGTGCGGATTGTGCGCAAGACCGGAGATCCGCAAGCGCGGAGTCTCCGGTCGCGCGGCGATCCCTGAAGCGGCCGCTTCGCGGCCGGGCGCGACGAGCAATGGGGTTTGTTCGGATCCCCCATTCGAGGGACGGCTGGGTCGGCGAGTCCGACGACGACCTGTGAGTGGACGCGCTCGTTCTCCGCGTTGCTCTCGTCGTGCTCGCGATCGCGTTCGGGTCGTGGGCCGCGCTCTCGTTCGCGATCGTCGCCGGACGGATCCGTTTCGACCGTGCCCATCGCGGGCACGCGAAGCCGCTCGGCGACCGTCTCGCCCGACGCCTCGTGCGGCGTGCGGGCGGTCGTCCGCGCACCGAGTGGGGGAGATGGCGGCGCGTTCGGGCCTTGCAACGCCTCGAGAAGGCCCACCACCCGGCAGGTCCCGAGGTTGATCCGACCGGTACTCACAGACCCCGACCCCATGATCGCCGCCGCCGCGATTCGCACGCTCGGCGACATCGGGGACGACTGGGCGATAGACGTGCTCCTCGATGCTCTCCGGCGAGGTGAAGGCCAGCGCTCGCGCATCGCGTCGGAGCTCGAGCGACTCGCTCCCGCGCCAGGCCCGAAGCTCCTCCCACTCCTCCGCGACTGGAATCCGCAGGTCCGTTTCTGGGGCGCAATGCTGCTCCGCCCGTACCCGGATCTCGGCGAGTCGACGCTGCTGGAGCTCACCTGGGACGCCGACGCGAACGTTCGCGCTGCCGTGGTGGAGACTCTCGGATCGCGGCAGGGCAAGGATGTCGGCACCGCGCTGGTCGCGCGGCTCGACGACAAGGAGTGGTTCGTCCGCGTCCACGCTGCCCGTGCCGCCGGTCACGTCGTCGGAGCGGAGGCTGCGCCGACGATCACGCGACTCCTCGCAGACGAGCGCTGGTGGGTGCGAACGGCTGCCAAGGACGCGCTGCGCGGGATGGGCTCCGACGCGGTGCCCTCGCTCCTCTCGATACTCGCTCACGACGACCCGTTCGCACGGAACGGCGCGGCTGAGGTGCTGCAGGACATCGGCTTCGTCGACTTCCTCGCAAGCGACAGCCCCCGCAGCCCGCTGCTGGAGCGCATCTACGAGGCGGGTGGCGCCCGCTACCGCGAAGCGGCCGAGGCGCGACGCCTCGACAGCGTCACCCTGGACGCCACGGTGGACGAGGCCGTGCAGGCGGCATGACGACCGCGGTCACGGCCGTCGTGCTCGTCTGCTTCGCGTACCTGATACTCGCGAACGTCATCGCCGTCGCGTTCCACGCGATCGGCGCGTTCGAGAACGCCGTCCGCAAGCACGACGCCGACAGCAACGACTTCGCGACGCTCGAGACGTCGCGCTTCACCATCCCGGTGAGCGTGATCGTGGCCGCGTACGACGAGGAGGTCGTCATCGAGTCGACCGTGCGCTCGCTGCTCGCATTCGACTACCCGGAATTCGAGGTCGTGGTCGTGAACGACGGCTCCCCCGACGGCACGCTCGACCGGCTCCGAGAGGCCTTCGACCTGGCTCCGTACGAGATGTTCGTGCGCCACATCTTCACGACGGAGCCCGTGCGCGGGATCTATCGCTCGCGGGACTACCCGAGCCTCGTCGTCGTGGACAAGGAGAACGGCGGCAAGGCCGACTCCTGGAATGCGGCGCTCAACGTCGCGCGGTATCGCTACGTGTGCGGTGTCGACGCCGACACCGTCTTCGATCCGAAGGCGCTGCTCATGGCGATGCGGGTCGCGGTCAACGACCCGGCGCGGATCATCGGCGTGACGAGCCAGATCACGACGGCCCGCGATCCGAGCTCGATCCTCTCGGCGCCGGTGGGCCGACGGCGCGTCGACGGCGGGCTGCTCGGTCTCTACCAGCACCTCGACTTCGTCCGCGCGTTCCTCAACAACCGCCTCGCGTGGTCGAGGCTCGGCTTCATGCTCTGCTCGCCCGGCGGGTTTCAGATCTGGCGGCGTGACGTTCTGGAAGAGGTCGGCGGCTACTCGACCCAGTTCACGTGCGAGGACATCGAGCTCACCTTCCGCATCCACGAGCGCTTTCGCCGTGAAGGGCGCGACTACGAGATTCGCTGCCTCCCCGACTGCGTCGGCGTGACGGAAGGCCCGGACGACGTCGCGAAGCTCGTCTCGCAGCGGGAGCGCTGGCAGCGGGTGATCAACGAGACCGTCGTGCACTACCGCGGCATGTGGTTCCACCGCCGCTACGGCTCGGTCGGGATGATCGGCGCGCCGTTCTACCTTCTGACCGAGGTGCTCTCGCCGGCGGTCGAGGTCTTCGCGATGGCGTCGCTCGTCGTCGCCGTCGCGCGTCGGCATCTTCGACGTCGAAGTCTTCCTCGTCGTGGTCGCGGCGATGGCGTTCATCAACGCCTCACTCACGGCCGGCGCGATCCTCCTGGACGACCTGCAGTCACGCCTCTACCGCGTTCGCGACCTTGCGCGCCTGCTCCTCTGGTCGCCGCTCGACATGTTCCTGTATCGCCCGATCATCGCCTGGGCGCGCTTCAAGGGGACGTGGCGCTTCCTGCGCGGTGACAAGGCCTGGCACAAGTTCGAGCGGAACGCCCGTGCGCCCGCCTAGCTCCGCTCCGCGACCGCGCAAGCCGCGAGGTTCGGTACCGTCGTCCGAGGTGACGATGGACTACGAGATCCGCTCCGGCAAGCGAGCCGTCTCGATCAGGAGCGGGCCGAGCGCGCAACAGGCCCTGCTCGACTACGTGCGCTCGCTCGGTTGTACCGATGCCGAGATCATCAGGCTCGGCGGCGACTCCGTCTCCTGGCGAGGCGCGCGGTACACCGCCGTCGCCATTCCGAGCGACTCCGCCGGCTAGCCCCCGCTCAGGGAAGCGCTGCGAGGACGTCGTCCGCGTGGTCGGCGGGCTTCACCTTCCGCATGATGCTCGCGACGTTCCCGTCGGCGTCGATGACGAACGTCGAGCGCTCCATGCCCATGTACGACTTGCCGTACATGCGCTTCTCGACCCACGTGCCGTACGCCTCGGCGACGGCGTGGTCGTCGTCGGAGAGGAGCGTGAACGGAAGCCCGTACTTCTCGCGGAACTTCACATGCTTGCGTGGGCTGTCCGGGCTCACGCCGAGAACGACTGCCCCCTTGCGCTCGATCTCGTCCCCAGACGTCGCGAATGCCGCACGCCTGAGCGGTACAGCCCGGCGTGTCGTCCTTGGGGTAGAAGTAGAGGACGACGGGCGCGCCTCTGAAGGAGGACAACGTGACCGACTCGCCCGAGTCCGACACGAGCGTGAAGTCGGGCGCCGGACGTCCTTCCTCGACCACGCCTCCGCTCGTCGGATCACCGCGATCGTTCACGACGGCAGCCATCCCTCGCCGTACGCCGACCGCTCCTCTGGCCCCCAGCGGGCATACGCCTCGTCCGGGCTCGACGTCTCCTCGGGCACGCTCGCATCGTGCTTCGCCGCGACCTCGCTCACGGCATAGAGGACCTCGAAGCCACCGACACGGCTGCCGACCATGACGATCACGCACGGTGCGTCGCCCGCCCCGACGAAGACGTGCTTCGTCCAGGGCGGGCAGTGAACGAAGTCCCAGGCCTGCAGGTCGGCGCTCCTCACCCTCGACCACGAGCACGCACTCGCCGGAGACGACGAGGAAGTCCTCCTGCCCGCGCTCGCCGTGGTACATCCCTCGCTGCCCGGGCGCTACGACCTGGATGCGGAACCCGAGCTGTGCCCACTTCTGCGCACCCTCGAAGTCGGTGTCCTGCCCGCGCTCCGCGCTTCGGATCCACGATGCATCGTGCGCGTTGAGTACGAACCAGCCCTGGCCCTGAGGAATGAGCCCGGTGTCGGTCCTCTTCAGCTCGGCCTGCGGGACGGTCATCGCCCGACGACGGGGATCGTCGTGTCGGTCATGCCGGCATTCTGCCGAAGGGAGACAGGGAGCACTCGTGTGCTGGTGCGCCGGTTTGCTGCCCGGTTCGTCAGTCGTCGCGATGCGGCTGCGAAGCACCCGCCTTCAGGGAACTTCGCGGCGCGGGATCCGCGCTCACGGATTCCGCGCTCGCGCAAAGATAAGGTCCGGCGATGCTGGCCCTGCACGTGGCGATCGGGATCACGGTCATGGGCGTGTGCTTTGCGTCCGCGGTGCTGGCGTTCGTCGCATACCGCCGCGCCGGAACGGGAGGCGCCTTCGTCTCGCACGCGCTCGTTCTGGCCCAAACGCTCTTGATCGCACAGGCTGCCGTCGGTCTGCTGCTCCTGTCGGACGGCAGGCGCGCGCCGGAGAAGCTCCACTACAGCTACGGGGCACTCGCGCTGGGGCTCGTGCTCGTGCCGTGGTTCTACGCTCCGGAAATGGGGCCGAAGCGTCTGCTGTGGTTCGCGGTGACGACACTCGTGGCCGGCGGGCTCGCCGTCCGCGCGTTCACGACCGGATCATGAGAGGGCTCTGGAGCCGTATCCCCGCGCTCGCGCGCGCTCTCGGCATCGTCGCGGTGATTGCCGCAGTCGTCGTCTTCTTCTCGCTCGAGCCGGTGGTCGCGACGGTCGGCGGCCTACTGCAGATCGCGTTCTTCCTCGCGGTCGCGCTCTTCCTCTTCATGCTGTGGCGCGAGCGTCGCGGCGACATCGAGGCATGGTCGGACTGGAACCGGAAGCTCTTCTACGCGGCCGTCGTGCTCGCGGTCGTCGCGATCGGGCTCATGATCGGGTACGGGCTGCCCGGCAGCCGTGACGCGTTCGCCCTGGTCGTGGTGCTCGGGGCGTGCGCATACGTCATCGTCCGCGTCTGGCGCATCGAGCACCGGTACTAGGGCAGAGCGAAGCTCGGTCCGGCGCGGACCGTCGCCGGCGCCGGGTTCACAGGGTGGACGAGCCGGATCGTGTAGCGATACGTCCCCGCTTTCAGGCGCCGCGTCCCGAGGTCGACCTGGACGCGCTCGCCGACCTCGGCCGAGCCCTTCTTCGCGAGCTTCGTCGCGTGCGTGACGGCGTTCTCGAGCCGCACCCAGTAGCGGCAGTCCAGGTCGCACGCGAACGAGGCCCTGAAGACACCGCGCTTGGCCGCCGACCGCGTCCCGAACCGGAGCGACGTCGCGCGAACCGGCAGCTGCACGCCCGGGCAGCGCGTGATCGAGCCGCCGGTCGTGCGGTCGAGCGCCTCGGTCACGTGCGCGCGGCTCGTCTTCGGCGTGCCGTCGACGTAGTGGATGCCCGACTGCCAGGCCGAGCGGGCGCGCTCGTCGCGGGAGAGGAAGATGAGCATCCCCCCGACCGTCGGCTGGCAGAACGCGAGCGCCAGCGCCTCCTGGTAGTAGGCGGCCTGGGTCGACTCGCTGACCGGCTTCGTCGTCGTCGGCTCGGTGCCCGTGTACAGCGACGCCTTTCCCGCCGGGATGCTCGACTCGACCCCGAACTCGCCGTAGAAGATCGGAAGCTCGGACCCGGGCTGCGCGGTGCCGTCGAAGGCCTCGCCGAGGAGCGACACGAGCTTCCCGTAGTCCGCGATCCCGATCGTCGTCGAGTTCGGGTGCGCGGTCGCGGGAGACTGGCTCGAGTTGTCCGCGTAGGGGTGGATGACGAACGCGTCCATGACGGGCCGATCGCGGCCGCTCGCGCGATACGCGAGGCCGAGCTCGCGGATGAAGCCGGTCGGCGAGTGCGTCGGGCGCGAGCCACCGGGCCGGTCGCTTCCGCGGGGAGACACGGCGCCGCCGTAGACGCGAACCTCCGGCGAGACGGCTTTCAGCGCGTCGTAGGTCTGCGCGAGCAGCGCGAGGTACGCGGCAGGCGCGGCGCTCTTCCCGTCGAGGGTGAACTGGGGAAGCCAGAAGCGGTTGAGGTTGGGCTCGTTGCCGACGATCACGTGCTCGAGCGAGGGCGCGCTCCGCACGATCGCCGCGGCGTACGAGGCGAAGTCCGCGCGCTCCTCGTCGGTCAGGGGCGTCGTGCGCGAGCCGGGGCTCATGACGGTGACGTAGACGCGCACGCCGTTCATCAGCCCCGCGTCGCCGACGTTGCGAAGGACGCGGAGCTCGTCGTCCGTCGGGCGCGTGAGCCCCGGCGTCCAGTAGCTCGTGACACGTACCGCGCGGAAGCCGTCGAGTCGGAGCGAGGTCATTCGCGCTTCTGCCTCGACGAGCGTCGAGGCACGAACGTCGTCCTCGACGGCGCCCACCACGAGGCCCGGTCCCGCGGTCGCGAGGCCCGGCGCGACGAGCGCGATCACGGCCCCGAGGGCGGCCAGGAGCGAAAGACGCATGGGGATACGCTAGCCCCAGAATGCGAGAGAACCTTGAAGAGAAGCTTCAGGCGCTTCCGCGCAGCTCCGGCGTCTATCTCTTCCGCGACGAGTCGGGCGACGTCCTCTACGTGGGCAAGGCGAAATCGCTGCGCTCCAGGGTCCGGAGCTACTTCCAGCGCGGCGATACGCGCATGGGCTCGGCGCAGCTGGCCGCGCGGATCGCCGACGTCGAGGTCATCGTCACCCGGACCGAGGCAGAGGCGCTCCATCTGGAGCAGAACCTCGTCAAGCGCCACCGGCCGCCGTTCAACATCCGCCTGCGCGACGACAAGTCGTTCCCGTACATCGCCGTCACGCTGACCGACGAGTACCCGCGCGTGATGTTCACGCGCGAGCGGCACCGGCGCGGCACCCTCTACTTCGGGCCGTACGCAAACGCGAAGAAGGTGCGCGAGACCCTCGACGTGCTGAACCGCGTCTTCCGCTTCCGGCCGTGCGAGGGGCCGAGACCGGGTCGGCATTCGGGGATCCCCTGCCTCGACTTCCACATCGACCGCTGCTTCGCGCCGTGTATCGCCGCCATCTCGAAGGACGACTACGGCTCGGTGATCGACGGCGTCGTGGACTTTCTCTCGGGCGATACGCAGACGATCCAGGCCGAGCTCTCGGAGCGCATGCGCGAGGCGGCGGCCGACGAGCGGTTCGAGGAGGCCGCGCGCTTCCGGAACCGGCTGTTCTCGATTCGCCACCTCGCGGACCGGCAGGCAGCAGACCGGCGCGACGTCGGCTCGGTGGACGTCATCGGCCTCGCGATCGACGGAAACCAGGCTGCCGTGCAGGTGTTTCCGCTCCGTGACGGGAAGATGATCGACCGCTACGGATTCCATCTCGAGAACGTCGAAGGCGAAGACCCGACGGGGATCCTCGAGGCGTTCGTGCTCGAGTACTACGGCGCGGCGCCCAGCGCTCCGCCCGAGGTGCTGATCCCACCGGGCATGGGCGACGCCGCACCGCTCGCCGAGTTCCTGAGCTCGCGACGCGGCTCGCGGGTCGTCGTCCGCACGCCGCTTCGCGGCGAGAAGCGACGTCTCGTCGAGCTCGCGGCCGAGAACGCGCAGCTCGCGCTCGAGTCCGACGCCGCGATCCGAGAGGCAGCGCGGTCGAAGCGGATCGCGGCGCTCGAGGAGCTCCGCGAGGTGCTGAACCTCGAAAGCCTTCCAGTACGGATCGAGTGCTTCGACATCTCGAACATCCAGGGCGAGTCCATCGTCGCGTCGATGACGGTGTTCGTGGACGGGCGCTCGAAGAACGCGCACTACCGCACGTTCGCGATCCGCGGCCTCGACGGCCAGGACGACGTCGGCGCGATGCACGAGGCCGTCTCGCGACGGTTCGCGCGCCTCCGCGAGGGCGAGCTCGACGAGAGCTTCTCGCGGATGCCGAACCTCGTCGTGGTCGACGGAGGCAAGGGGCAACTCGGCGCGGCGCTCGCCGCGATCGACGAGTTCGACCTCCCTCGCGTCGCGGTCATCTCGCTGGCGAAGCGCGACGAGGAGGTCTTCGTCCCCGGGTTCCCGGCGCCGATCGCGCTCGACCGCTCGAGCCCCGCGCTGCAGCTTCTCCAGCGGATCCGCGACGAGGCCCACCGCGTCGCTCTGCGCTACCACCGGCGCAAGCGCGGCGCGCATTCCATGGAGACGATCTTCGAGACGCTCCCGGGCGTGGGGCCGGTCCGGCGTCGCGCGATCATCAGGCACTTCGGCTCGGTCGAGCGGTTCCTCGAGGCGTCGCAGGAGGAGCTCGAAGGCGTCCCCGGGCTTCCGCAGAAGACGGCGCGCGACCTCTACGCGCAGCTGCACAAGGCAGGCCCGTCCTAGCTCTCCGCGGTCTCGGCGTGCCGTTCGAGCGCCTTGCGGTAGCGGACGGTGCGCAGTGTCAGGGCGATCGCCGTGAATCCGGCCACGACGTTGGTGACCGTCAGCGTGAGCTTCGCGCCGACGCTGAACGCGAGGAGGACGGACGCTGACGCCACGCCGTTCAGCACGTACAGGAGGAACGCCTGCTCCGTCCCGATGCCGGCTGGCGTGATCGGGAACAGGGTCGCGACGCTCGACGACACCTGCACGAGCCCGGCGTGCTCCAGAGTCTGCGGGATGTCGAAGGCGTCGAGGAGGAACCAGATGGTGACGATGCGCAGCGTCCAGTCCGCGGCTTGCCAGGGCACGACGCGCCCGAGGTAGCGGGTCGGCGGCGACATCACGCGGAACGCCTGCGCCACGCGGTCGCGGAAGTCCGCGACGTGCCCGGCGATCCAGAACGCCACGATGCCCACGAGGACGAGCGTGGTCGCGACCGCGAGGTCGAAGAGCAAGGGCCTCGAGAAGAGCCAGGCGAAGTCGAAGCTGTCGAGACGCGCCAGCACGTCGATCCCCGGGAGCTGGCCGAGGCTCACGGCCCACGCGAGGAAGAGGCCCGCCGCGAGCATGTCGAAGAAGCTCAGGACGAGCGTGCTCGAGACCACCGTCGTGTACGTGCTCCCTGGAATCGCACGGCGCGCGAGGACGATCCGGACCGCGTCACCCGCGCGCGCCGGGATGATCGCGTTGATCCCGACGCCGGCCAGGTACGCCCCGTAGATCGAGATCCACGGGACGCGCTCCTCCGGGTAGGACGCGGCGAGCACGTTGCGCCAGGCACGGCTCGTGCAGGCCATCTTGAGCAGGTGGCAGCAGATCGCGAGCGCGAGCGGAAGGAAGTCGACCGACCCGAGCTGGTCGAAGAACGCATCGAGGCCGTCGAGAATCCGGACTAGCAATGTCTTTTCGCAGCAACCGGAACTCGCTAGCGCGAGATTCCGATTGCGCGCAAATCCCTAAAGCGCGACCGCGTTCGCGGTCGCGGTCGTAGTGTCGAGTCGGTGTACCACTCTCTAGTACTTGCCGTCGGTATCCGCCGCGAGGAACGGATACCGGTAGTCGGTGGGCGGCACGAAGGTCTCCTTGACCGTCCGCGGAGTCACCCAGCGGATGAGGTTCCACATCGAGCCGGCCTTGTCGTTCGTCCCGCTCGCGCGCGAGCCGCCGAACGGCTGCTGGCCGACGACCGCACCGGTGGGCTTGTCGTTGACGTAGAAGTTGCCCGCCGAGTACTGCAGCGCGTCGTGTGCCTCCTCGATCGCCGAGCGCTCCGTCGCGAAGACGGCTCCGGTGAGCGCGTAGGGCGCCGTCTCGTCCACGAGGCGAAGCGTCTCGTCCCAGCGCTTCTCGTCGTACACGTACGCGGTGACGATCGGCCCGAAGAGCTCGTCGCGCAGGAGGCGGAAGCCCTTGTCCTCGGTCGTGATCACGGTCGGCTCGACGAAGTAGCCCTCGGAGTCGTCGGTGGCACCGCCGGTGAGGATCTCCGCGCCCGCCGAGCGCGCCTCGGCGATCGCATCCGCGTGCGTCTTGAAGGCGCTCGCGTCGATGACGGCGCCCATGAAGTTCTCGAAGTCGGCGGGATCGCCCATGCGGATGGTGGCGACGTCCGCGACGAGCTTCTCCTTGACCTCGGGCCAGATGTTGGACGGGATGTAGAGGCGCGAGGCAGCGGAGCACTTCTGCCCCTGGTACTCGAACGCGCCGCGAACCACAGCGGTCGCTACGGCCTCGGCGTCGGCGGACGGATGGGCGAGGATGAAGTCCTTCCCGCCGGTCTCGCCGACGAGGCGCGGATAGCCGCGGTAGCCGCCGGCCGCGATGGTCTTTCCGACCGTCTCCCACATGCCGTTGAAGACCGCGGTCGAGCCGGTGAAGTGGATTCCCGCGAGGTCCGGGCTGGCGAGCGCGGCGCTCCCGATCGTCGAGCCCGATCCGTAGACGAGGTTGATCACGCCGTCGGGGAGCCCGGCCTCCTGCAGCACGCGCATGTAGTAGTAGGCCGACAGCGCAGCGGTCGACGCCGGCTTCCAGACGATCGTGCACCCCATGAGCGCCGGCGTGGAGGAGAGGTTGCCGCCGATGCAGCTGAAGTTGAACGGGCTGACGGCGAAGACGAAGCCCTCGAGCGGGCGGTACTCCATCCGGTTCCAGGTCCCCGTCGGCGAGTGCGGCTGCTCGGAGTAGATCCGGAGGACGTAGTCGACGTTGTAGCGCCAGAAGTCGACCATCTCGCAGACGGCATCGATCTCCGCCTGGTGCGACGTCTTCGACTGGTTGAGGATCGTGGCGGCGTTCAGCGTCGAGCGCCATGGCCCGGCGAGGAGCTCGGCGGCTCGGAGGAAGACGGCCGCGCGCTCGTGCCACGGCATCCGCGACCACTCGTGGTGCGCGGCGTTGGCGGCTGCGATCGCCTGCTCGACGTGCTGCGGACCGCCCTTGGCGACATCGGCGAGCACGTGCGTCTTGCGGTGCGGCATCACGGCCTCGAACGTCTCGTCGGCGTGGACGTCCTTGCCGCCGATGATCATCGGGATGGAGATCCGCTCACCCTGCATCTGTCGCAGCCGACCCTGGAGCTCGCCGCGCTCCGGCGTGCCCGGGGCGTACGACTTGACCGGCTCGTTGTCGTGCAGGGGCGGTTTGAAGAAGCCGTGTGCGCTCATGGCGGCGAGTGTAAACGGTCGGGGTCAGACCCCACGGGTCTGACCCCGACGCCGATCTACAGTGGTCACCGTGGCCGTCGTCGAGACGCGGTACGCCGTTCGCGGCTGGGGCGTGGGGGAGCTGTGGAGCGCGGACGGCGTCGTCCTCGCGCACGACTTCCGCTTCGGCCCGGTGTCGGACACGGTGTCAGACCCGGGGTCTGACACCGTCACGAAACGCTTGATTCCGAGATTCCATGCGCTCTTGGAGGGTGTCGACGTGTCCTTCGAGGACGTGGCCCTCGATCTCGGCTGGGCGACGCCGCTGCAACGCGCGCTCGCCGACGTGCTTCGGGCGATCCCCCGCGGCGAGATCGTGTCGTACGGCGAGCTCGCCGCGCTCGCGGGCCGGCCCCGGGCCGCTCGGGCCGCGGGCGCCTTCTGCGCGGCGAACCGGTTCGCGTTCATCGTGCCGTGTCATCGAGTCGTCGCGGCGAACGGCATCGGCGGGTACGGCGACGCCGGTATCGACGTGAAGCGCCGCTTGCTCGCGCTCGAGGGGGTCGTGCTGTGATCACGTCCGAGGACGTCCGCGAGGAGCTGGCCGCGATCGCTCCGCAGCGCGAGTGCGATCGACGGGCCGAGCTCTCGGCGTTCTTCCACGCTGCGGGCAGCCTGCACCTCCGCGGCGCGGGCGACTGGGGGCTCCACCTCGATCTCGGCAGCGGCGCGGCCGCGCGGCGCGCGTTCGCGCTCCTGCGCGACAGCGGCCTCCGCTCGGAGATTCGGACGTACCGACGCCGCGCGTTCGACACCGCTACCCGCTACCAGCTCCACATCGCAGGAGACGACGAGTCGCTGCGCGTGCTGGCTGCTTCGGGCGTCGTCGATCGACGGCACGCGCCGCTCGAGAGACCGCCGCGGAGAGTCGTCGCGCGCAGCTGTTGCCGCGCCGCCTACCTGCGCGGCGCGTTTCTCGGCGCCGGCTCGATCTCACTCGGGCACTCGCCGCACATGGAGCTGCGCACGGGGTCGAAGGAGTCGGCGGCGCTGCTCGCACGCCTTGCGCAGGCCGAGGGTGTCGAGCTCGCGACGGTCGAGCGCGCAAGCCATTCCGTGGCGTACGCGAAGAGCTGGGAGGCGATCGAGTCGCTCCTCGTGCTGATGGGGGCGACCGAGACGGTCCTCGCGCTCGAAGAGCGGGCCGTCGTCGCCGAGACGCGAGCGCAGGCCAACCGCCTCGCGAACGCCGACCATGCGAACCTCGTCCGCACGAGCCGTTCGGCGCGGCGCCAGCTCGAGGCGGTCGAGTGGCTCCGTGCGAACGACGATCTCGACGCGCTTCCCGATCGTCTGGGCGAGGCGGCGGCGCTTCGGCTTCGCCATCCAACCGAGTCGCTGCGCGAGCTCGCCGCCCGCGCCGATCCCCCCGTCACGAAGGCGGCGATGCACCGCCGCCTGCGCGCCCTCGAGGAGCTCGCCGAGTCGCGCGGTTAGACTCGGCCGTGACTCGGGCAGGCGACCAGACGGAGGAGAGGGATGGGCATTCGCGTCGGCATCAACGGCTTCGGCCGCATCGGGCGGAACTTCTTCCGTGCCCAGCACGCGCTCGGATCCGACCTCGAGATCGTCGCGCTGAACGATCTCGGCGACGCGAAGACGATGGCCCATCTTCTTCGCTACGACTCGAATCTCGGTCCGTTCCCCGGCGAGGTCGAGCTCGCCGACGGTGTGCTCGTCGCAGCCGGGGAGAAGGTGCAGATGCTCTCGGAACGCGATCCCGCGGCGCTTCCGTGGGGCGACCTCGGCGTGGACGTCGTCCTCGAGTCGACCGGGTTCTTCACCGACCGCGACGGCGCGCAGAAGCACCTCGACGCCGGCGCGAAGAAGGTTCTCGTCTCCGCTCCCGCCACCGATCCGGACCTCACCCTCGTGCTCGGGGTGAACGACGACACGTACGACCCGGAGGCCCACCACATCGTCTCGAACGCGTCGTGCACGACGAACTGCGTCGCCCCGCTCGCCAAGGTGCTCAACGACCTCGGCGCGATCGAGTCCGGCTTCATGACGACGATCCACGCCTACACCCAGGATCAGAGCCTGCAGGACGCGCCGCACAAGGACCTGCGGCGAGCGCGCGCTGCGGCCATCAACCTGATCCCGACGTCGACGGGCGCCGCGAAGGCCATCGGGCTCGTGCTTCCCGAGCTCGCGGGGAAGATCGACGGGGTCGCCGTGCGCGCCCCGATCGCGACCGGCTCCCTCACCGATCTCGTCGTCGTGCTCGGTCGCGAGACGTCTGTGGACGAAGTCCAGGCCGCGTACGAGGCGGCGGCGGGCGGCCCGCTCGATGGCATCCTCCGGTACTCGGAGGATCCGCTCGTCTCGACCGACATCGTCGGAAGCGCGTACTCGTGCATCTACGACAGCGAGCTGACGATGGTGCACGGCAGGACGGTCAAGGTGTTCGGCTGGTACGACAACGAGTGGGGCTACTCGTGTCGACTGGTCGACGTGATCGGCAAGCTGCTCGGATAGATGCACCGCCCGCGCTCGGTTCGTGACGCGGATGTCGCGGGCAGGTCCGTGCTCGTCCGCGCCGATCTGAACGTCCCGCTCGACGAGGGGCGCATCGCGGACGACACACGCATCCGCGCGTCGCTTCCCACGCTGCAGGATCTCCTCGCGCGCGGTGCCGCGCGCGTCTGCGTCTGCTCGCACCTCGGCCGCCCCGAAGGCCCCGATCCCGCGTATGCGATCGCGCCCGTCGCGGCGCGTCTCCGCGAGCTGCTCCCCGACGCGCGCCTCGAGGTGCTCGAGAACACGCGCTTCGACCCGGGGGAGACGACGAACGACCCGGAGTCGGCGGCACGGCTCGCCGAAGGGATGGACCTCTTCGTGAACGACGCGTTCGGCTCGGCTCATCGCGCGCACGCCTCGACCGAGGGCGTCGCACGTCTCCTTCCCGCGTATGCCGGATTCCTCCTCGAGCGGGAGCTCGACATGCTGGGGCGCCTCCTCGGAGAGGTTGCGCGGCCGTTCGTGCTGGTGGCCGGCGGGGCGAAGGTCGACGACAAGATCGGCGTGCTGGTGAAGCTCGGCGCGCGTGCGGACGCCGTCCTCGTCGGCGGCAAGATGGCCGAGCAGCTCCGCGACGACGATCCGCTGCCCTACGCCGCGCAGCTCCCGACCGACGTCGTGGCCGCGGCCGCGTTCGCGGCGGACGCCGAGAGCCGGGTCACACCGTACGACGACGTGCCCGAAGGCTGGCTCGGCCTCGACATCGGGCCGGAGACGCGCGAGAGCTTCGGCGCGCGGATCCGCGAGGCCCGCACCGTGTTCTGGAACGGCCCGATGGGCGTCTTCGAGTGGCCGCGCTTCGCCGGCGGGACGAAGGCGGTCGCGCAGGCCGTCGCCGATGCCGAGGCCTTCACGGTCGTGGGCGGTGGAGACTCGGTGCGGGCGATCGCGGAGCTCGGTCTGGCCGATCGGGTCTCGTGGGTCTCGACCGGGGGCGGCGCGTCGCTCGAGCTTCTCGAAGGCGAGGAGCTCCCCGGGGTGGTCGCGATCCCGTCAGCGTGAGAGGTCGCGAAGGCCCGGGACGTGGCGTCCCAGGAAGTCGAGCGCCATCCCGACCTGCTTCACGCGCTCGGAGACGTCGAACGAGGAGTGACCGGTCTCGTACACGTACACCTCGTGCGGGTGCCCGCGGGCGGCAAGGCGGTCGACGTACGCCATCGCCTGGCCGTACGGGCAGCGAGAGTCGTTTCGCCCGATGAGAAAGAGAACGGGCGCCTGCACCTCGTCGGCGAAGTTGATCGCGTTGCGGTCGCGCATGAGCTCCGGCACCTCCTTCGGAGTCCGGCCGCCCAGCAGTGCCTTGTCATACGCCTGGAGGACCGGAGACAGCTCGTCGTATCCGGCCTCGTAGTCGCCGACGGGCACACCCGCGATCCCGCAGAGCCAGAGCTCCGGGTGCTTGCCGACCTCGAGCAGCGTGACGTAGCCGCCCCACGAATAGCCAGCGATCACCGCTCGGTCGGGGTCGGCGAGCCCGCGCGCCACGAGGTCGCGGAGGCCGGCGTTGACGTCCTCGAGCTCCGGCCCGCCGATGTTGCCGATCAGGGTGTCCCGCCACTCGCGTCCGTAGCCGATCGAGCCGCGGTAGTTGACGAGACCGACGACGAACCCGGCATCGACATACGCCTGGACTTCCGGCTGCCAGCGATCGAGGTCGAGCCACGACGGCCCGCCGTGGACGAACATCAGCACCGGGAACGGGCCACCCGAGCCGTCCGGCGTGATGTGGAAGCCGTGGACGTCCTGGCCGTGCTCGTTCTCGAAACGCCAGGGCTCGTACGGGCGCGAGGAGGAGGCGGCGCCGCCGAGCGTGAGGACCTCGGCGCCCGTGTCGTCGAGCACGAGGCGCTGCCGGTGGCCCTGCTCGTGGACGAGCCACACCCGTCCGTCCGGCCGAGCCCGCGCCTTCCCGATGTACCCGGGCTCCGTCGGCAGCTCGGTGAGCGCGCCGGACGACAGCTCGTAGCGATAGAGGTGGCTGCGCCCTTCGAACAGGTTGACGAGCAGGAGCGCGCTGCCGTCGGGGAACCAGTCTGCGACGGTGGTCGCTCCCTCGAGCCCGACATCGAGATCCGTGCGCTCGCCGGTCGAGAGGTTCCAGATGCCCGGACGATCGTCACCGGCTCGCTCGTGGGTGAACGCGAGGCGTGCGTCACCCGCGATCGGCGACCAGCACCTCGACTCGAGCGCCAGTCCCTCGTCGAGGAGGTCCCCGACCGTCGACCCGGTGCGCGGATCGACGACGCGCAGCGCCGGATGGATCAGGTCGCCGTGCTCGGAGTGCTGGTAGCAGAGCAGCGCTCCGTCGCTCGACAGCGCGCCGCGCAGGAAGCCGCCGTCGTAGTGGCCACCGAGCCAGATGGAGTCGGCCGAGCGATGGAGCTCGTTCGCGCGAGCGCCGTCGAGCGACACGTGGATGGCGAATCCGTCTCGATCGGAGGTCGCCGCGACGACGATTCCCGCAGCCTGGGCGAGGCCGTCGTTCCATCCGTGCGGAACGCCGTCGAGGAACGGTCGCGTCGCGCCTCCGTGGAACGGCTGCGCGAGCCACCGGCCGGACTCGTCGCCGGTCTCGTCCTGGAACCAGAGCACGCTCTCGCCGTCCAGGCTCGGGACGGCGTCGACGAGCCCGACGGGATGGTCCGTGACCTGCCGTCGTGCGCCGGTCTCCACGTCGAGCGTGTGCACCTGCCAGGTGCCCGACTCGTTCGACGCGTAGACCGCGCGTCCGGGCGCCGCCGGCGACCAGTCGGGGAGATACGACAGGGGCGCACGGAAGCGCCGCTCCCAGCGAGGCAGGTCCACGGCCGGCGAGGCTACCAAGGTCCCGCGTCGCCTAAGATCGCCCGCGTGCTCGTCGCGGGGAACTGGAAGATGTTCAAGGGCGCGCACCAGGCGCGCGAGTTCGCGAGCCAGATCCGGAACGTGCCCGCGCACGCGCCCGGTGTCGACGTCGTCGTCTGCCCGCCGTTCGTCTCGCTCGAGGCCACGATCCAGGGGCTCGGTCCCGACAGCGCCATCCGCGTGTACGCGCAGAACGTCCACTGGGAGCTCGAGGGCGCGTTCACGGGGGAGGTGTCGGCGCCGATGCTGCTGGAGCTCGGCGTGGTGGGTGCGATCGTGGGGCATTCGGAGCGCCGGCAGCTCTTCGGCGACACCGACGAGACGGTCCGCTTGCGCGCGGAGGCGGCGCTCGAGGCGGGCCTGCACGTCATCGCGTGCATCGGGGAGACCGAGGCCGAGCGTGAGTCCGGGCGAGACCGAGACGGTGCTCGCCCGGCAGGCGGCGGGCATTCCGCGCCACGAGCGCCTCGTGATCGCGTACGAGCCCGTCTGGGCGATCGGAACCGGCAAGACGGCGACGCCGGAGATCGCGCAGGAGACCCACGCCTTCGTCAAGAGCGTCCACGCGTCGGCGGTCCTCTATGGAGGATCGGTCAAGCCCGACAACGCGGCCGTGCTTCTGCCGCTGCCGGACGTGGACGGTGCGCTCGTCGGCGGCGCCTCGCTCGACCTCGTGTCGTTCGAGGCGATCTGCCGCGCGGCCGCCGAGGCTGCTTGAAGCCCGTCGTCCTCGTCATCCTGGACGGCTGGGGGATCGCCGCGCCCGGGCCGGGAAACGCCGTCGAGCTCGCGCGCACGCCCACCTTCGACGCGTTGTGGGATCGCTATCCGCACGCGACGCTCGCCGCCTCCGGTGAGGCGGTCGGGCTTCCAGTGGGACAGATGGGGAACTCGGAGGTGGGGCACCTCACGATCGGGTCGGGCCGGATCCTGTTCCAGGACCTCGCGCGCGTGAGCCTCGCGGTCGAGGACGGCTCGTTCGCGCAGAACCGCGCGCTCACTGCCGCGTTCCGGCGCGCGCGAGAGCGCGGCGGCGACGTCCATCTGCTCGGCCTCGTCTCCCACGGGGGTGTTCACTCGCACATCGACCACCTGCGCGCGCTTCTCGAGCTGGCCGAGAGAGAGGGGATGGCGGAGCGGACGTGGGTGCACGCGTTCACGGACGGCCGCGACGTGTCTCCGCACGCGGCGGAGAACGATCTGGCGGAGCTGCCGTTGCGCGCATCGCGACGGTGTGCGGGCGCTACTACGCGATGGATCGCGACAACCGCCGAGAGCGAACCGACCGCGCGGTCGCCGCAATCCTCACCGGCGAGGGCACGCATGCCGAGGATCCAGTCGCGGCGGTTCGCGAGAGCTACGAGCGCGGGGTGACCGACGAGTTCGTCGAGCCGGTCGTGCTCGAAGGGCGTCCACGCGTCGGCCCGGATGACGCCGCGATCTTCTTCAACTTCCGTCCCGATCGCGCGCGGCAGCTCTCGGAGCGCCTGCTCGAAGCAGGAGTCGACCTGACGACGATGACGCGCTATCGCGAGGACTTCCCGTTCCCGGTGGCGTTCGACGAGCAGGAGGTCAAGAGCACGCTCGCCGAGGTCCTGGCCGCGAACGGCTTGCGTCAGCTTCACGTCGCCGAGACCGAGAAGTACGCGCACGTGACGTACTTCTTCAACGGCGGCGAGGAGAGCGAGTGGCCGGGGGAACGTCGGATCCTCGTGCCCTCGCCGCGTGACGTCCCCAGCTACGACCTGAAGCCCGAGATGTCCGCGGACGGCGTCGCTGACCGACTGTGCGACGAGATCGGCGACGAGTACGCGTTCGCGGTCGTGAACTTCGCGAACCCGGACATGGTCGGACACACGGGCTCGATCCCAGCGGTCATCGCAGCGGTCGAGGCCGCGGACGCGGCCCTCGGCCGTGTCGTCGCGTGCGTCGACGAGGCGGGTGGTGTGTGCCTCGTGACCGCCGACCACGGCAACGCGGAGCAGATGCTCGAGCCCGACGGCGTCAGCCCGTTCACCGCGCACACGACGAATCTGGTGCCGCTGATACTCACGAGTGAGCACTTCGACCTGCGGAAGACGGGCGGCCTGTCCGATCTCGCACCCACCATTCTGGCGATGCTCGAAGTCGCCGCTCCTGGTGACATGACAGGGATGCCGCTCGCAACGCGCTCCTAACTGCCCGCGCGAGAACCCTTTACAACTACCCCTCTATACTCGCCGCGCATATGTCGCTGCCACAGCCAGACCTCGGCGTTCTGCGTAAGGCCCAGCGCGGCGACGAGCGTGCGTTCTCGATCATCGTTCGAACGTACGAGCAGCCTGTCTACAACTACGTGCTGCGGCTGACCGGCGACCGGAGCCTCTCGGAGGATCTGACGCAGGAGGTGTTCCTGCGGGTCTTTCAGGGTCTGCCGAGCTTCTCGCTGCGCTCGCGCTTCACGACGTGGCTGTTCCAGGTCACGAAGAACCGCGTGCTCGACGAGCTTCGCGCGATCGAGCGTCGTCCGCGTTCCTTCGTGAACATCGACGACGCGCCTCCGCTCGAGGTCGTCGACGCGCCGGCCGAGCGCGCCGAGACGATCGACGCCGTCTGGCGCGCGATCGAGGACCTGAACCCCGATCTGAAGATGGCGCTTCTACTGCGCGACATCGTCGGTCTGTCCTATACGGAGATCGCGGAGACGCTCGAAGTGACGCTCGCGACGGTGAAGTGGCGGATCTACAAGGCTCGCGAGGAAGTGCAGGTCGCACTCCATCGTGACGGCGTCGTGGTCCCGATCACCGCTGCGCCCTCGGCCAAGAGCCGCTAGCCGAAAAACGCGAGCCGTCCGGCGACGCGGGCTGTAGCGACCGCCGACAACGCGCGCCTACGATGACCGGGATGCGCGATCCCCGCTACTGGCATCGCTTTGCCTACGCGCAGCTGGCGTTCGTGCTCGTTCTCGTGGTCGGGACGATCGGGTTTCAAGTCCTCCTCGGCGAGGGCTGGGTCGCGTCGTTCTATCGCGCCGTCGTCTCGACCACGCTGACCGGTCTCGACTCGGCGCCTGCTACCAGCGCGGGCAAGATCTTCACGGTCGTCCTGCTCTTCGCGGGCGTGGCAGTCTTCTTCTACATCGCCGGAGTGGTCGTCGATGTCATCACGCGGGGCGTGTTTGCGGACGTGCTCGGCGAAAGAAGGAGGAGGAGAGCGATCGAGGACTTGCGGGATCACGTGATCATCTGTGGCTACGGGCGCGTCGGGCGCAGCGTCGCGGCGGAGTTCCGTGCGACGGGAACGCCCTACGCGGTTGTCGACATCACGCCCGAGTCGGTCGAGCGTGCCCAGGCTGACGGGGCACCGGTCGTCCACGGCGACGGTACCGAGGACACCGATCTGCAGCGGGCCGCGATCGACCGCGCGCGCGGGCTCGTCGCATCCGCCGACTCGGACGAGAAGAACCTCTACATCACGCTGTCCGCCCGGGCACAGCGCCCCGACCTCGTGATCGTGGCGCGGGCGTCCAACGAGGCCGCCGCGCGCAAGATTCGCCTCGCCGGCGCCGATCGTGTCGTCCAGCCGTACTCGCACGCCGGCCTGCATCTCGCGAATCTCGTAGTGAAGCCCCAGGTCGCTGACTTTCTGGACATCGTCACGACGGCGGGCGGTGAGATGCCCGAGCTCCGCTTCGAAGAGCTCGAGGTGTCTCCCGACTCCGAGCCTTGCGGCAAGTCGATCGCAGAACTGCGAATCCAGGAGGTGACGGGCGCTCTCGTCGTCGCTATCCGGAAGTCCAGCGGCGGTTTCGATGTGACACCCGGCCCAGACGCTGTCCTCGCAGCCGGGGATGTGCTGATCGGCGTCGGCACGACGGAGGAGATGGCGCGGCTCGAAGTCCTCTTCGCGCCCCGCGAGGCACCGGTTGCCTGATCCTGTCGCACGGCTCGCCGGCGAGCTGACGCACGATCGCCGGCGCTCCCGTCACGCTCGAGCGTCCCGGTGATGCCGAGCACGGCGACTACGCGACGAACGTCGCGCTGAAGCTCGCCGGGCTGCAGAAGCGGCCACCGCGCGAGATCGCGGAGGAGATCGCGCTGCGCGTCGTGGAGGCCGGGCTCGCCGAGCGAGCGGAAGCCGCGGGGCCGGGATTCGTCAACCTCTGGCTTCCGGACGCGTGGCTGGTTGCAGGCATCGGTGAGGTCAACGCCGCGCGCGGCGGCTTTGGATCGAGATCGGCGGCCGAGCCGGAACGCATTCAGGTCGAGATGGTCTCCGCGAACCCGACCGGGCCCGTCACCGTCGCAGCGGCGAGGAACGGGGCGTACGGCGACGCCGTCGCTCGTGTGCTCGCATTCGCTGGGCACGACGTCGAGCGGGAGTACTACTACAACGACGCCGGCGCGCAGATGGAGCGGTTCGCAGCATCCGTCGAGGCGGCGCGCCGCGGCGAAGAGGCGCCAGAGGACGGCTACCAGGGCGACTATGTCGCAGAGCTCGCGGAGCTCGACGGCGATCCGGTTCCGATCATGCGCGAGCGAATCGAGGAGACGCTCGAGCGTTTCCGCATCCACTTCGACACGTGGGAGCGGCAGAGCGCGGTCGAGCTCGAGGTCCCCGAGTCGGTTGCGCTGCTCGACACGTTCGAGGAAGACGGCGCGTTGTGGGCGCGCACCAGCGCGCACGGGGACGACAAGGATCGTGTCCTGATCCGCTCGGGCGGCGAGCCGACGTACTTCGCGGCCGATGCCGCGTACATCCGGAGGAAGTATTCACGCGGCTTCGACCGGTTGATCTACGTCCTCGGAGCCGATCACCACGGGTACATCGCGCGGCTGCAGGCGCTCGCGGAGATGCTGGGCCACCCGCGCGAGTCGCTCGAGGTGCTCATCTACCAGCTCGTCAACCTCGTCGAGGGCGGCGCGACGAAGAAGATGTCGAAGCGCCGTGGCGACGTCGTCTTCCTCGACGAGCTCATGGACACGATCGGAATCGACGCGGCCCGCTGGTACCTCGTCTCGCGCGGACACGACCAGACGATCGAGCTCGACGTCGATCTCGCCAGGGAACGCACGAACAAGAATCCCGTCTACTACGTGCAATATGCGCACGCGCGGATCGCGGGCATCCTGCGCAACGCACCGGGGTCTGACCCCGGGTCTGACCCCGGGTCTGACCCCTTGTCCACAGCTCTCGCCGGCGAGGAGCGCGAGCTCGTCAAGCGGCTCCTCGACTTTCCGCAGGTGGCACGGGAGGCGGCCGAGCGCCGGGCGCCGCACGCGATCCCGATCTACGCGATTCGCGTCGCCGACGACTTCCACCGCTTCTACCACCAGCACCGCGTGCTGGAGTCCGAGCAGCAGGCGTTCCGGCTCGAGCTGGTGCGCGCGGTGCAGTCGGTCATCGCGCGCTGCCTCGACCTCGTCGGGGTGGACGCTCCGGAGCGGATGTAGGATCGGCCGACGTGAGCGAGGTCCCTGACAGGAACCTGGCGCTCGAGCTCGTCCGCGTCACGGAGTCGGCCGCCACGTTCGCGTCGCGCTGGATCGGGCGCGGCGACAAGATCGCAGCCGACCAGGCGGCGGTCGACGCCATGCGCCTCATGCTCGACACGGTCTCGATGCGCGGGGTCGTCGTCATCGGCGAGGGTGAGAAGGACGAGGCGCCGATGCTCTTCAACGGCGAGGCCGTCGGCGACGGCGTCGGGCCGGAGGTCGACGTCGCCGTCGACCCGCTCGAGGGGACGCGGCTCACGGCGCTCGGAATGCCGAACGCGATCTCCGTCATAGCAGTCTCCGAGCGCGGGACGATGTTCTTCCCGGGCGCCGCGCTGTACATGGACAAGATCGCGGTCGGGCCGGAGGCGGCCGGCGCGATCGACATCGACGCGACACCCACCGAGAACCTCGAACGCGTCGCCGAGGCGAAGCGCTGCGCGGTCAACGATCTCACCGTCGTGGTCCTCGAGCGTGAGCGCCACGACGACCTGATCGCGGAGTTGCGCGAGGCGGGCGCGCGCGTGAACCTGGTTCGCGACGGCGACGTCGCGCCGGCGATCGCGGCGGCCCAGCCGGGCACGGGTGTCGACCTGCTCATGGGCATCGGCGGGACCCCGGAGGGCGTGATCTCCGCCGCGGCGATCAAGTGCCTCGGCGGCGCGATGCAGGGGAAGCTGTGGCCGCGCTCCGACGACGAGCGGAAGAGCCTGCTCGAGGGCGGCTTCGACCTCGACCGCGTCCTCGCAGCGGACGACCTCGTCGAGGGCGAGGACGTCTTCGTCGCTGCGACCGGTGTCACGAGCGGCGCCCTGCTGCGCGGCGTCCGCGTCGTGGGCGACCGAGTCGAGACCGAGTCGATCGTCATGCGCTCTCGTTCCGGCACGTTCCGGCGCATCGTCGCTTCGCATCCACTCAGCAAGATCCAGAGCCTGATGAAAGGAGCGCCCTAGATGGGAGCCCACGAGCTGCACGAGACCGCCAAGGCGATCGTCGCCGACAACAAGGGCATCCTCGCCGCCGACGAGTCCACGGGCACGATCGAGAAGCGCTTCGACTCGATCGGCGTGGAGTCCACCGAGGAGGCCAGGCGCTCCTACCGGCAGCTCCTCTTCACGGCGCCCGAGATGGAGGAGTTCATCGGCGGCGTCATCCTCTACGACGAGACGATTCGACAGGCCGCGGACGACGGGACGCCGTTCCCCGAGCTGCTCGCAGCGAAGGGCTCGATCCCCGGGATCAAGGTCGATACGGGAGCACACGACCAGGCCGGATTCCCGGGCGAGAAGATCACCGAAGGCCTGGACGGGCTTCGCGGGCGGCTCGAGGAGTACCGCTCGCTCGGCGCCCGCTTCGCCAAGTGGCGGGCCGTGATCACGATCGGCGACGGAATCCCCTCGGTCGCCTGCATCCGCGCCAACGCGCACGCGCTCGCACGCTACGCGGCCCTGTGCCAGGAAGCCGGGATCGTCCCGATCGTCGAGCCCGAGGTGCTCATGGACGCGGACAACACGATCGAGCGCTGCTACGACGTCACGTCGCGCACGCTGAAGTGGACGTTCCACGAGCTGCTCGTGCAGGGCGTGGATCTTCGTGGCGCGCTGCTCAAGCCCAACATGGTGATCTCGGGCAAGGGCTGCGCCGAGCAGGCGCCGGCGTCACGGATCGCCGAGCTCACGCTCCAGTGCTTCCTCACGCACGTGCCCGCGGCCGTCCCCGGCATCGTCTTTCTCTCCGGGGGGCAGTCGGAGGTCGAGGCGACGCAGAACCTCGACGCGATCAACCGGATCGGAGGCCCCTGGCCGCTGTCGTTCTCGTATGGGCGCGCGCTGCAGGCGTCGGCCCTCGAGGCGTGGGGCGGCGACGCCGCCAACACGGAGGCAGCGCAAGCAGCGTTCACGCACCGGGCGCGCATGAACTCCCTCGCCGCGGCAGGGGATTGGAGCGCCGAGCTGGAGCAGCCGGTCGCCGCATAGAGCGGGCTCGCCTCGCCCCATGTCGACAGCCGCGCACGTCGAGCACGACCCGCTCGAGGATCATCTCCTCGAGGCTCTGAGGGCGCTGCAGCCGAGCGCCGCGCTGCGCAGCGCTCCCCCCGAGGCCGAGGAGATCTGGCGCGCACAGGTCGACAGCCGTCAGGCCGACTATGCGGCGCGCTGGCTGGAGCGGCACGGGCGCAGCTTCTACACGATCGGCTCGGCCGGTCACGAGTCGAATGCGGCCGTCGCGCTGGCTCTCCGGGTGGACGATCCCGCGCTCCTCCACTACCGATCCGGAGCCTTCTATCTCGCCCGGG